>CAVXVV010000063.1:0-35129 GCA_963765195.1 uncultured Candidatus Rokubacteria bacterium
CAGAGCCAGACGCGCATTCCTCACCGGCGACTCGGCCCTGGTTTCGGGCGTGCATCCTTGTGCAGCGGCGACGAACGGCCAGGTCAGCGGCCACTTCGGAGGGACACCGCCACGCCGTGGCTCCGCTGCTCGCCCGAAGTCGGGCTCGCGGTAGGGATGGCGCCCGGTCTGTCTCGCCGATGGCTGCGCACAGCCCAGGCCTCCTGGCGAAGCCGATCGTCCCGGACTCGCACTCCCGGTGGCATCACCTCGCCGTGTCTGGGCAGCAGGATCCCCGAGCGCGGCGCCGCCAGCAATGCAAGCGATCGAACACGGAACGTCGCCCGCCTGGCACGAAAACCTGCGATGGCAGACGCACAGGGCCGGCGCGTGTCCGGACCGTGCGAGCGGTCCAGGTGCCCGGCGGTAGCGGACACGGCGAGCGGGGCTCATCAGCGGTGTTCTCGAGCAGTGGCGGGCTAGAGAGTGCTGCTCGTAGCTGACGGATCCAGAGGCTCGTCAAGGTGGGGATCGCCGCACATCTGCGTGGGGTGGGTCGCGGCTTCTCACAATGCCATGAGACCGAGCGCGGCGGGGTCGATAGCGGAGATTTCTGCTAAACGGGCGCCGCACCGCTCGTTGGAAGGGAGTGACAAGAGGCATGGCGACGATTCAGTCTCGACCGCCGCTCCAGCCAGGCGAGCCGGCGCCCAACTTCACGCTACCGACCGTTCCCGATGAGGGGTTCGTGTCGCTGGCCGATTACCGCGGGCGTTCACCGCTGCTTCTGGTGTTGCTCCGCACCGTCGGCCGGTGACCATTCTGCCGCCGGCACGTCGCCCAGTTGGGCGGCACGTCCGAGAAGCTCCGATCCCTTGGCGTGGAGACGCTTGCGGTGACCGAGGACCGGCTCGATCCCATCCGGCTCTACTTCCGCATTCGGCCCGCGCGTGTCCGACTGGCGACGGACGAGGAGCGGAACGTTCACCGAGCCTATGGATGCCCGATGCCGCCATTTGCGGGCGGCTACCCGACCTACCGCGTGTCGTCGTGGCCCGCATCGAGGGCCGGGACACGCTCTACGAGTTCGACCTCACGGCCGCGCCATCCCCCGCGTGGCGTGCCGTTTTTCTTCGGCCCCCCGCCCGCCCTCACGACTGCCGACCACACCCCCGACATTGGCCGCCGGAAGTTTGATCCTGGGCATGGTCCTTGACCCGGCAACCCGGCCCCGGTCGCTCCCGGCTTATACTTTTCCGCGACGTTACTCTGCGAGGGCTGATCGTCGTCGGCTTTTGGGTTTATAGTCCACCCAGAGTCCGACGTCCCCTTGATATCGACACGGTCAACCTTCCAACCCGCGCCGTCACGCGTCACGAAGCATGTGAAGGTGAAGTTGCGCGACATCGCTTCCCTGCCGAGGACCGCATTGGGATTTTCCACCATGTCGCTCTCCCGGCCGTGCCCCGAGATAGTGCCGTTCGCGCCCTTCGCCTTGACAGGTCCGATGTCCGTTATGCGCCTATCCCCGGTGGAAGAACGGCCGACGCTCTCCCTGCACGCCGCGCTGCCGGAATAGTCGTCCGCGCAACCTGCGAGCGTGAGGGTCGTCAAAGCCAGGAGTAGTACCTGCCCGGTGCTCTTGCGCGCGTAGATGGCGGCAACGATCCTGAGCGACCGCGCCTTGGTGGGTCTCATCGTCTCACGGGCGGTATCAGAGATTTACGAGCCGAAGCGGTAGGGCGATCTCGCACCAAGGCAGAGATGAAGAGGGCCGGACGTCGGCGACGCCCGGCCCTCTGGACCGCAACAATAGGGGTCGAGGCTCAGCTGGCGCCTCGCCCGAGGAAGCGCCTCCGAGCCCACGGCCCGAGTCCCACGAGGCCGGAGCCCAGAAGAAATAGCGTGGCCGGCTCTGGGACGACGGCGGTCTGCGTCGCGCGACAGTCAGGGCACGCCTCCACGTTGACGAGGAAGAACGACTCGCCCCCGGCGCTCGCCCCGGACCACTGCGCGTGAAACAGGATGCCGTCGGTGTCCGCCACGCCCGAGAGGTCCACGATGCCGAGCGCGAAGTCGCCGAAGCCGTTCCCGTTGTTCGCGATGTTCCCGATCGGCGTCGGGCCGGTGTAGTCGTAGAGGACGGTGTTCGTCGTGGTGTCGATCACCTCAAACTTCAGGAGCGTCTCCTCGCCCTTCGACGTGTTCACATCGATCGCCACGAAGAAGGTGTCGGAGACGAGGTCGGTGATCTGGCTGACGGTGTACGGAGTCCCCTGCACCCCATCGGCCACGGTCGCCGTGGGATCGGTGCTGAACATGTTGTAGGTCGGGGTATTCCCGTCCGACGTGAAGTTGTTGAACCCCATCGAGGCCGGCTGCTGACATTGCGTAGCCGCGATGATGCAGGGGTTGCTGGTGCTCTGCGGCCCCAGAATGTCGCTCTGAATCGGGCCGACGAGCGTGAGCGGGGTCGGGACCGCGTCGGCGACGCCGACACCCGCCCCCGGCAGTACGAACAGGGTCAGGACGACGAGGAAGATAGCGCATTGCTTCATGCATCGCTCCTTGTGGCTGAGGGGGTGTTCAGCCGAGTTACTTCCCCTTCTGTGGGTGAATCAAAAGAGGTTTCTCCATACGGCAATTCCTCATCAGGGCAATAAGCGGGCCAGGACATACGCAAATCTTTTCACACGTCTTCGCAAGACTGTGTGCGATTCGGGAGCGCGCTTCCGCAGCCCTTACAGCAGGGCCAAGCGTGGCTGGCCGCGTCAGGCAGACGCGTCGCGTCCTGCTGTCCTCATGGCTACGCGGTGCGGTGCCAGTTTTGACGCGGCTCGACAGTGTGACGTGTCGCGAAGCCCCGCAGAGCGGCGGGGAGGTGACCATTTGCCCAGGTCAGATCAACTCACTTCGGCGGTTCATGGCTGGCGGCCTTCCAGCGGCCCGCCTCCCGCCCTGACAACCGATGACTACGGGCGCACGATGCATTCCGCGCCGCGCCTCGGCACCGGGGCGACTGGCTGCGTCGGATTGACCAGTGGATCGGCTACGCTAACTCGATAGTCGAAGAGTCAACGAAGCCTGGTCTGTCTCGGACCTGCCGCGTGGCTAGCGGGGCACCTTGATAAAGCCGCTCTCACACGCGTCACAGAACCAGACCTCCATCGAGGGCGTGGCCCCAGTGTGCGGGGCGTCGAAGACCTCGGCCCCGCCGATGCGTCGGACGTGGTTACTGCGGCAGTTGGGGCATCTCGCTTCCGTCGTTCGCTTCATGGGGTGTCGCTATCGCTGGTGGGCTTCGTGCGCTCCATCTCCCATCCCGCGAAGCAGCGAAGGTGGAGATGGAACAGGTCCACGTCGGGTGTGGCGCCTTCCTGCCCGAACTGTAGCTCGTACTCCAGTTGGTCGGGCCTGATGCGCTCCCCGCAAATCGCGCAGGGCGCATCGATCCCCTTGCCGCCTCATGTGCCATCGGGGTCGCGCCGGGGCATCAGGCCCGCCCGAAGGATGTTCCGCGCCAGCGCCCTGATGCGCTGTTCGTTGGGCATCGGACTCAGTCGCGCTTGAGTCGCGTCACAACGCGCCGCTCGGCGTGATCCTCTTGACCCACGGACATGCACGCTATTGCAACCGCGTATGCTGCGTCTAGGCGGAAGTCCGATGGCCATGAGCGGCGGGGACGATAACGGAGTCAGTGGCATGAACGATGGCGAGGCCCCACGATGGGTGGACCCACAGACGGCAGGCTACGGAGGGTAGGTCATGGGAAGACGATTGGTCGGACTATGCGGATCGAAGGGCGCCCAAGGCCGACGCGGGCGCACCGGACTCACCGGCCCCCAGGCCCTTCGGGACCTCGGGGGGCGCAGGGTGCCCGAGGTGACACGGGAGCCAGGGGCCTCCCTGGACGGCGGGGACTCATGGAGAGGTCGAGCCGAAGACTCACGATGACGATGATCGAACGGCTAGACCGCGAAATGAGCGAGGTTCGCAAGGGTCTTTCGACGCAACTCATTCGGATCGCGCAGATTCAGCAACAGTTGGATGTGCTACGCGGGCGACTCGGTGCCGAAGCTGTATGACCGCCGCGTCTGCCGCATCGACGATTGGATCGCCCATCCCAGCTCCGGTGGTCCAAGCGTGAGGCGAGTCTCGCTTTGGGCCGTGGAGGCTGGGAGGGATAACGCCGCCCGCGCCGCGTCCGCAAAGACACCCGCAAAGACTTCTCCCCACTCATGGGCGAACGGATCTGTCAAACCGGCGCGGGCGGGAGCTGTCGCTTCTAGGGATGACGCTCGCGGATCGGGCTACGCCCTCACTTGCGGCAAGACGGGAGGACTCGTAGTCTCGCCTCAATGGGGATTGCCTGCACGTACTGCGTCCCAACGCAGCCGCGAGCGGCTTTTTTGCGCGGTGCAGGTCGCACGACGGCTCAGCGTCGCGAACCCACCGGGGGCTCGGGGTCTGACGGCGGCGGGACCCGGGTGCCAGGTAGCGGCTCTAGCGCCTCGCCAGCGGGGCTAGGAGGCGCTGTGAGCGTGTTACAGCACCAGTGCCGGTTTTAGGTGCCGGTTCGGCATCATCTTGAGGCTGCGCCGGTCCCTATCGCGCGCACTCGGTAGTAGGGCTATCTTTGCATCTGGTATGGCGTCGTCATACTCGGTCACAAACAGTCGCTATCGCCCGCGCCGCACTTCTAAGCCGTGGGTCGGGGGTTCGATTCCCTCCAGGCGCGCCACCTTCGCACCCCCGCCAATCGCGGGTTTCGCTCACGACTGGGCGCACTTGCGACGCCGAGCCGGGGCCCGCGGAGCGAGCGAGGTGAGGACGCATGACGCTGAATGACGCGAGTGTCGGTGTACCGCCGTTCGTACCGACGCGGGCGGACCGCGTATCGGGCGCTCGTCGTCGGCCAGCCCTGGGCGTCGCTGATCGCGAGCGGCGAGAAGACGGTGGAGGCGGAGCTGGACGACGCACTACCGCGGGCCGCTCGTCATCGCCGCCGCCGCGCGGCCGGCCACGCCGCCCGCCGGCATGCCGATCTGCGTCGTAGTGGTCCGCCCGGTGTCGTCCTATGGGAAACTCGCGTTCCGGTCCTCGCGCGGCTCGGCCCACACCCTAGCCATCGAATCTCAAGTGCGGCGTGGTCGCGCAGCATTCGCGGGTTACACGACCAACGGGTAGCACGAAGGAGAAAGCCATGAAACATCGCCGCCCACTGGCAGTCGTCCTGGCCGCGCTGCTCTTCTCCGGCTCGTTGGTTCCCGTCGTCCTGGCCGTCGAGGACGACGGAAGCGACGGAGACGCTAGTTCCCCCCTCGAGAAGGCATTGGCAGTCGGGCCCGTGGAGGTCCCAGTCTGGCTTGTGACCTTCATGAAATCCGTGACGGGTGGCGCGATCCAGACGTGCACCGTGATCAGCGTGACCAACCAGGGAACCCAGTCATGCCCGACGTCCGTGGATTTCCTGCTCGGCGACGGCACCCTGGCGTGTACCACGACGCAGACGGTTGAGCCGGGTGAAACGTGGGACCACTGCTCGCGTGACGTCAGGAACGCGATCGTCACCTGCAATGCGACCTGCCGCCCGGGCCTGGCGCTCGCTGAGGGCAGGGCGATCGTGCGCACGACAGCGGCCTGTAAGCCGAAGATTGCCGTCTATCCGCGCGTGTACTACACCAGCGCCGGGGATGGTGCCGTGCAGGCTATCGCCAACGTGAACGTGGTGAGGATTAACAAGGCGAATGCGGGAGACTGAGGTCTCTCGCCGAGGGCTTCGGTTCGGTGGAGTCGCTACCCGGAGGCGGCGACGTCTGCCGGCCCCACGGCCAAGGCTACACGCGGTCGGGTCGACGGGACTGGCGAGACTGAATCGCCACCGTGCCGAGGCCGAAGAGACCGACGACGGCGATGAGCGCCGCCGCGCTGGCCCAGCCGAGCAAGAGATAGGTGACCACAGCGACGAGGACGATCCATGCCGTCAACAGGGCGGCATACAACCAGTCGTCCGGCATCAGGAAGAAGCTGGGATGAAGGTGGGCGACTGGGTCCCGAAGAGCCAGCCACCATCTCATGCCGAAGTCGCGCATGGCGGTGCTTGATGCGGGAGTCATGCCAGGGCCGGACTGGGTACGGGATTGCCCGCAAACAGCGCCTTTGGCTTGGCTTGGCGGCTTCAGGGCCTGGGGCGATGGCCGAGAATTGTCAGCCTCCGCCTCTTTGCGAGCTCGAAATTTGCCAGCGACAGCCCCCTGGGGTCGGACCGGAGCGTGTCGAGGTGCCCCAGGCGGCCGGTCTTAGTGCCGGTTCGGCATCCAAATGAGGAGTACCAGGCGCGCAATACCACGATGCGCCGTACCCCCGCGTCCCGTCGTGCAGCGTCGCACTCTGTCGCGGTGGGTCGCGGAGTGCCCGTGTTCGCACTTCTGCCGGGGCCGGGGTTCGACCCTCCAGGCGCGACTCTCGCCACTCTCCACGCCCGCTCCATTCGCGCAGGTCTCACGCGTCGCCCACCTCGAGGAGGTTCCCTGATGGTGAGCTAATACGCGCGGGATCGGCTGAGTTGGCCGCTTGACACATACGTACGTACGTGATATATCGCTTTCATGACACAGCTCGACCGGCTCGGCCGCCGGCGGGGCGCGACGCAGACGCGCGGGTTGCGCCCGCTGTTTCCGCTCCTGCCGCGGGCCTGGCTGAGCCGGGCACTGCGCGTCGCCATGTCGGAGCCGGCGTGGGCCGAGCTGGAGGCGCGCGCGGCGGCGGAGCTGCGCGGCGGCGAGACGCGGGCGCGCGCCCTGGGGCGCGTGCTGATGGGGCTCATGGAGCGCGCGCCGGCTGCGGGAGGCGCGCGCGTGCACTGGCTGGACTGGGAGCGTGCCAAGGCGCAGCGGCTGCTTGGCGCGGGCGGCCGCGCCGCGTAGCGCGAGACACGGGCGCGCGGGACTCCGGGCCGCGCGCCCCCGAATGGAGAGCGGGATGCCGACGACGCGGGTGAGGGTGAACGCTTCGGACATCGCGGATCCCCGACTGGCCGAGCGCGGCCGGCGGCGCACGGACTGGGCGGAGCGGCAGATGCCGGTGCTCCGCCAGGTGCGCGAGCGATTCGCACGGGAGCGGCCGCTGGACGGCCTGCGCATCGGAGTGAGCCTCCACATCACCACCGAGACCGCGGTGCTGCTGCGCACGCTGCAGGCCGCGGGCGCCGAGCTCGCGCTCTGCGCTTCCAACCCGCTCTCGACGCGCGACGACGTCTGCGCCCACCTCGTGCGCGACCACGGGCTCGCGGTGTACGCGCGCTACGACGAGGACCTCGACACCTATCGCCGCCACGTCGACCAGGTGCTCGCCCACCAGCCGCGGGTGATCATGGACGACGGAGCTGATCTCATCGCCGTCCTCCACGAGCGCCCGCCGGGCGGGCCCGGGCTGCTGGGCGCGCTGGAGGAGACCACCGCCGGCGTGCGCCGCGTGCGCGCGCTCGCCGCCGAGGGCCTGCTGCGCTTCCCCGCGGTCGCGGTCAACGACACGCCCACCAAGCGCCTCTTCGACAACCGCTACGGCACCGGGCAGAACACGATCGACGGCATCCTGCGCGCGACCAACGCGCTGCTCGCCGGCAAGGTCGCGGTGGTCGCGGGCTACGGCTGGGTCGGGCGGGGCATCGCGCTGCGCCTGCGTGGCATGGGCGCGCAGGTCATCGTGACGGAGATCGCGCCCATCCCCGCCCTCGAGGCGCTGATGGAGGGCTATCGCGTGCTGCCCATGGCCGAGGCCGCCGCGGAGGCGGACCTGATCGTCACCGCCACCGGCGGCATCGCCATCCTCGGCCCCGAGCACTTCGCCGCGCTCAAGGACGGCGTGATCCTCTGCAACAGCGGCCACTTCGACGTGGAGATCGACGTGCGCGCGTTGCGCGAGTCGGCGGTGGGCCGGGAGTCGCTGCGCGACGGCGTGGAGGAGTTCCTCCTGCCCACGGGCCAGCGTGTTTACCTGCTGGGGCAGGGGCGTCTGGTCGGCCAGGCCGTGGCGGAGGCGAGCCCCGCGTCGGTGATGGACATGTCGTTCGCCGCCCAGGCGCTGGCCACGGAATGGCTGGTGCGCGAGTCACCCGGCCTGCGTCCCGCGGTCTACGAGCTGCCCGCGGCGCTGGATGCCGAGATCGCGCGGCTCAAGCTGGCCTCGCTCGGCGTGCGCCTCGACGCGCCGAGCCCTCGCCAGGTCGCGTACGCGGCGAGCTGGCGCGAGGGCACGTAGGCCAGCAGCCGGGCGCGCACGGTCGCGCGGCCGGTCGGGGCGTCTTACGCCGGCGCCGCAGTTCCAGGGCAGGGTTCTCGCGCCGGCGCCAGCCCAGTGATCGTCCGCCGATGATCGGTATTCGGGAGCGCGGTGCTTCGCTAGCGGCGGTCCCCGGCTCGTGGTCCCTAGGCGCGGCGTCCACGGCCCGCGCGCTTTCCGGAGGCCTGGGCCATGCCGAGAATGCGCGCGACGTTGGCCTCCGAGAAGTAGTCGGCCGGCGAGATCACCCCGGCGGCGGTGCGGGCAAAGCCATCCATCGCCTCCGGGTTGCCCTGGGCCGCCGCGAGCACCCGCTCGAGTTCCGGCGGCGGGGGCTGGAGGGTCGCGAGCTCTGCGGTGAACTCGTACATCGACAGCACATGCCGGTCGCGTGTTGACTGATATCGGCCCATCGCGTCCTCGAACGCGTGGGCTTCCGAGAAGCTCTCGGCGAGTGCCGTCGCGCACAGCTCGGCGTCGCGGAAGGCGTCACTGATCCCCTGGGCCGTGATGAAGTCCTTGTTGTAGCCGGCATCGCCGACCAGCGCCCAGCCGGGTCCGTACGGACGCCGGAAATAGTTCGGGACCGGCATCCCGGCGAAGCGCTCCTCGCGCCTGGCGGCGCGCATGCGCTCGGCGAAGGCGGGCACCTGCTCGACCACGGCGAGGTAGTTGCCCTCGACGTCATTCCGCCGGGCGGCGAACTCCGCGAAGGGCCATCCCACGATCACGAGGGTCAGATCGTCGTGGGTGGGCCACGCCGCCATGCCCCGGTTCGGCAAGACCCAGTCCACGAAGCGCCCGTCCATGGGCAGCCCGCTCCAGTACGTGTAGTACGCCGCCAGGAGCGGCGGCTTCTCGTTGTATGGCTCCGCGTTCACGGCTCGCGCGACGAGCGACCGAAGACCGTCGGCCCCGACGACCACGCGCGCACGCTCGGTGACGGGCGGCTCGCCGGGACCGTGGCCGCGGATGCCGACGACCCGCGCGCCCTCCAGAAGGATCTCGTCGACGGTGAACCCCTGGCGGACCTCGGCGCCGGCCTTGCTCGCGGCATCGACGAGGATCTCGTCCAGCACGGTCCGTCGCGGGGCGTAGGCGAGGGGCTCCTCGGCCGTCCCGGGGGCGCCGGCCAGCGTGAACGGTCCGAAGTCGAAGACGTAGGTGTGGATCGGCGGGCAGCCGCTGGTCAGCAGGCGATCGAGCAGGCCCCAGCGTCTGAGCGCCGCCACGCCCGGCGGATGGACGAGGTGGGTCGATATCGTGTCGCTGGGAAAGGTCGCCCGGTCCACGAGGAGCACCTCGTAGCCGCGGCGGGCGAGGAGCATGGCGGTCGGGGAGCCCGCGCAGCGGGCTCCCACCACGATGGCGTCGTACCGTCGGGCGCTCACCAGCGCTCTCCGAGGGCGCGCCGCAGCGCAGCTAGGAATGCCCGGGGCTGCTCGAGGGGCGGATCGTCCGCCGCGCCCTCGATGACCTCGAGCGGCCAGCCGTAGCGCGCGCTCGCGGCCTGCGCGACGGCCAGCGGCGTCGCGAGGTCATGCCGGCCCCAGATCAGGAACGTGGGGACCGTGATCGCCTCGAGCTCGGCTTCGGGAATGGCCGGCATGCCGAACGCCGCCATGAGGCCCTGCATGGCGGCCAGGGCTGTCGGCGTGCGCGCGCGATCGAGTGCGTATGCCCTGAGGACCCGCCAGCGCTCTCCGAGCCGCTCGCGGAGGGCGTCCAGGTCGAACGCACAGCGCGCCCAGAGGCCATCGAAGGTCTCGGGCGTCGGGCTCTGCAGAAACTCGCCGAGCGCCGCCTCGAACTCGACGGCCGGCCGGAACGCCGACAGGCCGAGCGCGTCGGCAAGGACGAGGCGTTCCACTCGGTGGCCGGACCGCGCGGCGAAGCGGACGGCGATGGCGCCGCCCACGACGTGTCCCACGAGCGCCGGCGGTACCGGGCACGTCCGCCCGATCAGGGCGCCCAGCCACGCGAGCACCCGCTCGCCGTCGATCGGGCCCCCGCCGCCCGAGGCCCCATGGCCGGGCAGGTCGGGGGCGATCACCCGATGGGTCTCGACCAGCTCGGGAATCACGGCGAACCACTTGGCCGCGAACTCGCCCGGACCGTGCAGCACTACGACCGGCAGCCCGGCGCCGCCCTCCAGTACTGCGGTCGGGATCCCTTCGAGGTCGATCCGGCGCTCGGTCACCCGCATCGCGTCGATCAGCCGCTGACGGGCTTCGGAACCAGCGAGCGTTTCCTGGTCTGCACGCGGCGAGCGCCGCTCTTGTCGCGTCGTTGCCATGCGTCCCCCCTTGTGGACATCGATCGAATCCTGGCTTCAGGCTAGGGGGGATGCGGGGTCACGACTTCGGGGAGAGCCCTCACTGGCCGGCGAAGCGGGGCGTGAGGGTTTTCCCTCAGTCGGGCGGGCGGATCACCTCGTGCTCGTAGGCCCAGGCCGTGGCGGCGGCCCGGGACGGGACGTCGAGCTTCATCAGGATGTTGCCGACGTGGCGCTCGACCGTTTTCACGCTGAGCGAGAGCGCGTCGGCGACCTCCTTGTTGGATTTGCCGGCGGCGACGAGGCGCAGTACCTGAACCTCGCGGGGGGTGAGACCGTGGGAGCCCGCGTCGGTCCGATGGACCAGGAGCGCGTCGACCCGCGTGATGTCCGGGCGGGCCCCGAGGCTCGCGTAGGCTGCCCGCGCCGCCTCGAGCTCCATCCGTCCCCCTTCCCGATCGCCGAGCACGCGGCAGGCGACGCCGAGCGCCTCGCGCGCGCGGGCCGCCGCGTACGGGATCTCGAGCGCCTGCCACTCCTTCCAGGCGAGCCGCAGGAGGACCAGCGCCTCGCGCACCTTTCCCGCGGCCAGCTCGACGGCGCCCTGGGCTTGAGCGGCCGTCGCCCGCAGCATGCCGGTGGGAAACCTCGCCACGACCTCCATGAGCTCGACGCAGGCGGCCCGGGCGCCTTCGTGGTCGCGTCCGGCCAGCAAGATCTCGATCCGGGCCGGCAACAAGCGTGCGCGCTCGAGTGGCTCGACCGTCGCGTCGAGCGCGCGTCCAATGGCCGCGGCCGCCGCGCGAGTGCGCCCCCGCGCCAGCCAGAGCAGCGCGAGCCCCGGCTGTGACTCGGCGCCCGCCCGGCTCGCGCGGCGATAGGCGTTCTCGGCAGCGTCGAGCTCCCCGCGCAGCCGCAGGATCTCGCCTTGCTGGTAGAACGCCGCGCCGGGCGGATGCTCGTGGATCCCCTCGGTGTGCTGCTGGCACGCCCTGCTCGCCTCCGCCAGCGCGTCGGCCCACGCGCCCTGGAGCTGCAGGATCTCCGCGCGATGCACGAGACACGTCGAGGTGAAGATCATCATCTGCCGCTGGTCCTGGCACCAGCGGCTGAGCGCGGCCGTCCACTCGCGAGCGCGGCCGAGCTCCTGGACGCGCTGGCAGCAGTTGATCACGCTGCAGTAGACGAGACCGGTCATCATCGGAGAGAGCTCGCCGGACGTGACCGCGACCATCGCCTCGTCGAGAAGCGTGAACCCCTCCTCGAGGCGCCCCATCTCGAGCAGCGCCCGTCCCTCGACGTGACGTGCGGCGGCGATCAGGTCACGCTCGCCGAGGCGAGTGCCGAAGCCGGCCGCCTCGTGGGCGCCCGCGCGAGCCCGCTCCAGCTCGCCTGCCCGGAGATGCTGCTCCGCGAAGGGCAGGAGCAGATACCCCGCTTCCGCAGTCTCTCGTCCCTCCTGGTCGAGCAGTCGCTGACCCCGCGCGAGCCATCCGGTGGAGGGACCGGTCTTGCCGCCCACGAGGAGGTGGAAACCGATCCAGAACGCGCAGCGGGCCGCGCGCGGCCGGTCGCCCGCGTCCCGGTACGCCCGGTGAGCGCGCTCGAGCGCGCGGTCGAACTCCGTCTCGCGTCCGATCAGGTACGCCGCGGTCGCGAGCCGCTCGAGGTCCGCCGCGCGCAGGGAGCTCTCGCGATCGGCCAGGGACAGGAGCTCGTGGGCGTCCTTCCACGCGCGGCGGTCGTACGCTCGCCGGCCGCGATCGAGGTGCTTCCGCGGCATATCATCAGGATGAACTGAAGCGCGCCGCGGTCAAGGGGTGCGACATCCCGTCTCGCGCGCCCACCGGTTCGGGCGCGACGTCCGGCGGCCCGGTTCGCCCGTGCCGACCGTCGATTGTGCCCGGCGTCTTCGCCCGGCTGTGTCCGACCTCCCAATACGGATCATGCGGGGGGGAATTGGCTGAGTCCGGGGACGGGCGCGGACGCCTGAATTGTCACAGGGACCGCCAGCTAAGCCGCGTTTGAGCAGCCCCCTTCGACGTCTCAGACACCTCCCGCCCAGGACGTCGTGCATCCTATTGAATTCTTGGGCCTCCCGAGAGGTTCTCGAAAGGGCCGCGTCGGCACGTCGGTTGCACCACGAACCGACACTTCGAGCCACGCCTCAAAAATCCGAGCGTCGCCCCATGGGACGCGGAACGAGGAGACACGGCGGATGCCACGCGCGCTCTGGTCGGTGCTGATGATCGGACTGCTGGCGGTGAGCTTGACCGGTTGCGGTGGGGCGAGCAGCGCCATCACGGGGCCCACCATCATGGAAATGCCCAACGGGGAGCCCTAACGCGCTAGACCTTCCCGCATGGATCTCTACTGAGACGCGCCGCCTCCATCCGGCGCGGACCTTCGTGGCGCGGCGGCCCCGCGTGGTCCCGAGCGACCAGCGTATCGCTAGACCCCTCGCCTGACGCGCGCTGACCCCTCGTCCAGTGCGCCGCTCTGCCCGAGCGGTTCCAGCGATTCCACACTTCGGCTGCATCGCCCGTCGTGCCGCGCCTTCGCGAGCTCGTGAGGCGCTTCGCGCTAGTCGCCGTGGGGCTTCGCGCGCGTGGGCGAGAACACCAGCCCCGTTCGACGGCCCGTCCCGGCCGCCGCTTCGACGATCGCACGCCGATTACCACGCATCCGACGGTGCCGAGGGGCGACTCAGGGGCCGGGCCCTCGGTGACACGCCCGGACGGTCGACCTGCCCCCTCAGCCGCCGGTCCCCGAATGGCGGACCGGCCGGGAGGCCGCTCAAATAACGTCATATATTATAACTAGTTAAGTACGATTGCCGCGTTCGGGCCGCCCCGCGGCCTCCGCGGCGGCTGCCCCCTGGTCCGGGGCCATTTGACGCCCCCCGGGGGGGCCAGTATCCTCGCGGGCATGGCCAAGACCCCCTTCAGGGGCCCCCGTGTGGGCCGGTCATGACGGAATCGACGCCGACCAAGAGCTCCATCTACCGGCTGCCCCGGAAGGTCGAGATGCCATTCGGCTACGAGATCTCCGTCGTCCAGGACACGCCCGACAAGGAGGACCGCGCCGCGGAGTGGGACGTGGACACGCGGACGATCGTGGTCGACCGCCGCTTGCCGCCCGCGGAGAAGCGCGGGGCCTTCCTCCACGAGCTCGACCACGCGTGGAGCGACTGGAAGCTGTGGGTCGCGCAGAACGTGCCGGTGAAGTACCCGGACGCGATGGATCCCGACCCGGCGGAGCGGGACGACGAGCCGGGCGACGTGCCGCCCCAGGAAGGCGTGTGATCCAGTCCCCTCCGAGCCCGCTCCCGTCCCGTCGGCGCGCCCTCCCGGGCTAGCGCCTCCTCCGGGTCCCGTCGCGCGATGAGGATCACCGCGGTCCGGACCGTGGTGGTGTGGGGCCCGCGCCGGCCCGCCTACGGGAGCGCCTCGCGGACGGCGCTCGGGCTCGCGGCCGTGTCCGAGCACGCCCTCGTCTTCGTCGACACCGACGCCGGCATCACGGGAATCGGCGAGATCTCGTCCGTGTTCAAGCGGCGCGGGCGACTCCTGGCGCGGGACGTCGACGCTGCGCTCGGTCCCGCGGTCATCGGCGAGGACCCGTTCCGCATCGCCTGGCTCATCCAGAAGATGGACCGCGCGCTGGACGGCGTCGAGGAGGCCAAGGCGGGGATCGAGATGGCGCTCTGGGACATCGTGGGGAAGGCGCTCGACACCCCGGTCTACAACCTTCTCGGCGGGCAGGTGCGCGAGCGCATCCCGCTCAGCTACTCCGTGCCGTTCGGCGAGCCCGCCCAGATGGCCGACTACGCGCGGGCCCGCGTCGCCGAGGGCCATCGCACCATCAAGGTGAAGGTCGGGAACGATCCCGCGCGGGATGTCGAGGCCGTCCAGCGGGTGCGCGAGGCGATCGGGCCCGCGATCCGGCTGCGGGTCGACGCCAACATGGCCTGGCCGACCGCCAAGGAGGCGATCCGGCTCATCCGCGCGATGGAGCGGTGGGACCTCGAGCTCGTCGAGCAGCCGCTGCCGCCGCGCGAGCTGGACGCGATGGCGGAGGTGCGCCGCGCGATCGGCGTGCCGCTCATGGCGGACGAGAGCGTCCGCACCCCGCGCGACGCCATGGAGGTGATCCGCCGCGGCGCCGCCGACATCGCGAACGTCTACGTCACCGAGGCGGGCGGCCTCCTGAACGCGAGCCGGATCTTCGCGCTGTGCGAGGCGGCCGGCATGCCGTGCATGATCGGCAGCATGCCCGAGTTCGGCATCGGCACCGCGGCCCAGATCCACCTCGGCGTCGCCATGACGAACCTCGGCCCCGACAGCGACACCTGCGGCGTCCTCTATCACGCCGAGGACCTCCTGACCCGGCCGCTGCGGATCGAGGGCGGGTTCGCGTATCCGCCCGACGGGCCCGGGGCTCGGCGTCGAGGTCGACATGGACGTCGTCGAGCGCTGGCGCCGGAACGCCCCGGCGGACGCGACGGCCTGACGCCTCGCGAGCCGCGCGGATGACGACGGCGCCCGAGCCCTGCGATGTGCTCGTGACGGGCGGCGAGGTCCTCACCCTCGACCCGCGCCGCACGGTCTACACCGCCGGCGCCGTCGCCGTGCGGGGCCACACGATCGTCGCGGTGGGGCCGGAGGCCGCGGTGCTGCCCCGGTGGCGCGCCGCCCGCGTGCTCGACGCGGGCGGGGGCGTCGTCCACCCGGGGTTCATCGACGCGCACCTCCACATCAACGCCCACACCTGCCGCGGCTTCTTCCAGGGCGACAGCAGCCAGGGCGGCGGGGCGGGCCCGAACTACGCCGACTGGAAGGCCGCGCTCCGGCCGGAGGACGAGGAGGCCGCGGCCGCCCTCGGCTGTCTCGAGCTCCTGCGCCACGGCTACACCGCGTTCGTGGAGCCGGGGAGCGCCTTCGAGCCGGACGCGGTCGCCGCCGCCGCCCACGCCACGGGCGTGCGCTGCTCCCTCGCCGATCCCTATCTCTGGGACGATCCGTCGCTGATGGACGTGATCCCGGGCCTCAAGAGCCCGAGCCTGTTCGCGCGCGTCGCGCCGACGCGCGAGCGCTCGCTCCGGCTCCTGGGTGGCCAGCTCCATCGGAACCGCGATCCGGACGGGATCGTGCACGGCCACGTCGCGCTCTACGGGGAGGGCACGGCGTCCGACGAGCTGCTGCGCGCGGCCAAGGCGCTCGCCGACCGCGAGGGCGTCGTGCTGAATTCCCACCTCGGCTACGACGTCGACATGGCGGCCGCCATGGAGGCCCGCTGGGGGCGGCCGCGCCTCGCCTACCTCGAGGCGCTGGGAGTCCTCGGCCCGAACGCGACGTTCGTCCACATGAACGTGATCCGGGACGGGGACGTCGCGCCGATTCTCGGCTCGCGCCTGTCGATCGTGTGGTGCCCGCTCGCGTACCTCCAGAAGGGCATCCCCCTCCGGCTGCCGACGCGCATCCCGGAGATCCGCCGCCGGGGGGCGTCCGTCGCCCTCGGGACGGACTCGGCCCGCCAGAGCACGGTCGGCGACGCGCCGTTCCTGGCGGTCCACCTGGCGGCCGAGGCCGGGCAGCCGCTCGCGCCGGAGGATGCCATCGAGATGGCGACGCTCGGGGCCGCGCGCGCTGCGGGGCTCGACCGGCTCGTCGGCAGCCTCGAGCCCGGCAAGCGCGCCGACCTCGTCATCCGGCGGCGCGACGCGGTGGAGCTCGGCCCGGGCATCGAGGCCGCGCACCAGCTCGTCACGCTCGGGCACGGCCCGACCGCCGACACGGTGCTCGTCAACGGCCAGGTCGTCCTCGAAGGCGGCCGCTCGCCCCGCGTGGACGAGACGGCGGTGATCGCCGCGGCGCGCGCATCGGCCGGGCGCATGGCCGCGCGGCTCGGCCTCGGCGCTCCGGGCCGCTGGCCGCGCGCTTAGCTCCGTCCGGTTCCGGACCCCCCGCACCCTCTCGAGGACGCGGGGCCGCGCCAGGCCCCGCGCTGTCCCGCTGGATCAGGATGTTCCTCGAACCTCACGGCCGGCTTTCCTCGCGGCCGCGGCGGAGGACGCGGCCGGGCGTGGCGCCGGTCGGCGCGCCGTCGAGGACGACCGGCACGCCATTGACGACCACCGCGCCGATCCCGGCCGGGGCGACGTGGGGCGCCTCGAACGTGGCGCGGTCCGCGACCGTTGCCGGGTCGAAGACGACGAGGTCGGCCGCCGCGCCGACCCGGATCCGCCCGCGGTCCGCGAGACCCAGCACGTCGGCGGAGAGCGAGGTCATCTTGCGAACCGCCTCGGGCAGCGCGAGGACGCCCTCGTCCCGGACGTACCGGCCGAGCACGCGCGGGAACGTGCCGAAATGCCGCGGGTGCGGGCGGCCGCGGCCCGGCTGTCCCGGCCGGCCGGTGTAGAGGCCGTCCGAGCCGACGCCGACGGCGGGGTCGCGCATGATCGTCCGCACGTCGTCCTCGTTGATGTGGAAGTAGATCCCGCCCGTCCGCCCGCCGTCCGCCAGGAGGAGATCGAGAAGGGCGTCCACCGGCGCCTTGCCCTCGCGCGCGCCGATCTCCGCCAGCGTGAGCCCGGCGTGCTCCGGGCGCGTCGGCGACTCGCTGACGCGCGTCAGGTCCCACCGGTAGAAGCGCAGCGAGACGCCGGCCTTCGCCATGCCCTCGAGGAGGTCGTAGCGGAGGCGCGCGCGCGTCGCCGGCTCGCGGAGCCGGCCGAGGAGCGCGGCGAGCCCGCCCTCGTGGACCCACGCCGGGAGGTGGTGCCGGAGGCCGCCGCTCGACGCGTGGTACGGGTACTGGTCGCACGCCACCCGCACGCCGCGCCGGCGGGCCTCGTCGATCGTCGCCAGGAGCTGGCCCGCGCGGCCCCACCGGTCCAGGCTCGAGATCTTGAGGTGCGAGATCTGGACGGCGCAGCCCGCCCGCGCGCCGATCTCGAGCGCCTCGCGGACGGCCTCGGCGATGCGCACGCCCTCGTCGCGCATGTGCGTGTGATAGCCGCCGCCGTGGCGCGCCGCCACGCGGGCGAGCGCGACGACCTCCTCGGTCGTCGCGTACCCCGACGGCGGCCCGAAGAGCCCCGTCGAGAGCCCGAAGGCGCCGGCGCGCATCGCCTCGTCGACCAGGGCCGCCATCTGCCGCAGCTCGTCGGGACGCGGCGCGCGGGACTCGTCGCCCAGGACGGCCGTGCGCACGGTGCCGTGGCCGACGAGGGTCGCTGCGTTCAGCCCGAGGGGCGGCAACCGGTCGAGGAAATCCCCGAAGGCGGGCCAGTCGTAGTCGAGCCCGCTGTCGAGCGTGTCCACGGCGTCGAGCACGGCCTGGCGATGCTCGCGCCCGAGGGGCGCCGGCGAGAGCCCGCAGTTGCCGGTGACGAGGGTGGTCACGCCCTGCTGCGTCTTCTCGGCCGCGAGCGGGTTGACCGGCAGATTGAAGTCGTCGTGGGCGTGCATGTCGATGAAGCCGGGGCTCACGACGCGGCCGTCGGCGCGGAGGACACGTCCCGCCCGGACGCCCGCGAGGCGTCCGACCTCGACGATCCGCCCGCCCGCCACCCCGACGTCCGCCGGCACCGCGGGCGCGCCGGTGCCGTCGAGCACGAGGCCGCCCGTGATCACGAGGTCGAGCACCCGGTTCCTCCTCTGACGGATCGGCGACAACGGCCCCGCCCCGCCGGCCCGGAGACCGGTCGGAGCGGGGTACGCTGTCCTGGGACGGCCGGGCTACACCGGCTCGTTGAAGCGCTTATAGATCGCGACGATCTCCGCGTGGGCCTTCGCCACGGCCTCGGCGGGCTCGACGTTGTTGACCAGGACCGTCTGGACCTGCTTCGCGAGGAGCGACTGCGCGACGACCTCGCCGAGGGCCGCCGTGATCACGCCCTCGCGGCCGATGGTCTCGCCGGTCTTCCCGATGTCGACCAGCCCCGCGAACGCCTTGTTGGACGACCAGAACGGGTCCTCGAGGAGCTTCGGGTAGGTCGGGAGGTACCGTCCGGCCGTCCCGGTGATGAACTCGTTGTAGTTCTTGGGATCCATGAAGTAGCGGATGAGCCCCTTGGCGATGTCCGGGTACGGGCTCGCCTTGAAGACGCCGTAGTAGTCCACGTAGACGCGCTTCACTCGCCCGCCCGGGCCGCCGGGAGCCGGGAAGAGCCCGGTCTTCGCCGCCGTCTCCTTGTCCTCCTGGAGGAGGTAGGAGTAGACGCTCGGCGGGTTGTAGACGAAGGCGACCTGCTTCGACTGGTACGCCTTGTTGTTCCCCGAGTTGTCCCAGCTGAGGGTCCCCTTCGGGATGATCTGGTGCTTGAGGTACATGTCCTTGATCAGCTGGAAGCCCGTCACGGCGCCGGGGGAGTTGAAGACCACCTTGTTGTTCTTGTCGATGATGTTGCCGCCGTGCGCCCACACGCAGGCCATGATGTCCTCGGTGCTGTCGTTTCCGGGCGACGTGCCGAGCGCCATCCCGTAGGCGTAGAACGGGGGCTTGTTGATCTTGAGCGAGGCCTCGACGAACTTCTCCCAGGTCTCGGGGAACGCGTTGTAGCCGGCCTGCTCGAGGAGGTCCATGCGGGCGTGCATGACCTCGGGGTTCAGCCCCATCGGCACCGCGAAGTTCCGCCCGCCGTCCTCGGTGAGCGGGATCACCGCCGGGTTCACGCCGCCGGGGACCTTCTTCATCTCGTTCATGATGTCGGTGATGTCGAGGAGCGCCTTCTGCGCCCGCATGCGCGCGACGTAGCCCTCCTCGAGCCGCGTCACGTCCGGCGGGGCGTTGACCTCGAGCGCGGCGGCCATGCGGGTCGGGATCTCGCCGCCGGGGACCTTGAGGATCTGGAGCTCCGCGTCCTTCAGCCCGGCCTGCTTGGCGAAGGCGCGCGTCTGCTCCTCGAGGATCCTGTCCGCCGTCGGGTTGAAGTTCGGCTGGAGCCAGAAGATGAGCTTCTGGTCCCGCGCGGCGAAGGTCTTCAGCGGGGTGAAGATGTTGGACGTGGTGGCGAACGCGGCGGCGCCCGCCCCGGCCTTGAGCAGCGTCCGGCGGGTCAGCTTCGGGGAGTCCATCACACTGTCCTCCGTGTCAGGGGTTCGGGAGCGGGGCGGCGTCAGCCCTTGACGGCGCCCAGGGTGAGACCGGTGATCAGCCAGCGCTGGAACAGGAAGTAGACGGCGAGCGGCGGGATCACGCTCAGCACGGTGGAGGCCATCATCGGCCCCCAGAAGAACACGTCCTCGACGATGAAGCTCGGGATGCCGGTGGGGATGGTCTTCGCGTTCACGTCCGAGACGAACACCGACGCGTAGAGGTACTCGTTCCAGGACAGCGTGAACGAGAAGAACGCCGTCACCGCGAGCGCGGGCAGGGTCACCGGCATCACGATGCGGAAGAGCACCCCCAGGCGGCTGCAGCCGTCGACGAGCCCCGCCTCCTCCAGCTCGACCGGCACCGAGAGGAAGTACCCCATGAGGAGCCACGTGCAGAAGGGTACCGTGAAGCCGAGGTACGTGAGGACGAGGCCGGTCCGCGTGTTGGAGAGCCCCGCGTTCACCAGGATCGTGAAGAGCGGGATGAACAGGAGCGACTGCGGGACGAGGTAGCTGTAGACGAGGACACGCGCGAGGAGCCGGCGGCCCGGGAAGCGGAGGCGGACGAGGGCGTAGGCGCCGAGGGCGCTCGCGAGCACGGTGATGAACGTGGTCCCGAGCGCGATGAGGGCGCTGTTCTGGAAGTACACGGCGAACGGCGTCTTCGTGAAGAGGACGCGGTAGTTCTGGAGCGTCGGCTGCCGGGGCCAGAGCGTCGCCGTGGTGCCGTACACCTCGGCGTTCGTCTTGATCGACGTCGTCACCATCCAGTAGAGCGGCCCGAGGGTCCAGACCATCAGCACCAGGAGCACCACGTAGGCCAGGAGCTCCCGGAGCCACCGCTGCCGCGCCGCGCTCGCCGAGGCCGCCATCGCGGTCAGGCCGCCCGCGCCGCCAGGAGCCGCCGGCTGATGCCCACGATCACGAGGATCAGGAGCGGGAAGAAGATCATGTTGACGGCCGACGCGATCCCGAGCCGCCCCGTGCCCATCGCGAGGTTGTAGGAGAAGTTCGGGAGGATGTTCGTGCGCTCGGCCGGCGCGCCGTTCGTGAGGATGTTGACGACCACGAGGCTGGTGGAGGTGAAGACCGTGGACAGCATGACCGTGACCAGGAAGATCGCCTGCATCCCGGGCACGGTCACGTACCGGAACTCCTGGAGCGCGGAGGCGCCGTCGAGCCGCGCGGCCTCGTAGAGCTCCTTGGGGATGGCCTGGAGCCCGGCGAGGAAGCTCATCGTGTAGAAGGGCGTCCCCGTCCACACCGCCACGGCGATGACGCACCACATGGCGAGCCGGGGCTCGGCCAGCCAGGCGACGACGTTCTGCGTGAGCCCGAGGGCGAGGAGCACGTTGTTCAGCATGCCGCTGAACTCGTCGTAGACCCACCGCCAGTTCAGGGCCGCGATCACGGTGGGCACGGCCCACGGGATGAAGAGCACCGTGCGGTAGAGGCCGTTCAGGCGGCGCGCCGGCGCCAGCACGAGCGCGGCCAGGAGGCCCAGCAGGAACTTGATGGCCACCGCGACCCCCGTGTAGAAGACCGTGTTCCACACGATCTGGAGGAAGACGCGATTGCCGAGGAGCTCGCCGTAGTTCTGGACCCCGATGAACCGCCCCGGCGTGCCGGCCTGCTTCGCCTGGAAGCTGATCCACACCGCGTCGGCGAACGGGTACACCACGACGCTCACGAGGACGAGCAGCGTCGGCAGGAGGAAGAGCGCGGCAAGCACCCGCTGATCGTTCTTGAGGCGCTCCCAGCGGGACGGCATCAGGCGGAGGCCTCGGCCGGGGGGCGCACCACCCGGCCGGCACGGACGGTCAGGACCGGCTCCCAGACGCCGCCCGGCCGCTCGGCGCCTGCCGTGTCGCGGAGCGGCGGCGCGGCGGGATTCCACTCGAGCGCCGCGAGGTCCGCGCACGCGCCGGGCGCCAGGGTCCCGATCTCGCCGGCGAGGCCGAGGATCGCCGCCGGCCGCGTCGTCACGCGCGCGAAGACGTCCGGCTCCGTCATGCCCGTCGCCAGGAGCTTGGAGAGCGTGCGCGGGAGGTCGTGGCGCGGCGAGCACCCGAGGTGCCGCTGGTACCGGTCGGTCGAAATCGCGTCGGGCAGGAAGCCCTGCGCGACCGCCTGCTCGGCCACGCGGAAGTCGAACGAGCCCATGCCGTGGCCGACGTCGAACCGGATCCCCCGCTCCCGCGCGGCCCAGACCGCGTCGCGGACACGGTCGCCGTCGAGGAGGCCCTCCGCGCAATCGGTGAAGCAGTAGGTCACGACGTCGCCGGGGCGGAGGCGCGGTAGCTGGTCCGCGAGCGCCCAATCGGCCGCGCGGCGCGGCCCGAACAGGAGCGGGAGCCCCGTCTCCTCCGCAGCCCTGAGCCCCGCCGCCATCACCACGCGCGGGTCGGTGCGGCCGCACGTGGCCGGGCTCACGTTGACCGCCAGCCCCCAGATCGCCTCGGCGCCCTGCTTCTGGTTCGCCCGCACCGCCTCGACGCAGGCCGCGGCGTCGACGTCCTCCGCGGTCGCGCAGCTCCCGTCGAGGGGCGCCTCGCCGCGCCGGCCGATATTGACGGCGAGCCGGACGCGCGTCATCGACGGCTCGATCACCGTCGCCTGGTAGCGCCCGAGGTTCAGAGCCCCGGCCTCGCCCTGCGCGAGGACGGTGGTCGTCCCGAAGGGCAGGAGGTGGAGATCGGGATCGACGCCGTAGCGGGACTCGCCGCGGGCGGGATGGGCATGAAGGTCCACCAGCCCGGGCAGGACGAGCGCGCGGGGCAGCCGCAGCACCTCGCGGGCCGGGCCGGCCACCGACGCGCCCGCGGCGGCGATCCGGCCGTCGCGGACGGCCACGGCGCCGGGCCCGTCGAGCCCCGTCGCGGGGCAGAGCAAGCGCCCGGCATGGATTACAAGGTCAAACGGGGCCTCGGTCGAGGCCGGCTTCGGTGCCATCGGAGCGGCTCCCGGATCATGTGGGAGCGACTCTCGGAGCTCCCCTGTGGTTGGATGAGATGACGCGGAAACCGTAGCATTTGGGTCCGAGGCCTGCAAGGAGGGGCCGGCGCGATGACGACACCGGGCAGCGATCGGCCGCGCACGCGATCGGGGCGGTGCGCGGCGTGAGCGGCTGGGGGCGGCTCGAGCACCCGCCGGTCCAGCACGGGTGGGAGTTCCCGCCGGAGGAGTACCGCCGGCGCGTCGACGCGACCCGCCGGCGGATGGCCGAGGCCGGGATCGATTGCCTGTTCCTCACCTCCGAGAAGCACATCCGCTACCTCGCGGGCTTCCACAGCCAGACGTGGGTGAGTCCCACGCGGCCGCGCTACGTGCTCCTGCCCGCCGCGGGCGAGCCCGTCGCCGTGGTGCCGACCAGCAACATGCCCGGTATGCGGGCGACGAGCTGGATCGAGGACGTGCGCGGCTGGCCGGCGCCCCGCCCGGCCGACGACGGGATCAGCCTGGTCGTCGACGCGCTGGCGGAGCTCGTGGGCGCCCACGGCCAGGTCGCCGCCGAGATCGGGCCGGAGATGCGGGTGCAGATGCCGATCGCGGATCTCCTGCGGATCCGTGCCGCGCGCGGGCGCGACTTCGTCGACGCCGGCCCCGTGATCCGCCCCATGCGCATGGTGAAGAGCGCGCACGAGGTCGCCCGCGTGCGCGAGATCGCCGGCGTGGCAAGCGAGGCCTTCGCGCGGCTGGGCCCGCGGCTCCGGCCGGGGCTCACCGAGCGGGAGGTGGCCCGCCTCCTCCACGGCCTCCTGGTCGAGCTCGGCGCCGACACCGTGCCCTATCTGGTCCCGGTGTCGGGCCCCCATGGCTACGAGCAGATCAACATGGGCCCCACCGACCGCCCGCTCGAGGCGGGTGACCTCCTCATCATCGACGTGGGCGCGACGTGGCGCGGCTACTTCTGCGACTTCGACCGGAACTTCGCGCTGGGCCGCGCCACCGAGGAGATGCGCGCTGCCTACGCGCGGGTCTTCGAGGCGACCGAGGCGGGGCTCGCCGCGGTCAAGCCCGGGCGGACCGCGGCCGAGGTGTGGGGCGCGATGGCGGCCGTCGTGGATCCCGGCGGCCGGCGGGACACGCCGGTCGGCCGGATGGGGCACGGCCTGGGCCTCGATCTCACCGAGCCGCCGTCGCTCGCGCCCGATGACACGACGGTCCTCGAGCCGGGCATGGTCATCACGCTCGAGCCGAGCCTTACCTTGCCGGGGCTCGGCGGCCTGGCCCGCCGGCTCATGGTGCACGAGGAGAACGTCGTCGTGACGGCGACGGGGTGCGACCTCCTCACGCGCCGCGCGCCGCCCGCGCTGCCCGTCGTCTGAGGCACGCGGGGCGCACGGGCGGACCGGTCCTCAGCGCAGGCTGAAGGTCTCCAGCGTGAAGGCGAGCGGCCGGGGGCGCCCGACGCTGGCGGTCACGTTTCCCGGTCCCGAGGCCTCCACGGCCGAGCCGGGCGGCGCGCCCTTGACCCCGATGAGGGCGTGGGCGAGCCAGAGAGTGCGCTGGAGGTCTTGCTGGCCTCCGATGGACCGGAGCGCCGCCACGCCCTCGGCCGTGAGCTGTCCGCCGCCGTCCGTCTTCACCCCGGCGATCACGATCGTCCTGGTCGGCAGGGTCGCGATCCGCTCGGCCATGCGGCGTGACTCCGCCGGGCTCTTGCGTCCCACGATAGGGGCGTCGGCCCACCATAGCGCACCTCTCGGAGCGACGCGAAATTCGTGGCGGGCAGACAGCAGGCCGGGCGCCCGCTCTCGGTGCATCTGCCCTCGGGACAACGGGCCTTTGACCGCCCGTCGGGCGGCGGTCCCAGGATCGCGGCGTCGGCGAACCCATCGATTCTGTGGCGGTTGTTCCCTCGGCCCTCACGCGTCCCGCCTGGCACGCTCCCTGCTCTAACCGCAGCCAGGCCCCGGCCCGCCGGTTCCCGACGCGACCCGACCAACGGATCGGGGCCGCGAAAGGAGGCCACCAGTGGGAGCGCTGGAGGTCACCGTGTCGGCGCTGGCCACCCCGGGCGACCCCGGAGCGCGCGACCTCCAGCCCGCCGAGCACTACCGCCAGGCCCTCCTCCTGGGTGCGGGAGCGCCGGTAGAGTTTGGCCTGGCGCTCCTCGCCCGTGATGCCGGCCGCCAGGCCGAGGCGGCCACGCGGATCCCTCGCTGCCCGGCGCACCCCAAGGGGCCCCGACCCCGGCCTCCGGGGCCTCGGCCGGCTGAACGACTCTGGCACCGCCCCCCCGCCATCGGGCGCTGGCGGTAGGATGGGAGGATGGTGGCCCCGACCCGCGAGTTCGCGGTCTCGAGCCTCGTCATCGTCGGCGCCAGCACCCTGGCGTTCGGTCTGGCGCTCGGCTACTTCGTCCAGCGCGGCCTGCTCGATCGCGAGTGGGCGTCGACGACGGCCTTCGTCCAGTCCGCCGCCCGCGTCCACCTCCGCTCGGGCGACTTCGGCTCCGCGCCGCCGGCGGCGAGCCTCGAAGCCGGTGATCGATTCGAGGAGTTCGCGCGGCAGGTGCGGATGCTCCCGGAGGTCCGTCGGCTCGTCGTGTACGGCCCCGACGCGCGGATCCGGTGGACCGACGTGGAGCGAGATGCCCCCGCGGCACCGGGCGCCGCCGACCTCGGGCGCGCCTTCGCGGGCGAGCCCCGCGCGCATCTTCGGCCCGGGGACGAGAGCCGCATCGACCTCCAGGTGCCGATCACGTTCCCCGGTGAAGGCCGCGTGGCCGGCGTCGTCGAGGCGGAGATCGACGGGAGCCGGGCCATGGCCGCCGTCCGGAACGCGCGCCGGACGCTCTGGGCGCTGGCCCTCGCGAGCGGCGTCGTGCTCTACGCCGCGCTCTTCGGGGTGATGCGCCGGGCCTCGCGGACGCTCCGCGCCCAGCATGCGGCGCTCACCCATCGGGCGGACGAGCTGGCCCGCACCAACGACGAGCTCCGCGCCGCGCAGCAGGCGCTTCTCACCGCCGAGCGATTCGCGGCCTTCGGCGAGGTCACGGCGGCGGTCGCGCACGGGATCGGCAACCCCCTGGCCTCGATCCGCGCGACGGCGCAGTTGGCGCTGCTGGACGCGCCGGACGGGCCGGTCCGGAACGGCCTCCGCCAGATCGTCGTCGACACCGACCGCCTGCGCGACCGGATGCGCGAGCTCCTCAACTTCGGCCGCCCCGCCGAGCCCCGCATCGTGCCGACGGCCCTCGCGCCCGCCGTCCGGCCGATCCTCGAGCAGCTCCGCCCCCGCTGCGAGACACAGGGCGTCCGGGTGGAGGTGCGCGTGTCCGACGATCTTCCGCCGGTCCGCCTGGATCCGGCGCGGTTCGAGGAGGCCCTGCTCTGCCTAGCGGGTAACGCCCTCGACGCGATGCCGCGCAGCGGGACGCTCACGCTCGCTGCCCGGTCCGTCGAGGTCGACGGCGCGGGCCCCGTCGTCGAGCTGAGCGTCGAGGACAGCGGGCCCGGCATCCCGCCGGCCCTGCGCGAGCGGGCGCTCGAGGGGTTCTTCACGACCAAGCCCGGCGGGACCGGACTCGGCCTGGCGGTGGCGCGGCGTCTCCTCGAAGCCTCGGGCGCGGGCTTGCGGCTCGACAGTCCCGCCGCCGGCGGGACGCGGCTCACGATCACGCTGCCCCGCGATGGAGTGGAGCCGTGCCCCCGACCGTCCTGATCGTCGACGACGAGGCGCCGCTCGCCGCGGCGATCGAGACCTACCTCTCCCGGCAGGGGCTGACGGCTCACGCGTTCGACTCGGCCGAGCGGGCGCTGGAGGCCCTCGCGGAGCTCGCCCCCGACATCGTTCTCCTCGACATCCAGCTGCCCGGCATGGACGGGTTGGCCGCCCTGAGCGCGATCCGGCGCGAGCGTCCGGAGACGCTGGTCATCCTGATGACCGCCTACTCGAGCGTGGCGAGCGCGACCGCCGCCCTGCGCGGTGGCGCCTTCGATTACCTCGTCAAGCCGATCGACCTCGAGGAGCTGTCGGTGGTCATCCAGCGGACCTGGGACACGCACCGCGTGCGGAGCGAGCTGAGCTATCTCCGCCAGCGCGCCGGCCACGCCGCCCCGGTCGAGAGCCTGCTCGGGACATCTGCCGCGATGGCCGCGCTCCGTCGCCAGCTTCTCCAGGTCGCGGGCGCCGATCGGCTCGGCGATCCCGGCCCGACTGTCCTCCTGACCGGCGAGACCGGGACCGGCAAGGAGCTGGCCGCGCGCGCGATCCACGCGGCGGGCCCGCGCGCCCACGGCCCTTTCGTCGAGCTGAACTGCGCGGCGATTCCCGCGGCGCTTCTCGAAGGCGAGCTGTTCGGCTTCGAGAAGGGCGCCTACACGGACGCCCGGCAGAGCAAGCCCGGTCTCTTCGAGGCGGCCGACGGCGGCACGCTCTTCCTCGATGAAATCGGGCTCCTGGACGGGAGTCTCCAGGCGAAGCTCCTGAAGGTCCTCGAGGACGGCGCGGTCCGTCGTCTCGGGGCCCTGCGGCCTCGCCGCGTCGATGTGCGGATCCTCGCCGCCGCGAACCAGGACCTGGAGACCGCGGTGCGCAACGGCAGCTTCCGCGCGGACCTGCTCCACCGGCTGCGCGTCCTGACCGTGAGCTTTCCACCGCTCCGCGGCCGCGTCGAGGACATCGAACTCCTGTGCGCGGAGTTCCTCCGAAGGACGCGCGAGCGCTACGGGCTGAGCGACGTCCAGCTCGCGCCCGCCACGCGGCGGACGCTCGCCGAGTACAGCTGGCCGGGGAACGTCCGCGAGCTGCGCCATGTCATCGAGCGAGTCGCGCTCCTGCACGGGTCCGAGACCATCCTGCCGGAGCACCTCGGCCTCATGAGCCAGCTCGATGCGCGGATCACGCTCGGGTCGAAGGAGGTCAGCGTGGACTTCGGCCGGGGGGCGATCGATCTGGAGGCAGTCGAGCGGGAGCTGATCGTCCGCGCGCTGAATCATGCGGCGTGGAATCGGGCCCGCGCGGCCGAGCTCCTCGGCCTCACCCGGGAGACCCTTCGCTACCGGATCGAGAAGTACGGCCTCCGCCAGGACGGCCTTCCGCGCGGGCAATCGCCCGCGCGGTCGGGCGCGGATCCCCAGGTCGACTGATCGGCCTCGAGGCGGATCGCCGGCGCGACACTGAACCCCGCATGATCATGAACCGGACGCCCGGTACGACCGTTCGCCGCGACGGCACGGCGCTTGCCGGCCTGCCCGACCGGCCGCGCGGCTCCGTCGTCGAGGTCCGCGCACGAGAGGAGACGCCGTGATGCGCCGAAGTCTCGCCCTGGTCCTGCTGCTCGCCGTCGCGCTCTGCGCGTCGACCACGTCGTGGATCTCCCGCGGACCCGATGGCGGGCTCGTCCTCACGACGGCCGAAGGGGATTCGGGCAAGCGGGGGCGGTGGCGGCAAGGGCGGCGGCGACGGCAAGGGCGGCGGCGACGGCAAGGGCGGCGGTGACGGCAAGGGCGGCGGCGACGGCAAGGGCGGCGGCGACGGCAAGGGCGGCGGCGACGGCAAGGGCGGCGGTGACGGCAAGGGCGGCGGCGACGGCAAGGGCGGCGGTGACGGCAAGGGCGGCGGCGACGGCAAGGGCGGTAACGACGGCAAGGGCGGCGGCGACGGCAAGGGCGGCGGCGACGGCAAGGGCGGCGGCGACGGCAAGGGCGGCGGCGACGGCAAGGGCGGCAGCGACGGCAAGGGGGCGGCGAAGGCAAGGCGGCAGCGAGGGCAAGGGCGGCAGCGAGGGCAAGGGCGGCAGCGAGGGCAAGGGGGGCGGCGAAGGCAAAGGCGGCAGCGAGGGCAAGGGCGGCGGCGGAGGTCACGGGAAGGGCGGTGTCTCCGACAAGGGCACGGCCTCCAGCGACGAGACGGCAGGCGGCTCGAAGGGTCGGCGCGGGGGGAACCGCGACCAGGACCTCGAAGGACACGGCTCGCAGGGGCGCCAGGACGGCCGGGTTGGGTCGGACGGGGGCCGCGTGGGGCCGGGGCGGGATCGCGGCGGCGTGGCCGGCGGCCTCGAGCCGGGCGGCGGCCGGCGAGGTCCCGACGGGCGGACGGCGGCGGCGACCGCGGCGGAGGCCGCGCGGAGCGCCGCGCAGTCCGCCAGCGCCGCTCAGGAGTCGGCGCGCCAGGCGGCCGTGTCGCTGCCTGCCACGGCGAGCCAGCTGGCGCGCGCCGTCGCGGAGGCCGCGCAAGACGCCGCGCGGGCGGCCGCGCGGGCCGCGCAAGACGCCGCGCGCGCTTCGCAGGAAGCCGAGGCCGCCTCGCGTCGAGCGGCGGCCGCGCCGTCCGTGGCGTCGCTCGCGGCGGCCGGTCGAGCGGCCGAGGCGGCGCAGCGCGCGGCGGAGCGCGCCCGGGAGGCCGCCGACGAGGCCCGGGATCTTCCGGAGTCCGGATCGCGGTGATCCGCGGCGCGGGTCTCCTTCCACGGCCGCTCTGCGCGCTGGCGCTCCTCGGGCTCGCGCTCGCGCTGAGCGCGGAGTCGGTGGAAGGCCAGGGACCGCTCGACGGGCTGCGTCGCGGGATGCGCTCGCAGGCCGCCTTCACGCAGGGGCAGGCGCTCTACGGTCGGCAGGACTACCGGGGCGCCCGCGACCAGTTCGTGGAGGCCGTGACCCTCGAGCCGGCCCACGACGAGGCCATGGCGCTGCTCGGCTGGTCCCAGTACTTCCTCGGGGAGTACCGGGCGGCCGGCATCACCTTCAAGGCTGCGCTCCGCCGCCAGCCGACGTGGAGCGGCCTCCACGACGGGCTGGGCTGGAGCCGGCTCCGCCTGAAGCGCTACCACCTGGCGACCGAGGCGTTCCAGGACGCGCTCGATCGGGACCCTGACTACTCCGACGCCCTGATCGGGCTCGGCTCGGCGCAGTTCGAGCTCGGGCGCTACGAGGAGGCGCTCGGCCCGCTCCAGAAGGCGCTCCGGCGGACGACGCTGTTCCGCACCGCGGGACAGGACCTGCCGGACGCCCGCGCGAAGCTCGCATGGACCCTCTACTACCTCGGCCGCTACGACGCGGCGCTCGCCGCCTTCGGCGAGGCGCTCCGCGCCGCGCCCGACGGGCAGGGACTCCACAACGGGATGGGCTGGACCTATCTCCGGCTCGGCCGGAAGATGGAGGCGCAGGCCGCGTTCCGCCGCGCGCTCGCGCTCCAGCCCGACTACGAGGACGCGCGGGAAGGGCTCCGCCAGGCGAGCGGCTAGGGCGGACGCCCGTTCACTTGACAGGCCCGGGAGCGACTCCTAGTATCGGGCGGCAATCTGCATCGCCCCCGGTTCCCCCTGCGCGCTGGGAGGACGAGCATGATTCCTGCGGCCTTCGAGTATCACCGCCCGTCCACCCTCCAGGACGCCGTCGCGCTTCTCGGCCGGCTCGGCGACGAGGCGAAGGTCCTGGCGGGCGGCCAGAGCCTGATCCCGCTGATGAAGCTCCGCCTGGCGTCCCCGCGCCACGTGGTCGACCTGAACCGCATCAGCGGCCTGGGGGCGATCGCGGAGCAGGGCGGCACCCTCGTGATCGGCGCGCTCGTCCGCGAGTCCGAGCTCGAGGCCTCCGAGGTCGTGCGGCACCGGCTGCCGATTCTCGCCGACGCGTGCCGCGTGATCGCGGATCCTCTCGTCCGGAACCTCGCCACGGTCGGCGGGAACCTCGCCCACGGCGATCCGGCCAACGACCATCCCGCCGTGATGCTCGCGCTCGGGGCGGAGGTCGTGGCAATCGGGCCGCAGGGATCGCGGCGCATCCCGGTCGCGGAGTTCTTCACGGGTCCGCTCGAGACCGCGCTTCGCGCGGGTGAGATCCTGACGGAGATCCACATCCCGCTCCCGCCGCCCCGGTCGGGCGGAGCCTATCTGAAGCTCGAGCGCAAGGTCGGCGACTTCGCGACGGCGGCCGTCGGCGCCCAGATCACCCTGGCGGGCGGCGATGCGTGCACGCAGGCGGGCATCGGCCTCACCAACGTCGGGCCCACGCCGATCAAGGCCCGCCGCGCGGAGGCGCTCCTGAAGGGCCGCCGGCTCGACGACGCGGCGATCCGGGAAGCGGCCGAGGCGGCGGCCGGCGAGAGCGATCCGTCGGAGGATCTGCGCGGCTCGGTGGCCTACAAGCGCGACCTGGTGCGTGTCCTCACGGCGCGGGCGCTCCGGCGCGCGCTCGAGCGCGCGGCACACTGAACGGCAGCGGCGGGCCGGCGCCGCCGGCCCGGTCGCGATCAAGGAGGTCCGGATGCGCGTGGGCGTCACGATCAACGGCGAGCGGCGCGAGGCCGACGTCGAGCCCCGGCTGCTTCTCGTCCACCTGATCCGGGAGGTGTTCCGCCTCACGGGGACCCACATCGGGTGTGACACGACCCACTGCGGCGCCTGCACGGTCCTCCTGGACGGCCGGCCGGTGAAGTCGTGCACCGTCTTCGCGGTGCAGGCCGACGGCCGGACGGTCATGACCGTCGAGGGCCTCGAGCAGAACGGCCAGCTCCATCCGGTGCAGGAGGGCTTCGTGGAGGAGCACGGCCTCCAGTGCGGCTACTGCACGCCGGGCATGCTCATGACGAGCTACGCGTACCTCCAGGACCATCCGCGCCCGAGCGAGGACGAGATCCGCCACGCGATCTCCGGCAACCTGTGCCGCTGCACCGGGTACGTCAACATCGTGAAGGCCATCCAGCACGCGGCTGCCAAGCTGGCCGCGCCGGCGAGTTAGGAGGGGCATGATGGCGCCCGAGCAGGCCCCGCGCACGTCACCCGAGGTCGGCGGCATGGGTCACTCCCTCAAGCGCAAGGAGGACCCGCGCTTCATCCGCGGCCAGGGGACGTACGTCGACGACGTCCAGCTCCCCGGCATGCTCTACCTCGACATCGTGCGGAGCCCATACGCGCACGCGAAGATCGTGAAGATCGACACGGCCAAGGCGCTGGCCATTCCGGGCGTCCTGGCGGTGATCACGGGGCAGGACCTCGCCAAGTACAACCTCCACTGGATGCCGACCCTCATGTCGGACACGCAGATGGTCCTGCCGGTGGAGAAGGTGATGTACCAGGCCCAGGAGGTGGCGGCGGTCCTGGCGACCGACCGCTACATCGCGGCCGACGGCGCGGATGCCGTCGAGGTCCAGTACGACCCGCTTCCCGTGGTCGTCGATCCGAAGAAGGCGCTCGCGCCCGGCGCGCCCGTGCTCCGCACCGACAAGAAGGACAAGAAGGACAACCACATCTGGCACTGGGAGTGGGGCGACCGCGCCGCGACGGACCGCGCGTTCCGCGAGGCGGCTGTCACGGTCAAGGAGGACATCTATCTCCCGCGGATCCACGTCGCCTCGATCGAGACGTGCGGGTGCGTCGCTCAGTTCGACAAGGTCACCGGGAAGCTGACGGTCTGGATGACGACCCAGGCCCCGCACGCGATCCGCACCGTCTTCGCGCTGGTGGCGGGGCACGTGGGGCTCGAGGAGCACAAGATCCGGATCATCTCCCCGGACATCGGCGGCGGCTTCGGGGGCAAGGTCCCGGTGTACCCCGGTTACGTGATCGCGGTCGCGGCGTCGGTGCTCACCGGAAAGCCCGTGAAGTGGATCGAGGACCGCATGGAGAACCTCCAGGCGGACTCCTTCGCCCGCGACTACCACATCACGGCCGAGCTCGCCGCGACGAAGGAGGGGAAGCTCACCGCCCTCCGCATCAAGACCCTCGCCGACCACGGTTATACCGACGCCGCGGCCAACCCCTCGAAGTTCCCGGCTGGGCTCTTCCACGTGTGCACGGGCTCCTACGACCTCAAGGCCGCCCACGTCGAGGTGGACGGCGCCTACACGAACAAGCCGCCGGGCGGCATCGCCTACCGGTGCTCGTTCCGCGTCACCGAGGCCGTCCACACCATCGAGCGGATGGCGGACCTGATGGCCCACCAGCTCGGGATCGACCCGGCCGAGTTCCGGCTCCAGAACTTCGTCAAGCCGGAGCAGTTTCCCTACAAGTCGGCTCTCGGCTGGGAGTACGACAGCGGCGACTACGGGCGGGCGCTCCACAAGGCGATGGACATGGTCGGGTACCAGGCGCTCCGGCGCGAGCAGGCGGAGAAGCGCGCCCGCGGCGAGCTGATGGGGATCGGCATCTCGAGCTTCACGGAGATCGTGGGCGCGGGGCCGTCGAAGCACTTCGACATCCTCGGGCTCAAGATGTTCGACAGCTGCGAGATCCGGATCCACCCGACGGGCCGGGCCATAGCCCGCTTCGGGACGAAGTCGCAGGGCCAGGGGCACGAAACGACCTACGCCCAGATCCTCGCCGAGGAGCTCGGGATCCCGGCCGCCCACATCCAGGTCGAGGAAGGGGACACGGACACCGCGCCCTACGGCCTCGGGACCTACGCGAGCCGCTCGACACCGGTCGCGGGCGCGGCGGCCGCGGTCGCGGCGCGGAAGATCCAGGCCAAGGCGCGGAAGATCGCCGCGCACCTCCTCGAGGCGGCCGAGGAGGACCTCGTCTGGGAGCCCGGCAAGTTCTCTGTCAAGGGCGCCCCGAGCCGCGCGAAGACGATCCAGGAGATCGCGTTCGCGGCATACACGAATCACCCCCCGGGCATGGAGGCCGGCCTCGAGGCGGTCTCCTACTACGATCCACCGAACCTCACCTACCCGTTCGGGAGCTACATCTGCGTGGTCGACATCGACAAGGGGACGGGCGAGGTGAAGGTCCGCCGCTTCGTCGCCATCGACGACTGCGGCAACATCATCAACCCGATGATCGTCCAGGGGCAGGTGCACGGCGGCCTCACGATGGGCCTCGCGCCCGCGCTCTTCGAGGAGATCTCCTACGACGAGGGCGGGAACGTCCGGGGCGGGAGCTTCGTCGACTATCTCCTGCCGACCGCGGTGGAGACCCCGAAGTGGGAGACGGGCCACACGATCACGCCATCGCCCCATCACCCCCTCGGCGCCAAGGGCGTCGGCGAGTCGGCGACGGTCGGCGCGCCGGCGGCGATCGCCAACGCGGTCGTGGACGCGCTCTGGCATCTCGGCGTCCGGCACGTCGACATCCCGATCACGCCGGCCAAGGTCTGGAAGCTCCTCCGAGACCGTGGTGTGACGGAGTAGGCACGCCCGAGGCCACCGGCTCAGGACGCGGACCACGACGTCCACGGAACCAGGATGGAGACATGCTCTTCGCAGTGCCCTTCTTCCACTCACCCGGGGAGTGCCCGCGCCTTCACAAGACGCAGATGGAGGAGACTGTGCGCCGGCTCTCCCCGGAGAGCCTGAGCTCGCGCGGGATCCGTCTCGTAGAGGGGTACGTGGACCGGCTGTGCCTCGAGCCTACGGACAAGGCTCACTTTTCCTACTTCCTCTTCGAGGCCGAGCATGAGCGGCAGATCCGTGATCTGTTCGAGCCCAACCGCGTCGAGATCCGGGCGCTGGAGCGCTTCAGCGACCTGACGAGGACGAGCGCCGGTGATGGTCGACGCTCGCCAGGGACGGGTCCGCGGACGCAGGCGGGGCGGGACTAGGGAGCCGTGACGGGAACGGCAGAACTGCTCGCTCTGGCGCATGAGCTCCTCGAGCGCGACGTGCCATTCGCCCTGGCGACGGTGGTCCGCTGCGAGCGCCCCACTTCGGCCAAGCCGGGGTCTAGGGCCATCATCCGACGGGATGGCACCGTGTCGGGCTGGATCGGCGGGAGCTGCGCGGAGCCGGTCGTGGTCAAGGAGGCGATGGGTGCCATCGAGGACGGGGAGCCCCGGTTCCTGGTGCTGGTCGGCAAGGGCGGCCCGTCCCTTGGCCGCACCGACGGTGTGCGGGAGTACACGATGACCTGTCACAGCGGCGGGACCCTCGAGATCTTCGTGGAGCCGATGCTGCCGAAGCCCGCGCTCGTCCTCGTGGGCAGCGGGCCGGTGGTGGAGACGCTCGCCGGTCTGGCGGCCGCCGCGCACTTCGCCGTGACCGTCGTGGAGCCCGAGTCGCCCGCGCCGGCGGGCCTCGCGGCCGTCCGCGTGGTCGGCGACCTGGCGTCCGTCGCCCTGACGCCCCGGACGTCCATCGTGGTGGCGACCCATGGCCGCTTCGACGAGGACGCGCTCGAGCAGGCGCTCCGGAGCGAGGCGGACTACGTGAGCCTGGTCGCGAGCCCGACGCGGGCCCGCGTCGTGGTCGAGTCCCTCCGGGCGCGCGAGATCCCGGACGATCGTCTGCGCCGGCTCAAGGCTCCGGCCGGGCTCGACCTCGGCGCCGTGACGCCGGAGGAGATTGCCGTCAGCATCCTGGCCGAGATCGTGGCGCGACGGCGCCGCGCGCCCGCGCCGTCGGTGGCCGTGACCGCGCCCGCGCCGCCGGCCACCGCCCTGGACCCGGTCTGCGGGATGACGGTCCCGATCGCCACCGCGCGCCATCGCTCCGAAGGTCCGGGCGGCCCCGTGTACTTCTGTTGCGGCGGCTGCAAGCAGCGGTACGATCAGGAGCCCGGCCGCTTCCCCATCCGACTCGCCTAGGCGGCCCCGTCCGGAGGGCACCCTCCC
>CAVXVV010000064.1:0-12732 GCA_963765195.1 uncultured Candidatus Rokubacteria bacterium
TACCTGTCCCGGTTAGAAACCTCATCAATCTGTCTTTTCGCTCCTTTTTAGCACTCGGTGAGGGGGGTGGGCGTGCCCCGGCCTCGGGGGCTGCGACCGGGATCGCCACGCACGACTTTCGGCGAGGCGGAGGCCTTCTGGACCTGCCTGGCCGCGGGGCGTGGCCGCTAGCGCTCCGGCCTGCCCCGCTGACCCCAAGGGGCCGAGGCTGGTTCACGGCCGGTACCGTGGACGGGACCGGCCGGAGGGCCGGCTGGCATGTGCCAGGCTGGCCGATGGGAACGGAGCGCCGGTCAGGGGTGCGGGCGCGGTCCGGCCTCTTCCTCAGCGGTCATAGGCGGGCAGGTCAGCATGTACCCAAGCGGATCCGACGGTAGGCCGTGGAGTTGTCTCCTGGGTCGACATCCTGGAGAGATGGAGACCTACGGCCTGCTGACGTATCGCATCTCGGAGATCGTCGGGCTGGGGAGTGCACCCTTTGCCCCTCCAAAACTCCCGCTGGTCCGTCGGACGGACTTTTGGCGAAGGACAGGTCGGCGCCGACTCTTCCACGACAACGCGGTCCGCGTGTATCGCCTCGATGGCGAGGGCTTCGAGTGTTCGGAATGTGCGCGTCCAGCATCGCCAGGGGCTTGACGGAACGCGGGCACGTGTGATTGCTTCATTGCCTCGGGCCCAACGACCTGTCGGGGGTCGATGGGGCTCCTCGGCCAGATCGAGCACCCGTCCGTGGTCGAGGCGATCCACCGCGTTCTGGCCGCAGCCGCCCGGCACCGGATCACAACCTGCCTCGGAATGGCGTTCACGCCCGCGGTGAACCGGCAGTGGGTCTCGCGCGGCGCTCGCTTCGTCATCGCCACCGAGGACCAGACGATCCTCCGCGTGGGAGCGGCCGGAGCCCTTCGTGAGAATCGGGCCGGCTTGACGGGCTCCTGAGCCGGGTCGCCCGCCCATCAGACCCGTTACGGGCCCGTTACGGGCCTTGACACCTTCGGCGCCGCTGTGACATCGTCCGTTGTCGACACAACGCCGCCCCCAGACGCGTACCAAGCTGCCAGGTGATCCTCGTTCCAGGTCCGCAAAGGAGATGTGCGTGACCGCCGACCGGCCCCGGTTCGCCGCCGACGACCTCCGCCGCTTCGTGACCGATGTCTTCGTGCGCCTCGATGTCCCTCAGGAGGACGCTCGGCTGAGCGCCGAGACGCTGGTGCACGCCGACCTTCTTGGCATCGACTCGCACGGCGTCGCACACATGGCTCGGCACCCGGGCTACGTCGTCGGCCTGCGAGGCGGCTGGGTCAACCCACGCCCGGAGGTGCGAGTCCTCCGTGAAACCCCGTCCACGGTGGCCCTGGACGCCGACGGCGGGCTCGGCGTCGCGGTGGCGCCGCGGGCGATGGCGAGGGCCCTCGACAAGGCGGCGGCGGTCGGCTGCGGCTTCGCCGTCGTCCGCAACAGCCGGCACATCGGCGCGGCGGCCCACTACTCGCTTATGGCGCTCGACCGGGGCATGATCGGCATCGCGATGTGCAACGGGCCCGGCACGGCAATGGTCCCGACCTTCGGCCGGGAAGCGCGCCTGTCCACCAATCCCGTGAGCGTCGCGGCACCGGTCCGGCAAGGGGCCCCGTTCATGATGGACTTCGGGACGACCGTGGTCGCCGGCGGCAAGATGGAGCTGGCCATCCGAGACCAGAAGCCTGTTCCGGCAGCCTGGCTCCGCGACAAGCACGGCCGGCCCAGCACCGATCCCCGCGACTTCTTCGGAGGCGGGTCCATCCCTCCCCTGGGCGGCGACGCCGAGACGGGCGGCTACAAAGGTTACGCCCTCGCGGTGATGGTCGACGTGTTGAGCGGTGTGCTCTCCGGCACCGGGTACGGGGCGATGCTCACGCTCCAGACGCAGGGCGTCTTCCTCGGCGCTTGGCAGGTGGAGGCATTCCTGCCGTTCGACGACTTCGTGGGCATGCTCGACAAGGCCCTCAGCGCGCTCCGGGAGACGCCGCCCGCCGACGGGCACGAGCGCGTCCTCACTCCCGGCGAGCGGGAATGGAGCGCGCAGGAGGAGCGGAGCCGCCTCGGCATCCCCCTCCACCCCACGGTCGTGGAGGAGCTCCGGGAAGTCGGCACGGAGCTCGGTATCCGGTTTCCGTCCGCGGTCCCTGTCGCCGTGTGACGCAAGGAGAACCAGTCATGCGCAAGGCACTGACCAGCCGCCGACAGTTCCTCAAGACCGCCGCCGCGACAGCCGGGCTTCTGACGGGGCCGCCATTCGTGTCGACGTCCCGAGCGGCCGGCAAACTCGCGATCGCGATGAACGACCACTTCGTGCCCGGCCACAACGACGTGTCCCGGAAGCTCATCGAAGACTGGGCCGCGGCCAACAAGGTCGAGGTGACGATCGACTACCTGCCGCCGGCGGGAGAGAAGATCTACCTCACTGCCGCGGCCGAGTTCAGGGCGGGCGTCGGCCACGACGTGTTCTCGCTGGCCAACTGGCAGGTCACGCTCTACAAGAAGCGCCTGATCCCGGTGGACGACGTCGTCAACGAGGTCACCAAGAAGTACGGGCCATACGACGCGGGTGCGGAGTACCTCGGGAAGCACGACGGCCGGTGGTACGGCGTGCCGCTGTGCCTGAGCACGAACAACTACCCGATGAACTCGCGCCTCGACCTATGGAAGAAGCACGCCGACATCGATCTCCAGAAGATGTTCCCGGCCAGCCCAGATCGCGACAAGGCCCTCGTCGATTCGTGGACGCACGACCGCTTCCTCGCGGCGTGCCGGAAACTGCACACCGCGGGTGTTCCCTTCGCGAACCCGATCGGCGCAACGAACGATACGGGCATGTGGCTGGGTCCCCTGTTCACGTCCTTCGGGGCCCACATCGTCGACGCCAAGGGCAACATCACCGTGAACTCCGATCCGGTGCGGCGCGTGCTGGAGTTCATGAAAGAGCTGGCGCCGCTGATGACGCCGGATGTCTACGCCTGGGACGACGCGGGAAACAACCGGTGGCTGCTGTCGGGCAAGGGCTCCGGCATCAACAACCCGCCGAGCGTGTGGGCGGTGGCGCAGAAGGACGTCCCGGAGATCGGTCGCGAGATCTGGCACCACGACAATCCGCGTGGCCCGGCCGGGCGGTTCCGCGGGGGCAGCAAGATGCTCCTCGGCACGTGGGATTTCTCCAAGAACCAGTCGGCGGCCAAGGATTTGCTGCTGCACCTCTCCCAGAAGGAGCAGGTGCACAAGCTGATCGAGGCCGGCAAGGGCTACGACATTCCGGACATCCGGTCCTTGCGCGACCACCCGATTTGGGAGCAGATCGGGCCTCCGAAGGGGACCCAGTACAACTACCCGATCCGGGGCGACGAGGTGTTCATCATCCCCGGGTATCCCGCGCCGCAGGAGATCGCGGCGCAGATCCACTCGAAGTCCACCTACGGCCGCCTGGTGGCCCGGGTCACCCAGGGCGGGGATTCGATCCCCGCCGCGATCAAGTGGTCGGAGGGCGAGCTCGAGGGATACTCGCGCTCCTAGCGCGCCCTCGTCCGGCGACCCCCTCCCGGACCGCGCCGGGAGGGGCGTATCGCGCCTACCTGACGGGGCAGGGTGCATCACCCGGCACCGCCGAGGCCATCGCCGCCGGGGACTGAGACGCTCGATGCGCAGGTCGGCCACGCTCGCCTTCCTCCTCTGCGTGCCGCTCATCCTGCTCATCGGCGGCCTCGTCCTCTACCCGTTCCTGGTGTCGATCCACGTGGCCACGTTGAACAAGAGCGAGACGCGTTTCGTCGGCCTCGGCAACTACCTTTTCCTGTTCAAACGGGACACCTTCTGGATGGTCATCCGGCAGTCGATGCTCTTCACCGTCACCGCGGTGCTCCTGAAGACCGCCCTTGGATTCTTCCTAGCCCTGCAGATCAACAATCTGCCGGTCCCTCGCCAGCGGCTCTGGCGGGGGCTGTTCCTGATACCCTGGGTCATGCCAGCGGCCCTCAGCACGCTCGGATGGCTGTGGCTGTTCGAGCCCACCCTGGGAGTGTTCAACGCCATCCTCGCGAGGCTCGGAGGCCCCCACGTCCCGTGGCTGAGTCAGCCGGGCTGGGCACGATTCTCCGTCATCCTGGTCAACGTCTGGATCGGCACCCCCTTCTTCATGATCATGTTCCTGGCCGGGCTCAAGTCCATCGCCGACGAGCTGTACGAGGCCGCCTCGATCGATGGCGCAACGGCGCTTCAGCGCCTCCGCTTCATCACGCTCCCTATGATCCGGAACATCATGGCCATCACCATACTCTTCTCGACCATCGCAACCTTCGCGAACTTCGACATCGTCCGCGTCCTGACGATGGGCGGGCCGCACGACACCACTCATCTCTTCGGGTCCTACGCGTTCAACCTCGGGATCGAGTCCGGGGATATCCCGCTTGGCGCGTCGGTGTCCCTGTTCATGTTCCCGATCCTGGCGGTCCTGGCGATCCTCGTCCTGCGGCGCGTCCGCACGAGCGTCCGAGCGAGGTGATGACGGCAAGCCCGAGCATGGTGCGCCGCCGGCACTGGGCGCTGATCGCCTCGTACGCGAGCCTCGCCCTGTTCGCCGTGGTCTTTCTCCTGCCTCCGTACTACATGCTCGTCACCTCGTTCAAGACACCGCACGAGATCCAGACGATGCCCGGCTTCCCGCTCATCATCAACGAAGGCGCCACGCTCGAGCACTACCGTCGTCTCTTCCTGGAGACCCCGTTCTTCACGTTTCTGGGGAACACGGCGCTCGTGACGACGCTGGTCGTGACGCTCTCGATGGGGATCAGCCTGCCTGCGGCGTACGCGCTCGCTCGGCTGCGCTTCACCGGCTCCGCCGGCCTCGCGACCGGCGTCTTCCTGACCTACCTCGTTCCCGAGACCCTGCTGTTCATCCCCCTGTTCAAAGTCCTGTCCACGCTCGGCCTCCTCAACTCGCTCGGGGCCCTCGTGCTCGTCTTTCCGACGCTGTCTGTGCCCTTCTGCACGTGGATACTAATCGGCTACTTCGGATCCATTCCACGGGAGCTGGATGAGGCCGCCTTCATCGATGGCGCAAGCCATCTGCAGATGCTCCTCCGGATCTTCATCCCCGTAGCGATGCCAGGGATCGTCGCGGCCACAATGTTCTCGTTCACCGTCTCCTGGGCGGGATTCCTCTACCCCCTGGCGTTCATCTTCAGCCGGGACAGCGCGGTACTGACCACAGGGGTCGTGGGCTCGCTCATCACGGGGGATGTCATCTATTGGGGCGGACTGATGGCCGGGGCGCTGGTGGCAGCGCTCCCTCCCATCGTGGTCTACGTGTTCCTGATGGACTACTACGTCTCCGGTCTCACCGCCGGCGCCACGAAAGGGTAGCGCGCCATCCGCCGCCTCTACGCTTTGACTGCCCCTGCCGTGAGGCCCTGCACCAGGTGCTTCTCGAGACACATGTAGAGCACGATGGTCGGGACGGTGGCGACGACGGACGCCGCCATCATCGTCTCGTACGCGATGCGCCACTGGCCGATGAACGAGGCGATCCCCACCGTCACCGGGTACATCGAGTCACTTGCCGTGAGCACCAGGGCAAACAGGAACTCGTTCCAAGCGAGAATGAAGCTGAAGATGATGGTGGCCACGATACCCGGCAGGGACACTGGGACAACGACCGAGGTGAATGCCTTGAAGCGCGAGCAGCCGTCGACCACGGCCGCCTCGTCCAGCTCCCGCGGCACGCTTTCGAAAAAGCCTTTGAGCATCCACGTGGAGAATGGAAGCGCGAACGACGTGTAGGCGATGATCAAGGCTGGATAGGTATTGAACAAGCCAACCCGCGAAATGAGGATGAAGTATGGAATCACGAGCAGCACGCCCGGAAACATCTGCGTCATCAGAATGAACGTTTCCATGAGCCGCGCCCCGGCGAATCTGAACCGAGAGAGCCCGTATCCTGCCAGCGCGGCCAGAATCACGGAGAAGACCGCCGTGCTGACCGAGACGATGGCGCTGTTGACCGCCGGGCAGGCGTCGATCGGGTCGTTGACGTCGGTGGGCCTGGGACGCTGGCGGAGTCGCTCAAGGCCGTGGCGTATGGCGGCGAGGTCGCACTCGTCGGCGCACTCGCGGAGAGCAAAGCCGGTCTGGATTTCATGAGCCTGTTCACGAGTCAGGCGACGCTTCGCTGCGTCAGCGTCGGGAGCCGCATCGACGTGGAAGCGATGACCCGACCAGGAGTACATCATGACGCATGACATCGTTCAAACCTCCGCCGCGGACACGTTGCCGCCCTTCGACCCTGCGACGTTCTGGACGGAGTTCCACCACGATACCGTCGTTATCAAGGGCGTGCGGCTGCATTTCGTCGAAGGCGGCAGCGGCATGCCGATCCTGCTGCTGCCCGGCTGGCCGCAGAGCTGGTACGCATGGCGTTATGTGATGCCGCTGCTCGCCAAGGCCGGCCGGCGCGTGATCGCGCTCGACCCGCGCGGCATGGGCGACTCCGATCGGCCCGCCTCTGGCTACGAGATGCGCACCGTGGCCGCCGAGCTTCATGGTTTCGTCGAGGCGCTGAGACTGACGGCGAACGGGCCTGTCGACATCGTCGGTCACGATCTCGGCACCTGGATCGGCTATGCCTATGCGGCCGAATGGCCGGACGACGTGAAGCGGCTCGCCGTGTTCGACGCGGCGCTGCCCGGCATCACCCCGCCGCCTCCGGCCGGCATTCCCTCGGCAGAGGCGAATGTGAAGACCTGGCACTTGGCCTTCAACCGGCTCGATGACCTGCCGGAGATCCTGCTGCAGGGACGCGAGCGGGAGTTCCTGACTTGGCTGTTCAGGGCCAAATCCACTCGTCCCTGGACGATCACGCCGGCGGATCTCGGTGAATATGTGCGCGTCAACGCCGCCCCCGGCGCGACGCGGGCGGCGCTTTCCTACCAGCGACACAATCTCGGGCCCGAAGGAATCGCGCACAGTCGGGCGCGCGCCGAGCGCAAGCTCGCCATGCCGGTACTCGCTTTCGGCGCGGAGAGCGGAGTCGGAGCAATGCTGCTCGACACGATGCGCTTAGTCGCGGCGGATGTGCGGGGTGGTGTGTTTGCTGGCTGTGGGCACTATATGCCCGAAGAAGCCCCCCGCGCCGTCGCCGAGCAAATCATCGCGTTCATGGGTGAATGAGCGCGGCCGCAAGCCCGCCGCGAGAGGGAATAGAGAGCCAGAGCGCGTTTCAGGTGGCTACCATGGTCACGATGTATGCGCAGTGGCATAGTCTCGTCCGCACCCCCTTCCTACGCCCGCCGCAAACTGGGAGCCCCGCGACGTTCATGACGTCCGCAATCGCGGGAGTACGAGGGCGATCTGTACGTCGACGAGCGTTTCCTGACGGACCTGATCCTCGCCTGCAAGGTGGTGGCGACGGCGCTGGACAAGCTTCCGCCCATCTGACCCGCCTTGGGCGTGTGGAGTCTCGCTGGCTCGCGCGCCTGTCCTGGCATTGGCCAGCGAGGATCGAATCCCGGTTTGAGCGTCGTCGCTAAGTCTGCATTTCCGTCAGGCGATGAAGCCTGAGGTTTGAATCCTTTAGGCTGTTCCGGAGTTCTGCCGCGCGTAAGTCTGTGGATGTGATGGCGAAAGCGTGATCATGGCTCAACCACGGGTTCGAATCCCGTTGATGGGATGAAAGCGCTGCGCCTCCGCCCGCGGTGAGGATACCGTGGGCGTTGGAGAACACTCGGCGGCGTCAGCCGCGAGAGGAGGCGCAGCAGATGGAGTATATCGCGTTCGATGCGCACAAGCGCTACACGCTGGCCTCGGTGGCCCGGCCGGACGGCGGGCTCGTCCGGGAACAACGGATCCCCCATGAGCGCGGAGCGCTCCAGCAGTTTCTCGCGCGGTGTGAGCACGGGTCCCCGGTCGCGGTGGAGACGATCGGCAACTGGTACTGGATCGTCGACGAGATCGAGGCGGCGGGCTGTGTGCCCAAGCTCGTGCATGCGCGCAAGGCGAAGCTGATGATGGGGGAGATCAACAAGACGGACAAGCTCGACGCCCGGGGGTTGAACCGGCTGCAGCGAGCGGGCACGCTGCCCACGGTCTGGATTCCGCCCGGCGAGCTCCGGGACCAGCGCGACCTGCCTCGGACTCGGATGGTGCTGGTCCGGCAACGCACGCAGCTCAAGAATCGGATTCACGCCACCTTGGCGAAGTACGCGCTCCACGACATCGAGGTGAGCGATCTCTTCGGCGTGCGCGGCCGGGCCCTCCTGCGGCAGCGCCTCGATCTCCTGCCGCCCCACACGGCGTACGCGACCCAGCGACTGCTCGAGCAGGTCGAGAGTCTGGACCGCCAGGTGCGCGGGTTCGAGCAACGGATCCAGGCCGTGTTCAAGCCGACGCCGGCGATTCAATGGCTGCTGACGCTGCCGGGGGTGGGGCTGACGCTCGCGGTCGTGATCGCGCTCGAGGTGGGCGAGGTCGCGCGGTTTGCCACGGCCGAGAAGCTGGCCGGCTATGCGGGCACGCCGCCGCGCGTCCACGCCAGCGGCGGGAAGACCCGCTTCGGGCCGGCCCGTCCGGACGTCAACCGCTATCTGAAGTGGGCGTTCGTCGAAGCGGCGAACGCGATCTGCCTCACGCGCGGGCGCGCGCCGCACCGCCACGTCAGTCGCCTCTACGAGCGGCTCGCCCGGCGCAAGGGTCACGCGAAGGCCATCGGGGCGGTGGCCCGGCATCTGGCCGAAGCGACGTACTGGATCTTGAGCAAAGGGGAGTGCTATCGCGAACCGAAGGGCGTCGGGCCGTTTCGTCCACGGGGGATAAGCGCGGAGGCTCCATGAGCTCCCGGAAGCTCGACCGTTGATTGCGACATCCCCCGAGATAACCATCATGCCGCGCAGACGGCGAAGATATGGCTCCGACGAAACGGATCCGCGATGTCGGGGACACGCGTGAGGATCAAAGCGACTGCGCCTGTCAGGGCCGCGCGGTGGAAAAACCGACGACGCCGACGGAGGGAGTGGTGAGTCACACCGGCACAGTCGCATAGCTGAACGCTTGGCCGGCGCAGCGCTTTCAGATATGGAGCCACCACTCGATTCCATTGACTTTTTTGCCCGCGGATGTGAAGACGGTCTCGACTGGGAGTGGCCGACACCGCATCCACCTCCGCGGTTTCGGGCTGAGAACTTTGATCTGAAGTCCCCTCGCTCTGGTTCGAATCCCGATTTCGGATGGCCGCGGGGGCACGACTCAAACCAGAATTTCACTCCCCGAGCCGGTCATGAGCATGAGCACCGAGAGACCGGCCCTCGCAGTAGACGGTCAGGGTCGCCGACCGCGATCTGATGGCACTGCCTGCAGCAGGAGGTTAAAGAGCCCCCAGAGCGGGCGGCGAAGACGCTGACCCTTGGGGGGGAGAGCGTCCGCCTCGACCTAACGAGGCCGGTACCTCATCGGTGAGTCGCCGTGCCGCCAAGCCATGAAGGACCCCATGCGGGGCCGGGGTCGACCCAGCCACGTGAAGGCGCTGGCGTTGGAGATCGATCAATCGCCGATTCGATCGTGCCCGACCACGGACCGCCAGGGGGACCCTCGGCTGAATGTGGACAGTTCAGACCGGCGGAGGGTACCGCTCCGCCTCATGGCGACGGCGTCAGGGGAGGATGTTCTGCTTGCGGTAGCCGCCGCTGACGGCGGCGGAGGCCTGCGCTTGGAGCCAGCCGGCATCGGCGCTCCTGTCGCCAAAGCGGCCAGGCGCATAGGGACGGGGATCGACGGTGGTCTCGCCGCCTTCGATCAGGTCTGCGATGAGGGTGCCGGCCATCGCCGACCAGGTGACGCCCGCGGAGTTCATGGCGCTGGCGACCAGCAAGTCCTGGATCCCCGCGATCCGACCGATCAATGGGAGACCGTCAGGCGTGAAGGACTCAGGACCATTGATGAAGCGCTGGACCGGCGCTTTGGCGAGGGCCGGGAACAGCGCGGTCGCCTGCTCGAAGTAGGGTGCGATCTTGTCGACGCGCGGCGCCAGCAAGGTGAACGAGAATGGCTCCGGCAGCGCGTCGGGCGCGATGGGGATCGCGTCCTCGTCGAAGAAGCCGATCAGCAAGCTCCCCACCTCCTCGCGACCGTAGGCGAGGCAATTCGGTACGACGAAGGAGGGAGTCTGGCGGTCGAGTTGCGGGCTCACGTCCGCGATGAGGTACATGTGCTCGCAGGGCCACTGCGCCAGGTGGCAGCCGAGCGGCGCCAATAGGCTACGCGACCACAGGCCGGCGGCGACCACGACCACGTCGGCCGCGATCGGGCCCCGGCTGGTCTCGAGGCCGCTGATGCGGTCGCCCCTGGTGATCAGCCGCTTGACGACCATCCCCTCCTCGATGTGCGCGCCCTTCATCCGGGCGCCCTTCGCGAACGCGGCGGTGAGGTCCGCGGGATTGAGCCGGCCGGAGAACGGATTGAACCAGATGCCGGCGGTCACGGACGGCTCGATCAGCGGGTGGAGGCGCCGCGCCTCGGCGGGCTCGAGCCAGCGGGCGGCGTAGCCGCGCCGGGCGGCCTCCTCCGCATGATGCGTGAAGCCCTCGCGCGTGGCCGGGGTGAGCGCCACGAACAGTCGGCCCGTCCACAGCCAGCCAGTGTCCTGCCCGGTCTCGACGGTCAGGCGCTCGATCGTGCGAAACATGCCGTGAACCGGCGCATCGTGCCCAGGGGAGAATCGCCACGTGATGTTGCCGGCCGAGTGCCAGGTGGTGCCCGAGCCGAGGCGGTCGCGTTCAAGCAATACGACGTCGCCGAGGCCGCGGTCGGCCAGGTGCCAGGCCACGCTGGCGCCGATCACCCCGCCCCCGACGATGACGATGCGCCGTGCCATGTGCGCCCCTCCCGGGGCAGATTCTACCGCCTCGGGGTCCGCGGCGGCCGGCCCCGAGTCACGATGCCCTCATGCAGAGTGCCGAGAGAATGCATCGTCGGTACCAATGACAGGGCACCGACGGCGCACTATAATGCCACCTTCCCCTCTGCGCCCCGGGTTACGTGAGTCAGCTCCGAACGCTCACCTTCTCAACGATGGAGCGCGGAGAAACGGTCGAGCGGGCTATCACGTCGAGGCCACTGTTGTTGAAGAGGGAGGTGAGCATGGAGATCTTTGCACAGAGAGGATCTTGACCTATTGACCCGGGCCGGCTGCCCGGTAGCCCGCGTGAAGTCGCGGGATCTGCTGAGGATTGACTACGGCATCCGGCCACCGCGCGCTGAGCAGCGCGGCTCCGGACAAGTAGATAGAGTTCGTGACCGGCACAGGTGATGTGCACCGCCGCCGCAGATTCTTGTATCCTCTGGCTGAGGGCCGTCGCCCCGTTCCTTTCCCTCGTGCTGTCCTTGACCGGGAACGGGCACGCAACCTGGCGGCGCGAGCCCCTGTCCCTTCTGTTTAACCCATCCAGGTGTGTGGAAGAGCTGCGGCCGTTCGTCTGGCGGCTGGAGCAGGGCTCCTAAGAACATCCCGCGTGGACCAGCGTGTTCCGTGTGGAGTGTCAGACGCACGGCGTAGGAAGACCGAGGTGAACCGCGGTGACCGGCTGACCGGCAGCTTCGCCTGGCGGCACCCCCGCAGGCCCGAAGGATCGTACGCCGCCTGGCGTGTGTACCGATGATGCAGACCTCCGACCATGGGTATCTCGACAATGCCGCCCTGGTCGGGGTGCTCCACCCGTCTGGGCTCCGGGGCGTCCTTCTCCAGCGAGAGGTGTGTGCGGCAACCGTGGTAGTCGGTGAGGTAGTTTCGCAGCAGGCGACGCAGGTGCGCGTCGTTCCGCACCACGACGTGGTCGAGGCACTCGCGGCGCAGGGTCCCGATGAGGCGTTCCACGTACGGATTCTGCCAAGGCGACCGAGGCGCCGTCGTGACTTCGTGGATCCCCATGGCCTGGGCTCGACTCGAGAACACGACCCCGTAGACCGCATCGCGGTCGCGCAGGAGGTAGCGCGGGGCAGTCTCCCAGGGGAACGCCTCCACGAGTTGCTGGGCCGTCCACTGGGCCGTGGGGGCGTCGGTGACGTTGATGTGGACGACGCGTCGCCGCTCGTGCACCAGGACCACAAAGACGAACAAGACCTTGAACAGTACCGTGGGCACGGTGAAGAAGTCCACGGAGACGAGGCTCCCACTGTGGTTGTCGAGGAACGTGCGCCACGTCTGCGATGGGGGCGTTCGACGGCGGACCAGGTACTTGGAGACCGTGGCCTGTGAGATCTCGAAGCCGAGCTTCTGGAGCTCGCCGTGGATTCGGGGTGCGCCCCACAGGGGGTTGGCGCGAGCCATGGTGCGGATCAGCGCGCGGACGTCCGGGGGGACGGCGGGGTGGCCGGGCCCGGGCCGGCGGCTCTTCCAGGTCCAGAACAGCCTGACGCCTGTCCGCTGCCACCGGATGACGGTCTCTGGTTGGACGATGGCGACGACCTCCGCCCAGCCGTGCCACAGACGGGCGAGCAGGACCCAGAACACCCGGTCGGAGGGGCGCAGGCGTGGACGCGGCGCGGTCCGTTGGAGGACGGCCAGCTGATGGCGCAGCGCGAGGTTCTCGAGCACCAGGGCGTGCTGGGTCCGGGCCCCGCGGAGGAGGCCGGTGAGGATGAGGGTGAGCATGGCGGCCATCATCCATCGGGCCCGCTGGAACTTCAATGTTGACGAGGCGGACGGAGTAAGTTGAAGGGACA
>CAVXVV010000065.1:0-40562 GCA_963765195.1 uncultured Candidatus Rokubacteria bacterium
GCGTGCTCCACGACATGATGAACCCGCCCAAGCAGATGGAGCCGGCCATCCTGTCGCGCGTCAAGATCATGGCGAACCTGGACATCGCGGAGCGGCGCCTGCCCCAGGACGGCCGGCTCTCCGTGAAGTTCCAGAACCGCGAGATCGACCTGCGCGTCTCCTCACTTGCCCACGATCTTCGGCGAGAAGATCGTCATGCGTGTCCTGGACAAGGGCAGCGTCGTCCTCGACCTGGCGCGTCTCGGGTTCGAGGAGGACGACCTCGTGCGGTTCAAGAAGATCATCACGACGCCCTACGGGATGATCCTGGTGACCGGTCCGACCGGGTCCGGCAAGAGCACCTCCCTAAACGCGTTTCTTCGCAAAAATCAACTCGACCGACCTCCGGATCATCACGATCGAGGATCCGATCGAGTACGAGGTCCTCCGGGCGCTAACCAGATGCAGGTTCGCTCGGAGATCGGCTCCCTCTTCACGTTTGCCGATGCGCTCCCGACATGTGCTCCGCCAGGATCCCGACGTCATCATGGTCGGTGAAATCCGCGACAAGGACACGGCGGAGATTGCGATTCGCGCTTCGCTCACCGGCCACCTGGTGTTCTCGACGCTGCACACGAACGACGCGCCCGGCGCCATCACGCGTCTGGTGGATATGGGCATCGAGCCCTTCCTCGTCGCCTCGAGGCCCCATCGAGCTGGTCATCGCGCAGCGACTTGTCCGCCGGAGTCTGCCTGGAGTGCCGGGAGCCGGTCCAGGTGCCGGTGTCCGCCCTGATCGACGTCGGCTTCCGCCCCGAGGAGGCCGAGAGCGTGCGGGTCTACGCCGGCAAGGGGTGCGCGGCCTGCGCCAACACCGGGTACAAGGGCCGGATCTCCATCCACGAGATCATGTGGATGATCCCCGAGCTCCAGGAAGCCATCGTCCGGCAGCGGCCGGCCAACGAGCTGAAGGACATCGCCGTGAAGGCCGGGATGCGGACCCTGCGGCAGACCGGGCTCCGGAAGGTGGCGAACGGGCTGACCACGATCGACGAGGTCCTCCGCGTGACGTTCGCCGACTGAGGCCGCCGAAGGGAGGAGCAGACGTGAAGCAGAACATGTCGATGCGGGATCTCCTCGTCGCGATGGCGGAGAAGAGCACGTCGGATCTGCACATCACCGCCGGCGCGGCGCCGACCCTGCGTGTCCACGGGCACCTGGTGCCCCTGGACTATCCGAAGCTCGACAAGGAGCGGCCGAAGGCTCTCGCGACCGCCTCGTCGACGCCGAGCAGCGGGAGCGGTTCGAATCGAACCACGAGCTGGACTTCTCGTATAGCGTAGCCAGGCTCTCGCGCTACCGCGTCAACGTCTACCGGCAGCAGGGCGCCGTGGGCGTCGCGCTTCCGGTCCGTGGCCCACGGCCCAGAGCTCCCAGGAGCGGGGCTTCCAGCCGAGATCCGCACGCCCGCTGATTCAGAAGCACAAGGGGCTGATCCTCGTGACCGGGCCGACCGGGCACGGGAAGACCACCTCGATGGCCGCCATGTTCGACCGTATCAACCGGGAGCGGGAAGTCCACATCATGACCGTCGAGGATCCGCTCGAGTACCTGCACCAGCACCAGAAGGCGATCGTGAATCAGCGCGAGGTGGGAAGCGACACGCACTCCTTCCCCGCCGCCCTCAAGTACGTGCTGCGCCAGGATCCGGACATCGTGCTGATCGGCGAGATGCGGGACCTGGAGACGATCCAGGCGGCGCTGACGATCGCGGAGACCGGCCACCTCGCCTTCGCGACGCTCCACACGAACTCGTGCGCGCAGTCGATGGACCGCATCGTCGACATCTTCCCGCCGCACCAGCAGTCCCAGGTGCGGGCTCAGCTGGCGCTCATCCTCGAGGCGGTGTGAACCAGCTCCTAATCCCGCGGCGGACGGCCGCGGCCGGGCGCTCGCGATGGAGGTCCTGATCGCGACCCGGCGATCCGCAACGTGATCCGGGAGGAGAAGGTCCACCAGATCTACTCGGCAATGCAGGCCGGCCAGAAGTTCGGGATGCAGACCATGAATCAGTCGCTCGCGAACCTTTACCTTCGTGGCGCGATCTCGCGACCGGACGCGTTGTCCCGGAGCTCGTACCCGGAGGAGCTGCTCCGCATGATGGACCACCCGGTGGCCGCGACCACCCGCTAGGGCGACGCGAGGGAAGCCATGCCGAACTTCACGTATCGAGGCGTCACGGCGGCTGGCGGGCAGGTCCGAGCGGAGATCACCGCGCCGGACGAACGGGCGGCGGCCCGCCAACTCCGGTCGCAGGGGATCGTCGTCCAGAACATCGCGGTCAAGCGCGATGGGCGGCACCTCGTTCTCGCTCGGCGACATGCCGGGATTGAGTGGCCTGATCGGCGGGGTTCGCGGCAAGGACATCTCCCTGTTCAGCCGCCAGTTCGCCACCATGCTTGCGGCGGGTCTCCCGCTCGTCCAGTGCCTCCAGACGCTGGGCATGCAGATGGAGCGGAAGCGCTTCCAGGACATCATCGCCAAGGTCGCGACCGAGGTGGAGTCGGGCTCGACCTTGTCCGAAGCGCTGGGACGGTTCCCCCGGGTCTTCGACGAGCTCTACGTGAACCTGGTGCACGTCGGCGAGACCGGCGGTGTACTCGACTCCATGCTGTCGCGGCTCTCCACGTACCTGGAGAAGGCGCAGGCCCTGAAGCACCGGGTCCAGATGGCGATCGTCTACCCGATCCTCGTCATGACCATCGCGGTGCTGGTCGTCGCGTTCCTGATGGTCTTCATCATCCCGATCTTCGCCGGCTTCTTCGAGAACGCCGGCGTGCCCCTGCCGCTGCCCACCCGAATCGTGATCGCGGTAAGCCACGGCGTCACGCGGTACTGGTACGTCATCCTCGCGGTCTGGGCGGCCGGGATGTACGGCTTCCGGGCGTGGTATCGCACCGAGGCCGGACGGCTGGCGGTTGACCGCTTCCTTCTCCGGGCGCCGATCTTCGGCCCGCTGGTGCGGAAGATCGCGATCGCGCGGTTCACGCGGACCCTGTCGGCGCTCCTGGGCGGCGGCGTGCCGATCATCGACGCCCTCCGCATCACCGCCAAGACCGCGGGCAACCGTGTCGTGGAGAACTCCGTCATGTCCGCGCGCGAGCGCGTCATGGCCGGACAGACGCTCGGCGAGCGGCTCAAGGACGGCGGCGTCTTCCCGCCCATGGTCGTCCAGATGGTCATCGTGGGTGAGCAGACCGGCGCGCTCGACAACATGCTGGCGAAGGTGGCCGACTACTACGAGGACGAGGTCGACGTCGCGGTCTCCGGCTTGACGGCGCTGCTGGAGCCCTTGCTCATCGTGTTCCTCGGCGTGGTGATCGGCGGGATCGTCGTCGCGATCTACCTGCCGATCTTCAAGGTGGCGACGCTAGTCAAATAGGCGCCCGGCCTGGGCGGGGAGCGGGATGAGCACGTCACCCGAGGCGCAAGGAACGGTCCGGTGGCTGGTGTACGGCCGGACCGGCTTCGTCTCGCTGCTCGCGGCGGCGCTGGTCGGGTCGCACCTGAGCGGCCTGCCGCTCTTCCCGCTCCCGCCCGTCCTGACGCTGCTGGCGGCGACCTACCTACTCTCCGCGGTCTACCTCGTCCTGCTCGGGCGCGTCCGGAACCCGGCCTGGCTGGCCGAGGTCCAGATCTACGGCGACCTCGTCCTCGAGACGATCCTGATCTACCTCACGGGTGGGCCCTACAGCGTCTTCCCGTTCCTCTATCTGGTCTCGATCCTGACCGCTAGCATCATGGTGGCGCCACGAGAGAGCTTCGGCGTCGCCACCGTGGCGGTGTTCCTGTACGGGGTCACCCTCGCCGCCCAGTTCTACCGATGGCTGCCGCCCGCCGTCGACCTCCCCATCACGCGGAACGTGGGGATGGAAGGCAGCCTCACGATCCTCCTCATCAGCGCGAACTTCTGCGCGTGCTTCCTCATGGCCTACCTCGGCACGTACCTGGCGGGCCGCCTGCGCCAGGCGCGCGGCGAGGCGCATCGGAGCGAGGCCAGCCTGGCCGCCCTGCGCGCGCTCCACGAGGACATCGTGCAGAGCATCGCCAGCGGGCTTCTGACGTTCGATCGCCGCGGCGCCGTCATCTCCGTGAACCGGGCAGCGGAGGCCCTATGCGGGCGGCGCGAGGTGGAAGTGCGAGGTGAGCGTTGGGAGACGCTGTTCCCGGCGGCGCCGCCGTTCCCGAAGGTGTTGGAGGGCATGGAGGACGACGGCGTCACACGGCGGACTCGCTCGGAAACCGAGCTCGTCCGGGCCGACGGGTCCCGGCTGCCGGTGGGCATGAGCCTCTCGTTCCTGCGGCGCGGGCGGGGAGTGACGTGCTCGTTCCAGGACCTGACCGACATCAAGCGCATGGAGGAGCAGGTCCGCCAGGCGGACCGGCTGGCGGCCATCGGGCGCCTCGCGGCCGGCCTGGCGCACGAGATCCGGAACCCGATCGGATCGATCCGCGGATCGGTCGAGGTGCTGCGCGAGAGCCTGAACCCCCAGGGTGATGACCGACGCCTCATGGACATCGTTCTCCGGGAGTCGGACCGTCTGGACGCCATCATCCGCGACTTCCTCCAGTTCTCCCGGCCCCCGCACCTCGTGCGGGTGCCGACCGACGTCACGGGGATGCTCGACGAGATCCTCCTCATGCTGTCGAATCACAGCGGCGTGCAGGGGACGGAGACGCAGCGCGTCGAGATCCGACGGGTGGCCGGTGAGGCGACGGTGAAGGCGGACGTCGACCCGGCCCAGATGCGGCAGGCGCTCTGGAACCTGTGCCTCAACGCCGTGGAGGCGATGCCCCAGGGCGGGGAGCTACGCGTGGGCGCGCACACGATCCTCTCGGAGTCGGGCCGGACCCTGCTGGAGATCACGGTCGAGGACACCGGCCCGGGCATCACGGCGGCGGCCCTGACCCAGGTCTTCGAGCCCTTCTTCACCACCAAGCCCCAGGGCACCGGGCTCGGGCTCGCCATCGCGCACCGGATCGTCGAGGATCACGGGGGCGAGATTCGTGTGCAGAGCGAGCCGTGGCGGGGGGCCCGGTTCACCATCTCGATTCCCGTGAGCGAGGCCTTAGAGCCGTGATCGAGCGCATCCTCGTTGTCGACGACGACCAGAGCCTCCGCGAGTTCCTCACGATCACGCTCGGCCGCGACGGGTTCGAGGTGGTCGCCGCGGCGTCCGGCCCCGAGGCGCTCAAGGCCATGGCCGAGGCGCCCGCGGACCTCGCGCTCGTGGACCTCAAGATGCCGGGCATGGACGGGCTCGAGACCCTGCGGCGGCTCAAGGAGTTCAGCGAGACGGTGGCGGTGGTGATCGTCACCGCCTTCGCCACCACCGAAACCGCGATCCAGGCCCTGAAGGAAGGCGCGTACGACTACCTGATCAAGCCGTTCAAGGTCGACGAGCTGAAGCTGGTGGTGCGCAAGGCCCTGGAGGAGCGACGGCTCCGCTGGGAGAACCAGCGCCTGCGCCGCGAGGTCGAGCTCCGCTACACGCTCGGCAACATGGTCGGCAAGAGCTCCAAGGTGCAAGAGCTCTTCGGGACCATCAGCCGGCTGGCGGAATCCCGGGCGACGGTGCTCCTGACGGGCGAGAGCGGCACGGGCAAGACGCTCCTCGCCAAGACGATCCACTTCAACTCGAGCCGCAAGAACGGGCCGTTCGTCGGGGTGAACTGCGCGGCGATCCCGAACGAGCTGATGGAGTCGGAGCTCTTCGGGCACGTGCGAGGCGCCTTCACCGGCGCCATCGCCAACAAGCAGGGGCTCTTCGAGGCGGCGGACGGCGGGACGCTCCTGCTGGACGAGATCAGCGAGATGTCCACGCACCTCCAGGCGAAGCTCCTGCGCGTGCTGGAGGACCGTGAGATCCGACCGGTCGGCGGGACGAAGCCCGTCCGGGTGGAGGTCCGGATCGTCGCCGCCACGAACCGGGACCTCGCCCAGGCGATGGCGCGCGGAGCCTTCCGGGAGGACCTGTTCTACCGGCTCAACGTGATCTCGGTGGCACTCCCATCCCTCCGGGAGCGGCGTGAGGACATCCCGCTCCTGGTGAATCACTTCCTCCAGAAGTTCACCGAGCTCGCGGGGGCGCCGGCCAAGATGCTCTCGCCCGAGGCCCTGGCGTGTCTCGAGGCGTACGCGTGGCCCGGCAACATCCGGGAGCTCGAGAACGTCATCGAGCGGGCCATCACCCTCGAGACCGGCCCCATCATCCGTCCGGAAAGTCTGCCCGAGTCCCTCCGCGGGCCTCGCCTGCCGGACGCCTTCCACGTCGAGTTCCCGCCCGAGGGGATCGACCTCGACAAGCTGCATGGAGCAGATCGAGCGAGACCTAATTCGGCGAGCTCTCGAGCGCGTGGACGGGGTGCAGAGTCGAGCGGCGCAACTGCTCGGCACGGGGTTCCGATCGTTCCGCTACCGCCTCCAGAAGTATGGGATGATAGAGCGCGGGAGCGGGCCCGATGGCGGCCCGGACGAGCCCGCTCAGTGACAATTTGCGAAGCGGGCAGACCAATCTTGACAGACGAGTAGTTTTCGCAATGTTCACGCGCGGTTGATCCGACTCGTCATGCCGTGGGCCATCTGCAGGCGGGCTGGCGGGCGACCCGGAGAGGCCTCAAAACGCCCGCCAATATGCATTTGGGGGTCGGCACCGGAATTGCTGTACCACCCGCGTGTGTGACAGCAGCAAGCGAGACGAATCCGGTGCAGTGAACCCCAACACAGCTGGAGGTAAACAGATGTTTAGGCAGCAGCTTCGTAGCCAGAAGGGCTTGACCCTCGTCGAGCTCATGGTGGTCGTGGCGATCATCGCCATCATCGCCGCCGTCGCCATTACCGTGTTCCAGGACATCCAGAAGAAGGCCAGGCTCGCCGCCGACAATGGCACCGTGGCCGTCGCTGCGCTCGGCCGTGGCCATCTACTACGGCAAGAACAACGGCAACTTCCCGGCCAGCCGCGAGGTCCCTGACAGCCCTCGTGACGCCCTCGCCGCCGGTCGTGGCAGTGCCGCAGCCGGGCCGACGTACGACACGGCCAACGGCAAGGTGACGCTCAACGCGACGGTCGCCAACTGCCCCTAACGTTGCAGCAGCGAAATCGGGTAGGGAGGACGCCCAGGATGAAGCAGATCGAGGTCTCGGTGATCCTGCCGGTCCTCGACGAGGTGGAAAGCCTGGGTGTCCTCCACCGCGAGCTGACCGAGGCGCTCGAGCGCCTCGGTCGTTCGTACGAGATCATCTTCGTAGATGACGGGAGCCACGACGGCTCCTTTCAGCGCGTCGAGAAGCTCAGACTCGAAGATCCCCGCGTCCGCGGGATCCAGCTACGCAGGAACTTCGGCAAGGCGGCGGCTCTGGCCGTCGGCTTCCGCGAGGCGCAGGGCGACCTCGTGGTCACGCTCGACGCCGACCTGCAGGACGATCCCGCCGAGATCCCCAAGCTCCTGGCCCGCCTCGAGGACGGATTCGATCTCGTCTCGGGCTGGAAGGAGGACCGCCAGGACCCGCGGTCGAAGACGTGGCCGTCCCGGCTCTTCAACTGGGTCACCGGCTTCCTGACGGGAGTCCGGCTCCACGACTTCAACTCGGGCTTCAAGATCTACCGGCGGGAGGTGGTGCAGGAGATCCGCCTGTACGGGGAGCTTCACCGTTTCATCCCGGCCCTGGCCGCGTGGCGCGGCTTCCAGGTGACCGAGATTCCCGTGCATCATCGGGCGCGACGCTACGGCCGCAGCAAGTTCGGCTCGGCCCGCCTCTGGCGCGGCTTCCTGGATCTTCTGACGGTGCTCTTCCTGACCCGGTACACGCGCCGGCCGCTCCACCTGTTCGGTGGCCTCGGTCTGATCGCGTGGACGGTGGGGTTCACGGTCAACGCGTACCTGACGGGGATCTGGCTGTCGGGCGCGCAGCCGATCGGACATCGACCGCTCCTCGCGTTTGGCGTGCTCTGCATGCTCGTCGGAGTGCAGTTCTTCGCGGTCGGCCTTCTCAGCGAGCTCGTGCTCAGCTACCAGACCCGGACCGACGACGTCTCGATCCGGCAGCGCCTGGACTGATCGCCGAAATCCCAGCGGGGTCACCAGCGAGCGGACGTCTGTCGTCCGGCACCGGGCAGGGCGCGTCCTGCCCCGGGGGCCGGAATTGGCCGTTGTAGAGCGCCCTCGTCGCATACTGGACGTCCAGCGTGGCGGGGGCATCGTCTTGGCGACTCCGGGGGAGCGGGCCTGCGCTGCTCCGGAACCACGGTCGGGAGACGGGGGACGCATGCGGGCTGCCCTTCGGGAACCGGAGCCTCCACCTCCGGGTGCGCCACGAGATGCCGCGTCCCCGGCCGGGACGGACCAGGCATTCCGCTGGGGGCTCGCTCTCGTCCTCGCCGTCGGGCTCGCGCTCCGCGCCTGGAGCGTCTCCTACGGTCTGCCGGATCTCTATCACCCCGACGAGCCGCGCATCGTCGAGCGGGCCGTCCGCTTCCACCAGGGGGATCTCAATCCCCGGTTCTTCAACTGGCCCAGCCTGTACATGTACGTGATGGCAGGGGTCTACGGGCTCGTGTTCGGCGGATCGTCCGGCGGGGTCGCGGGGGCGTTCGCCCGGGATTCCGCGCTCTTCTACCTCGTCGGCCGCCTCGTCACGGCCCTGTTCGGCACCGCCACGGTCGCGGTGCTCTACTTCACCGGGCGCCTCGCGTACGGGCCCGTGGTCGGCCTCCTCGCGGCCGCGCTGCTCGCCGTCGATCTCCTCCACGTGCGCGACTCGCACTGGGTCACGACCGACGTGCCGCTGGCCTTCCTCGTTGCGCTCGCGACGTTCTACGCTCTCCGCTACTGGCGGAGCGGGCGCCGCATCGACGCCGGCGCCGCCGGGCTGGTGGCGGGGCTCGCGACCTCGATGAAGTATCCGGGGGGGCTCGCCTTCCTGGGGCTGGTGGTCGCCCACGCCCTCCGGCGCCCGGCCGAGCCGGCCTGGCGGCGCGTCGTGGGTCGGGACACGGTCAGGGCCGCCGGGCTCGGCGCCGTCGGCTTCGTGCTGGGGACACCGTTCGCACTCCTCACCCCCGTCGCCTTCGTGCGCGGGGTGCTCGACGAGGTCCGCGAGGTCAACACGGTGCAGTTCGGCAACGAGGCGGATGTCCCCGGCTATCTCTTCCACCTCGCCTACTCGCTGCCCCAGGCGATGGGCTGGCCGCTGTACCTCCTCGCCGTCGCGGGCCTCGTGTGGGCTCTGGCCCGGCGAGAGGCGCGGGAGACAATCCTCGTCGCGTTCGCCGTGCCGTATGTCCTCGTGATCGTCACGTGGAGCTCTCGCTTCGAACGGTACGTCATCCCGCTGCTGCCGTGTCTCACGCTCCTGGCAGCGGCGGTGGTGGTGCGGGGAGCGTGCTGGCTCTCGAAGCGGCCGCGGCGCGTCGCGGGGCCGCGGCCCGCCCTCGTGCTGGCCGGCGTGGCGGCCCTTCTCGTCGCGCCGGGGCTGGCGCGCGTCGCCCAGTACCACCGGCTGCTCGCGCGCCCGGACACGCGGGTGCTCGCCTCGGAGTGGGTGGAGCACCACGTGCCGCCAGGGACGCGGATCGCGCTCGAGCCGTTCAGCCTGAGGCTCCCCGTCGCGCGCGAGCAGCTCCAAGCCGGGCCCGGGAGCGTGGCGCATCTGCCGCAGCTCCGACCAGATGCCGCGCCGTCGGGGTCGCCGGGTGCTGGCGACGGCTACTGGGTGGAACGCCTCGACGTGTACGACCTCGATCGACTGCTCGGTGACGGGGTGCAGTACGTGGTGCTGTCGGGCTTCGTGTACCAGCGACACCGTCAGGCCTGCGACCGTCATCCCGCGCCCTGCCGGTTCTACGGTGAGCTCGAGACGCGATCGCGCCTCGTGTTCACCGCCTCGCCCGGCGTCGAGGACGCGCGGCTGACCGTCGGCGACATCTACTCGCCGCTCACGCGGCTCCGCGAGCGCCAGCATCCCGGCCCACCGATCCGGATCTATCAGCTGCGGGCGGGGGAGCGGGCATGACGCGGGTCTCTCGCGCGATGCCGGCCGTCTTCCTGGCGGCGTTGGGCTTGTCGGCGCTGCGGCCGATCGACGACGCCGACTTCTGGTGGCTCCTGCGGGCCGGCCGCTACATGGTCGAGACGCGGTCCTTCCCGACCACCGATCCGTTCTCGGCGACGGCGCAGGGCGCGACGTGGCTCAACCACGCCTGGGGCTTCGAGCTCCTCATCTACGGGCTCTACGCGCGCTGGGGCACGACCGGGGTCATCCTCCTCCAGGGGATCACCGCCGCGGCCACCGGCAGCGTGCTGTATCGGCTGCTCCGGCGGGAGGGACTCGGGCAAGGGTGGTCCATCGGGCTCCTGAGCGTGGGCGCGCTCGCGATGCACGGCTTCTGGTCGCCGCGGCCCCAGCTGGTCACCTATTTCATCCTGGCCCTCTTCGTGAGCGTCCTCGCGGACTACCAGGCCGGGCGCGGGAGCCGCCTCTGGTGGCTCCCGATGCTGACGGCGCTGTGGGCGAACCTCCACGCTGGCTTCCTGTCCGGGCCCCTCCTGGTCGCGCTCTGCGCGGCGGGCGAGCTCGGCGGCTGGGCGCTCGGCGACGGCACCGGCCGGGCTGGCGGGCTCGCCCGCGCGCGCGTCCTCGCCTTCTGGTCGGCGCTGAGCGTCCTGGCGTCGCTGGCGAACCCGTTCCACTATCACGCCATCCTGTTCCCGTTCCAGGTGATGGGGGAGGCGCTGTCCCAGGCGTGGATCAGCGAGTGGGCGTCGCCGCCGTTCAACCACCCCCAAGTCCTCGTCCTGGAGCTCCTCCTGGGACTCTTCCTGCTCCTCGCCCTCGGGACGGCGCAGCCGATCCCGTGGCGCGACCTCGTCGTACTGGTCCCGCTCGTGCACCTGGGCCTGCAGGCGACGCGCAACACGCCGCTCCTGGTCATCGTCGCGACGCCGGTCCTGGGCCGGGCGGCCGCCTCATGCGCCCGGGCTCACTGGCCTCACCTCGACGGGCTCGTCCGCCGCGCCATCGCGGTGGGGACGGCGGGGTTGGTCCTCTCCGCGTGCAGCATGGTGGCCGGCTCCCGCCGGCCCGCCCAGGTCTGGAGCGCGTTCCGCCCCACGTTCGGCGTGGCGGAGAGCCTGCCCACGGGCGCCGCGGAGTTTCTTCGCCGAGAGGGGCGTCGGGGTACGCTCTGGAACGAATATGTCTGGGGCGGCTTTCTGATCTGGCACCTCTATCCGGAGCTACGTGTCTCGATCGACGGCCGCATGGCCGTCTACGGTCCCGCGCGGTTCTCGGAGCACCTGGCGGTGTCCGAGTTGACGCCCGGGTGGCAGGAGGTCCTGGCCCGTCTCGACCCGACCGCGGCCGTGGTGCGAAGCGGAGCCCCCCTGGTCTCGGCCCTCCGGGCCGCGGGCTGGGCAGTGCGCTACGAGGACGGCGTCGCCACCGTGCTCGAGCCTCCGGGGCGGAGCGGATGAGCGCCGACCGGATTCCTCGCGGCGTCCTGGTGGCCGCCACCCTCCTCGGGGTGGCGACGATCGCGCTGTCCTCACTCACGCTGTTCGACTTCTGGTGGTACCTGGCCTCGGGACAGCGCATCCTCCAGACGCATTCCATCCCGAAGACCGATCCCTTCTCCTACACGGCCGAAGGTCGTCCGTGGGTCAACCACATGTGGGCGACGCAGGTCCTGTTCACGCTCCTGTGGGAGCACTGGGGCCGATATGCGCTGATCGGGCTCAAGACTGCGACCATCGTGGCCACATTCTGGGTCGTTCTGGGGACCATGCGGGTGCGCGGCGTCCACCCGCTCCTCGCCTCGGCGGTGACGCTCCTGGCGGCGTGGACGGGCGCCGAGTTCTGGCATGCCCGGCCGCAGATGTTCACCTATCTGTTCGTGGCCGTTCTGATCTGGCTTCTCCGACCCGGCTGGGAGCACCGCCGCGTCCTGCTGGCGCTGGTGCCGGCGCTGGTGGCGCTCTGGGTGAACCTTCACGCGGGGTTCATGATGGCGTTCCTCGTCATCGGCCTGATCGGCCTGGGGACCGCGTTGCCGGCGCTCGTGGACCCCGCGCGCCGCCCGGCGGGCTGGCGCGTGGCCGGGCTCACCGCGCTGCTCGGGCTGATGGCGGTGGTCGCGAGCCTGCTGAATCCATTCGGAGCGCACGCGATCCTGTTCCCGCTCGAGGTTGTGCAGAGCGCGCCCTTCATGACCTCGACCATCGAGTGGTTCCCGCCGAACTTCCACCACCCGAGCTTCCGGGCGCTCGAGCTGATGCTGCTGCTCCTGTTCCCCGCGTTCGCGTGGGGCCGGAGCCGTCTCGGCGTGGCCGACGTCGCGCTGGTCCTCGCCTTCGCGAACCTCGGGCTCACCTCGGTGCGGCACGTCCCCCTGTTCGCCATCGTGGCCGCGCCGATCCTCGCGGACGCGCTGCAGGCGGTCCTCGCGCGGACGCGCCGCATCGACTGGGCGGGCATCCGGGCCGCCGTGCCGCGGCGCCTGCCCTCGCTGGCGCCGGCGCTGACCGCGCCGGGAGCCCCGCTGGTGGCGGGCGCCGCCCTGCTCGTGACCGCGGTGTCGGCGCACTGGGCCGGCATGGCCCAGGTGCCCATGAATCCCCTCCGCCTCGACCTCGACGAGGGGCGATACCCGACGCGGACGATGGCCTTCATCCGGGAGAACCGCCTCCCGCCCCGGCTCTTCAGCGTCTACGCGTGGGGCGGCTACGAGCTTTTCCGGCTCTACCCCGAGTACCGGATGTTCATGGACGGTCGCACCCACGTGTACGGGCCCGAGGTGCTCAAGGAATTCCTCGACGTGGTCAACGTGAGCCCGCGCTGGCAGACAGTTCTGGACAAGTGGCAGGTGCAGACGATCCTGGCGCTCCGCGCCTCGCCGCTCACCGAGACGCTCCGGGCCCAGGGCGGCTGGCGGCTGGTCTTCAACGAGCGCGAGGCCGTCGTCTTCGTGCGCGAGACGGACGCCAACCGACCGCTCCTCGCGCGCCTGGCCCGGCAATCGCGCGAGACGGTCCCGGACCCGGAAGAGACCGCCGACCGTCGGCCCATGCTGGGCTCGGCCGATCCCGTGGTCGTGACGTGGGTGCCGGTCGGGAAGGGAACGCGATGGTGCGCAATATTGTCCACGTCCTGGGCAAGATCGGGGACGACGCCGCATTCAACCCCGTGGTCCGCCTCCTAGGCCATCCCCATGTGCGGGTGCGGATCGAGGCCCTCCGAACGCTGGCGCTTATGGCGCCCGTCCGGGCCGCGCGGCCGATCCTCCCTCTGTCACGCGACGCCGACCCGGAGGTTCGGCTGGAGGCGGTCCACGCTCCGGGTGTACACCTCCACCATGTTGGAACAGATGCTGCAAGCACTCGGGCTTGTGCTAAGACTGGCGAGCATCAAATCGTACGATGAGTACACGCTGTACCACTCCGTCAACGTTGCGGTGATCTCGCCCGCGCTCCGCGATCGCGGCCGCTGGCCGCGGGGGCTGGCCCGCGCGCTCCAGGGCGTGCGGCGGCTCGCCCGGCGGGGGCGGCATGACCTTGGCCCTCCCGCCCATCGTGGCCTGGCCGGCGGGCGTCATGCTGGCCGCCCTCCTCGGGAGCTTCCTGAACGTCTGCATCTCCCGCCTGCCACGGGGAGAGAGCATCGTCCTGCCCGCGTCCCACTGCCCGGCCTGCCAGAGCCCCATCCGTCCGTTCGACAACATCCCGCTCGTGTCCTACGTCGTGCTGGGCGGGCGGTGCCGGGCGTGCGGCGTGGTCATCCCCTGGCGGTACCCGCTGGTCGAGGCGCTGGCGGTCGCGCTCGGCCTGCTGGTCCTGTGGCATCTCGGCCCGACCTGGGCCGCGCTGCGTGCCTTCCTGCTCTGTCTGGCCATGGTGGCGTGCGCGTTCACGGACCTCGAGACGCGGCGGATCCCGGATCGGATCACGCTGCCGGGCGTGATTGGAGCCTGCATCCTCGCGCCGGAGGGCCTCGGCCGCGGGAGCGTGGGCGCGGTGATCGGGGCGCTCGTGTTCGCCCTGTTCGCGATGGCCTCAGGCCGTCGCGCCCCGCCGCCCGCCGTCGACGGCGAGGACGAAGTCGATCCGGCGGAGCGACGGCGGCTCGACGTCTACTGGGCGGCGGCGTGGGGGGCGGTGGTAGGGCGGCAGCTCGCGGTCGTGCACCTCCCGACGCTGACGGCGCCCAACTGGCCGCTGACCTTCCGGGTCCTGAGCCAGGTCGACACCGTGGTCGCCGGCTGCATCATCGTCGGCGGCCTGTTCTTCCTCGTCGCATGGGGGAGCCACGCGGCGCTGGGCCGCACCGGGCTCGGCGGGGGGGACATCAAGCTGGCGGGACTCATCGGGGCCGTGCTCGGCGTTGGCGGTGGACTGGTCGCGGCGTTCGTGGGGATCATGCTGGGGGGTGTAGTGGCCGCCATCCTGCTCGTCTCGGGCCGCCGGCACTTGGGCGAGTACCTACCCTTCGGGCCATTCCTGGCGGTCGGAGGTATCGTGGCGGCCGTCTGGGGGCGGCCCATCATGGAGTGGTACCTTGGCTGATCGCGTCCGGTCCAGAACCATCCGGCGCCGTGTCTTCGAATCGGGCCGCGGCGTCCGGAAGAAGTTCTTGCTCGCGGTCGTCATGGCGGGGCTGCTCCCCATGCTGTTCCTGATCTACGTGGGGCTGCCGGTCGTGCTGCCCACCACCGTGACGGCGCCGCTCTACCCGAAGGGCGCGCCCGTGTTCGTCGCGCTCCTCATCTTCCTGGCGTTCATCGAGCTGGCCGGGTTCTACATCATCTACAGCGACGTTCTGGGCTACATGCAGCGGAACCTCGACGAGGAGATGGAGCGGCTCCGGGCGAGCGGCGCCCGCTCCGACACGATTGTGGCGGAGCTCCGCCTGGCGAACTTCCGCCTCCGCGAGATGTCGCACACCGACGAGCTCACGGAGGTCGGCAACCGGCGAAGCTTCGACCTGCGTGTCCGCGAAGAGATCAGCCGGTCCAGCCGCTTCGGGCATTCGTTCAGCCTGCTGATGATCGACATCGACGGGTTCAAGAAGTTCAACGACGAGTTTGGCCACCCGAAGGGCGACGCGGTCCTGCGGGCGCTCGGGGCATTGATGCGGTCCGCGTCGCGGGAGGGCGATGTGCCCTGCCGGGTGGGCGGCGAGGAGTTCGCCTTCATCCTGCCCGAGACCGGCAAGGCCGAGGGGCTGGTCTTCGCCGAGCGATTCCGGCGCCGCGTGGAGACGAGTGTGATGGCCCCGGACAGCCTGAACCCGATCACGGTCAGCATTGGGCTCGCGGCGTTCCCGCAGGACGGCCGGAACCCGGACGAGATCGTGTGGGCGTCTGACGAGGCGCTGTACGAGTCGAAGCGTGCCGGTCGCAACCGCGTGACGGCTTACCCGCGGAAGAGCGACGAGGTCCCGGCCGGCTGACACGAGCGTTTCTGGAACGGGGCCAGCGACGAAAGTACGCCGTGTGCGTCTGGAATGAGGAGGTCTCGCTTGATGAGAAGACGGGACCAGCGCGGCGTCACCATGGTGGAGCTGATGGTTGCCATGATCCTCATGGCCGTGGCCCTTCTCGCTCTTGCGGCGTCGATTCCCTATGCCTTGTATGGCGTGGTGGCGAGTGGATTTCAGACGACGGCGACCCTCCTGGCTCAGGAGGCCATCGAACGCGCCCAGGCGGCGGACTACGGAAGCATCTCGGGCCTGAGCTTCGACGGATCATCGGGGACCCTGCCCACCGACTGCAGCGGCAGCGTGCGCCCGGTGACGGCATTCGCCGGATTCAGTCGCTGCGTGGCGGTCCAGCCGGGCACGCCGACGAGCACCACGACGACGATCACTGCGGTCGTGGAGTTCAGCGGATCCGTCCCGAACCCGATCTACAAAACCACCGTTGTGACCATCCGGTCGAATTGAGGACGCCGAACATGTCTCGCAAGGAGACGTTCTTACTTCGCGACGGGCGCGGACTCAGCCTGACCGAGCTGGTCGTCACCATGGCGCTCTTCGCTCTGGTGATGGTCGGTGTCGTTGGCACATGGGGTAAGGCACAGGAAGCCTATTTCGTTGGATCGGAGTCGGCCGAGGTGCAGCAGAACGTGCGCGCGGCGATGGACTTCATGGCCCGCGAGATCCGATCCGCAGGCCGGGACGCCACCGTCTGCGCGTTCGACTATTCGACGTCCTCGACCGCGGACTGTGACGGGGTCAAGGTGGCGAACTGCACCGCCAGGCTCGCCGGGTCTGGCACCCCGACCTGGGAGACCGCTAACGGCGTCGGCGGCCCCGGGTGCACCGGCCTCTATGCGATCCCCTTCGCGCAGGCGACGGCGACCACCCTGCGGATCCGCTCGGATCGCAACCACAACGGACGGATCGGCGGGCTGGGCAACGCCATCACATCACCGGCATCGGCGGCGGACCATGGCGAGGAGGACGTGCTCTACGCGCTCTCGACCGTGAACTGTCCGCCGGGGGTCCCCCAGTGCATCACACGGGACGATGGGACAGGACCCGTGGCGATGGTGGCGGTAGACATCAATGGCCTGACATTTACCTACTACCCGCGAGCGAACTTCGGGCCGTGCGCCGGCCAGCCCAACCCATGCAACATCGCCTTCGGGCTCCCGCTGTCGAGCCAGTCCCAGGCGGACAACATCGGGCGGATCGGCATCTCGGTCCAGGGGCAGCAGGTGATCGCGGGGCAGACCGTGAGCCGCACGCTCCAGACGGAAGTCACGCTCCGGAACCGCTCCTGATGCAGGCCACAGTGACCTCGACCAGGCTCGGCCAGCGCGGATCGGCCCTCATCATCGCGGTCATCGCGATGCTCATTCTCGGCATCCTGAGCTTCTCGTTCGCCCTCCTGTCGAGGGTCGAGATGACGACCGGAGTCAACTACAAGTTTCAGGCCCAGGCCGAAGCCCTGGCCGAGGCCGGGCTCGAACGGGGGCGGGACGAGGTGCGCGCCGCGGCCGACAGTGGATGCGGGTTCACGCCGTGGACCGACCCCGGCAACTCATCCTCCTACCCAGGGTGTGGCGCCGGGCTGGCCAAGCTGCTCTTCAACGGGGTCGGCTTGGGCGCCGGGATCTACTCGGCGGTCATCGACAACGACTGCAGCCCTCTCGTGCCCGTGGTGATCCAGGACCCGAGTTGCAGCGGGGGATCGCCCGCCCGCGACACGAACCAGACGGCGGTCCTCACGGCCTGGGGGACGGCGGCGAACGGGCAGGGACGGTCCCGGGTGCGGGCGGTTCTCGGGATCGACAACCCCTGGAAGCACGTCTGCTCGAACTCGAGCCAGGACAATCCGCCCGGCTACTGCAACGAGCCCGCGAACCGGAACGGGAATCCAGCGGTCGTGCCCGCGGACCCGAACGAGTACCTGGGCGGCCCCGCGGCGTACGATGAGCTACCCAGGCCCCAGCTGGGCTGCTCGGCGATCGACGTGACCCTGCACGGTGAAACGATAGGCAACTGCCCCGCTGGTCAGAACTACAGCTACCCCTATCCGAGCGGTAAGCGCCTGGTCATCGCGGGCGACCGGAGCAAAGGCAACTGCGACGCAGGAGGGGTCCAGTACCAAGGTTACTTCGATTGCGCGCTGAGCACCCCTTGCCCGAGTGCGATCTGTGGCGGCGGCGGCCGTGCCGCCTGCTTGAAACCGGCGGACACCCGCACGGGCACTACCTACGTCAAAGCCACAGCACCTGGCGTGTGCGCGGCGGCCGGTGCGACGGGCATGGTGTTCACATCAAACCTCATCTGGCCCGCCAACTACGGTTCGGCCGGCAACGGGATCCTGGCGTACGTCATGCGCCCAGGGGATTTCACGCTCCAGTCGCACGACCTCTACGGCACCGTCGTCGTCGAGGGGAACGGGTCGTCCGGCTGTGGCGGGAGCCGGGATCTCTGGCACAAGAACGGCTCGAGAATCTGGACTGCGACGAACGTCTACGGATACCCTCTAGCCTATCTACTCTTCGATCCGGTAGACGCCGTGAACCTCGCGCCCCAGCCGACTGCCAATCCCTTGAACCCGCAGGGGGTCTGCGCGGACATGGGGAGCGCCTCCGGGACGGAGATCCACGGGCTCGTCTACTCGGGCGGGCACGTGGAGGTCAACCCCATCATCGTGGACGGGGGGGTCGTCGCCTTCGAGATCCAGACCCAGTCCACTGCTTCGAGTTTCGGCTACAACCCCACGTACGGCAACGCCGCCCCGCCGCCGGGCTTCCCGGTGGGCTCGGGCAACACGGTGGTCCTGGTCCGGAAGTCGTTCCTCGTGTGCGTGGACTATGCTGCCGACACCGCCGGCGGCAGCCCCTGCCGCTAGGCCGACGGGTCTCAGGGTCGACGACGACGAGACCGTGCGCACGGCCGTCGGGGACATGTTGCGCGGCGCCGCGTACGCGGTCACGCTCGCGGGCTCGGGCCTCGAGGGCATCGCGAAGGTGCGAGAGCACGAAGGCCCGCACGACCTCGTCATCACGGACCTGGGCATGCGGACGTGCCCGGATGGGAAGTCGTTGAGGCCGTGAAGCAGGTCGACGGGACCACGCCCGTGGTGATCCTCTCCGGATTCGATCGGGGCCGCTCGCGGCGCCGCGCGCGCGAGCTCGGCGTCGATCTCGTGATCTCCGTTCGACATCCAGGAGTTCCTGACCACCGTTCGCGGGTTCTTGGCAGGCCGCAAACGGGGCTAACCGCCTCCTAGGTCACCGCCGTCATTGACGTTTTAGAAGTTGACTCCAGCGCGCATGCGATTCATACCCACGAGCAAGTAATAAGTACAAAGATCTGTAAACAGTATGACCGAGACCGAAAAAAAGAGTTTTGGGTTTCGCGGGTGTTAGTGGAGACTCGCGGGCAAGTGAGGAATAACCTATGAGGTTCTGGAAGAAGAAGCGACCGGAAGTCGTCGGTCTCGACATCGGCACGAGCGCGGTCAAGGTGGTCGAGCTCAGGCCGAAGGGATCGGCCTACGAGCTGGGCGGGTTTGGCATCGCCCACGTGCCGGCCGGCGCGATCGAGGGAGGTGAGGTCAAGCAGTCGGACGCGGTGCAGCAAGCGATCCGGCAGGCCCTGGTCCAGGGCGGAGTCCAGGCGACCGAGGCGGTCATCGGCGTCTCCGGCGGCTCCGTCATCGCGAAGCGCGTCAACCTCCCAAAGATGTCCGAGAGCGAGCTCGGCGAGTCCATCCGCTGGGAAGCCGAGCAGCACATCCCGTTCGACATCGACGACGTGAACATCGACTTCCAGGTCCTCCGGCAGGACGGGCCCAAGCTCGAGGTGATGCTGGTGGCCGTGAAGAAGGGCAAGGTCCAGAGCTACGCGGAAGTGGTCGAAGCCTGCGGGCTGAACGTCGTGGTGGTGGACGTCGACGTCTTCGCGCTCGAGACGCAGCACCAGCACAACGAGCCCGGTCAGGGCAACGAGGTCGTGGCGCTCGTGAACATCGGGCACGAGACCACGAACACGAACATCCTTCAGGGTGGGATGAACGTGTACGCCCGCGACATCTTCGTCGGCGGCCGTCAGTACGCCGCCACGATCGCGCAGCGCTTCGACCTGGCCCCGGCCGAGGCCGAAGCGATCGTGCGGGGGGAGCAGGGGTCGGTGAGCTGGGTGGAGGTGGAGCCGGTCCTGGATCTGGTCTCGCAAGAGATCGGGCAGGAGCTCCAGCGGACGCTCGACTACTTCGGCACCACCGCGGAGCACGAGCGCATCCAGCGGATCCATCTCTCGGGCGGCTGCGCTCTCATCCCCGGCCTCCAGGAGTTCCTGGCCCGGCAGTGGGGCATCGAGGTGATCCGAGCGAACCCGTTCAAGCGGATTGACGTGGGAACTGGGACGGACGCGAGCATGGTCGAAAAGCTGGCGCCGCTCGCGAGCGTCGCGACGGGGCTGGCCATGCGCTATCCGAACGACCGGAAGTAAGGACGGGATACCGTGGCGATAAAAGTTAACCTGCTCCCACGGGAAGCGCGTGCGTCCCGCACAGGGCGCGCGGCGGCTCCCACTATCAGCCCCCGTGCCGGGGTCAGCGCCGGCCTTGTCACCAAGGCGCTGACGGGCGTCTTCATCGTGATGGCGCTGCTGATGGCCGCGCTGGGGTATCAGGCCTGGGACTCGAAGCGCAGCCTCCAGGCCGAGATCACGGGATTCAAGACCCAGAACGAGCAGCTGAAGGCCAAGCTGAACGAGCTCGACCAGGCCCAGCGGGCGAAGGTCGAGATCCAGCGGCGCATCGAGGTCATCGGCAAGGTGGCCAAGAGCCAGGGCGTGCCCCTCGCGATGCTCAACGGCGTGCTTCGCGCGGTGCCGGAGGGCGTCTGGCTTGCCGCCGTCGAGATGCGCCCCCAGGAGGTCAAGGTCCGGGTCGACGACCAGCAGAGCGGGACCCTGGGGCGGCTCGAGGCCAAGCGCGCCGAGGTCGAGGCGCAGGGCGCGCGCCCGCCGCAACGGGCCCAGGGCCCGACGCGGGAAGTGTCGCAGCTCGCCGGGTACTCCGTGGTCATCAAGGGCGGGGCCTTCAACAACTTCCAGCTCGCCGACTTCATGGACAACTTGCGGAAGGTCGGCCTCTTCTCCGATGTCGACTTCGTCGTGACCGAGGCAGAACGAATCGAGCAGACCCGCGTCGTGAGCTTCGAAGTCACGGCATCGGTCAAGCTCTGATCGGAGAGGCCAGAGGACGATGGACCGCCAGGAACGTCAGCAGATCATCCTGATCTCCCTTCTCATCCTCGGTGTCGGCTACTTTGCGTGGTGGGGGATCGCCAGCTACCCCGGGGTGAAGGGCTTCCGCGCCGACGCCGCCAAGCTCGCGACGGAGCGGGACGCCCTGCGGACTGAAATCAGCAATGCCCAGCAGATGGTGGCCAACCTCGACCGCATCAAGCGCGAGCGAGAGGCGCTCGAGGTCCAGCTACGCGAGCTGGCTCGCCGCCTCCCGACCGAGGCCGAGTCGGCGTCGGTACTCCGGAGCGTCGAGACCCTCGCCGGCCAGTCCGGGCTGACCGTCGGGCAGGTGAAGCGGCGCCCGAACCGCCCGCAGGAGCTGTACGTGGAGATCCCGATGGAAGTCGCGGTCGGCGGCGGCTACCACGATCTCCTGAAGTTCACGGATCAGCTCGCCCAGCTTCCGCGGCTGGTCACCCTCAACGAGGTCAAGGTCCAGGCCCGGCAGCGCGCCGGTACCGCGCCGACCCTCGGGACTCGCGGCGCCGACATGTCGCCCGGGAGCATCCGGGCCGACCTCGTCGCGGTGGTCTTCCAGGCCACGCCCATTCCGGCGACGACGCCGGCGGCGGCCGGTGCCGCCGCGCCCCAGCCGCCGGCGCCGCGCTAAGCAGGCAACGGAGAGGGATGATGCACCTTCCAGGCGTGTTCCGGTCCAGCGGACTCGGGCTGGCGACGGCGCTCGCCGCGAGCCTCTTGGCGGTCGTGGCGTGGGCCCAGTCGCAGCCGAAGTTCCCGACGCCGCTGCCTGTGCCGAAGGCGCCGGCCGCGGCGCCGGCGGCGCCGGCCGCTCAGGGAGCCGAGGCTCCCGCGGCCGGAACGGCGGCGCCGGGCGGCCCACGGGATCCCTTCGAACCCCTGGTGCGAAAGATCGATCCCGGGTGAGGAGCGGAAGACCCATGAAGTCGCGAGCCTCAAGCTCGTGGGGATCATCTGGGAGCCGAAGGTTCCGGAGGCCATCCGGGCGCTCGTGGAGACGCCCGACGGTCTCGGCTACTACCTGCGGCTCAACGAGGAGAAGTTCGGCGGAAAGGTCGTCGCGCTGGAGCGCGATCGGGTCCGATTCGTGATCCGGGAGGACATCCCGGGAGTCGGCGCGCGCGAGCGGACCGTCGAGCTCCGGCTGCCGAAGCCGGACGGACAGTAGGAAAGCCAGTGGCCATCGCGGCCCAATCGCGACGGTCGAGGATGGGGGGGAGCGGCGTGGCTAGACGAGGAGTCCTGGTCCTCCTGGGCTGTGCCTGGTCCTTTGCCTTCGCAGGGGCGGCGAAGGGAGGCGAGGTCGCGGGCAGCCCCGTGCTGTTGGCGCAGCTTCGTGCGCCGATCGTCGCCCAGGCGGCGGGCGCGCAGCAGCGGCCCCGCCTCATCTCGCTGGACTTCAAGGACGCGGACATCAATAACATCCTGCGCATCCTTGCCGAGTTCAGCGGGCTCAACATCGTCACGAGTGAGCAAGTCAAGGGCAAGGTGACGGTCAAGCTGCAGAACGTCCCCTGGCAGCAGGCTCTCGACTCGGTCGTTCGGGCCTCCAGGCTCGCATATGTTCAGGAAGGCAACATCATCCGGGTCGACAAGCTGGAGAACCTCACCAAAGAGGCCGAGGCGGCGTTCCGGGCCGAGCAGCGCGAGGTCGAGATCTCGCAGCGCCGCAAGGAAGCCGACCTCCGGCTGACCGAGCAGGAGCGGGCGGCTGCGCTCGCTCGGCAGGAGTTCGAGGTCAAGCGGAGGCATCCTGGAGGACCAGCTGGTCCCGCTGGCGGAAGAGGTGTTCAAGCTCCGGTACGCGCACGTCGGGATCAAGAGGGTGCAGACGCATCGACTTCTTCACGGACACGATGACCGACGCTGGAGGAGAAGGGCATCGAGGACGCGATCACGGGCGGCGTCAAGAAGGAGGAGGGCAGGCCGGCGGGATGCTCTCCCCGCGGGGCGCGCTGACCATCGACCAGCGGACGAACTCGCTGGTCGTGCGCGACATCCCCGACAACGTCGTGAAGATCAGGGAGTTCATCGACAGGCGTCGATCGGCCGGCCCGTCGGTTCTGATCGAGGCGCGGCTGGTGGAGATGACGCGGCAGGATGCGCGGTCGCTCGGCGTGATCTGGGGTGGCCTGTGGACGCCGCGCGCCACGAACGGCCCCATCCTCGACGTGCGCGGCGCCCCGCCCGGCGGCCCGGTCTCCGGTGAGACCGCGGGGGCCGCCACCCCGACGACCGCCGCGAACTTTCCTGCTTCGCTGGGCTCGCTGCTGGCCGGCGCCACGCCTTTCGGCCTGGGGATCGGCTGGCTCGCGTCGAACTTCGCGCTGGACCTCCAGCTTCAGGCGCTCGAGGGGCAGCGACGGGCGCGGATCCTGTCGTCGCCCAGCCTGATGACGGTCGACAACCAGCCCGCGACCGTCGCCAGCGGCCGGAAGTTCCCGATCATCAGCCTCACCGGCGTGCAGGGTGCCCAGCAGGCATCGATCACGTTCCAGGACGTGACGACCCGGCTGCAGGTCACCCCGCGCGTCGTGGGCGACGGCCGAATCTTGCTCACGATCGCGCGTGAAGGACGAGGTGGAGACCGAGCGAATCAACACGCCGTTCCTGATCGCTCCGATCGTCGCCACCCGGCAGACGGTCACCCAGGCCGACGTCATCGACGGCGGGACCGTCGTGATCGCCGGCCTTCGCCAGGAAGCGTTCCAGAACGACGAGCGCGGGGTGCCGTGGCTGTCCAAGATGCCCGTGCTCGGGTGGCTCTTCAAGAACGACCTGACCGAGACGGTCCGGCGGGAGTTGGTCGTGTTCCTCACGGCGAAGGTGGTGACCAGCCCCGGCCAGGCCGCCGCGCCTGCTGATCTGATGCCTGCGTCGCCGGGTACGCCCGCTCCGCCGGCTCCGCCGGGCCCGAGCGGCCAGGCGCCCATGACCACCCCGGGGCCGGCCTCGTCCGCGGGGTTGATGCCGGATAGCGCGCTCGCCGCAGGCTCGGGCGCGCCCGCCAGGGCTATCGCGCCTGAGCCTGTGGCGGTGCCCGCGGTCCGGCCGCCGGCGCCCGCGACTGTCGGCGGGGGAGCGATAGATGGACATGCGGGCGCTCCCACGGCTCGCGATCGGCCTTGCGGCGGGTTTCGCTCTGCTCGGGGCCGCGGCGTCGCCAGCGGTCGCCCAGGAGTACGCAATCCATCTCCTCGGCCACCCGAGCCGCGTGAAGGCGAGCTTCTACGACGAGGAGCCGCCGTGGATCTTCTTCCGTGACGACGACAGCCAGTACGTCTTCGCGGTGGGCTGCGACCGGGTCCAGAAGGTCGAGCGCGGAGGAGCACTGATCCCGCCCCCGATGTGCCCGGTCGAGCGCCTGCCGACGACGATGCCGCGCGTGTACCTGCGGGATCATGGATCTCGAGGCCAAGCGGCTGGATGACTCGATCGCGCGAGCTCCGGGAGCAGACCCGCTCCTACGCGCAGGCGGTGATCGGGACGTTCGCGGCGACCGGCGAGTTTCAGCAACGATCCGGCGGCGCGGGCCGAGGCCGAGCTGGCCCGGCGCCGGAACCTCGATGCCGTCGCGTTCCTGCAGAACCAGATCCAGGACACCCTGTTCGACATCCGGCTCTCGGAGAATCGCGTCGGCACGCTGCTGGAAGCGTCGAAGACGTACCCGAAGTCCGAGCGGCAGCGGTACTACTTTTTCGCCAGGTAGGGACCAGCGAGGCGGTGCGGGAGATCATCGTGGACCTCGGGGCCCGGAGCTACACGGTTCGGATCGGACCGGGTCTCCTCGACGCGGCCGGAGCGGAGTGCGCCAAGCTTCGGCTGGGACGCCGCGCGGCCGTCGTGACACGCAGCCCGCCGTCCAGCCGCACGCGACGCGCGTCACGAAGAGCCTCCGCGGCGCCGGCTTCGAGCCGGCCGTCTTCGTCGTCCCGGAGGGCGAGGAGAGCAAGAGCCTCCGCGAGGCCGAGCGGCTCTGGGATGGGTTCGTGGGCCAGGGCCTGGATCGCCACTCTCCCGTCGTGGCCGTCGGCGGCGGCGTCGTGGGCGACCTGGCCGGCTTCGCCGGCTCGGCGTTCATGCGCGGCCTGCCGGTGATCCAGGTGCCGACGACCCTCCTCGCGCAGGTCGACGCTTCCGTGGGCGGCAAGGTCGCCGTCAACCATCCGCGCGGCAAGAACCTCATCGGCGCCTTCCACCAGCCGCGGCTGGTGCTGATCGACCCCGAGACGCTCCGGACGCTTCCCGAGCGCGAATACCGCTCGGGCCTCGCCGAGATCGTGAAGACCGGGGCCGCGCTGGACGCGGAGCTGTTCCGCGCGCTCGAGGCGGGCGTGGACGCGCTCCGGCGACGGGACGCGAGCCTGCTCGAATCCGTGGTGGCGACCTGCTGTGCCGCGAAGGCCCGGATCGTCGAGCGTGACGAGCGCGAGGAGACCGGCCTCCGCATGGTGCTGAACTACGGCCACACGGTCGGCCACGCGCTCGAGGCGCTGTCGGGCTACCGCCGCTGGACGCACGGGGAGGCCGTCGCCATCGGGATGGCGGCCGCCGGCCGTCTCGCGGTGCGGCTCGGCTGGGTGGGCGGTGACGTGGCGGCGCGCCAGGACACGCTGCTCCAGGCGGTCGGTCTTCCCACGCGGTTCAGCGGCATCGACCCGCGGGAGATCGTGGACGCGTTGCGCCACGACAAGAAAGCTCGGGACGGGCGCGTGCCCTTCATCCTGATGAGGGGCATGGGGCGGGCGGAGGCCTGCCACGAGGTCCCGATGGACACGGTGCTCGAGGTCCTGCGAGAGATCCAAGAATGACCCGCGCCACCACGCGGGCAACGGAGAGGGAGCCGATGCGAAGGATGCCATGGGGACTGATGCTGTGCGTTCTCCTCCTCGGGGTGGCTCTGGCGGGCTGCGACGGACCCAGCCGGGGTAAGGCCACGCAGCCGAGCGCGGCCTCGGGCTTCATCCTCGATCTCGTCGCGAGCCCGAACGTGATGCGCGGACAGACCGCGGGCAGCGGACGAGGAGGCAGGCGGCTGCGCCCTGGTCCAGGCCAAGGTGTATGACACCAAGGGCAATCTCGTGGATGGCGCTGCGGTCACGTTCACGACGACGCTCTGCTGCTTTGCGGGGGACGACGAGGTCGACGTCGTCGGCGCGACACGTCATCACCATGCGCGGGACCGCCAACATGACCTTCTGCGGGAAGCGAGAGCGGGGCACGGCGATCGATCACCGCTGCCGTCGAGGACGCCTTCGACACCGTGCACATCACGGTCTTCTAGGGGGCCAGGATCATGGACGCGACACTGTCACCTCCCGGCGTGAGACGCCGCGGTCCGGGGCGCATCCGGCCGTGGACCCGGATGGTCCTCGGGCTCCTCTTGCTGGCCGGCACGCTGATGCAGGCCTGCTCGGACAACAACGGGACCACGGGCCCAACGTTCGCGTGCCGCGAGAGCGCCTGGGGCAGAGCCCGACCCGGTCCGGGAGCGTCCGGCTGGCCGAGGGCTGTCCGGCGAGCCCGGCGCCGGTGATCGGCAGACGGGACCGGGCGCCGGGATCGCTCGTACAGGTCACCGTCAGCCCCAGCACCGTCGATCGTGGTCGCCGTGCCTCCGTCATCGTTGTCGGCGACGTCTACCGGCGGCTTCAGGCTCAGCGGGCAGCGCGAGGTGATCCTGGCCACGTCGCGTTGGGAGCCTGGATGCCTCGAGCGGCACGACGGTGGACGGCGTCTTCCGGACGACCCTGTTCATTCCTTGCGAGGTAGGGCCGACTGCCGGCACGTGCAGGGCACGCGGTGCAACGTGCAGGCCACCGTGAGCGGAGGCGCGTCGTCCTTGCCCGCGGCTGGCGCCGTTCACGGCCGTGACGTCCACCTCCAACAGTCCCTGCCCGTAACGCGCAGACGGGCTCCGGCTGGCGGACGCCTAGGGCGCCGCCGGCCGGGGCCCCTCCCTTCGGAACACCTCCTCGAAGAGGTCGAGGTACCGGAGGTTCCGGCCGTCGTTCCGGGGGCGGGCCAGGCCGACCCGGATCAGCTCCGCGTTCAGCATCCGCCCGTTCGGCAGGTAGACGTAGGCCAGCCAATCGCCGTCGGGCCCAGAGCGCTCGCGGTCGAACTCGAGGTGCACCAGGAGTCCCCCGTCGAGCGCGGCCCACGGGTCTTCGGAGCCGTCGTCTCCGGCTGACGGGGATTCCGGCCCGACTGGCTCGATGCCGATCAGCCGAATGCCCTTCAGCCCCTCGGGCAACCGCACTTCCACGCGGTCGGGCCCGAGCCGCCGGACGAATCGGGCAGGAAGCCGGCCTCGCACCGACGCGACCTCCTGCGGGAGCAGACGGGCGATCTCCCCCAGCGCGAATCCGACGACCCCGCCCAGTCGCCGGAAGCGGATCTCTCCGGCCTCGACCCAGAATCCGTCCACCTGGATCACCACTCCGCTCGTGAGCTCGAGTCGGTGCGGGCGATCGCTCATGGCCGGCAGGGAGGGCTTCGGCCGCGACTCCGGCTCGGGAGCTGGCTGGCTCGGCCGCGACTCGGGCCCGGGAGCTGGCTGGCTCGTCGCTTCGCTGCGACCGTCCTCGGCGCCCCACAGGGTGATCCACGCCTCAGGGAGCGCGGGAGGAGTCGGAACGCGCAACACGCCCACCAGGTCGGCCCGGTGGAACGTGAGCGAGCCCTCGGGCGTGGTGACGCGCACCGCTCGGCCGGCCGCGCCGACATCGGAGGCCCGGACGGTCGCCCCGCTCCGCGTGGCGACGTACAGCGGCGCTCGGGAATCCGCCGGCTGAGTTGGCGGCGCCAAGATCGCCGCGTCGGCGTCCGCCGGTGGAGCGGGCCGCGGCGCCAGGATCGGTAGGGCCTCCTCCGAGTCGTCCGGAACGATGCGAAGGACCTCGGAGCTTGGGATCGACACCCAGCCCCCGTACTTCTCGAACCGGATCTCGCCGCCCTCCTCCGTGTACTTCTGCACCACGATCGGATCACCGCCGTCGATCAGATGGATGAGATACGTGCGCGGTGCCCTCGAGCGTGCGCGCTCGGGAGCGGTGGCAGGCGACCCGAGAACCGCGCTGCTGAGCGCAGCGGCGAGCGCGACGCCCGTTCCGATGGCGACCAGCCGCGGCCGGGCCACGAGCATGGCCCCACTATACCGGCGGGCGCCGTGAGGGCCAACGAAGCGTGACACGAGCGGAACCCTTGGCATGACGCGCGTTTGCGCTTCGCCGACGTTGACAACCTCGGACGCGCGGCCCGTATAGTGAGGGCCGGCTCGGGCCAGGTCGAGAGATCGCTTGCCGACCACCGACGATATCAGACAGTTCGAGGCGCGGCTGGCCCGGGAGCCCACTTCCCAGGCCTACGCGGCGCTCGCCGAGGCATACCGTCGTGCGGGCCGGGCGGACGAGGCGGTGAAGCTCTGCCGCGAGGGGCTCGCCCGCCACCCCGAGTACGGCACGACCCGGCTCATCCTCGCCAAGGCGCTCTTGGAGTGCGGGGAGGTCCAGGCCGCCCGGGAAGAGATCCAGCGCTTCCTCGGGGGCGAGCCGGACCACGAGCCGGCGCTGAGGATCGCCGTCGAGGGCGCTCTCCGAGGGGGCGATCCGGCGGACGCCCTGGAGCACGTGCGGCGCTTGGCCGCGCTGGATCCGCACGACCGCGGTGTGCAGGGACTGTCCCGGGCGCTCGACGCGGGCGTGACGGGACGCGTCGCGGCGGATGGGGGCGGGGTCTGGCCGCTGCTCGTCGACGATACGTATGCGACGGTCGCGTTCGGCGACCTCTGCCTGGCGCAGGGGCTCACCGACGAGGCCACGGCGGTGTTCAGCCGGATCGTCGTCCGGCAGCCCGATCATGAGACGGCCCGCGCGCGCCTGAGCGAGCTTGGACGGCCGAAAGGCGCCGCGCGGCGGCCACGAGGGTAGGCGATGCAGGTGTCGACCACGGAGTTTCGAAAAGGCCTGAAGATCGATCTCGACGGACAGCCGTACAACATCGTCGACTTCCAGCACGTGAAGCCCGGCAAGGGCGGCGCGTTCGTCCGCACCAAGCTGAAGCACCTCCGGCACGGGAAGGTGGTGGATCGCACGTTCCGGGCGGGGGAGAAAGTCGGCCTGGTCGACTACGAGCAGCGCTCCATGCAATACCTCTACAAGGACGACAACTTCCACTTCATGAACCTGCAGACCTACGAGCAGATCGCGCTCGACGAGGACGTGGTCGCCGAGGCCGCGAGCTGGCTGAAGGAGACGATGGAGGTCGACGTCCTCATCATCAACGGGGTGCCCGCCGGGGTCGAGGTGCCGAACTTCGTGGAGCTCCAGGTGGTGAGGACGGATCCCGGCGTCCGGGGCGACACCGCGTCGGGCGGCTCCAAGCCTGCCACCCTCGAAACCGGCGCCGTGGTCCAGGTGCCGCTGTTCATCAACGAGGGGGAGGTCCTCCGGATCGATACCCGCACCGGGGCCTACATCGAGCGGGCCTGAGGGAGCCGTGAACCAGCGAGAGATCCGGCGGCTCGCCGACCTCCTCCGCGAGTACGGCCTCACGGAGATCGAGATCGAGCGGGAGGGCGTGCGCGTCCGGCTGCGCCGGGAGCTCGCCGGTCCGGTGGCGGCTCCGACCGCCGCCGCGGCATCCGCCGCGCCTGCGCAGGTGGAGTCCGTCGCCTCGGCGATGCCCGCCGCGAGCCAGGCGCACCTCCTGACCATCGAGTCGCCGATGGTCGGGACCTTCTATCGGGCGCCGTCCCCGGACGCGCAGCCGCTCGTCCGAGAGGGGGACCGGGTGAAGAAGGGCCAGGTCGTCTGCATCGTCGAGGCGATGAAGCTCATGAACGAGATCGAGTCCAAGGTCGCCGGCCGCGTGATGAAGGTCCTCGTGGAGAACGCGCAACCGGTCGAGTACGGCCAGCCGCTGTTCCTCGTGGAGCCCTAGCAAGCCGGCCCGGCGCACGGCCGATGTTCTGCCGGTCCTGCTGGGCCAATCTTCCGGATGGTACCGAGCACTGTCCGAAGTGCCAGCAGGACCCGCGCGTGGCCGCGGCCCCGCCAGCGCCCGCGGCCCCGCCCCTGCCCGCAGTCGCGGCGCCCCCTCCGCGCCGCGCGGCCTCGCCCGCGCCCCCTCCGCCGCGGAGCTCGAACCTCGCGCGCCTGAACGTGGCCCTCGCCGCCGTGCTCGTCCTCGCGGTGGGTGGCCCGGTGATGATGCGATGGTGGGAGACGTCGCGGACCAGCCCGCCTTCCCCCGGGCCCGGTCCGGTCGCCGTCGCGGAGCCGTCGCCGGGGCCGAGCCTCCCGGGCGTCGTCGTGCCCACGGCCGGACCGCCGGGCGACGACGCCACCGCGCGCGCCGCGCGCGAGGCGCACGCGCTCTACCAGCAAGGTGAGGTCGCGGCGGCGTGCGAGCGGTACCGCGAGCTCGCGGCCCGGTCTGGACGGGACGACGCGCGGCGGTCGGCGGGGAACTGCTACGCGCGTCTCGGTCGGGACGCCTTCCAGGCGGGCCGGCCCGGTGAAGCCGTCGAGCACTATCGGCGGGCCCTCGATGCGTGGCAGGACCGGAATCACTGGGCGGGCCTGGCGATCGCGCACGGGGGGGCGGGCGAGCTCGCCCGGGGCCAGGCGGCCCTCGAGCAGGGTCTCCGCCCGTTTCCCGACGACACCGAGCTCCTCTATCTTCTGGCCGACATCCAGGAGCGCCAGGGCCGGACGCGCGAGGCCGTCGAGAGCCTGCGGCGGCTTCTCGCGCGGGACAGCGGCCACGCCCGCGGCCGGACCCTCCTGGCCCGGCTCGAGCGCGAGCAGGGAGTGGAGAGCGGCTACTGGAGCCAGGAGAGCCAGCACTTCCTCGTGCGCTACGAGGGCGGCGGCGGGATCGACGTGGGCCGCTCGGTCACCGACAATCTCGAGCGTGCCTACGAGTCCCTCGGCCGTGACTTCGGCGTCTACCCGAAGGAGCGCGTCCAGGTCGGCATCTACGCGACGAAGACGTTCGCCGAGCTCGGCGGCATCCCGCCGGAGTTCGCCGAGCACGTCCTCGGGTTCTACGACTACCGGAAGCTCCGCCTGCGGCTCTCGGCCTCCCAGTCGGGGTCGATCGCGCTGGAGCGTCTCGTGCGCCACGAGTACACCCATCTGCTGATCCACCAGGCGACGAACGGGAACGCGCCGAGGTGGCTGCACGAGGGTCTCGCTCAGGTCGCCGAGCCCCGCTCCGCGCCGCGACTGATCGAGACGGACGTCGCCCTGGACCGTCAGCAGTACACGCTCGCGGGGCTGGAGCGTCTGTTCCGCTCGAACGCCGTCGGGGCGGCGTACCAGCTCTCGCACATCGTCTGCGAATATCTCGTGGATCGCCGCGGCATGTCCGGGATCCGCGAGCTTCTCACTCACCTCGGTCGGGGCGAGGCCATCGCCGAGGCTCTCAAGGCGGGCCTCGGTGTCAGCGTCGCGGACGTCGAAGCCCGCCTCCTGGCCGCCGGCGGACGGAGCTGACCAGCCGATGTTCTCGAAGATCCTGATCGCCAACCGGGGGGAGATCGCCCTCCGGATCCTGCGCACGTGCCGGGAGATGGGCATCCGGGCGGTGGTGGCCCATTCGACCGCCGATGCCGGATCGCTCCCCGTCCGGCTGGCCGACGAGAGTATCTGCATCGGCCCCCCGGACAGCAGCCAGAGCTACCTCAACATCCCGCAGCTGATCGCGGCCGCCGAGGTCACGGACGCCGAGGCGATTCACCCCGGGTACGGCTTCCTCGCCGAGAACGCGACGTTCGCCGAGATCTGCCGGGCGTGCAGCATCCGCTTCATCGGCCCGAGCCCGGAGGTGATCCGGCTGCTCGGCGACAAGGTCCGGGCCCGCGAGCTCGCGCGGAAGGCGGACGTGCCGCTCCTGCCCGGGAGCGACGGCGCCGTGCGCGACGAGGCGGAGGCGCGGAGCGTCGCCGACACGCTCGGCTACCCGGTCCTGCTCAAGGCCTCGCTGGGGGGCGGTGGGCGCGGGATCCGGATCGTCTGGGACGGCGACAGCCTGGCCACGGCCGTGCGGACCTGCCAGAGTGAGGCGGCGGCGGCGTTCGGATCCTCCGAGATCTACCTGGAGCGCTATGTGGATGGCGCGCGCCACGTCGAGGTGCAGGTGCTGGCCGACGGCCGCGGCCACATCATCCACCTGGGTGAGCGCGACTGCTCCATCCAGCGCCGGCACCAGAAGCTTCTGGAGGAGACGCCGTGCCCGGGGCTGGCGGACGCGACCCGCCGGGAGCTGACCGCCGCCGCGCTCCGTCTCTGCCGGGCCGCGGGCTACGAGAGCGCGGGCACCGTCGAGTTCCTGCTCGACCGGCAGGACCGCTTCTACTTCCTCGAGGTCAACACGCGCATCCAGGTCGAGCATCCGGTGACCGAGATGGTCACCGGCGTCGACCTCGTCCGCGCGCAGATCGAGATCGCCGCGGGGGAGCCGCTGGGGCTTCGCCAGGAGGACGTCCTCTTCCGGGGGCACGCGATCGAGTGCCGGGTCACGGCCGAGGACCCCGTGACATTCACGCCCAGCCCGGGCCTCGTCACCGCCTATGTCGCCCCCGGCGGGCCCGGGGTGCGCGTGGACAGCCACTGCTTCGCCGGCTACACGGTGCCGCCCTACTACGACTCGCTGGTCGCGAAGGTCATCACCCACGGCGCGGACCGCACGGACGCGCTGGCCCGGATGCGCCGGGCGGTGTCGGAGTTCATCGTGGAGGGGATCCGGACGACCTTGCCGCTGCACGCGCGACTTCTCGCCGATCCGCGCCTGATCTCCGGGGACTACTCCACGACGTTCCTCGAATCCGGGCTCTGACCGGCCGGCCGGGCAGCGATGGCGCTGCGGCCGCGGGTCGCCGTTCTCCTGACCCTCCTCGCGTGCGCGCTGCCGTCGGCCGGCGCGGCCGAGAGCCGGGTCACCGTCCGGATCGCCACGCAGAGTCCGCTGAGCGCCGAGCAGGCGGCGCGCGGGGACGAGATCCGGCTCGGCGCCCAGCTCGCCCTCGAGCAGCAGGGCGGGCCGCTCGAGCGCCTGGGGTTCCGGCTGGAGCTCGCGGCATTCGATGATCAGGGGCGCCCCGACATCGCCGTGGCGAACGCGAAGAACATCGTGGCCAGCAAGGAGATCCTGGCGGTCATCGGCCACCTGGACGGGCGGGTGGCCATTCCCGCCTCGGAGATCTACAAGGAGGTCTCATCGCCCCGCTCAAGGCCCAGGGCCCGGATCTCGTCTTCTTCGCGGGTCGCCCCGAGCAGGTGGGGCCGTTCTGGCGGCGGGCGCGCGAGCAGGGCGTGAAGGCGCGCCTCCTGGGCTCGGACGGCTTGGACTCGCCGGCCTTCGCGCGGCTGGCCGGCCCGGCAGCCGTGGGCGCGTACTACACGGCGGTCGGCGGCCTGCCCCCCGGCGGGCCCGGTGTCGCCGCCTTCCGCGGGGACTTCCGCCGGCGATTCGGCCGGGAGCCCGGGCTCGTCGCCGCCGGGGCCTACGACGCCTCCGCCATCGCGCTCAAGGCGATCGAGGCCGCCGCCACCCGCGGCGACCTTCCCGGCCGCGAGGCCGTCGCCGCCGCCGTGCGGCGGGTCAAGCTCGTCGGCGTCACCGGAGAGGTCGAGCTGGACGCCAAAGGGGACCGCAAGAAGGCGGTCTACTCGGTGTTCCAGGTCGCCGGCGCGGATCCGGAGCGCTGGGAGCAGAACCGGGTCGTGAAGCAGGTGGTCGTCGCGGCGCCCTCCGGGAACTGAGGCCTGCGCCCGTCGTGCCGTCGCCCGTCACGTCGCGGGTTCTGGCCGGGGCGCGAGCGCTCGGAAGGCGGCGACGGGGGTCTCGCCTTGACACCCGCGGGAAGCCCATAGTAGCGTACGATCCCACTCGATGCCCGGGCAACGCTGCCCACGTAGAGACAGGTCCCATAGATCGGTGAGGACCCCGAGGTCCGAGGCGAGCCGGGCGGCTGCCGTCCGACTCACAACAGCCTAGCTTCGATCCACGTCAGATAAGAGGAGGTCGGTCATGCGAGTCTGGAAGTGGATGGGGATGGCCGCCGCAGCGGCGCTCGCCGTGGCGATCGCTGCACCCGCCGACGCGCAGCAGTGCCCGAAGGGCAAGCTGCGCATTTACACGTCCTGGCCCATGCAGGGAGCGATGCTTGCCGAGGGCACCGGCATGAAGAACGGCGTCGACATGGCCGTCGCCGAGGTCGGTGGGGTGGTCGCCGGCTACTGCCTCGAGGTCGTCAATCTCGACGACGCGTCGCCGCAGACCGGTAGCTGGGACGGTGCGGTCGAGGCCGAGAATGCCAACAAGGCCGTCGGCGACCCGCTGGCGATCGTCTATATCGGGACTTACAACTCCGGCGCGGCCAAGATCTCGATTCCGATCAACAATCGTGCGCACATGGCGCAGATCACGCCGGCCAACACCTATCCGGGTCTGACGCGGAAGAACGGCGCAGCTCCGGGCGAGCCCGAGGTCTACCGCCCGATGGGCTTCGTCAACTACTTCCGGGTGCCTCCGCCCGATGACGTCCAGGGCACGGTCGGCGTCAAGTGGGCCAAGCAGCTGGGTCACAAGAAGGTATACATTCTGAACGACCAGCAGCTGTACGGCAAAGGCATCGCGGACGTGTTCGAGGCGGCCTCCAAGAAGCTCGGGATTCAGGTGGCTGCGAACGAGGGGTATGACGCCAAGCAGCCCGACCAGAAGCCTCTCCTGACCAAGGTGCGCGCGAGTGGCGCGGACCTCGTTTACCTCGCTGGGGTGGTAGATAGCGGCGCCCCCATCGTCGTCCGCCAGATGAAGGATCTCGGCCTCGTCTCGGCCCGGGGTGTCAAGGTCATCGGACCCGACGGTCTCTACCAGGACGACTTGTTGAAGGGCGCGACGTGTGACGCAGTGCTCGCGACCGATCTGCGGATCACGTTCGCCAGCTTGCCCTTCGAGAAGATGAAGGGCATCGGCGCCAACACCTACGAGAACTACAAGAAGAAGTTCGGCAAGGAGCCGACCAGCTACGCGCTCTATTCCGCGGAGTCGGCCCGGATCGCCATCGACGGCATCAAGCGCGCCGCCGCCGACATCGAGAAGGGCGCGAACCCGCAGGCGAAGCGCGAGGCCGTCCGGAAGGCCATCGCCGGGCTCAAGAACTACGACGGGCTGAACGGCAAGTTCAGCTTCGACGAGAACGGCGACACGACGAGCGAGACCATGTCCGGGTTCAAGGTCGTGAAGAGCGACAAGGAGCCCGGCTGCACGTTCCAGTTCGAGTCCATTCTCGAATAGGCGATTGGCGTGGGAGGGCCGGCCGCGCGCCGGCTCTCCCGCCTGATCCTAGCGACCGCCCGCACGCATGAGTTGGTGGGAAGTCCTCGTCCAGCAGAGCATCAACGGGCTAACGCGCGGGTCCATCTTCGCCCTGGTCGCGATGGGCTACACGATGGTGTACGGCATCATCGAGCTCATCAACTTCGCCCACGGCGACGTGTTCATGCTGGGCCTCGTCATCTCGCTGAGCTACTTCACCCTCCTCGGCATGGCCCGGACGCTGCACGGCTGGGAGCTCGTCACCATCCTGCCGCTCGTGTTCCTCGCGACGATGCTCACGACGGCGGCGATCAACGTGACCATCGACCGGCTTGCGTATCGCCCGCTGCGCCGGTCCACCCGCCTGGCACCGCTGATCACGGCCATCGGCGTGTCGTTCATGCTGGAGAACATCGCGCTCGTCTGGAAGGGACCCGCGCCGTTCTCGTATCCGGACATCTTCCCGTCGGTGGACATCCTCTACGACTGGCTGGGCTGGGACTCGAAGATCTTCCTCACGACGAAGGACCTGCTCGTCTTCGGAGCGACGATCCCCCTGATGCTCGCCCTGCAATACTTCGTGACGCGCACCAACTGGGGAAAGGCGATGCGGGCAACGGCTCAGGATCGGGAGACCGCCCAAGCGATGGGGATCAACGTCGAGAAGACGATCATCCTCACCTTCTTCATCGGAGGGGCTCTGGCCGGGGCCGCCGGTCTGATCCAAGGGATGTACTACAACATCGGCCAGTGGTACGTCGGGTACCAGGCGGGGCTCCGGGCGTTCACCGCCGCGGTTCTTGGCGGGATCGGCAACATGCCGGGGGCGGCGCTTGGCGGCCTGGTCATCGGCTTCCTGTCGGCGTGGAGCGACCAGTACATCTCCGCGCGCTGGACCAACGCCGTCGTGTTCACGATTCTCATCCTGGTGCTGGTCTTCCGTCCCCAGGGCCTCCTCGGGGAACGCACGGTGGACAAGGTCTGAGCGGGCTCGTATGAAGGCGCCCCGGGCCGTGATGGTGAGCCTGCTGCTGATGGTCCTCCTGGCCTACCCCTTCGTTGACCGCGCCGCTCAGACGCAGACGGTACACGCGGTCACCGACGGCATGATCTACGTCCTGCTGGCGCTCGGGCTCAACATCGTCGTGGGCTACGCGGGGCTGCTCGACCTCGGGTACGCGGCGTTCTTCGCGATCGGCGCCTATGCGATGGGTCTTCTCAATTCTCCGTTGCTCGGGTCTCCCCTGTACGGGTACCAGTGGAGCTTCTGGGTCGTCATCTGGATCTCGGCGCTCGTCTCCGCCACGCTCGGCCTAGTGATCGGAGCGCCGACCCTTCGAGTCCGCGGCGATTACCTGGCCATCATCACGCTCGGGTTCGGGGAGATCATTCCCGTGTTCATCCGGAACCTGGGGGACGTGACCATCGAGATCGGGAGCTGGCAACCGGTTCGCCGCCTCAACCTGACGGGCGGCGAGAACGGCGTCAACCCGGTCGGGCGCCCGTACTTCCCCGGCGTGGACTTCGACAACAGTCCGATCCCCTGGTATTTCCTCATCCTGATCATCGGAGCCGCGTCTCTTTGGGCGATGAACCGGTTGCGCGACTCGCGGCTCGGGCGCGCGTGGATGGCGATCCGCGAGGACGAGACGGCGGCGGACTGCATGGGGGTCGACCCCGTCAAGACCAAACTGCTTGCCTTCGCGCTTGGGGCATCGTTCTCGGGATTCGCCGGCTCCTTCTACGCCGCGAAGCTCCAGGCCATCACGCCCGGCGCCTTCGAGTTCAACGTCTCGATCATGCTCCTCTGCATGGTGGTGCTGGGTGGCATGGGCAGCCTCAAGGGCGTCATCCTCGGGGGAATGCTCATCACGTTGTTCGACCGCCTCCTGCTGGCCCAGATGACGCATCTCGTCCGGTGGATCGGCGCCCAGGCCGGCATCGCCGCGCTGACCACGGTGGACCTGACGCTTTGGCGCTGGTTCTTCTTTGGCCTGGGACTCGCGCTTGTGATGCTCTTCAAGCCTGAAGGGCTGATCGGGCGTCGGGTGAAGCCGGCGGCCGTCGACGTGGACGAGACCGAGGAAGCCGGCGCCCTGGTGGCGGCCCCCGCGGTGCCCCGCGCCGAGAGCATCCCCGCGTGGCTCCGGTCCGGGTCGACATCCCGCGCCGCGGACGGCCACGGGCTGCTGGAGGCCCGCGGCGTGACCAAGGCCTTCGGTGGCCTCATCGCGGTGAACCATGTCGACCTCGTCATCCCGCCGCGCTCCATCGTGGGCCTGATCGGCCCGAACGGCGCTGGGAAGACCACCTTCTTCAACGTGGTGACGGGCCTCCTGGCGCCGGACCAGGGCGAGATCCTCTTCGAGGGCCGGAGCATCGTCGGTCTTCGGCCCAACGCGATCGTGGGCCGTGGCATAGCCCGGACCTTCCAGTCCATCCGGCTGTTTCAGAACATGACCATCCTGGACAACATCCTGGTCGGCGAGCACTCGCGGCTGCACGCGTCGGTGGCCGGCGCGGTCTTCCGGCCGCCGAGCGTGCGCGCCGAGGAGCAGCGCGCCCGGGCCCGCGCTCTCGAGCTCATCGACTTCGTCGGCCTCGGCGGCAAGGACCAGGAGCTCGCGAAGAATCTGCCGTACGGCGATCAGCGCCGGCTCGAGATCGCGCGCGCCCTCGCCACCGAGCCGAAGCTCCTGCTCCTCGACGAGCCCACGGCGGGGATGAATCCGCGCGAGACCGAGGTCCTGACCCAGTTCATCGACATGCTGCGGCGCGAGCTCGGCCTGTCGGTGCTTCTGATCGAGCACCACATGGAAGTGGTGATGGGCATCTCGGACCGCATCACCGTGCTCGACTACGGGACGCGGATCGCGGAAGGGACGCCCGCGGAGGTCCAGCGCGACTCGAAGGTCATCGAGGCGTATCTCGGCAAGGGCTACGAGCAGGAGCTGGCCACGGCATGAGCGAGGCGCTGCTCGACATCGCCGACATCCATACCTACTACGGGAGCATTCGCGCCCTGAAGGGCGTGTCGCTGACCGTGGGTCGGGGCGAAATCGTCACGCTGATCGGCTCCAACGGCGCGGGCAAGACGACGACGCTCAAGACGGTGATCGGCGGCGTCCGGCCGCTGCGCGGCACCGTCACCTTCGACGGCCAGCGCATCGACACGCTGTCGACGGACCGGATCGTGCGGCTCGGCATCGCGCAGTCGCCGGAGGGCCGCCGGATCTTCCCCCGGATGTCCGTCTACGAGAACCTGGAGCTCGGCGCCTTCTCCCGGAAGGACCGGACGAAGATCCCGGAGGACCTCGAGCGCGTGTTGGGGCTGTTCCCGCGGCTGCGGGAGCGCCTGGAGCAGAAGGGTGGCACGCTGTCCGGCGGCGAGCAGCAGATGCTCGCCATGGGCCGCGCCCTCATGGCGCGCCCGACCGTGCTGCTCCTGGACGAGCCGTCGATGGGCCTGTCGCCGATCCTCGTCGAGACGATCTTCGGGATCATCCGCGACATCAACGCCCAGGGGACGACGATTCTCCTCGTCGAGCAGAACGCGCGCATGGCGCTCCGCGTGGCGCACCGCGGCTACGTGATCCAGACCGGCCGGATCGTCCTGTCCGACACGGGCAAGGAGTTGCTCCGGTCGGACGTCGTGCGCAAGGCCTACCTGGGCGAGAAGTAGGGCCGCGTGGCGGCCACCGCCGTCCACTTCGAGGAGTTCCAGGTCGGCGACCGCTACCGCACCTTGGGCCGGACGGTCTCGGACTTCGAGATCCTCCAGTTCGTCACGCTGACCGGTTTCACCGAGCCCTCTTCATGGACATGGAGTACATCCGCCGCGAGAGCGTGTTCAAGACCCGCGTTGCACCGGGCGTGCTCACCTTCGCCCTCGCCGAGGGCCTGACGCTCCAGACGGGGATCCTCCACGGGACGGGCCTCGCGCTCCTGTCCTACGACGTCCGGGTCCTGGCCCCCGTCTTGGCGGGGGACACGATCACGGTGGAGATCGAGGTGCTCGATCGGCGCGAGACCAAGAAGCCGGACCGGGGGGTCGTCACCTTCCGCCACCGGGTGTGAACCAGCGCGGGGAAGCCGTCATGGAAGCGACGGTCACCCGCATGATCAAGCGGCGGGCCGCATGACGCCTGCCGGCGCGTTCCGGAGCACCGCCGACGTCGTCATCATCGGCGGCGGGGTGACAGGCTGCTCGATCGCCTTCCACTCGCCGCGGGGCGTCCGGACGTGGTCGTCCTCGAGCGGCGGTTCCTGGCCTCGGGCGGGACGGGCCGGTCGGTGGGCGTCATGCGCCAGCTCTACCCGACCGGAGACTCCCGGATGGTGCTCCACTCGCTGCGGGTCTTCCAGGGCTTCGCCGAGATCACCGGGGGCGATGCGGGATACGTGCAGTGCGGGGCCCTCATCGCGGTCGGCGCGGGCCAGCGCGCCGCGCTGGAGAGGACGGTGGCCGCCCAGCGCGAGATCGGCATCCACGCGCGACTCCTCGCCCCGACGACATCCGCGAGCTCGATCCGCGCATCGACCCCTTCGCGGTGGGCGCCGCGGTGTGGGAGCCGGAGTCGGGATACGGCGATCCGACCGGCGTGACCAGCGGCTTCGCCCAGGCGGCGCGCGCGCCGGGGCCATCATCGAGCAGGGGGCCGAGGTCGTCGGGTCGGGCTCGAGGCGCGGGTCTCGGGGGTCGTCTCGCCAGCGGCGACCAGATCGCCACGCGGGTCGTCGTCAACGCCGCCGGGCTGTGGTCCGCGGCGTCGCGGCGATGGCGGGCGTGACGCTCCCGTCATCGTCGGGCGCCATCCCGTCTTCGTCGTCCAGCGGCCGCCGGGTTCGGCCGGCCACATCCGGTGTACCTGGACCTCGCCAGCGGCACGTTCCTCCGGCCCGAGACCGGAGGGCTCACGCTCACCGGGTTCCTCGACGCGGACGAGCCGAGCCATCCGATGGACCCCGAGACGCTCGGGGCGAGGTCGGCTTCGACGAGGTCGCCCGGATCATGGAGCGGGCCAGCCGGTGCATGCCCGCGCTCGCCGAGGCCCGCTACCAGCGGGGGTACGCCGGGGCCTTCGACATCACGCCCGACTGGATGCCGATCCTGGACCAGACGCCGGTCCGCGGCCTTTACGTCGCTGCCGGCATGTCGGGCCACGGCTTCAAGCTCTCGCCGGCGGTCGGGCGGCTGATGGCCGACCGCATCCTCGACGGCACTCGCGGCGCTCGCCGACCTCGGCCCGTTCCGGCTCGACCGGTTCACCGCCGGCCTCACGACGACGCGCGGCGCGTTTGCGCATTCCTACCTGCGCCTGACGGGGGGCCGGCCAGCCGAGAAATGGGCGCCGGCGGTTGAACTCCTCTTCTGCGCCCGGGCGCGCCCGGAGTAGAGTGGGCGTGCATGCCGCGAGCTATCGCCGCGCGTTTCGGAATCGATATGGACGGT
>CAVXVV010000066.1:0-18772 GCA_963765195.1 uncultured Candidatus Rokubacteria bacterium
ATGTAGTCGCCACCTCTGCCAGGACACCAGTACCCGCTAGCGGGCGCGACGCGCGCGTGTACAGCGCCAGGCCACGCCCGAGGGCGTTTGGAACGTCGCCGCCCTTACGGATCAGCCCGCTCGTACCAGCGGAGCACCCGCAGAGCGCGTAAGGTGTTCCACCGGCTCGGCCGGCCCTCGCGTTCGTCCATCTCGACCGGCATCACGCCGGGGTGCCGGGTCCCGAGCGGCCACCGTCTGTCACCGTCGCGCTCGACGCGACCAGCTCGATCGCCTCGGCCACCCGTTCGTCGGGCGCGCCGCCGGCGCTGCGCAGTACTCCAGCCCTCGCAGCACGTCTATGGGGCCGGGCACCTGGACATCCATGACGCAGGTGGCGGCTGAGGCTCTCGGCCTGCCGATTGAGCGGGTGACGTTCATGCTCGGCGACACCCGGCTGCCGAGGGCGCCCGTGCACGGCGGCTCGATGACCATGGCGAGCGTCGGCAGCGTCGTGCAGGCCGCGTGCGGCAAGGCGCGCGAGGGTGGGTTCGCACGGGGCGGCGGTAGCGATCTGACCGATGCCACGCGTCGCATCGGTCAGCCCGTCGAGGCCTCAGCCGAGCATTGCCGGCCGCCGCCATGTTGCCGGTGCGATCGATCGGCTGCAACGGTCTTCTTTGCTGATTTATCGGAAATTCCGAAACTCCGAAACTCCTATCAGATCTGGATAAGGCAGCGACCTCGATCTTTGACGAGCTCTCGAAGAGGCGATCAGCCAAATGCTTCCCGACCAGACGCCGGTGCCATGGTGCGGTCGACGCGCTCATTTCTTGAAGAGAAGCTCAAGCCCATCGGCACATCCTCGGGCGACCGCATAGCCGCCCTCTTTTTGCCCTGGCATCTTATCCCAGCCCCCTTTTTCGATGGCTTCCGCTCTTTGCCAGCTCCCTAGGTCCGAGAGTTCTTTGAGTTTCGCTTCATGGTTTGGTTCTTTCATGAATTGGGCGACGCAGATCGCCGCCTGACTCGCCACAACCGCGTCTTGGGTTCTCGTTTGGCTCGTGCTGGAGGTAATCCAGCCACCCCACGCAAAGCCGACGATCATGGCGATGACAGCCCCACAAATCAGGCCCCACACGCCATACTTGATTTTGGCGGCACTCTCGAGCTTCATAGACAGGGCCTCCTGAGCCGGGCTTTTCGATGGGGACCGATGTCCGGCCTCTGCCGGTGGCGCGCCGCGAACGGACTCTTGGTCAGCCCGCGGGGCCTGCCCGATACGTTGACGGAAGCGCTTCGCAGCACACCGGGTCTCCCGCGCGGCGCCTTGGGCCCGGTGGCACCCTCGGGATGGACGAGGGCGCGGCAGCCGTCAGGGGGAGAAGCGGCCGGTACCCACTCTGCTTGAGATCCTCGATGGCGCGCACGCGTGTATTCGGAGCGGTGCCGACGAGGCCGGCTAGCTCCCGGATGCTCGGCAGGGCCGGGTTTCGCGGGGCACGGCCGCCCTCGGTGCCGTGGTTGCGCGGCGCCGTCAATTGCCAGCGGATCGGGATTGGGCAGTGCGTGTCCACTAGCTGGTGCATCGATGCCACTTTCATACTGTATTACTATACTAGTACACTAGGATAATCAGTGTCAAGGACCGACTCTACCGAGGTATCCCTCCTGACCTGCTGGGAAATCGACTGACACAAGTATTCGACTCGGATGGGCGGATTCAGCGAACGCCATGGTGGTGACACCGCCCCACGATCCACTGCGGGCCCCTGCAGCTGTGGCGGTGGGCTGCGCGTCATCGCATCGTGCGGGACCCGGCCGTCGTGCGGACCATCCTCATCCACAGTTGGCCGCGCGCTCTCGCCCCTGTCGCGCTCGGGTAGACTCCGCTCGGCACTAGACCCTCCTCCGGTCCCTCTCGATCGGGGCCCGCCACCGGACCCCTCCGCGCTTTCATTGACCGCGAGCCCCCGCCGGAGCAGGCTGGCTCGGGGTCAGCAAGCATTCGGGTAGCCGACTCCACCGGAACTGCCGGGCCCGGGTGCCAGGTCGGGCGTCACCGGGGAGGGGGAAGGCGCCGCACCGGGCCGGACGCCTGCTGCCCCAGGGGACGTGGCCGGAGGTGGCGTCAATCGTTGCTATGCGGCAAGACCACGAGAAGCATTGACGGCGCAAGCTTGGCGCATGCCGCTTGGCTGCAGTGTTGGGGAGGGGGCCATGGACGATAAGATCATCGTAAGCAACAGCGCGGCGCTGAAGGATAAGTATGGCAGCGTCGGCCTCGGCAAGATCAAGACCGCGGTCAATAATCTGATCGCTTCGGATCAAAAGCGTGGAGTCAAAAGCCGCCTCGTCTTTATCGATGATGCCGCCGCCATGAAGAGCTTCAAAGGCAGTGCGGTGGACGATGCGACCAGCGCGCGCCAGAACAAAGAAGCCATCGATGCCATTTTTCGTGTCGCCAATCCACAATATTTGATGATTCTCGGTGCGCCGGATGTGGTGCCGCATCAGGATATGACGAACCCAGCCTTCGACCCGCCGGATGATCCGGACAAATTCGCCTATGGAGATCTGCCCTATGCGTGCGATGGACCATACTCACACGACATCGCGACGTTCAAAGGGCCGATCCGGGTGGTCGGACGCCTGCCAGATCTGACCGGCGCGAAACAGCCTTCGCCTCTGATCGCCCTGCTTGCCGTCGCCGAAAAATACAAGTCTCACGACGTCACGGACTATGGCAGTTACTTCGGTCTCTCGACCCATTCTTGGCGCAAGTCCACGGCGCAGAGTCTCTTCAATACGTTCGGAAGTTCCGACAAGCTTACTCTTGCACCGCCGGACGGCCCCAACCATCCAGCCGGACGATTGGCACCCCTGGCTCATTTCATTAACTGCCACGGAGGCCAGGCTGATCCGCAGTTCTATGGCGAGAAGGGCAATTCGCAGCCGGTGTCGCTGACCAGCGACGGCATCAAGAACCGGATCAAGCGCGGCACGGTGGCGGCGGTTGAGTGCTGCTATGGCGCGGAACTCTATGACTCCGTCACATTGTCGCTGCCATTGCCGATCTGCCAGCGCTATCTCATCCGCGGCGCCTATGGCTATTTCGGCAGCAGCACCATCGCCTACGGACCCGAGGAGGGCAACGGCGCCGCCGATCTCATTACGCAGTATTTCCTGCTCGCCATACTTGAGGGGGCATCACTGGGGCGCGCGGCACTAGTCGCCCGGCAGAAATTCGTTCAGCAGACAGCCGAGCTCGATCCGATAGATTTGAAGACGCTTGCGCAATTCAACCTGCTCGGAGATCCATCGATCCATCCGGCGGTGATCGCCAGCGCGACGAGCGTGCCGAAGGGTGTCGACACGACGCAGGCACGCCGGCTGGAGACGCGCGCCAACCGCGCAAAGCTGAAGGCAGAAGGTGAAATGCTGCAGGAGACCAAGCCGACCGCATCGCGCAAGGCCACGAAGGTTCGCAAGTCCCCGGCCGTCAAGAAGGCGCTCGTCAACATTGCGCGCGAGGCCGGGATCGGCAAACGGAAGGACTTCACGGCGTATGACGTCAAAACGCCGAAGAGAGCAAAGGCGCGCGGCAGCAAGGCAGCACCCGTGGCGTCGCGCTATTATGTGGCCGTATACCGGCCAAAGAAGGGACCATCGGGCGGCGAGGCGCATAGCGTCGCGGCGATCGCCAAAGAGGCCGGCGGCCGCATCATCGGCTATCGAATCTATAGGGAGAAATAGTGGGCAAGAGTGGACCGCATCGCGTTGAAGATCTGATTGGAGCGGTGGCGCGCGGGTCATTCGGCGCCGGAAGCAAGAGCGAGCGACAGGCGGTGTGGTTTGAGACGGCGGAAGGGCGCTTCGTATTGAGGCGCAAGGAAGGGCCGACATTCGGTGACAAGGCACTCGCACAATACGTCGGCAAGCGGGTGAGATGCACCGGGTTCGTCGTCGACTACACACTGCTCGCGGAGCGAATCGAGATCCTGCCGTAGCGGAGCGAAGAGGAAACTTAATGGCGGACTCGGGAAGGCGGCGAAAGACAAGGGAGGCGGCGCGCCTCACCACCAGGCGCAAGTCAGGCGGCAGGACCGCTACAAAGGATACGGGGCCCGTCACGCTCGCCGAAGCGAAAGCCCTGGCGCGGGCGAAAGAGCCGAAAGCGGCACGTATCCCGAGAACACGTCCACGCAGCCGGGCGGCGGATTCGAGGGTGGCTGCCCGGGGCGCCGACACCCCCACTTATACGTCTTGCAGGCCAATACAGCTCGAACGGGTGTTGCGAACACGCTGGAACGCCGATCGCCGACGAACTGTTGGCCTCGAGATCGGCCTTTCGGCAGCCTTCCGGCCTGCGGACCTTGGCGGCGGGAACAACGTGCGGACCCTCGTCGAGACCGCCGCCTATGAGGACTTCACGGACCGGGGCGGCGGGATGACGTCCTGGACCCGGCTCGTCGCCGCGACTAACACACTTCTCTCGGAGCAGCAGAAGAGGTATCGGCAGGGGTCGTGAACAGAGGGCCCCCGCGCGGTGTGCCCGGATGGCCTGGGGCTGGTGATCGAAGGTGACGCGAACCGAGACTCGCCCGTCGCCAGAACGAGAGCGAGCGCCGAGGAGTCACGTATGTTCAAGCACATCCTGGTCCCAATCGATCTCAGCCATCGGAATGAGCGCACGTTGCGCATCGCGGTCGGGCTCGCGCGAATCACGCAGAGCCGGGTAACGCTGTTGCACGTCATTCAAGGGATCGCAGGGGTGTCGACGCGGGAACTGCGCAGCTTCTACAAGGCACTCGAGCAGCGCTCGCTGCGCACCCTCGCACGGGCGGCCAAGCGATTCGTCGATGCTGAGGTGGCCGTCCGAGCCATCGTCGTCATCGGGGATCCGGCCCGCGAGATCATCAAGGCGGCGAGGGACCGGAAGGTGGCCCTGATTGTGATGGGCTCCCACCGTGTGATGCCGGGACTCCCCGGCCGAGGCTTGGGCGCCACCAGCTACAGGGTCGGGATCGCCTGTCCGTGTCCCATACTCCTGGTGAAGTGAACCAAGGTCGACCACGGCAGCGCGGCAGCTGGAAACAGGAGGGTGGTAGCGATGCAACAGATTCGGATTGTGGGCGACGCGACTCGTCCCCAGGACGCGACGCGCGTTCCGGACACCGAGAACATGCGCCTCACGCTCTCCGAGCACCCAGACCAAACGTGGATCGCGCGACTGCGCCAACTCGTTGCCGCGACCCCGGGCGCGCCAGCCCTCACGCTGCACGTGGAGGGCACCGTGCTTGTGTTCGCGTGCGCGGACCGTGCGGATCTGTTGGCGTGCCGGCGGCTCATCGGACAACTGGTCGACCAGGTGAACGCTTCGGAAGGCTCCTCATGATCGCCGCCGTCGACGCCCGAACGTTGTGCCCGAAATCCAGGTGGAGGGGCTTAAGCAGTTGAAGCGATGGTTTTCGTCAACCGAGACAGCCATGAGTACGAGGTCGCGGGGGTTGGGTGGAACCGATCAGCGAGGGCCACGATCCACGTCTCCGATGTGACGTGTTCGCCAGCGGAGCTGCCGACCAGCACTACGTCAGCTGGTCAGTTCCGTCCAGGAGCGTATGGATTCAGGGACGCCCACCGGCCGCTGAACATGCGGTCGGTAGAGCTCTTCGTTGGCGGCCGTCGCCATCGGGCTGGCCGTTCCTCGCGGCGGCCGCGGGTTGTTGGCGGCTCTGGAGAGCCACGAACCAGGGCGGGGTGCCCTTGACGGATCCTCGGGCGCGGGCTGAGGATGCTCCCTAACAGCTGATGGCGCCCCCGCCCCTCCGCGTCGCGGCTGGAGGCGGGCTATTTCCGGTTGAGAACAGTGGTCGATGGTACGGCCACGCGGGGGTGTGCACATGTGGCTCTCACGCCGGCTCTGGATTCTTGGTGTCGCCGTCCTCCCATTCGTCCTGTGGTTCGGCGCTGAGGCGCAAGCGCCCCGCAAAGGGGGCGTGCTCCGGGTCGGGATCCTCGGTGAACCGCCGGCCCTCGACGCCCACTGGTCGACGACCGCGCTCGTTGAGACGCTGACCAATCACGTCTACGAGGGGCTCTACACCCTCGACCAGGACAATCGCCCGATCCCGATGCTGGCCGAGGAAATGCCGACCGTGTCACGGGACGGCCTTGCGTACACGTTCAAGCTTCGACAGGGTGTCAAGTTTCATAACGGGAAGGAGATGACCGCTGAGGACGTGGTCGCCTCTCTTAAGCGGTGGGGGCAGCAGGCGAACCAGGGCAAGGTTCTGTTCAAGCAGGTCGCCGACGTCAAGGCCGTCGACCGCTCCACCGTCGAGCTGCGCTTGACGGAACGTTCGCCCATCACCGTTCTCGCCCTCGCGATCCCCAACAACTTCGCCGCGATCTATCCGAAGGAGATCGCCGAGAAGTTCGCGCCTCAGCAGAAGGTGACGGAGTTCGTCGGTACCGGACCGTTCAAGGTCGCAGAGTGGAAGCCCGATCAGCACCTCCGGATGGTGCGGTTCGACGAATACCGGCCCCGGAGCGAGAAACCCAATGGCTACGGCGGCGCGAAGGTGGCGTATCTCGACGAGGTGCGGTGGATCCCGGTACCGGATGTGGCGACCCGCGCGGCCCAGGTCGAGACCGGCGAGCTTGATTTCGCCGACGACCTCTCGCTGGACCAGTACGACCGACTGACCCGGAGCGCGACCGCCCGGCCCCTCGTCGCGAAGCCGTACTTCTGGCTCATCGCGGTCTTCAACAAGAAGGAAGGCCTGATGACGAACCAGAAGCTCCGCCAGGCCTGGCAGGCCGCCGTCGACATCGAGCCGATCATGAAGGTGGTGGCGGCGGGGAAACCCGACTTCTACCGGCTGGACTCGAGCCTCATGTTCCAGGAAGTGGCGGAGTGGCACACGAAGCTTCCTGGCCTCCCCTACAACGAGCGAAGCGTCGAGAAGGCCAAGCGGCTCATGAAGGAGGCGGGTTACAAGGGGGAGCCGATCCGTTTCATCGCGACGAAGGAATACAAGTGGATGTACGACTTCGCCGTGATGATGAAGCAGCAGATGGAGGACGTCGGGTTCGTCATCGACCTCCAGGTCGTCGACTGGGCGACTCTGTCGACCCGTCGGTTCAACCCGAAGGAGTATGAGGTGTTCACGACCGGCATCGGCATCGGGGCCCAGTTCGATCCTATGTTCCAGGCGATCCTGTCCTGCGCGTGGGCTGGATGGACCTGCGACGAAGAGATCGCGAAGATCACCCAGGAGCTGGCGCGCGAGACCGACCCAAAGAAGCGGCGCGCCCTCTGGGAGCAGCAGACGCGGCTCTGGTACGAAAAGGTCCCGTCCATCCGCCTGGGGGATCTCCACGGGCTCCGGGCGATCCAGAAGGCGGTCAAGGGACTCAACGAGAGCACCGAACGGCCTCGGTTCTACAACGTGTGGCTCGAGCGCTAGGGCGACCCCGGGACGAGCCCTCTGGTACCACCGGATTCCTGTGGGCGGGCCGGGCCCGCCCACCTGAGGGCGCTCAAGGGCCTTCGGCGATCTTCGAAGAGTGGGTACCAATCACTGCGGTGAGAGCCGAGTCCGACGCGAGTTTCGCGGGTTTGCGGGTGTTCCGTTCGGCGAATCCCCGTCAGGCGGCCCGCGGCGCTCTCAGGGATTGGCGAGGCACGATGGCGCACGCGCGCTGAGCGTGCGGAGGCCCTGGTCGAGGTGCAAAAAAAACTGGCGGCCTTGCTGGGGACGCCGCTGGACGTCGAGCGATCGTGATGGCGACGGTGGCGGCCATCGGGCCCCGGCTCGGTATTGCACCGACCTGCGCGGCGCTCGGGCTGCCGCGGGCGACCTACTACCGATGGCAGCAGCCTCCGTGCGCCGGGCCACCGCGGAGCTCCTCGCCCGCCAGCCGAACGAGCTCTGGAGCTGGGACATCACAAGCTCCTCGGGCCGGCCAAGTGGACCTACTTCTACCTGTACGTGATGCTCGATGTCTTCAGCCGGTGCGTGGTCGGCTGGATGGTGGCGCATCGGGAGAGCGCGACGCTCGCCGAGCGGTTCATCCGCGAGACGTGTGCTCGGCAAGGGATCGGACGCGATCAGCTGACCGTCCACGCCGATCGTGGACCCGCGATGACCTCGAAGCCAGTGGCGCTGCTCCCGGCCGACCTCGGCATCGCCAAGACCCATGCCCGCTCAAACGTCTCCAACGACAACCCGTTCTCGGAGGCGCAGTTCAAGACGCTCAAGTACCGGCCGGCGTTCCCCGAGCGCTTCGGATCGATCCAGGACGCGCGAGCACACTGCCACGTCTTCTTCCCCTGGTACAACACGGAGCACCATCATTCCGGTCTCGGCCTGCTGATTCCCGCCGACGTGCATCATGGCCTGGCCGCGCAACGCGTTGCCGCACGGGCAACCGTGCTCGTCAAGGCCCATGCAGCACACCCGGAACGATTCCCCGGCGGCCTGCCCCAGCCGCCGGCGCCTCCTGTGGAAGTGTGGATCAACCGACCCAAGACCCCCGCGCTTGAGGAGACGTCCAACACCCCAATACCTGCCAGCCCGGCGATCCCTGGTAGCCTGACGATCCTTGACCCTCTGAGAGCCTCCAGGTACGCTCGGTCCAATGCGGGTTCACATCGACCATCAGGGCGAGGAGCTGCGCTACCTGCACGAGTACCTCTACCAGGTGCCGTCCGCGTAGTCGCTCCGGTCTGGTGGTTGGCAGGGAAGCCATGTCCCGCCGGTTGAAGGTCGCCGCCGTCCTCGGGGCGCTCGGCGTGCTGGGCGTCGTCGGCTGCGGGTTCCGCGGGTACCTGGCCGGCGTGTTTCCGAGTGCCCCCGCCGAGATCCACGACATCAAGCTCCCGCCAGGGTTCCGCATCGCCGTCTACGCCGCCGATGTGCCCAACGCGCGGCAGATGGCGCTCGGTCCGCCCGGCATCGTATTCGTCGGTTCCCGCGATGAGGGGAAGGTGCATGCGGTGGTCGATCGCGACGGCGATCATCAGGCCGACGAGGTCCACGTGCTGGCGAGCGACCTTGAGAGGCCCAGCGGCGTGGCTTTTCGCGACGGCCATCTCTACGTGGCGGCCGTCAGCCGAATCCTCCGACTCCGCGACGTGGCGCGTGACCTCCGTCGTCCGCCCGTACCCGAGGTCGTGACAGACCGGTACCCGTCGGAGGAGCGCCACGGCTGGAAGTTCATCGCCTTCGGCCCGGACGGGCGTCTCTACGTTCCGGTCGGCGCGCCGTGCAACGTCTGCGAGCCGCCCGGGCCGCTCCACGCCACCATCACGCGTCTCGACCTCGGCGGGGGAGAGCCCGAGGTGGTGGCTCGCGGCGTCCGAAACACCGTCGGGTTCGACTTTCACCCGGTCACGGGCGAGGTGTGGTTCACGGACAACGGTCGCGACCACCTCGGCGACGATCAGCCGCCAGACGAGCTGGACCGGCTGACCAAGCCAGGCGAACACTTCGGCTTTCCCTACTGCCACGGCGCTGGGCTCCGCGATCCCGACTACAACAACGGGCGTCCCTGCGATCAGTTCGTCCCGCCGGTCGGCCTTCTCGACCCTCACGTCGCGGCCCTCGGGATGCGCTTCTACACCGGCCGGATGTTCCCGGAAGCGTACCGGGGTGGGATCTTCATCGCCGAGCATGGCTCGTGGAATCGGTCTACGCCGGTCGGGTACCGCGTCACCTTCGTCAAGGTGGAGGACGGGCGCGCGGCGTCCTACACGACCTTCGCGGAGGGCTGGCTCCAGGGCAGCGTCGCAGCCGGCCGACCGGCCGACGTCCTCGTGATGCCCGACGGCTCCCTCCTGGTGTCGGACGACAAGGCCGGCCGGATCTACCGCATCACCTACGCTCCGGGCGCGTAAGCCGGCGCGCAGTCTGCCAGGGGGGCCGGTCTCCTGCTCGTCGAGCGGAATCGCGCCGCGCGCGGAACGCGGTGGCGCTTACCGGCTCTTGGAGAGCCCCACCATCAGGAGGACCAGGAACGTGAGCAGGGGGATCACGTAGGGCGTCGCCGCCAGCCCTCCGACGACGAACCGATCCCAACCGATCAGGAACTCGGCCCACGCCACCGCGCCCGCGATCAGGAGAGCCCCGAGCGCCTCGGGCCAGTCGGTCTCAATCTTGAGGCCGAGGAGGTAGATCAGCATGCCGACGATCCCCGTGATCACGGGAAACGCCCCGACCGGCAATCCTAGGAAGTAGCTCACGCCCCGTCGGGTGAGCTCGGGGTTCACCACGGCGAAGTTGGCTGCGAGGACGCCCAGCACGAGCACCGTGCCGAAAATCAGGTATGTCCAGAGCTTCGCCTTCTTCCGACCCATGAACTCCCGTTCGGGCTCCATTGCTCCTTCCTCCCGATGCGCCAAGCCGACGGTCACCGCAAGAGTGCGCTGTAGGCGTTCAGCGCCGGCTGGCTGCCCAGGTGGGCGTACAGCACAGTCGAACTCTTCTCGATCTCGCCGTTCACGACCAGGTCGATGAGCCCCGCCATCGGCTTCCCCTCGTAGACGGGGTCTGTGAGCATGCCCTCGAGGCGTGTCGCGAGCCGGATCGTCTCCAGCGTCCGGTGGTCCGGGATCCCGTAGGTGCCGGCGTGGTACCGGTCGTCCAGGATGATCTCGTCGTCCCGCAGCTCGTGGCCGATGCCGATGAGATCGGCCGTCCGGCGAGCCGCCATCGCCAACGTTAGACTAGGTCGATCCCGCTCGTGCATGTACCTCGCGGGCGTCCGTGGTCTCGGCCAGAGTCGCGAGGAGCGTCGGATCTTGGATGCCGGCCGTGATGCGCTCGAGCACCGCCCGGGCCGCCCGGTACGCACCGACGGCCTCGTCGGGGCGCTGACGTAGGGTCAGGAGCCGGGCCCTCACGAGCTGCGTCTTCCAGAGTTGCATCGGATTACCGATGGCGACCGCCGCTGTCAGAGCCTCCTGGAGGGCGACCTCCGCGTCATCGAGCTCGCCCCGCACGATCGCGACCTCGGCACGGAGGCGCCAGCCCTTGACCACGTTCTTCCGCGATCGAGTGCTCGTCGCGAGGGCCAGGCCCCGGTCGGCAAACTCCTTCGCTCGCCCCGGCTCACCACGGGCCAGCCACAGTCTTCCGAGACTGTCGAACAGGCGCATGGAATACCGCCACCGCATCCAGGGGCTCGCGGCGGAGCGCTCCCAGTGCCAGTTGGCGGCCTCGAGGAGCTCGCCCGCCTGCGCCACGTCGTGCCGTGCCAAGGCGATGTTCCCGAGCGTGATCTCGGCGTTCCGGAGACTCGTGTCGAGGCGCCCCCGGTCGACCATCGCCGCGCTTCGCCGGGTGAAGTCGACGGCGCGGTCGAAGTCTCCCAGCTCGAGATGTACCCAGCCAAGGCAGTTCAGCAGCCGGCTGTAGTGGATCGTCTCGTGGCCGACGCGCTCGGCCAGGGTGACGCCCTCCCGAAACAGCGAGAGCGCTCGCTCGTACTGACCCTGACCGCTCAGCGTGAGCCCATGGAAGAAGAGGCCGAAGAGCTGCGGCACAAGCGAGTTGCCGTCTCGAGCCAGGCGCAGGCCCTCGGCCTGGAGCTGCGCAGCGTCGGCGTACTCGCCTTCCCAGCTCTTCAGCAGCCCGGCGAACGACAGTGACAGCGACAGGTACGACGTCACCTGGCTCGCCCGGCTGGCCGCGAGGGCCTGGTCGATCGCCTGCCGGGCCTCTGCCAGTGCGCCGGTGGCGGCGCGGACATAGCCGATGGTGAAGTACGCCCGGGCGAGGACCTCCTCGCCTCCGGTGGGCCCGGCGACGCGGATGGCCTCCTGGGCCCGGGCGACGGCGCCCTCGAGGTCGCGTTGCCACACGGCGGCCCAGGCTACCCGCGACAGCGCCTTGGCCTCGCGCATCCGATCGCCGAGCTGCCGCGCCAGCACCGCGCCTCGCTCGCCCTCGGCTCGCGCGTGGTCGAACTCGCTCACCACGAAGCGCAACGTCGACTTCGCCCGGTGAATCTCCATCACCGTTCTGGGATCCGACGGCTCGCTCGCATGCGTCGTCGCCGCGAGCGCTTGGTCGTAGAGGGTGAGCGCCTCGCGAATGGCGAAGGCCTGGGCAGCCTTCCGGGCGGCCAGCAGGAAGTACTCGAGCGCCTTCGGCCACTCCGCGGCCTTCGAGAAGTGGTGGGCGAGGATCTCGCACTGCTCGACGAGCCGGTCGGGATGGAGGGTCTCGAGGGCGTGGCCGATGCCCCGGTGCAGCTCCTTCCGCCGGTCGGCCCGGAGCGCGTCGTACGTCACCTCTTGAGTCAGGGCATGCTTGAACGTGTACGTCAGCTCCGGGAACACGGCCTTTTCGCGAATCAGATCGACGGCCAGCAACTCGGCGAGGGCCTGCTCGCTCGCCGCTGCCGTGCCAGCGAGCCGATCGATGACGCCCTGCGGAAACTCTCGTCCGACCACGGCGGCGATGTCGAGCACCTGCCGAGTGCCTGCGTGCAGCCGGTCGATCCGCGCACGGAGCACGTCCTGCACCGTGTCGGGCAGGGTGAGATCGCCGAGGTGTGCCGCCAGCAGCAGACGGCCGCCCTCCCGGCGGACCATCCCCGTCTCCTGGCATGACCGGAGGAGCTCCTCGAGGAAGAAGGGATTCCCCTCGGCTCGGCGCAGAAGCAACGTGTGCAAGTCCTCCGGCAGGGCGTCGACTGACAGGAGCCCGCTCGCCAGGGCGAGGCTCTCACCCGGCGAGAGAGCGGTCAGGCTCAGGCGGGTGTGAGACAGGCGATTCGCCAGCGTCGACGTATAGCCTGGCCGGCTGGTCTCGATCATCAGAATCCGGTGCGCTTCGATCCCATCGGCAAGGCGCACGACGAATTCTGCCGTCGCTTGGTCCGCCCAGTGGAGGTCCTCCCAGACGACGATCAGCGGACGATCCTCGGCGGCGCGGGCGAGGAACCGCCGCATTCCGTCGAAGATGCCGGCCCGCCGGAGCTGAGGGCTGAGCCGTAGGATGGCCGGGTCTCCCGGATCCAGCGACAACAAGTAGCGCAGGAAGGGCAGCACTGAACGGAGATCCTCGCCCAACCGAAGCACGGCCTGCTCGATCTTCTCGACGATGACGGGCTCGGGGTCCCCCTCATCGATCTGGAAGGCCCGGCGCACGAGGTCGATGAGGGGGTGGAACGCCATCGTTTGACCGAAGGCGATCGATTGGCCCTCCATCCACGTCGCGGCGTCGGCGACGTGCCCTCGGAGCTCCCGGAGCAGACGGGACTTGCCGATTCCCGGATCGCCCACGACGGAGACGATCTGCCCGTGGCCCGCCTCGGCCTCGCGGAACCGCGCCTCCAGCAGGGCGAGCTCGGTCTCTCGGCCGACGAACTCGGTGGCGACTCCGCGCTCCGGCGCCAGGGGGCCGACCAGCCGGTACGCCGGCTGGCGGCGGGGGGCGCCGTCCGGCGCCAGCTCGAACCGGCGCGCCAGAAAGGGGGCCGCGGCCGCGCTCACCATGACGGATCCGGGCTCCGCGCCGTCGTCCAGGAGCGCGAGCTCCGCGAGGAGAAGCCGCTTGGCATCGGCATCGACGGTGTGTCCTGCGGAGTGGTGTGCGACCGGGACCCGTGCCGTGTGGATCCCGAGGATGACTCCAGGCGACGTCGGATCCGCGTCGTGGGCTCGAGCCGCCACCTTCTGGATGGCCAGGGCCGCGGACGCCGCATAGCGCCCCACATCCTCGAGCGCCTCGAGGCCGAAGATGGCGACCAGGCTCATGGCGGCCAGCGCATCGATGTGGCCACCAAAGCTCTGGACCTTCCCGACGATCATCTCCATGGCCTGGCGGTGCCCAGCCGCCTCTGGCTCGGCCTCGCTGGCCACGAGTCGCGCCTGGAGGACCGCCAGACGGCGTGGATCCCAGCGGAGCGCCGGCGGCGGCGTCGGCTCCGGGGGATCGTCATGCTCCCGGATTTCGGGAGCACCTGCCGGTGGGGCCTCGACCCGCTTTCTGCGGTCGCGGGGCTCGGGGCCCACGGATCCCAGTCCGAGGAGGTCCATCCGATATCGCAGGGTTGTGCGCGGAATCCGGAGCCGCGTCGCGGCCCGGGAGATGTTCCACTTGACGGCGCGGAGCGCGTTCAACACCTCGTTCCGCTCGGCGTCGGCTCCGGCCTCGACGGCCGCCCGGCGCTCCTCCGCGCCGCTCGGCCGCGGCCCCGACCGGACCCGCGGTGAGGGGAGCCCCAGCGTGCCGGCCGTCACCGTGTTGCCATCCGAGAGAAGGGCGATGCGCTCGACCACGTTCGCCAGCTCGCGGACGTTGCCGGGCCAGGCATACGCCAGGAGCGCCGCCCGGGCATCCGCGCTGAGCGTCTTCGATGGCAGTCCATAGTCCCCGCACGCCCGGCTGAGAAAGTGCTCGGCGAGCCGCCAAATGTCCTCGCCCCGCTCGCGGAGCGGCGGCAGCACGAGCGTCACCACCGCCAGGCGATGGTAGAGATCCTCCCGGAACCGCCGAGACTGAACGGCTACATCCAGGTTCTCGCTCGTGGCGGCAATCAGCCAGACGTCGACCGCTTCGCTGCGCGTGCTTCCGAGACGGCGCACGGTTTGCTCCTCGAGCACCTTGAGCAGCTTCGCCTGGAGGCCCTCCGGTAGGAGGCCCACCTCGTCGAGGAAGAGGGTGCCGCGATGCGCTGTCTGGAAGAGGCCCGCCTTGGCCTGGCGCGCATCGGTGAACGCGCCCCGCTCGAAGCCGAACAGTTCCGCCTCCAGCAGGGCCCCGGGAATCGCGGCGCAGTTGACGTCGACGAACGGCCCCGCCGCGCGGGGCCCCCCGCCGTGGATGGCCCCGGCCAGGAGCCCCTTCCCGGTGCCAGTTTCGCCGAGGATGAGAATCGGCGCCCGACGGCGGGCGCTCTCGGCCTGCCGCTGTAAGAGCCGGCTCACCTGCTCCCGCAGCCGCGCGATGGCCGGACTGTCTCCCAGGAGCTGAGGAAGGGGGACCATCCTCGCCCATCGTACCCGGTCTGGCTATTGGCGAAAACTGACGAATTCGTCATGTCTTGCCGGCGATCGACGGAGCGGCCATTCGTAACCAATTGTTTTTCCTCGCCAACCGGTGGGCATGCGCCTTGCCCACTCGTGAACAGCCGGTCGAGTCCGGCGCAAACCCACAGCACGGAGGCAGGCCGCAATGACTGACTGGGCGCGACGAGTAGATCGAGGTCTTGGATACCTTGGGCTGTTTCTGATCGGGAGCCTCTCGTGGCTCGCGGATCACAGCGGCACCCAGGTGACCTCCGCATCGAGGCCTGGCCGCCGGCCGGCGGCCACACCCTCGACGCGCGAGACCGACACACGCGTGCGCGAGCGACCGGAGTCTCTCCGCGGGCGACGCGCAGTCTGAGCCCGGCAAGACCACGGGCGACAATCCTCACCTCACACGACGAACACGGAGGCACCAGATGGCGACGTCACACGGATACGCGGCTCAGGGACCGAAGACCTTGCTGACGCCATTCACGTTCGAGCGCCGCGCCCCGCGCGAGCAAGACGTGGTGATCGAGATTCTCTACTGCGGGGTGTGCCACTCGGACATTCACCAGGCGCGGAATGACTGGGGAAGCTCAATTTACCCGATGGTGCCGGGCCACGAGATCGTGGGCCGAGTCACGCGCATTGGCTCCGAGGTGACAAAGTTCCGGCTCGGCGACCTGGCCGGCGTCGGAGTCCTGGTCGACTCCTGCCGGACCTGCCCCAGCTGCAAGGATGGCCTCGAGCAGTTCTGTCAGAACGGGTGGGTCCAGACCTACAACAGCCTCGAGAAGGACGGGAAGACCCCGACCTTCGGCGGCTATGCGGACACCATCGTCGTGAACGAGGCCTTTGCGCTGAAGGTCTCTTCGACGTTGGACCTGCCCAGCGTCGCGCCGCTCCTCTGCGCCGGCATCACGACGTATTCCCCGCTGCGCCACTGGGGCGCTGGCCCCGGTCGCAAGGTGGGGATCGTCGGTCTTGGAGGCTTGGGGCACATGGGCGTGAAGTTCGCGCGCGCCTTCGGCGCCCACGTGGTGGTGTTCACCACGTCCCCCGAGAAGACGGACGACGCGCGGCGCCTGGGCGCGCACGAGGTCGTCGTCTCACGCCGTGAGGCGGAGATGCACGCGCACCTGAACAGCTTCGACCTGATCCTGGACACCGTGGCGGCGCCACACGATCTGAATGCCTATCTCAACCTGGTCCGCCGCGACGGGACGATGGTGCTGGTGGGCCTGCCCGAGGTGAGCGCGGCCGGGGCCGCGCCGGCCTTGCAACCATCCACGTTGATTTTCCAGCGTCGACAGCTCGCCGGCTCTCTGATTGGCGGTCTGCAGGAGACCCAGGAAATGCTCGACTACTGCGCGGAGCATGGGATCGGGGCTGACGTCGAGGTGATCCCGATCCAGTCCGTCAACGACGCGTTCGAGCGGACGATCAACGGCGAGGTGAAGTACCGCTTCGTGATCGACCTCGGGTCACTGTCTGCGTCCGCAGAAGCCACGCCCACGAGCTGACATCTCACGATCTGAGAGGAGGGATGAGCCATGCCACGTCAATGGATACGAACGACACGGTGGGCGGTGTTCGGCGCCGCGATGATCGCCCTTGCATCCGGCGGCGCGAGTCACGTGAACGCGGGTGACGGACGGGGGTCCCCGGTGAGCAGCTGGACCCCGGCGACCTGGCGAGACTCGACCCCGCAGGCGCGGCGGGGATACATGCTCGGGGTTACCGATGGTCTTCGGCTGGCCACGGTGTTTGATCGGGCGCAGGTGGACCGAATCGCCGTGATGAACTGCGTTCAGCGCTTGGGTCCCGAGACCCTGACCCGCCTCATCGAGAGCTACCTCGCCGCTGTCGAGATCGACGAGCCCGCTCTGCCCTTCTACCTGTGGGATGCTCTGGTCGCGACCTGCCACAAAGCCACTCCACAGGCCATCGGGACGAGGCGTGAGGACGACACCGCATCCTGGGTGTTCGTCAGCCTGCCGCATCCCACGACCACGAGTCGTCCATTTTTCACGCAGGGCGCCTGCGAGGCCGCCCGACGGACCCGTGAAGCGGGTGACACGATGGGGTGCCATCGGGGACCCCTGCCCATGGCCGGCAAGCGGGACCCGCGAGGCAACCGATGAGTCCCGCGCTCGTGCGCGGCGTCCCGGCGGAGGTCATCCGCCGGGACGGACGTCGCCATCGGAGTGCGGAGGTGCGCCTGGACCAAGCGCGCCTCAACGTCGGCGGCCGACGCGCCCTGGATCGCGGGAAGGGCTCCTCGACGGGGCAATACGGCCTCTTCTCGAGGGTCGACGACGCGGTCTCAGCGGCGACCGAAGCCCAGCGTCAGCTCAGCCGCTTGTCGCTCGACGACCGTGAATCCATCGTGACATGCATCAAATCGATGGCGACGGAGCACGCGGTCCCATGGGGGGCGCTCGAGTTCGAGGAGACCAAGATCGGCCGGCTCGAGCACAAGATCGAGAAGCTCCGGATGCTGCATCGGGTTCCCGGAGTCGAGTGGCTCAAGACGAACGCGGCGAGCGGATCGCATGGCCTCTGCCTCGAGGAGTTCGCGCCCTTCGGAGTGATCGGCGTGGTCACGCCCGTCACCCATGCGATTCCTACCATCTCGGCCAACGCCATCAACATGATCGCCGCGGGCAACGCGCTCGTCTGCAACCCGCACCCCGGCGGCGTTCACTGCGTTGCCCACGCCGTTGCGGCGTACAACCGGGCCATCGCCGAACGGTTCGGGATCGAGCACCTGATCACGCTCGTCATTGCGCCGACCCACGAAACGGCCGAGGCCATCTTCCAGCATGCCGGGATCTCGCTCCTGGTGGCCACGGGCGGACTCGGCATGGCCCGCGCGGCGATGGCGGCCAAGAAGCGGGCGATCGTCGCCGGGCCGGGAAATCCGCCGGTGGTGGTGGACGAGACCGCCGATCTGCCCGCCGCGGCAGCGGCAATCGTTCGAGGGGCGCGCGTACGACAACAACCTGCTGTGCATCGGCGAGAAGCAGGTGTTCTGCGTCGATAGTGTGTTCGACGCCCTGGTGGCGGAGATGCGACGGGCGGACGCCCGGGAGCTCGACCACCGAGCGCTCGAGACGCTCACGCGCCACGCCTTCCTGGCGCCGGCACCCAGCGAGCCGCTTCGCGTGAACCGCGCCTACGTCGGCCAGGACGCGGCCGTGCTGGCGAGGGTCGCTGGTCTCGACGTTCCGGCGTCGACCCAGCTCCTGTTCGGCGAGACTCCACCAGAGCATCCGTTCGTGCAGATCGAGCAGATGATGCCGTTCCTCCCTGTCGTACGCGTGAAGGACGTGGACGAGGCGGTGGCACGTGCGATCGAGAGTGAGCGAGGGTGCCATCATACCGCGGTGATCCATTCGAGGAATGTGGACACGATTACCCGGTTCGGTCGCGAGGTCGAGGGTGACGCTCTTCGTTGCCAACGGGCCGAGCCTGGCCGGCCTCGGCCTCGGCGGTCAGGGGTATCTGAGCTATAGCATCGCGACCCCGACCGGGGAGGGGATGACGAATCCGTTGACGTTCACGCGCTATCGCCGGATGGTGATGACCGACAGTCTCCGGATGATCTGATGTAGGGGGGCGTGCGACAGGATCACGGATGAGAACGGGGGCCCACAGCATGGTGGCGTCCAGCCCATCGGAGCCGGCACTGGCGAAGATCGGGACGGCCTAGCGGCGCGGGACGCGGCGACCTACTTGAAGTCGCCAGACTGTCAGGAGCCT
>CAVXVV010000067.1:0-196791 GCA_963765195.1 uncultured Candidatus Rokubacteria bacterium
TGCGGCCCGAGTGGTCAGCATCGTGAGGCCGCCCCGTCACCGGCCGGCCCGGTCGCGCGCGGGAGGCGTCGCCTCACGGCGCGGGCCGCTCCAGCGCGGGGATCATCGGCGCGACGACCGTATCGACCGGGAAGCCCAACGCCACCCAGCCGGCGAGCCCGCCGGCGAGGGGGTGAACCCGGGTGATCCCGCGTCGCTCGAGACGCAGCGCCTCCCGGGCGCTCGTGGCTTCGTTGGGTCAGGAGCAATAGACGACCAGCTCGCGGTCGCGCGGGATCTCCGCCAGGCGCTCGTCGAGCGCCTCCGCCGGGATCCAGCGGCTGCCGCGAATGACCACGGGCGTGCCGGCCACGTCGAGCGCGCTCCGCAGGTCGAGGATCGCGACGTCCTCTCCGGCGTCGAGCTTCGCCTTGAGCGTCTCCGGCGAGATCCGGGCGATCCGGAGCCGCCGGAGAAACAGTTGGCGGCGGACGTACTTCAGGAGGACATACCCGACGAGCGCCGCCACCACCACGACGCCGGCCGTGCGGCCAAGCGCGCTGACGCGCCGCACCACCGCCTCGATGGTCTCGCTGAAGACGTAGCCGAGCCCCGCCCAGAACCCTGCCCACAGGATCACCCCCGCCAGGTCGTACAGCGCGAACCGGAGTCGCGACACCCCGAAGATCCCGGCGAGGGGCGGCATCACGGTGGTCAGCCCCGGGAGGAACTTCGACACGAGCACCGCGCGCACGCCGTGGCGCTGGAAGAGGCCCTGCGGTCCGGCGCACGCACACGTCCGGCTCCAGCGCCAGGCGGCAGAGCCCGGAGAGCACGCGGGCCCCACGCCGGCGGCCGAGCTCGTGCCAGATGAGGTCGACCGGCAGCGTCACCACCACGATCGCGCCGATCACCAGCGGGATGCTGACCCGGCCCTGCGCCCCGAGGGCGCCCACCGCGAGAAGGGCCGGCACCGCCGGCAGAGGGATCCCGATCTGCTCGGCGACGACGAGGACAGGCAGAAGGATGACGCTGTACGTCTCGAGCCAGCGCATCAGGTGGGCCAGGTCCATGTCGGCGATGGTCCCTCAGCCGCCCATCGCGATGGTGGCGGGCACGATCGGCTCTCCGCGCGCGGCGCCGGCGGCGGCGCCTATGCCCTGAAGAAGGTCAGGAGGTCCGCGTTGATCACGTCGTGCTGCGTCGTCGCCATCCCGTGCGGCAGGCCCTTGTACACCTTGAGCTGCGCGTTCCGCACGAGCTGGCTCGAGCGCATCGCGCTCGCGCCGATGGGGACGACCTGATCGTCGTCGCCGTGCATGACCAGTGTGGGGACCTCGGCCCCAGTCCTTGCAGTAGATCTGCGCGCCGTCCTTGCCGGTGATCGTGCTCATCCGTGCCTCCGTGATTCTGCCCGGCGCAAGAGTGGTCGCGGTGCGCACGCAGGGGCTCGGCGGCGCCGCGCCGTCTGGAACCGTCGCCACCCCGTTTCATACTACCGGGCCGGCGGGATCGGCGCGACCGGAGGAGGTCGAGGCCCCAGGGGGAAGCGGTCGGCGATGCGCGAAGCTGAGTGCCGGGTCGAGCGGGAAGCGGCGCACCCGAGGCACGGAAGGGCGCTCGAGCTGGACCGGAAGCGGCGGGCGCGCGCACCGCGGCCGCGCCACGGGCTACAGGAGCCGCTGCACTCCCGAGAGCGCGGCGAACACGGCGAAGACGCGGAGGTTGTTGCTCCGCGGATCGAGCGGCGTGAAGAAGAGCCCGGCCCGATGGCGGTCGAGCTGCCGCGTGTGGCCCACCAGCTCCTCGCCATCGTGGAACTGCACGCTCACCTTGCGGGTACCGGCCGGCCGCGTCTGGTAGAGGTCCTTCGACTCCTCGTGCGCGGGATCGCCGTCGAAGCTCCGCACGAAGAAGACCGCCTTGAGCTCTGCGACCGCGACTTCGAGGCCGTCGGACTCCGGATCGTCGAGGGGCGCCACGCGGAACGTCGGCTGCTCGGGGTCGAAGTCCGCGTAGCCTCTCAGGACCCGACCATCCGCGTACCGGACGACGACGCGACCCGGGCTCCGGCTGACCCAGAGCCGCCGGCGCCGCGGTGGCGCCGACCCGTCGACGGCGACAGATGCGCGCCGATCGATACGCCCCTCCGGCACGGCCATCTCGATGCTACCGTAGCAGGCCGACCCGGCGGGGCCGCACAGAATTGGGCGCGCTCCGCCGGCGCCGCTGATCGGCGGGTTGCCGGCCCCCGGTCGGCTACGCTCCGGAGGCGAGCCGAGGCTTCACAGCTGGCCGCCGCCTCGACAGCGCCGCGCGACGGACTGTCGCCGTGGTGCCCGTCCGGTGCCGGACAGCCTGTGCCCGGGGAACCCGAACCCGGTGTTCCCGGGGATCGCGGCATCGTCGCCTACGGGAGCCGCATCAGCGGCGCGACCGTCGCCAGGATGGCCTCGCCGCAGTCGGCAACGGACCGCCCGGACGTGTCGAGCGTCAGCGAGGGATTCTCCGGGCGCTCGTAGGGCGACGAGATACCCGTGAACTCGTCGATCTCGCCGGTGCGGGCGCGGCGGTACAGCCCCTTCTCGTCCCGCGCCTCGCACGTCTCGAGGGGCGTGCTGAGGAAGATCTCGACGAAGCGGTCGGCGCCGACGATCTCACGAGCGCGCTCGCGGTCCTCCCGGAATGGCGAGATGGCAGCCACGAGGACGATGGTGCCGGCCTGGTTGAAGAGCCGGGCCACCTCGGCGATGCGCCGGATGTTCTCGCTGCGCGCCTCTTGGGAGAAGGAGAGGTCGCGGTTGAGGCCGAAGCGCAGGTTGTCGCCGTCCAGCACCACGGCGTGGCGTCCGTCGTCGTGGAGCCGCCGCTCGAGATGCTTGGCGATCGAGGACTTCCCGGAGGCGGGCAGCCCGGTGACCCAGAGGGTGATCGCCCGCTGGCCCAGGCGCTGCTCGCGCTCGGCCGCGGTGACCCGGCCCTCCTCGCGGCGGATGTTCTCCGGGCGCGCCGGCGCGCCGGTCAGGGCCGCGCGGATCCGGCTCTCCGCTTGGCGGTCGATGATCATCCCCGCGGCGACCGTGTGGTTCGTGTGCGGGTGGATCAGGACGAAGCTCCCGGTCGCGCGGTTCTTCCGGTAGGTGTCAATGAACACCGGCTGGCGGGTCCGGAAGGCAACGCGCCCGATCTCGTTGAGCTGCAGTGGCGCGGCGGGCACGCGGCTCAGCGTGTTGACGTCGACGCGGTAGTCGACCCCCTCGACCGTCGCCCTGCTGCCCCGCGTGGTGTGCTTCACGACATACGTCAGGCTCGGGTCCATGGCCTCGGCGTCCAGCCACACGAGCATCGCCTCGAAGCTCGACTGGACCAGGGGGAGGTTCCGGGGATGGACGAGCATGTCGCCCCGCGAGACGTCGATCTCCCGGTCCAGCGTCAGCGTGACCGACATGGGGGCGAACGCGTACTCCTGCTCAACGGGCTCGCCGGCGACGAGCTCCACGAGGGACTTGACGCGGCCCGCGGTGCGCGACGGAAGGACCATGACCTCGTCGCCGCGCTTCACGACGCCCGAGGCGATCTGTCCGCACACGGCGCGGCCGCCTGCGCTCGGGCGCAGGACGTACTGGACCGGCAGCCGGAGGTCCACGAGGTTCCGGTCGCCGGCGACGTAGACCGTCTCCAGATACTCGAGGATCGACTCGCCACGGTACCAGGGCGTCCGTGGACTGCGCTCCACGACGTTGTCGCCATGCAGCGCGCTGACCGGGACGAACTTGATGTCCACCACGGCGAGGCGGGTCGCGAACTCCGTGTACTCCGACACGATCGTGTCGAACACGCGCTCCGAGAACGCGACGAGGTCCATCTTGTTGATGGCGATCAGCAGCCGCGGGATCCCGAGGAGGGACGCGATGAAGGAATGGCGCTTGGTCTGGGTCAGGACGCCACGCTGCGCGTCGATGAGCAGGATCGCGAGATTCGCCGAGGAGGCCCCGGTCACCATGTTGCGCGTGTACTGCTCGTGGCCCGGCGTGTCGGCCAGGATGAAGTGGCGCTTCGCCGTCGAGAAGTAGCGGTACGCGACGTCGATCGTGATGCCCTGCTCCCGCTCGGCCCGGAGACCGTCGGTCAGGAGGGCGAACTCGATCGCCGGACCCGAGCCGAAGCGGGCGCTGGCCGCCCGGAGCGCGTCAAGGTGGTCTCCGTAGATCGAGTTCGTGTCATGCAGAAGGCGGCCGATGAGCGTGGACTTGCCGTCGTCGACGCTACCGATGGTGGCCAGACGCAGGAGGTCCAGGCTCGATGTGTCGGCGGGCGCGACGGGGACCACGGCAGGCCGAGCTGGGGGGCTCACCGCTAGAAATATCCCTCGCGCTTCTTCGTCTCCATCGACCCCTCCGTGTCGTGATCGATCACCCGCGTCCCGCGCTCGGAGGTCCGCGCGAGCGTCAGCTCCTTGATGATCTCGTCCACCGTCGCCGCGGGCGACGGGACCGCGCCCGAGCATGGAACGCAGCCCAGGCTGCGGAACCGGACGAGGACGCGCTCGATCGCCTCACCCGGGCGCGGCCCGTACCGCCCGTCGGCCACGAAGGGCCCGTCAAGGACGATGAGCTGCCCGCCACGCCGGACCACATCGCGCGGCCGCGCGAAGTAGAGCGGATTGACGGGGATCTGCTCGAGATGGATGTACCGCCAGACGTCGAGCTCGGTCCAGTTGGAGAGCGGGAAGACGCGGACGGACTCCGGAGCGTTGACGCGGGCGTTGTAGAGATTCCACGGCTCCGGCCGCTGCGCCCGGGGGTCCCACTGCCCGAAGGCGTCGCGAAACGAGAACACGCGCTCCTTCGCGCGGGATCTCTCTTCGTCCCGTCGCGCCCCGCCGATGGCGGCATCGAACTGATGGTGGCGCAGGCCGGTGAGCAATGCCTCGGTCTTGAGGAACCCGCAGCACCGCTGGGTGCCGAGGTCGAACGGGTTGGCACCCGCGGCGATCGCCGCCTCGTTCCGCCAGACGATCAGGTCCGCGCCGACCTCCCGCGCGATGCGGTCGCGAAACTCGTACATCTCCGCGAACTTGAAGCCGGTGTCGACGTGCATGAGCGGGAACGGCACCTTCGCGGGGTGGAACGCCTTCTGGCAGAGGCGGAGCAGGCACGAGGAGTCCTTGCCGACCGAGTAGAGCAGCACCGGCCGCTCGCACTCCGCCGCGACCTCCCGGAGGATGTGGATGCTCTCCGCCTCGAGCTCCCGGAGGTAGCCGAGACGGTAGGTGCCGGGAGCGGGCGCGATGGGCTGAGCAGGCATGCCCCCATGATACGGCGGCGGCGGCGCCACGACGGTCAAGCCTTGCGGACGCGCGGGCCAGCGCCCGTGATCGGCCGGCCGCCGAGGCGCCTTTCCCGCGGACGTCCGCCTGGCCATCCCGGAATCCCCGAGCCCGGCGCGGGGCGCGGTCAGACTGGGGGCGAGGGGCGCGCCGTGGCTCATTACCGGGTCTTCCGGGACTCCCCGGGCAACGCCAGGTGGCCCAGGCGGCGGGCAGGCCGCCCGTGGTGCTCCTTCTCGTGTCCCCCCTCGCCGAGTCGCGCGGCGAGATCCGGGTCAAGGCGGTCGGGCTCCCGTCCGATCGGAGCAGACCTGCTGGACGCTGAACAGGCACGCGGATGGAGGTCAGACGTCCAGGAGCCGCGCACGGCCTGTATGGAGGCCGCACACCGCGACGACCTCGAGCAGCGCCCCGGCGATCCGGCGCGCTCTGGAGCGTCTCGCCCGCGACGATCGCGCGGTCCCCGCCAGGAGCCGCTCGAGAGCAGCCAGGCCGGCCGCCGGCGGACGCCGCGGCCCGGGCGAGGTCCGCGCCTGGCGCGGGGCATGCCCCGCTCTACCGCCGGGAGTCTCCCGCCCCGTCCACGGCGTGTCGGGCTAGACTGGAAGTGAGGGACGGGTCATGGGCCACGGAGAGCACGCGGTCTCGAAGGATCTCCCGGGCCGGCGCCGGACCCGCGGCACGGCCGCGCGGGCGCTGGCCGCGCCGCTCGCACTGGTCCTGCTCGCGGCGCTCGCGGCTCCGGTCCTCGCCCAGTCGCGGGCCGAGATCCGGGTGAAGGTCGTCGGGCTCCAGTCCGACCAGGGCGAGCTGCGCTGGGCCCTCTACGACAAGAAGGCCACCTTCGCGACGAAGGACGGCCCCATCCTCAAGGGCGCCCGCCCCATCAAGAACGGGCAGGTCGAGTTCGTGATCCCTGACGTGCCCTACGGCACCTACGCCGTCATCGTGGGGCACGACGTGAATCGAGACGGCAAGATCGACGAGAATCCCCTCTCCGCCGAGCTCAAAGGGATCTCGAACTACACCAGCAAGATCCTCTGGTTCCCGAACTTCGACAAGGCGAAGTTCCCGGTCAACAAGGCGTCGGTTCCCATCGAGATCCACGTCTACTAGGCGCGGCCGGCGGCGCCCCGGCGACGCCTAGCTCGCCGGGAGGCGGCCCTTCAGCTGCTCGGGCCGGAACGGCCCGGGCTCGGCGATCAGCGCGCGGGCGGCGTCCACCTGTTCCCACGTGTTCCACAGGAGCACGCCGCGCACACGGCCGCCGTCCAGGTAGTAGACCACGCCTTCGCGGAACTCCGTCTTCCAGTCGACGACGGTCTCGTGCCGGGCGTCGACGTCGCCCACCGCCTCGTACCCGAGATCGAAGAGATCCGAGTAGAAGAACGGCAGGTGCTCGTAGGGCTGATCGGCCCCGGCCATGTTCAGGCCCGCGATCTTCCCCATGGTGTTGGCGTTGTCCTCGTGCTCCACGCGCGTGCGCTTCCCCAGCGCGGGGCTCGGGAACTGCGCGACGTCCCCGGCCGCGTAGATCTCGGGGCGGCTGGTGCGGAGCCGCGCGTCGACCTCGATCCCGTCCGAGACCGCGAGGCCCGCCTGGCGGGCCAGCTCGACGTTGGGAACGATCCCGAGGCCCGCGATCACGGCATCCGTCGTGACGGGGCCGGTGCGTTGCGCGTGCACCACGAACCGGCCGTCGCGCCCCTCGACCCGCTCGGCCGACTCCCCCACCAGCATCCGCACGCCACGCTCGCGGTAGTAGTTCACGAGGAAGCGGGAGAGCGCCGCCGGAAAGACGCGCCCGCCGAGCCCCTCCCCCGGCACGATCATCGTCACCTCGCGCCCCTGCATCCGGAGCGCCGCCGCGATCTCCGCGCCGATGAATCCGCCGCCCAGGACGGCGAAGCGGGCGCCCTGATCCGCGAGCTGCCGCGCCGCGCGGTAGTCGTCGAGGGTGCGGAAGTAGATGATCCCCTCGGGCGCGCTCGGGAGCCGACGCGGCTCGCCGCCGGTCGCGAGCAAGAGCCGGCGGTACTCGTAGGTGGCGCCGCGATCGTCGCCGACCTGCCGGCCCGCCGCGTCGACCGTCCGCGCGCGGCGGCCGAGGTGGAGCTCCACCCCCGCCTCGTCGGTCTTGCGCCAGATGCTGTCCGGCGCCTCGCCCTTCCAGAGGCCCTTGGTGAGCGGCGGACGGTTGTAGGGCGGGTGCGGGTCGGCCCCGATGATCCCGATGGAGCCCTTCGGGTCCCGCTCGCGGATCCCGCGGGCCGCGGCGTCCGCGGTCATGCCGCCGCCCACGATCAGATAGTCGTAGCTCGCCATCGCCGCCTCCTCATCTCGGGAATCACTCTTCCATCCAGCATGCCACGAGGCCCGGGGCCCGCCGGGCGACGCCGCGGGCCCCGCTCGCGCCGCGCCGCGCGTGAGACTGCGGCACGCCTCGACGGTCCGGGGCCCGCGGTGCTACGATCAGTTCCGCGCGGCGGCCGGATACGCCCCCGAGGCCGACCGCGCCCTGGCAAGGAGGACGTCCCGATGGCCCTCCGGTTCCGCGCGCTCCATCCCACGTTCGTGGCCGAGGTCAGCCCCATCGACCTCCGGCAGGTGCACGACGCCGAGACGCTCGCCGAGATCCGGGCCGGCATGGACGCGCACGCGATCCTCGTGTTTCGCAACCAGCCGTTCACCGACGAGGAGCAGCTCGCCTTCGCCCAGCGGCTCGACGGCCAGCTGCACGCGAAGACCGGGACGGCCGCCCTGGGGCTCAACCGCCTCGCCAACGACGCCCTCGTCGACATCTCGAACCTCGACGAGCGCGGCGAGATCACGGCGGCCGACAACCGGCGCCGGGCGTACGGGCTCGGGAACCGTCTCTGGCACACCGACGCGTCCTTCCAGGATCCGGCGGGCCGCTACTCGATGCTCTCCGCGAAGGTCGTCCCGCCGGCCGGCGCCGACACGGAGTACGCGGACATGCGCGCCGCCTACGACGCGCTGCCGGCGGACATGAAGGCCCGTCTCGAGGGCCTGCGCGTCCATCACTCGATCGCGCTACTCGCGCCAGACGCTCGGCTTCGAGTTCTCCAGGGAGGAGGCGGGTCGCCTCGAGGGCGCCGTCCACCCGCTCGTCCGGGTCATCCCGCGCTCGGGCCGCCGGTCGCTCTACCTCGCGTCCCACGCCTCGAAGATCATCGACTGGCCGCTCCCGGAGGGCCGGCTCCTCCTGCGCGACCTGATCGAGCACGCGACGCAGCCCCAGTTCGTCTACCGGCATCGCTGGGCGGTCGGGGATCTGGTGATCTGGGACAACCGGGCGACCATGCATCGCGCGCGGCCCTTCGACGACATGACGCACCGGCGGGAGCTCCGCCGGGTCACCACGCTCGACATCGAGCCCGCCGGCCACCTGGCCCAGCGGTCCTGAGGGCCGGGCGCGCCGCGCCGGCGCGCCGGCGATGGGCGCGCGCTACCGCAGGTAGGGAATCGTCATCGGCCCTTCGGGGAGCACGGCCACGGGCGCGTCGCGCCCGGCGTGGCGCAGCTCCTCCCCGAGCCGGGCCCCCACGTCGGCGACCGGCTCGACGTGCGCCCGGCGAAGCTCGTCCGCGGGGATCTCGCTGTAGAGCCCGGCCCGCGCCCGGACCAGGATCATGGCGAGCATCTGCGCCTCCCACTGGTCGAACATCGAGAAGCCCGGCGCGAGCACGGTGTCCAGGATCGCCTGGGGCGTCCGGTGCTCGACGAGGAGCTTCTTGAAGTTCCCGTGGGCCGGGAAGCCGTCGTTGCAGCGGGCGGCGGTGAGGATGTAGCCGCCGTCCCGGACGATCTGCGCGCCCGCGGACATCCCCTTCACGGTCTGGTAGAGGTTCTGGTCCAGGGGATAGCCGCCGTTCGTGGTCACCACGATGGGAAACGGCCGCTCGCAGGGGACCATGGCGGTCTCCCGGGCGATGGCGCAGCCCGCCTCGTGGGCGGCGATCGCGTCGCCGCAGTAGAAGCCCGTGATCGCGCGGTCCCGGTTCAGCGTCACGTTGATGCAGAAGTCGAGCGGGACGAGCGCGCCGTTGGCGCGGATCTGCGCCTGCGTCGGGTTGCCCGCGAGCACGCCCCAGGTCGACTTCGGGTCGGCGATGACCGCCGCGCGATGGTAGTGCGTGATCGAGTCGATGTCCGCCAGGGCCGGGAAGATGCCCTTGTAGCCGCCCGAGAATCCGGCCATGAAGTGCGGCTCGATGAACCCCACCACGATCCGCCGGTCGGCCTCCACGTACGCACGGTTGAGGAAGACCGGCCGCCCGTCCGGCGAGGCGCCCACCCGGGCGAGGGCCGCCGGGTCCTGCGCCGCGTGATTGACGATGCGGTAGGTCGAGGCGACCGCCCGCCCGACCATGCGCTCGAGCTCGGCGGGCGTGTTCGCCCGGTGCGAGCCCGTGCCGTTGATGATGGTGATCTGTCCGGCGGGCACGTGGGCGAGCTCCGCGAACAGCCAGGGCAGGAGCCGCTCCGACGGCATCGGCCGCGTGATGTCGGGAATCACCACCGCGACGCGGTCGCGGGCGCCGACCAGGTCCCGGAGCGGGCGCGCGCCGATGGGCCGCCGCACCGCCTCGCGGAACGCGGCCGCCTCGTCGCCGAGCCCGTCCACGAACCGCGGCCGGATCACCGTGACGTCGGAGGCCTCCGTCACGAGGTCGAGGCCGTCCGTGCCGTACTGAAGGTGGAGGCGCTGCATCGCCCTCGATGATAGCGTGCCCGTGCCGACGCGGGAAGCGCGCGGCCGCCGGCCGCGCGCGCCCCGCGCTCGCGTCGCGCGCGTTTGATAGTCTGGGACCCGGTGACTCGCCGGACCCAGTCCCCTCGTTGGGCGCGGACCCTGGCGCCGCGCGGACGCGGCGCCCGAGCGCGGCTGCCGCGCCGCCCTGACGCTGGCGCTCGTCGCCGTCCTCTTCGCGGCCGGCTGCCAGCAGCCCGACCAGAGCGCGCAGGCCCCGAAGCCCGCGCCCGCCGCGGCGCCGGCCTTCGTCGGCGGCGCGAAGTGCGCCGGCTGCCACGCGGAGGCGGCGGACGCCTACCGCGCCTCCGACCACGCTCGCGCGATGCAGGCCGCCACGGACCAGACGGTCCTCGGCAACTTCGACCAGGCCCGCGTCAGCCACCGCGGGGGCACGGCCGCGTTCTTCCGCCGCGACGGCAAGTTCCTCGTGCGCACCGAGGGCCCCGACGGCAAGCCGGGGGAGTTCGAGATCACCTACACGTTCGGCGTCACGCCGCTCCAGCAGTACCTCGTGCCGTTCCCCGACGGGCGGCTCCAGGCGCTCGGCCTCGCCTGGGACACGCGGCCCCGCGACGCGGGCGGCCAGCGCTGGTTCTCGCTCTATCCCGACATCACGCTGCACGCCCCGGATCCCCTCCACTGGACGGGGCGGGAGCAGACGTGGAACTTCCAGTGCGCCGAGTGCCACTCGACGGACCTCCGGAAGCGGTACGACCTGGCGACGAATCGGTACGCGACGACGTGGGCCGAGCTCACCGTGTCGTGCGAGGAGTGCCACGGGCCGGGCTCGGCCCACGTCGCGTGGGCCGAGAAGCGCCCCGCGGGCGCGCCGCGCGCGACGCCCGGCACCACCGGCCTCGTCGTGCGACTCGGGCGCGGCGACGGGACGTGGAGCATGAAGGACCCCCAGCGTGGCATCGCCGAGTGGACGGGCGCGCCGCGGACCTCGGCGGAGGTCGACATGTGCGCGCGCTGCCACGCGCGCCGCCGGCCGATCGCCGATCCCCATCCCTACGGCCGCCCGTTCCTCGACACCCACGTGCCGGCGCTCCTCGAGGCGCGCCTCTACCACGCGGACGGGCAGATCCTGGGCGAGGTCTACGAGTGGGGCTCGTTCGTCCAGAGCCGGATGCAGCGCGCGGGCGTCACCTGCTCGGACTGCCACGAGCCGCATCGCGGGACGCTGCGGGCCCCCGGCAACGGCGTCTGCGCGCAGTGCCACCTTCCGGCGAAGTTCGACGCGCCGACGCACCACCACCATGCGGCCGGGACCGAGGCCGCCCGCTGCGTGAGCTGCCACATGCCGGCGCGCACGTACATGGCGGTGGATCCGCGGCGGGACCACAGTCTCCGCATCCCGCGCCCCGACCTGTCGGCGGCGCTCGGCACCCCGAACGCCTGCAACGGCTGTCACCGCGATCGCGCGCCCCAGTGGGCCGCCGAGCGCATCGCGGCCTGGGGCGGCCCGGGCCGCGCCGGCGCAGGCGACTTCGCGCGGACGCTCGACGCCGCGCGGCGCGGACGCCCGGACGCGGGGCCGGCGCTGATCGCGCTCGCGAACGACCGGAGCCAGGCGGGTATCGTGCGCGCGACGGCGCTCTCCCACCTGCCGGACTTCGCGACGCCCGCGATCGTGCCCGCGGTCGAGAGCGCGCTCCGCGACGGCGACGCCCTGGTCCGGCTGGGCGGCCTTCGCGCGGCGGACGGCTTGCCCGCCGACCGCCGGGTCCCCCTGGCGGCCCCCCTCCTTCGCGACCCGATGAAAGCCGTGCGCCTCGCGGCGGCCCAGACCCTCGCGGGGCTCCCGCTCGGCGAGGGGCAGCGCGCCGACTTCGATCGCGCGCTCGGAGAGCTGGTCCAGTCGGAGCTGGTCAACGCGGACCGGCCCGAGGCGCACCTCAATCTCGCGAACCTCTACGGGCGCCTCGGCCGGCCGACCGAGGCCGAGTCCGAGCTCCGCACCGCGCTCTGGCTCGACCCCGCCTTCGTCCCGGCGCTGGTGAATCTCGCCGATCTCCTGCGCGCCGCGGGGCGGGACGCGGACGGCGAGCGGTTCCTCGAGCAGGCGCTCCGCGCGGCGCCCGAGCACGGGGAGGCGCTCCACGCGCTGGCGCTCCTCCGCGTCCGCCAGAAACGGCTCCCCGAGGCGGTCGATCTCTTCCGTCGGGCCGCGCGGGCGCGGCCCGACGTCCCGCGCTTCGCCTACGTGTACGCGGTGGCGCTCCACGACACCGGGAAGGCCGGCGAGGCCATCACGGTCCTCGAGGGTGCCCTCCGCCAGCGCCCGGGCAACCGCGAGATCCTCGCCGCGCTCGCGTCGTATCTCGGCGAGCGCGGCGACGCGAAGCGCGCGCTCGAGTACGCCGAGCGGCTGGTGGCCCTCGACCCGACCGACCCCGCCGCGCAGAAGCTGGTCGAGACGCTCCGCCGGCAGGCCGGCGGCTAGCCCGCCGGCGCCCTTTCCCGGCCGGGCCGCGCTGCGCTAGGATCATCGCCTCATGGAGCCGGTTCCCGCCCGCGACGTCGAGCGCTACCACGCCGCCGCGCTGGAGATGGTCGACGAGGCGCGGCGGATCGTCGGACCGGCGCTCGAGCGCGGGCTGAGCGTCGAGACCAAGCCGGATCGGTCCCTCGTGACCGACGTCGACCGCGCGGTCGAGCGCCGCTGGCGGGATCTGATCGACCGGTGGTTCCCGGACCACGGCGTGCTCGGCGAGGAGTATGCGCCGACGCGCCCCGGGAGCGCGTTCCAGTGGATCATGGACCCGATCGACGGAACCGAGGAGTTCGTCCACGGCATCCCGACGTACGGCACGATGCTGGCCCTCCACCACCGGGGCCTGCCCCTGGTCGGCGTCATCGACCACCCGACGCTCGACATCCGCGTGGACGCCGGGCGCGGCCTGGGCACCCGCCGGAACGGCCGCCGGGTCCGGCTCGACGACGTGCCGGCGGACGCGCGCCCCGAGGACGTGCGGGTCGTGCTGAGCGCGCGGATCAACTTCACCCGCCATGTCGACGAGAGCGCGCTCTTCGAGGGGATCACGCGCGCCTATCCGAACCACCGGATCTACCGCGCAGCCTACGCCCACACCGCCGTCGTCACGGGCGCCGCCGACGTGATGGTCGACATGCACAACCACGTCTGGGACCTGGCCCCGAGCCAGGTGCTCGCCGAGGAGGCGGGCGGCCGCTACCTCGTCGTCCGGGACTTCGGGTCGCCGGAGGGCCGGATCCTGAGCGCCGTCTTCGGGCGGCCGGCGGCGGTGGCGGGCGTGGCGCGGCTGTTCGGCGCCCCGACGCGCGCGGGCTGACGGGAGGCCGACGCCTTGGGAATCCCGACGCGCGTGCGCCGAGGCCTGGCAGTCTGGGCCATTCTCGGGCTCTTGTCAGGCTGCGACCTGCCGATCCCGCAGGACGAGAGCGCGTCCACGTCAACGCCCTATCCCGGAGCCGCCAGCGGCTACACCGGCGTGTACGGGTCCGACCACGTCGAGTACCGCGGCTCGCTCCCGTCGGGAAGCTACACCGAGAGTTGCCGCGACATGCGGGTCGATCACGATCGCAACCGGCTCGAAGCGGAGTGCAAGCGGCTCGACGGCCGGTGGCGGGACACGGCCCTCGATCTCCGGCAGTGCGACCGGAACATCGTCAACAACGACGGCTACCTCGCGTGCCGCCGGCAGACCGAGACGGCGCGGCTCCCGCCCGGCAGCTACCGCGAGAGCTGTCGGGACTTCTCCGTCGAGAACGGGCGCCTCGGGGCGCGCTGTCGCCGGAAGAACGGCGACTGGCGGGACACGGCGATCGATCTCAGCCGCTGCAAGAAGCCGATCCTGAACGACGACGGCCGGCTCGTCTGCCCCTGACGCCGGCCCGGGCCGCCCACGGCTCGGCGCCCTTCCCGCGCCGCGCGCCGGGCCGGCCTCTGCCCGTCTCAGTCGAAGAAGAGGCTCGGGACGATCGTCGTCAGCGCCGGGAAGACGATCAGGAGGGCGTTGACCAGGACGAGCGCCACCACGAAGGGCCAGATGGCGCGGGACGCCTCGCCGAGCCCGATCCGGCCGATGCTGCAGGCGACGAAGAGGAGGCTGCCGACAGGCGGCGTGATGCCGCCGATGGTCGCCGCGAGCGTGAAGACGAGCCCGAAGTGGATGGGGTCGTAACCGTAGTGCGCGGCGACCTGGGCGAACGGGTACGCCAGCATGATGATCAGCACCATCACGTCGATCACGAAGCCGGCGGCGATGACGAAGGCGATCATGAGGAACACGGAGACCAGGCCGTTGTCGGTGAGCGCGCCGAGGGCGGCGAGGATCTTGTCCGGGAAGTGGTCGCGGATCAGGAGCGAGCCGAACACCGTGGCGGGGCCGAGGATCAGCATCACGATGGCCGTCATGATGGCCGACTCGACGAAGATGCGGGGCACGTCGGCGATCCGGACCGTGCGCAGGACCAGCATCGAGACCAGGAGCGCGTAGACGACCGCGATCACCCCGGCCTCCGTCGGCGTGAACCAGCCGCCCACGATGCCGCCGATGATGATCACCGGGACGAGGAGGGCCCACCCCGCTCCGACCAGCGTCTCCCACACCCGGCGCAGCAGGAATCGGGCGTGCGACGCGGCGTAGCCGCGCCGGCGCACGATGACGGCGGCGAAGGCCATGAGGGTCACCATCATGATCAGACCCGGCAGGAAGCCGGCCAGGAACAGCTGGCCCACCGACACCTGGACCAGCGAGCCGTAGACGATGAACAGGATGCTGGGCGGGATGATCGGGCCCATCGTGCAGGCGGACGCCACCACGCAGACCGAGAAGTCGGAGGCGTAACCCTCCTTCTTCATGGCCGGGATCATGATCGATCCGATGGCCGCGGTGTCGGCGGCCGCCGACCCCGACACCCCGGAGAAGATCGCGGCCGACACGATCGACACGTGCGCCAGCCCGCCCCGCACGTGGCCCACCAGCGCGTTCGCGAAGCGCACGATCTTTTGCGTGAGGCCGCCCTCGGACATGAGGTTGCCGGCGAGGACGTAGAAGGGAATGGCCATCAGCGGGAAGGAGTCGAGGCCCGCGAAGATCTTCGAGACGATGAACGTCGGCGGCAGGCGCTCGCTGAGAAGGACGGCGATGCTGGAGGAGACGCCGATGGCGAAGGCCACCGGCAGCTCGACCAGGAGGAGCACGAAGAAGAGCCCGAACAGGAAGAGGGTCATTCGACCATCGGCGGGGCGGTCGGCGGCGCGGCCGCGCCGCCCCGGAGGAGCCGGCGGGTCACGGCGAGGCTCTCCACGATCATGAGGGCCGCGCCGATCGGGATGCAGAGGTAGACCACCCCCATCGACCACTCGAGCGCCGGGGAGTACTGCTGCATGTTCTCCACCGCCAGCCGGAGCGCCGTACCAGAGCAGGAGCCCCGAGAACGCGAGGATCAGCGCGCAGTTCACCAGGCGCGCGGCGGCGCGCACCCGGAGCGGCAGCCGCGCGGTGAGGAAGTCGACCCCCAGGTGGGCGCCCTGGCGGATCGTGAGGCCGGCGACCAGGAACACCGACCAGATGCCGGCGAACCGCGTCACCTCCTCGCCCCACGAGATGCTGGGGAGGAAGGTGAGGTACCGGGAGACGGTGCCGACGAGGGCCGCGCCCAGCATGACGGTGACGGCCACGACGACGAGCGTGGTGATCAGCCGGTCATAGAAGCGGCGCAGCACGCGGGACCCTTCGGCTCCCTCCCCGGGCGCGGCGCTCAGCCCTTGGTCACGGCCTTGACCGCGTTGTAGATCTCGAGGCCGCGCTCGCCCAGGCCGGCGGCGTACTTCTCGCGCATGGGACCGACCGCGGCGCGGAACGGCGCGCGGTCCGGCGTCGTGATCTTCACGCCGCCCGCGGCGAGGCGGGCGAAGTCCTCCTGGACCGCCGGCTTGGCGATCTCGAGGTTGTAGGCGCTGGCCTCCCGGCCGGCCGCGCGGATCGCCTCCTGCCGGTCGGACGACTGCTTGGCCAGGAGCGGGCCGTTCATCGCGATGTAGGCCACGAAGAAGATGTGGTCCGTGCGCGCGAGGTTCTTCGCCACCTCGTGGTACTTCTGCGTGAAGAGCGACGTCGGCGTCCCTTCGAGGCCCTCGACGATCCGCGACTGGAGCGCCGTGTACACCTCGGGCAGCGCCACCGGGGTCGGCGTCGCGCCGAACGCCTGGGCCATCTGGACGTAGAGCGGGATCTGCGGCACGCGGAGCTTGAGCCCCTTGAAGTCGTCCATCGAGTTGAGCGGCCGCGTGGACAGAGTCACTCGCGGGCCGTCGTAGAGATAACCGAGGAGAGCCAGGCCGACGGAGGCCATCCGGGCCTCGAGCTGGGGCGAGATCTTGTCGACGACGCTCTTCACCTGATCGAGCGTGTCGTAGAGGAACGGCATCTCCAGCACGCCGAACTCCGGCACGTAGCTGCCGAACCCGGTGAGGCCGGAATAGGCCAGGTCGATGCTGCCGGACTTCACGCCCTCGGCGGCCTCCCGCTCGCTGCCGAGGGACGCGTTGTGGAAGAGGTCGACCTTGACCTTGCCGCCGGTCTTGGCCGCGACGAGCTCCGCGAAGCGGATGGCGGTCCGCGAGGCGGAGTGGGCCGGCGGATACAGGCTCGCGAAGCGGAGCGTCAGCTCGGGCGCCTGCGCCGACGCTGCGCGCGCGCCCCCGAGCCCGACGGCGCCGGCCGCCGCTCCCATCGTCTTGAGGAAGGCGCGGCGGTCGAGGCGGTCGATCGGAGCTCGCGGCGAGCGCTCGGGTGCCATCGTCATCCTCCTGGTCAGTGCGAACGAGTTGGGGTCGCGAGTCATCGAGCGAGACGTCCCAGGATTTGGCGAAAGCGGGCGCGCGTCAAGGGGGCGGACGGTGGCGCGGGTCACGGCCGCCCGATTGCGCCGTTGCGGCCACTTCGCCTAGATTGGCAGCGGCCGCCGCGACGGCGGCCGGAGGAGGGAACGCATGCGCCGGCTCTTCCTGGCGGTCTCGGTGGGGCTCAGCGTCCTCGTGGCGGGCGGCGCGGCGGCCCAGGAGTACCCGACGCGGCCCATCCGCCTCATCGTGGGCTACGGCGCGGGCGGCGCCACCGATCTCGCCGCGCGGATCGTGGCCGACCACATGGAGAAGACGCTCGGGCAGCCGGTCACCGTCGAGAACCGCCCCGGCGGCAATGGCATCGTGGGCACCCGTGCTGTGTTCATGGCGGCGCCGGACGGCTACACCCTCGGCATGACCTCGGGCTCGATCCTCACCGTGCTGCCGTGGACCATGGACGTCGGGTTCGACCCGCTCAAGCTCACGTTCCTCGGCTCCACGCACGAGTCGTTCTACGCCCTGTTCGTGAAGGGCGACAGCCCCTGGAAGACCGTGCAGGAGCTGGTCGCCCACGCCAAGGCGCATCCGAACCAGCTGGTCACCGCGAACTCCGGCGGGTTCGGGCTCCCCGACATCGCCATGGCCCAGCTCGCCAAGGCCGCCGGCGGCGTTCGAGTACCGCACCGTGCCCACCTCGGGCGGCGCCGAGCAGGTGCTGAAGCTCCTGGCGGGCGACGTCCAGGCCGAGGCGAACTCGGCCGCGGCCACCGTGTCCCACCTCAAATCGGGCGCGATCCGCGCGCTCCTCGTCTTCAGCACCTCGTGGCCCGAGCTCGAGAAGATGGGCGTGCCGCTCAGCTCGAAGGTCTACGGGTTCAGCGCGCGGAACCTCTCGGCCGTGGTGGGGCCGCCGAACCTGCCCGAGCCCGTCCGCCGGAAGCTCGAGGACGCGCTCGCGCGGGCGATGAAGGACCCGGCCACCGTCGAGAAGCTGGAGAAGATCGGGGAGTTCATCGAGTACAAGACGGGCCCGCAGATCCGGGACGCCGCCGTCAAGGTGCAGGCCGAGCAGCTCGAGATCGGCAAGATCCTGGACAAGGTCAAGAAGTAGCGTCGCCGGGCCCCGGCCGGCGGCGCAGGCATGGACGCCTTCTGGAGCCTGGTCGCGGGGTTCGGCGTGGCGCTGCGGCCCGCGAACCTCGTCTTCGCCTTCGTCGGCAGCGTCATCGGCACGGCGGTGGGGGCGCTCCCCGGCATCGGCCCGATCGCCGGCATCGCGATCCTCCTTCCACTGTCCTTCAAGCTCGACGCGACCGGCGCCATCATCATGCTGTCGGCGATCTACTACGGCGCCATGTACGGCGGCACGATCACGACCGTCCTCATGCGCGTCCCCGGCGAGGCCGCCTCCGCCGTCACCGCCATCGACGGGTACGAGATGGCGCGGCAGGGCCGGGCCGGCGCCGCGCTGGCCATCGCCGCGATCGGGTCGTTCATCGGCGGCACCGTGGCCACGCTCGTCCTGGTCGTGGCGGCGCCGCCGCTCGCGCGGGTCGCCCTCTCCTTCGGGCCGCCGGAGTTCTTCGCCCTCATGGTCCTCGGGCTGGCGCTGGTCGTCGGGCTCTCGGGGGGCGCCCTCCTCCCCGGGCTCCTCAGCGCCCTCCTGGGCCTGGCGCTCTCGGTGCCCGGCGCGGACCTCGTCGACGGGACGCCCCGGCTCACCTTCGGGATTCCCGACCTCCTCGACGGCATCAGCTTCGTGCCGGTCATCATGGGCCTCTACGGCATCGGCGAGATCCTCGCGAACCTGGACGAGCGGGCGGCGCCGACCGCACCGGCGCGGCTGGACTCGACGATGCTGACGCGGCAGGAATGGGCCGACTCCGCGATGCCGATCGCGCGAGGCACCGGGATCGGCATCCTGCTCGGCCTCATCCCGGGCATCGGGACCATCCTGCCCACGATCATCTCGTACGCCGTCGAGAAGCGCGTCTCGCGGCACCCCGAGCGCTTCGGCCGCGGCGCGATCGAGGGCGTGGCGGGCCCGGAGACGACGAACAACGCCTACGCGAACGCGGCGATGATCCCGCTCTTCACGCTCGGCGTCCCCGCCTCCCCGACGATCGCGGTCCTGCTCGGCGCCTTCATGATGAACGGGCTCACGCCCGGGCCGTTCCTGTTCCGCGAGCGGCCCGACTTCGTCTGGGCCATCATCGCCAGCCTCTACGTCGGCAACGTGATCCTGCTGATCCTCAACCTGCCGCTGGTACGGGTGTGGGTCCAGCTCCTCCGCGTCCCCTACTCGATCCTGTTCCCGCTGGTGCTGGCCTTCACGGCGGTCGGCGCCTACGTCACGCGGAACAGCCTCTTCGACGTGGGCGTTCTGATCGTGTTCGGCTTCCTGGGCTACGCGTGCAAGAAGATCGACTTCCCGGTCGCGCCGATGGCCTTCACCCTGATCCTGGGGCCGCTGACCGAGAAGGCCCTCCGCCAGGCGCTGTCGATGTCGGGCGGGGACGTCGCGATCCTGACGCGGGGCCCGCTCGCGACGGGGCTCCTGGCGGTCGCCGCCGTCACGCTCCTCGCCCCCCTCGGCGTCTACCTCTGGGGGCGCGTGCGATCGCTCGGCGGCACGGCAGGTCTCGCGCCTACGTGCTACCGCGCCGTGCGGCGCGTGACGCCTGTCGTCGCATGAGCGTCCTCCTCGCAATGATCGGAGTGCGCGCGGCCCGGCGGGATGGGCCCGCGTCGACCGCGGCCGGCGTCAGTCCGGGTCGATGATGAGCAGCCCGTCCACGGCGACCACGGACTCGCGCGTCCACTTCACGGGATTCACCTCGAAGACGAAGCGCGGCCAGGGCGCCGAGAGGGCGAGCTCCGAGAACCGCGCGAGAAAGGCCGCGGCGGGCTCGACCGGCAGCGGGCCCTGCGGATCGGCGGCGTAGCGCCGGATCCGCAGGCGCCCCAGCAGGCGGGCGGCGTACGCGGGGTCGACCGGCGCGCGCGCCGTGACCACGTCGTCGATGAGCTCGGTGAGGCCTCCGCCGCTGCCGCAGGACACCATCACGCCGAACATCGGGTCGCGGAAGGCCGCGAACAGGAGCTCCGTGCCGCCCTTGTGCATCTTCTGGACGTAGAGGCCGTCGAGGACGACGCCGATCTCCCGGACCCGCCCGAGGAGCCGGCGGGCCGCGTCCGCCACCTCCGCCTCCGACCGGAGATCGACCGCGAGGAGCCCCGCCGCGGCGCGGTGGGTCACGCTCGGGCTGATGCCCTTCAGGACCACCGGGAAGCCGAGCTCCGCGGCCGCGCGGCGGGCCGCCGCCTCGTCGGGGACCAGGCGCGCGGCCGCCGCCGCCAGGCCCGCGGCCTGAAGGATGCGGTGACAGCGGTCCTCCGGCACGACGACATGGCCGGCCGGCGGCGGCACGTGCGCGGCCCAGTCGAAGGCCGCGAGACCGGTCGCCGCCGGCCCGGGGGACGGAAGCGGGCGCGCGTCACGCTGCGCGGCGAGGCGCGCGAGCGCCTGTACGCCGCGGACGGGATCGAGGAAGGAGTAGACCGCGCGGGTGGCCAGGCGCTCCGGGATGCCGATGGGCGGCGAGGGCCAGCTCACGCAGACCGTCTTCGGCGACCGGCCCGCGAGACCCTCCATGACCTCGGCGATCTCGGCGCCCTTGGCCGCCAGCGAGCCCGCGATGACGAGGACGGAATGGATCTCCGGCTCGGCGGCCACGGCGTCCAGCGCCTGCGGCAGGAGCGCGAGCGACTCCGCGCGGAACGCCGTGGTCGGCGTGAGGTCGACCGGATTCGCCGCCGTCGCGACCGAGATGAGCAACGGCCGCAGCCGCTCCACCCCCGCCGCGCTGAGCGGCGGGGCCGTGAGGCCGAACCGCGCGCACTGGTCCACGGCCAGGACGCCGCTGCCGCCGCCGAAGGTGACGATGCCGACGCCCGGGCCGTCCGGCAGCCGGTTCCGGTTCCCCTCGAGCAGGAGCGCGACGTCGACCAGCTCCTCGATCGAGTACACGCGGATCACGCCCAGCTCGCGCAGCACGGCGTCGACCACGCGCTCCTCGCCGACCAGGGCGCCGGTGTGGGCTTGGGCGGCGCGGGCGCTCGCGCTCGTCGCGCCGGCCTTGATGAGCACCACGGGCTTCCGCCGGCGCCGGGCCTCCTCGAGCGCGCGCACGAGCTTCGCGTTGTCGGCGGTCCCCTCGAGGTAGCCGGCGATGACGTGGGTACCCTCGTCCCGGGCGAGCGCGTAGAGGTAGTCGGGGTAGCCGACGACCGCCTCGTTGCCGCTGCTGATCATGTGGCGGCAGCCGAAGCCCGCCTGCTGGATCAGCGAGAGGGCGCTCGTCGCGATGCCGCCGCTCTGGGCGACGATCGAGATCCCGCCGGGCCGGAGCGCGTCGATCTCGAGGAGCGCCGTGGAGAACGTCGGGGTCGCGGGCAAGGTCGCGTTGATGACCCCGACGCAGTTCGGCCCGCACAGGATGAAGCCCGTCTCGCGGCACAGGGCGACCAGCGCGCGCTGGAGCTCGGCCCCGGCGCCGCCGGCCTCGCCGAGACCGCCCGCGTAGGCGACGCCGTAGCGCACGCCCGCGGCCGCGCACTCCCGGACCGCGTCGAGCAGCGCCTCGGCGGGCACGGCGAGGACGGCGAGGTGGGGGACGCCGGGGAGCGCCCCCACCGCGGGGAATGCCGGGAGCCCGGCCACGCCCGCGCCCGACCGGTTGACCGGCCACACCGGGCCCGGAAAGCCGAACTTGACGAGCCGGCGCACCGTGTCGCCGCCGAGGTTGCCCGGGCGCTCCGACGCGCCGATGACCGCGACCGACGTGGGCTCGAGAATGCCCGAGACGTCGAGGAACGCGGCGGCGGCGCGGGACGTGCGGGGATCCACCGTGGGTCCGGGCGCTCCTAGAATCCGAGCGATCGGAGCGCCGGCAGGGTCGCGTCCGGCAGGGGCACGCGCAGGAAGCGCTCGAACACGTAGTGGGTGCCGGCGCTCCCGACGAGCGGCCACGACCACCTTCGCGATCGGGTGCTCGCGGTCGTACGCGAAGAAGAGTCCGAGGAGCAGCCCCAGCATCACCAGCGTGAAGCCGAGCGGCGCGAGGAGCACCGCGAACGCGACCAGCGCGAGGAGGATCGAGGCCACCCGGACCGGGCCTCCCGGCGCGGAGGGCGCCGAGGCGGGCGTCGGGGGCGCCAGCGAGACCTGGACGAGCCACACCGGCCCCAGGACGGCGAGCGCGAGCCCCACCCAGAACGCGAGGAACCCCGGGCCCGGCCCGTACTGCCCCTCGAGCCGGAGGCGCAGCCCGGCGAGGGCCAGGAAGACTCCGGTCGCGGTGACGATCAGGGCGGCCGCCTGGCGGGAGCGCTTCAACGAGGGCCGGCGACGCGCGGACCGAAGGGGCTCACGCCGGAAGCTCCACCGCGCGCGTGGCCGTCCACGACCTTCGTGCCGTGCTCGTCCTCGCACCAGACGTCCAGCATGCAGGTGCGCGCGCCGCCGGGGCCCCGCTCGATCGACTGCACGCGGCCCCGGCACACGACGGTCATGCCGAGCAGGACGGGCTTGATGAACTTGGTGCGGAGCTCGCCGTGCTCGACGTACGCCATGCCGAAATGCTCGACCAGCATGCTCGAGACCCAGTTCGTCATGATCATGCCGTCGGCGATGATGGCCGGCAGGCCCTGGGAGCGCGCATAGGCCTCGTCGGTGTGGATGTTGGAGCCGACCCGGGCGAGCGTCCCCGTGGCCGCCGACAGCATCGCGCTGTCGTACCACTCGATCCGCTCCGCCGTCATCAGGCGCACCGGTCCGGTGATCTCGGCGCCCACCGCGAGGTCCCGCGGGGCGGGCGTGGCCGGGCTCATCGCGTTGTCCTAGCCGGATTGGTCGGACGGCCTTCGGCCTGTGGCGCCTCGGGCTCGTACTTGAGCAGCGTCTTGTCGGTGTACGTGGTGACCAGCCGCCCGTCGGACGTCCGCACCTCGAGGTAGTAGTCGATGTACGTCCGGCCCCGCTTCACGTACCGGTCCGTGATGCGGCCGCTCACGACGAGCCGCTCCCCGACGTAGGCCGGGCTGTGCTGGCGCGCGAAGTACTCGTAGTGGATCCGCGCGTGCGGGCCCTTGGCGCCGCCGACGCGCTGCTCCTTGAGGCAGTTCTTCTCGAGGATCCGCATCTTGTCGACGTGGATCATGGTCGGCGGCCGCATCTGTCGCCCGCCGGGGGCACGGGACGAGTGGAACCACTCCCAGTTCTCCTCGACCCCGTGCGCGTACTCGCTGGCCATGAACGCGGTGAGGACGTACTCGACCGGCTCGAACACGTCGCCGGCCTCGAGATCGCTGATGTATCCGCCGAGCATCGTCCGGTCCCTCTCCGATGTCGGAGCCGCCGCGGGCCCCGTCGTGGGCAGTCGCGCCGACTCGCCTCGCGCGTCGGCGCGACACGATCATGAAGTTCGCGGTCGCGGGGTGTCAAGCCGGCGCGGCGCGGGCGCACGCGCCGGCGGGGTAGAATCGGCCGTTGTCGCGCGGACCGCCCGACGGCGGCCGCGCCCGAGACCGAGGGAGGGTCCATGCGAGTAGGCCGCGTCGAGGCGTTCGCCGTGCGCTATCCGGAGTCGAACAACGACGGCAAGATCCGCGCGCTGACCCTCGTCCGCGTCGAGACCGACGACGGGCTCGTCGGCTGGGGCGAGGCGATCACCGGCGGCCAGGAAGCCTCCCTCGCGGTGGCGTTCGTGGTCGAGCGGCGCCTCGCGCCCCTCGTCGTCGGCAGCGACCCGCGCGACGTCGCGGGCGTCTGGAGCCGCCTGCGCGACGCGACGTTCTGGGACGGCAACGGGGGCCTGGTCACGTTCGGCATCAGCGCCATCGACATGGCGCTCTGGGACATCGCGGGCAAGGCCGCGGGCGTCCCGCTGTACCGCCTGCTCGGCGGCAAGCGGCGGGACCGCCTCCCGGCCTGCGCCTCGACCATCTTCGCCACGCACGACCTCGACCGGGTCGCCCGCGAGTTCCGCGGCTTCGTCGCCGAGGGGTATCGCTACGTGAAGGGCGGCTGGGGGCACGACCTCTCCATCGCCTTCGGGAGCGACGAGCGGCGCGATCGGGCGATCGCCCGCGCCGTCCGCGACGCGATCGGGCCCGACGTCCACATGATCGTCGACGTCGCGGCGCTCATGGGCTGGGACTCGAGCCACGCCATCCGGATGTGCCGGGCGATCGACGACGACGTCCGCCTCTACTGGTTCGAGGACCCCCTGGTCGAGCAGGACCTCGACGGGTACCGGCGGCTCCACGCCGCCGTGGACACGCGCATCTGCACCGGGGAGAAGGGCTGGCACGCCGCGCACTACCGCGGCCTGATCGAGTCGGGCGCGATCGACGTCATCATGATCGACCCCGGCCGGGCGGAGGGCGTGACCGGGACCTGGCGCATCATCGAGATGGCGGCGGCGGCCGGGCGCGCCTGGAACGCGCACTCCTGGAGCAGCGCGCTCAACACCGCGGCGGCCCTCCACCTCGCCGTCGCCGCGTCCAACACGCTCATCTTCGAGCTGAAGCCCGTTCCCTCGCCGATGCAGCACGAGCTCGTCACGAACCCCATCGGCCACGTGGACGGCTGGGTGTCCGCGCCCGAGGGGCCGGGCCTCGGCGTCACCGTGGACGAGGCCGTCGTGCGCCGCTACCGGTTCCGCGAGGACGGGCTCGGCCGCTGAGCGCGGCCGGCCGGCCGCGCGGTAGAATGGCGGCGACACCGGGCGTCGGCGCGCCGTTCCGCCGAGCCCGTGAAGGAGCGTGACCATGGCGACGTTCGTCATCGAGCCGCACTTCCGCCTGCAGGAATGGGTCGCCGAGGAGAAGGGCTACTTCGCGGCGGAGGGCCTCGACTACGTCTTCCGCGAGCTGGTCCAGGCGACGGACGGCCAGATCCACAACCGCGGCGACCGGATGGGCGCCTACCAGTCGCTCGAGGCGGGCCGGGCGGCCGACGTGAGCTGCGCCTGCCACTGGACCGTCGGGGTCGCCGCGTCCGCCGGCCACGGCAAGCTCTACCCGGACGCCTACTCGGTGGCGCCGGCGGGGATCTTCGTGCCGGCCGACTCGCCGGTGCGGAGCCCCGAGCAGCTGGCGGGGGTCCCGATCTCGGTCGGCTATCAGTCCGGGAGCCACTACTCCACGATCCAGGCGCTCGAACCGTACCTCCGCGCCGACCAGCTCCAGCTCTCCTTCAACGACGGCATGCTCTTCCGCCGCATGGAGCTCCTCATCGAGGGCCAGTCGCCGGCGGCCGCCCTGTTCAGCGGCCCGTACTACTTCGCCGAGCAGCTCGGCTTCCGGAAGATCATCGACACCACGTTCATGATCACGACAATGATCCACGGCCAGCCGGACCCCGAGGACCTCAAGCGGTTCTTCCGGGCGCTGCAGCGCGCGCAGCGCGACATCGACGTCCGGCCCGATCTCTACACGCACTACTACCGGAACGAGTTCCCGGTCCGCTTCCATCCCCTCATGGACACCCGCCGCTGGGGCCCCGGCGAGCGCCTGGTGTTCGAGCCCTACACGAAGGAGGTCTTCGACCGGACGGTCCAGTGGATCGCCGAGCGGGGCATCTTCGCCGAGGGCACGATGGGCTCGTGCGAATACGAGCAGTCGATCGCGGGCCTCACGCGCTAGGCCCACCGCCCCGGCGCGCATGAGCCCAACGGACGCCTGGGACTTCGACGCCGCCGTCATCGGCGGCGGGCCGGGCGGCTCCAGCACGGCCACGGCGCTCGCGCGCCGGGGGCGCCGGGTGCTCCTCCTGGAGCGGGAGCAGTTCCCGCGCTTCCACATCGGCGAGTCCCAGCTTCCCTGGACGAACGAGATCTTCGAGGCCCTGGGCGTCCAGGAGACGATCGCGGGGGCCGGGTTCGTCCGGAAGTGGGGCGCGAGCTTCTGGACGATCGACGGCGCCACCGAGCAGTACGCCGATTTCGCGGAAGCGGCGGAGACGCCGACGCCCCAGACCTTCCAGGTGCCGCGCGCGACCTTCGACGAGCTCCTCCTGCGCCACTCCGAGAAATCCGGGGTGGCGGTCCGCGAGCGCCACCGGGCGCTGGACGCGACCTTCGACGCCGGGGGGATCACGCTCCGCTTCGCCGATCCGGAGGGCGCCGAGCACACGGTGCGCGTGGGCGTGGTGGTCGACGCGTCCGGGCGGGCCGGCTTCCTCGCCAAGAAGCTCGGGCGCCACGACATGGACCCGCTGCTCCGCAACATCGCCGTGCATGCCCAGTACGAGCGGGTCCCGCGCGCGACGGGCCGACGGGCGGGCGACATCCGGATGTTCACCCGGCCCGACATGGGCTGGCTCTGGTTCATCCCGATCTCGGAGACCGTGATGAGCGTGGGCGCGGTGATCCCCCAGGCGGTCCACCGGCGCGAATCGCGCACGACGCCCGAGGACAGCCTCGCGCACTACATCGAGGACACGCCGAGCGCGGCGCGGCTCATGACCGCCGCCCAGCGCGTCACGCCCGCCCGCTTCGACGCGGACTACTCGTATCTCGGGACCGTCCTGGCCGGCGACCGGTGGGTGGCCGTGGGAGACGCCGCGGCGTTCCTCGATCCGATCTTCTCGACCGGCGTGCTGCTGGCGATGCAGGGCGGGCTGGACGCGGCCGAGGCGATCGACGCGGGGCTCCGGGACGGCGACCTCTCCCGGCGCCGCTTCGCCGCCTACGAGCGCCTCGTGCGGGCCCGGTATCACCACTTCCGGCGCTTCGCGGTGGGCTTCTACGATCCGAACTTCCGCGATCTCTGGTTCCGCCGGAGCAACCGCTTGGGGATCTACCGGTCCGTCCTCTCCGTGATCGCGGGCAACTGGCGGCCCTCGCTTCCGGTGCGGCTCAGCGTCCGCCTGTTCTTCCTGCTGGTGGCGCTCCAGCGCGTGCTGCCGATCGCCCCCCGCGGCCCTCGGACCCGCCTCGGAGGCGCGCCGCTAAGCCGACGGCGGACGGGGCCGGTCGACAACCCGACGCGAGGAGGTCCCCGTGGATGCCGTCACGGACTCGAGCCATCTGTACGCGGTGGAGCGGCGCGTCCGCCACGCCGAACGGCCGGGCTTCCGGATCACCGAGCTCCAGATCGCCCCGAGTCAGCGGGTGCCGTGGCACTACCACACCCGGATCGCAAGACACCTTCTACGTGCTCGAGGGGCGGCTCCGCCTCTTCCTCCGCGACCCTCAGGAAGAGGTGCGGCTCGGGCCCGGCGAGACCTACGCGGTCCGGCCCGGCCGCCCCCACCTCGTGACCAACGCGGGCGACGCGTCGGCCACCTTCCTGGTCCTGCAGGGCATCGGCGAGTACGACTACGTGCCCCTGCCGTGACTGGGCGTCCGCCGCTCGCGCCGTGACCGCTGCCCCGACGTCGCGCTCGCGCGTCACCCGCCGCTCCAGGAGGCGCGCATGGCCATCCCGCCCGACCGCGTGACGACCGCGATGGGATTCGACGGGTACCGCATCGTCCAGCACCGCGGCGTCGTGCGCGGCATCGTGGTGCGCTCGCGCAGCGTGGTCGGGACCCTCGGCGCGTCGATCCAGACGCTGTTCGGCGGCAACATCACGCTCTACACGGAGCTCTGCGAGCGCGCCCGGCAGGACGCCTTCGACCTCATGCTGCGGCACGGCGCCGCGGTCGTCATCGAGCCGGCCGGGCGCTGACGGTGCTATCCTCGGCGTGCCGGACGAGGCCGCCGATCCCGCGGAGGTGCCCGTGAACACCAGTTGCGACACGCTCGTCGCCCTCGGCTCCGAGACCCGGAGCGGGCGGACCCTCTTCGCCAAGAACAGCGACCGCCCGACCACGGAGTGCCAGCCCCTCCAGGCGGTGCCCGCGCGGCGCCATCCGCCGGGCGCGACGGTCCGCTGCACGTACCTCGAGATCCCCGAGGCCCCGGAGACGCTCGCGGTGCTCGGCAGCCGCCCCTGGTGGATCTGGGGCTTCGAGCACGGCGTCAACGAGGCGGGGGTGGCCATCGGCAACGAGGCCCTCCACACGCGCGAGACGCCAGCCGAGACCGGGCTCCTCGGCATGGACCTCCTGCGCCTCGGCCTCGAGCGGGGCCGCACCGCCGACGAGGCCAAGCACGTGATCACGGACCTCCTCGAGCGGCACGGCCAGGGCGGCAGCGCCCAGCACGGCGGCCGCCGCTACTACCACAACAGCTTCATCATCGCGGACCCCGGCACGGCGTGGGTGCTCGAGACCTCGGGCCGCCACTGGGTCGCGCGCCGCGTCCGGGGGCGGGCGGCGATCTCCAACCTGGCGACGATCGGCGACGATTGGGACGACGCGTCGACGGGCATCGAGGCCTACGCGGCGGCGCGCGGCTGGTGGACGCCCGCGCCGGGCCGCCGCCTCGACTTCCGTGCCGCGTTCGAGAACCCCGAGCCGCGCTACCGGGCCGAGGCGCGCTACGACGCGCACTGCCGGTTCCTGGCCGCGGTCGGCCGACCCGACGTGCCCGACATGCTGCGGCATCTCCGCGATCACTACGACGGCGGCACCGTCCACCGGCCCGGCCGGAAGGACGGCGACCCCGAGGGCTGGTCGGTCTGCATGCACCCCGAGCCGGCGACCGGCGCGACGGCCGCGGCCATGGTCGCGGAGCTCGGGCGGGAGACGCCGGTGATCGCCTGGTGCGCCCAGACGACGCCGTGCACGAGCGTGTTCCTCCCGGTCGCGGTCGGCGCCGAGCTACCCGCGGCCCTCACCGCCGGGACGGGCGAGCCGGACGGGCGGTCCGCGTGGTGGCTCATGAAGGCGCTCGGCGACGAGGTCATGCACGATCCGGCGGGGCGGACGCCGGCCGTGCAGCGCGTCTGGCTCGCGTGGGAGCAGGAGCTCTACGCCGAGGTCAGCCGCGACCGCCAGGCGCCGGGGCGGAGCCTCCCGCGCCGCGTCGAGGAGATGCTCCGCCGGCGCGAGACGCTCCTGAGCGAGGTGGCGGGCCCGCCCGCCGCCCACGGAGACCAATGGAGGACAGACCGATGAGCCAGCGCCGCGCCGCGTCGATGCCGTCCCGCCGCGACCTTCTCGTCGGAGCCGCCGCGCTCGGCGCCGCCGGGCCGCCGGCCCCGCGATCCTCCGCCGGCCGGCCCACGCCCAGGAGCCGCGCCCCGGCGGCGTGCTGAAGGTCGCCATCATCGGCGAGCCCCCGTCGCTCGACGCCCACTGGACGACGGCGAGCCTGACGTACGACGTGACCTCGCATCTCTACGAGCCCCTCTTCACGCTCGACGAGCGCTACGGCGTCGTCCCGATGCTGGCCGAGGGGCACACCGTCGCCGACGGCGGCAAGACGTGGACGATCCGGCTCCGCCGGGGCGTGCCGTTCCACAACGGGAAGGAGTGCTCGGCCGAGGACGTGGTCGCGTCCCTCACGCGATGGGGCCGGATCGCCAGCGTCGGGAAGATCCTGTTCAAGAACGTCCAGTCCTTCCAGGCCAAGGACCGGTACACGGTGGAGCTCCGCTTCGGTGGCTGCTCGGGCCCCGTGCTGGCCGCGCTGGGCAACGCGGGCCAGTTCCCGGCGATCTATCCCAAGGAGGTCGTGGAGGCGGCGGGCGACGGTCAGATCAAGGACTTCGTCGGCACCGGCCCGTTCCGCTTCGTCGAGCGGGTGCCCGACCGCTACACGCGCATGGCGCGCTTCGACAAGTACGCCGCCCGCGGCGACGCCACGACCGGCTATGGCGGCCGGCGGACCGCCTACGTGGACGAGGTCCAGTTCATACCGGTGCCGGACGTGTCGGTCCGGGCCGCCGGCGTCGAGTCCGGCGAGTACCACTTCAGCGACTGGATCGCCCCCGACAACTACGAGCGCCTGACCCGGAACGCGAAGCTCGACGTCATGCTCGTGAAGCCGAACGAATGGGTCAGCGCGATCTTCAACAAGAAGCAGAGCCCCTTCACCAACCGCGCGCTCCGGCAGGCATTCGTGGCCGCGCTCGACATGGAGCCGATCATGAAGGCCGCGGTCGGCGCCCCGGAGTTCTACCGGCTCGATCCGAGCCTGATCTTCCGCGAGCAGGTGTGGTGGTCCGACGTCGGCAAGGACGTCTACAACCGGCCCGACAAGGAGAAGGCGAAGCGGCTCATGCGCGAGGCCGGCTACAAGGGCGAGCCGATCCGCTGGATGGCGACCCAGTTCTACGACTGGATGTACAAGTCGGCGCTCGCCGCCAAGCAGCAGCTCGAGGACGTGGGCTTCAACATCGACCTCCAGGTGCTCGAGTGGGCGACGGTGGTCCAGCGCCGCAACGACCCGAAGCTCTACGACGTCTTCACGACCGGGATCGGCTTCAACACCGACCCCTCCCAGATGGTCGTGCTCACCTGCGACTGGCCGGGCTGGACCTGCGACTCGAAGCTCGACGCCCTCCAGTCCCGCCTGGCGTGCGAGACCGACTTCGCCCGGCGCAAGGCGGTCTGGGAGGAGATCCAGCGCTGGTTCTGGGACGAGGTGCCCGTCGTCAAGCTCGGCGACTTCTTCACGCTCCGCGTCAAGCAGAAGAGTGTCGTCGGCTACGCGAACCGCTACCGCCCCTTCTTCTGGAACGTGGGGCTCCGGGCCTAGCCCGGGGCGGCGCCCGGCGCCGGCGACAGCCGGAGGCCGACGAAGCGATCCAGCGTCGCGGGGCTCTCCAGAAGAGCCCGGGACGCTCCCTGGTGGACGACGCCCCCGCGCTCGAGCACGAGGGCCGTCTCCGTGAGGGCCAGCGCGGCCTCGGCGTGCTGCTCGACCAGGATGAAGGCCGCGCCCTCTTCCGCCCGCAGGCGCCGGATCGCCGCGGTCAGCTCCTCGACCACGATCGGCGCCAGCCCCTCCAGCGGCTCGTCGAGGAGGAGCAGCGCCGGGTTCGTCATCAGCGCCCGCGCGATCGCGAGCATCTGCTGCTCGCCGCCCGACAGGTGGTTCCCCCGGCTGCCCCGGCGCTCGGCGAGCCGCGGGAACAGCGCGTAGACGCGCGAGAGGTCCCAGCGGCCGGGGCGCGCGGCCACGGTGAGGTTCTCCTCGACGCTCAGCGAGGGGAAGATCTCGCGCTCCTGGGCGACCCACCCGAGCCCGGCCCGCGCGCGGCGATGGGGCGGCACCCGCGTCAGGTCGCGGCCGCGCCACCGGATCACGCCGCGGGTCACGTTCGTGTAGCCCATGATCGTGAGGAGGAGCGTGGTCTTGCCGACCCCGTTCCGGCCGAGGACCGCGAGGCTGCCCCCGGCCGGGACCTCCAGCGTGATCCCGTCGAGCGCCACGGCGTCGCCGTAGCCGGCCCGGACGCCCTCGAGGGCGAGCAGCGGCTCAGCCATGGCGCGCGCCCCCGAGATACACCTCCCGCACGCGCGGATCGGCGGCCACCTCGTCCGGCGGCCCCTCCATCAGGATCCGGCCGCCGACCATGACGATGATGCGCCGCGCGAACCGGAACACGAGGCTCATGTCGTGCTCGATGAACAGGACCGTCAGGTCCTCCGAGAGGCCGTCGATCACGTCGAACAGCTCCGCGCTCTCCTCCCGGGGCACGCCGGCCGCGGGCTCGTCGAGCAGGAGCACCGACGGGCGCGTGGCGAGCGCGAGCGCGATCTCGAGCAGCCGCTGCTGGCCGTAGGCGAGCTCGCGCGTCGGGCGGCGGCCGCTGTCGCCCAGCCGGAGCGAGACGAGGATCTGGTGGGCCTCGTCGATGGCGTCGCGGAAGGCCGGCAGCCGCCGCCAGAACACGTTGGCCACGCCCCGCCGCTCGCAGACCGCGAGCGTCACCGCCTCGAGCGCGGTGAGGTGCGGGAACAGCGTGTTGATCTGGAAGGTCCGCACCAGCCCGCGCTTGACGCGGGTCTCGGGGGCGAGCGTCGTGATCTCGTCGTCGCCGAGGAAGATGCGCCCGCGGTCGGGCGGGAGCACGCCGGTCATCAGGTTGATCAGTGTGGTCTTGCCGGCGCCGTTCGGCCCGATGAGGGCGTACCGCTCCCCCCGCGGCAAGGTCAGGTCGATGCCCTCGGCCACGACGAGCGAGCCGAAGCTCTTGCCCAGGCCCCGGGTGGACAGGGCGGCCGTCACGCTCAGGCCGCCCGCTCCCGCCGGGCCAGCAGCCGGCCGAGCCCGCCGAGGAGGCCGTTGGGCAGCAGCATCACCACGGTGACGAGGAGCACGCCGATCCAGAAGTACCAGTACTGCGGGTTGATGCCGGAGAAGCGGTCCCGGGCGACCATGAACACGATCGCCCCGATCAGCCCGCCGTAGAGCCGTCCGGCCCCGCCCAGGACCAGCATCACCAGGAGCTCCGCCGAGCGCTGGAAGCTCAGCACGTCGAGAGCGACCGTCTCGGTCGTCTGGGCGAGCAGCGCGCCGGCCGCGCCCGCGATCACCGCCGCCATGGTGTAGGCCTTGCGGATGTGCGCCCGGCTCGGCGCCCCGATCGCGGGCATGCGGGTCGCGTTCTCCCGGATGCCGCGGAGCGCCAGGCCGAGGGGCGACTGGGTCAGCCGCCGTACGGCCAGGAAGAGCAGGAACAGGACGCCCAGCGAGTAGCCGTACGCCGTGTAGCCGTAGAGGTCGAAGGGCAGGCGGCCGAAGAGCGGCCACATGCGCACCCCCTGCAGGCCGTCCGCGCCGCCCGTGAGCCAGTGGGCCTGGTTCGCCGCCTCGTGGAGCAGCACGCCCAGGCCGAGCGTGATCATGATGAGGGCCAGGTGCCGGAACCGGGCGATCACGAAGCTCGTCGCGTAGCCGACCGCCCCGGCCACGCCCGCCGCGAGCACGAGGCCGGTCAGGGGCTCGCCCCACCCGCTCTTGGAGAGGATCCCCGCCGTGTAGGCGCCGAGGCCGAAGAACGCGGCGTGCCCCAGGGAGACGATGCCCGCGTAGCCGAGGATCAGGTCGAGCGACAGCGCGAAGAGCGCGGTGATCGCGATCTGGCTCGCGAGCACGAGGTAGGAGGGGAACAGGAAGAACGGCGCGAGCGTGGCCAGCCAGAACGCGACTTCCAGCGGGCGCGCGCGCGTCGAGGCAGCCAGCTCGCGCGAGGCGTCAGCCATCTCAGCGCCGCCCGAGCAGGCCCGCAGGCCGCCACATCAGCAGGACGAGCATGACCAGGTAGATGAGGAACGAGCCGAGCTGGGGCACGTAGTACTTCCCCGCCACGTCGCTGATCCCGATGAGGCTGGCCGCCGCGAACGATCCGCCGATCGACCCGAGCCCGCCCACGGACACCACGATCAGGACGTACACCAGATAGGTGAACGCGAACGCGGGGTCGAGACCGACGATCTCGATCGCGAGCGCCCCGCCGAGGCCCGCCAGCCCGCTTCCCAGCGCGAAGGTGATGGCGAACGTCCGGTCGACGTCGATGCCGAGGCCCCGCGCCATCCGCTGGTTGTCGACCGCCGCCCGCACCCGCGCCCCGAACCGCGTGCCCTCGAGGCCCAGCATCAGGGCAAGCCGTGACCACGAGCGCGGTGCCGATCAGGAACAGCCGGTAGCGCCCGATGCCCAGCCCCCCCACGCTCAGGGAGCCCGCGCAGGAAGGACGGGATCGTGACCGGCTGCAGGACCGTGCCGTAGATGTAGGCCGCCGCCGCGACCGAGATGAACGCGAGCCCGATCGTGAGCAGGACCTGATCGAGGTCGCTGGCGCGGTACAGGCGGCGATAGAGCGTGCGCTCGAGCCCCGCGCTCACCGCCGCCGCGGCCAGGAATGCGCAGGGAAGCGTCGCGAGGAACGGCCAGCCCAGCTGGTTCATGAGCGTGACCGTCACGTAGCCCCCGAGCATCGCGAAGCTGCAATGCGCCAGGTTGACGAAGTTCATCATTCCCAGCGTCACGGAGAGGCCCACCGACAGGAGGAACAGCAGCATCCCGTAGGCGAAGCCGTCGAACAGGACGCCGAGCGACGGGACCGATCATGCTGACGGCCCCTTGCCCGGCGCGTCGAGGCGGACGGCGCGACAACCGGCGGTTACTTCTTCATCGAGGCCTTCACCGGGTCCTTGACGTTCTCGACCTTGTCGAACTCCACGTTGACCAGCTTGCCCGCCGACCTTCTCGACGCGCCGGATGTAGATGGTCTGGATGATGTCGCGCGTCTCCGGGTCGATGGAGATCGGGCCCCGCGGGCTCTCCCACGCCATGCCCTTGGCGGCGTCGATGAGGCTGTCCCCGTCGGTCTTGCCGCCGGTCTTCTTCAGCGCCTCGTAGATGAGGTGCATGCCGTCGTAGCCGCCGATCGCGAAGAAGTTCGGGTTGCACCTTGTTGTCCGCGGCGAAGTCCCGGACGAACGCCTTGTTCAGCGCGGAGTCGTGGTTGTAGTCGTAGTGCCAGGCGGTGATGATGTCGAGCGCGGCGTCGCCCATGTTGCGAGGGCCGCGTCAGGTCGGTGACCTCGCCCGTCCCGAGGACCTTGGTCTTCTTGGGGTCGATGCCGCGCTCGGCCAAGGCCTTCCCGAGCGCCGCCGGCTGGGCGCCGCCCGGCACGAAGATGAAGATCGACTCCGGGTTCAGGTCCTTGGCGCGCTGGACGAACGCCGAGAAGTCCGGGTTGGCCACCGGGAAGCGCACCGAGCCGATGATCTCGCCCCCGGCCGCCTTGAAGGCCCGATGGAAGGCTCCCTCGGCGTCGTGGCCCGGCCCGTAGTCGGAGACCATCGTGTAAGACCTTCCGGACGCCGCTCCGATAGGCCCAGGCGCCGAAGCGTCTCCGTCACCTGGGGAGGCGTCACGGAGGTGCGCACGGAGTACGGCGACTTGGTGGTGATGATGGACGTCGCCGCGTTCATGATCACCATGAACTTCTTCGCCTGGTCCGACACGTCGGAGGCGGCGAGGGCGTTCGGCGTCAGGACGAAGCCGGCGAGGATGTCCACGCCGTCCCGCACGACCAGCTCCTGCGCCAGCCGCTTCGCGACGTCCGGGCGCAGGGCCCGCCGGTGTCCTTGCGGATGATCTCGATCTTCTTGCCGGCCACGGTGTCGCCGTACTTCTTCATGTAGAGCTTGATCCCGTTGTCCATCTGGGTCGCCGTATCGGCGAACTGGCCGGAATAGGGCAGGATGAGCCCGATCTTGACCGTCCCCTGGGCGTGCGCCGCCGTCGCGGCGACGATCGAGAGCGCGAGACCAACGAGTCCGGCTACGAGTCTGTTCATGGACCCTCCCTGATGCAGCGTCGGGGTGACGGGCGGCGGCTCCTGAGCCCGCGCCGCGACCCTCCGCGACCGGGCGGGCGCCTCGCAGGCGCGCCTAGGGTAGCGCGACCGGCCGGGCGGAGCCAGAGTCTTCTGACCCGCCGGCCTGGCGCCTCGCGGGCGCGCCGCCCGCGCGCGATAGGTCCGCGGGGCCGCCGGAGCTCCGTGCTAGGATCGGCCCCGGCACGTGAACACGGCGGGGCGTCCACGCAGCGAGCCGACCGACCCCGCGCCGGCTCGTCCGGCCGCCCCGGAGGCGTCCGCCGACCCGATCCACCGGCCCGGACCCCGTCCGGGCCGCCGAGCGGGGCTGATGCCGGAGAGCACACCCCCGACGACGGGCCGCGAGAGCCGGTGGCAGTTCCGGCTCCGGGTCCACATCGCAACCCTGTTCCTGATGGTGATGACCGCCGCCGGGCTCGCCATCATCGGCTACGGCTACCGCGCCACGTCCCGGCTCCTGCTCTCGGCCGGCGACGACGAGTTCCTCCACGTGGCGGAGCGCACCGCCGACCACGTCCGGGCCCTGCTCGGGCCGGCCCGCCTGCTGGCGGAGCTCGGCGCCCAGCATCGCATCACCCGAACGGACAGCCTGGCGGAGCGGCTCGAGCTGCTCCCGTTCTGGACCCACGCGCTCGCCCTACATCCCGAGATCTCCGCCGTCTACGTCGGCTACGCGAACGGCGACTTCTTCCTGGTGCGCTCCCTGCCCGAGGGCCGGCGCCAGAGCTTCGGCGCGCCGCCAGACGCGGCGTTCCTCGTCCAGAGCGTGATCGCCGGCGATCGGCCCGTCGCCGGGCGCTACCTCTTCGTGAACGCGCAGCTCGGGGTCATCCGGAACGAGCCCCGCCCGAACTACCGGTACGACCCGCGGACCCGCGAGTGGTACCGCCGCGCGATGGCGTCCGACGCGCTCGTGCGCACGGACCCCTACATCTTCTTCACGACCCGTGAGGTCGGCACGACCCTCGCGAAGCGGACCCCGAGCGGCAGCGCGGTCGTCGGCGTGGACATCACGCTCCAGACGCTCTCGCGGCACCTCGCCGAGTCCCGGGTGACCTTCTCCTCCCGGCTCGCGCTCGTCGATCGCCGCGGGTTGCTGATCGCCCACCCGGACTCGGCCCGCCTCGTCCGGCCCGGGCCGACGGGAGAGCCCGGGCTCACCCGGCTCGCGGACCTCGACGAGTCCGTCCTCGGGCGGCTCCTCGCCGCGCCCGACGGGCCCGTGGGGGGCCACGTCACCCTGCCTCTCGCGGGCGGCGACTGGGTGGGGGTCAAGCGGGGCATCGAGATGGATGCCGGCGAGCCGCTGCTCCTGCTCCTGGCCGCACCGCGCCGGGAGCTCGTGGCCGAGGCGCGCGGCCTGGCGCAGGGGCAAGTCCTGATCGGGTTCGGCGTCCTCGGCCTCGCGCTCGTGTTCGTCTGGCTGTCCGCTCGCCTCATTTCCCGGCCGCTCGAGACGCTGACCCGGTCGGTCGAGCGCATGGGCGGCGGCGACCTCGACACGCGGCTCCCCGAGATCTCGAACCCCCTCGAGGTCAGCGCGCTGCGGGACGTGACCGACCACATGCGGCGGATGCTCCGGCGGCACATCGAGGACCGGGTGGCCCACCTCGCCGAGGAGGAGCGGCGGGCCCGGGAGCTCGAGATCGCCCGGCAGATCCAGCTGTCGATGCTCCCGACGACGACGCCGGAGCCGCTGGCCGGCTGCTACCGGATCGCCGCAACGCTCCAGCCGGCCCGCGAGGTCGGCGGCGATCTCTACGACTTCTTCCTGCTGGACGGCCAGCGGCTGGTCCTGGCGATCGGCGACGTCGCGGACAAGGGGATGCCCGCCGCGCTCCTGATGGCGCGCGTGACCGGGCTCCTGCGTGCGATCGGCCGGGGCGAGGCTGGGCCGGCCGACATCCTGCGGGAACTCGACGCGCGCCTGTCGCAGGGCAACGACATGTGCATGTTCGTGACGATGGCCTGCGCGATCCTCGACGAGAGCGGCGAGCTCCGCCTGGCCAGCGCGGGCCACGAGCGGCCGCTCCTGCGGCGCGCCGGCGGCGCCACGCGCGTGCTCGTCCTCGAAGGCGGGCCGGCGCTCGGCCTCGGCACCGACGCCGCGTGCCCGGTGTGGGTCGGGCATCTCGCCCCCGGCGACGCCGTGATCCTCTGCACGGACGGCGTGACCGAAGCGTTCGACGCAGCGGGCGCGGCCTTCGGTCTCGAGCGGTTCCGGAGCGTCGTGGCGGACACCCGGGCCGACACGGTCGACGTCTTGCCGCGGCGGGTGGAGGACGCCATCGAGCGCTTCTCCGCGGGCGGCGCGCCGCGCGACGACATGGCCGTCGTGGCGCTCCAGTTCCAGCCGGCCGGCATCACCGTGGACACGCAGGGCGACGAGGCGTGGCGGCTCTCCGTGGCCAGCGCGCCTGCCGCGCTGGCGCCGGCGCTCCGCGCCATCGAGGGGATCCTGCGGGCCCGCGACGTGCCGCCCGCGAGGATCCACGACTGCGTGCTGGCCTTGGAAGAGCTCCTCGTCAACGTGATGACCCATGCCTACGGCGGGGAGGCCGGGCGGGAGGCGCACGTCGAGGTCCGGATGCCGCCGGAGGAGATCCGGATCCGGATCGAGGACGCGGGCCCGCCCTTCAATCCCCTCGAGGCGCCCGAGCCCGATCTCGAGGCGCCGGTCGCCGAGCGGCCGATCGGGAAGCTCGGCCTCGTCCTGGTCAAGCACCTGACGGACCGCTGGGACTACGCGCGGGAGGCGGCCGCGAACGTTCACACGCTCTACTGGAAACGGCCGGCCGAGACCGGCGAGGGAGCGTTCCGCGAGAGCGCGACGCTCCCTGGACAAGGAGGAGAGATGAGCCTCGACATCGACACCGGCTCGGGCTCGGCCGAGCGGCGGATCACGCTGCGCGGCCGACTGGACAGCCTCACCGCCCCCAAGCTCGATGCCGAGCTGGCGCCGCTCCTGGGCGCCTCCGCCCTCACCTCTCTCGTGTTCGAGCTCCGGGGGCTCGAGTACATCAGCAGCGCCGGCATCCGCTCGATCCTCCGGGCGCGCAAGGCGATCGAAGGACGCGGGGGCCGCGTGGCGATCGTCAACGCGCAAGCTTCGGTCCTCAAGGTGTTCGAGATCGTCAAGGCGCTCCCCGCCGATCAGGTATTCGCGAGCGAGGCGGAGCTCGACGCCTACCTCGCGCGGATGCAGCAGCGGGCGCGCGAGTCCCGCTGACCCGGGCGAGCGGGGTTGACGGCCGCCCGGGCCGCTCGCTACCGTGGGCCGTCGAGTCGACCATGCACGCGCTCGAGAGCTCCGCTCGCGCTCGTCATGGACGGGCCCGCGCTGGCCGCGCGGATGGCCCGCGACGGCTACCTCTACCTGCCCGGCCTCCTGCCGCGCGAGGTCGTCGCCGGCGTGCAGCGTGAGATCGCGGCGATCGCGCGGGACGCGGGGTGGCTCCGGCCGGAAGCGCCGCTCGGCGAGGCGGTCGCGGACCCCGGCGGGTTCTGCGTCGATCCCGAGCCGCGGTACCTGGAGGTCCTGCGCCGCATCAACCGGCTCGAGAGCTACCACGCGCTCAAGCACCACCCACAGCTGATCGGATTCTTCGAGCGCATGCTCGGCGCGCCGGTCTTCCCGCACCCGCGCGTCCTGATGCGCAACATCTTTCCCGACCGGATCGAGTACACGACGAAGGCGCATCAGGACTACCCCAACGTGCAGGGCACGCCGGAGGTCTACACGGCGTGGATGCCGCTGATCGACTGTCCGCCCGAACTGGGCGGCCTTCAGGTCGCGCGCGGCTCCCACACGCTGGGAGTGCTCGACTTCGGCATCGGCAACGGGGCCGGCGGCATCGAGATCCAGGATCCCCTGGAGGGCCGCTGGACCGGCGGCCCGATGCGCGCCGGCGACGTGCTGGTCTTCCACAGTCTCACCGTGCACAAGGGGATCCCGAACCGGAGCGACCGGCTGCGGATGTCCATCGACTGCCGCTTCCAGCGCGTCCGCGATCCGTTCAATCCCGACAACGCCAACCCGGATGGGCAGCCGCTCAGCTGGGCGGAGGTGTACGCGGGCTGGCGCTCGGACGCGCTCCAGTACTACTGGACCCGGCTCGGGTTGACGGAGGTCCCCTTCGACCGCACGTGGTTCGATCGGCGCGACGCGCTCGGGTTTGCGCTCGGCGAGGCGGGGGATCCGCGAGCGCGCTCCGTGCTCCAGCGCATCGTGGCGCGCGACCCGGACCCCGCCAAGCGCGAGCGGGCGGAGCGTCTGCTCGCCACGCTCGAAGCGTCGACGGCTCCGCCCCCGCCCGCGTACTGACGATCGTCGGGGCGGGCGTGCGCCCGCGCGCAGCTAGCTACGGGCCGGCGCGGACCGTCCGACGGCGAGGTCGGCGCGCGGCCGGGTGGCCTATACTCGGCGGGTGGCCGGCGCCTCGCCGCGCGTCGGCCCCGGAGGCGATCCGTGTCGACTGAATCCACCCCGGGCCTCGTGGTGGGGACCGGCGACTTCGTCTACGACGTCGTCCGGCCCTGGGGCACGCTCCCGCCCGGCTGGCGCCTCGGGCTCGTCAGTCACGTGGCCGTCGACTCGAAGGATCGCGTGTACTTCTACCAGCGCCAGGACCCGCCGGTCCTCGTCTTCGACCGCGACGGGAACTTCCTGACCGGCTGGGGCAGCCAGCGGCTCCGCGACGCCCACGGCATCTTCATCGGCGCGGACGACCACCTCTACCTCTGCAACCGGGACGAGCACGAGGTCCTGAAGCTCACGGTGGAGGGCCGCATCGTGCTGACGCTCGGGCGGCGCGGCCGGCCCTCGCTCCAGGCGCCGTTCAATCACCCCGCGGACGTGGCCGTGTCGCCGGCCGGCGAGATCTACGTCGCCGACGGGTACGGCAACTCGTCGGTGCACCGGTTCTCGGTCGAGGGCGAGCACCTGGACTCCTGGGGCGCGCCGGGCGCCGGCCGGGGGGAGTTCACGACGCCCCACGGCATCTGGGTCGACGCGCAGGACCGCGTTCTGGTCGCCGATCGGGAGAACAATCGGGTCCAGCTCTTCAGCCCGGAAGGCGACTACTTCGGCGAGTGGCGGGATCTCTACCATCCCATGGACATCTACGTCGACCCGGGCGGCACCGTCTACGTGACCGACCAGATTCCCCGCATCAGCATGTACGCCCCGGACGGGCGACTGCTGGCGCGCGGCCGGCCGGTCAACGTGGGCGCCCACGGTGTCTGGGGCGACTCGCGGGGCGACCTCTATCTCGCCGAGGTCGGCCTCAACCAGGTGACGAAGCTCGCCCGGCGGCCGCGGCCGCAGCCCTGAGGCGGCGCGGGCTCGGCCATGAAGCTCGCGGTGATGGGGTCCGGCGCCATCGGCGGCTACATCGGGGCGCGCCTGGCGGCGGTCGGCGCCGAGGTGACCTTCGTCGCGCGCGGCGCGCACCTGGCGGCGATCCGCGCCCACGGGCTCTCGGTCCAGAGCCCGCTCGGTGACCTCCGGATCGCGCCCGCCGCGGCGACCGACGCGCCCGCGATGGTCGGCGTCGTCGACCTCGTGCTCCTCGGGACGAAGCTCTACGACGTGGAGGCCGCGGCGGCCGCCATCGCGCCGATGGTCGGCCCGGAGACCGCCATCGTGTGCCTCCAGAACGGGATCGACGCCGGGGAGATCGTGGCTCGCCGCTACGGCCCGCGGCAGGTCATGGGCGCCGTCGTCATGATCAACGGAGAGATCACGGCCCCGGGGGTGATCCGGCACAACGCGCTGAATCGCCTCACCGTCGGCGAGCTCGATGGCGGGGTGAGCGCGCGGCTCACCCGCCTCGTGGCGCTGGCCACCCGCGCGGGGATCGAGACCGTGTCGAGCCCCGACATCCGTCTCGAGATCTGGCGGAAGTTCCTGCTGCTCGCGCCGATGGCGGCGCTCAGCGCGATGACCCGGGTGCCGCTCGCGCGCATCCACGCGCATCCCGAGACCTGGGGCCTGGCCGAGGAGGGCATGCGCGAGGTGGTCCTCGTGGCCCAGGCGCAGGGAGTGGCGCTCGGCGAGGAGGACGTCCAGCGCACGATGGCCTTCGTGCGGGGCATGCCGGCGACCTGGCGCGCGTCCCTGGCCGTCGATCTCGAGCAGGGGCGGCGGCTCGAGATCGACTGGCTGGCCGGCGCCGTCGTGCGGCTCGGCCGGGCGGCAGGCCTCCAAACGCCCTTCCACCGAGTCGCGCTCGGTATCCTCAAGCCGCATGCCGCCGGCGCGTCCTGAACGGCGGCCGCGCGGGACGGCCGGTCCTCACCTCTGGAAGGAGCCCAGATGCGCTTCGTCGAGGAGCGGGACTTCACGCTGAGACTCGATCTTCGCTGCACGTTCGAGGAAGGCTACGAGGGAGAGCTCGACGGCTACGCGTGGCTCCGGGAGTTCCAGGACCGCATCCTGCCCCGAGTCATCGACGCCGCCGTGCGCGCGATCCGGGCCCAGCCCGGCTGGACGGTGCGCCCCGGCAACCGCGGCCGCGCGCTCGAGGACGAGGTGTCGCTGGTGGTGGAGCGAGCCCCGGACTGATCCGACCCGCCGGGGCCAGACAACGACACGGCCGACCGGACTCCGAACGGAGCCCGGCCGGCCGCGAGTGAAGCGCCTACTTCTTCTTCGCGGGCGCGGGCGCCTTCCCAGCCGGGGCAGCCGCGGCCGCCGGCGTGGCCGCCGCCGCGAGATCCTTCGACCACTTCTCGATCGACGCCAAGACGGTCGCGAGCTTGTCCTTGGCCTCGGCAGGCGAGTTCGCCAGCGCGGTCTTCGAGGCCGCCAGCGCGGTCTTCGTGGCCTTCTCGTCCGCTTCCCAGGCCTTCTTCACATCCGGCTTCATCTTCTTCGCGGCGGCCTGCGCCTGCTTCTCGATGCCCGCCCACGCGGCCTCGGCCGCGGCGATACCCTTCTCGACCTCGGCCTTCATCGCAGTCTTGCCGGCCACGGCGGCCTTGGCCGCGTCGTCACCCAGGCCCTTGGCGCGCTCGTACGCGGCCTTCGCCTCCTTGTACTTCTTCTCGCCCATGAAGCTGTCGGCCTGCCGCTGGAGATCCGTCACCGCCTTGTACGCCGGGGCGGCGTACTTGTCGGCCTCCGCGGACTTGGCCGCGGCGATCGCCGAGTCGGCGGCCTTCTTCTCGGCCTCCGGCGGCGAATCGCAGCCGGCGACCAGCAAGGCGACTCCCGCGAGCATCGGCACTGCCCACCGCACACTGAACCGTGTCATGTCAGGACACCCTCCCGCCTCTTGGCGCGATGTGGATAGATGGGAGCGAACTTCCGACCGAGAAGCATACGCGAAGTCCCCGTCAAGGTCGACCCGTGCTAGCATCCCCGCCGATGCCGCCGATGGGCCGTCCAGACCGAGTGCGCGCCGCCGCCCGGCGGGAGGTCGTGGACCGACCCCCGTACGCCTTCTGGCGCCATTTCCCGACCGCGGATCGCTCGCCGGCCGCCCTGGCCCAGGCGACCCTGCGCTTCCACGACCGGTACGGCTCGGACCTCCTGGTCGTGGCGCCACCCGCCGGCTACGCCGCCCAGGCCTGGGGCTGCGTGGAGGCGGACACGCCGCGGGCCGACGGCAGTCGGCCCTGCGCTCGCTGCGCCGTCGCCCGGCCCGAAGACTGGGGAACGATCCGGGCCCTCGATCCGGCAGGGGCCCCCGGCTACGCGGAGGTGGTGGAGACGCTGGTGCGGGTGGGGTTCGATCGCCGGATCGGCGACGCCCCCGTGCTCGTGCTGCTCCCCTCCCCCTCGACCGTGGCGGCCCGGCTGGGCGGCGGCCGGCTGGCCGCGCACCTCCGGGAGTGGCCCGGGCTCGTCGGCGACGCCCTCCGGGCGCTCGCCGAGACGCAGATCCGCTTCGCCGAGCTCTGCCTCGCGGAGGGTCTGGCGGGCGTCCTCTACGCGGTCCACGTTCCTGCCGAGCCCGCGCTCGGCTCCTCCACCTATGCCGAGATGCTCGAGCCCCACGACCACGCCGTCCTGGCGACGCTCGCCGCCCGATCCGCCCTGTGCGTGACGGACATCGCTGGGCCGGTGCCCTTCACGCGGGTGGCGGCGTGGCCCGCCGACGTCGTCGGCTGGGCGGCGAGCCCCGACCTGCCGGGCCTCGCCGACGGGCACGCGCGGCTCCGGGGCGCGGTCCTGGGCGGGCTCGACGCCCGGGCGCTCCGTGACGAGCCCGCGACAGCGGCGGTCCAGGCGGCTCAGGCGGCGGTCGCGGCCGCCGGAGGTCGGGGGCTCGTCGTCGGGCCCGCCGGGCCGGTCTGGCCGGACACGCCGGACGAGGTGCTCGCCGCCGTCGTCCGCGCCCTGGGAGGGTCCACTCGCCCGATCCTCGGCATCAGCCGCTGACCGTCAGAGCAACCGGCCCAGCCAGCTGGCGCGCTCCACGCGCCGGGCGATCCGCATGACGTGGGCTTGATAGGCGCGGCTCGTCGATCCGGGATGCCACAGTCGCGGATTCGGCAAGCTGGCCGCGAGCTGTGCCGCCTCCGCCGGCCCCACGTCCGCTGCGGCCTTCCCGAAGTATCTCCGCGCCGCCGCCTCGACCCCGTAGCACCCCGGCCCGAACTCGGCGACGTTCAGGTAGATCTCGAGAATCCGGCGCTTCGAGAGCGCCTGCTCGATCTGCCAGGCGAGAATCGCCTCGCGCGCCTTGCGGAGCGGATTGCGTGAGGGTGTCAGCCAGAGGTTCTTCGCGAGCTGCTGGGTGATCGTGGAGGCGCCGCGCGGGAGCGCCTTCCGCTCGACGGCGCGCTCGAGCGCGTCTCCCATCTCGTCGAGGTCGACCCCTCCGTGGGCGAAGAAGCCAATGTCCTCGGCGACCAGGACGGCGCGCTTGATGTCCGTCGAGATGGCCGGGTAGGCGACCCAGGTCCACTGCACGCGGTCGTCGCGGCCAGCCGCGCGCTGCTCCTGGCGATAGCGCTCGATGAACGCCGTGCTCCGGGGCGGGCGCGTCGCGAGGGCGCCCACGCGCGGCCACGTCCAGGCCTCCCACGCGAGCCAGGCGCCGAGGGCGAGGAGCCCGACGAGGGCGAATCGCCGCCACGCTCGCCTCCGGACGGCCGCTCGGCCCCCGCGCGCCACGGGCTCCAGTCTAGCTCTTGCACCGCTCCGGCCGAGCGGTCACCATGGCGCGATGAGTCTCCGCGCCCGACAGCCTGGATCTGGGTCACCGCGCCCTGGCAGGTCGGCGTGCTCGAAGCGTATGCCGGCCTCGTCTGGGCTGGCTATAACCTCGCCAACTTCGCCCTCCTGCTCGAGCTCACCCCCGGCTCTCACCGGCCCCAGGCGGTGGCGCTCTACCAGACGGTCGTGTTCACGAGCGCCGTCGTGGGCCCGCTTCTCGGTGGCTGGCTCGCCGACACGTTCGGATTCCACGTCATCTTCGCGGCGAGCGGCGCGGGCCGGCTGCTCGGCATCCTGCTGTACATCTGGCTCGCGGTGTGGCCGCTGCTCGGGCTGCGCAGGGCGCCGGCCGCGCCGTCGCGGGCGGAGGTCGGCTAGGGAGCAGGCCATGATCCTCTCCAACGGACGCATCTACACCCTCGACGGCCAGGACCGCGTCGTCGACACGCTCTTCGTGCGGGCCGGCCGCATCGCGTTCGCCGGGCGGCGCCGGGATCTCAATGCGCCGGTCGGGGAGCGGGAGATCGATCTGGGCGGGCGCGCCGTGCTGCCGGGGCTGGTCGATGCGCACGGGCACCTCATGTACCTCGCGCGGCTTCGCCTGACGCTCGACGTCGCGGGGCTCACGTCGGAGACGGCCTGCGCGGAGCGCGTCGCCGCGCGGGCCGCGACCCTGCCGGCCGGAGCGTGGATCGCCGGCCGAGGATGGGATCAGAACCGGTGGCCCGGCGCCAGCTTTCCCACCCGGGCGTCGCTCGACCGCGCGGCGCCCGATCATCCGATCGCGCTGGTCCGCGTGGACGGCCACGCGATCTGGGCGAGTAGCGCAGCGCTGCGGCTCGCGGGCATCGATCGGCGCACACCGGATCCGCCGGGAGGGCGGCTCGAGCGCGACGCTCGGGGGGAGCCCACCGGGGTGCTGATCGACACGGCCCAGGAGCTCATCCGGCGCGTCGAGCCGCGAACCGGGCCGGTCCACCTGGAGGAGGCCGTCAAGGCGGCGGTGGCCGACTGTCTCGCGGTCGGGCTCACCGGCGTCCACGAGATGGGGGCGGACCTCGACGCGCTGGCGGCCTATCGCCGGCTCGAGGCCGCAGGCGCGTTTCCGTTTCGCAACCACGTCGCTCTCCGCGGCGCCGATGCGGCCGCGTGGCAGGCGGCGCTCGACGAGGGCCCGCGCGGCGGAGCCGACGCGCGGGTGCGCGTGGCCGCCGTGAAGCTCATGGCGGACGGCGCGCTCGGGTCCCGCGGGGCGGCGCTGCACGCGCCGTACTGCGACGACCCGGAGAACCGCGGCCTCCTCCTGCTCCCGTTCGACGAGCTCGAGGCGCGGGCGCGCGCCGCCGCCGAGCGGGGCTTCCAGGTCTGCGTCCACGCGATCGGCGACCGCGCCAACACGCTCGTTCTCGACGCGCTCGAATCCGTGCTCGCGGGCCGGCCGAGCGCCGCCGGCGGCCGTCTGGCGGCCCGTCCCGGCGCGGACCCGCGCCACCGGGTGGAGCACGCCCAGATCCTGGCGGCGGCGGACATCCCGCGCTTCCGCGCTCTCGGCGTCCTCCCGAGCATGCAGCCGACGCACTGCACGTCGGACATGCCCTGGGCCGACGCGCGGCTCGGGGCCGAGCGGCTAGCCGGCGCCTACGCCTGGCGCTCGCTGCTCCGGACGGGGACCGTCATCGCCGGCGGCTCGGACTTCCCGGTCGAGCTGCCGAATCCGTTCCACGGCATCCACGCGGCGATCACGCGCCGGCCGCGGGACGGCCCGGATCCGGGGTGGCAGCCCGAGCAACGAATGACGCGGCCGGAGGCCGTGCGCGCGTTCACCAGCTGGAACGCGTACGCCGCGCACCAGGAGGCCGTGCTGGGCACGCTCGAGCCCGGAAAGTGGGCAGACCTGATCGTCTGCTCGGCGGACGTCTTCGCGTGCCCGGAGATGGAGATCGCGGCGATCTCGCCGATCCTGACGCTGGTCGGGGGCGAGATCGCCCTGGACCGGCGAGCGGAGGCCGGGGCGCCTGATCGACCCACGTAGGGTGCGCGATCGTGCTCGCGGCGGTCAGTCCCGGATAGGCATGCCGCGGAAATCGAGCTTCGGCGGCCCGCCGGAGCCGGGCGGCCGCTCCTGCTGCCGGCGGCGCGCCTCCTCGACGGCGAGGCGCCGCGCGGCACGGCGTGACCGACGGCCGGCTGCTGGCCTCGGGCCCACGAATCCGTGGACCTCGGCCAAGGACCGTGGAGCGCCGAGGAGGTCACGCGCCGGTAAGCGTTGGTCGCGTCGGGACGGCGGCGAGAGTCCCGACACCTGGCGGTTTCGTTCGGAAGGTGGCCCAGACAGAGCGGGGCGACTAGCTCGGCCCCGTCGATATCCAGTCGAACCGACGAGCGGCGGCTCTAGTGGTGACACACCACGCAGTCGAGCGGTCCGCGCCGCTCCGCGTGGCAACTGACACACCAGCCCATCGTGAGAGGCGCGACCTGGGCCACGCGCTGCATCGTCTCGACGGGGCCGTGACAGGTCTGACACGCGAGCCCGACCTGCACGTGCCGCTTGTGGGGAAAGTATGCGAACCCCGCGAGCTTGTGGATGCGCACCCAGGGAATGGCCTGCTTCTGGTTCCAGTACTCGTGGACCTTCTGCACCTCGGGATTGCCCTGAGCGGCCACGATCTTGTGGCAGCCCATGCACCGCGCGACTGACGGCAGGCCGGCATAGATGCCGCGGCGGGCATCGGCGTGGCAGTACTGGCAGTCGATCCCGTACGAGCCCGCGTGGATGGCATGGCTGAACTCGATCGGCTGGACCGGCGCCGACGCGATCGGGTGGACCGGGGACGCCATCCGGGGCTGATAGGGCGGCTGCGCCAGCGTCCGCACGTAGGCGACAACGTCGCGGATCTCGCGCTCGGTCAGGAGCCGCCCGAACCCGGGCATCTGCGGCGCAAGGCCCACGGCCGCCGCCCCGTCCCGGACGATGGTGGCAAGGAAGTCATCGGTGAGCGGATTCAGCAGCCGGCCGTCGGTGAGCGGCGGCGGCTTGATCGGCAGCGCTGCGGCCCCCGGGCCGTCCGCCGCCCCGGTGGGACCGTGGCAGGTGGCGCAGTGCTTCTCGTAGACGGCCTTCCCGGGAAGGCTCGCGCCGGGCGGTCCGGATGCCGCCGGCTGCCCGGCCGCCGGACGCGCGCCCGGACCCCAGGCGGCCAGGGCCCACGCTCCCCCCGCGCAAGCCACCGCGAGGGCCACCACCCACCACCGGCCACCGGGGACCGCGCGGCGGGCTCGACGGAGCCCGAGTCGGCCCATGCTTCGGGTGCGAGGGCGGGCTAGACCGCCCCTTCCGCCTGGAGATCGGCCACGGCGCGGCCAACCGCCTGCACGGTCTCCTCGATCTCGCGGTCAGTGTGGACGGCGGACACCCAGCCGTGGTTCTGCGACATGTCCACGCCCTGGAGGATCAGAGCGCACCGCCACTTGTGGACGAGCGCCGAGTTCTTCGCCTTCGGCGCGCTCTTGCCCGGAGTGGGCGCCGGGCCGTCGAGGGAGATGTGGACGATCGACACGTCGCCGTAGGCGACCATGGGCGCCCCCGCCTTCCGGAAGACGTCGTTGAACGCGCTCCGCATCTCGGCGCCGAGCGCGTTCGCCCGCTCGTGGTGTTTCCCGTCGGCGATCTGCGAGAGCATCGCGATCCCGGCGGCGGCGACGATCGGATTCGAGTTGTAGGTTCCGTTCTGCGCGACGCGCTTCGACCGGTTCCAGTCCGCGTCGTCGCCGAACGCCATCAACCCGACGATGTCGCGTCGGCCGCAGACGGCCGCGCCGGGAAGCCCGCCGGCCACGATCTTCGCGAGCGTCGTCATGTCGGGCGTGACACCGTAGTACTCCTGCGCGCCGCCCGGGGCGTACCGGAATCCGGTGATGACCTCGTCGAAGATCAGAACGGTCCCGCGGTCCTGGGTCAGCTGCCGGAGGTCCTTCAGGAACCCGGGGTCGATCGGGAACACGCCGGCCTGGCCGCCGCTCGGCTCGAGGATGACGGCGCCGATGTCGCTACGGCTCGCCAGGAGCTGCTCGACCGCGGCAATGTCGTTCGGCGGCGCGAGCAGGACCTCGCCCAGTACTCCGCCCGGGATGCCGGCCGACATCGGCACATCGAACGGCGGGTTCACGCCCGCCGAGACGCCGTCGTGCCAGCCGTGGAAGTGTCCCGTGAACTTCAGGACCTTCGGGCGCCCGGTGTAGGCGCGCGCCAGGCGAAGGGCCAGGTGCGTGGCCTCGGTCCCGGACATGGTGAAGCGGACCAGCTCGGCCGAGGGAATGAGCCGGGTGATCCACTCGGCCCACTCCACCTCCAGCTCGTGGCAGGCGCCGTAGTGGGTCCCGCGCGCGATCTGGCGCTGAACCGCCTCGACCAGCGCCGGATGAGAGTGCCCGAGGAACAGGGCGCCGTGCCCCATCCAGTAGTCGATGTACTCGCGGCCGTCGACGTCCCATTTGCGCGGGCCCGCGGCACGCTCGATGTAGAGCGGGAACGGCGTGAGATGGCGACCATCGTGCGTGATGCCGCCCGGAATCACCCGGCGAGCGCGCTCCCAGCGCGCCCACGATCCCGGCAGAGCCTTTCGATACCGCTCGCTGACCGTCTCCCGCATCACGCCGTCTCCTCTTCCCGTGCCACCGCCACCGGGCGGCGGTGCGCCTTCATGTGTCCGATGAGTCCCCTGAGCGTCTCCAGCAGTGCCTGGTGCAGGCCCAGCGGCAGGTTGTCCACCGAAGCCTGGGCGACACCGGTCAGTCCGTCGACCGCTCCCGCGCGCACCATCGCGCGGGTCAGCCGCGCCTCTTCCTTCGGGGTATGGAGCACCGCGCGGCCGGTGGCCAGCGCGAGGTGGGCCACCACCCCCCAGGCGCCCCAGTTCGAGGTCCCGCCGACGATGAGATGGTCGGTCCGGACCACCGAGGCGATCTTCTCGCCGTTCGGGATGTCGCGCACGACCCGCGTCCGCACCCGCCCCATCCCGATCTCGTTACCGCCGTCGCCGACCCCGATCGTGGTGAGGCCCGACCGCCGGCGGAGGAAGAGCCCGTCGAGCGGCGCGTTCGCCGTCGCCACCGACATCCCACGGGCATTGTAGTAGCCGCCGTCCACCGCGCGCCCGGGCCGCTCGATCGCCACGAGATGCGTGGGGCCGAAGGCGCGGACCCGCGCCTCGGCCATCTGGAGCGCGGTCGCCGGTTCGGCCGGCACGGCGATCAGGTCGCGGGGCTCGCCGAGCGCCCGGAGGCACGCTTCCAGGAGGGGAGCGACCGGCGGATCGGCGAGGTAGGCGACGCGCGCCCCGAGCCGCCGAAGCGCGCGCCCGAGGACCACGGTGCCGGACGGCCCGTCGGTCTCGGCCGCCCAGGTCGGCCGGGCGACGAACCCCGTGACCAGCACGACACGCCGGGCCTGCGCCAGGCTGCGGGCGGCCGCGGCCATCGCGCCGGGAACGACGAGCCGCCCGATGCCCCGGCCTCCCAGATCGAGCGCGCACAGAGTCTCGATGGGATCCAGGGCCGGCGGCATGGCCCACCAAGCCTAACACCCGGGTCCAGGCCGGACAACGGCGACCCCCCAATGGGGCCGTCCCTCGAATGCCGCCGGGGACGGCGAGGAGCCTCGACTCGACGGCTCTCAGGCGCCCCCGGGGCGCTGGGGCGGGGCGAAGAGGAGTACCTCGGCCCAGGCCCCCGACTTGTCGAAGATGATGAGCAGGCCCCGGGTGCGGTAGTGGAACGAGGGGCGGCCCGTTGCCTCCTCCGTGCCGACGGCATCAGGCGGCCCCCAGCCGTTCGAGATCGAGCGCAACGAGAAGACGTGGGGCTTGGGGTACAGCACGATCGCGCGCACGACATCGGGATTGAAGGCCGCACCGGACGCCAGGCCGTAGTTGATCACCATGCGCTCGAGCCCCCGCGGCGCGCGGTCGCCGGCGTAGGTCCACTCGGCCACCGTGCGGCCTTCCTCCACCAGGGAGCGCTCGCGGCTCGGCCTGCCGTAGAGGCTCTCCACGCCCCCCCGCAGCGTCTCCCCGGGGGTGAGCCCGCCCCAGCTCTCGGCGCGCAGCTCCCCGGCCGCACCCAGCGCCGCGACCATCAGCGCGAGCCCGAGCGTCCGTCGAACGTGGCGATGCCCTGTCGAGCGCATCATCGGAGGCCTCCGGCGGCCATGTCCGCGCGCGCCAGCGTCTGGCGCGCCATGTGGACATGAACCGCATCGACGAACTGCCCCTCGAGGGCGAGGGCGCCGCGCCCTCCGCTCTCCGCCTCCTGGTAGGCCGCGAGCACCCGTTGGGCCTCGGCGACAGCTTCGGGAGACGGGGTGAAGCAGCGATTCGCCGCCTCGATCTGGCTCGGATGGATGAGAGCCTTCCCGTCGAAGCCGAGGTCGGCGCCGATGCGGGTGTGGCTTTCGAGTCGCTCCGGCTGGCCGAGGTCGAAGCAGGGCGAGTCGATCGCATCGAGGCCGGTCGCGCGCGCCACGAGCACGATGCGGCTCATCGCGTAGAGCTCGGTCAATCGGTCGGGCACGAGCCGCGCGCGCGTCTCGCGCGACAGGTCCCCCGCCCCGTAGAAGAGGGCCGCCGCCCGCGGCACGGCGCGCGCCAGCGCCTCGAGGCCGACGACGGCGGTGACGGTCTCGACCAGGAGGTGGAACCGGATGCCGCCGGGCGGCCGGCCGCTCGCCCGCTCGAGCCGTGCGACCTCCGCGTCCAGGCGCACCACGTCCGCAGCCTCGGCGAGCTTCGGCAGCAGCAGCGCGTCGAGGCCCACCGGGACCACGGCGGCGAGGTCGGCCGCGTGCTCCGGCGTCCCGGCGGCGTTGATGCGCACGATGCGCTCGCGGTGGCCGAAGTCGACGCGGCGGAGGGCCGCCACCACCCACTCGCGGGCCTGGGCCTTCTGGGCCGGCGGGACGGCATCCTCGAGATCGAGGATGACGCCGTCCACCGCCATCGCCGCCGCCTTGGCGATGCGCTCCGGGCGGGTCCCGGGCACGAAGAGGAGGCCGCGGCGGAGCCGGGTCATGCCCGGGCCCGGCGATGCGACAGCACCTCGAAGCCGGCCGTCCGCAGGGCCTCCACGATGGGACGCGTGTCGCACGGCTGGAGGCGCACGCTGAACACCGTCTTGCCCTCGGAGCCGGGCACGGCGCCGACGCTGATGATGCGCCCCTCGTGGGCCCGGATGATCTCCACGATGCGCTCGTAGGCGTCCGGGCCGCCCGCCACGCCGACGTCGAGCCGCGTCGACTGCGTCAGGAGCCCGAGGAGCTCGACCAGCACCGCGAGGAGGTCGGTCTCCGTCACGATGCCCACCAGCTGACCCTGCGCCACGACGGGCAGGCACCCGATCTTCTTGACCACCAGGAGACTGGCGGCCTCCTCGATGGGCGTGTCGGGGCCGACGGTCGTGAGGTCCTCGCTCATCAGCTCCCGCACGCGCGCCCGGGCGAGGCCCGGCGACAGCAGGACCGGCCGCAGGTCCCGGTCGGACAGGATACCCACCAGCCGGCCGTCCTCCATGACCGGCAGGTGCCGGAAGCGGTTGTCGCGCATCAGCTGGTAGGCATGCCGGGCGGTCTCGTGCGGTCGGACCGTTATCGGGTGGGTCGCCATCACTTCGCGAACGGCGAGGCTCATGCTCGATTGCTCCTTTTGCCCTCTACCCTAACGCGAGACGGCCGTCCCGCGGACGGGCTGCGGGCAGTCTCACCCGGTCAGGCGAACAGGCGCGTGATCTCATCCTGGTCGAAGCGGGGCATCGGACCCGGCTGGCCGGCGCGCGTGAGCACGACCCCCGCCTCGCGGGGAACGACGCGGCCGATGAACGCCGCGTCGATGCCCTCACGAGCGAGCGCGTGGAGCAGGATCCCCGCGTCGGTGGGCGCCAGCGCCAGCAAGAGCGCGCCCGAGGCAATCGTGCCCAGGGGATCGAGCGCGAATTCCCGGCAGAGCGCCGCTCCTTCCGTCAGCACGGGAATCCGCTCCGCTTCCACCGCCAGCCCGACCTCCGCCGCGTCGGCCATCTCCCAGAGCGCCGTCGCCACCCCGCCCTCCGTCGGATCGTGCATCGCGTGGACGGGCACGAGCTCGACCGCCAGGCGGGCTTCCGGCAGGACGGACAGCTGCGTCACCAGGCCCCGCGCCCGAGCGAGCCACGGCTCGTCGTACCCGCGGGCGCGCAGCTCGTCGGCGCGAGCCCGGGCGATGATCGAGGTCCCCTCCAGCGGGACGCCCTTGGTCAGCACCAGGACGTCCCCGGGGCGGGCGCCGCCGGTCGTGACGAGCCGGGCCTTGTCCACCTCGCCCAGCATCGTGCCGACCACGATCGGCCGGTCGAGACCGGGCGTGATCTCGGTGTGCCCGCCCACGAGCGCCACGCCCTGCGCCTGACAGGCCGCGCCGAGCTGCGCGAAGAGCGCGCGGACCTCCGTCTCGGTGGTGCGCCCCTCGGGCAAGAGGCACGTGGCGAGAAACCACCGCGGCGTGGCGCCGCGCACCGCCAGGTCGTTCACGTTGACCACCAGGGCGTACCAGCCCAGATCCTCCGTCACGAACGTGATGGGGTCCGTCGTGGCGACGAGGTAGCGATCGCCCATGTCGAGCACGGCCGCATCCTCGCCGACGCGAGGTCCGACGATCACGCGCGGGTCCGTGCCCGCCTGGCGCGCCAGCAGATCGCCGAGAAGGTTCGGACTGAGCTTGCCGAGCGGGAGCGAACTGGCCATGCGAGCGGCCAGTATAGCAAGCCCATGTCGGCGGGGATTTGCCTCGACGGTCGCGGATTTCACTTGCCGTGCGGCTCCACCGGTGGCTGCGGCATGGGGCCGGTCGACGCCCGATCCGACTCGGCGTCGACGCCGAGTGGAGTCCGCGAGCTCAGGCCACCATCCGAGCCCGCGGCGAAGATCGACACGTTCCGCGCCTCGCACGGCCAGGGAAAAGAAGGGCAAGGCCTGAGGCCCTCGAAGCAGCGGCGCCGGTGCCGGCGGATCGCGCCGGCGCCGGGCCCTCGCCGCGCCTCTCGGGCTAACGGCCGGGCGCGTCAGCGCGTGATGATCTCGTACTCGTCCTTGTGGAGGCCCTGGACGCCCTGGACGATGACCTTCCGCTGGATCCGCTGCTGCAGGACCTCGAGCCCTTCGGACTCCTCTTCCTGGAAGTAGGCCGCCAGGTCCGGATTGACGCGAATCAGCACCTCGTGGCCCGAGATATCGCGGGTGGCCACCTGGATCTTCCGGTAGATCTCGGCCGTCAGCGCGGGCGCTGACTTCACCACCCCCGTGCCCTTGCAGGTCGGGCACGACTGCATCAGGAGCGAGTGCAGGCTCTGCCGCACGCGCTTGCGTGTCATCTCCACGAGGCCGAGCTCGGAGATCTCGAGCACATTCGTCCGTGACTTGTCGTCGCCCAGCGCGCGCTTCAGCGCGCGGAACACCTGGCCCCGGTGCTCCTCGCGGTCCATGTCGATGAAGTCGATGATGATGATGCCGCCCAGGTCGCGCAGGCGGATCTGCCGCACGATCTCGCCCACCGCCTCCAGGTTGATCTTGAGGATCGTCTCCTCGAGGTCGCGCTTGCCGACGTACTTGCCCGTGTTCACGTCGATCGACACCAGCGCCTCGGTGTGGTCGATGACCAGGTAGCCGCCCGACTTCAGCCACACCCGGCGCCGAACGGCCTTCTCGATCTCCTTCTCGATGCCGCGCGCCTCGAAGACCGACTCCCGCTCGGCGTGGAGGTGGATCCGGTGGACGAGGGCCGGCACGAGCGCCTCGGCGTACTCGACCGCCCGGCGGTACTCCTCCTCGCCGTCGATCAGGATCTCCTCGATGTCGGCGGCGAAGAGGTCGCGGACCACCCGGAAGACGAGGTCGCCCTCCTCGTGGAGCGCCGAGCGCGGCGGCGCCTGGGCGAACCGCGCCTGGACCTGCTGCCAGACCCGCACGAGGAACTGGATGTCGGCGCTGAACTCCGCCTCCCCCCGTCCCTCGCCCACGGTGCGGACGATGAACCCGCCGCCGGGCGGCCGGAGGCCCCGGACCAGCTGGCGCAGGCGGTCGCGCTCGTCCGCGTCGTGGATCCGCCGGGAGACGCCCAGGTGGTTCACCTGGGGCATGTAGACGAGATAGCGGCCCGGCAAGCTGATGAAGGACGTGATCCGGGCCCCCTTGGTGCCGAGCGATTCCTTGGAGACCTGGACGAGGATCTCCTGGCCCTTGTGGAGGACGTCCTCGATCGGCGTGATCACGCGCCGCTCGCGCTCGGGCGGCGCCTCCGGGCGCTCCCCGGTCTCCTCGCTGGGCGCGGCGTCCTCGCTGGTGAGCTCGAGGTCATCGGCCTCGTCCTCGGCGAGCATCATCCGCTCGTACTCGCCGAGGTTGGCGATGAAGTCGCCGGCGTAGAGGAAGGCGTCCTTGGCCAGGCCGATGTCGACGAACGCGGCCTGCATGCCCGGCAGGACGTTGGTGACGACGCCCTTATAGACGTTCCCGACGATGGAGCGATGTCGACGGCGCTCGACGAAGAGCTCCGTGAGGACGCCGCCGTCGAGGACGGCGACGCGGGTCTCGCTGATTCCAGCATTGACTACGATCTGGCGTGCCATAGATGGGGGGCTCCCGCGACGACGCCAGGTCCGTCCGGCCCTGCCCGTCTCCTGGGCCGCTCGCCGGCGCACGCGCGATGGACCGATGGAGTCCATCGCAGCCGGCGCTGGCAGAACGGATCGGTGGAAGACGGTGACGCATGGCTCAGGCGAACCGACGCATCCGCACGTTGGCAATCAGGGCGACGGCGCCGACCGCCGTCAGGAGGGCCGAGCCGCCATAGCTGACGAAGGGGAGGGGAATCCCCACCACCGGCAAGAGCCCCGTGACCATGCCCAGGTTGATCAGCGCCTGGGTGGCGAGGAGCACGGTGGCCCCGGTGGCGAGCAGGCTGCCGAGCGTGTCCCGCGCGCTGGCCGCGACCTCGAAGCCGCGGAGCACGAGCAGGACGTACACGAACAGCAGCACGATCGCCCCGAGGAACCCCCACGATTCGGCGAAGGCGGCGAACACGAAGTCGGTGTGGCGCTCCGGCAGGAAAGCCAGGCGGCTCTGGGTGCCTCCGAAGAGTCCCTTGCCCGCCAGCTGGCCGGAGCCGATGGTGATCTTGGCCTGAATCACGTTCCACGCGCTGCCGAGCGGATCCCGCGACGGGTCGACGTACACCAGGATCCGCTCGCGCTGGTAGTCGCGAAGGAGGAACCAGACCGCCGGCAGCACCGCGAGGCCGCAGCCGGCGAGCATTCCGAGATGGCGCCAGCGGGCGCCGCCGACGATGATCAGGGCGGCCGCCACCGGCAGGAGCGTCAGCGCGGTCCCGAGGTCGGGCTGCTTCACGATCAGACCGACCGCGGGAAGCGTCAACGCGAGCGGGATGATCACGCGGTCCCAGCCGGGCCGCGAGGACTCCCGCGCCGCCAGGTAGACGGCCAGCGTCCCGATGAATGCGAGCTTGAACAGCTCCGAGGGCTGGAGTCCGACCGGTCCCACCTGGATCCAGCGCCGCGCACCGAGGGCGGAGCGGCCGGCCAGCAGGACGCCCATCAGGGTCAGCAAGCCCAGGCCGTAGGCCCAGCACGCCCAGCGGGCCAGCGTGCGGTAGTCGACGGCGACGACGACCATCGCGGCCACCGTCGCGATGCTGAGCGCCACCAGCTGCCGCGCTCCGAGGCGCGGCACGAGGGTCGACACCGTCACCAGGCCGGCCACGATCAGGAGCGTGGCGAGGCCGAAGAGCTGCCAGTCGAACTGGACCAAGAGCCGGCGATCCACGCGCAGCACGGCTCAGGCCCTCGCCCGGGACACGCGGTCCCCCGTCATCGGGTCGGGTCCACGCGGGCGACCTTCTCGAGGAACACGGCCTTGAAGATCTCGCGCGCGATGGGGGCGGCGACCTGGCCGCCCAAGCCGGCCTTCTCGGCGAACACGACGACGACCACCTGCGGCTCCTCGAGCGGGGCGAACCCCGCGAACCACGCATGGTCCTGGTCGCGTCGCTTGCGCTCGGCGTCGCTCTTGAACTCGTGCGTCTGGGCGGTGCCGGTCTTCCCGCCGACCGCCACGCCGGGGATCCGCGCTTGCTTGCCCGTGCCCTCCGCGACGACCGCGCCCAGGGCATCCCGCAGGTACTCGAAGATCACCGGCGCCATCTCGACGCGGCCCTGGATCTTCGGGCGCCTCTTCCTTGATGAGCCGTCCGTCCGCCGTCGCCACGCGCTCGACGAGACGGGGCTTCCAGAGCGTGCCTCCGTTCGCCACCGCCGACATGAAGCGCGCCACCTGGAGCGGCGTCACGGTGATCAGGCCCTGGCCGATGGCCAGGCTGACCGTGTCGCCGGGGTGCCACTTGTCCTTCAAGGTCTCGCGCTTCCAGGCCGGCGAGGGAACCAGCCCCGGCCGCTCGCCGGTGAGGCCGCTGTCCGTCACGCGGCCGAGGCCGAACGCCTCGGCCATCTGCGCGATCTTCTCGGGTCCGAGCTTCAGGCCGAGCTGGTAGAAGAAGGTGTTGCAGGAGAACTGCAGCGCCTCGTGGACGGTGAGCGCCCCCCGGTCGTGGTCCTCCCAGTTGTGATAGGGACGGCCGCCGAACATCCACTGCCGCGGGCACGACAGACGGTCGAACGGCGTGATGACCTGCGCCTGGAGACCCGCGGCGGCCACGATGATCTTGAACAGCGAGCCGGGCGGGTAGATCCCCTGCACCGCGCGGTTCAGGAGCGGCCGCGCCGGGTCCTGCACCAGCGCAAGCCACGTCTCGCGGTCGAGCGGTCGCGAGAATCGCTCGACGGGGTAGGCCGGGTGCGAGGCCAGGGCGAGCACGTCGCCGTTGCGCGGATCCATGACGACGATCGCGCCCGCGCGCGCGCCGAGGGCATCCTCGGCTGCCTGCTGGATCCGCCGGTCGATCGTCGTCCACATGTGCGCGCCGGGCAGCGGCTCCTGCCGGTCGAGGACGCGGATCAGCCGCCCGTAGGCGTCGACCTCCACCTGCTCGCCGCCGTCGCGGCCGCGGAGGTGCTCGTCGTGGAGGCGCTCGAGCCCGGTCTGCCCCACGAGGTCGCCGCGGCGCGCGTTGGTCCGGCCGAGATCCTGGTCCGACGCCTCGCGCACGTAGCCCAGGAGGTGGGCCGCGAAGCGCACGCCCGGGTAGGCCCGCTGCGGCTCGACCTCCACGGTCACGCCCGGCAGATCGAGCCGCCACTCCTCGATGCGGGCGACCTCGTCCAGCGTGAGCCCGCGCGCCAGCCGCACCGGCCACGGTGAGTCCGCGGAGACACGGGCCAGCCGGTCCCGGAGCTCGCTCTCGGGGACCGCGAGCAGACTGGCCAGGCGCTCGACCACCGCCGGGAGGTCCGGCGCGTCGCGGGGCACCAGGACCAACGTGAACGCCGGCCGGTTGTCGACCAGCGGGAGCCCCGTGCGGTCGAACAGGATGCCCCGCGGCGCCGCGATGGGCCGGAGCCGGAGCCGGTTCCGGTCCGAGAGGGCCGCGAGCCGCTCGCCGCTCAGGATCTGGAGGTTCGCGAGCTGGGCGCCGACGACGAGGAAGCCGATCCCCAGCGCCGTGGCCAGGAGCCGCAGTCGGAACCGCGGGGCGACGGGGGCGGGCCGGGGCCGGATCATCCGCGCGACAGCAGCCGGCCGGTGGGCCAGGCCAGCGCGGCCGCGGCCACGATGCCGTTGTACCCGGCCTGGGGCACGATCACGCGGGTGAAGATCTCCCCGAGCGGCGCGGGATAGTGGAAGAGCTGGAGGAGCGCGAAGCGCATCAGGCCGTCCACGATCGTGGCCACGATCACGAGGCCCACGGGGATGATCGGCCGTGTGACGAGCACCCAGCGAGGCAGGTCACCGGCGATGAAGCCGAGGAGCGCCTTGGACAGGGCATGGAGGCCGAGCGGTCCGCCCGCCACGGCGTCCTGCGCCAGGCCGAGCGCGAAGCCCGTGAGACATCCCGCCTCGGCGCCATAGCGGAGCGCCAGCAACACCGTCAGCACGACAGGGACGTCGGGCACGATGCCGCCGACGCCCACCGCCGGGACCACGGTGCACTGGACGAGCGCCCCCCCGCTCACGGCCAGCACGTAGAGGGGAAGTCGCATGTCTCAGGACTCCGGGAACGCCGGGGCCAGGTCGCCGCCGGCCCCGCGCGGGAGCACGAGCACTTCCTCGACGCTCGTCAGATCGACGGCGGGCTCGAGCTCGGCCGTGCGGAAAAGTCCGGTGGGGGAATACGCGCGCAGCACCCGGCCGAGGGGCAGCCCCTTCGGGAACAGCTCGCCGATGCCCGAGGTCACCACGAGGTCGCCCGGCCGAAGCGGCTCCTCACTCACGGCCAGCTTGATCCGGAGCCGCCCACCCGCGACGCCCTCCACGAGTCCCTGGGCGCGCGTCCGGAGCACGACGCCGCCGATGCTCGAGGCCGGATCGGTGAGGACCTGGACCACGGCGGACTGACGGCGCAGCACGGCGACGCGGCCGACGACACCGCTGGTGACGATGACCGCCGCGAGGCGCTCCGCTCCGCCGCTGCGCCCGCGATCGATCGTGAGCCCCCGGGTGAAGCCGTTCCAGTCCCGCGCCACGACCTCGGCGCCGAGGGTGCGCTCGGGCAGCCGCTCGCGGAGCGTCGCCAGGGTCCGGAGCCGGAGGTTCTCGGCTTCGAGCGCTTCCTGCCGCAGCTGGCGGAGCCGCAGCGCGACCGTCTCGGCGCGGAGCCGCGCCACCTCGGCGCGGAGGTGCTTCCAGTCAAGGTAGCCAGCCCAGAGCGAGGCGGCGCCGCGGTGCACCTTCGCGAACGCCGTCTGCGCCGGGGCGGTGAGGGTGGCGATGCCTTCGGACGAGCCAGAGTCCGTCCCCCGGGCGAGTTTGCTGCGCGGTCAGGAGCGCGACGGCCGCCACCACGACGAGCCCCAAGATCGAGTACTTCCGGTAGCGGACCAGCACATCAAACACGCCGGACCCTCCGGAGCGATCAGGTGGGGATCGCGACCTTCTTCAAGAGATCGAGCTCGTCGAGCACCTTGCCCGTCCCGAGCGCCACGCACGAGAGCGGATCCTCGGCCACCGTGATGGGGAGGTTGGTCTCCTGCCGGAGGAGGAGATCGAGCCCCTTCAGGAGCGCGCCGCCGCCGGTCAGGACGATGCCCTTGTCGACGATGTCGGCCGCGAGCTCGGGCGGGGTCCGCTCGAGCGCGGTCCGCACCGCGTCCACGATGGTCATGATGGGCTCTCGGAGCGCCTCGCGAATCTCGTCGTCACCGATCACGATGGTCTTCGGGATGCCGTCGATCAGGTCGCGGCCCTTGACCTCCATCGTCCGGCGTTCGCCGCCCATCGGGTACGCCGAGCCCAGCCGGATCTTGATCTCTTCCGCCCGCCGCTCGCCCACGAGCAGGTTGTAGTTCTTGCGGATGTACTGGACGATCGCCTCGTCCATCTCGTCGCCCGCGATCCGCACCGAGCGCGAGTACACGATCCCGGAGAGCGAGATGACCGCGACCTCGGTCGTCCCGCCCCCGATGTCCACCACCATGTTACCGCCCGGCTCGGTGATCGGCATCCCCGCCCCGATCGCGGCCGCCATGGGCTCCTCGATCAGGTAGACCTCGCGCGCGCCGGCCTGCATGGCCGAGTCCCGGACCGCGCGCTTCTCCACCTGGGTGATGCCCGACGGCACCCCGATCACGATGCGCGGGCGGACGAGCGCCCGGCGCTTGTGCACGCGCCGGATGAAGTAGCCCAGCATCTTCTCCGTCACGTCGAAGTCGGCGATGACGCCGTCCTTCAGCGGCCTGATGGCCACGATGTTGCCGGGCGTGCGCCCGAGCATCGCCTTCGCTTCCTTGCCCACGGCGAGCACCGTGTTATCGGCCTGGTGGATCGCGACGATCGACGGCTCGTTCAGCACGATCCCCTCGCTCTTGACGTAGACGAGGGTGTTCGCTGTCCCCAGGTCAATAGCCATGTCGTTCGAGAAGAAACCAGCAACTAGCGTAAACAGCATCTAAGTGAACTCCTCTCGAGACGGACTCGATACTGAGCCAAGACGATAGCATACGCCCTCGAATCGGAACAAGCAAGGTCGGAGGGCAATTTTCTCCTTTTTTCACAGGTTGTTACAACACACTCTGTGGGGCAAAATCCCTTCGGGCGGTGCCTGACGATGAAAACGGCGTCGCAAGCCGGCATCCGCCTTGCGTGCGAGCGCCCTCGATTCGACGCTCCCGGGACTGCGCGTCGCGAGGTACCACGACCGGCTCGGCCGACGTTCGCGTCCCCAGATGGACCGCTGGACGCCGGTCTCGTCGATCATCGCGGTGCGACCGACGCGTGGTCGCAGTGAATGGATCCGCCGGTGCGCGGGTCCTTCCGTGTGCCGGAGCCGTGGCACGCGTCGGCTTGACAGGTCTCCGGCCCGGTGCCCATGCTCGGCAGCCGAGGGCACCTCCGTGGATCGTGACGCGGGCCAGCAGGCACAGGCGTATTTCGAGGCGGCGTACGCCGCGCAGATGCGGGGCAGCCTGGACGAGGCGATCGCGCTCTACGAGAAGTCGCTCGCATGCGTCCCCACCGCCGAGGCCCACACGTACCTCGGCTGGACGCTCTCCTTCAAGGGTGACTACGAGGGCGCGATCCAGGCGTGTCACCACGCGATCGAGGTCGATCCCGCGTTCGGCAACCCCTACAACGACATCGGCTCGTACCTGATCGCGCTCGGCCGGTACGTGGAGGCCGTGCCCTGGCTGCGGAAGGCCATGGGGGCGGAGCGCTACGAAGCCCGCCACTATCCGCACGTGAATCTCGCCCGCGTGTACGTCAAGCTCGGCCATCTGGACGGCGCCATCGCCCAGCTGCGCGTGGCGCTCGCCATCGCGCCGCAGTACCGGCCGGCTCGCGCCGAGCTGCATCGGCTGCTCGGCATTCTCAACTGAGCGGCAAGAGTCCCGCGGGCCTCTAGAAATAGGGAGCCCCGAGGGCATCTGCGGCCCGCCGCCGCGTCCGGCGCAGGCCGCCCCGCGGATGAGTATCGCGGGACCCTCGGGGCCGGTGGTGCCTGGATCCTCCCAGGCGAGCCACCCTCGCTGCTTAACGGGTGCGCAAGACCTAGGAGGTCACCACCTCACAACTCACCGGTTGACTGCCACACACGGCTGGACCACCTCCTTTCTCGGCGCACCCACCACGCGGGCCCATGCACCCGCCACCGAGAGCCGGCCGCCGACTGCCGGTCCGCGGCTCGATCCGCTCCGCCCGGCACGTCCGTCGGGATCGGAGCGCGAGGGGGCTGTGTAAACCCCGATCGACTCGCGCCCATCCTACGCTTCGCGGCGAAAGAATGTCTACGGTATTTTGTCCGCCTCGTCCGCCAGGCGATCGAGGTACGCCGCCCACTCGACCGGAAGCAGGTACTTCTTCGCCGCGTTGCACGCCCGGCACGCGGGCACCAGGTTCGAGCGGACGGAGCGCCCGCCGCGCACCAGCGGGACTCGGTGGTCCATCGTGAGCTCGCGCGCCGGCGTCGGGCGCGCGCAGTAGCCGCAGCGCTCCCGGCCGAGCCGTCGCTTCCACCACCCGCTCGCCCGCAACTCGCGCGCCCGCGCCTTCTCCCGCCGGACCTCGGCCGCGGTGACCGGGCTCACGAAGCCGCCGGCCGGCGGCGTCAGCGCGTCAGGATTCTCGCGAGGAGGTCGGACGGGTGGTAGTTCGTCGCGGGGTTCCATTGCTGGGGGCAGGCCGAGATCACGACCAGGCAGTCCAGGAAGGCGCGCAGGAGGACCCAGTCCCCGGCCTCGGTCTGAGGCGGGCCGAACGTCACGCTGCCGTCGGGGCGGACGGCGACGTTCATGAAGAAGTTCACCGGCTGGGGAACGACGGGACAGCTCGCGCCGAGGGCGCGGAGCGCCTGCGTGAAAGTTCTCGGCGCAGGAGGCATGGCCGGGGACGTGGTACTGGGCATACCGGGCCGGATCGCAGGCGGCGAAGAGCATGTCGTGGACGCCCGGCGTGCGGTCCTCTTCGAACTGCAGCATCGGGCGACGGAGGCTCGAGAAGAACGACTGCCCGACCTGAGGGAAGAGCCGGTCGATCTGGACCCGCGTGTGGGAGGCCGAGAGGTGCTCCGCGGGATTCGCCGCCGCCAGCGCGAAGAAGTCCGCGCAGCCGCGGCCCTCCACGTCGACGATCTGGACGTACTCGCCCGCCGCCACGCGGAGCGCCGGCGCCGGTTCCCGCGGGGATGCGGAGCTCGCGGTCGACCTTGAGCGTCTCGGCGCGCGCCGGATGGCCCACGATGACGTCCTGCGCGCTCGGCTCAGGAGGCCGGGCGGGCCGGGCGCTTCTCGGCGAGCGCCAGGTCCTGCGCGCGCCCCGCCGGGACCAGGAACGCCGAGAGCAGCGCCAGGGAGGCGATGCCGAGGCCCACGAGGAACACGCCATGGAGCGCGTTGGCGAGGCCCTGGCTGAACGCGCTCAGCACGGCCGGCGGGAGCGCACTCCGGAGGGTCGGCTCGATCAGCGCGTCCGGGTGCGCGATCAGCGCCTCGAGCTGGGTGCGAGCGGCGCCCTCGAGCCCTCCCAGGACGGTGCGAAGCTCCCGGCCGAGCTCGGCGGACAGCACGGCGCCCATCACGGCCACACCGACAGCACCCCCGATCGACCGGAAGAAGGTGGTCGCCGAGGTCGCCGCGCCGAGGTCCGTCCTGGGCACCGCATTCTGCACCGCCAGGAGGAGCGGCACCATGATGAGCCCCATCCCCATGCCGGCCAGCAGCATGTTCCGCGCACGTGACGGCTTGGGTCGTGCTGAGCCCCATGTGGCTCATGAGGAGGAAGGCCATCGCCAGGCACAGCATCCCGCCGACGACCGGCCAGCGGTAGCCGACACGGAGCAGGAGTCGCGCCGAGACCACGGAGAAGGTCACCCACCCGAGCACGAATGGGGTCAGCGCTGTTCCCGCCTCCGTCGCGGTGCCGCCGAGCACGCCCTGGACGAAGAGGGGGATGAAGGAGATGGTGCCGAACATCGCCATGCCCGCCAGGAACCCGGAGACGGCCGCCGCGCGGAACATGCGGTTGGCGAACAGCCGGAGCGGCAGGAGGGGCTCCGGGGCGTGGCGTTCCCAGCGGGCGAACTCGACGAGCAGCGCCGACCGAGAGCGCGGCCAGCGCGGCGTGACCGAGCCCGAAGCGTCCCGCCCGGCCGCCTTCCACCAGCGCGGCGAGGAGGCCCGCCATGCCGGCGGTGAGCAGCGCGGCGCCGCGGAAGTCGACCTTCACGCGGCTCCGCGGCCGGTCCGTCCCGGCGAGGGCCACCCCGAGGACGGCGCCGGCGAGCAGCCCGAAGGGCACGTTCACGAAGAACACCCAGTGCCAGGACAGCCGATCGGTCAGGAAGCCGCCGATGAGCGGGCCCGACGATCGACGCGAGCCCCCACGTCGCCGAGAAGTAGCCCTGCATGCGGGCGCGCTGCTCGAGGCCGTAGAGGTCCGCGATGATCGTCATGCCCAGCGGGATGAGCGCGCCGCCGCCGAGCCCCTGGAGCGTCCGGCACGCGATCAGCATCGCCATCGACGTCGAGAGGCCCGAGAGCACCGAGCCGACCAGGAAGATCGCCAGCCCCGTGAGGTACACGCTCCGGCGCCCGTAGAGGTCCGCGAACCGCCCCCAGAGCGGCATCGAGATGGTGGCGGCGAGGATGTAGCCCGAGAAGACCCAGGAGTAGATGGCGAGGCCGCCCAGGCTCGCGATCACGGTCGGCATCGCCGTCGCGACGGCGGTCGATTCCATCGCGCCGAGGAAGAGCCCCAGCATCACCCCCGAGACGATGAGACCTCGGCGCGGCGGCGGGGCGCTCATGCGCCGGTCCCTCGCCCCGCCGTGGTGCACTGGGCGCACGGGCACCGGCCCCGGAGCGCGCCGTACGGGAGCATGGACTCGTGCCCGTCCTGCCACGTCACGCGAAGCGCGCCTTCCTCCCGGCGGATCTCGGTCGGCCAGGCCGCCGGGACCGGCGGACACGCCCCGCACGGGCACGCGAGCGCGCAGGAGCTCGAACGGATAGATGCTGCCGTGCCCGTCCTGCCACGTCACCCCGAGCGCGTAGCGGCCGACGAGGGAGACCGCGCTCGGGCGGTTCGGGTCGGCGCCGACCAGCGGCAGGAGAGAGCGCGCCATGGTGGGCCTCCGCTCAGGCGCCCCGCGCGGCCGGCGCCGGCCTCGGGGACCTGGCGCTGCGCGGCGTGCGCGGCGAGAAGGTAGTGGGTCGCGAGGCTCCGGTACGGCCGCCAGACGCGCGCGCGCCGCCGCACGGCGGCGCCGTCACGCTCTCGGCCCCGGAAGCACAGAGCCTCGACGGCCCGCCGCACCCCGAGGTCGTCCGCCGGGCACACATCGGGCCGTCCCAGCCCGCGGGCCAGGAACCACTCGGCGGACCACCGGCCCAGGCCGCGGATCTCCGTCAGGCGGGCGATGACCGCCTCGTCCGGCGCGGCGGCGAGGGCCGCGAGGTCGAGCCGCCCCGTCGCGAGCTCCCGCGCGAGCCCCACGATGTATTCGGCCTTGCGCTCCGAGAACTGCATGGCCCGCAGCTCGCTCGGCGGCGCGTCCGCCAGCGCGGCGGGCGCGGGGAACGCGTGGACGGTCGTGCCCTCGAACTCCACCGGGGTGCCGTAGCGGCGCACCAGCCGGGCCCGCGTGGCAAAGGCGAAGGCGAGGTTCACCTGCTGGGCGCTGATCGAGCCGATCAGCATCTCGAAGGGATCCGGCACGAGCGTCGGGCGGAGGCCGAAGAACGCGCCGGCCGGCCGGACGAACGGGGCCAGCACCGGGTCCGCGGCGGCGGCCGCGTAGAAGCCGGACAGGTCCCACGCCTCGCCGAGGAGCTGCGCGGCCTGCTGCCGCAGCGCGAGCCGGACCGCCGGCGTGTCGGGCCCGGCGAAGCTCACGCGTCGCGCGCGGCCGGGTCGCCGGTCCGACGACGCTCAACCGGAACGGCATCAGCCGCTCCCCCAGGCGGGCGACCCGGTACAGGGTGCCGTCGTGGTAGGGGCTCGCGGGATCGGGGCCCCAGCGGCCGTAGCGCGCGAGCGTCTGGCGCGCGTCGAGCGGGGGCCGCGGGCGAAACGCCAGAACAGCTCGTCGGTTCCGTGAAGGCGCCTGCATTGTTCTCGTCGCGAAGGTCGTGCCGCCAAGAGTTGCGCGCGGGCGCTCGGCGGAAACGCAGTGTAGCACAGCGGGCGCGACGCGACATCCCGCACCGGGCGCATCCTTCGCGGAAATGAGAACGCGACCACCGGCGCGGCGGCGCGCCCGCTAGTGCAGGTGGTAGGGCACGTTGGTCACCACGACGCCCTTGCGGAACAGGAGGGCCCCCTTGATGAGGAGCGCCGTCTGGTTGTGGAGCAGGTGCTGCCACCACCGGGCGGGCACGAACTCGGGCAGCACGATCGTGACCATCTCGCGCGGCGCCTGGCGCTTGAGCAGGTCCAGGTAGTCCAGGAGCGGGCCCGTCACGGAACGGTAGGGCGAGCGGAGCACGACCAGCGGCATGCCCTCCGCGTACTTGGCCCAGCGCTCCTCGAAGCGGCGCGTCTGCTCCGTGTCCACCTCCACGTACACGCCCCGCGCCGTCGGGGACAGGGCCTGGGCGTACTCGAGGGCCAGCAGCGTGCCGCGGTGCACGTCCCCCACCAGCACGAGCACGGCGTGCCCCGGCGGCGCGGCGCGGCGCGCTCGACGCCTTCCACCGACAGCTGACCCGCGACGTCGTCGTAGTGCCGGCGGATGGTGAGGAACAGCGCGATCATGCAGGGGATCAGCACCACGACGATCCACGCCCCGTGGGTGAACTTGGTGAGCCCGATGATCACCGCGACCACGCCGGTGGCGAGCGCGCCGGTCCCGTTGAGCGCGGCGCGGACCGGCCAGCGGGGGCGACGGTGCCGGAACCAGTAGCGCACCATGCTGGCCTGCGAGAGCGTGAACGAGACGAACACGCCCAGCGCGTAGAGCGGGATCAGCGCATGCGTGTCGCCCCGGAAGATCGCGAGCAGCCCGATCGAGAGGAACGCGAGGATGATGATCCCGTTCGAGAACGCGAGGCGGTCGCCCCGGTTGGCGAACTGCCGCGGGATGAACCGGTCGCGCGCCAGGAACGACGCCAGGCGGGGAAAGTCCGCGAAGCTCGTGTTGGCCGCCAGGATCAGGATCAGCATCGTCACGCCCTGGATGAAGTAGTAGAGCGGCGACTCGCCGAAGACCAGCCGGGCGAGCTGCGAGTTCACCGTCTCCCCTTCCGCCGGCACGACGCCGAAGGCGTGCGTCAGCGCGGAGATGCCGAGGAAGAGCACGACGAGGATGCCGCCCAGCGCCAGGAGCACGCGGCGGGCGGTCCGCGCCTCGGGCGGCCGGAACGCCGGCACGCCGTCGGAGACGGCCTCGATCCCGGTCATCGCGGCGCACCCGGACGAGAAGGCGCGGAGGGCCAGGAAGGCCGTCAGCGCCTCGGCGCCCTGCGCGGGCACCGGCGGCACCAGGGCGTTCGCCGTACCCCGGAGCCACTGGAGCCCGCCCCAGCCGATCAAGAGGAAGTAGGCGCCGAGGAACAGGTAGGTGGGCAGCGCGAAGAGCCGACCGGACTCGCGCACGCCGCGGAGGTTCCCGACGGCGATGAGGGCCACGCCCAGGACGCAGAGCGTGACCCGGTAGGGATAGAGCGGCCGGATCGCCGAGGTGATCGCCGCGATGCCGGCCGCGACGCTCACCGCGACGGTGAGCACGTAGTCGACCAGCAGCGCCGCGCCGGCGACGAGGCTCGGATACCGGCCGAGGTTCTCGCGGGTGACGACGTACGAGCCGCCCCCCTGCGGGTACGCCAGGATCGTCTGCCGGTAGGAGCTCACCACGATCGCGATGAGGACGGCGATCGCGATTGCGATCGGGAACGAGAGCTCGAGCGCGGCCGAGCCCGCCAGCACGAGGATCAGCAGGATCTCCTCGGTCGCGTAGGCGACGGACGACAGGGCGTCGGACGCGAAGATCGCGAGGCCGGTCAAGGGCCCGAGCCGCTCGTGGGCGGCGTGCGCGGTCGGGATGGGCGTGCCCAGAAGGATGCGCTTGACGTTCTGGACGGACACGGCGACCCCTACTGGGCCAGGTGGTAGGGCACGTTGGTCACGACGATGCCCTTCCGGAACAGCAAGGCGCCCTTGATCAGCAGCGCCGTCTGGTTGTGGAGCAGGTGCTGCCACCAGCGGGCCGGGATGAACTCCGGCAGGATGATCGTGATGAACTGCTCCGGCGCCTGGCGCTGGAGGTGATCGAGGTACTCGAGGAGGGGCCCCGCCACCGAGCGGTACGGGGACCGGAGGACCACGAGCGGCATGCCGCTCGCGAACCGGCCCCAGCGCTCCTCCACCCGCCGCGTCTGCTCCGGCGTGATCTCCACGTACACGCCGCGCGCGTCCTCCGACAGCGCTCGCGCGTACCGCATCGCGCGCAGCACGCCTCGATGCACGTCGCCCACCAGCACCAGCACGCTGTGCGCGGTCAGCGGCGGCTCGGTGTCGGCGCCGTCGATCGAGAGCTGCCGCGCCACCTGGTCGTAGTGGCGGCGCACGGTCACGAAGGCGACCACCAGGGTCGGGATCAGCACGACCACGATCCACGCGCCGTGCGTGAACTTCGTCACCGCGATGATCACCATGACGAGCCCGGTGGCGGCGGCCCCGATGCTCTGGACCGTGACGCCCGACATCCAGCCCGGCTGGCGGCGCCGGCGCAGCCAGTACCGGACCATGCTGGCTTGCTTGAGCGTGAACGACAGGAACACGCCGACGGCGTAGAGCGGGATGAGGGCGTGGGTGTCGCCGTGGAACACGACCAGCAGGCTCACGCTGAGCACCGTGAGGATGAGGATGCCGTTCGAGTACGCGAGCCGGTCCCCGCGGTTCGCGAACTGTCGCGGCACGAAGCCGTCCCGCGCCAGGAACGAGGCGACCCGCGGGAAGTCCGCGAAGCTCGTGTTCGCCGCCAGCACCAGGATCAAGGCGGTGACGCCCTGCACCAGGTAGTAGAGGGGCGACTGCCCGAAGACCATGCGCGCCAGCTGGGAGTTCGTGGTCTCCCCCGCGACCGGCACCACGTGGAAGACGTACACGAGGAACGTGATGCCCACGAACAGGACGATCAGGATCAGGCCGAGGGCCGCCAGCACCTGGCGGGCGTTCTGCGCTTCCGGCGTCCGGAAGGCCGGGACGCCGTCGGAGACGGCCTCGATCCCGGTGAGCGCGGCGCACCCGGACGCGAAGGCCCGCAGCGCGAGGAACAGGGTGAGCGCCTCCATGCTCCGGGGCGGTCCCCCGGCCGCCGCCGCGGCCGCCCCCACGTCGCCCCCGAGCCACTGCACGAATCCCCAGCCGATCATGACCAGGTACGCGCCGACGAAGAGGTAGGTCGGCCCCGCGAAGAGCCGTCCGGCCTCCCGGATGCCGCGGAGGTTGACCACCGCGATGGCGACGACGCCGGCGATGCAGAGGACGACCCGGTTGCGGGTAGAGCGGCGGGATGGCGGAGGTGATCGCGTCGATCCCCGCGGCCGTGCTGACCGCGACGGTGAGCACGTAGTCGATGAGGAGGGCGGACCCCGCCACGAGGCTCGGATAGCGCCCGAGGTTCTCGCGGGTCACCACGTACGCGCCGCCGCCCTTGGGGTACGCGCGGATCGACTGGCGGAACGAGGTGACCACGATCGCGACGAGGATGGCGATCGCGATCGCGATCGGCAGCGAGGCCCCGAGCGCCGCGGTGCCGGCGGCCACCAGGACGAGCAGGATGGCCTCGGTGGCGTAGGCCACGGACGAGAGGGCGTCCGAGGCGAACACCGCGAGGCCGGTGACGCGGCTGAGCCGCTCGTGCTGGTCGAGGCTGGTCGGGATCGGGCGGCCGACGAGGACCCGCTTCAGGCGCTGGACGGACATGGATCAGGCGAGGAGGGCGGCGCTCCGGCCGCCCGCCCTCACCACCGGTCGCCGGTCACGTGGGCCGGGTCAGAACCGCTCGCGCCGGGCCGGCGAGGCGAGATTGTCGAACCGCGTGTACTCCGCGTGGAAGACGAGCTCGAGCCGCCCGGTGGGCCCGTTCCGGTGCTTGCCGATCACGAGGTCGGTCGTCCCCGCCTCGACGTCCGGGGCGTTCTCTTTCCGGGCCAGGAACATGATGAGGTCCGCGTCCTGCTCGAGGGCGCCCGACTCCCGCAGGTCCGAGAGGCGCGGCAGTCCCTCGCCGCGGGCCTCCACCGCCCGGGACAGCTGGGACAGCGCCACCACGGGGACGTTGAGCTCCTTGGCGAGGGCCTTGAGCGACCGCGAGATCTCCGAGATCTCCTGCTGGCGGTTCTCCGCCCGCCACCGCCCCTGCATCAGCTGCAGGTAGTCGATGACCACCAGCTCGAGCCGGTGCTCCGCCATGATGCGCCGGGCCTTGGCGCGGGCCTCCAGCACCGAGAGGTTGGCGGTGTCGTCGATGAACAGGGGGGCCTCGTGGAGGCGGCCTGCCGCATTGACGATGCGACTCCACTCCCCCTGCTGCATGAAACCCGAGCGCACGTTGCGAGAGTCCACTCGGGCCTCGGCGCAGATCAAGCGCTGCACCAGCTGCTCCTTGGACATCTCGAGGCTGAAGATCAGGGCGGGCCGGTGGAGCTCGACGGCCGCATGGGCAGCGATGTTGAGCGCGAACGCCGTCTTCCCGGTGGAGGGGCGGCCCGCGATGATGACGAAGTCCGACCGCTGGAGCCCCGACGTCATCTTGTCCAGGTCATTGAATCCCGTGGCCAGCCCGGTGATGTCCTCCTTGCGGTGGTAGAGCATCTCGATGTGCTTGATGGCCGCATCGAGGATTTCCCGCACGGGGAACGCGCTCCGCTGGAACCGGCGCTGCGAGATGCGGAAGAGCATCTGCTCGGCGCGGTCCAGGAGACCCTGCACGTCGTCGTTCTCCTCGTACCCCTCCTCGACGATCTCGCGGGCGACGCGGATCATCTCCCGGAGCAGCGCCTTCTCGCGCACGATCGCGGTATACGCCGCGAACTGCGTGGCGACCGTGCCCTCCTCCTGGAGCGTCGCGAGCAGGGTGTGGCCTCCGACCTCCTCGAACACGCCGTCGCGCCGCAGCGTCTCGGCCACCATGATGGTGTCGGGCGCCTCGCCGCGCTCGAAGAGCTGGATCATCGCCGCGAAGATCTTCCGGTGGGCTTCCTTGTAGAACTCCTCGGGGGTGAGGACCTCGACGGCGCGCGGGAGGAGGTTCGGCTCGAGCAGGATCGCGCCGAGCACCGCGCGCTCGGCCTCGAGGCTCTGCGGCGGAACCTTGCCGGCGAGCTCGATGGTGGTGGCCATCCCGACGACGGCGCGGGGCGGGCTACTCGGCCGCGACCGAGACCGTCAGCGACGCCGTCACGTCTCCGAGCAGCCGGATCGGGACCTGGTAGTCCCCGACGGCCTTGATCGGGTCGTCGAGCTGGATCCGCCGCTTCTCGACCGGCACCTGGTTCTTCTCGAGGAACTCCAGGACGTCCTGCGCCGACACCGAGCCGTAGAGCCGCCCGTCCTCCGACGCGCGCGCGGTCACGCTCAGCGTCAGGACCTCGATGCGGGCCGCGGTGGCCTTCGCCGCCTCCAGCGCCCGGTGGTCTTCCTTGGTGCGCTGCCGCTTGAGGTGCTCGACGTTCTTCAGGTTGGCGGGCGTCGCCTCGACCGCCAGCTTGCGGGGCAGCAGGAAGTTCCGGGCGTAGCCGTTGGCAACGTCCCGCGTCTCACCCCGGTGCCCGAGCGCGGGCACGTCGGTCATCAGGATCACCTTCATCGCTGGTCTCCTACGGCGCCTCGAACGGCGGCCGCGTCATCCGGACGCGGCGGTCGGCGCCTGACGAATCTTGCGGAAGTCGATCCAGAGGTCGGACAGGCCGACGCACGACACCGCCACCAGCAAGAGCGGCTGCATCGCGAGGAGGCCGAAGCTCACGACCTGGAGGAGGCGCGGGAGTCCGATCCGCTGGAAGAAGTGGCGGAACACCGCCAGCCCCTGGATCACGTAGAGCGGCATCAGCACGAGGAGCAGGTTCAGCCCGGCGGCTTCCAGCCGCTCGTGGCGGGAGGCGAGGAGCATGCCCGCGCCGATGGCGCCCCAGACCAGGTGGTCGGGAACGGCCTCCTGCGCGAAGGGACGGAATCCGAACCGGCGCCGCAGGCACAGCCGCGCGAGGGCGTAGTTGGCGACGGCGCCCGCGAAGACGACGAGCCCCAGCATGCCGGGAGCCGCCACCCGGAGCGTGGCCGCGACGAACCGCGCCGCCTCCGTCGCATCCGGGCCGGCCGCCCCGAGCCACGCCGGCCACTGCCCGAACTCCGTCGTGTGAGCGGCGACCTGCCCCTCGAGGTACGCGAGCGGCCCCATGCCCGGCGGGCTCAGGAGCCACAGCAGGGCCACCACGCCCGCGAGACTCGCCAGGGCGGTGATGAGGGTCGTGACGGCGACCGGCAGGCTCCGGACGAGTCCGAGGCCGAGGGCCGCGCCGGGCAACACGTACTTGAGCCCCAGGACCAGGAGCGCGGGACCGCCACGAAGCGCCGCCACGGCCAGCATCGCGACGGCGCCCGCCACCGCGGCGGCCACCGGCCCGCCGAGCGCCAGGGCGAGCGCGACGGGGACCAGGCCGGCGACGATCGCCGCGAGCCCGCCCCACCAGCCCCACGAGGACACCATCTCGAGGCCCGCGAGCCCGAGGCCCAGTCCCGCCCCTAGCAGGACTGCCCGTCGCGCATCCGGGCTTGCGCCCATCCGCGGATCCTATTCGGCGACGTACGGGATGAGGGCGACCGTGCGGAGACGCTTGAGGGCGCCGGTGAGCTGGCGCTGATGACGCGCGCAATTCCCGGAGATGCGGCGCGGGATGATCTTGCCGCGCTCCGTCATGAAGGAGCGGAGGCGCTTGACGTCACGGTAGTCGACCGCCAGGATCTTGTCGACGCAGAACTTGCACACCTTGCGTCGGCCGAACCGACGCCGCTTCACGGGCTTGACCACCTGTTCGCCTCCTCGTTGTTCGCCTCACCGCCGGCATGCGGAGCGCCATGCTCCGCGGACACTCAGAAGGGCACGTCGTCCGTGCCGCCCGCGGCCTCCTCGACTGGCTCGGCGTCGGCCGGCGCCGCGCCGCCGCCGCCGCCTCGGCCCCGGCCGAGAAACTGCAGCCGCTCGGCCACGACCTCGACGACGTTCCGCTTCTGCCCGTCCTTCGTCTCCCAGTCCCGGGTCTGGAGCCGCCCCTCGACCATGACCGGGCTGCCCTTGTCGAGGTACTGCGCGGCGCTCTCGGCCTGCTTGCCCCACACGACCACGGTGAGGAAGCACGTCTCCTCCCGCTTGTCACCGCCCTGGGTCGTGTACGCCCGGTTGACCGCGAGCCGGAGATCGGACACGGCCGTCCCGCTCGGGGTGTACCGCAACTCGGGCGCCCGGGTGAGGTTCCCGATCAGGAGGACCTTGTTCAGGCTCGCCATCAACCGACCTCGCTCGTCGCCGGGGTCACCGGCCCTGGAGGCGCTGCCGCAGCCGCGCCGACCGGCGCCAGCTTCCGCCGCCCTTCGACGACGCGCGTCGTCAGAAAGCGCAGGACCGACTCGTTGAGCTTCAGCTGCCGCTCGTATTCGCGGACCGACGCGGGGTTCGCCCGCACCTGGACCAGGAGGTAGTGCCCTTCCCGCTGCTTGCGGAGCTCGAAGACCAGGCGACGACGGCCCCAGTCCTCGGAACTGATCACCTCGCCGCCCAGCGCCACCAGCGACTCCTGCAGGCGCGTGCTGAGATGCGCGACCTCTTCATCCGTCAGCCGGGGATCCACGATCAGCAACATGTCGTACGTCCGCATAACCGCATCACCTCCTTCAAAGCCCCGACAGCAACGGCCGGAGCGGGGTCAAGAGCGCTTTAGGATACCAGCGGCCTCGGCGGAGGTGCAAGCGACCGCCCGTGCGCCCGCCGGCGATCGCAGGAGGCCGAGCCGGGAAGAGCGCCGGCCTCCGGGCGATCACCCGGAGGCCGGCGGGTCGGACGACAGCGGACCGGGAGGGCTCGCGCCCTCCCGGTCGACGGTCTCGGCTTAGAAGTCGCCCCCGTGGGGCATCGGCGGCGCGCCCGCCTTCTTGTCATCCTCGGGGATGTCCGTGATGAGCGCCTCGGTGGTCAGGAGGAGCGAGGCGATCGACGCCGCGTTCTGCAGCGCGATCCGCTCCACCTTGGTCGGGTCCAGGATGCCCGCCTGCATCATGTCGACGTACTCGTTCCTCTCGGCGTCGAAGCCCTGCGAGACGCTGGTCGCGCTCTTCACCTTCTCCACCACCACCGAGCCCTCGAGCCCGGCGTTGGCGACGATCTGGCGAATCGGCTCCTCCAGCGCGCGCCGCACGATCTGGACACCCGTCCCCTCGTCGCCCTGGAGCTTGTAGGAGTCGAGCGCCTTCGCCGCGCGAAGCAGGGCCACGCCGCCGCCCGGCACGACGCCCTCCTCGACGGCCGCCCGGGTCGCGTTCAGCGCATCCTCGACCCGCGCCTTCTTTTCCTTCATCTCGGTCTCGGTCGCGGCGCCGACCTTGATCACCGCCACGCCGCCGGCCAGCTTGGCCAGCCGCTCCTGGAGCTTCTCCCGGTCGTAGTCCGAGGTGGTCTCCTCGATCTGCGCCCGGATCTGCTTGATGCGGCCCTCGATCTCCTTGGAGGAGCCGGCGCCCTCGATGATCGTGGTGTTGTCCTTGTCCACGACCACCTTCTTGGCGCGGCCGAGGTCCTCGAGCTTGATGTTCTCGAGCTTGATCCCGAGATCCTCGGTGATCGCCTTGCCACCGGTCAGGGTGGCGATGTCCTGCAGCATGGCCTTGCGGCGATCGCCGAAGCCCGGAGCCTTCACGGCGGAGCAGGAGAGCGTGCCCCGGAGCTTGTTCACGACGAGGGTGGCGAGCGCCTCGCCCTCGACTTCCTCGGCGATGATCAGGAACGGCTTCCCGGAGCGCGCGACCTGCTCGAGCAGCGGGAGCATGTCCTTCATCACGCTGATCTTCTTCTCGTGGATGAGGATGAGCGCGTCGTCGAGGACGGTCTCCATCCGCTCCGGATCGGTCACGAAGTACGGCGAAAGGTAGCCGCGGTCGAACTGCATCCCCTCGACGACCTCGAGGGTCGTCTCCATCGCCTTGGCTTCCTCGACCGTGATGACGCCGTCCTTGCCGACCTTCTCCATGGCCTCCGCGATGAGGTTGCCGATGGTCTTGTCGTTGTTGGCGGCGATGCTCGCGACCTGGGCGATTTCCTTCTTGTCCTTGGTCGTCTTGGACATCTTCTTGAGCTCTTCGACGACCTTCTCGACCGCCTGCTCGATGCCGCGCTTGAGCCCCATCGGGTTCGCGCCGGCGGTCACGTTCTTCAGGCCCTCGCGGAAGATCGGCCTGGGCCAGGACCGTCGCGGTCGTGGTCCCGTCACCCGCGACGTCGGAGGTCTTGGACGCGACCTCCTTGATCATCTGGGCGCCCATGTCCTCGTAGGGATCCTTGAGCTCGACCTCTTTCGCGACGGTCACGCCGTCCTTCGTGATGGTCGGGCTGCCGAACTTCTTGTCGATGACGACGTTGCGGCCCTTCGGGCCGAGCGTGGCCTTGACGGCCTCCGCCATGATGTTGACTCCGCGGAGGAGCGCCGCGCGCGCCTCACCCTCGAACAGGAGCTGCTTGGGCATCGATGATTCCTCCTTGAGTTCTCGGCTTCTCGTCGGGTTGCTGGAAAGGATCGGGCTAGTCGAGGATCCCGAGGACGTCCTCTTCCCGCAGGATGAGGTACTCGTCGCCGTCGATCTTGACCTCGCTGCCGGAGTACTTGCCGAACAGGATGCGGTCGCCGGCCTTGACGTCGAGGGGGAGCTTCTTGCCCTCGTCGGTCACCTTCCCGTTGCCCACGGCGATGACCTTGCCCTCCTGGGGCTTCTCCTTCGCGGTGTCGGGGATGATGATGCTGCCGTGCTGTTCCTCCGTCTCCTCGAGGCGCTTGACGAGGATGCGGTCGTGGAGCGGGCGAAGCTTGACCTTGGTAGCGGTCGGCATGGGCTGTGCCTCCTTCTGAGCTGGTGCGTGACCTGGGGTTGTCCGAACCGGCATGCGCCGGGATGTTAATGAGTACCGTTAGCACTCATCTCAAGCGAGTGCCAACATAGCAGGCGGCTCGGCCTCGGTCAACCCCCGGGGCTCGCTGCGACGTGACCCCCGCGGAGTCAGGCCGTTCCGGCTTGTATTTCAGCTAGTTAAATCAGGCATCCCGGTCAGGCAGGATCGGCCGGCCCGGGCGGGCCGGCGTGGACCGAGGCTACTTCGGCTTGTAGACCCAGATCTTCGCGGCGGCTGCGAGGCCCAGCACCACGGTGCGGCCGTCCGTCACGGTCGTGATCGTCCCCGCCCAGGGGGCGATCTCCTGCACCGTGAGGCGCGTGTCGGGGCGGACCCCGTTCCGCCAGAGATGCTCGAGGAGCTTCCGGTCCGCCTCCGCCTCCTCGGTGATCCGCTCGACGGTGACCGTCGCCCCCTCCTTGGCCTGGTCGAGCGGGAACGGATGCGTCCCCGGCCGCGGCGCCATTCCCGGGATCGGGTTGCCGTGCGGGCACGTGCTGGGCATGCCGAGCATCGTCGCCAGCCGATCCTCGACCCGGGGCGAGAGCGCATGCTCCAGCCGGTGGGCCTCCTCGTGCGCGTCCATCCAGTCCAGGCCGAGGATGTCCGTCAGCCAGCGCTCGAGCAGGCGGTGCCGGCGCGCCATGATCTCGGCCAGGGCTCGGCCCCGCTTGGTGAGGACGATCTGCTTGCCCGGCCCGATGCGGAGATAGCCGTCCCGGGTCATCCGCTGGAGCGCTTCGGTGACCGCCGGGGGCGAGACCTTGAGGTGGCGGGCCAGCCGCGCCCCGATCACGGGGCCGCCGCTGCCGGTCAGGTCGTAGATCCCCTCGAGGTAGTCCTCGATCGAGGCGGTCGTCCCGCTCCGCGCGCGGGGCCCGGAGGCTTTGGTTTTTCGGCTTGACACACTCGGCATATTAGGGGTACCTAATCTCCACGGTCTCGGCTGTCGGGATTATAGCCACGTGGCCCGCCGGGACGCAACCGCACGCCGACGGTGATCGCCCCGGGAGCCCGCCCGGGCACCCGAGGCTCTCGACGCATCCAGGAGGATCACATGCACCGACGCACGGGGATTCGAATCCTCGGTACAGGTCTGGCGCTGGCCGTCGCCCTCAGCGTGGCCGGTCCCGTCGCGCCCGCGGCCGCCACCGAGCTGCTGCTCTACTCGTCGCGCCACTACCCGAAAGAGCCCGCCTTCGAGGCATTCACCAAGAAGACCGGCATCACCCTCAAGGTCTTTCACGCGAGCGACGCGGAGCTCTTCGAGCGGCTCAAGGCCGAGGGCGACCGGACGCCCGCGGATCTGCTGGTCACGGTCGACGCCGGCAACCTCTGGAACGCGGCGCGGGCGGGGTACCTGGCGCCCGTCGACTCGCCGGAGCTGGACCGCAACATCCCGGCCCACCTCCGCGACCCGCAGGGCCGATGGGTCGCGCTTGCCGTCCGGGCCCGCACCATCATGTACAACACGACCCGCGTCAAGCCCGAGGAGCTCTCGACCTACGCGGCCCTCGGCGACCCGAAGTGGAAGGGCCGTCTCTGCCTCCGCAACTCGACCCACATCTACAATCAGTCCCTGCTCGCCACCATGATCAAGCGCTACGGCGAGCCCCGGACGGAGGAGATCATCCGCGGCTGGGTCGCGAACCAGCCGACGCTCATCAACGGCGACGCGAAGATCCTCGAGGCGATCGCCGCCGGGCAGTGCGACGTCGGGGTCACGAACACCTACTACCTCGGGCGGGCCCTCGCGAAGGATCCCAGCCTCCCGGTGCGTCCCTTCTGGCCCGATCAGGCCGGGCCCGGCGTGCACGTGAACATCTCCGGCGCCGGCGTGATCGCCCACAGCAAGCACCGGGCGGAGGCCATCAAGTTCCTCGAGTTCCTCTCGACGCCCGAGGCGCAGGCGGTGTGGGCCGAGGCGAGCTTCGAGTATCCCGCCAATCCCCAGGTGGCGCCGGCGCCGCTCCTGGTCCAGTGGGGCACCTTCAAGATGGACGACATCAACGTGGCCGCCGCCGGCGAGTTCCAGGCCGCAGCGACCAAGCTCGCGGACCGCGCCGGGTACCGCTAGCCCCTCTTGTGACGCGAGCGTCCGGGGTCGTCGGGATGATCCTCCCGGGGCCCCGGCGCTCGTGGCCGTGGTCCGGCGTGGCGCTCCTCGCCGCCGCCCTCGTCGGTCTGCCGATCCTCACCGTGCTATCGTCGCTCGCGCGCCCCGAATGGGCGCTCTGGGCGCACCTCGCGCGGACCCAGCTGCCGGAGCTGCTCCTCAACACCCTGGGGCTGGTCACGGCAGTCGGCCTCGGCGTCCTCGTCCTCGGGACGACGCTGGCGTGGCTCGTGGTCACCTGCGAGTTCCCGGGACGCCGGCTGTTCGAGTGGGCCCTGGTCTTGCCGCTCGCCCTCCCCGCCTACGTCATCGGCTTCGTCTTCCTGGGCCTGTTCGAGTACGCGGGCCCGATCCAGACCGCCCTCCGCGGCTGGCTCGGCCCCGGCGCGCGCCTCCCCGATCTCCGCTCGGGCTGGGGCGTCGCGCTCATGATGACGCTGGTCTACTACCCCTACGTGTACACCCTGGCCCGCGTGGCGCTCGCCGAGCAGGCGCCGGAGTTCCTCGAGACCGCTCGCAGCCTCGGGCGCTCGCGAGCCGCGATCCTGTTCGGCGTCACGCTGCCCCTGGCGCGGCCCGCGCTCGCCGCCGGGACCGTGCTGGCCTGCATGGAGGCGCTCGCCGATTTCGGGACCGTCTCGACGTTCAGCTTCCGGACGCTGACCGAGGCGATTTACCGCGTGTGGCACGGGATGTTCGATCGGATGGCGGCGACTCAGCTCGCGGCGATCCTCCTCGGACTCGCCGGCGGCCTCCTGGCGCTCGAGCGCCTCTCCCGCGGGCGGGCGCGGTTCACCCACGGGCGACGGCTGGCCCGGCCCCCGGCCCGGCTGCCCCTCACGGGCATCCGGGCGCTGGGCGCGACCGCGCTCTGCGCGGGCACGCTCACCCTCGGCTTCGGGCTGCCCGTCGGCCAGCTCTCGCTCTGGGCCCTCGCGGCGCTCGGGCAGGACAGCGTGCCGGACGGGTTCCTCCACGCCCTGCTCCAGAGCCTGACGCTCGCGGCCGGCGCGGCGCTCCTGGTCACGGCGGTCGCCGTGCTCCTCGCCTACGCGCTCCGGAGCCGGCCCACGACGCTCGTGACGGGCGCGACGCGCTTCGCCGGCCTCGGCTACGCCTTGCCGGGGGCAGTCATCGCGGTCGGCGTCCTGCTCCCCCTGGCCTGGCTCGACCGCGCGCTGGCCGCCGGCGTCGAGGCCGTGACCGGCGCCGTTCCGGGCCTCCTGCTCACCGGCTCGGTGGCGGGCCTCCTCTTCGCCTATCTGGTCCGGTTCCTGGCCGTGGGGAGCCAGAGCGTCGAGGCGAGCCTCGCGCGGATCCCGCGGAGCCTCGACGAGGCCGCGCGCTCCCTCGGCGCGCGCGGCGCCCGCACGGTCCGCGCCATCCATCTGCCGCTCGCGCGCCGCGGCCTCCTGGTGGCAGGCACGCTCGTCTTCGTCGACGTGATGAAGGAGCTGCCGGCCACCCTGCTCCTCCGGCCGTTCGGCCTCGAGACCCTCGCCATCGTCACCTGGCGGCGAACGGCGGAGTCGCTCTGGATCGAAGCGGCGGTGCCGGCGCTCGCGCTGGTCCTGGCCGGGCTCGGTCCGGTGCTCCTCGCGATGCGGGCGACCGGCGCCGACGCGCGGGCGGCCACCGCCCCGCCCTCGGACCCCATGACATGAGCCTGCTCCAGCTGGTGGGCGTGACGAAGAGCTACGCGGGGAATGCCGCGCCCGCCGTGGACGGCCTCTCCCTCAGCGTGGCGGCGGGCGAGATCCTGGCGCTCCTCGGTCCCTCCGGCTGCGGGAAGACCACGACGCTCCGGCTCGTGGCGGGCTTCGAGACGCCCGACGCCGGCATGATCGAGATCGGCGGCCAGCAAGTCGCGCGACCCGGATGGGCCATGCCGCCGGAGTTCAGGGGCGTCGGCGTGGTCTTCCAGGACTACGCCCTGTTTCCCCACCTGCCGGTCGAGGCGAACGTGGGGTTCGGGCTCGCCCACCTTCCGCGCGCGACGCGGGCGCAGCGCGTGCGCGAGGTCCTCGAGCTGGTCGGCCTGGTCGGCCTCGAAGGGCGTTACCCGCACGAGCTCTCGGGAGGCCAGCAGCAGCGCGTCGCGCTCGCGCGCGCCCTCGCGCCGGCGCCCGCGCTCATCCTGCTCGACGAGCCCTTCTCGAATCTCGACGCCGATCTCCGCGCGGCCATGCGCGAGGAGATCAGCAAGATCCTCCGGGCTACCCGGACCACCGCCCTCTTCGTGACCCACGACCAGCAGGAAGCGTTCGCGGTGGCGGATCGCGTCGGCGTCCTGAACGCCGGCCGGCTCGAGCAGGTCGCCCCGTCGTACGAGCTCTACCACCGGCCTGGCAGCCGGTTCGTCGCCGAGTTCGTGGGCGCCGCGGACTTCCTGCGGTCGATGGTGACCGAGGACGGCATCGTCTCGGAGCTGGGCACCCTCCCGCGCCCGCCCGAGCTGGCACCCGGGCAGGCGGTCGACATCATGATTCGCCCGGACGACATCGACTTCATCCCGCATCCGGAAGGCGACGTCGTCGTGGTGGCGCGGCACTTCCACGGGGACGAGCACCTCTACCGGCTGCGCCTGACGTCAGGGGCGCGGGTGCACGCCGTCCAGCCCTCGACAACGCTCTACCCCGTAGGGACGCGCGTCCGCGTCGTGGCGAACCTCCTCCACGTCGTGGCGTTTCCGCTCGCGGACGAGAAGTAGGGGCGGCCGGAGCGCCGGGCCGCGGGATCAGCCCGGCGGCGCGGGCGCGGCTGCCGGGGCCATGCGCCCGGGCCAGCCGCTGGGTCAGGCGGTGGGCGCGGCGCTCGAGCGCCTCGACGAGCCCGCGCTCCGCGAGGTCCCACGCCTCAGCGATCCCAAGGGCGGCCCGCGTCAGGTCCAGCGCGGCGCCGTAGTCGCGCGCGTGGTGCTCGTGGAGCTTCGCCAGATCGATCAGGAGCCGCAGCGGCGGGCGCGCGGCGCGCGCCACCGTCTCCGCCCAGAGGGTCCGCGCGTCGCCGACCCGCCCCGCCCGCCGCCAGAGCCAGCCGAGCCGCCAGGCCACCCCGGGTTCGAGCCCGTCGGGCAGGCCCGCGCGGAGCGCGGCCTCGTAGAAGCGCGCGCTCCGGTCCGGCGCCCGCCGCTCGAGCCAGCGCCCCGCGCCCATCCACTCGACGGGATCGTGGCGCGGATCCGGGCCGTCGAGCAGCGCGGCGGCCCGCGCGTGGAGGCCCGCGAGCGCCACGAGGTCCCAGCGGTTGTGCCGGAAGATCCGCGGGAGCGGGCGGGTATCGCCCGTGCGGAGATAGCGGAAGTAGACCTGGGGCACGAGCGCGCCCGGCAGGTCGTCCCCCCGATCGATCCCGAGCAGCGCGCCCTCGAGGGTCGAGAGCCGGCAATCCGCGGCGCGGCCCCGCCAGAGCGCCCGGGCGACGGGGTAGAGATCCTGGTGGGGCAGGTCTTCGCCCCACCAGCCCGCGCGCGAGAGCAGGTAGCGCGTTTCGAGCAGCGGCAGGTCGAAGGTGCGCCCGTTGAAGGTCACGAGCGCCTGCGCCTCGGTCACTGCCTCCCGCACCGCATGGAGGAAAGCCGCCTCGGCGCCGAGATCGCCCAGGAAGTACTGGGTCACCGTGATCGTGCGCGGCGCGGTCCACGTCGCGAGGCCGACGAGGAACACGTAGGTGCCCGTCCCGCCCGACAGGCCCGTCGTCTCCGTGTCGAGGAAGACCGTGCCCGGGCTCGGCGGCGCGGCAGCGGCGATCGCCGCCGGCACGCGCACCGTCTCCACCCGGCGGAGGGCCGACCCGTGCGGAGTGGGGACGGACTCGAGCGGGAGCGGGTCGGCCGGCGGCGGACGCTCCGCGGCGTGGCGCGCCGCGAGCCGCTGGAGCCGCGCCCGGAGCCGCGCCAGCTCGAGCTCGCGATCGAGAGTGCCGGCCGGCGCGGGGCGCGGATCCGAGAAGGACGAGGGGATCATGGCCGGGACGCCGTCGGGGCTAGCCGATCAGGTGGTCGAGAAGTGTGGCCGCCATCGGCTTGGCGCGCCGGCCCACCTCGTTCACCGGGCCCACGCACGAGGGGCACCCGGACCGGCAGGAGCACGTCCGGATCGTCTCGCGGGCACGGGTGAGGAGCGGGCCGATCAGCTCGAACAGGCGCTCCGTGAGCCCGACGCCGCCCGGTTGACTGTCGTAGAGGTAGGCCGTCGGCTCGAACCGCTCCGCGGCCAGGAGGCGCGCCCGCGTGCGCTCGGTGGTCAGCACCCGCGGACCGCGCGGCGCCTCGCGATCCGGGTCCGGGGGCGGGGCATCGCCGAGCCAGGATCCGAGGTCCCGCACGTCGCACATGAGGAACAGCGGCGCCAGGTGGTGGAGGAGATACGTCAGGCCCCGGAGGCCGTCGACGAGCGCGTCGCGGTCCGGCGAGATCCCGGCGAGCACCTCGGGGCGGAGCGTGAGCCAGAGCCCCGAGGTCTGCATCTCCTGCTGCGGCAGGTCGACCTCGCCGGCCCCGACGTTCTCCATCGTGTCGAACTTGATCTTCTTGAAGCCCACGACCTGCTCGGCGACCAGGAGCTCGCCCTGCTCGATGCGGCCCGCCGTCCCGCTCCCCGTCGGCCCTGCCTGGAAGCGGTCGAGCGCCCACACGCCCTTGGCCGTCACCGCATCGGTGAAGTAGTCGACCTGGACCCGCTTGACGTAGGCGACCTTCTCCTCGTCCTCCCGGAAGCGCAGCTCCTGCACCTCGAACTGCTGCCCCTCGATGAGGTAGATCGCCTTCGGATGCACCATCGCGAAGGCGCTCCGCCAGTCGACCTCGGCGATCACCTCCCGCTTCCGGGTCAGCCGGCGGACGGACTCGACCGGCTCGAGCGTCTGGTGCGTGGAGTCGATCACGACGAAGTTGTCGCTCGCCACGCTTCGGAGCGAGAGGTGATCCGCCGGATACGTCTCGCTCGTCCAGTGGTATCGGCCGCCGGTCCGGTGGAGCACGCCCTCCTCTTCGAGGAGACGGAGGTACCGACCGACGTCCTCGGTCCCGAAGGGCTCGTCCTCGGCGAACGGGAGCTCGAAGGCCGCACACTTCAGGTGGCTCGCCAGGACGTAGGGATTGTCGGGATTGATCAGCCCATGCTCGGGCGGAGACCCGAAGAAGTAGTCGGGATGCGTGACGATGAACTGATCGAGCGGGGCCGAGGAGGCCACCAGCACCGCCGCCGAGAGCCCGGACCGCCGGCCGGCCCGTCCGGCTTGCTGCCAGGTCGAGGCCACCGTCCCGGGATAGCCGGCCAGCAGCGCGACGTCGAGCCGCCCGATGTCGATGCCGAGCTCGAGCGCGTTCGTCGACACCACGCCCAGCACGTCGCCGGCGCGAAGGCCGCGCTCCACCTCGCGGCGGCGGTTCGGCAGGTAGCCGCCGCGGTAGCCGCGGATGACGTTCGTGAAGGCGGGCGCCCGCTCGACCGCGGCCTTGAGATCGGTGAGGACGACCTCTTCGGCCAGGCGGCTTCCCGTGAAGACGATCGTCGGCACGCGGGCGCGGAGGAACGGCGTCGCGAGACGGCTCGCCTCCTTCAGGTACGGGCGCCGGATCCCGAGCTCGGCGTTGACGACGGGCGGGTTGTAGAAGACGACCACCTTCTCGCCGGCGGGCGCGCCGTTCTCCGCGACCAGCCCCACGGGCGCCCCGATGAGACGCTCCGCCAGCTCCTGGGGGTTGGCGATCGTGGCCGAGGTGCAGATGAACTGCGGGCTCGCTCCGTAGTGCCGACAGATGCGCTGGAGCCGCCGGAGCACGTTCGCGAGGTGGCTCCCGAAGACCCCGCGGTACGTGTGGAGCTCGTCGATGACGACGTAGCGGAGGTTCTGGAAGAGCCCGAGCCACTTCGTGTGGTGCGGCAGGACCCCGGAGTGGAGCATGTCGGGATTCGTGAGCACCACGTTGGCCCGGGCCCGGACCGCGCGCCGCGCGTCCTGCGGCGTGTCGCCGTCGTACGTGTGGATCCGGAGCGCCGGCAGGGCGCGCGCCAGCTCCTCCAGCTCCGCCAGTTGATCCTGCGCGAGGGCCTTCGTGGGGAAGAGATAGAGGGCCCGCGTCGCGGACTCGCCCAGGAGGGCCTGGAGGACCGGCAAGTTGTAGCAGAGCGTCTTGCCGGAGGCGGTCGGCGTCACCACGACGCAGTGGCCGCCCTTGCCGAGGAGGTCGAGGGTCCGGGCCTGGTGCGTGTAGAGGGCCTCGACCCCGCGCGCCCGGAGCGCGTCGGCGAGATTCGGATCGATCGTGTCGGGAATCGGGACCGTCTCGGCCGGCCGGGCCGGGAAGCGGCGAAGGGCCGTCACGGCCCCTCCCGATTCGGCGACCAAGCGGTCGATCAGGTCGGCGAGGTCGACGCGCGGTTCCCCGGGCCCCGCCATCTCGGCGTCATCTTAGGAGTCGCGCGCGAATGTTGTCAACGTTCGCGCATCGCGGTTGAATGAGGCGATCGCGATGACGGGCAATGATCGCTCCCCCGCGCGCCGCGGCCCGGCCCGGTTCGTGCCGCCGATCCTCTGGATGGGCCTCATCGGGCTGGGCTCGTCGAGCCTCCTCTCCGGCAGCCGGACCGGCCACTGGATGTACTCGCTGTTCGGGCAACTCGGCTCGTGGGCCACCCCGTCGCTCTTCGAAGCGGTCCACCTCGCGATCCGGAAGATCGGGCACCTCCTCGAGTTCGGCGTTCTCGCCGTCCTCTGGTACCGCGCGCTCGCTCCCGCCCCGCGCGCCGCCGCGGCGGCATTCCTACTGGCCACGGCCTACGGCGCCGTGGACGAGCTCCGCCAGGGGCTCGATCCGAGCCGCGTGCCGGCCGTGAGCGACGTCGTGGTCGACGGGCTCGGGGCCTGGATTGCCCTCGCCGCCTGGACCGAGTCGCGCGCGTTGCGGGCGGCGACACTGCGAGTCGCGGCCTGGGTGGTGGGCCTGCTCGCGGGGCTTGGCGTCCTGGGAACCGTCCTCGATGTGTCGCTCGGCCGCCCGGCCGGCGACGCGGCCGGCGCCGCCCTCGGGCTCGGACTGCTGGCGGTGGGGCTCGCGCGGTGGGCCCAAGGCGCGCGGCTCGCCGCCGCGCCGCCGCCGGGCCGCCCCGCGGGCGATGCCGCCGGTCGACCCTAGGCGGGCCGGTCGAGCCGGACCACGACCTCGATGTGCGGGGTGTGCGGGAACATGTCGACGGGCTGGACCGCCGTCACCCGGTACCCCGCCCCGCACAGGGTGGCGAGATCCCGCGCGAGGGTGCCGGGATTGCACGAGACGTACACGATCCGTCGCGCGCCCAGCGTGGCGAGACTTCGGAGGGCCTTCGGGTGAAAGCCCGCGCGGGGCGGATCGGCGACGACCAGGTCGGCCCGGACCCCGCGGGCGAGGAGGTCGGGCAGCACGTGCCGCACCTCGCCCGGCAGGAACATGCAGTTCGTGATCCCGTTCTCGCGCGCGTTCCGCGCCGCGTCGTCGATCGCCGCCGGGACGAGCTCGATGCCGTAGACCGCCCGGGCCCGGCGCGCGAGCAGGAGGCTGATCGCGCCGGTACCCGCGTAGAGGTCGAGCACGGTCTCCTGCCCGGTCAAGCCGGCGTAGCCTGCCACGATCTCGAACAGGCGCTCCGCCTGCCGCGTGTTCGTCTGGAAGAAGGAGTTCGCCGAGATCGAGAAGACGAGGTCGCCGAGCCGCTCCCGGATCGTCTCGTCGCCGGCGATCGGATGCTCCTCCACGCCCACGGCGACCGCAGCCTTCTTCGGGTTGACGTTCAGGACGATCGAGGTCACCTGCGGGCACCGCGCGCGGAGGCGGTCGGCCAGGGCGCGCGCCGTCGCCACGTCGGGGGAGGCGGTGACCAGGTTGACCATCGCGTCCCCGGTCTGCCGCCCCTCGCGCAGCATCAGGAACCGGAGGAGCCCCTCCTCGGTCTCCTGGCGGTAGACGCTCCAGCGCCGCTCCCGGACGAAGGCGCGCACCTCGGCGAGGACGGCGTTCATCCCGTCGGACTGCAGGAGGCACCGCTCGACGTCCAGGATCGCGTCGTAGCGCTCCGCCTCGTGGAGCCCCACCACCGGCTGGCCGTCGACCTCGGCGAACGTGAACTCCATCTTGTTGCGATAGCCGTAGATCTCGGGCGCGCCGAGGATCGGGGACACCGGCACGTCTCCGAGCCCGCCCAGCCGCGCGAGGCAGTCGACGACCTGGCGCTGCTTGAACTCGAGCTGGGCCTCGTAGCGCACGTGCTGGAGCCGGCAGCCGCCACACCGGCCGAAGTACGGGCACGGCGGCTCGGTGCGCAGATCCGACGGACGGTCGAGGCGCTCGATCGCGCCCCGCGCGAACCGTGGACGGACCTGCGTGAGGCGGACATCGACGCGGTCCCCCGGCACCCCCCCGGGGATGAAGACCACGTAGCCGCCGGCCCGCGCGACCCCCTCGCCCCCGAACGCCAGGTCGGTCACGTCCACGGTCAAGAGATCACCACGTCGCGCCGTGGCCATGGTGCCCTGCATGCTACGGCAGCCCCCCAGTGGCGTCAACGTTCGGCGCCTTGTGAGCGGGTATCGTGGATGATACGATGATGGGCCGAGCTTGCGATGGCATGAGCGCTGAAGCAGTCCCGGCGGTCACACCGGGTCGCGCACGGTACGCGCTTGGAGTTCTCTTCACGATCAACCTCTTCAACTACATCGATCGGCAGGTGATTTCCGGCGTCCTCCCGCTCGTGCAGCAGGACCTTCGGCTCTCGGACACGGCGCTCGGGTGGCTGGCGTCCGCCTTCATGATCCTCTACCTCACCGGCTCGATCCCGCTCGGCGTCTTGGGCGACAGAGTGGCGCGCAATCGCCTGATCGCCGTGGGCGTCGGGATGTGGGGCGTGGCGACCTTTCTGTCGGGGTTGGCCCGCTCCTACGGCCAGCTGTTCACCGCCCGCGCCCTGGTGGGGATTGGCGAGGCCTCCTACGGGCCGACGGCCAGCGCGATGGTCTCCGACCTCTTCCCGCGCGAGCGGCGGGGCTTCGTCAACGCCCTCTTCAACGCCGCCATCCCGCTCGGAGGCGCGATCGGCGTGATGGCGGGCGGGCTCGTCGGCTCACGCTACGGCTGGCGCGCCGCGTTCATGCTGGTGGCCCTGCCCAGCATCGCGCTAACGCTCCTCGCCTGGCGCCTCGGCGACCCGCCGCGGGGCGCCCACGACCGCCTGCCCGGCGCGGATCGAAGCCGGCCGCCCGACAGCTTCTTCGAGGGCGTGGTCGGGTTGTTCCGCACGCCGACCTTCGTCATGGTCTGCGCGGTCGGCATGCTGGTCGCGTTCTCGATCGGCGCGTTCAACCACTGGCTCCCCCTCTACCTCCACCGGGTCAAGCAGTTCTCGGTGGCCGAGGCCAGCTTCTGGTTCGGCGTGCTGTCCGCCGCGGGCGGCTTCCTCGGCGTCGTCTCGGGCGGGTTCGTCGGGGACCTCCTGGCGCGTCGGACCCCCGCCGGGCACCTCCTCACTATCGCGGGGGGCTTTCTCCTGGCCGCGCCGGCCGGCATCGTGATGATCCTGGCCGAGGACCGCGCCGTGTTCCTGCCGGCCCTGTTCTTCGCCGTCGCGTTCCTCGTGCTCTACATCGGTAGCGTCAACGCCGTGATCCACAACGTCGTGCATCCGGCCCGGCGCGCGACGGCCGTCGCGATCTTCGTCTTCATCATCAACCTGGGCGGCGCGGCGCTCTCGCCGGCCATCGTCGGGCTCATCTCCGATCGCCGGCAGTCGCTCCAGGCCGCCATGCTGATGCTGCCGGTCCTCGTGTTCTTCGCCGGCCTCATCGCGCTCGCGGCCGCCTCCGTCATCGGGGCCGACATCCGGCGCCTGGGGACCGACCTCGACCTCGCCTCGGAGGGGGAGCCGCCTCGTGGCTGAGCCCGTCCGCATCGGAGCGCTCCTGGGCACCCTGCCGGGGTTGAGCGACCGGCTGGCCGAGGCGCGGCTCGTCGAAACCTGGTCAATCATCGCGGGGCCCGCCGGCGCGCGATCGCGCGCGGAGGGCGTCGAGCAGGGGGTGCTCCGGGTCGCCGTGGACAGCTCCGGCTGGCTCCACCGGCTCACCCTGGAGGAGCCTCGGCTCCTCACCCGCTGCCGCGAGATCGCCGCGATCCGAGCGATTCACTTCCGGCTGGCTCCGCCTTCGGACCTGGCGGCCCGCGCCGCCCGGAGCCCATCGCCGGCGGTCGAAGGAGAGGTGCGTCCATGATGCTGACACGGCGCGGACTCGCCAGCGTGCTCGTTGCGCTCCTGTTCCTCGGGTGCGCGGCGAGCCCCAACACCGGGGGCGTTGCCCCCGAGTCCGGCACGGCCGCCGAGCGGAATCGCGCGGCCATGGAGCGGCCGGCGGACCCGATCGCCTACCTCCATCTGGTCCGCGCGCACTACTACGCCGAGGCCGCCGAGTGGCCGCAGGCCGTGACGGAGCTCCGGAAAGCCATCGACCGCGACCCGAAGTCCGCGTCGCTCTGGCACCTGATGGCGCGCTGGCTCGAGCGGCAGGGCGCGCACGCCGAGGCGGTCACGGCGGCCAAGGAGGCGGTCGCCCTCGACCCGAAGCGCGCGAGCGCGCACCTCACGCTCGCCGAGGCCTACCACGCCCAGAAGAAGGAGACCGAGGCCGTCGCCGCCCTGGAGCAGGCGATCCAGCTGAACCCGAAGGCCCCGGAGCCCTACGAGGTCCTCGCGCGCTACGCCGCGGAGCGGAAGGACTACGCGCAGGCCTCCGCCGCGCTCGAGCGGCTGCTGAAGGTCCAGCCGCAGCACGCGCGGGCGCATTTCCTCCTCGGGCGGCTCGCGCTCGAGCGTGAGGCGTGGGACGACGCCATCCCGCACCTCCGGCGGGCGGTCGAGCTCGATCCCGACCAGGACGGGGCATGGGCCGCGCTCGCCTTCGCCTACGAGCAGCAGAAGAAGCCCGAGGAAGCGGTGAAGGTCTACCGGGACGCGATCGACGCGAACAGTGACAACCTGGCACTCCGCGACCGGCTGGGGGAGCTGCTGGTGCGCCTCGGCAAGCTGGCCGACGCGAGCGAGGCTTTCGAGGGGCTCACCGACCAGGCGCCCAACGATCCCCGCGGCTGGATGAAGCTCGGCGCGGTCCTCTACGAGCAGAAGATCTACGATCGCGCGATCGAGGCGTTCCAGCGGGCCCTGACCCTCGAGCCGGGGAACCTGCGCGCCCGCTTCTATCTCGCCTCGTCGTACCTCGACGCCGGCCGCGAGGGCGAGGCCCTCGAGGCGCTGAACGAGGTGCTCCGCTCCGATCCGAAGAACGTGGACGCGCGGCTTCAGCTCGGGTTCCTCCACAGCCGCGCGAAGCGCTACGACGACGCCGTCCGGGTCCTGACCGAGGCCGCCAACCTCGACCCGCGCCGCCCGGAGATCTTCCTCTACCTCGGCATGGCGCACTACCGGGCCGCCCGCTACGAGCAGGCGGTGCGGGCCTACGAGGAAGGGCTCGCGCTCGACGAGGCGCACAAGGACCTGCACTTCCAGCTGGGCGTGGCGTTCGAGAAGATGGGGCGCTTCGACCAGGCCGTCGCCGAGTTCCGCCGCGTGATCGTCCTCGATCCCAAGCACGCGGAGGCCTACAACTACGTCGGCTACATGTTCGCCGAGAAGGGCATCCGGCTCGACGAGGCACAGCGCCTGATCCAGAAGGCGCTCGAGCTCGAGCCCGAGAACGGCTACTACATCGACAGCCTCGGCTGGGCCTACTACCAGCAGGGCCGCTACACCGACGCCGTCCGCGAGCTCCGGCGCGCGGTGGAGCTCACGCGCGGCAAGGAAGACGCGGTGATCTACGATCACCTCGGCGAGGCCTACCTCAAGGCGGGCGACGAGCCCGCCGCGCTCGTGGCCTGGGAGAAATCCCTCGAGCTCGACCCGACGAACGAGAGCGTCCGCCAGAAGGTCTTGAAGACCCGCCAGCGTCAAGAAGGCCGGAAGTAAGGTGCCGGGGAGGGTAGGCCGCGGCGGGTGGCGAGCCGCGGGCGCCCTCCTCCTCCTCCTCGCTCTCGCCGGCTGCGCCACCACGCGGCCCGGGCCGCCCACCGACGCGGCCATCCCGCCCGGCCGGGCCGTGGAGCTCGTCCAGCGGTGGGCCGCGGAATGGGCGGCCTTCCCGGGCGCGCGCGCGGCGATCGATCTCACGGCGAAGAACCGCCGCGGCAGCGAGCGCGTGGCGGCGCTGATTCTGCTCGCCCCGACGGCGCTCCGCGTCGAGGTCGCCACGCCCTTCGGTCTTCCCGCGCTGGTGGCAACGGCGGGGCCGGACGAGATCACGATCTTCCGCGTGCTCGAGCGCCGGGCTCAGACGACCCGCCCCTCCCCGGAGGCCGTCGAGCGATGGCTCGGCGTCCCGCTGCCCCCGGTCACGCTGATCCGGCTCCTGGTGGGTAACGTCCCGACGCCGGCCGACCCCCAGGCGGCCGTCGTGGAGAGCGCGCCCACTCCGCATCTCACCTGGGTGGAGAACGGGGTCCGCCACCGAGTCTGGGTCACCGCCGAGGGACGGCCGGCCCGCCTCCTCCTCGAGCGCGCCGCCGGGGAGGGCGACCGGCTCGCGACCGACTTCGAGTGGAGCACGGGCGGCGGGATCGCCGCCGTCCGCGTGGAGGCCCCGGCGAAGGGGTCCGCGCTCGCGGTGCGCTATCTATCGATCGAGTACCGCGAGAATCCCCCCGAGGCGTTCCGTCTGACGCTGCCGGCGGACATCCCGGTCCAGCGCCTCGATTGACAGGAAATCTGCGCCGTGTTAGCGTTTTCCGCGTTCTCCGGTGGACGGGTGGAGGTCCGGGCGCGAGCCAAGGTCAATCTCGGGCTGGAGGTGCTCGGACGCCGCGCCGATGGCTACCATGAGCTCCGCTCAGTCATGTGGGCCATCGAGCTGGCAGACCGGGTGATCCTCGAGGCGAGCGGAAACGACATCGCCCTCGAGTGTGCGGCCCCCGATGTCCCGCGGACGCCCGACAATCTCGCCTGGCGCGCGGCTGCGCTCGTGCGGCAGGAAACGGGCCCGACCACCGGGACGCGGATCCGGATCGAGAAGCGCATTCCGGTAGCGGCGGGGCTCGGCGGGGGCTCCGCGGACGCGGCGGCCGTCCTCGCGGGGCTCGAGCAATGCGGGCGCCGGCGGCTCGGACGACGCCGGCTGGGGGCCTTGGCCGTGACGCTCGGGATGGACGTGCCCTTCTTCCTCGGGCGGAGTCCCGCGCTGGCGTGGGGCCGCGGGGAGAAGCTCCGGCCGGTGTCGGCGGCCACGGACCTGTCCCTCGTGATCGCGAATCCGGGCTTCCCGCTCGCAACGCGCGACGTGTACGGACGGCTCGAGCCCGGCGACTTCGGCGACGGGCGGCGGATCGACGCGCTGGTGACGGCGCTCCGGCGCGGCGTGGACGCAGTGGCGGGCACCGTGACGAACGGGCTGGAGCGCGCGGCGGCGCGGCTCTGGCCCGGCCTCGGCGAGGTCAAGGCGGCGCTCGTCGGCGCGGGCTGCCTGGCCGCGCTGATGTCCGGTAGCGGGCCGACCGTGTTCGGCATCGCCCCGTCGCATCGCGGCGGCGCTCCGGATCCGGGACGCGCTCGGGGCGCGGCCGTGGCGGCTCTGGGTCGCGCGCACGGTGACGGGCCCGGTGCTGACGGTGCGCGGCCGTACCCCGGCCCGGGGCCGGTCCGGTAACCGGCGACAGAGGGCCGGGACGACCTGGGGCGTGGCCAAGTGGTAAGGCGCGGGACTTTGGATCCCGTATTCGGAGGTTCGAATCCTCCCGCCCCAACCATCCAGACGAGGCGCTGGGCCCGGTCAGGCGGGCCTCGTGAAGGAGTGGCAGGAGCCATGCCGTACGAGCTGAAGCTGTTCTCGGGGAACGCGCACCACGCGCTCGCGGAGGAGATCGCGGCCTGCCTCGGGATCCCTCTGGGCCAAGCCGAGGTGACGCGGTTCTCGGACGGAGAGGTCTTCGTCCAGATCGACGAGAACGTGCGGGGGGCGGACGTCTTCATCGTCCAGCCCACCTGCCCCCCGGTGAACGACACCCTGATGGAGCTCCTGGTGATGCTGGACGCCGTCAAGCGGGCCTCGGCCGCCCGCATCACGGCGGTGCTGCCCTACTACGGCTACGCCCGACAGGACCGGAAGGTGCAGCCGCGCGTGCCGATCTCGGCCAAGCTCGTGGCCGATCTGATCACCGCCGCCGGCGCGCAGCGCGTGCTCGCGCTCGACCTCCACGCGGGGCAGATCCAGGCCTTCTTCAACATCCCGGTGGACCACCTCTTCGCCGCGCCGGTCGTGATCGACTACCTCGACAATCGCGGGCTCTTCGATCCGGTCGTCGTCTCGCCCGACGCCGGCGGCGTGGAGCGGGCCCGGGCGATCGCCAAGCGGCTCCGGGCGGGCCTCGCCATCATCGACAAGCGCCGCGACGGTCCGAACGTCGCCGTCTTCATGCACCTGATCGGTGACGTCAAGGGCAAGGACGCGGTCATCATCGACGACATGATCGACACCGCGGGCACCCTGGTCCAGGCGGCCGACGCGCTCAAGCGCGAGGGCGCCCGTCGGATCCTGGCCTGCGGCGTGCACCCCGTGCTCTCCGGGCCCGCGATGGCGCGCATCGAGGGCGCCCCCCTCGAAGAGCTCGTCGTCACCAACTCGATTCCGCTCGGCAAGGACAAGCAGATCCCCAAGATCACGGTTCTCTCGGTCGCGCCCCTCCTGGCGGAGGCGATCCGGCGCATCCACGACGAGGAATCGGTGTCCACCCTGTTCGTGTAGGCGCCGGACGCGCCAAGGAGACGGTCCGATGAACATCCGAGAGCTGTCAGTCGAGCCCCGCGAGGCCGTCGGGAAGGGGGCGGTCGGACGCCTCCGCCGGGAGGGCCTCGTCCCCGCGATCCTCTACGGCGGCGGGAGCGAACCGGTCCGCCTCGCCGTCAAGCCGACAGACGTGCATCGCGCCCTCCACGGCCATGACGCGGGCGGCGTGCTCGTGAACATTCGCCTGCCCGGCGATGCCGAGCCCCGGACCGCCGTCGTGCGCGAGCTCCAGTACGACCCGGTGCGCGACACCCTCATCCACGTCGACTTCCAGGCGGTGCGGATGGACGAGGAGATCACGGTGGAGGTGCCGATCCACGTGGTCGGCGAGGCCGCGGGCGTCAAGGAGCAGAGCGGCGTGCTCGCCCTCCTCATGCGGGCCGTCGAGGTCTCGTGCCTGCCGTCCCTCATTCCGGAGCGGATCGACGTGGACGTCTCGGCCCTCCGGATCTACGACGTGGCGACCGTCGCCGACCTCCAGCTGCCCGAGGGCGTCCGCGTGACGACGCCTGCCTCGCAGCCGGTCGCGACCGTCGCTCCGCCGATGGCGGAGGAGGTCGTGGCCGCGGCCGCCGCGCCGGCCGCCGAGCCCGAGGTCGTCACGGAGCGCAAGCCGAAGGAGGAAGAAGAGGCCAAGGGCAAGGACGCCAAGGAGGAGGGCAAGGCCAAGAAGTAGGGCGGGGCCGATCCGCCCGCCCGGAGCCGCCGTCCAATGGCCGCCGACGTGGCAACGTTGCCGCGTGTGATCGTGGGGCTCGGCAACCCAGGTGCGGAGTATCGCGGCACTCGGCACAACGTCGGCCACCAGGTCGTCGACGAGCTGGCGGGCCGGCTGGACGCCCGGTTCAGGCTCCTCGGGCCTGCTCACGTAGCCAAGGCGGACTGGCGCGAGGCGCCGCTCCACCTCGCGAAGCTCGTCACGTTCATGAACGTCAGCGGGCCGCCGCTGGCCCGGCTGCTCCGGCTCCTCGACGCCACCCCGGATCAGCTGGTGGTCGTGTACGACGACCTGGACTTGCCGTTCGGGACCGTGCGGGTGCGCCTCCGGGGCCGCCACGGGGGGCATCACGGCATGGAGTCGGTGCTGGCGACCCTGGGCACCCAGGAAGTGCGACGCGTCAAGATCGGGGTCGGGCGCCCCGCGACCCGGGACGAGGTGACGGACTGGGTGCTGACCCCGTTCTCGGATGAGGAGAAGGAGGCCTTGCCGGGGGTGATCGAGCGCGCGGCGGACGCGGCGCTCCGGCTGACCGGCGGCGACCCGCCATGAATAGGGCCCGCGCGTGGACTCTGCCAGGGGCCCGTGCTATAAACTATTCGTTTACCCAAGCGACCGGCACGGAAGGGGGGACGCGCACGTGACGAAGGTCATCGTGGAGCCTGACGAGTCCTTCGAGAGCGCGCTCAAGCGCTTCAAGAAGCAGTGCGAGAAGGCGGGGCTCCTCTCCGAGCTGAAAAAGCGCCAGCACTACGAGAAGCCGAGCGTCCGGCGGAAGCGCAAGGCGCTGGCGGCTCGTAAGAAGGCCAAGCGACGGGAGCGCTACTCGGACTAGCCTAGGGCTTCGGACGGTCGAGGTGGTGCTGATCCGCGACGACCTTCTGGGCTGGCAACCCTTTCGTGACCTCCTCGCGCGCTTCGCGGGCACGCCATCCGGGCGCGACCGCGCCCGCGCGCTGATGCCGCACCCTGCCCTCCACGCCGTGCAGAGCGCGCTCCAGGAAACCACCGAGGCCCGCCGCGCCGTGACGGCCGAGGGGCCGCCCCCCTGGGACGGTGCCGGCGATGCCCGACCGATCCTGGCCGAGGCAGCGCCCCCGGGCGCCGTGCTCGACGGACCCGCGCTGGTCGCGCTGGGGCGCGGGCTCGCGGCCGCCGCCCGGCTCCGGGCGTATGGCCAGCGCATCCGGCCCGTGGCGCCCCGCCTCGCCGGTGCGTGGACCGCTCTTCCCGAGTTCCCCGACCTCGCCGCGGCGCTCCACGACGCGCTCGACCCCGACGGCCGGCTGACGGATCGCGCCAGCCCGCGGCTCCGCGCGCTGCGGCGCCAGATCGCGACGCTCAGGGCCGATCTCCAGGCGCGCGTCGAGCGTCTCCTCGATCACCCTGCCGTCCAGCCGGCGCTCCAGGAGCGCTACGTCACCGTGCGGAACGGCCGCTACGTGATTCCCGTCCGCGACGACGCGCGGCGCGGGGTGCGCGGCATCATCCACGACCGGTCGCAGAGCGGCGCCACCGTGTTCGTCGAGCCGGAGGAGACGATCCCGCTCAACAACGAGCTGACACGCGTCTGTCTCGAGGAGCGGGACGAGGAGCTGCGCCTGCTCGCGGAGCTGACCGACGGCGTGCGGCGCATCCTGCCCGCCCTGCAGGAGCTCGTCGAGGGGCTGGGCGACCTCGACCTCGTCTTCGCGCGCGCCACGCTCGCCGAGCGGCTCGACGCGGCCGAGCCGGAGGTGGCCGTCGACGGCGACCTCGACCTCCGCGCGGCGCGCCATCCCCTGCTGGTCGCCCAGCGCTGGGGCGCCGCGTCCGGCGCCGGCGCGGTGATCCCGATCGACCTCCGGGTGCCGGCGGACCGGCCCGGCCTGGTGCTGAGCGGTCCGAACGCGGGCGGGAAGACCGTCGCGCTCGAGACCGCCGGGCTGCTCGTCCTGATGGCGCACGCCGGCTGCCACATCCCCGCCGCGCCGGGCAGCCGCGTGCCGTTCACCGAGCGGGTGCTCGCGGTGATCGGCGACGAGCAGAGCCTGGCCCAGGACCTGTCCACGTTCTCGTCGTTCGTCCGCCAGGTCCGCGAGATCCTGACCGTCGCGGGGCCGGCGTCGCTGGTCCTCCTGGACGAGCTCGGCGCGGGCACCGACCCGACGGAGGGCGCGGCGCTCGGCGCCGCGCTCCTCGAGGCGCTCCTCGACCGCGGCGCGCGCATCGTGGCCACGACGCACCTCGAGCCGCTCAAGGTCTTCGCCCAGGTGGAGCCGCGCCTCCAGAACGCGACGGTCGCGTTCGACGCCGAGCGGCTCGAGCCGACGTTCCGGGTCGAGTACGGGCACCCCGGGCCGAGCCACGCGCTCACGATCGCCGAGCGGCTCGGCCTTCCCGCCGAGGTGATCGCCCGCGCCCGGCTGCACGTCGGCGAGGAGAGCCGCCGGATCGAGACCCTCCTCGCCGCGCTGGAGGCGCGCACCCGCGACGCCGAGGCGCGCGCGTCGGAGGCGGCCCGCCGCGAGGCCGAGGCGACGGCCGCGCTGGCCAGCGCCCGGGGCGCGGCCGATCGCGCGCGGACCGACGCGCGGGACCTCCGCCGCGCCGCCGAGGAGCAGGCGCAGACCCTCCTCGCCAACGCGCGGCGGCAGGTCGGCCAGGAGCTCGACCGCCTGAAGGTCGACGAGGCGGGCCGGCGCCGGGCGGCCCAGGAGGCCTACCGGCGGCTGCGCGTCGCCGAGGCCACGCTTCAGCCCGCGCCCGCGGCGGCCGACGAGCCGACCGGGCCCGCCGCGGCGATACCCCCCGGCGAGGTGCAGCTCCGCGGGCTCGGGCTCCGGGGCCGCGTCGTCGCGGAGGCCGACGGGCTGGTCACCGTGCAGGCCGGCAGCTTCACGGTGAAGGTCTCCCGCAGCGAGATCGAGCCCGTGACGGGCGGGCGGCCGAAGCCTGCCGGGTCCACCGCCGTGTCGCTGCCCGCGCGGGAGAACGTGCCCCGCGAGCTCCGCCTCCTCGGGCTCACGTCGGACGAGGCGCGCGCGGCGGTCGAGAAGTTCCTCGACGACGCCGTCCTCGCCGGGCATCGCGAGATCCGCCTGATCCACGGCAAGGGCACCGGGGCGCTCCGGCGGGCCGTGGAAGCGTGTCTCCGCGGCCATCCTCTGGTCGCGAGCTCCCGGCTCGCCGAGCCCGCCGCCGGCGGCGCGGGTGCGACGGTGGTGACCCTCGACGAGGGCGCGACCGGCGAGGACAGCGCCCGCCGACCGGGGCCGCGCGCCGTCCAGGGCCGGAGGGCCACTCGATGAGAGTGCCCCCCGAGGTCCTCGACGAGATCCGGGCGCGCGTCGATCTCGTGGACCTCGTGGGGGCGGTCGTGCCGCTCAAGCGCGCCGGCGAGCGCTGGAAGGGCCTCTGCCCCTTCCATCAGGAGAAGACGCCGTCCTTCACGGTCAACCCGAAGCAGAACATCTTCTACTGCTTCGGCTGTCACGCCGGCGGCGACGCCTTCGAGTTCCTGCGCCGCCACGACCGCCTCGAGTTTCCCGAGGCCGTGCGCCTCCTGGCCGAGCGCGCGGGCGTCCCCCTCCCGGGGCGCGAGGCGACCCCCGAGACCGGAGCCCGCGACGGGCTCCTCGCGCTCATGGAATGGGCCGCGCGCCGCTTCGAGGCGGGGCTCTGGGAGGCGCCGGAGGCGGCGCGCGCCCGCACCTACCTCGAGACTCGCGGGATCGACCGCGACACCGCGCGCGCCTTCCGCCTGGGCTATGCGCCCGAGGGCTGGGACCACCTCCTCGGCGCCGCGCGCCGGGAGGGCCATCCGGTCGAGGCGTTGCTCGCGGCGGGGCTCGTGATCCCCCGGCAGAACGCCTCGGGCCACTACGACCGTTTCCGCGGCCGGCTCATCTTCCCGATCGCGGACACGCAGGGGCGCGTCATCGCGTTCGGCGGCCGCGGGCTGGCCGGCGAGGAGCCGAAGTACCTGAACTCCCCGGAGACCCCGCTCTACCTGAAGGGGCAGACCCTCTACTCCCTCCATCGCGCGCGCGAGCGCATGACGGAGACGCGGCGCGCGCTCCTGGTCGAGGGCTACGTCGACTGCCTGATGGCGCACCAGTACGGCTTCGGGGAGGCGGTGGCGGTCCTCGGCACCGCGCTCACGCCGCAGCAGCTCGGGCTCCTGCGCCGCTACGCCGACGAGGCCATCCTCTTCTTCGACGCCGACCGCGCGGGTCAGGAGGCGGCGCGGCGCGCCGAGGACCTCCTCGAGCGCTCGGCCGACCCGCAGTGGTGGGCGCTGACCCGGCGCCCGGACACGCTCGCGCGGCGCGGGCTCCGGCTCCGCGTCGCGACGCTCCCATCCGGCCACGACCCCGACACCTTCCTCCGCGCCGAGGGCGCCGAGGCTCTCGAGGCCGCCTGCCGCGCCGCCCGGCCGCTTCTCCTCTTCGCGCTCGACCGCGTGTTCACGGAAGAGGACACGGCGAGCCCCCGGGGCCGCGCCACCGGCAGCGCCCGCGTCGCGCTCATGCTCTCGAAGGTGCAGGACGGCGACGAGGCGATCGAGCTCGGGCGCGAGGCGGCCCGCCGCCTGGGCGTCGACCCGAGCGACCTCTGGCTCCAGGCCCAGCGCCTGGCCGAGGCGGTCCGGCCGGCGACGCCGGCGGCCCCCGCGGGCACGGCGGCGGCGCAGGACGTGACCTGGTTCGAGCGCGACCTCTGCCAGCTCGTGCTCCAGGCGCCCGCCGCGCGCGACGCCCTCCTGCCCCTCATCGACACCGCCGGTCTCGCGCACCCCGCCGTCCGGGCGATCCTGACGGCGCTCCGCGACGACCCCGCGCTGGCCCCGGAGGCACTCCTCCAGCGGCTGTCGGACGACGTCACGCGCGCGCTCCTCGCCCGCTGGCTGGTCGAGGAGCGCGAGTGGCCGGACATCGCCGCCGAAGTCGCCGCGCGCCGGCGCCGCCTCGAGCGCCGGCAGGCCCAGCGGCGGGTTCGCGAGATCTCGCAGACCGTCGCGCAGTCGGAAGCGACCGGCGCCACCACCGACTTCAATTCCCTCCATGCCGCGATCGGACAGGAAACCGCCCGAATCCGGGCCGACGCCGGGGGTAGCCCGTGACCCCGGGATCGCCCGAACCTCACGACGGAGGACGCACGTCCATGAGCGACGATCCAAAGCTAGAAGAGCTGGACAAGCTGATCTCGACGGGCAAGCAGAAGGGCTACGTCACCTACGAAGAGCTGAACGACGCCCTGCCCGGCGACCTGATCTCCTCGTACCAGCTCGACGACATCATGCTGATGTTCGGAGCCATGGACATCGACGTCGTCGACAGCGCCAAGGCGCCGCGACCCCTGAACGAGATCGAGGACTCGCTCGACGAGCGCGAGGAGACGGTCCAGGCCGAGCCCGGCGACGCGATCGACCTCTCGCCGGGTCCCATCGGCCGCACCGAGGATCCGGTGCGGATGTACCTCCGGGAGATGGGCCGCGTCTCGCTCCTGACGCGGGAGGGCGAGATCGCGCTCGCGAAGCGCATCGAGGAAGGCAAGGAAGGCGTCACGCGGGCGGTCATGTCGACGAACCTCGCCAAGCGCGAGTTCCAGGCGCTCAAGGACGGGCTCCGGAAGTCGCGCATCTCGGTCCGAGACATCGCCGACATCTCCGACGAGGACTATTCCGAGGAGAAGGAGCCCGCGCTCGTCCGTGGCGTCTTGACCGGCCTGACGACGGTCGAGCGGCTCCTCCGCGAGGTGCAGGCCCTCCAGAAGGAGCAGCGGAAGCACCGCCCCCGCCAGCCGAAGCGGCAGAAGCTCGACCTCAACGTGCGGCTCAAGCAGGAGAAGCTCTTCGCAGCGCTCCGCGAGATGTCGCTCAACCCCGGCGTGATCGAACGCCTCTCCGGCCGGCTGAAGCAGATGGTCGCCAAGGTGAAGCAGGCCGAGCACGAGATCCAGCTCTGGAGCGACCCCGACAAGGGCCGCGCGGTGGAATTCGAGCATTTCTTCCGGTCCCTCGACGACGCCGAGGACTCCGACCTTCTCAACACGCCCGCCGACCGCCGGCTCGCGCCCCGCGAGCGCTGGAAGCGCTACGCCGAGCGGAAGGTCAAGCGCGTCGAGCAGGAGGCCGAGGCCCGGGTCGACGAGCTGAAGCGCATCGTCCACGTGATCCGCCAGGGCGAGGAGAAGGCCGCCCAGGCCAAGAAGGAGATGGTCGAGGCCAACCTCCGCCTGGTCATCTCCATCGCCAAGAAGTACACGAACCGCGGGCTCCAGTTCCTCGACCTGATCCAGGAGGGGAACATCGGCCTCATGAAGGCGGTGGACAAGTTCGAGTACCGCCGCGGCTACAAGTTCTCGACCTACGCCACGTGGTGGATCCGCCAGGCGATCACCCGCGCCATCGCCGACCAGGCGCGCACGATCCGCATCCCGGTGCACATGATCGAGACGATCAACAAGCTGATCCGTACCTCCCGGCAGCTCGTCCAGGAGCTCGGGCGCGAGCCGACCCCCGAGGAGATCGCGACCAAGATGGACGTGCCGGTGGACAAGGTGCGGAAGGTCCTCAAGATCGCCCAGGAGCCGATCAGCCTCGAGACTCCGATCGGCGAGGAGGAGGACAGCCACCTCGGCGACTTCATCGAGGACAAGCAGGTCGTCTCCCCGGTCGAGTCGATCATCGGGCTGTCCCTCCGCGAGCAGACGAACAAGGTGCTGGCCACCCTCACCCCGCGCGAGGAAAAGGTGCTCCGCCTCCGCTTCGGCCTGACCGACGGCTGCGAGCACACGCTGGAGGAGGTCGGCCAGGACTTCGCGGTGACGCGCGAGCGCATCCGGCAGATCGAGGCCAAGGCGCTCCGGAAGCTCCGCCACCCCTCGCGCTCGAAGAAGCTCCGGAGCTTCCTCGAGACGTGAGCCCTGCCGGCTGCCCTCGTCCGCCCCGCGATGAGGCCGCGCCGCCGCCGCGCCTCGGTTTGTGGCCCTGTCCGAAATCTGCTAGCATTTCCTCCGTTCGGGCCCATAGCTCAATTGGTAGAGCCGCCGGCTCATAACCGGCTTGGTCCTGGTTCGAGTCCGGGTGGGCCCACCAAATGATGGATTCGAATCTCCAGCGCCTCCAGGAGCTCCAGGTCCTCGACAGTCGCGTCGCGGGGCTCGAGCGAAAGCTCGAGGCAATCCCTACCCGCATCCACGGCATCCGCGACGGGCTCCAGCAGGCGAAGGCGAGCGTCGACGCCATCCGGACCAAGCTCGACGGCGCCCGCAAGGACATCCGGACGAAGGAAAAGGAGCTCGAGTACCAGGCCGCCCAGCGGAAGAAGCTCGAGGCCAAGCTCTACGAGGTCAAGACGAACAAGGAGTACTCGGCGGTGCTGGCCGAGATCGAGAGCGCGAAGGTCGAAAAGGACCGCATCGAGGAGGAGATCCTCGCGCTCATGGAGCTCCAGGAGCGGCTCGGGCGCGAGGTGGTCGAGGGCGACGCGCGGCTCCGCCCGCAGGAGGCGGAGGCGAAGGTCCAGGAGGCCGCCGCCACCGAGGAGCTGCGCGCCCTCGAGGTGGACGTCGAGGCCGCGCGGAGCGAGCGGGAAAGCGTCGTTCGCGACGTGCCGCGGGACCTGCTGGTGCAGTACGCGCGGCTTCTCAAGGGCCGAGCCGGACTCGCGGTGGCGCTGGTCGGCAGCAACGGGATCTGCTCGGGCTGTCGCGTGACCCTGACGCCCCAGCGCTTCAACGAGGTCCGCCAGTCCAGCCAGATCCTCGTCTGCGAGAACTGCGGCCGCTTCCTCTACTACCAGCCCTAGTCCGCGGCCACGTCCGACCGCCCTGACCGGCGAGGGGCCCCGATGCCGGTGACCGACCACCTCCCGCCTTACGACTACGTCATCGTCGGGGCCGGCAGCGCGGGCTGCGTGCTCGCCAACCGCCTGTCGGCGGACCCGGCTGCCCGCGTGCTCCTGCTCGAGGCCGGCGGCAAGGACGACTACTTCTGGATCAAGATTCCCGTCGGCTACCTCTTCACGATCAACAATCCGCGGACCGACTGGTGCTTCAAGACGGAGTCCGAGCCCGGACTCAACGGTCGCGCGCTCAACTACGCCCGGGGGCGGGTCCTCGGCGGCTGCTCGTCCATCAACGCGATGATCTACATGCGCGGCCAGCGGAGCGACTACGACCACTGGGCCGAGCTCGGGAACCGCGGCTGGTCGTGGAAAGAGGTCCTGCCCTACTTCATCCGGGTCGAGGACTACGCGCACGGCGCGGACGAGCTCCACGGCGCCGGCGGCGAGCTCCGCGTCGAGGAGCGGCGCGTCAGCTGGGAGATCCTCGACGCCTGGCGCGACGCCGCCGAGGAATGCGGCATTCCCAAGATCGCCGAGTTCAACCGCGGCGACAATTTCGGCAACGCCTACTTCCAGGTCAACCAGCGCCGCGGCGTGCGCGTCAACATGGTCCGCGCCTTCCTCCGCCCCGTCCAGCGTCGGCCGAACCTGACCGTCCTCACCGACACGCACGTCGCGCGGGTGATCGTCGAGGGCCGCGACGGCGCCCGGCGCGCGACGGGCCTCGAGATCCGCCGCGCGGACGGCTCGACGGCGCGGGTGCCGGCCCGCCGCGAGGTCGTGCTCGCCGCGGGCGCGATCGGATCTCCCCAGCTCTTGCAGCTCTCCGGCGTCGGCCCCGGCCCGCTGCTCCAGGCGCACGGCATCCCGGTCGTCCACGACCTGCCCGGCGTGGGCGAGAACCTCCACGACCATCTCCAGGTCCGGCTGATGTTCAAGATCCGGAACGGCGCCACGCTGAACGAGCGGGCCAACAGCTTGATCGGGCGGGGGCTCATGGGGCTCGAGTACTTCCTCTTCCGGACGGGGCCGCTCACGATGCCGCCCTCCCAGCTGGGCGCCTTCGCGAAGAGCGACCCCGGCCAGCCGACCGCGAACATCGAGTGGCACGTGCAGCCGCTCAGCCTCGACAGGTTCGGCGAGCCACTCCATCCGTTTCCGGCGATCACCCCGTCCGTCTGCAATCTCCGTCCGACGAGCCGAGGCCACGTCCGGATCACGAGCCCCGACCCCCTCGCCCACCCCGCCATCCGCCTGAACTACCTCGCCACCCCCGAGGACCAGCGGGTCGCGGTGGACGGCATGCGCTTCACGCGGCGGATCATGGCCGCCCGGGCGCTCGCCCGGTTCATGCCCGAGGAATGGCGTCCGGGGCCGGCCGTCGAATCCGACGCCGACCTCCTCCACGCCGCCGGCGATCTGGGGACGACGATCTTCCATCCGGTCGGGACGTGCCGCATGGGCCCGGACCTCATGGCGGTCGTCGACGACCGCCTCCGGGTGCACGGCCTGGACGGGCTCCGGGTCGTGGACGCGTCCGTCATGCCGCGCATCACGTCGGGCAACACCAACGCGCCCACCGTGATGATCGCCGAGAAGGGCGCCGAGATGATCCGGGACGACTCCCGCGTCCGCGTCTAGGGCGGCGCCCGGCGGCGCGCCGCGTCCGGCGCTCGATCGCCAGACGCCCGCGGCGGGAACGCGGCAACGTCCTTCCCGTCCCGGTCGTGCCTAACTTCCTCCCTCCCGGATGGTTTCCGAGAGGGGCCGTCCATCGAGCAACCGCCGGCGGACACGAGCCGGTGGCTGTCGCGCGAGGACGAAGGAGACCCGTGTCTTAATCGATGATCCCGGACGGGCCGTGCGTCGTCAGCGCCGGGGCGATGAAGTACGTGGCGTCCTTCTTGAACAGCGCGGTGCCGTCGGCGCGGGCGATCCAGAGCTCGAAGTTCGTGTGGCGAATGTAGTGGCCCGGGAAGTTGAACGACTCGAACGACCTCGCCTGCGAGTTCGCCAGCCCCGTCCGGACGCAGAAGGTCGCGTCTTTCCGGAAGAGCTCGTCGTTCCCCCGCGGGGCCAGCTTCACGCGGTAGCCCTGATGCCGCAGGAAGTGTCCGGGATAGTTGACCGACTCGAACGAGCGGCACTGGCCGGCGAGACCCGGAACGATCCGGAACGTCCCGTCCTTTCGCCCGAGCTTGTCCGACGCGACGATCTTGTCGATGCGCCCCAGGTTGTCCCGATGGCGGATGTAGTGGTCCGGGAAGTTCCACGACCGGAACGAGTTCCCCTCCTCGCTCTGGCCGCCCGCCGGAGCGACGCCGACGAGCGGCGCAACCAGCAGCATCATGGCGACTGACAGGCTTCTCCAGCGCTGGGACATGACCTTCCTCCTCGGGCTGGCGCCCATCATAGCGCCGGGCCTCTCCCGAGGCCCCCTTCCGCCAGCCTCCATGGGAGCCGGTCAGGCAACCGACGTGCCAGCCGCGAGACTCGCGAAACCGCGGGGATACGGGCTTCGGCCCGCGGGGGGCGCGGGCGTGGTGGTGGTGGAGCGGTGGTGCCGACAGGCGCCGGCGGAGCGTCCGCGCGGGACGAGGCGATCGGGGACGAAGGGCCGGACCGGCGACGAACCGGCACGTGCAGTACAATGCGGTGGCTCCCCGCTCTTTGATTGATCGGCGCCAGAGGGAGCCGGATGGTCGCCGGCCCGGCAACGGGCCGGAGGAAAGTCCGGGCACCGTCGGGCAGGGTGCTGGCTAACGGCCAGGGGGGGCGACCCCACGGACAGTGCCACAGAAAGCAGACCGCCGCGCGCTCTCGGGCGCGCGGTAAGGGTGAAACGGTGCGGTAAGAGCGCACCAGCGATCCGGGTGACCGGATCGGCTCGGCAAACCCCACCCGGTGCAAGGCCGAATAGGAGGGCAAGCTCCCGGCAACGGGAGCGAAGGGCGGTCCGCTCGGAGCCCTCGGGTCAGGCTGCTAGAGCGGCCGGGTAACCGGCCGTCGAGAGGAATGACCATCGCGCCGGCCGGGCAACCGGCCGACGCACAGGACCCGGCTTACAGGCTCCCTCTGGCGCTTTTCTTCAGTCGCGAGGGTTTACGACCCATCGTTCCGCTTCACATCGTTGAGGTACAGAACCCCGCTTATTGTTCACCGCTAGCCGCAATAGGTAGGGTAGTCGGAGCACGGCAGCGCTCAACGCGACGTCCGTCACCTGAGTGTAGACGACCGTGCTCACCCATAAGTCCGCGATCTGCCGAACCCTCAGCCTCGCTGCCTTTCCTGGCGCAAAGGATTTACTTTGCACCAGGTAGATGGAACGTTGAGGAGATCGCGATGCGCCGAGGCTCCCAGGGTATCAAAGGACTCCGCCACATGCTCCCGGAGCCGACGGCGGTTGCCGCCCAGTCCAGATCCTCATACTCATCCTCCCGATATCGTTCGGTCAACATTGCGTCGCACCGCAGAATGACCTCGGTAAGCAACGAATGCGGCAGTTTCTCACTGTGATCGACGAATACGTAGCGGATGACCAGACGGTCATTCGTATAGAACCAGTCAACCGCCCAATCCGTGTGGTATTCAGGACTCTCGACCCGCCCCATGACATTCGATGCGACTCCCGCCACTGCCTCCAACGTTGCACGTAGTCCGTCTTCGAAGCTCTTGCGGAAGTCAGCGTAGAGCTTGTCCCGCAGAAACAAGGGTATGTCGCAGTCTTCGAGCAGTACCGGCAAGACTAGCACTCGCCGCTCTTCGAGTTCGCGAATGAGGCCTGCTGAGAGTTCCTTCCGACACCATTCAGACGCTACCGCGGCCTTGGAAAGCACGACAATGAGTGCGCTGGCATTCTGCATCGCTTCTTGTATCCGCTGGATGAGTGAGTCACCGACTCGTAGCTCCCAGCGATCCACTCAAACACGCGCACTACCTCGTTTCACAAGATTCCCAGCGAGCCGATCCACAAAGACACGGTCCTGGTGCGAGTAGCTGATGAAGATCGCCAATTGCCACTCCTCCTGTTGCGCCCGTTCGTCCCGAGCGGAAAGTGCGGCCTAGCCGGGACGATCGCGCCTTGACAGGCCCGGAGTGAGATCCCCTGAGGTGGGCGGCCACGCGAGCCTGCGTGGAGGCTGGAACGAGCACTCAGAGAGGGTACGCGCGTGAACTAGGGAGCGCGATCAGGCCCGTGGTCGCGGACGACGACAGATGGGTCCTCGGGCGTACCGTGGCGCGTGGACACCCGCCCGCGCCTTCCGCACCAAGGCATCGTGGGTCCGCTGCCGCGCCTTCTCGCGCTCCATATCGTCCGCGAAGCTCGTGTGCGTGACAGTTTCACAATGGTGGAAAGACCCCTTCACAATGGTGGAAAGACCCCTTCAGGTCCTCGTCTGTCCCCGCTGTGCCGACCCGCGCCGGATCGCGGGCCCCGTGACCGAACCTCACGCCGTGCGGCGGCTCCTCGCGGTGCTGGGGCTGGCGTCCGAGCCGCCGCCGTCCCAGTCTGCCTGCCGACCCGTGGGAGCCGGTTCTCACCCACGTCTCCCCGAGGTCCGTCCCGGCCCGCTCTGGCCCTTGTCGGGCCGGGCGGCCGCGCGCTAGAGTCCGGCCACCCTGGGAATGCGCCCGCTGGGCTGACGGCGGGATCGGGGAGGGGGCGGGAAACAGGCTTTGCACCGCCCAGGATTCTCCCGGGCGTCGATGCTCGCACGGTTCGCGTCGGCGGCGAGTGACGAAAGTCGCCCGCCCACTTGTGGGGCGGAACCCGCTTGTCCTATGCTGGGCGCCGCCCGCCAGGCGGTGAGGGCATTCCGCGGTGAACTCCGAGGCAGGGAGCCAGAGTCAGGGAGGGTCCCTTGGAAACCCCGACATCTCTCCCGTGGCAGCGAATTTGCGTAAGCTCACCATGCCCGACGGCGATCTGTGTGGTGACATGAGGACTAAGGGGACGCGCATTTATGTCCTGGCGACCCGGGGCTATCTGTCTGCCGCGCACCAGATCCAGTCCCTCGTCCCCTCCCTTGCCGGTCGAGTGATCCCGATCCCGTACGACACTCTCCTCAGGCGGATGACCCGGGCGTATTGGAAACGCCAGGCGAGGGAATCGTACTGGGGCGTCCGGGCGAACCGCTGGTCATCCACGTGGGAGGGCCTTCATGCCGCCGGAACCCTGGGCGTCCAACTCGTCCGGTTCCTCTGCTGTCCAGGCCGACCGAAATCGGGGACCTATGTCTTTACCGACCTGGAACGGCTCTCACCCGCTGAACTGCAGAAGGCCGCCATTGTGTGGCAAGCGCTGGCGGGCACCGAGATCGGAATCCGCCTCCTGAACCATCCAACGCGCTCGATGCGCCGGTACGAGCTTCTGCGAACCCTGTACGAGCGGGGGATCAATTCGTTCGATGTCTATCGGCTGACGGAGGCGAGATGGCCCACTCGGTACCCTGTGTTTCTTCGCCGCGAGCACGATCACGAGGGCCCGATCTCGCCGCTACTCCGGACCCGGAGCGAGTTGAAGATGGCCCTGGACGCCTTGTACCACCAGGGTGAAGTCCGCGACAGGCTCATGATCGTCGAGTTCTGCGACACGGCCGATACCAACGGGATCTACCGACGGTACGGCGCCTTCGTCATCGGCGGCCACGTCTTTGTCAATGGCGTGGTGTTCAGCCGGCACTGGGTCCAGAAGAAGGGGGATCTGGATGAGCCGGACATGTTGCGGGAGGAGCGTCAATACGTGGAGGAGAACCCTCACCAAGACGCGCTGAGGGAGATCTTCGGGTTGGCGGGCATCGACTACGGGCGCATGGACTACGGCTTGCTTGACGGTAAGGTCCAGGTCTGGGAAATCAACACCAACCCCACCATCATCGGGTCTCGCCTCAGGCGGAGCGTCGAGCGGCAGCCCATTCGCGAGCGCTTCGACCGGGAGATGGCCAGCGCGCTCGAACAGCTCGCGTCGGGTTGAGAGCCTGACGCAGCGAGGCGATGCGATGGCCCTCGACGCCCGGCCCCAGAGTCTCAGCGTCCTGTACGTGGGAGGCCTCCCCCCCATCCCGGGGGGGCGGCCATCTCCGCCGCGGGCCTGCTCACCGGGCTCGCCGCGCTCGGTCACACGGTCCGGGCTCTGGCGCCGCTGACACCTGAGTCCTCCGGCTCGGACGGCGGCTGGCTCTTTGCGGACCGCCACGTGCGTGTGTCGCGGTTCGCCGTCTCCCACTACGACATCACGGCTGACATACCGGCGACGTCCGCCTACCGCCAGGGCCAGCGCGATGCGATTCGCACGCTCCTCCCGGCCATGATCGCCGCGGAGCCCCCGGACGTCCTGTTCGTCGGCCGCGAGACGTTCGTGGTCGATGTCGCCGACATCGCCCGGGCTCACGCCATCCCCTGCCTCCTCCGCCTCCCGGGCTCGGTAATCTGCGGCCTGCTGCGGGGCACCTACTCCACGGGGCTGGCCCGCGAGTTGCTCGCCGCCGGCCGCACGGTGCAACGGATGGTCGCCCCCGCCCGCCATCTCGCCGTCCGGGCCCGCGCGCTCGGATGGGACGACGTCGTCGTCATCCCCAACGCCGTCGACACCGAGCGGTTCGCGCCGCGGCCGAAGGACCCCGCCTTGCTCCGGCAGCACGGCATCCCCGACACCGCCCTCGTGGTGGCGCACCTCTCGAACCTCAAGCCTATCAAGCAGCCCCTGGACGTCGTCGCCTCGGCCCGGGCGGTGCTGCCGCAGGACCCCCGGCTCGTCTACCTGATCGTCGGTGACGGCCCCGCCCGCCGCCCGATGGAAGACGCCTGCCAGCAGGCCGGTATCCAGGATCGCGTCCGGTTCACCGGCTGGGTCGACTACCCCCGCGTGCCGGACTACATCAACCTCGCCGACCTCGTCGTGATGCCGTCCGCGGACGAAGGCCTCGCCCGCGTCTATCTGGAAACCCAGGCCTGCGGCCGGGTCCTCCTCGCCAGCGACATCCCGGCCGCCCGCGAAGTCGTCGTCGACGGCCAGACCGGCTTGCTCTTCCGCGCCGGTGACCTCGCCGACCTCACCGCCACCACCCTTCGGGCCGCCGCCGACGCCCCCCTCCGCGCCGCCATCGGCCGCCAGGCCCGGCAGCACATCGAGGACCAGCACCGCCTCCCCGACGCCGTGGCCCGGTACGCCGCCCTCCTGGCCGAACTGGCCCGCGAGCATCGCCCGACCGCCGCCGGCGTCGGGCCCATGCGTGGCCGATGACGCGGCCACCACGCGTCTCCCGCCTGGTGCAACAACTTCTGGCCGCCGCCCTCTACTTCTCGGGCGTGGTCGCGCTGTTCCGCAGCTTTGGAGTCCGCCCTCCAGGCCTGCTCATCCTTCGCTACCACAGCATCGGCGGTGCTCCGTGCCTGCGCGATCCGCTCGTCGTGTCGCCGCGTCACTTCGCGGGTCATGTACGGTATCTGCATAGGACCCATGCGATCGTTTCCATGAAGGACGTCATTGCATTCATCGAGGTCGGTCAACCGCTGCCTCGCGGGTCCGTGGCGCTCACGTTCGACGACGGTTACCGCGACAACCACGACATCGCGCTTCCGATCCTCCGACACTACCGCTGCCCAGCCACGGTGTTCGTCGTCGTCGAGTCAGCCCGCACCGGAGAGCCCCCCTGGCCCCAGCGGCTCTGGGAGTCTCTTCGCTCCGCGAGCGTACCTGAGCTACGTGTGGCATGGGAAGGTGCGCGATCCGGCCGCCGACTCGACGGGCGCTTCGACCTGCGGACACCGGAGACCCGAAACGCGACGTACCGGACCATCAAGCTGTGGGCGGCCGAGCTGGACGACGATGATCGTGCGGCGCTCCTTGGGTGGATCGCCGCGGCAAACGGCAAGAACGGTCATGCTCGGGACTGCTCGTCGGCCATGCTCGACTGGGATCAGGTCCGCGGCCTGGCGCGGTCCGACATCACCATCGGGAGTCACACCATGACCCACCCCAGGGTCAGCTCCCTGGACCCGGAGCGCGCGGCGTACGAGCTGCTCCAGTCACGAGTGACGCTCGAATCGATTCTCGGAAGCGAGGTGAACCTATTCGCGTATCCTTTCGGGACGGCACTCGACTTCGACACCGCCACCCGACAGGCCGTCCTGAAAGCCGGGTACCGAGCGGCCTGCACGACGCTCGAGGGTCGGGTTGGGCCGGATGCCGATCTGCTCGCCCTTCCCCGGTTCAAGGTTCGTGACGAGCCGGTGTGGATGTTCGCGGTGCGCCTGCTCGCCGCGGAGCGCCGCTCGGGTCTGCTCAACTGGATCGCGCGCGCCTAGAAAGCCATCGCCTGATGGGCTCGACCCTCCAGCTCATGCGGACCGCTGATGAGTTTCGGGGGCTCCGCTCCGCCTGGAACGAGCTCCTGGCCGATTCCGACGTGGACGACGTCTGGATGAGGCACGAATGGTTAGATTGCTGGATCAAACACTTCGGCAACAGCGACGAGCTGGCTGTCCTGACCAGCTGGCGTGACGGTCAGCTCGTGGCCGCGGCGCCCATGCATGTGGTCCGGGAGATCCGCGGAGGCGTCGAGACCCGGGTACTAACGTTCCTCTCATCCAGCATCTCGCCGCGCTGCAACTTCCTGGTCAAGGATGTCGGCGAGGCGACCGACTTGTTTGACGGCATGCTCGGGCTCGACAACTGGGACTTCGTCGAGACACAAAACGTCGAGGACGGCAAGGCCATCACCGCCCAGTGGCTGGCCTATCTCGCTGCGCAGAGCCAGCTGCCTCATCGGGTCGATCCGGGCCGACTGTCCCCCTTCCTGCGAACCGGCTCGGGCTGGGGCGTCTACTGGGCGTCCCTTTCTCGATCGTTCCGCACGCACCTCGAGCGGGGGTTGAAGCGGCTGAATCGGGCCAAGTCCTTCGAGGTCTCACGCGTGGACCAGCCCGGGCCCTTCGCGCGCATCTTCCAGGAGCTCGTCGAGACCTCGGCCAGAAGCTGGAAGCGGCCGCTCGGCCGCGATCTGAAGTCTCGACCGGAGCTACAATCGTTCCTCTTGGACTTCGGCGGGGCCATGGGAGACACAGCGCCCTTCGAAGTGTGGGTCCTACGGATCGACGGGGCCGTCGCCGCCTTCGATTACTACCTCCGCAGCCGGACCACACTCTCCCTGATGCGTACCGACTTCGACCACGACCTCAAGTATTTCAGCCCGGGGAACAACCTGCGGTACCACATCCTCACCGATCTCTTCGCCCGAGACCAGAACTGGGAGTACGACATGGGAGGTCGGGCGCATCCGTACAAGCTGGAATGGGCGGATCAGATCCGCCGGCACCACACCGTCGTGGTATCCCGAGCCACCTCCTCGGCAAAGGGTGGGTGAATCCCCGGCTACATCGCCGCTCAGCTGGGTTACGTGTATGCGCTGTCGAGGCGTGCTCCTGAGGGCCTCGCATTGGCGCGTCGAGCCTGAACGGATCTCGAGTCCACGGGGATAGTCTCCTTCCATTCGCTCGTCGTTGGGCATCTGAGCGAGGCTTGCCGGCTCGCCGATCGCCTCGAGGAGGCGCACGCCGCAGCGGTGCGGGTCCTGAGCCTCGCCCGGGAACGTGGTGAGCGCGGCCGCGAGGCCGATGCCCTGCGGCTCCTGGGCGACGTCGCCGCGCACCGTGAGCGGCTCGACGTGACAGCAGCGGGCGGTTTCTACTCACAAGCCCTGGCCCTGGCCTCTGAGCTCGGCATGCACCCCCTCGTGGCCCATTGCCACCTCGGGCTGCGGACACTCGCCGGCCGGACCGGTGATCGAGCAAAGGCCGAGGCGCACCTCACGACGGCGACGGCGATGTACCGGGAGATGGGGATGGACTTCTGGCTGGAGAAGGCGGCAACGGTGATAGAACCGCCCCAGGGGAACTCACTCTAACCGGGTCTTGTCCGCGCTGTTGGAGGGTCGCTTCGTCGGAGGGTCGGGGCATACCTCACCTTCGCCGGTGCGCTGCTGCGCCTCTACGTCGGGCCGTCCGGCCGCACGGTGCGGATGATCAAGGCCCCCATCACGGTGCCGTCGCGGGTGGCGAGCCACGCTTCACTCTCGGGCGCGGAGATGCCGGAGACGCTGGCCCAGGATCTCTCGATCCTGACGTCAGCCGGTCCAGGCGGCCGTTCCAGTAGCGGTTCAGATAGAAGAAGCCGTCCGGGCCTCCTCGACGGTCTCCAGTTGAGATGCGTCCAGTCGGTCAGCGTCGCGCCCCTACGCACAGGGCTCTTTGCTGCCGGGTGAGTCCTCTGTTTGCGCCTAGCGCGGCGCCGCTTCTCCTCCGCCAGATCGTGTCGCTCGATGGCGAGGCGGGTCCTGTCCCACTGGTCGAGCGCGTCCAAGTGGAGCTGTTGGGTTCGGCAACGGATGTGAATGGCCTCGCCGCCCTTGGTGTGGATGAATCCCGACCGAATGGGCTTCGAGCAGATGGCGCAGGTGGGGTCTGGCGGGACGGGAGGTGACGATGATGGAGTCATCGGAAACACACCTCGCAACGGCAGTTGCTCGTGCGGCACGGGGAGCGGATACCGCCGACCTCAAGAGCCCCGGCGACCGACCCGGGCGTGTCCCGAGACGTTTAGGATACCCCCCCGGTGGCGTGTCAACGCCGCGCTGGCGGCATGCGCTCCGGGCGCGGTAGGGGAGCCTTCACCTTGAAGCGCGGCACGACCTTCGCTTTACGGTGAGCTCGTGATGGGCAGACGCGCGTGGGCTCCGGGATCGGCCCATGGCCCTCAGAAGTAGCGGATTGCCGGCCGGTCCAGCGCGCTCGGCCCCTACTGCAGGGAATCCCCCACGAGCTTGGCCAGATCCCCGCCGCCCTTCTTGCCGACGTAGTCGGTCACCACCGGCACCGCCTTCTTGACCATGTCAGGCTTGAGGCCGAGCTTCTTGAACGACTGCGTAACCTCTGCGAGGCTTCCCAGTCCCTCGGCGCCAACTTTCTTGCCGAGTGCCCCGGCGGCGGCCCCCTTGGCCTCGATGGCCGGCGCGGCGGCGAGCAGCTGGTCCATGCCGGGGACGGCGGTCGCGACTTTGCTGAAGGTCTCGGGAGTCATGCGCGTCTTGGCCAATCGGAAGAGCGACCCCGCTGCCCCCTCAGCCTGCTTCGTCGTGCTGCCCAGCTCCTTGGCGAGCTGGCCCACCAACTCGGAGCTGGGCCCCGCGGCGGATCCCTGGGCGAGCGCGGAACCCGGAACCACGGATGCTCCCATCATCAGAATCAGGATGCCCCAGTAGATGCCTCGGTTCATCGCCTGTCCTCCTCCCGCGTCCCCACCAAACAGGCCTCGAGTCATAGCGACTGACTCGCGAAGACTCCGACGGCCTGCCAGTGAACGGTCTGGCCGCCATGGTGTCCACCGTCACGGTGATGTTACCGGTCCGCTCGAACCTCAGGACCACAGTGGCACAAAACTGACGCCTAAGCACCTCACGCTCATTGAGCGGCGCCATTCGGTCGGCAAGCCACCGAGGTAAGTCCGCGGTCGATCTCCGATCCAGAGGCCGTCGTCGATACCCCGGCTCATCGGCTCCCTCGGCTGAAGATCAGATTTTCGCGGAGCCGCATGGGTCGCGGTGGCTCGCGTCGCGTGCGGGCCGTTACTTCTTCAGCACAGCATGGTCGTCTGCGCACTCACGCGGTCGAGCGGGTTCGGCGCACTCGGAAGCGGCCGCATACGCGCGCGAACACCGGCCGCACGCCGGGCAGCACCCCGCGTCCGCAGGCACCGCGGCACGACAGTGGGAGCAGGCCATCAGCCGAACAGCCTCAAGACGCGGTGGCGGCCCCTCCGGGGGCGGAGCGGCGCGCAAACGTCGCCATCACCAGCGCGCGGGCCTTCTCGGGGTCGACACCGTTGGCCTGCTGGCAGGGCGCCATGTCCTCGAGCACACGGTCCGGATCGCCCCACAGTCGATACTTCTTGAACTGGTCCTCGAACTCGATGCCGAGTGCGCGCGCGAAGACCGACAGATAGTGCTCGATGGTGATGCGCCCTTCCGCCTCGAACCCGCAAATCATCCGCTGGCAGCCGTGATAGATACCGGCCAGCGTGTCCGCGCCGGCGGCCCTGGCGCGCTCGATCTCGTCGCGGACGAGCCCGTCCCACACGGCCTGGCCGAGCTCGATCGGGATGGCCGGCGCGCACGAGCGGCCGAAACGGGGTTCGGGCTCGAGCGGAACGACCCGCACGCCCGGTGCTGCGGCCAGCAGCTCGCGGCATGCGCGCGCCTCGCGCAGGCGTGCCTCGCCGACGCCGTGAGCGTGGACGGCCACGGTGCGCTCCACCCGCGCGGTGAAGGTCATGCGCGGCACCTGCGCGAGGAGGAACTCCGTGGTGTGTCGCACGCGGTACGGGACCTGGGCGTGCATGACTTCGTCGTAGAAGTAGATGCACGACGGGCACCACATCACGACCTCGTCGGGCTCGTAGCGCTTGAACAGCTCGAGCGTCCGGTTGGCCATGCCCTCGCCGGCCGCGACGTCGCCCTGGCGGTGATGAACGATGCCGCAGCAGTACGTCGGCCCGCCCACGGCGATGTAGTCGAGGCCGAGGCGGTCGAACACGGCGGTGACGGTGCGGACCATGTGCGAGGTCCGGAGCACGTTGCAGCCCAGATAGAGGACGATCGGCTTGCGCTCGGGGCGGGCCTCGGGGGCGGCCAGCCGCCACGTCCGCTCGCCGGGCGTGGTCATGAGGTCGTGCGTGAGTTTGATCTCGCCGAAGTGCTTGCCGTAGTCGAAGCCCATCGCGCCTCCCTGTCGATCCCGGACTCTAGCCTACAACAAGCCCCTATGGCCGACGCCGCCGAGTTGCTGGCCGGTGCCCGCGCCGATCTCGCACTACTTGCCCTCGAGCGCCTGCACCAGCAACGTCAGCGCGTTGTTCGTCGTCCGGCGGCCCGGGCCCGATCCGCGATACTGGCCCATGCGCACGACGACGAGCTGATGTGACGGATCGATCCACACGTTCTGTCCACCGCCGCCGGCCATCAGGTAGGTCTCCCTCGGCAGGTTCCACGCCCCATCGCCGTTGATCCAGAACAATCCGCCGTACACGGGGCGGTTCCACCCGGGCGCGACCGCGCTCACGAACTTCGACCAGCCCTCGGGCAAGATCCTCGTGCCCTGCCAGATGCCGTCCTGCAGGTACAGCAGCCCGAGCCGTGCCCAATTCCGCGCGGTGCCGAAGTCGTAGCCCGTCATGATGAAGTTGCCGTACGGGTCCGGCTCGATCACCTGGCGTCGAATGCCGATCTTGTCGAACAGCGCCTTCTGCGGCCACGCGAGATACGTCTCGCCGCGCTTGCTCACAGCCTGCTTGATCAGATAGCCGATCGTGAGCGGATCGCAGTTGAGATACCGGCCCACCGTGCCCGGCGGGAATTCCGCGGGACGGTTGATGGAGTAGTCGAAGCTGTCCACGCCTCCCGTGTAGATGTAGTAGTGGTCCGGGCCCTGGAACAGCAGTCCGCCGCTCATCTGCAGCAGGTCTCTGTTGCGGATCCTCGCGCGCGGGTCTCCGGGCTTCTGCCAGAGGGCCACGGGCGCCGGCTGGTCCAGCGCGTACGTGCCGTCCTTCACGAGCAGCGCGAACAGCGTCGACGCGATGCTCTTGCCCATCGACCAGCTCTCGAGCTGCGTGTCTTTGTCGGCGCCTGCGCCATAGCGCTCGGCGATGATATGTCCCTTGTAGACGACGATGAAGCCGGCGGTGAGCGCGGCGGGGTCGGCGAATGCGGCGTCGACGGCCGCGTCGAGCCTGGCCTTGTCGACTTCGGCAGGCAGCGGCGTCGTGTCCACCTTGTCGCCCATCGGCCACGCCTGCGTCATCGCCTCCGGCAGCGTCGTCTTCACGGGCACCGGCGTGAAAGCGATGTCGTTCCTGCCGTGTGCCGGCAGGACGCAGCCCTGGTCGCCGTAGTAGCGGGCCCAGCGCGTGATGGTGCCGAACGTGGCGGTGACGGTCTTGGTCTCGCGATCGACCCCGTACGACATCTGATCGAGCGGGACCTGGTTGTTCTGCGCCATCCAATAGGCGCTGTTCGTCGCGCCTTCGACAGGATCGCGGCCCTGCACGAACACGGCCGAGCAGAGGATCTTGGCATAGCCGGCCAGTCCCAGCTCTTGCGCCGTGCCCTCAGGGACGTAGGGAGGTGCGAGCTGGGGCGGCGCCGACTGTTGGTCCTGCTGGGCGTGAGCCGCGAGCGTCGCGGCCAGGGCCGCCGCGGCGATGACAGATGCTCCACGGAATCCCATTGGGCCTCCTCGGATGACGCGGATCGCGAGCAGTCTTGGGAGAGCGCGATCCGGGGCCGTGAGTCTGCAACGCGACCCGCCAGGCGCTGGTGAGATGGGCGAATGGGAGACGCGCCACGCCTCGCCGCGTCAGTCCGGCCACCGGAGGAGCCGCTCGAACCGCCGGACGCGCCGCTCGGCCGCGCTCGTCGCGCCGGGCCGGCCACTCGCCCGCGCCCGGGCGAGTGCCGCGAGGATGCGATCGGCCACGATGTTCGCTTCACCCTCGTGGAGATTGCACGGATCGAGGAAGAAGTGCCCGTGCTCGACCTCGTGGTCCCGGACGATGACCGGCGGATCGCCGGCGGCCAGCGCATCGGCGAGGTCCCACGCCGTCGTGCCGGTGGCGGCCGGATCGATCGCGACACGAAGCCGGTCGAGCGGATTGTCGGTGGGATCCGGCACGATGCTCACGCTGACTCCCGGCTGACCCGAGAGGCGCGCGAACCAGAGCTCGAGGTGGCGCGTCTCGAGATCCCGGATCCCCTGGTGGTCGCGCTGCTCCCACGCCTCGAGCGCCGCCATCGCGCCGACGATGCCTTCCTTGCCGACCTTCATGCCCCGGCCGATCCCCGAGTTCTGGAGGAACGCAGCCCGCACGAGGTCCTTGCGGCCGGCGACGATGCCCGCGGTCGGCCCGCCGAGGAACTTGTGGGCGCTGTAGATCGCCAGGTCGGCGCCGGCGGCGAGGAACCCCCGGAGGTCGTATTCCGAGGCCAGGTCGGCGACGACCGGGACCCCGCGCGCGTGGCAGATCTCCGCGAAGCGCACGAGCGGGAGCTGGCCGTTCTGCACCGTGTGGTGCGACACGACGAAGAGCGCGGCCGCCGTGCGCTCGCCGAGCCGGTGCGCGAGCTGGTAGTGGCGCACGTCCGTCGCCTGCCCCACCGGCACGACGCGCGCGCCCGCGAGCCGCGCGGCCTGCTCCACCGGCGCGCCGTAGCCGACCAGGTGCCCGGCCTGGATGACGACCTCGTCCTTCATGCCGGCCGCATCCGGCAGCTGCTCGATGCGGCCGAGATCGGCGCCGGTCATGCAGCCGGCCACGCCGAGCGTGATGCCGGCGGACGCGCTGGCGGTGATGAAGCCGGCCTCGCCTCCGGTCAGCCGCGCGATGACCGCGCTCGCCTTCCGCTGGAGGTCGCCGATCTCGACGAACTCGGGCAGGATCTCGGTCACCGCGCGCACGGCGTCCGGCACGACGATCGAGGCGCCCAGCGCGGTCATGGTCCCCGATACGTTGATGATCGGGCGAAGCCCGAGGCGGCGGCGGATGTCGGGATGGCGATCGTGGGGCGAGGTCACCGGTGGGTCCTCCTGCGTGGCGTCAATGGTGCTTCAGCTCGATCCGGCGGAGGAAGGCGCGGAGCCGCTCGTGGTCGGAGCTGGCGAGAATCTCGCGCGGCGAGCCCGCCACCTGGATGCGCCCCCCGTCCATGAAGACGATCCGCGAGGCGACGTCCCGGGCGAAGGTCATCTCGTGCGTCACCACGACCATCGTCATGCCGTCCGCCGCCAGCTCCCGCACGACGGTGAGCACCTCGCCGATGAGCTCGGGGTCGAGAGCCGAGGTGATCTCGTCGAGCAGCAGCACCTTGGGCTCCATGGCGACCGCCCGGGCGATGCCCACCCGCTGCTGCTGGCCGCCGGAGAGCTCGATCGGGAGGCTCCCGAGCTTGTCGGCGAGGCCGACCCGGGCGAGCCAGCGCTCCGCCGCCCGGCGGGCGTCGTCCCGCGACAGGCCGCGGACCTTCCGGAGTCCCAGCATCACGTTCTCGAGCGCGGTGAGGTGCGGGAACAGGTTGAACAGCTGGAACACCATGCCGATGTCCGCGCGGATCTTCGAGAGCTCGCGGTCGCTGCGGCGCCGGCGCCGGCCGTCCCCGCCGTCCCGGAATCCAACCTCGACGCCGTCGACCTGGATCGAGCCGGCGTCGTAGGACTCGAGCAGGTTGATGCACCGGAGAAGCGTCGTCTTGCCGCTCCCCGACGGCCCGATGACCACGACGACCTCCCCCTGGCGCACGTCGAGGTCGATGCCCTCCAGCACCGCGTGGGCGCCGAAGGACTTCCGGAGGTCTCGGATCCGGACGAGCGGGGCGCCGGCGTCTTCCTTCGGACGGCCTTCGGCCTGTGGGCTCACGGAGCGCCCTTCTTCGGACCGCCTCGATCGAACGGCCTGCGGCCCGGGGCAGCCGGTGGGGCCATCACACGCTCCTATTCCCGCACGTAGGCGAAGCGCGCCTCGAGCCGGCGGCTCGTCAGGGACAGACTGTAGTTGATCGCGAAGTACATGAGAGCTCCGAGGACGTACATCGGCAGGGGCACGTACGTCCGGCCGATGACCTGCTGGATCGCCAGCATGAGGTCCACGATTCCGACGAGGGACACCAGCGCGCTCCCCTTGACGGTGTCCACCACCGCGTTGATCCACGGCGGCAGGAAGCGACGGAGAGCCTGCGGGGCGATCACGCAGAGGAGCCGCTGCGCGAAGGTCAGGCCGATGGCGCGTCCGGCGTCGGTCTGGCCGCGGGGGATCGACTGCACCGCGCCCCTCACGATCTCGATCACGTGGGCCGTCTTGAAGGCGGCGAGCGCGAAGACCGCCGCCCAGAAGTTGCTCAGGTTGATCCGGAACACGGGCAGCCCGTAGTAGACGAAGAAGATGAGGACCAGGAGCGGGACGCCGCGCAGGAAGTCGCTGTACATCCGGATCGGCCAGTAGAGCCAGCGGGGGCCGAACGCGAGGGCGACGCCGAGGACGAGCCCGGCGGCGAGCGACAGGAGGACCACCAGGGCCGACACGTGAAGGGTGACGAGGAGGCCCTGCCACAGGAACGGCAGGCTCTGGAACGCGAGGCTCATCGGCCGACCGCGAACCGCCGCTCGACCCGCCGGAGGGCGTAGAGGAGCGCGTAGCCGGTGGCCAGATACATGGGCGTCACGACCACCCAGACCTCGATCACCCGGAAGGAGTTGGTCTTGATCCACTGCGCCCCGTACGTCAGCTCGGGGACGGCGATGACGGACGCGAGCGACGTGTCCTTGAACAGCGAGATGAAGGCGTTGCTGAGCGACGGCAGCACCACCCGGAACATGGTCGGGAGCCGGACGTGGAGGAGGCGCTGCCAGCGCGTGAGGCCGATGGCCATGCCCGCGTCGACCAGGCCGCGCGGCACCGCGTCGAGGCCGGCCCGGAAGACCTCGACCAGGTAGGCCCCGGCGTAGGCCGAGAGGGTGATGACGAAGCTCGTCGTCGCGTCGTAGGCGAAGCCGCCCGCGCTGGGGATGCCGTAAAAGACGAGATACACGAGGAGGAGGAGCGGCACGTTGCGGACGAACTCGACGTAGGCCGCCACCGCGGCTCGCACCGGGCGCCCGGCACCCGTGTAGGCGAGCGCGAGAGCAAGGCCGATCACCATCCCGATCAGGATGGAGACGAAGGCCAGCTCGAGGGAGAGGAGGAGCCCGCTCGTCAGGCGGTCGAAGTGCCGCCAGATGTAGGTGTAGTTGAAATGATAGGACACGCGGGTCGGTAAGCCCGAGCCGGGAAGCCGGGGGCCCTCCCGGCGGGCGCGGTCGCCGCCGGGAGGGCATGGCCGGCGCCGGGCTCAGATCGGGGGAAAGCCGGGCTTGCGGTCCGGGGGCTTCACTCCGAAGAACTCCTCGAGCGCCGCGTCGTAGATCTCGTTCTGGTGGCCGTACATCGCCACCGTGAAGCACGTGTTCACCCAGCCGAGCCAGTCCGGGTCGCCCTGACGCATCGCCGCGCCGTACAGCATGGAGCGGTAGCTGTGGCCGGCGTCGACGTACTTGTCGCCGCTCCGCTTCACGAGCCAGCGGACGGTCGACAGGTCGACGACGGCGACGTCCACCCGTCCGGACTCGAGCGCCTGGATCACGTTCGCCTGGGTGTCGAGCTGCATGACCTGGGCCTGGGGCAGCGCCTGCTGCACCAGCTTGTCGGCGTCGACGTTCTGAAGGACGGAAGCCTTCGCCGCCTTGCCCGCGGCCTGGAGCTGCTTGTACGTCTTCAGCTTCCCCTTGGGCGCCGTGAGGAGAGCCGCTCCCTCCACGTAATACGGGCGCGAGAAGGCGACCAGCTGGGCGCGGGCCGGCGAGATCGTCATGAACTGGATGACGACGTCGACCTTGCCCGTCGTGATGTTCGGGATGCGGGCGGCCGGGTCCTGCTTGACGAATTCCACCTTCGCGGGATCGTCGAACAGCCCCTTGGCCATGATCCGGGCCATGGTGATGTCCATGCCCGTGAGCTGACCCTTGTCGTCCTCGAAGTGCCACGGCGCGTTCGTGCTACCGGTACCGACGAGCAGCTTTCCACGGTCGAGAACGGTGCGCAGGAGGCTGTCGGACTTGGCCTGCGCGTAGGCCCGCGCGGGCGAGAGCAGGCTGGCCGCGCTCGCTCCGAGCGTGGCCAGGCCGGCGGCCGCTCCCAGGCCGCCCAGCTTGAGGACGTCACGACGGTCGGAATGCGCGCGCATGGTGATTGACCCTCCCTGACTCTGGCTCCCTGCCTCGGAGTTCACCGCGGTATGCCCTCACCGCCTGGCGGGCGGCGCCAGCATAGGACAAGCGGGTTCCGCCCCACAAGTGGGCGGGCGACTCTCGTCCTCTGCTTCCTGATCCTGCAGAATGGGCCCGTCGCCAACCCGTCTCCGCCGATCATCGCGGACATCGCGAGCACCCGGCCCTGCCAGGACTGCGGGTGCCGCCAGTCCCAGACCCGGCGCGGCTCCACGTCGATGTCGAATCGGCACCGCGTTCCAGTCCCCGGTCGCCCTCGAGACTGCACCGCGCGCGTTGATGAAGACACTGGCCGTCAGCGAGCGCCAGGCCGATGGCCTCCTCGGCTGGCCGGCGCGCGGCCGCGGCGCGACCAGGCGGTTCGGCCGTCGCGCATGCCTCGAGCTCCCAGGATGGCGAGGAGACGAAACCACGGCAGAACGGCACCGCCATCAGACGAGGACGCATACGAATGGCCGCCCGACCACAACCACCAGACCGGCCGCCATCGCCACGTGGACAACCGTCATGCGAGGCTCGGCTCACGACCTCGGGTACGGAACGAAGCGCCAGTGCAGAGTGGGAGGTGGCGGCTGGGGTGGACGCCGGGATCGACGGCGGGTCACGAGGCCGTGACGGAACGGTGTGGCGGCGGCTGCCGCCGCCAGCCCGAGCGCGCCGAGCAGGCGCCGCACCCGCGTGGGGCTCGGTCACCGTGCCGAGGATCCGCCGCGGGCCGCCGTCGCGTAGGCACACACCAGGACCTCGATCGCGAATCTCCGGCGCAGGAGCCGGCCCACGGCCAGCGGCGCGGGCCGGGCGCCGTCGCCGGCGCGTCCGGCCGAGCGCCGGCCAAGGCACGATGACCGCTCTCCCGCCGAGGCCAGATAGAGCGGCACTCACCCACACAGGCGCCGTCAGCCCCTTCGGGCCGAGAACGGGCTTGTGTCGACTTGCTCCCCGTCTGCTGCCACGTTTGGGCGATCTGGAGCTCGGCGGCGGCTCCGCACGGCAGGGGGCCTTCCGTGCGCACATCCGGAACGTGCTAGTGTCACTTGGCGAAAGCGAGCACATGGCTAAACCTCTGGTGATCGTCGAATCCCCCGCGAAAGCAAAGACGCTGGGGCGCTTCCTGGGCAGCAAGTACCGGGTGGAGGCGAGCTACGGCCACATCCGCGACCTTCCCGAGTCGGCGGCCGACGTCCCGAAGGACATCAAGGACAAGGAGTGGGGCCGCCTCGGCGTCGACGTCGAGCGCGACTTCACGCCCTATTACGTGGTGTCGCGCGACAAGAAGAAGCAGGTGGCCCACCTCAAGACCGCGCTGAAGGAGGCGTCGGAAGTGCTGCTGGCCACCGACCCCGATCGCGAGGGGGAGTCGATCAGCTGGCACCTGGCCCAGGTGCTGAAGCCAAAGGTGCCGATCCGCCGGATCGTCTTCCACGAGATTACCGAAGACGCGGTGAAAGAGGCGCTGGCGCACCCCGCCCGCGTGGACGAGAACCTCGTGCGGGCCCAGGAGAGCCGCCGGATTCTCGATCGTCTCTACGGCTACACGCTCTCGCCGGTCCTCTGGAAGAAGGTGCAGACCGGGTTGAGCGCGGGCCGCGTGCAGAGCGTGGCCGTGCGGCTCATCGTGGAGCGGGAGGAAGAGCGGCGCGCGTTTCGCAGCGGGGTCTACTGGGATCTCGAGTCCGCGCTCGCCGGCGATGGACGGCAGTTCATCGCCACGCTGGTGAAGGTCGGCGGTCACCGCGTCGCCTCGGGGAAGGACTTCGATCCGCAGACCGGACGGCTCAAGAACGATGCGCGGCTGCTCGACGAGGGTGCGGCGCGGTCCCTGGCCGACGCCATGGTCGCGAACCTGCCGTGGACGGTGACCGCCGCGGACCAGAAGGCGGGCGTGGAGCGGCCGGCGCCCCCGTTCACCACGTCGACGCTCACGCAGGAAGCCAGCCGCAAGCTGGGGTTTGCCACCGAGCGCACGATGCAGGTGGCGCAGCGGCTGTTCCAGGGCATCGAGCAGGTGGGCAACGGGCAGGGCCTCATCACGTACCACCGCACCGACTCGACGACGCTCTCCGAGAAGGCGCTCGGCGAATCGGGCCGCGTCATCGAAGAGATGTTCGGCGGGGCATACTACGACGGGCCCCGACGCTATCAGACGCGGGTGAAGAATGCGCAGGAGGCACACGAAGCCATCCGGCCCACCGAATTCCGTCTGACCCCGAGCCAGCTCGAACAAGTCCTCGATGTCGACGATCTGAAAGTCTACGAGCTCGTGTGGAAACGGACGATGGCGTCGCAGATGGTGGATGCCCGGGTGCTGCGAACCACGATCGAAATCTCGGCGCCCGGCACGAACGGGGAAGTGGCCACCTTGACGGCCAGCGGCAAGGCGATCGAATTTGCCGGCTTCCGGCGTGCCTATGTCGAGGGGAGCGACGACCCGGCCGCGGAGCTGGAAGAGCAGGAGACGATCCTCCCGCGGTGTGAAGTGGGCGACCGAATCCACCGTGACGGGAGCACCGCCATCGCGCATGTCAACACGGAGCCGAAACGCCACGAGACGCTGCCTCCCGCGCGATTCACCGAGGCGTCGCTCATCAAGGAGCTCGAGCGGCTCGGCATCGGCCGACCCTCCACCTACGCCCCCACCATCGCCACCATCGTCCGCCGGGGCTATGTGTCCCGGCAGTCGAAGGCGCTCGTGCCGAGCTTCACGGCGTTCGCGGTGACGAAGCTGCTCCGGGAGCATTTCGGCGACTTCATCGAGTCGGACTTCACCGCCGAAATGGAAGATGATCTCGACGAGATTTCAAGAGGCGAGCGCGAGTGGGTCGCCTTTCTGCACCAGTTCTACTACGGCGACACGAAGCATCGGGGGCTGCTGCCCGCGGTGAAGCAGGGCGCCGAGACGGCCGACTATCCCGTGCTGGCGCTCGGCATCGATCCGTCGAGCGGTGAAGAAGTGCGCGTGCGCATCGGCCGCTTCGGCCCGTTCGTCCAGCTTGGCAAGGGTGGGCCCGGGCGCACGGCGTCGCTGCCGGACGAAGTGGCGCCGGCCGACCTGACGGTCGACCGGGCGCTCGAGCTGGTCAGGACCAAGGCGGACGGGCCACGAGGCCTCGGCGTCGATCCGAAGACGGGTCAGAAGGTCTACGCCATAAACGGACGGTATGGCGCGTACGTGCAGCTGGGCGAGATGCCCGAGAGTGGGCCGAAGGTCAAGGGCAAGCGCGCAGTGGCCAAGCCGAAGCGCGCCTCGCTGCAGGCCGGCATGACCGACGGCACGGTGACGCTGAGCGAAGCGCTGCGGCTGCTGTCGCTGCCGAGGGAGCTCGGGCCCCATCCCGACGATGGCGAGCCGATCGTGACCAACTTCGGGCGCTTCGGTCCGTACGTGAAGCACGGCGATGAGTTCCGCTCTCTCGAATCCGAGAACGACGTGTTCGCCATCTCGTTCGACGCGGCGCTCGCGTTGCTCCGCGCGCCCAAGCCGTCGCGCCGTCGCCAGTCGGCGCAGAAGACGGTGCTCCGGGAGATCGGCACGGGCAGCGGGTCGGCACTCAAGCTGATGGCGGGGCGCTACGGACCGTACGTGACCGACGGCACGATCAACGCGTCGCTCCCGCGAGGCGTCGCGCCGGAGTCACTCACCTACGAGCAGGCGCTCGAGCTGCTGGCGGCGCGGCGGGATGCGGCGCCCATGCCCCGTCGGACGCCGAAGAGGCGGCGCCGTGCTGGCGCGGCGGCGCGCTAGGAACGATCAGCGCCGCCGCCAGAGGTCCGCGGGCGACGTCGCGGTCAGGAGTGCTTCAGCTCCTGGACCGGCCGGACCTCGATGGTCCCGACGCGCGCAGGCGGGAACCTCGAGGCGATCGCGCACGCCTCGTCCATGTCCTTCGCCTCGATGAGGAAGAATCCTCCGAGCTGCTCCTTCGTCTCGGCGAAGGGGCCGTCGGTCGTCGAGACCTTGCCGTCGCGGACCCGGATGGTCCGGGCGGTCCGAGGGCGCTGCAGCGCGTTCGACGCGATGTAGTGGCCGCTCTGCCGGAGCTCGTCGCTGTAGTCGAGGGCCCCGTCGACGAGGGCCTGCATCTCGCCCGCAGGCAGCGCGTCGAGCACGCGTTCGTCGTGGTAGATCGTGAACAGGAACCTCATGGCATCCTCCTCCCGGTGCTTCCCGATCGGTTGCGTCGCCTCCACATGGCTCGGGATACCAGATGGTCGTTCCGCGGGGGCGGAAATCGACAGGCGCGATGGCCATGCGCGGAAGTCGGGCTCGGGCGCCGAGGATGTATCTGGGGAGGGCCCGACTTCACGATCCTTGCCCCGTCACGTGGCGAGCCGTAGGCGCTCGAGCGCCGCGACGCGCCGGCAGGGATCGGAGTCCAGCTCGGCCGCGAGGGCGTCCATGGACTCGAGCGCGCTCTCGATCGCGCGGCGGTCGGGGGCAGGCTCGGAGGCCAGGAGGCGCACCCATGCCAGCGCGACGTCGAAGGCGCCGAGCCGCCAGCCCCGCCCTTGATCGACGAGCTCGCGCGCCTCGGCGACAAGCGCGCGGGCTCCCGCGCGGTCGCCGGCAGCTCGCCTCGCGTCCGCGAGCGTCGCGAGGATGCGCGGCTCGTACCACAGCGCGGCGCGCCGCGTGCGAGCGAGGGCGAGCGCCCGCTCGAGCCCGCTCGTGGCCGCGGGGAGGTCGCCGGCCGCGAGCTCCGCGGCGCCGAGAAGCGCCGCGGCCTCCACCCGGGAGAACGCGCTCCCCTGCTCTTCCGCGAGCTCGACGGCGCGGCGGCCCTGGGCGAGCGCGCCGGGCAGATCGCCCCGCAGGCGCCGGACCTCGCACAGGAAGGCGTGCGTCCCGTAGATGACGTGGAGCGCGCCCTCGCTCTCCTCCGCGAGGAGCGCTTCCAGGGCGGCCTCGGCCTCCGCCGCGCGCCCGAGGTACGCGCTCGCCAGCGCCCACCACACGCGGCACAGGCTCGGCGCGGTGGAGCGCTCGACCGCCTCCCGCAGCCCGGCCATCCGCGCGACCGCGGCCAGGGCTCGCTCGGCCGTCGCACGCGCGGGAGCGAGGCGGCCGACCCCGAGCTCCGCGTGGGTCAGCACCGAGCGCATCTCGAACTCGAACACCGCGTCGTCCGATTCCTCGGCGAGCTCCGTCGCGCGCTCCGCGCACGCCAGGTACTGCCCCACGTCGCCCGCGAGCCCGCGCAGGCGCCCGTAGGACGTGAGCAGGAACGCGTGACCCGCCTTGTCCTGAAGTCGCTCGGCGACCGCGCGCGCCTCGCCGAAGAGATCCCGCGCCTCGCGCTCCTCGATTCCCGCGATGCGGCCGATCTCGAGCAACGCGATGCGCGACGTGAGCTCGAGCGTCAGGGTCTCGCGTGATTCCGGAACGGCGGCCAGGAGCGTGGTGACCCGGCGGCAGTGTCTCGCGCCGTCTGCCGGGTCGCTGCGGGCGACGCGCCGGCCCGCCCGCTCGTGCCAGCGCGCCGCCTCCAGGCGCTCGCCGGCCTCGTCGAAGTGATGGGCGAGGAGGGCGGCGTGCGGCGCCGCCGCCGATCCGTGGATCGCGAGCAAGGCCCGCGCGATCGCGGCGTGGGTCGCGTGCCGGCGATCCGCCAGCTGCGTGCGGTAGGCGACCTCCTGCGCGAGGGGATGCCGGAACGCATGCTCGCCCGGGGCTCCGGCGGGACCCAGAAGCTCGGCCGTCGACAGGCGCTCGAGCGACGCGGCGAGCTCTGGTGCGGGCAGAGCGACCACCGCGCGCAGCAGCTCGACCGGCACGTCGCGCCCGACCACCGCCGCGGCCTGGAGCACGTCCTTGTCGCGGTCCGAGAGCCGATCGATGCGCGACGCCAGGACCGCCTGGACGGTCTCGGGCAGCGCGATCTCCTCGATCGGGGCGGCCGGCTCGTAGGCGCCGCGCGCGCCGCGCAGCACGCCGCGCTCGACGAGCGAGCGGATCATCTCCTCGACGAAGAGCGGGTTGCCGCGGGCCCGGGCCTCGATCCGGGCGCGCAGGGGCGCGAGCGCGTCGTCGGATCCGAGCCAGTCGTCGAGCAGCGTCCGGGAGTCCGGGGCCGCGAGGGGACCCAGCGAGAGACGCTCGGCGCGCGTGGGCCATGCGGGCCGATACTCCGGCCGCGTGGTCGCGAGCAGCAGCGCCCGGCTGCCGGCCGACTCCGGGGCCAGGAGACGCTCGGTGAGCATCTCCAGCGCCGCTTCGCTCGCCGGGTCGAGCCAGTGCAGGTCCTCGACCCAGAGCAGCGTCAGCTCGCGCCGGGCGCGAGCCTGAATCAGATCGACGAGCGACCGGAACAGACGGGTGCGGCGCGCCTCGGGCTCCAGGCCCGAGGGAGCCGGCACGTGATCGGACGCCCCGAGAAGCTCGAGCCAGAACTCCAGGGCGATCGGGTCGCGCCGTGCGCTCCCGAGGCCCCGTCGCACGGCGTCGCGGACGTCCAAGGGCGGCGCGACTTCGCCGAGGCCGAAGAGGCTGCGCGCGAGGGCGACGATCACGTGAAAGGGCTGCATGCGTCCGTGGGAGAGCGCGCGGGCATGGTGGAGCGCCACGCCGCCGGCGCGCTCGACGAGCTCGTGACAGAGGCGGCTCTTGCCCGCGCCCGGCTCCGCGGTGATCAGAACGACCGTCGGTCGACCGGCCCGCGCGTCGTCGAGCGCGCCCTCGAGCAGGGCGAGCTCCTGCTCCCGGCCGACGAAGCGCGAGAAGCCGCGCGCCCGGGAGCTCTCGAGGCGGCTCCGGATCCGGCCCGGCCCTTTGAGCTCGAACACGCGCACGGGAACGCTCGCGCCCTTTACGCTCTGCTCTCCGCGGTCGGCGAAGTCGAAGAAGCCCGCCGCGAGCCGCGCGGTCTCTCCGGTCACGGCGACGCCGCCCGGCGGCGCCAGCTGCTGCACCCGGGCGGCGAGCCCGACGACGTGCCCCTGCGCGGTGTAGTCCATGCGCAGGTCGTCCCCGATCCGCCCCACGACGACCTCGCCGGAGTTCAGGCCCATCCGCACGGCGAGCTCGAGCCCGCTCTCGCGCCGCACGTCGTCGGCAAGCGCGCCGACGTCGCGCGCCAGATCGAGGGCGGCCGCACAGGCGCGCTGGGCGTGGTCCTCGTGAGCGATCGGGGCGCCGAAGAGCGCCATGATGCCGTCGCCGGTGTACTGGTTGATGGTCCCCTCGTATCGGTGGACGCCGCCGGCCAGGACCTGGAACAGGCGATCGAGCAGGCGATGCCACTCCTCGGGATCCACGCGCTCCGCGAGCTCCATCGAGCGCGCCACGTCGGCGAAGAGGACGGTGACCAGCTTGCGCTCGCCCCTGAGCGCGCTTCGGGACGCGAGGATCTTCTCGACGAGATGGCGCGGCGTGTAGGAGCGCGGCTCGAGGGTGACGGTCGGCGCCGCGAGGCTCGCGCCGCACGCGTTGCAGAACCTCGCACCGGCGGGATTCTGGTGTCCGCAGGATGGGCAGCTCACTGGACCCCCGCCCATCGTAGCCCCAGATCAGCCGCCCACGGGCGCGTGTCGCGCCCGCCGGCGAACCGTCTCCCGAGGGCGGGCTCTTCAGGCTGGCTGGCCGGCCTACTCGTTGGCAGCGGGGTCAGAGAAGATGTCCGGTCGGAAGATGGAAGCATGCCACCCTTCCGCGGCCCGACCCGCCTGCCGCGGAAACTCGAGATCGAAGATGCCATCACCTTGCGGCGGCGTGCCGATGCGAGTTGGCGCCGTCTGCGGGCCTACAGGCTCCGCCCACTTGCGTGCAAGGCATGAACGGCACGTTCGCGCGAGGTGAGACGAACCGTGTAGATGTTGCATGTCCCGACGCATGGTCAATCCTACCTCCAGGTAGAATCCCTCTGTGTCATGCACTCGCCCAGATCGTTCACGCCGGAGGGGACTCAATGAAGGCATCGGTCCCGAAGGGAACGGAGCGCAGAGCACGCTCCAAGAGAAGCGCGCAGGACCGGCCGGCGAAGGCGACGAAAGCTTCGCGCCTCATCGACCGGCGGATCGAGGAGCTAGGCGGGTGGCGTGCCGGCGTGCTTGTGCGCGTGCGCGCCCTCATCCACGAGGCGGACCCCGAGATCGTCGAAGAGTGGAAGTGGATGGGCACCCCGGTCTGGTCCCATCACGGGATCGTGTGCACCGGTGAGGCCTACACGAAGGTGGTGAAGCTCACCTTCGCCCGAGGGGCCGCCCTTCAGGACCCTGACCGGTTGTTCAACTCGAGCCTGGGCGGGAACGTACGGAGGGCCATCGATATTCACGAAGGGGAGAAGCTCCCCGAAGCTTCGTTCAAACGGCTCGTGAAGGCCGCGATCGCGAAGAACCTGGAGCTCGCGAAGGAGCGATAGCCGGCGCTGTGGCTCCGGGATTGGAGTGCCGGTGCGTCGGACGCGTGCTCGCCCGGACCCCGACCCTGACCGGGCGGGAGCCAGCTCCGTTCCGGGTAAGATGAGCCCGTGAACGATCTGGGGGTGTTCGAGGCCATCCATACCGCCCGCGCCGTGCGACGGTTCAAGCCCGACCCGGTGCCGGACAGGCTCATCACGCAGATCCTCGACGCCGCGATCCGTGCGCCATCGGCCGGCAACGCCCAGAACTGGGCGTTCCTGGTCGTGCGCGACCCGGAGCAGCGCCGCCAGCTGGGCGTGATCTACCGCAAGGCATCGGACGTCGCGAGTGCGATCTACGCCGCGCGGGGCCGGCCGCCACACCTGACCGAGCAGCAGTTCCAGCGCTTGATGTCCTCGGGCGGCTTCCTGTGGGACCACATGGCGGAGGCCCCGGTGATCCTGGTGCCCTGCCAGACCCCGCCGACGCTGCCGGCCCCCGAGGCGCTGCCGACCGAGGTCCGCGCGCGGTATGGCGACGAGCAGCGCTACCTGGAGCGCATCCGCGGCGCCAGCATCTATCCGGCGGTGCAGAACATCGTGCTCGCGTGCCGCGCCCTCGGGCTCGGCACCACGATCACCACCAACCACCTCCGGCTCGAGGATGAGGTGAAGGCCGTGCTCGGGGTGCCGGAGGACGTGCAGACGGTCGCGTTGATGCCGATCGGCTATCCGCGCGACCAGTTCGGCCCGTTGGTCCGCCGCCCGGTCACCGACGTGGCTTATGCCGACCGCTGGGCGCGGCCGTGGCGGGAGTGAGCGCTCGGCGCTAGGCCGCTGGCGCGACGGTTTCAATACCTCGCACGGACCCTCGCGGACGGGAACGTCGCGGTCAGTGCTGCTGACGACCGCGGCTCTACGCTCGGGATCACGGTGCCGCGGCGTGTGCACGCGCCACATCGGAGCGTGGTCCTCGGCGCACCGTCCCGCTCGTGGTCAGGTCACCCGCTCCGCTGAAAGCGGTCCACCACGTCCGCCACCGACGTGATCCGGTCGACGCCGCCGAGCTTCTCGCCCAGCCCCTCGCCGCGGAGGCGCTCCCGCACCGACGAGCGCCCTTCGACCACCTGCACCTGGATGCCCATCGCCGTGAGCTCCTCGGCGAGCTCGCCGATCGCGTGCGCGCTCTGGAGATCCACGTAGGGCGCCGAGGACAGGTCGAGGACCACCAGCTTGACGGGCGCGCCTTCTCCGCGCACCCGTTCGGTGATCGCGTCCCGCACGTGCTCCACGTTGAAATAGAACAGGCCAGACTCGGGGCGGACGATGAGGACGCCGGGGATGCGCTCGTTGTCGGGATGCCGCTCGCCATCCGAGAAGCGCCGCGTGCCGGGAATGCGTCCGAGGACGGCGACGTGCGGATTCGAAGCGCGACGGAGCACCTGCAGCAGGGAGATGATCGCGCCGATCAGCACGCCGCGGAGGAGGCCCGAGCCGAGCACGCCCACGAGCGCCGCCAGCGCCACGACGAACTCGCGACGATCGCTGCGCCAGAGCGCCTGGAGGGTCGACACCTTGATCAGCCCCGCCACCGCCACCAGCACCACGGCGGCCAGGACCGGCTGGGGCAGGGCGCTCAGGAGATGGGACAGGAACAGGACCACGATGACCACGATGCCCGCCGCGAGAGCGCCCGAGAGCGGCGTCCGCGCCCCGCCGCCCTCGTTCACCAGGGACTGCGACATGCCCCCGCTCACGGGAAAGCCTCGGCCGAGCCCGGAAGCCAGGTTCGCGACGGCGAGCCCCAGGAACTCCTGGTTCGCATCGAGCCGGCCGCCGTGCTTGGCCGCGAACATGCGACCGATCGCGGCGGTTTCCACGGCGCCCAGGAGGAAGCACGCGAGCGCGAGCGGCAGCAGCTCGTTGAGGTCCGTCCAGCGCAGCGCGGGCAGTCCGATCGCCGGCAGCCCTGCCGGCACCTCGCCGAGCAGCTTCACGCCGCGCGCCTCCAGCCCGAGCCAGATCGACGCGAGAATGCCGCCGATCACGACGAAGAGCGCCACCGGGACGCGCGTCATGAGCACCCGGCCGAGGATGAGCAGGGCGAGCGCGGTGAGCCCGATGGCGAGCGCCGCCGGATTCGTCTCGCCGAGGTGCCGGAGGAAGTGGCCGCTGTTCTCCCAGAAGCTCCCGTGGGCGCCGGGGAACCCGAGGAGCTTCGGCAGCTGCGTGCTGGCGAGGAACAGCGCCACGCCGCACTTGAAGCCGACCATCACGCTCTCGGAGATGAAGTTCACGACCGCGCCCGCCTGGACGAGCCACGCGACGAACGCGATCAGCGCGACCAGGAGCGCCGTCCCCGCCGCCAGCGCGCCGAACCGCGACGTGTCCCCACCCGCGATCTCGCCGAGCGACGCGCCGATCAGGACGGAGATGGCGGACGTGACCGTGATGACCGTGTGCCGCGAGCTGCAGAAGAGCCAGAACACCAGCCCGCTGAACAGGCAGGCGTACAGTCCGGCTTCCGGCGGAAGCCCGGCGAGCGAGGCGTCGCCGAGCCCGGCCGGCAGCAGATACGCGGCGAGCGTGATGCCCGCGGCCACGTCGTGCCGGAGCCAGCCGCGCTGGTACGCGCGCAACCAGGTGACGGCGGGAACGGAGACGCTCATGACATCTTGCGGCTCGTCTGAGGTCGCGGCAGTGTAGCGTGCCGGGCCCGGGGCTCGCAACCGCTCCGGCGGGCCGGATCGGCCCGGCCGCGCTTGACCACGAGGCTCGCGGCGCCGCGTCGCGACGAGCGTTCCTGCCTCGAGCGTCCACCGTCAGGCCACCATCCTGCGCTAGGCTAGGCCCCCATGGGTCGGCTCCCGTTCGCCCATCTGCCCAACGCCTGGCTGCTGCTGGCCCTGGTGCTGCAGGTGCTCGCCTACCCGTTCCTGGACGACTACCACGGCGGGCGCGCCCTCATCGCGGTCTTCGACCTCGCCATCCTGGCCCTCGCCCTGCGGGCGTCGCGCGCCGGGGGCCACGAGACGTGGCTCGGCTGGGTGCTCGTCGTCCCGGCGATGGTCCTCCATGCAATGGACGCGTTAGGGGCGGGCGCCCCCGGGCTGTACGCCGCCTCTCTCGTCACCCAGGCCGCGTTCCACGCCTTCGTCGTCGTCTGCCTGCTGCGCTACATGCTGCGGGACGAGATCATGACGCCAGACGAGCTGTTCGCCGCGGCGGGGCTGTACGTGCTGATGGCCTTCGTGTTCGCCTACCTGTACGCACTCGTCGAGCAGTGGCAGCCGGGCGCCTTCGTGATCAACGCGGCCAACAATTCCGGCGGCGTCACGCGCTGGTGGGACCTCCTCTACTTCAGCTTCACCTGCCTGACGAGCGTCGGCTTCGGCGAGATCACCCCGGCCAACGACCACGCCCGCTCGCTGGTGATGCTCCAGCAGATGCTGGGCGTGCTCTACTTCGCGCTCGTGGTCTCGCGACTGGTCACGCTCCAGAGACGGCGCGCCGAGGAAGAGCGCACTCCCGAGGACTGACACGTCGGCGGCGGACGGGAGTCTGGCCCCGCGCGAGGCTCGCAGCCGCGGCCCGTGAGCGCACCGCCGCCACGTCGGGCGTCGCCCGGCACTCGGCGCAGCGCCGCCAGCCCGGCGCCAGCACCACGAAGCCGTTCACGCGACCGAGCAGGTCCGCGGCGGGTCCAGGCTCCGCCCGGCCGAGGGGCGCGGGACGAGCAAGAGCCATGTCGCGGCCACGCCCAGCAGCACCGGCGCCGCTCCGCGCGCCACGGCGGGACCGGCCCCCAGGCGATTCAGCATCGGCGGCCCGGCTCTGCCGTGTGGGCGCGCGTCGGCACGGTCAGCCCGTCCAGGCCTCACGCGTTCAGCCGGTGGCGCATCCAGACGTTCGGCTCCCAGTAGGCGCCCCGGTCCGCCTCGCGATCGATCGCGAGCAACGCCAGGCCGCCCGGGAAGACGTACTCCCCGCTCTCGGGGAAGGCCAGGCCAGTCCACGTCTCCCACTCGGCGACGGCGCCGGTGATTCCGAGGGAGTGCGGCTCCGGTCGAAGCACCTCGGCGCCGAGCCGCTCGTGGACACGGAGCCAGGGGTCGAAGAGGCGGCCATCCCCGCGCCGCCATGCCGCGTAGCGCGCGATCGGCACGGTCGGGTAGCGCTCCTTCCAGCTCGGACGCACCGGCGCGATCAGCGCGCCGAAGCCGTGCCGCCGCGCCAGCGCGGCCATCGCCTCGAGCGCGATCCGGCTGAGCCCGCGCCCTTGATGGGAGCCGCGCACCGCGATGAGCAGGGCGCAGAGCGTGTTCGCGCCGGGCTCCTCGAAGCCCCGCGCGATCGCCCCGTCGATCCCGGCCGGGAGATCGGCGACCGTGCCGTCCCACCGCACGGGCACCGCGCGCACCCGCGCCACCGGCTCGTCCCCCTCGACCAGGTGGAGCTGGAACTCCGGACGCTCGCCCACGAGCCGATCCCAGTACCGGTTCAGGACGGTCCCGTGGTTGTTGTACTCCGGCAGCGTATCGCGCGTGGCCGTCCAGGCCCGCTCCACGAGGTCGGGCCGCTCCGCGGCGGTGACGATGCTGAGGGACGGGCCGCTACTCATCGGTCGCCGATGTGCCCGCGCGGGCTCGCGGTGTCGGCGCGGCGCCCGGCGAAGCGCCCGGAGTGTAGCGCGCGGCCCGTTAGTGCGACAAGTCGATACCGCGAAGGCGGCCGCCGGGTTGACACCCCGCCGACGGGGCCGCAGTATCCAATCGTGGGTCGCTCCGATTCGCCCCGAACTCGCCGGCAGCGTCTCCTGCGGCCGCTCGGGGCGGCCCTCCTTGTCGCCGCCTGCGGCAGCGACGGAGGTTCCGGGCCCTCCACCTCGCCGAACGCCCCGTCATCGAGAACCTTCGGGTGTCCTACACCCCCACCAGTGCGATTCCCGGCACGCTGATCCAGGTGACATTCCTCGTGGACGTCACCGACCCCAACGGCGACTGGGTGGGCGGCCAGTGCGAGTTCACAACGGGCGATCAGCTCGTGGTGCCCGTCCAGACGACCGGGCTCCCGGCCAACGCTACGAGCGGCACCGCGCTCTGCGCCTTCATCGAGACCTTCCAGAACGACACGGTGCGGATCGACCTGCGCCTCGCCGACCGGGCCGGCAACGCGTCGAACGTCATCTCCGGTCTCGCGAACCTGGAAGGGCCGCGCCCGCGGAGCTAACACCCGGCGGCGGCCGGGCGCGCGCCCGCTAGAACGCTTCCTTCCGGGTCCGGCCGAACGCCGGCAACAGCACCGCGCACATCGCGAGCGCGGCGAGCGCGAGCAAGGTCGCGCTGATGGGCCGCTGGACGAAGACCCAGGGGTTCCCGCGCGAGAGCAGCATCGCCCGCCGGAGGTACTCCTCCATCAAGGGCCCCAGGATGAAGGCGAGCAGCATCGGCGCCGGCTCGCACCCGAGTCGCGCGAGGACGTACCCCACCACGCCGAACAGTGCCATCAGGTACACGTCGAACTCGCTGTTGTTGAGGCTGAAGACGCCGATCGCGCAGAAGACCAGGATCGACGGATAGAGCAAGTGGTACGGCACCGTGATCAGCCGGACCCAGAGGCCGATCAGCGGGAGGTTGAGGACCACCAGGAAAAGGTTGCCGAGCCACATCGACACGATCATTCCCCAGAACAGCGCGGGCTGCTCCGTGATGACCGACGGTCCGGGCTGGATGCCCTGGATGATCATCGCGCCGATCATCAGCGCCATGACCGGGTTCGAGGGGATGCCGAGCGTCAGCATCGGGATGAACGACGTCTGGGCGCCCGCGTTGTTCGCGGATTCGGGCGCCGCGACCCCCTCGATGGCGCCCCGGCCGAACTCCGCACGGTTGCGGGACACCTTCTTCTCGATGGAATACGCGGCGAAGGCCCCCAGGATCGAGCCGCTGCCCGGGAGCACGCCCAGCGCCGACCCGATCGCGGTCCCGCGCAGGATCGGCGCGACCATGCGTCGCCAGTCCTCGCGCGTCGGCATGAGGGACGTGATCCGGGTGATCGCCGTCCGCCCCGCGTCCTCGTGGTCCAGGTTCCGGACGATCTCGCTCAGCCCGAACATCCCCATGGCGACGACGACGAAGCCGATGCCGTCGGCCAGCTGGGGGATCTCGAACGTGAACCGCAGGGCCCCGGAGGTCACGTCGGTGCCGACCAGGCCCAGGAGGAGCCCGAGCACCACCATGCCCAGCGCGTGGAGCAGCGACCCCTGGGCCAGGACCACCGACGCGACCAGCCCGAGGATCATGAGCGAGAAGTACTCGGCGGGCCCGAAGCGGAGCGCGAGCGCCGCGAGCGGGGGGCCGAAGGCGGCGATCAGGAACGTGGCGACCGTTCCGGCGAAGAACGACCCGATCGCCGCCGTGGCGAGCGCCGCGCCGGCGCGGCCCTGCCGCGCCATCTGGTAGCCGTCGAGCGTCGTGACGACCGACGACGCCTCGCCCGGCAGGTTGACCAGGATCGAGGTCGTGGAGCCGCCGTACTGCGAGCCGTAGTAGATTCCCGCCAGCATGATGAGCGCCGAGACCGGCGGCAGCGCGAACGTGATCGGGAGCAGCATCGCGATGGTCGCGGTCGGCCCGAGCCCGGGGAGGACCCCGATGAGGGTGCCGAGGAACACGCCGACGAGGCAGTAGAAGAGGTTGGCGGCGGTGCCCGCCGTCTGGAGCCCGAGGGCGAGGTTCGGGAGGAGCTCCACGCGCCTAGCCGCCGAGCCACGGGCCGCGGAGCGGGATCGGCACCCCGAGGCCCTTCAGGAAGACGGCCGCGCAGAACAGCGTGAGCCCCGCGGCCAGCGCGAGCGCGGGCCCCCAGCGGAACCGCGCGCTCGCCGCCGCGCTCACGACGACCAGCACCGGGAGCGCCACCACGAGCCCGGCCTCGCGCAGGAGGGCGCCGAACCCGAGCGTGGCGATGGTGACCGCCAGCAACCCCTTGATCCGCGCCGGCGGCAGGGGCTCGCCGGACCGGAGCGCGGCACGCCCGAGGGACAGGAGCCCGAGCAGGACCAGCAGGCCCCCGAGGACGGTCGGGAAGTAGGCCGGGCCCATCCGAAACGCGGTGCCGAGCCCGTAGTCCCGGGCGATGACCACGGCCGCCGCGCCGACGGCCACGTAGATGACGCCGGTCCAGAAGTCGCGGGGGTTCTTCATCGAGGCCCGGTCAGACCCGGAACGGGTCCGTCCTCACACCGGCGCCCGTCTCCCCAGCCTCGTCGCGTCAGTCGGCAAAGGCGCCCGCCTTCTTGATGATCGGCGCCCACTTGTCGAGCTCGGCCCTCAGGTGCGCGCGCAACGCCTCGGGCGTGGCACGGCTCTCGGGTACGCCCTCGGCCCCGAGATCCGCGAACCGCTGCTGGACCGTGGGGTCCCGGAGCGCATCCTGGAGCGCCCGCGCCAGCTTGTCGATCGCCGGCTTCGGCGTGCCCTTCGGCGCAAAGAAGGCGTGCCAGACCGAGACCTCGAACCCCGGCAGGCCGGCCTCCTGCATGGTCGGGATCTCCGGCAGAGAAGGCACGCGCGTCCTGGTCGTGACTGCGTACACCTTGATCCTGGCGGCCTTGATCTGGCTGGTGGTGTTCGTCGTCTGGTCGCACATGAAGTCGACCTGGCCGCCGAGGAGATCGTTCATGGCCGGGCCCGTGCCCTTGTACGGCACCGTCGTCAGGTCGGTGTCGATGGCGCTCATGAACAGCATCCCGCAGAGGTGGGATGCGCCGCCCATGCCCGCGTTGGCGTAGGTGATCTTGTCCTTGTTCGCCTTGACGTGCGCGATGAGCTCCCGCAGCGTGTTCGGCGGGAAGTCCTTCCGCGCGACCATCGTCATCGGCACGTCGTTGACCAGCCCGACGGGCTCGAAGTCGCCCACCGTGTCGTAGGGAAGCTTTCGGTAGAGGGCCGGGGCCGTGGCATGGCCGATGTTGTGGAGGAGGATGGTGTACCCGTCCGGCGTGGCCTTCGCCACCCGGGCCGCGCCAATGGTGCCGCCCGCGCCGCCCACGTTCTCCACGATGATCTGCGTCTTGAGGGACTTCCCCATCGCGACGCCGAGGAGCCGCGCCACCGTGTCGGTCGGCCCGCCCGCGGCAAACGGGACGACGACGGTGATGGGCTTCCGGGGGTAGTCTTGCGCCCCCGTCTCGGCCGCGCCGAGCAGGGCGAGGCAGGCGAGGATCGACAGGCCCTTCGCGATCATGGCTCTCCTCCAGTGCGAGCAGGCCCCCGAGCGGGACCCGAATGCCCCGCAGTATCCATGGAGCGCGCGGCCGGCGCAACGAGCGGACCCGGCCGGCGTGCGCGGCGGTGGCCGGCCGCCGCGTCGGCCGCGCTCAGGCCAGTCCGAGCAGCTCGAGCGGGCGCTCGTAGAGGATCTGCTCGATCAGCTCCGGCGGGATCGGCGAGGCAGCCGGACGCCGTCCTCCCAGTCGTTGATGGCGCGGAAAGCGTCGGCCGCCGCCTGGGTCGTCATCACCGGGAAGTCCGAGCCGAACAGGAGGCGGTCGGTCACCCGGTACTCGATCGCGATGCGCAGCCCGTTGTAGAGCTGCCACCGGCGGTGGAAGCGCGCCGAGAGGTCGGCGAAGACGTTCTCGTTCTTCCGGAGCAGCATCACGGTCTCCTGCATCATCGGCTGCCCCAGATGCGCGACGATCATCCGCAGGCGCGGGAACGCCCGGGCGACCCGGTCCAGCAAGAGGGGGCTGCCCCACTCGAGCGCCGCTTCCGGATCGTAGGCACCGCCCATGTGGAACATCACCGGTATCCGGAACGCGTCGGCCATCTCGTAGAGCCGCCAGACCGCAGGACTCCAGGGATCGTACCCGTGGTAGACCGGCGAGAGCTTGAGCCCCCGGAGGCCGAGCTTCGTGACGCACCGCTCGAGCTCGGCGGCGGCGTCCCCCTCCGTCGGGTCGATCGCCGCGAAGCCCACCGCCCGGCCCGGGTATCGCCCGACGTACTCCGCGATGAAGTCGTTCGGGATGCCGCGCCCCGACTTGGTCGGCATCTTGATCACGACGAACTTCTCCGCGCCGCCCTCGACCACGCCGCGCCGGTGGTGCTCCGGCCAGGCCTCGCCGCCGATGACGCCGCGGGCCTGCATCACCGCCCGCGACTCGGCGCCCATGTGCTCCGGCAGGTAGCAGTGCGTGTGCCAGTCGATCAGCTGCCGGACGGGCGCCATCGCGATCCTCGTGCGCGCGTCAGCGCGGGGCGCTGACGGCCGGCAACGGCGGCGCCGCCCGCCGGAAGGCAGGCATGACCTTCGTCGCGAAGAGCTCGAGGTTGCGCAGGATCAGCCGCTGAGGGATTCCCGGATGCGCGTGCTCCACCAGGAGCGTCTCCAGCCCGCAGACCTCGGCCAGCTCCTGCACCCGCTCGGCGACGTGCTCCGGCGACCCGACCAGGAGGTTGCGCGGCTCGAGGAACTCCCAGTCGAGCGTGGTCCCGGGCGGGAGCTCCTCGCCCGGGTTCGTGAACACCTCGCGCCCGCGGAAGGGATCGTTGTAGATGAAGGCGGACAGGATGGGCGCCTCGGCCTCCCGGCGCGCCGCCTCCATCGTCGGCGCCACGTAGAGGTTCCGCAGCACGCCCTGCCCCGCCGACGGGGAGACCGGGCGCCCCTCCAGGCGGGAGCGGATCCCCGCGTAGAGCTCCATGCGCTGCCGGACCCGGCGCGGCGGCGGCTGCCAGTAGCAGGGGCGGAGCCCCAGCTCCGCGGCGAAGCTCACCGAGCGGTCGGTCGACACCGTCATCCAGAGCGGCGGATGGGGCCGCTGGTAGGGCTTCGGCGTGACGCGCAGCTTGAGCACGCGGTCGCCGTCCTGCCAGGCGGGATCCGGCGGATAGCGGGGATGCGCGAACCGCGTGTCGGGCGCCGGAAACGTGTAGTTCGGGCCCTGGTGGGCGAAGCGCTCCTCGGTCCAGGCCTTCCGCACGATCTCGACGGTCTCGCGAAAGAGCTCGCGGTTCTCGGCATCCTTCCGCGGATCGGCGTGCGGATGGAACTGCGGCCCCTCGTAGGGCCAGATCCCGCGGCCGAAGCCCACGTCGACCCGGCCCCGGGTGAGGTTGTCCAGGAGCGCGAGGTCCTCGGCCAGCCGGATGGGATGCCACCAGGGCGCGATGTTCGCCATCTGGCCGATCCGGATGCGGCTCGTCCGCACGGCCAGGTCGGCGCCTACCAGGATCGGATTGGGGAGGTCGCCGAGCCCGTAGGGGCCGAAGTGGTGCTCGCCCATCCACACCGCGTCGTAGCCGAGCTGCTCGGCCAGGACGACTTGCTCCCGGAGGTGGTCGAGGACGGCCGCCGGCGTCTCGGCCCCGCCGCCACAGTCGTACAGCGTGGTGAAGAGGCCGAACTGCATCGAATCCTCCTGCGCGGGACGCCCGGGAATCGGTCGCGACGGCGGCGCGCGCGCCGGAGGCCATGCTAGCCCCGGCCCACGGCCCCATCAAGGCCATCGCTCGGGTGAGGAGCGGGCGGCGAAGAAATCGGCGGCGGTGGCCTGCTCAGCGGTAGCCGCGCTGCCCGGGGACCGGGGCCCGGCTGGCGGGCTGACCCCGGCGCGCGCTACTGCTCCACCGGGGCGCGGGACACGGCCTGGCCCCAGGGGAACGCGGCGATGGTCTCGAGGGCGCGGGCGCGCATGAAGTCCCCCACGACCTCGATCGGCGGCCAGTCCGGCTGCGCGTTCACCCACGCGGCGGCCCCGCTCAGATCGGCGCCCAGCAGCGGGCGGTAGGTCGGCACGTCCGTGCCGCGCGCCGCGTAGACCACGCGCCCGATGCCGATCTGCGTGATGACGAAGGAGCAGAGGAGGCACGGCTCGCAGCTCGTGTAGAGCGTGCTGCCGGCGAGACGTTGCCACGCGCCCAGGTGTCGCCACGCGGCGCGGATGGCGACGATCTCCCCGTGGGCCGTCGGATCGCGGTCGGCGCGCACGGTGTTGTGGCCTTCGCCGGTCACCTGCCCGTCCCGGTCCACGACCACCGCGCCGAACGGCGTCTGGCCGCGGGTCACGGCCAGCTCGGCCAGCTCGAGGGCCCGCGTCATGAAGCGCGCGTCCTGCTCCGCGCGACCCGCGGTCATCCGGTCTCCGTCCGGCCCGCCCGCCCGCTCACGCGGGCCACTCCCGCTCCGCCCGCCAGGTGACGGCGTCCCGGTAGTCGTAGTACCTCGTCAGCCGGAGGATCGGCTCCGCGCCGGCCCGCACGCCCCCCGCGAGGGCGCCCACATGGAGTCGCACGTCGGTGTAGTGCCGGGGCGCGAGCTCGCGCACCGCGTGGGCGTGCCGCTCGCTGGTCCGCCAGTGCTCGCGGGCGTCGTCCCCGGCGACGAGGATCAGGTTTCCCCAGTCGCCGCCGCCGACCTCGAGCGAGCTGTAGCTGAGGATGCCCGGATGGGCGGGAAACTCCCGGATGAGCTCGTCGTCCCGCACGTGGAGCGGGGCGGGATCGACGTCGCGCCGTTTCACCGCGAAGAAGCCGACCCAGGCGACATCCCGGCCGTCCCGGAGCCGCGGGCCGTTGCAGATGATGGTCCGGTGTTCCCGGCCATCCGCCTCCCGCGCCTCCAGCACGAACGGCCGCGCACCCGCGGGCCCGTCGGTCAGGTGGCGGACGGTCGCCAGCATGACCCGCACCGCGGCCAGATCGTCGGCCGTCCGGGCGGGATCCGTGAACCCGCGTCCCTCGGCCGTCTCGTGCGGCGCAAGACGCACGCCCGTGTCCACCGTGGCCTCCATTCGCGATCATTCCCGCCCCGCACGGGCCGTGTCAACGCCCCCGGCCAAGGTCGTAGAATGAGCGCGTGCTGCGCGTGACGTCGTTCCTGGCCGACAACGCTCGGCCGCTCTACGAGGGCATCACCCGCTACCTCGGGAACCGCCTCGCGGTGCCGGCCGAGCTCGAGGCCGGGATCCCCCTGGAAGAGCAGCCCCGACGCCTCGACGCCCCCGCCTTCGATCTCGCGTTCCTCTGCGGGTGGCCGTATACGCGGACGCACGACCGCCCGGACTCGCCGATCGAGCTCCTCTGCGCGCCGGTGATGGCCGGGCCGCGCTACGGCGCGCGGCCCGTGTACTTCACCGACGTGATCGTCCGCCACGACCACCCGGCGCGCGCCTTCGCGGATCTCCGGGGCGCGACCTGGTCCTTCAACAACCCGGGCTCCCATTCCGGCTACAACGTGGTGCGCCACCACCTGCTCGAGCTCGGCGAGACGCGGGGCTACTTCGGGCGCGTCGTCTGCGGCGGCTCGCACCAGGGCTCGATCCGGCTGGTCCTCGACGGCGCGATCGACGCGGCCGGCGTCGACTGCACGGTCCTCGAGACCGAGGTCACCGCCCGCCCCGAGCTGGCGACCGCGCTCCGCACGATCGCCGTCCTCGGGCCGAGCCCCATTCCGCCGGTCGTGGTCCCCCGCGCGCTCGACCCCGCCCAGAAGGCGCGCCTGCGGGCGCTCCTGCTGGGCATGTCCGAGGACCCGGACGGGCGCGCCGTCCTCGCGGCCGGCCGGATGGCGGGGTTCGTCCCCGTCCGGGACGCCGACTACGACCCGATCCGCGCCATGGCGCGGCGCGCCGAGGCCGCCGGCTTCCTCACCCTGCGCTGACGGTGTCCGTCCTCAGCTCAGGAGCTTCGCGTCGTACGGGTAGGTGCAGAGGAGCTCGCAGCCGGTCGCCGTCACCACCACCTGGTCCTCCAGCTTGACGCCGAACGGGGCCCCGACCTTGCCCGCGTAGCACTCGAGGTTGAGGACCATGTTCTCCTTGAGCTCGCGGTGGGGCAGGATCCGCTGCGGCCCGCGATCGTCGTCGACGTAGGGGATGCCCGGGCCCTCGTCCTCGAGCCCCGCCTGGTGGACCATGCCCGGATAGCGCATCGCCCGGTAGGCCTCGGGGAGCTTCGGCGCCTGCGCGGCGAACTCCTCGAACGTCATCCCCGGCCGCACGAGCTCGACCATGCCGGTGACGCAGTCGTAGGCCACCCGGTACGCTTCCTTCTGCGCCGGCGAGGGATCGTCGCCGCACAGGAACGTCCGCGAGACGTCGATGACATAGCCCTCGTAGCCGTTGGCGTCGGTGTCCACGCCGACCAGGTCGCCGGGCTGGACGATCTTGTCGTGGGCCTCGGTGAGCCAGGGATTCGTATTGGTGCCCGAGGCCACGAGCCGCGTGAAGAGGAACTCGCCGTGCCGGCGGAGGAGCGAGTCGCTCAGGACCGCGAGGAGCTCGTACTCCCGGATCCCCGGGCGGATGGCGGCCTCGAACTCGGCGAGCATCGCGTCCCCGATGCCGCCGTTGAGGGCCATGAGCTGGACCTCCTCCGGCGTCTTGACCTCCCGCGCGTCCACCGTCGCCGGGCTCGCGTCGACGATCTGGAAGCCCTCGGCCTGCAGCGCGAGGAACCCGATGGTGTCCAGACGGTCGACGGCGAGGCGCTCCCGGTCCAGGCCCATCTCGCGCAGCACCGCGCGCAGGGACTGGGCCCACTCCCGCGCCTTCGGGGCCGACTCGCGTGCCGCCGAACTGCCAGCCGTACGCCACGCGCACGTCCTGGACCAGCTTCTGCGCCACGTGCACCGATCCCTTGTACTCGAAGAGCACGGGCGCGCCCTCGGCGGGCACCAGGCAGTACCGCGCGAACGTCCCCGCCGTCCAGACGCCCATCACGTCGACGCCGGTCGCGTAGCGGATGTTCCCCGTGCCGTAGAAGAGGCAGACCGGCAGGTCGTAGCGCTTCATCTCCGCCTGCAGCCGGGCGAGCCGGCCGCGGCGCAGGGCGCCCATGTCGATCTCGGAGACGTTCGGCACCCGCAGGTTGCTGATGCGAGGACGGGTGAGAGCGCGGCCACGCTCGGTGATCATGGACAGGGCTTCTCCTTTCGCCGGCGGGTTCACCCGCTCGGCCCGTGCGGCGCCTCGTGGCGAGCGTCGGCAGTATCGACGAGGCGGCCGATGCCGATCAAGGCCTCGTCAGGCCCGCGCGCGCGCGCTCGCCGACGGCGCGGCGCCGCCCGTGTCCAGGGAGCCGCCGCCGCTCAGGGGCGCCGCAGCACGCGGCCGGCCCGCGCGCCGGTGTGTCGCCCGTCCCGGATCGTCAGCTCGCCGGCCACCAGCACGTGCTCGATGCCGGCCGGAAAGCGGTGCGGCTCGGCGTACGTGGCGAGGTCCCGGACCGTGGCCGGATCGAAGACGACGAGGTCCGCGTCGGCGCCGACCTGGACGCGCCCCTTGCCCGGAAGCCCGAGCTTCTCCGCCGGCCGGTACGCGGCCTTGTGGACCGCGGCCTCCAGCGTGAGGACGCCGGTCTCGCGCACGTAGTGGCCGAGGATCCGCGGATACGTGCCGTAGCAGCGGGGATGGGGCTTCCCCTCGGCGAGCGGGCCCTGGGGCGTCAGCACCAGCCCATCCGAGCCGAACATGGCCAGGGGATGCCGCATCACGTGGCGGACGTCCTCCTCGCTCATGACGAAGTGGACCATCATCCCGCGCGCGCTCGACTCCTCGAGGAGCGCGAGGAGCGTCGCGACGGGATCGGTCCCGCGCCGGGCGGCGATGTCGGCGACCGAGCCGCCCTCGTCGGCCTTCCCCGGCCCGTCGGGCATCCAGGACACGAGGGTCTGGTCCCATTCCCGCCCCTGCTCGCCGATCTCCCGCGCGAGCCGCGCGCGGTCGCCCGGCGCGCGGAGCCGGGCGAGGAGCGCGTCGAGCCCGCCCTCGTGCGCCCAGTCCGGCACGATCTGGGTCAAGGGCGCGCTGCCCGCCGTGTAGGGGTAGACGTCGAACGTGACGTCCTGCCCGCGCTCCTGGGCCCACTCCGAGAGCCGCGTCGCGTGGCGGATCCGGCCCCAGTACGGCCGGAACGCCGCCTTGTGGTGGGAGATCTGGACGCGGGCCTGGGCGCGCTCGCCGATCTCGATCGCCTCCGCCACGGCGCGGAGGAGGGAGTGGCCCTCGCCGCGGATGTGGCTCGCGTAGAGCCCGCCGGCCTCGCCCGCGACGCGCGCGAGCTCGACCACCTCCTCGGTGTCGGCGTAGGCTCCCGGCGGATAGACCAGGCCCGTGGACAGCCCGAAGCAGCCGTCGCGCATGGCGCCGCGAACGAGGTCCTGCATCGCCGCGAGCTCGCCCGCCGTCGGCGGCCGCTGCGCGTAGCCCATGACGGCGGCGCGCACCGTCACGTGCCCCACCAGCGGCGCGACGTTCAGGCCGAGGCCGCCCGCGCCGAGACGGCTCGCGTACTCCCCGTACGACCGCCACCGCCAGTCGAGGTCGTGGATGAAGCTCCCGAAGAAGCCGTGGAGCGAGCGCACCGTCTCCGCGTGCTCCGCCGTGAGCGGCGCCGGGCTGAACCCGCAGTTCCCGACGACCTCGGTCGTCACGCCCTGGTGGATCTTGCTGTCGCCGCCCGGACAGAGGAAGAGCGAGAGGTCGGAATGGGTGTGCATGTCGATGAAGCCGGGGCAGACGACGCGGCCCCGCGCGTCGATCCGCTCCCGCGTCGGCGCCGCGCCGAGGTCGCCGATCGCCGCGATGCGCCCCTGCCGGATGCCGACGTCGGCCCGGTAGGCGCGGGCGCCGGTGCCGTCCACCACGAGTCCGCCGGTCAGCGTGCGATCGAGGTCCATCGTGCGTTCCTTCCGCCGCCGCGCCCTCGGCGCGGGCTCACATCCGCCGCGCGAGCCGGGGATCGAGGAGGTCCCGCAGGCCGTCGCCCAGGAGGTTGATCGAGAGCACCGTCGAGGCCAGGAAGAGCCCCGGGAACAGGAGCAGCCAGAACGCGACGCGCACGTGCGCCCGGGCCTCCGCCATGATGTTGCCCCAGCTCGGGATCTCGGGCGGGGTGCCCGCCCCGAGGAACGAGAGCGCCGCCTCGATGAGCACCGCGGACGCGCACACGTAGGTGCCCTGGACGATCAGGGGGGCGAGCGTGTTCGGGAGCACGTGGCGGAGGACCGTCCGGCCGAGGCCCGCCCCGAGCGCCACCGAGGCCTCGACGAACGGCTGCTCGCGGAGGCTCAGGACGACGCTCCGGACGAGCCGCACCACGCGGGGCGTCTGCGGGATGACCAGCGCGATCACGACGTTCCGCACGCTGGCGCCCGTGAGCGCGACGAAGGTGATCGCCAGGAGGAGGTCGGGGAGCGCCATGATGCCGTCCATCACGCGCATGACGACCGCGTCCAGGCGGCGCACGAAGCCCGCAAAGACGCCGAGGCCGAGCCCGATCACCGAGGTGATCGCGGCCACGATGAGCCCCACCTCGAGGGAGATCCGGCTCCCGTAGAGGACCCGGCTGTAGGAGTCGCGGCCGTACATGTCGGTGCCGAACCAGTGGCCGCTCCCCGGCGGCCGGAGCCGCTGCCCCGGCTTCATCTCGATGGGGTCGGTGGTCAGGAGCACCGGCGCCAGGAAAGCGATCAGGGCCATCAGGCAGAGGAGCACCGCGCCGGCCGCCATGTGGGTGCCGCCGCACGAGCCGGCCCAGGCTCGAGCGGGCCGGCGCCGCGCTCAGTACCGGATCCGCGGGTCGAGCAGGAGATAGCACAGGTCCACCAGGAGGTTGACGACCACGTACACGGCCGAGGAGAGGAGCGTCACGCCCTGGATGATCGAGTAGTCGCGCTGGAGGACGGCGTCGGCGGTGAGCCGCCCGAGCCCGGGAAGCGCGAACACGCTCTCGGTGATGACGACGCCCGAGATCAGCAGCGTCAGCCCGACCCCGATGGTCGTGACGATCGGCACCGCGGCGTTCTTCAGCGCATGCGTGAAGAGGATCCGGCCCGGCCACTGGCCCTTGGCGTGCGCGGTGCGGACGTAGTCGGCGTCCAGCACCTCCAGCACGCTGGCCCGGGTGATCCGCGTGATGAGCGCCATGTAGATCAGGCCGAGGGTCAGGGTCGGCAGGACGAGGTGCCGCGCGAAGGGCCCGAACCCGCCGGCGAGCGGCGCGTACCCCTGCACCGGCAGGAGGTCCAGGCGGACCGAGAAGCCGTAGATCATCAGGAAGCCGAGCCAGAAGACGGGGATCGAGAACCCGCCGACCGCGAAGATCATGACGGCCCGGTCGATCCAGGTCCCCGCCCGCCAGGCCGCCAGGACGCCCAGCGGCACCGCGAGCCCCACGGCGAAGACGAGCGTCGCGACCGCGAGGGCAACCGTCGGCTCGAGGCGCTGTGCGATGAGGGTGCGGACGGGCAGGCGCGAGTGGAGCGAGCGCCCGAGGTCGCCCCGGGCGAGGCTGGCGACGTACACCCCGAGCTGCACGTAGATGGGCTGGTCGAGGCCGAGCGCCGACCGGATCTTCGCGATGGCCTCCGGGGTGGCGTAGTCCCCCGCGATGATGGCCGCGGGATCGCCGGGCGCGAGGCGGAGCAGCACGAACACGAACAGCACGACGACGGCCATGACGGGAAAGACGGCGAGGACGCGGCGGACGGCGTACGCGAGCACGGGCGGGGCGCGCGGGTGTCCGGGGCGGAGCCGGCGACTCCGCCCCGGACGTCAGGCCGCGGTTACTTCCGGACCATGTTCCAGAACAGCACGTAGGGCGCGGTCGACGTGTACTCCAGCCGATCCTTGCGCCAGGCGCTGTCCGAGTTGAACTCGCCCACCGGGATGTAGGGGAGGTTCTCCATCAGGGCCGCGTGGTACTCCGTCAGGAGCTTCTTGAACTCGGGCGACCCGGCCGTGGTGTTGCCCAGCTCGTCGAGCGCCTTGGAGGCGCGCGGGGAGCACGGCCAGCCGAACCACGCGCGCTCGCAGAGCGTCGAGATGTTCGAGTGGCCCCACGGGTCGGCCAGCGCCACGCTGTTCGACGTCGTGTGGAAGATGTGCCACCCCGCCGGGTTCTTGCTGGGCGGGTCCTTCACCGGGCGCCGGGAGGTCAGCGTCCCCCAGTCCATCACCTGGAGATCGACGTTCACGCCGAGCTTCCGGAGCATCGCCGCGGTGGTGAGCGACGCGGCGTTGATGGTCGCGATGTCGCTCGGCGCCATCACGACGATCTTCTCGCCCTTGTAGCCGGCCTCCTGGAGGAGCTGCTTGGCCTTGGCGAGGTCCTGCTTCTGGTACGGCTCGGACCCCGTCGCGTTGTCGAGCCACTGCCCGCACCCGAGGAACGTCCAGCAGACCGTCCAGTTCTCCTGATCCCCGGCAATCGCCTGGAGATAGTCCTTCTGGTCGACCATGAGCGCCAGCGCCTGGCGCGCCTTGACGTTGTCGAAGGGCGGCGCCAGATGGTTCGGATGGATCTGCATCTGCTGGACGTCGACCTTCTTCATGGTGACGTTCGGATCCTTGCGGAGGATCGGCCACTGGTCGATGTGCGGCTGCTGGATGAAGTCGACCTCGCCCTTCTGGAGGGCAGCCACCGCCGTGGACGGGTCCGGGATGACCACCCACTCCACGCGGTCGACGGTGGCCCGGCGGGCGCCGGCGTAGTAGTCGGGCGGGTCGCTCCGCGGCACGTAGTCCTTGTTCCGGAGGTAGACCGTCTTCGCGCCCGGCACCCACTCCTTCTCCGAGAAGACATAGGGGCCCGAGCCGATCTTGTCGCCCTCGAACGCCTTGTCCGCGGGCTGCACGGCCTGCCGCTCGGGAATGATGAACGGCACGTAGCTGTACTCCTTGGCGAGCGCGCGGAGCACGAGCCCGTACGGCTCCTTGAGCTTGAGGACCAGGGTCTTGTCGTCCGTCGCCTCGAGCGACGCCGTCTTGGCCATGAGCTTCTGGCCCGCGGCGTCCTTCACCGCCCAGCGCTTCAGCGACGCGACGGCGTCGATCGCCTTCACCGGCTGGCCGTCGTGCCACTTGAGCCCGTTGCGGAGGACGAAGGTGTAGGTGAGCTTGTCCGGGCTGACCCGGAACGTGTCCACCATCTGGGGCTTGGGATTGCCCTTCGAGTCGAGCGCAAAGAGCGTCTCGTAGATCATGTAGGCGTGCTGCTGCGTGATGTTCGCCGTGGTCCAGTGCGGATCCACCCACTTGACCTCGGCGTGCATCACGGCGCGGACGGTCTTGTCCTGGGCGGACGCCGGCGGCGCCAGCCCCAGGAGCGCCCCGACGAGCGCCATGCACGAAGCTGCCCAAGCGTTCCGGACTCTGCTCATGGTCACCTCTTGTCCCGGCGCGAGCGCCTCGGGCGGCGCCGCGCGGGGCCGCGTACGGTCCATGCATTGGGGCTGAGCGAGGTCGAACCGACCGCGGGGCCACTGTCCGCCACAAGCCGCGGCGGCGTCAAGGGCCTCCGGTCCGCGGCGGTCCGCGTCCCGCTTGACCCCGCGCGGTCCGCCGACGAAGAATCGCCGGCGGGAGGGTTCCCCGCATGAGGCTCTTCATCGCCGGCGTCGCGACCGAGTCCAACACGTTCGCCCCCATGCCGACGGGGCTGGACGACTACACGATCTTCCGCGGCGCGCCGCCCGAGGACCGGCCGACCAGCTTCACCCAGCCCTTCCTTGTCTGGCGGCGCCTCGCCGCCGAGCGCGGCTTCACGGTGGTCGGAAGCCTGGGGGCGTCCGCGCCGCCCGCCGGCCCCACCGTCCGGCGCGTCTGGGAGGACTTCCGCGACGAGATCCTGCAGGACCTCCGCCGCGCGATGCCGGTCGACGGCGTGCTCCTGAACCTCCACGGCGCGATGGTCGCGGACGGCTACGACGACTGCGAGGGCGACATCCTCGCCCGGGTGCGCGCGATCGTGGGCCCGAGCGTGCCGACCGGCGCCGAGCTCGACCCGCACTGCCACGTGACGCCGCTGATGGTCGAGCAGGCGACGGCCCTGGTCCTCTACAAGGAGTTCCCGCACACCGACTTCGCCGCGCGCGCCGAGGACCTGTTCCGCCTGATCGTCGACGCGGCCGAGCGCCGGACGCGGCCCCACATGGCCCTCTGGGACTGCCGGATGCTCGGCAGCTACTTCACGACCCTCCAGCCGATGAAGGGCTTCGTCGACGACGTGAAGGCGCTCGAGGGACGGGACGGCGTCCTCTCCATCTCCCCGGTCCACGGCTTTCCCTACGGCGACGTGCCGGGGAACGGGACGAAGATGCTGGTGATCACGGACGCGCGGCCCGCCGAGGGCGCCCGCCTCGCCGAGAGGCTTGGCCTCCGCTGGATCGCACTCCGCGGCCGGACCCATCCCCCGATGCTGACGGTGGCGGAGGCGGTCGCGCGCGCCCACCAGGCGCCGGGCCGCCCCGTGGTGGCCGCCGACGTCGCGGACAATCCCGGCGGCGGCTTTCCGGGGGACAGCACGGTCGTCCTGCGGGCCCTCGTCGAGCTCGGCGTGACCGAGTGCGCGTTTGCCACGATCTGGGACCCGATCGCCGTGACGTTCGCCCGCGCCGCCGGGCCAGGCGGGCGCCTCCGGATGCGGATCGGCGGCAAGGCGGGCGTCCTGTCGGGGGATCCGCTCGATCTCGACGTCACCGTCGCCGCGGTGACCGACGACCTCTATCAGCGCTACGCCGGCGTCGGCAACTCGCTCGGCCCGGCCGCGCGCGTGACGGCCGGCGGGATCGACATCATCCTCGCGAGCCGGCGGAACCAGGTGCGGAGTCCCGACGTCTTCCGCGGCCTCGGGCTCGATCCCCTCGGCGCGAAGCTCCTGGTCGTCAAGTCGACGAATCACTTCCGTGCGGAGTTCGAGAAGATCGCCGCCGAGATCCTCTACGTGGCGCCGCCCGACGTCTTCTCGGCGGTGCCGTTCACGCGGATCCCGCGGCCGAAGTGGCCGCTCGATCCCGACGCGTTCGCCGACCTGGAAGCGGCCGGCCTGGTGCCCGCCGGCGGACCGCGCACGGACCGCGCGCCCGACTGACTGGCCCGGCCGACTGGCGCGCCCTGATGACGCGCGCCTAGGAAGGGCGGCGCGCCTCGGAGCGGGCGGGCCGCCGGGCGCGGAGCACGCTGCCGAGGCGGCCATACGCGGGCAGTCCCAGGGTGAGCATCGCGAGCGCCCGCGCGATCGCGGGCAGCGACCAGGGCAAGTGCCGCGCCATCCGGCCCAGGCTCCGGCATCCGCGCAGGCGCCGGCCTCCGTCGCCGGCCCAGCGGTTCGCCGCGCCGCCTGGAGGTGCGGACGAGGTGGCCGATGTGCAGGAGATCGAAGCACCCGTGACACTGCCACGACCTTGCGGCCGGCGCGCCTGAGCCGGTCGAGCTCGCGCGCGACCGCTTCGAGCGGCATGATCTTGCGCTCTGCCATCCCTGTCTCCCGGCGGGCGACGGCTGGCGGACGTCGCGCGAGCGTCGCCGCGGCGCGCGGCGCCGCCGTGGCGGGCGCGGCTACCGGCCGGCGGTCACGCGGGGCGCCGGCCGGTGCGCGCGCTGGCGGTCAGCGGCGACGGGCCGGCACGCGGCCGGGCAGGCCGTCTCGGAGCGGCCGGATGTACTCCGGCCCGATGCCGCAGCAACCGCCGATGATCTGGACCCCGTCCTGGACCCACTTCCGGGCCAGGTCGAGGAACTCCGCGGGCGTGATGTCGTTCTTGTCGGCCGGGTCGGGAGAGGGGTCGATGTAGTCCTCGCGCCCCGCCTCGGGGTAGACGCCGACCGGGCCCGACCACTTCTCGCGCACCAGGGGCAGCGCCGCGTCGGTCGCCTTGATGTTCGAGTGAAAGACGTTGATGACCTTGCCCCCGAGCGGCACGAGCTCGTCGAGGCCGCGGTCGAGCGGGACGTCGGACGAGTACCCGACGCGCGGCATGGGATCGTCGTCCTCGACCCGGCACTTGATCCCGATCCAGGTGGGCAGCCCCGTCGCCAGGCACGCCTGCACGACCCACTTCCGGTGCTCCATGCTCCCGGTCGACTCGGCCAGCATGAAGTCGACGCCGGCCTCGGCCAGCGTCTCGGCCTGCTCGCGGAGGTTGGCCTGGGTCTGCTCCGCCGTGAGCGCGGTCCGGCGCGGCCCTCGGCGCGGACTCCGGCGGGGCTCGGCGCCGGTCACGAGGCCGTAGTTGGAGACCGCGCCGCCGATGTACACGGGGCGCTCCCGCGCCATCTTGTCGCGCGCGTCCAGCGCGAGCATGACGGCGCGGATGTTGAGCTCCGTCACGAGATCGCCGAGGCCGAGCGGCTCCAGGTTGTGCCGGGCCGCCGAGTAGGTGTTCGTCGTCAGGACGTCCACGCCAGCCTGGATGTACACCTGGTGGAGCTGGCGCACGGTGTAGGGGTGCGTCTGGAGCGCGGCGGCGGCCCACGCGTGGCCGTGCATCGGCACGCCCATGTTCTGGAGCCCGGTGCCCACCGCGCCGTCCAGAATGATGACGTCCCCGCGATCGAGGCGGTTCTGCAGATCCCCGTACGTAGCCATCTGATCCCCTTTCCGGAATGCGGGCGCGTCTCTGGGGCCGCCCGCCTGTCTCCGAGGCGCCCGCGGTGGCGCACCGTCGAGCACGAAGCCGCGGTGGCGCGCCGCACGCGAGCCGCGCGACGATCATAGGGGACCGTCTCGACGGGGCGCAAGGGCACCCGGATGAGCAGCGATCGGCGCGGTCTGCCTTGACACCCGCGGGGGTTCCAGGCGATGGTGGGGCACCCCCGGTGGCGGCGGAGGTCTAATGATCTGCTACGTGGATCTCGAGCATCCGGAGCTGGGCCCGTCCATGCTGTCGGAGGGGCCGGAGGCGACCGAGCGCAAGGCCGATCTCTTGACGCACAAGGCGCGCTTCGAGCGCCTGAGCGGCGCGCTCTGCCTGCTCCTTCACTTCACGCAGGTGGACCGGGCGCTCCTCGAGCGGCTCGGCGTGCGCGCCATCATCGTGAGCGGCCACTCCACGCTCATCGACGACTACGACCCGGACACCCTCGCCCCGCTGGTCGAAGTCATCCGGGAGACGCGGACGCCGCTCCTCGGCCTCTGCGGGGGCCATCAGCTCATCGGGCTGGCGTTCGGCGCCACCCCGGCGCCCATGGGCCGCCTCGCGCCCGGGGAAGGCGATCCCCGGCCGGCGCTTGCGGCGGGGATGCGCAAGGAATGGGGCCCGTCCATCGTGCGGATCTCCGCAAGCGATCCCCTGTTCGCCGGCCTCGACGAGACGGTGGTGGTCGAGCAGCGGCACTTCTGGGAGCTGAAGGCCGCGCCGGCCGGGTTCGTGCGGCTCGCCGCCTCCGATGCCTGCCCGGTCCAGGCGATCCGTCACGAAGGCCGGCTGCTCTACGGCGTGCAGTTCCATCCCGAGCGGTACAGCGACCGCCATCCGGATGGCCGGATCATCCTCTCCAACTTTTTCCGGCTGGCCGGCCTCGCCGTGCCCCGATCGGAAGCGGCCGCGCTGGCCCGAGCCTGAGGCCCGTCCCGAGGCGCGCAGCCGCGCGAACGCCTCCGCGGTCGAGACCGCGACCTTCATGACGTGGGCGCCGGTCGCGTCGCGGAGACGCGGCGCAGCACCTGGGCGAGCATGAGAAGAGCCCGCACGTTGAGCTGGATCGTCGAGTCCGCCGGAGCCGAGGCGACCCGAGGGGGCCTGGATCCATGAGCGTGGCACGCTTCTTCGCCAAGCATCTCGTCTTTCTCGCCCTCACCATGCTCGTGGTCTCGTTCCTCGTTTTCGCGCTCAACGAGTACTCGCCCGGCGACGTGGCCCGCAAGGAGCTCGGCCAGTTCGCGACGCAGGAGCAGGTGGATCTCTTGACGGAGCGGCTCGGCCTGAACCGCCCGCTCCTGACGCGCTACGTCGAATCGCTCGGTCGGATGGCCCGCGGTGATTTCGGCCAGTCGCTCCGCTTCAAGGTCCCCGTCCTGGACATCCTCCTGAACCGCCTGAAGAACACCGCCATCCTCGGCGGGATCTGCTTCGCCCTGATCGTGCCCCTCTCGATGCTGCTCGGGATCATCGCGGGGAAGCGCGAGGCCTCGCGACTCGACCGCACCGTCCTCTTCTTCGCGACGCTTGCCGCCTCCGTGCCGGAGTTCGCGATGGGGGTCTTCCTCACCAGCGTCTTCGTCGTCGGGCTGGGCTGGCTGCCGGGGACGGCCACCCTCGTCGCCGGCGGCGGCTGGTCGGTCGCGTCGCAGTTCGTCCTGCCCGTCGCCGTCGTGGTGCTCTACGACATGGGCTACGTCGTGAACATGGTCCGGACCTCGATGGTGGAGGTCATGCAGCGGGCCTACATCCGCACGGCCGTGCTGAAGGGGCTCGAGTCCCGGCGGGTGATCCTGCGCCACGCCGTCCGGAATGCCATGATCAACCCGGCCACGATCATCTTCCTGCAGCTCAGCTACCTGATCGCCGGCCTCGTCGTCGTGGAGACCGTCTTCGCCTACCCCGGATTCGGGCGCATGATGCTCGACGCCGCCCTGTTCAAGGACATCGCCGTGCTCGAAGCCGGCGCCCTCGTCGCCGTCTTCGTGACGGTGATGACGCAGGTCCTGGCCGACCTCGCCTACATGCTCCTGGATCCCCGCATCCGGACCTGAGCCGAAACCCATGGCCGCGCACGGGACGCCGCCCATCCTCGCCGACCAGCCGGCGACCGCCGCGCGCGACGGCGAGGGAGTCGTCCAGGAGCTCGCGCGGCCGGTCCTCGCGCCGCGCGTCCGGCCGAGCGTCCTCCGGCGGGCGCGACGGCGACTCGCCCGGCTCCTCGAGTCCGGCCCGGCGCGGATCGGGCTCACGATCATCGCCTTCTGGGCCGTGATGGCGCTCCTGGCGCCGTGGATCGCCCCGTATTCGCCCACCGCCCAGGACTACGCGGCGCTCGCGGACCCGACGCCGTCGGCCGCGCACTGGCTCGGCACCGACAACCTCGGCCGGGATCTCCTGTCGCGGATCCTCTACGGGGCCCGGACCGTCCTGGCGATCGCGCCCCTGACCGTGGTGGGCGCGTCGATCCTGGGCTCGCTCCTGGGGCTCTGCGCGGGCTACTACCGGGGCGTGGTCGACCTCGTGCTGAGCCGCGTCGCCGACATCGTCCTCTCGTTCCCGGTCATCATCCTTTACATGATCATCCTCGCGAAGTTCGGCGCCTCGGCGTGGAACATCATCATGGTGCTCACGCTGACGCGGGCGCCGATCATCTATCGCATCGTGCGCGGGCTCACGCTCGAGCTCAGGGAGCGCGAGTACGTCTCGGCGGCCAAGATGCGCGGGGAGTCCCCGCTGTACATCATGGTCGTCGAGATCCTCCCCAACGCGCGCGGGCCGCTCCTCGTCGACATGTGCCTCCGCATCGGGTACAACACGATCCTCATCGGGGTCCTCGGCTTCCTCGGCATCGGCATCCCGCCGCCGGACCCGGACTGGGGCGGCATGGTCCGGGACACGTACGGCATGATCTCGGTGTGGCCCCACATGGCGCTCGTCCCGTGCGCGGCGATCTCCTCGCTGGTCATCGCGTTCAACCTCCTCGCCATCGGGCTCCGGGAGATCGGGCTGCGTGACTGACGCGGCCACGGGCGCGCCGCTCCTCGAGTTCCAGGACGTCCGGATCTCGTACGTCCTGCGGGCGGGCGAGCTCAACGTGGTGCCGGGCCTGAGCTTCACGCTCAGCCGGGGCGAGGCGCTCGGGCTCGTGGGGGAGTCGGGCTGCGGGAAGTCCACGGTGGCCCTGGCGACCATGCGCTATCTCGGCCCGGCCGGCCGCATCCGGGGCGGCCGGATCCTCTTCGAGGGCCGGGACCTCGCGGCGCTCGGGGACGCCGACCTCTGCAGGATCCGGGGCCGGCGCATCGCGATGATCTACCAGGACCCGATGGCGAGCCTGAACCCCGTCATGACGGTGGGCCGGCAGCTCATGGAGGTGCCGATGACCCACGAGGGCGTCGGCCCGGCCGAGGCGCGCCGGCGCGCGCTCCGGATGCTCGCCGAGGTGAAGATCCCCGATGCGGAGGCGGTGCTCGGCCGCTACCCGCATCAGCTGTCCGGCGGCCAGCAGCAGCGGATCGTCATCGCGATGGCCCTCATCGCCGAGCCCGCGCTCCTCATCATGGACGAGCCGACGACCGGCCTCGACGTCACGGTGGAGGCGGCGGTCCTCGACCTCGTGCGGGACCTCCGGCAGCGGATCGACGCCGCGATCCTCTTCATCAGCCACAACCTCGGCACGGTGGTCCGGGTCTGCGACCGGATCGGCGTCATGTACGCGGGGGAGCTGATCGAGGAGGGGACCATCCGCACGGTCTTTGCGAACCCGCGCCACCCCTACACCCGCGGCCTGCTGGACTGCCTGCCCGCCCTCGGGCGCGACAAGCGCCAGGCGCCCCTGGTCCCGATCCCGGGGCAGCTGGACGCGGCCGGCGTCCGCCCGCGCGGCTGCGTGTTCGCGGCGCGGTGCGTGCACGTCGTGCCCGCGCGATGCGAATCCGCGCCGATTCCCAGCTCGCCGGTCGGTGACACCCCCGGGCACCACGTCCGGTGCGTCCGCGCCAACGAGCTGGCGCCGTGGCGGCGCCTGGAAGGCAACGGCGCGGCGACCAAAGCCGACGGCGTCGACGAGACGGTGCTCGCGGTCGAGCGGCTGCGGAAGGTGTACCGGCCACGCCGGGGGATCCTGGGGAGCGGCCGGCGCGTCGTCCAGGCGCTGCACGACGTGGACCTGGCCGCCCGCAGCGCCAAGACCCTCGCGATCGTCGGGGAGTCCGGGTGCGGCAAGTCGACGTTCGCGCGCGTGCTGAGCGGGCTCGAGACGGCGACCGCCGGGACGGCGACCCTCGGCGGGACGGAGATCGGCGGGCGGCCGATCGACTCGCGCCCGGTGGCCCTCCGACGACAGCTCCAGATGGTCTTCCAGAACCCCGACAGCACCCTGAACCCGAGCCACTCCGCCGGACACGGGATCGTCCGGGCGCTCCAGCGCCTGCGGGGCCTCGGCCGGGCGGCAGCGCGCCGGGAAGCGGAGCGCCTCTTCACGGTCGTGAAGCTCCCGCCCGAGTTCGTCGACCGCAAGCCCCACCAGCTCTCGGGCGGCCAGCGCCAGCGCGTCGCGATCGCGCGGGCGCTCGCCGGCAACCCGAACGTGATCGTCGCCGACGAGCCGGTCTCGGCGCTGGACGTCTCGGTCCAGGCCGCGATCGTCAATCTCTTGAGCGAGCTCCAGGCCGAGCGGGGGGCGACGCTCGTCTTCATCTCGCACGACCTGTCGGTCGTCCGCTACCTGGCCGATCACGTGGCGGTGATGTACCTCGGGCAGATCGTCGAGTTCGGGCCGGTGGAGGCCGTGTTCACGCCCCCGTACCATCCCTACACGGAGGCGCTGCTCTCGGCCGTGCCGATCCCCGACCCCGAGGCGCAGCGCCCGCGCATCGTCCTGGAGGGACCGCTCCCGAGCGCGACCGAGCGGCCGGCGGGCTGCCCGTTCAGCACGCGCTGTCCCCGGAAAGTCGGCCAGATCTGCGACGACACGCCGCCACCCGAGCAGAGCCTCGGGCGCGGCCATCGCATCGCCTGCCACATCCCCGCCGACGAGCTGTCGCGGCTGCAGACCATCAGCGCCGGCGCCCGGTAGCCGACGCGCCGCGCGGCCGGCGCGCTGAAATGGGTCGGGGCCCCGCGGGGGGCCCCGACGAACCGCGCCCGGCCGTGACGCCGGGGACTAGGCGGTGATCCCGAGCTGGTTCCCGAAGATGTACTGCGTCGGGTGCATCTTGAAGCCCTGGACCCGCTTGTCCATGTAGGTGAAGACGGAGCGCCAGAGCGGCTGGACGATCGGGCCGTCGTCCTGGAGGATCGCCTCCAGCTTGGCCATGATCTCGCGCCGCTTGGGGACGTCCAGCGTCCCCTCCGCCGTCGTCAGCAGGCTGTCGAAGTCCTTGTTCGAGTACTTCGCCTCGTTCCAGGGCACGCCCGTGCGATAGGCGAGCCCGAGGACCATGGTTCCGAGCGGCCGGTGCGTCCACCCCGTGAAGCCGAAGGGGACCTTGGTCCAGACGTCCCAGAACTGGGTCGACGGCATGTTGTTGATCTTGACCCGGATCCCCGCTTCCTTCCACTGCTCCACCAGCGCCTGCACCGCAAGCAGCTCCCACGCCGGATCCGGCTTGCACGAGATCTCGGTGTCGATGCCGTTCGGGTAGCCGGCGTCCGCCAGGAGCTTCTTCGCCTTCGCGACGTCCCGCTGGAAGGCCGGCAGCTTCGCGTACTCCGGATGGATCGGGCTCACGTGGTGGTGCTCGCCGACCGTGCCGAGGCCCTTGTGCGCCACCTGGAGAACCGCGTTGGTGTCGACGGCCAACCGGAGCGCCTGGCGGACCCGCTTGTCGTCGAAGGGCTTCACCGGGTGGACGCGAGCCACCGCAGTCTGGGCCGTCGTGACCTGATAGAGCTGCACGTGGGTCAGCTTCTTGAGCGCGTCGAGCTGGGTGATCGCCGCCTCGTACAGGCCGTCGACCTGCTTGCCCGCCAGCGCGGCGATCTCGGCCGCGGAGTCGTCCCCGAGATCGATGAACTCGATGGTGTCGAGGTACGGCCCGCCGCCCCAGTAGCTCTTCTGGGCCTTCAGAACCTGCTTCCGCTCCAGCTGGTTCTCCACCAGCGTGAACGCGCCCGTCCCGTTCGACCCCACCTTGAACTCGCCGTTCTCCGCCGGGTCCAGGATCAGGAACGGGTAGTGGAACAGCCACTCGGGCACCGCGATCTGCGGCGTCTTGCCGTTGAGCTTCACGGTGAAGTCGTCCACCTTCTGGACCGCGTTCGCGTCCCAGAGGCGCGTCGACTTCTTCGGGTTCCCCTTGTCGTCCTTCTCCCCGGTCTCGAACTCGTCGAGGATGAACCCCTTCATGAGTCCCAGGACCGAGGAGCCGGTCTTCGGGTCGAGCACCCGCTTGATGTTCCACGCCACGTCGTCCGCCGTGAACTGCCGGCCGCTGTGCCACTTGACGTCCTTGCGGAGCCGCAGCGTCCAGGTCTTGAGGTCGGGGCTGGCCTCCCACTTCTCGCAGAGCGACGGTCGCGTGATGTTGTCCGTCCCGGTCGTCGTCAGGTAGTCGCAGACCTGCCGGACCGTGTTCGACCGCTGCACCCAGCTGAAGGTGTGGGGGTCCTTCACGTCCTGGCAGCGCATGCCAAGCCGAAGGGTTCCGCCCTTCGGCGGGGTGCCCTGCGCTCGCGCCTCGCCGACGAGCCGCTCGCCCGTGATCGCGCGGACGGCCGCGTACGCGGCCGGCGCCGACAGGCCGAGGAGCGTCGCGTAGCGAAGGAACTCGCGGCGGTCGATCTGGCCCTCGGCCAGCTGCCGCTTCAGCGTCGGAATGGAGGGATGTTCTCGGCTGTCTGCCATTGTCGATCCTCCCTGGTGCGGAAGGTCACGGCTTGGATTGGACGTTCACCCGGCCTCGGGGATAGTCGATGCCCAATCTCAGCGCGTTGCGCGGACGTTGTCAAGGCACGGCGGCCTGCTCGCGCATGGGTATGGCCCCGGAGGCGACCCGCGGGCGTGTCCCGGGACCGCGGCTTGACGCCCCTCGCCGCTCCGGCGCACGGTAGGGCGGTCATGCCGGCTCGCCATCGGACCGGGCCCCGAGGGGATGCGGGACGGCGGCCCGGACGGTCAACCCTCGCATCCGGTCCGTCCTCCCGCTCGGCGACCGCCTCGCCGCCGGCCGGGCCCCGCGCCGTGACCTCGCTGGTCATCGACACCGATCCCGGGGTCGACGACGCGCAGGCGATCATGCTGGCCTTCGCTCACCCCGGCGCCACGGTTCGCGCCCTCACCGTCGTGGCGGGGAACGTGGGGCTCGATCGCACCGTGGCCAACGCCTGCACGATTCTCGATGTGCTGGACGCGCCCCCCGGCGCCCCGCCCGTGTTCCCCGGCTGCCCGGGCCCGCTGCTCGGCTCCCGGGTCGCGGCGACCTCTCACGGATCCGACGGGCTCGGCGATGGCGGCTTCCCCGCCTCGACCCGGCCGGTCGAGGCCGAGCATGCCGCGCTGGCGCTGACCCGGCTCGGCCGGGCCTCGCCGGGCGCGCTCACGCTCGTCACGATCGGGCCGCTGACGAACCTCGCGCTGGCGCTCACCCTGGACCCCGACTTGCCGCAACGCTACCGGCGGCTCGTGGTGATGGGCGGCGCCGTGCGCGGCACCGGCAACATGCCCAGTCCGTCCACGGAGTTCAACATGCGCTCCGATCCGGAAGCGGCGGCGATCGTGCTCGGGCGCTGGCCCGAGCTGACGCTGGTCCCCTGGGAAACCGTGATGCGCTATCCGATCGGCCTGGAGCGCCTGGAGGAGCTGACGGCCGGCCCCGGCCGCCGGGCCCTCTTCCTGCGCCGGATCACCCGCGACCGGCCCCGCCACGTGCAGGCGCACTTCGGGGTGGCCGGCATCTTTGCCGCCGATCCGCTCGCGATGGCGGTCGCCGTCGAGCCCGGGATCGTGACGCGCTCGGAGCGGCGCCACGTGACCGTCGAGCTGGCCGGCCCGGCCACGCGCGGCCAGACGACGGTCGACTGGTTCGGTTTCGGGGGCGGGACGCCGAACGCGGACGTGGTCCTGGAAGTCGACGGCGATCGGTTCTGGGAGCTCATGAAGGCGGCCGTGACCGGTACGCCGGGCGTGGAACCGGGGGTTGGCTAGGCGCTGATCCCCAGCTCCCGGTGACCCCGGGTCGGCCGCGTCATGAGACCGGGGGTGGAGTTGGCTCCGGCGGCGACCACCGCGTCCGCGGCCTGTCCTGGAGCTCGCCGTCCACGTAGACCGCGTCGACCCGCTCGTCGAAGAAGCAGATCAGGTTCTCGATCTTGCTGCACTCCGGGATCGGATGGCGGTAGTACCACGCGATGTCCCGGACGAGAGCCGACCCACTCCGCATCGAGTAGTAGCTCGCCGTGCCCTTGTAGGGGCAGCGCGTCTCGGTGTCGGTGGGGACGAGCAGGTCCATCCGGACGTCGGCCTTCGGCAGGTAGTAGCGCGTGGGCAGCCCCGTCTCGAACAGGACTGCGGGCCGGCGGGACTCGGCCACCACCTGGCCCGCCACCACGACCTTCACGTGGCGCGAGCTGTGGAGGACGTCCACGCGCTTGTACGGATCGCGCGCGTGCACGTAGACCTCGTCGTCCTCCTCGAACCAGGCGTCCATGTCCGCCCACTCGAACGTGACGTGGTCGCGCAGCAGGGGTCGGCCCGGCGGCGGGTCGGGATAGCTCCACGCGGCGTGCTCCGCCGTCCGATCGCCCACCCGCACGGACCAGCACGCGGCCCCGCCCTCGCGGGCGCACGGCTCGGCGTGGCTGGCCGGCGCGAGCGCCTCGACCCGCACGTCCGCGCGCGGGAAGTAGTAGACCGGGATGCGCCCCGGCTCCCGGAGGAGGAGGGCGCGCCGGCTGTCGGCGACGAACTGGCCCGCGAAGCGCACCCGCACCCAGCGCGGGCTCGGTCTCGAGCTCGTGGCGGGGGTCGGGCGCGGCGACGTCGGTCGGCGTCATGAGGGTCCTCCATCGGCGTGAGGCGCCGGCCCGCGGGCCCGGCCCTCGACGCGGGGCGGGCGGCAGCGCCGGTGCGATCCTCGGCTCCCGCCGAACTCAGCACGGTTCCGGACGCAGCGTCAAGACCGGGGCCCCCGCCTTGACGACCCTCGCCGTCTCGGCGCACCGTAGGGCCAGCCGGTCGGATCCCCGGCGGCCCGCGCCGGCGGGACCACCACGTTCGGAACACTTCGCCGCACCAGCGGCCGGCAAGGGCGCCCAAGGAGGAGAGCAATGAAGCGTGTCTGGCTCGGACTGGCTGTACTGCTCGCTCTCGGGCTCGGCCTCGGGAGGGATGGGGCGGCCGCCCCGAAGGGGACGTTGACGATCGGCATCCCGACGGACATCAACACCCTCGATCCCCACGATGGGCCCCGAGGTGAACAGCCTGAACGTCGCCTACTCGACGATGGAGGCGCTCCTCCGGCTCGATGCCCAGGGGAACATCAAGCCGCAGCTCGCCGAATCGTGGGAGGTCGTCGACAGCACGACCTACGTCTTCCGTCTCCGGAAGAACGTCAAGTTCTCCAACGGGGAGCCCTTCAACGGGAAGGCGGTCGAGTACAGCTGGAAGCGGAGCCAGGAGAAGCACCGCGCCAACAAGACCAACTGGGCGGCCGTTGCCCGGATCGACCACGTCGACGACTACACGATCCGGATCGTCACCGAGAAGCCCGACCCGGTCTTTCTGAAGAAGATGGCCGGCGTGACCGCGGCGATCTTCCCGCCCAAGGCGACGGCGGAGGGCGGCGACGAGGCGGCCTCGCTGAAGCCGATCGGGACCGGGCCGTACATCCTGTCGTCCTGGGTGAAGGGCGAGCACATCACCTTCAAGGCGAACCCGAACTACTACCTGCCGGACGTGCCGAAGGTGGAGACGCTCGTGTGGCGCGCCATTCCCGAGGCGGCGGCGCGAGTCGCCGCGCTCCAGACCGGCCAGGTCGACATCGCGCTCCGGATCCCGCCCAACCAGGTGCCGGCACTCGAGCGGGACCCGAACCTCCGCGTCTCGTCCGCGCTGTCGACGCGGACCTACTACATCGCCTTCAACAACATGACGACGGGCAAGGGCACGCCGATCATGGACGCGCGCGTCCGGCAGGCGATGAACCACGGGACCGACCTCGAGGCCATCATCAAGAGCGTCTTCAACGGCCAAGCCCAGCGCGTGAACAGCCTGATCGGCAACGTCCAGTTCGGCTACGACTCGACGCTGCCGCCGATGGCGTACGACGTGGCCAAGGCCAAGCAGCTCCTCGCCGAGGCCGGCGTCCCCAACGGCTTCAAGGTCGGGCTGGCGTGCCCGAGCGGCGCCTACACCAACGACAAGGAGGCCTGCCAGGCGATCGCCGGATCGCTCGCCAAGATCGGCATCGAGATCGACCTCCAGATCATGGAGTCGAACCGCTTCTGGGACCTGGAGGCGAAGAAGCAGCTCCCGCCGCTCTTCTTCGACGGCGTGGGGGATCGCTTCCAGGACCCGGCCACCCAGCTGCGGGGGGTCGCCCACCCCGCCTCGAACTGGACGGCCTTCGAGAAGAAGGAGTTCACGGAGCTGATCGACCAGGCCGGGAGCACCGTCGACCAGGAGCAGCGGAAGCGCGCTCTACGCCAAGCTCGCGCGCGACATGCAGGCGGATCCGCCGTTCCTCTTCCTCTGGCAGGTGAAGAACTTCGAGGGCGTGCGCAAGCGCGTCCAGGGCTACACGACCCGGCCGACCGAGGACATGGGCCACGTCGCCTTCGACGTGGGGGTCGAGTAGCCTCCGCGGAACCCGGCGGGCCGGTCGCGCTGACCGGCCCGCCCCTCTCCCTCATGTCCGGTCGGCGCGGCCCCCGCGGTCGTTGACGAGCGCGTGACCGCGTCAGGCCGCGGCGGACCGCCTCCTGGCTCCCGGCCGCCGGTCGGCTGATAGTGCGGTGACCACCTACCTCCTCACGCGCGCCGCGCAGTCGCTGCTCGCGATGGGCTGCGTCCTCGCCCTCGTGTTCTTCATGGTGCGGCTGACCGGCGACCCGTCGGTCGTGATGCTGCCCCAGGACGCGAGCAAGGAGGACGTCGCGCAGTTCCGGAAGGCCATGGGCTTCGACCGGCCGCTCGCCGTCCAGTTCGGGGACTTCGTCAGCCGGGCGGTCGTGGGCGACTTCGGGAAGTCCCTCCAGTACCGAACCTCCGCGTGGTCCCTCATCATGGAGCGCTTGCCCGCCACGCTGGAGCTCGCCGTCGTCGCGATGCTCTTTGCCATCCTCGTCGGCATCCCCCTCGGGATCCTGGGGGCGACCCGGCCCGGCTCCGTGTGGGACGCGCTCGCCCAGGGCGTGGCGCTGCTCGGCCAGGCGCTGCCCGCGTACTGGGTGGGGCTCATCCTGATCATCGTCCTGTCGGTGCAGCTCAATCTCCTGCCGGTGGCCGGCCGGTCCGGCTGGAGCTCGCTCGTCATGCCGATGGTGACCCTCGGCATGGGCACGCTCGGCCGGCTGACCCAGCTCGCCCGCTCGGTGATGCTCGACACGCTGGGCCAGGACTACATCCGCACCGCATGGGCGAAGGGCCTGGCGCCGGCGCGCGGTCCGGTACCGGCACGCCCTCAAGAACGCGGCCATCCCGCTGATCACGCTGATCGGGGTCAACTTCGGGTACATGCTGGGCGGCGCGGTCCTGATCGAGAGCGTGTTCTCGTATCCGGGCATCGGGCGCCTGGCCGCCCAGGCGATCTTCCAGCGCGACTTCCCGCTGGTGCAGGCCGTCGCCTTCTTCGCGTCCCTGGTCGTCATCGTCGTCAACCTCGCCACCGATCTCGTGTACGGTCTCGTGAATCCCCAGGTCCGGCTCCGGTGAGCTGGCGCGGCCGGCCGTGGGCCTCGGCGGGCGCGGCGCTTGTCCTGCTCGTGCTCCTCGCAGCCGTGCTGGCGCCGGTCCTGTCCCCGCACCCGCCAACCTTGCAGGACCTGGCGCGGAGCCAGCAGCCGCCGGCCTGGCTCGCGGGCGGAAGCTGGGAGAATCCCCTCGGCACGGACCATCTCGGGCGGGACGTGCTGAGCCGCATCCTCTACGGGAGCCGCGTGTCCCTCGTGGTCGGCGGGGGCGGCGTGGCGCTCGCCCTCGCCATCGGGCTCCTGGTCGGCCTGCTCGCCGGCTACGCGCGGGGCTGGGTGGACGACGTGGCCATGCGGCTCTGCGACGTCCAGCTGTCGCTGCCGTATCTCCTCTTCGTCGTCGCCATCGTCGGCGTGCTGGGGCCGAGCCTCCGGAACGTCGTGCTGGTCTTCGGGATCGCGGACTTCCCGCTCTTCGCGCGGATGACGCGGGGCGAGACGCTGCGCCTCCGAGCGGCGCCGTTCGTCGAGTCGGCGGTGGCGACGGGAGCGTCCCACCTCCGCATCCTGCTCCGGCACGTGCTCCCCAACATGGCCGGCGTGCTCCTCGTCGTCTCGGCCTTCGAGATGGCGGCCATGATCCTCTACGAGGCCGGCGTCGGCTTCCTCGGGCTGTCGGTGCCGCCGACCATCCCCAGCTGGGGCAACATGCTCGCCGACGGCCGCAACTACCTCACGACGTCGTGGTGGATCGCGACGTTCCCCGGGCTGGCCATCGTCGTGGGCACGCTCGGGATCAACCTGCTCGGCAACCGGCTGCGCCGCACATGAGGGCCGGCGGCCAAGCGCGCGACGGAGTTCTCGTGCTCGAACGTTCTCGACGGGCTCCCCGAGTCCCGGAGGATCCAAGATGCCCAGGCGAAGTGTGACGGACAGGCTCGGAAGCGGCGAGGTGCTGCTCATGGACGGTGGCACGGGCTCGGAGCTCCAGCGGCGCGGGGTCGAGGTGCTGCTCGGCTCGCGCGGCGACAAGCTCGGGCCGTGGTCGGCCACGGCGAACCTGGACGCGTCCGACGTGGTCCAGCAGGTCCACCAGGACTACCTGCGCGTCGGCGCCGACATCATCATCAGCAACAACTTCCGGACCACGCGCACGCGGCTCGCCCCGGTGGGCCTCGGGGAGCGCTGGAAGGAGTACGCCGAGGCCGGCGGCCGGCTCGCCGTCCGCGCGCGTGATGCCATCAATCCCGAGGCCTACGTGGCAGGCGGCATGGCGGCGCCCGGGCTCGGCATGCTGAACGACCGCTCCGAGACCGACGTCGCGATCATGGGCGACCAGGAGTACCGCCGCGAGTTCGCCGAGCACTCGAAGGTGCTCGCGGCGACCGGCGTCGACGTGATGCTGCCGGAGTTCGTGAACTACATCGACGACTGCGTCGCGGCGGTGGATGCCTGCGCCGAGGCGGGGCGTCCCGTGTGGCTGGGCGTGCCGATGGTCACGATCGAGGGCATCACACGGAACGGCGAGACCATGGAGAACCTCGCCCACGCCCTGCGGGGACACCCGGTCCAGGCGATCCTCCTGATGTGCAGCCGCCCCGAGGCCGTCAGCGCCACGCTGCCGCGGCTCCGCCAGGCCTTCGACGGCCCCATCGGCGCGTATCCGAACGTCGGCTACAACCCGATGGCCCCGGTCGGGGGGCGCGTCCATCTCGGGCCCGACCTCATCTCCGCTCAGTCGGCCAGTCCGTCCCAGCTGGCGCGAGTACGCGCAGGAGTGGATCGAGGGCGGCGCGCAGATCGTGGGCGGCTGCTGCGCGACGGGACCCGAGCACATCATGGCCATGAAGGTCGTCGTCGACGACGCCCGGCAGCGCGAAGGCCCCGCGCGTCGGCTGAGGCCACGGCCATGCGCATCGTCGAGACGCTGCCTTCGCGCGTGCAGGAGATCGAGAACATCTGGATTCCCGGTCGGGACCACGGGCCATCGGATGGCGGCGCGGCTCTGGCTGCCGGAGGGAGCCGAGCAGACGCCGGTCCCGGCGATCCTGACCTATCTCCCGTACCGGAAGCGCGACTCGACCCGCGCCGGCGACGATCCGATGCACCGCTACTTCTCCGGTCACGGCTACGCGTGCCTCCGCGTCGACATGCGGGGATCCGGCGACTCCGACGGCCTGATGGACGACGAGTACGCGCCCCAGGAGCTCCACGACGGCAAGGACCTGATCGCCTGGATCGCCGGCCAGCCCTGGTGCACGGGCAAGGTCGGCATGATCGGCAGCTCCTGGGGGGGCTTCAACGCGCTCCAGATCGCCGCCCTCCGGCCGCCGGCGCTGGCCGCGATCATCACGAACTGCTCGACCGACGATCGGTATGCCGACGACATGCACTACATGGGCGGCGCCCTCCTCAACGACACGCTCGACTGGGGCTCGTCGTTCTTCGCCCGCCTGCCCCGGCCGCCGGACCCGGAGATCTCGGGCCCGGACTGGCGGCGGAAGTGGCAGGCGCGGCTCGAGCAGTTCGCGCTGCCGCTGGCCGTGTGGCTCCGGCACCCGCGGCGGGACAGCTACTGGAAGCACGGCTCGGTCAACGAGGACTACGCCGCGATCCAGTGCCCCGTCTTCGCGACCGGCGGCTGGATGGACGGCTACTCGAACGCGATCCCGCGGCTGCTCGCGCACCTCTCGGTGCCGCGCCTCGGCCTCATCGGCGCCTGGGGCCACAAGTACGGCCATCAGGCCGCGCCGGGGCCGGCGATCGGCTATCTCCAGGAGTGTCTCCGCTGGTGGGACCACTGGCTCCGGGGCCGGGACACCGGGATCATGCGGGAGCCCATGCTGCGGGCTTTCATGCAGGAGGAGGTGCCGCCGCGCGGCCACTACGCGGTCTCTCCCGGGCGCTGGGTGGCCGAGCCGGTCTGGCCCCTGCGCGCGCCGAAGACCCAGCGCTTCCACCTCGACGCGGACGGCGCGCTCCGGGTCCGGGCCAGGCGCGCCGTCACGCTCACGCACCGGTCGGAGGAGACGGTCGGCCTCGCGGGCGGCGAGTGGTGTCCGCACGGCATCGGCGGGCTACGGCCCGCAGTACCCCACCGACCAGCGCGAGGACGACGCCAGGAGCCTCGTGTTCGAGACGCCGCCACTCCGCCGGCCGCTCGAGATCCTGGGGCAGCCCGCCATGTCGCTCGCGCTCGCCGTCGACAAGCCGGTGGCGGTCGTGGCGGTCCGGCTGAACGACGTCTTTCCCGATGGCCGCGTGTCCCGGGTCACCTTCGGCGTCTTGAACCTGACCCACCGGGACTCGCACGAGCACCCGGCGCCGATGCCGGTCGGCAAGCGCCTCACCGTGCGCGTGCCGCTCAATGACATCGCCTACTCGTGGAAGGCCGGGCACCGGATCCGCGTCGCGATCTCGACCGCGTACTGGCCCATGGTCTGGCCGGCGCCCGAGCCGGTGACCCTGCGCCTCACGACCGGCGCGAGCGTGCTGGAGTTGCCCCTCCGCGCGCGCCGCGCGATCGACCGGAAGGTCCGGTTCGCGCCGCCCGAGCAGGGACCGCCCATGGCCAAGGTCGTGGTCGAGGCGCCCTCGACGGTCCGCGTGATCGAGCGCGACGTCGTGACCGGCACGGTCACCGTCCGCGCCGAGGAGAACGACGGGCGGGCGGTGATCGTCGACACCGGCGTCGAGATCGGCCGCTGGGTCAAGGAGCGCCTCGCCATCACGGAAGGCGATCCCCTGAGCGCCGAGACCGAGATGGGAAGCACCTTCACGTACGCGAAGGGCCCGTGGCAGACTCGAGTCACTGGCGTCTGCCGGCTCCGGGCGACCCGGACCGAGTGGCTCTTGTCCGCGGATCTCGACGCCTGGGAGGGGGACGCGCCGATCTTCAGCCGCCACGCGGACGTGGCGATCCCCCGCGACCTCGTGTCTGGACGGCCCGGTGCGACAGCGGCGGGTCCGAAGCGCCGCTGCCGGCGGGCGTCGAGCGACAGTATCTTCCGGGCTTCAGCGGCGCCCTTTTCGGACGTCGCTACCTGGACGGGGTGACTTTCTCAAGCAGGGCGATCAAGTCCGTATATCGAAGACGGGCGGCCTCCCGCGACTCCGAGGCGTCTTCCGTTTGACTTCCGGGTTCGCGGGGTTTCGTGGGCGTAAGGCCCGCGGCTCGCCAGGCCGCATATTGGAGCGGAGTCCACCCTCTCCGGTCCCGGATTGAAGGATTCCCGCCCTCCGCTAGCAAGCGGCGCACCATATTGGCGTGCCCTTTCCAGGCGGCATACGTGAGAGCGGTCCACCCATCCCGGTTGCGGGCGTTGAACTGCGCCCCCTGGCTGAGGAGAGTCTGGAGCAAAGCGGTGCGGTCATTGTTCGCCGCCAACATGAGGGGCGTTACGCCGCGATCATTAGCCGCGTTGACATCGGCGCCGCGCGCGAGCAGCAGCCCCACCACGGCTTCATGGCCGTGCGTGACCGCCGCCATCAAAGGCGTCATACCGCTTTCATCGCGCGCATCGGTTGGCACGCCCCAATCCAGGAGCGTCCGCACCTCGATCAGACTCGCTGTCTCCGCGGCGTCCAGGATCCCGTGCGACCTCCGTGAGACCGTTCGCGGGGTGACCGGCACCGGTGGTGGCTTGGGGACGGATCGACCGGAGTCCGGACGCTGCTCTGGCGCGCCCGCGGACAATGACGGACGCTCGGCAACGCGCGGTGTGGTGGACTCCTCAGACGCGAGTGACCGCGGCGTGTTAGCCGTCGTAGGGGTTGCGACTTTGCGCGGTGGTGCGGAGACGTCGTGTCGCAGGAGGTAGACGACCCCCCCGAAGAGAACGACAGCGCTCACCCCCACCGTCCACACTCGGAGCTGCCATGGGGTCTTCGCCCTCCCGATGGCCGCGGCCGATCGGCTCGCGTGCCGGAGCTGCTCCCTCACGCTCCGGCCGATTGCCGGCATCGTTCCCGCGTAGGCCCGGACCTCGGCTCCCCGGGCGCCCACCCACTGGCCCGCGGCTCGTCCACCGGCCGCAGCCCACTGCTGCGCCCGCTCGACGCTCGCGCGCGCGCCCCGGCCGAGCGCCGGCATCGTTCCCGCGTAGGCCCGGACCTCGGCCCCCCGGGCGCCCACCCACTGGCCCGCGGCTCGTCCACCGGCCGCAGCCCACTGCCGCGCCCGCTCGACGCTCGCGCGCGCGCCCCGGCCGAGCGCCGCCATCGTTCCCGCGTAGGCCCGGACCTTGGCCCCCCGGGCGCCCACCCACTGGCCCGCGGCTCGTCCACCGGCCGCAGCCCACTGCCGCGCCCGCTCGACGCTCGCGCGCGCGCCCCGGCCGAGCGCCGCCATCGTTCCCGCGTAGGCCCGGACCTCGGCCCCCCGGGCGCCCACCCACTGGCCCGCGGCTCGTCCACCGGCCGCAGCCCACTGCCGCGCCCGCTCGACGCTCGCGCGCGCGCCCCGGCCGAGCGCCGCCATCGTTCCCGCGTAGGCCCGGACCTCGGCCCCCCGGGCGCCCACCCACTGGCCCGCGGCTCGTCCACTGGCCGCAGCCCACTGCCGCGCCCGCTCGACACTCGCGCGCGCGCCCCGAGCCGAGCGCCGAGCGATACGTTCTCCCGCGTAGGCTCGGACCTCGGCCCCCCGGGCGCCCACCCACTGGCATCGCGGCTCTGTCCGCCGGCCGCGGCCCACTGCCGCGCCCGCTCGACGCTCGCGCGCGCGCCCCGGTCGAGCGAATCGGCCGGCGGCTCAAGATCCAGCCAGCGACCGGCAGCGTCGATGCCCGACGCTGACACTGTCTTGAACCCGGCCCGGCTGGCGACGTAGAGGGCGGCATCGCATAGCTGGTTGATCAGCCGCGGGATGCCTCCCGAGTCCGCAGCGACCCTCTCCACGGCGTCGGCCTCGAACACGTCATCAAAGCGCAGCCCTACCTGCTCGAGCCGGTATGCCATGTAGGCGCGCACATCCGGGGTCTCCAGACGCGAGAGTCGAATGTGTAGCGAGCAGGCCCGATCCGGATCGTCGCCCGCGAGATTCGCGCGCTTCACTTCGAGCTCGGGCTGCCGCGATTAGAAGATTGCGAGCCGCGTCCCGGGCAATGGGGCCTCCGCGAGGACGCGGAGGGCTCGCAGTTCCGCGGCTCCAGCCGTTGCGCCTCATCGATCGCCACCACTGTCGCACGCTCCGCGCGGACGCGGGCTTCAGCGCCGCCAGGAGGCCCGCGCCAGCGCTCCCCGGCGCGCCGGCGTCCGAGGCGCCCGGCGTAACCACCTCGGGACACAAGACCTCGTGAAGAGGCGCGACATCACTGAACCAGAGTACGCGGACGCCCGCTTCCTCCAGATCGCGCGCGACGCGATGCAACACGATGGTCTTCCCTGTCCCGGGCTCGCCAGAAAGGACCAGCAACCCACCATGCGTCTTCGCAGCAGCAAAAAGTTCGGCGCACGCTCCTTCGTGAACTGGACTCCGGTAAAAGATCTCCCGGTCTACCGGTGTCAGCGAACGGGTGGCTTTCCGGAGGCCCACGCGCGATGACCCATCGCTAAGATGTCCCGACCGCGCTCGTCGCTCAAAGGATCCCAGACCATGCTATGCGGTCAGTTACGAATGATCGCCTCGACACGACGGTTTTTCGCGCGACCCGCCGGATTGTCACTGCCGTCCGGCTTGGTGTTCGGCGCGACGGGACGAGATTCACCGTACGCCTCTACCGTGATCCGTTTCCTCTGGACGCCCTGCTCGATCAGTTCCCGTGCGACTGTCTCCGCCCGGCGACGCGAAAGGACCAGGTTGTATTCCTTTGCGCCGAGGGCGTCGGCGTGACCTTCGAGAAGCACTCGGCGATGCGCCGCTCGAGGATGATTCAGGACGTATGCCATCCGCTCGACTACACCTCGCGCCTGAGGATCCAGATCGTAGCTGTCGAACTCGAAGTGCGTATGCGGGAGCGTGATGATAACCCCACGGGACGTTTCCGTGATCTCAGGAAGAATTGCGCCGGGCGGCGAAGTGGGGTTTGCGTCGCCCTTTGACGCGCCCCCAATACCTTGCCGGCGCAGCTCGTCGGCCAACTCACGATCGGTGAAGGGCCGGGGCGCTGGAGGGGCAGGGGCGACCACCCGGGGCGCCGGAGACGCGGGCGGAGTATCGACGATAGTCGGCTTCGATCGGCTCGTACACGCAGCCCCTACGAAAACCGCGATCATTAGGACCACACCGAGTCGTCCCACCGCTGAATCTCCTCACCCGGTGTGACTTGAGCGCGCGTCCGGATCGGGTGAAAGCTCGGCTTTGCTAGCGGCATGATAGGACACTGGCTTGCGGGGATGCAAGGCTCCGTATCGCGCCATCTAAAATGTTACCGAGCAAGGAAGCTCGCGGCTAGGTTCGATTCGATGCGCCGGATGCGGGGATCCTGGCGGTGAAAATCCTCCTGATCGTCTTCGGGTCTCGGCTACGTCTCCACGAGGATCGACTCCCAGATACGGCCTCAGCAGCGGCTCGCAACGAAGCCGGGTTCGTCGTGACGGTACGTAAGTCTAGAAATCGCCAGGAGCAACATCAGCAGCGTGGTGGTAGCTCCCACGGGATTCGAACCCGTGATTGAGTCGCGACCAGATTTCGCGAAGCGTACCGTTACAACCAGCGGCGCACCGACCCCTTGTAGTTCAGGTACTCGGTACCGAATCTCGCCTCGAGATACCGTTCTTCCCTCGGGACGACGACATAGTGGATGATTCCGATCGCGGCCGCGAGCGTGGCGACGAGCCACCAGCTGTTGACCCAAAGCGCGATGCCCAACTGCAGGAGGGAGAATGCCAGGTAGATCGGATTACGGCTGAAGCGATACGGACCGGTCCGGACGATCGCCGTCGTCGGCTTCCGCGCGGGCACTGGCGTGCCGGCAGTTCGGAACCGCTGCACCGAGGCGGCGAAGACCAGGATGGCCACGACGACCAAAACGCCCCCCAGGGGACCTGGCCGCCACGCCGGACAGCACAGGGCGCGGCCACATCCACTGAAAGGCTAGGCCCACCACGATCGAAGTCAGGTAGATGAGCGGCGGGCGGAAGACGCCCAGATTGGCTACTTCCTCCTTCTGGGCCTTGCTGCTTCGGGGCGTGATTGTCATGGTAGTCGCCTCCGTTCGCCGGTCGGTCGACGCCTTTCGGCACGTTGCCGTGCGTCGAAGACAACCGATCGAGATGGGACACGCACGCGCCGACGAGACTCCCGCCTGACCGTGGTGCCAACCGATCAACTGCGTGACAGCTAGGTGGAGGCTTCGACTGGGCGAACCCTAGCCGGGATGGGCAGAAGCGCGCGGCGGGACGATCGGCGCGCGCGGTCGCGGTCCGGAGAGCGCGCCGCGGGCTTACGCCATGCCGGTCATGCCGCCGCCGTTGCTCCTCCCGCTCCCCGGCGCGCGCTCGATGTCGCCGAGGCACTCCAGCACCCACTGGTTGAACTGGTGGCACCCGTGCTCCTGCGGCACGAAGTTGCCGTGGGCCAGCGGGCGCGCGTGGAGCCCCTCCTGCTGCCACTCGCAGTTCCGGGCGTCCTGCCGGTTCGTGAGGTCCCAGAGGGCCACGTAGTGCTCGAGATCGAACTCGGGGCGCGCCAGGCTCTCCGGCTCGAAGAGCCAGTCGTAGATCATCCGGACGCTCTCCGGGCCGGTCGCCAGCATCTGGTGCGAGTTGACGTAGTCGGGGTGCACGTTCAGGAAGAAGTTCGGCCGGAAGGTGGCGGACTGGTAGAGGTTGGTCCGCTCCTCGGCCGAGAGCCCCTTGAACGGCGGGATGCGCGCCGTCCCGTCCATCGTCAGCGTGGCCGCGCCCGGCTTGTAGCGGGGCCGGGCCGACGCGAGCGGGTTCCCGGCCTCGTCCGTGCGGAGCCCCCACGCCCCGGCGTCCCAGAACAGGGTCGCGATGTCGCACAGCTCGGGGTGGACGGGCGGGCAGTGGAAGCACTCCGAGAAGTTCTCGAAGAGGAGCTTCCAGTTCGCCTTGACGTCCATGACGATGCGCTTCCCGATGCGGAGATCGGCGAAGCCGTAGTTCCGGAAGCGCTCGGGCAGGTCGCCCAGGGCGTCCTGGAGCGGCGTGGCGCGGTCCCCCGCGAGGTTGACGAAGATGAAGCCGCCCCAGGTCCCGATGGCCACCTTGAAGAGGGGGTAGGCCGTCTTGTCGAAGTCCGGGCTCTCCATCTGCCGCGGCGTGCCGATGAGGTCCCCGTCGAGGCTGTAGGTCCACGTGTGGTACGGACACACGATGCTGCGGCCCGGGAGGCGGCCCTGCTCCTCGGTGCAGAGGATCGAGCCGCGATGACGGCACGTGTTGTGGAACGCCTGGAGCCGGCCCTCGAGATCGCGGACGATGACGATGCTCTGGGTCCCGATCTTGACGACCCGGTAGTCCCGGGGCGCGGGGATCTCCTCCTCGCGGCCCGCCATCACCCACATGCTGTACCAGAAGACCTCGAGCTCCCGCTCGTAGTGCTGGGGGTCGAAGTAGTAGCGCGCGGGGATGCCGGGCTGGAGCCGGTCGAGCGCCACCCGCCGCTGATGGTACGTCGATGCCTGCGACCCCTGCATAGGTCCTCCTCGTCGGACGCTTGGCGAGCTCCTCCGGTCCGGCCCCCGCCGGCCCGGCGCTCGCTGGCCTCACATTGTACGCGCGGGACGCCGTTTCGCGAGGCGCGTGCCGGCCGCCTGGCAGGCCGGCGCGGGCTGGGGTATCGTCGCAGCACCGGCAGCAGTTGCCAGACCCCAGCCTCGGAGGGCCTCCGGACATGGCCAAACACGCTTCGGATTGGGAGATCTCGCCGCGGGCGGCCGAGCTCCACCGCTCGGCGCTCGTGTGGGACGATCACGGCGGCTTCGCCTACAGCACGGCCTCGGCGCTCCGGGACCTCGCGCGCTGGCGGGCCTCGGGCATCCATTACCTCTCGATCAACGTGGGCTTCGACGTGACGCCCTGGACGCTCGCGGTCGAGGCCGTGTCGCAGGACCGCCAGTGGGTCCGGGAGCACCCCGACGACTTCATCCAGGTCCAGGGGGTCGAGGACGTGCGATCGTGCCAAGCGCGAGGGCAAGCTCGCCGTCTCCTTCGACCTCGAGGGCATGGACGCCCTGAACGGCGACCTCGGCATGGTCGACGTCTACTACAAGCTCGGCGTCCGGCAGATGCTCTTCGCCTACAACCGCAACAACAAGGCGGGCGGCGGCTGCCACGACGAGGACATCGGGCTCACGCCGTTCGGGCGCGAGGTGATCCGCGAGATGAACCGGGTCGGCATGCTCGTCGACGGCTCCCACTGCGGGTACCGGACGACGATGCAGGCGATGGAGGCCTCGACGGCGCCGGTCATCTTCTCGCACTCGAACGCGCGCCGGCTCTGCGACCACGAGCGGAACATCTGGGACGACCAGATCAAGGCCTGCGCCGCGACGGGCGGCGTCATCGCGGTCACCGGCGTCGGCCGGTTCCTGGGCCCGAAGGGGCCGGTGGTCGAGCACCTGGTCGAGCACATCGACCACATGGTGGAGCTCGTCGGCCCCCGGCACGTCGGTCTCGGCATGGACAGCGTGCTGAAGCAGAAGCCGCCGAACGCGCCCTTCACGGGCAACCGCGCGTACTGGCCCGAGCGCCAGTACCCGGACAGCGGCACCGGCTACGTCGACCCCGAGGCCTGGCCGCGCATCACCCAGGCGCTGCTCGACCGCGGCTACGACGAGGCCGCGATCCGCGGGATCCTGGGGGAGAACTTCCTGCGCGTGGCCGGCCAGGTGTGGAGGTAGGACCGGGCGCAGCGCCCGGCGCCGTCTCGACGCGAGTGCAGCGGCCGCCCGATGAGCTGGCTCGCTGAGGCCTGGCTCGGGGTCCGGCTGGCGGCGGAGCTGCCGGGGTTCCTGCGGCGGCCCCTGACCCTCGACGACGCGCGCGCCGCCGTCGCGGCGCGGCTGGCCCACCGGGAGGCGTCGTTCCTCGAGGTCGTCCGGCGCCGCGTCTACGAGCGACCCACGAGCCCCTACCGCGCGCTCCTCGCGCGGGCGGGCTGCGAGTAGGGCGACCTCGAGGAACTGGTGCGCCGGGACGGGCTCGAGGACGCGCTGCGCGCGCTCTACCGGGCGGGCGTCTATCTCACCGTCGACGAGTTCAAGGGCCGCCGCCCGATCGTCCGCGGCGGTCAGACGATCCCGGCGCGTCTCGACGGCCTCCGGAATCTCGGCGTCGGCCCTCACGTCTCGAGCCGGACGAGCGGCAGTCGCGGCGCTCCCGTGCCGGTGCCCTCGGACCTCCAGTTCCTCCGCGATCGGGCGGTGAATACGCTCGTCGTGCTCTCCGCCCGCGGCGGCCTCGGCTGGCGCCACGCCACGTGGAACGTGCCCGGCTCCGACGCGCTCGTGCCGGTCCTGCGACTCGCGGTGTCCGGTGCCCCGCCCTCACGCTGGTTCGCCCTGGTCGCGGCCACTCACCCCGGCCTCCACCCGCGCTACCGGTGGAGCGAGCGCGCCGTGTCCTGGGCCTGGGCCGTCGCGGGGCTCGGCACCCTCCGCGCCGAGCCGGCGACGCTCGAGGATCCGTCGCCCATCGTCCGCTGGCTGGCGGACACGCGCCGCGCCGGCGCCACCCCGCACGTGTACACGCTGGTGAGCCCCGCGGTCCGGCTGTGCCAGGCCGCGCAGGCAGCGGGGATCGATCTCGCCGGCGCGCAGTTCACGGTCACGGGCGAGCCCCTCACCGCGCCGCGGCTCGCGGCGATCCACGCGATGGGCGCCGAGGCACGGCCCACGTACGCGAGCGTGGAGGCGGGCGCCATCGGCGAGGGCTGCCTTCATCGCGAGTCACCGGACGACGTCCACGTGCTCCGCGACCGGCTGGCGGTCGTGCAGCCGGGAGACGGCGCCGGCCCCTTGCCCGACACGGCGCTGCTGCTCTCCTCGATCCGGGCCGTCGGGCCGTTCGTGTTCCTCAACGTGTCGCTCGGGGACCAGGCCGAGCTCCGCGAGCGGCCGTGCGGCTGCCCACTCGAGGCCATCGGCTGGACCACGCATCTTCGGGCGATCCGGAGCCAGGAGAAGCTCACGGCCTGGGGCATGTCGCTCCTCGACAGCGACGTCGTCCGGGTCCTCGAGGAAACGCTGCCGGCCCGGTTCGGCGGCGGCCCCACGCACTACCAGCTGGTCGAGGACGTCGCCGAGACCGGCGCGCCGTGTCTCCGCCTGCTCGTCCATCCCGCAGTCGGCCCGGTCGACCCGGCAGAGGTGGCGACGGCGTTCCTGGACGCCATCGCGCCGGGGCGGGGCGCCGAGCGCATCGCGAGCGTCCTGTGGGCGCAGGCCGGCGCGGTCCGCGTCGAGCGGCGGCCGCCAGTCGCCGCGACGAGCGGCAAGATCCACCACGTCGCCCTCACGCCGCCAGAAGGCCGATGATATGGCATTTCCTGCGCAACGCGTGGCGTGTCGATGATCCCCATCATTCGAGCCGCTCAGGCGGTCGACGCCGAACGGGTCGCGGAGATTCATGTGCGAGCCTGGCAGTGGGCCTACCGGGATCTCCTCCCTGCGGCGTTCCTCGCCGGACTGTCGGTCGAGCGTCGCGCGGCCTACTGGCGACGGTGGCTGTCCGACTCCGGGCTTCGTCGTCATCTCTGGCTCTCGACCCGCGAGGCCCAGTCGTCGGCTTCGCGGCCACATCACCCTCGCGGGATGCGGATGCCAACGCCGAGACCGGTGAGCTCTCGCGCTGTACCTGGAGCCGGAGATCATGGGGACCGGCGTGGGTCGGGCTCTGAGTGCCCGCGCCGAGGACGGCCTGCGGCACGACGGTTTCCACGCGGCCACGCTCTGGGTCCTGGAGTCGAACGCGCGAGCTCGTCGCTTCTACGAGCGATGCGGCTGGCACGTCGACGGCGGCGAGAAGGCGGAGGAGTTTGGTGACCGCACCGCTCGCGAAGTGCGCTATCGAAAGTCCTTCACGGCCTGACCGCCAGGACAATGCGATGCCCCAGCCTGGCCCGGCTGCGCGGAGACCTGTCCCTGGCTCGCCCTCGGACCGGCGGCTCACGGTCCGCGACGACGCTGACTCGGCTCGGAACCGGCGAACACCGCTATCGGTAGCTGGCCGCTCAGGCCTCGTACTTGAAGGACACCTGCACGCGCGCGCGATACGCGACGATCTTGCCGTTGTCGATCTTCACGTCGAGCTTCTGGACCTCCGCGATCCGGAGGTCGCGGAGCGAGCGGGTCGCCGTCTCGACGGCGTTCTTCGTGGCGTCCTCCCACGAGAGCTTGCTCGTCCCGATGACGTCGATCACCCGGTACACACCCTCGCCGGTCGCCTTCTTCGCCATGACCATCCTCCCGTCCATTGGGGTCGTGAGCACGACCTCGCCACGGTCAGCGTACTGCGCTAGGACTGCCTTCAGGATAGCGCGGTCCCTTCGCTCGGATCGCCCGATCTGGGCGGCGCGGCCGGCCGAGCCGCGTACGCGCCGCGAGCCGGTATAATGCGGCGCCGTGACCACCGTCAGCGTGTTCCCGCGCGCGATCGAGCGGCGCGATCCGGTCTGGATCCCGCTGAAGGACGGGACGCGGCTCGCCGCGCGCATGTGGCTCCCGGTCGATACCGAGACGAGCCCGGTGCCGGCCATCCTCGAGTAATCTGCCCTATCGCCGGCGCGAGGGAACCGCGGAGCGGGACGCGCTCACGCATCCCTACGTCGCCGGGCACGGCTACGCGTGCGTGCGCGTCGACATGCGCGGCAGCGGCGACTCGGAGGGCGTTCTCACCGACGAGTACTCCCCTCGAGCAGGACGACGCGGTGGAGGTCATCGCCTGGCTCGCCGCCCAGCCGTGGTGCACCGGCCGGGTGGGGATGATGGGCCACTCCTGGGGCGGCTGGTCGCGACACTCGAGGCGCTCGAGGACGAGCGGCCGATCCACCAGGAGCGCTGGGCGCACTCGATCCGCCGCGATCTGGTCTGAGCGGGCCGTCACCCGCCGAGTCGGGGCTTGCGGGCATCCCCGGGCCCGCCCTATGCTCCACCGCGAGGCACTTGTCCCAATGACTCAGCCTGTCGACCCCAAGTCGATCGCCGGCAAGAACGTCGCGCCGACGCGGCACGTGCCCGTGGTCGTGGTGGGCGGCGGCCCCGCGGGCGTGGCGGCCGCGACGGCCGCGGCCCGGGCGGGGGCGCGCGTCCTCCTCCTCGACGAGCACCCCCTCGACCCCGAGCTGATGGCGATGGACGTCCCGCTCTTCTTCGGCCAGCGCATGAGCCCGGCGGTACGGGATCGCGGCGTCATGCTGGAGCGCGTCGTCCGGGCCAACCCCGCGCTCGAGGAGGCCATCGACGCCGGGGTCGAGGTGGAGCTCGGGATGAGCGTCTGGGGCGCGTTCCGCCCGGGGCCGGTGATGCGGGAGCTCGGGGGCGCGTGCGTCGGCGTCGCGGACCAGACGCGCTCGTGGCTCGTCGGCTACGACCAGCTGATCGTCGCGGCGGGCGCGCGCGACCTGAACCTCGCCTTCCGGGGCTGGGAGAAGGCGGGCACGATGGGCGCGGCCGCGGCCCTCGCGCTCCTCACGCGATACCAGGCCCTGGCCGCACGGCGCATGGTCATCCTCGGCTCGGGGCCACTCGCCCTGGCCGTGGCGACCCTCGCGCGCGCCCGCGGCATCGAGGTGCCGGCGATCGTGGAGGTGAGCCCGGCCCTCCGCGGGGACGCCGAGGCTCGCGCCCGGCTCGAGCAGGACGGCGTGCGCTTCTACCCGGGGCACGTGGTCGCCGAGGCGCTCGGGAGCCGCGACGAGCTCGAGGGGGTGCGCCTCGCCGCGATCGACCGAGACCTCCGGCTGATCCCGGGGTCGGCGCCCGAGATCGCGTGCGACACCGTCTGTCTCGCCGTCGGCCTGATCCCGCAGATCGAGCTGCTCCAGATCCTGGGCTGCCGCCTCGCGTTCCGCTCGGAGCGCGGCGGGTTCGTCCCCGAGATCGACGAGGACCAGCGCACGAGCCTCGGCGACGTCTTCGCGCCCGGCGACGTCGCGGGCGTCGACGAGCGCCAGGTGCTGGCGCCGGAGCGCGCGATCGCCGCCGGGCGGCGGGCCGGAGTGGCCGCGGCGGCGGCGCTCGGGACGATCGCGCCGGCCCAGGCGCAGGCGCTCCTCCGCGAGACTCCGGTGGCGCCCCTCGCGCCGGCCCCCCGCGCCCACGACTACTGGCGGCAGTGGCTCCAGGCGACGCTGGCCGCGGGCGGCTGGGACATCCTCGCGTGCCAGTGCGAGGAGGTGACCCGGGGCGAGCTGGTCGGCGTCCAGCCCCCGCGCTACCTCGGCCCGCGCTCCGCGCCGATGCAGGCCCGGAATCTCGGCACGCTCAAGCAGGACGGGCCGCCCAATCCGGACCAGGTGAAGCGCCTGACGCGCGCCGGGATGGGGCCGTGCCAGGGCCGGCGGTGCCGCGAGCAAGTGGCGCTCCTCCTCGCCGAGGCGGGCGACGTCCCGGTGGACACGATCGCGCTCGCGAGCTACCGGCCGCCGGTGCGGCCGCTCCCCTTGTCCGTCCTGTGGCCGCACGACGAGCCCGAGTCGATGCGAGAGCACTGGGTCAGCTGGTTCGGGATCCCCACCCAGTTCGCTCCGCACTGGGCGGGCGACCCGGACATGACGGTCTCGCTCGACGTGCCGGGCGGGATGCCGGTCGAGTGAGGAGACGATGAGCCCACGGACCGCCACAGGCCGCCACAGGCCGCCACAGGCCGTCCGATCGGATCCGTCCGATCGGATCTGTCGGATCGATCCCTGCGCAGCGAGGGTAGCCCAGTGAGCGACGTGCGCGGCGCCAGTGTCGTGGTGGTCGGCGGCGGGGTGACGGGGCTCAGCAGCGCGTGGTGGCTCGCGCGCGCGGGCGTCGACGTCCTGGTCCTCGAGGCGGGCATCGTCGGGTGGGAAGCGTCGGGACGGAACGGCGGCGGCGCGACACACGTCTACAGCCCCCTCGGGGTGGAGGAGCAGCGCCTCTGGCCGCAGATGGACGCGCTCCTCGGCTACCCCACCGAGCACATGCCGCACCGGATCAAGGTGGCGCTGACGGACGACCAGCTCACCCTCTACCGGACCAACGCCCGGATCGCCGCCGAGCAAGGCTTCCGCACCGAGCCGCTCGACGCCAAGCAGATCCGGGAGCTCGTGCCGATCGTCGGGGACAACGCGGTGGGCGGGCTCTACCTCCACTTCGGTGGCCATGCGAACCCTCAGCGGACGGTCCAGGCCTACGCGTGGGCGCTGCAGGATCTCGGTGGCCGCATCCGCCAGCACACGCCGGTCACCGGGTTCCGGATGGCGGGCGGGCGGGTCACCGCCGTCGAGACCGCCGCGGGGCCCGTCGGCGCCGACACGGTCGTCCTGGCGGCCGGACCCCAGACCGATCGGTTGGCCGCCATGCTCGGCGTTCGCGTGCCGCTGGCGCCCTCACGGGTGGAGATGATCTGCACCGAGCCCTTGCCGCTCATGAACGTCGGCGGGGTCGACGGGAACGGCCTCTACGGCCGGCAGACGCGCCGGGGCAACCTCGTCTACGGCGGCGGCCCGCACGAGTGGCTGGACCAGGCGTCTCTCGCGGCGGCGCCGGGCGCGCGCCCCACCACGCCGCTCCTCCGGAGCCTCGGCCGCCGTCTCGCCGAGCTCTTCCGCGGCGCCGCCCACATGCGCGTCATCCGGAGCTGGGCGGGCATCGTCGAGAACACGCCCGACGGGCTGCCCATCATCGATCGGCTGACCCAGCCGGCCAACGTGGTCCTCGCGACGATGTCGAGCGTCGGGTTCGGGCTCTCGCCGGCGTCGGGGCACGCGATCAGCGAGCTCGTCCTCCACGGCGAGTGCCGCTTCGCCAACCTCACCGCCCTCCGGTTGAGCCGCTTCGCCGACACGCCGCCCGACTGGCGCGCCCGCCTCGGCTGGCTCCCCGCGGAGTCGGACTTTGACTTCGAAACAGTGCCCGCCGGCGCCCGGCCGTGAGGTCCGCGAAGTCCCCGCGTTGAAAAGCTTCGACGTCGAAGTCTGACTCCATGAAAGCCGCGGTCTGCTGGGAGGTCGGGAAGCCGCTCGTCGTCGAGGACCTCGTCCTCGACGCGCCGAAGACGGGCGAGGTGCGCGTCCGGATCGGCGCCGTCGCCATCTGCCACAGCGACGTCCATCTGGTGCGCGGCGACTGGACCGGCTGGACCAGCACGCCGCCGCCCGTCGTGGCGGGCCACGAGGCGGCGGGAATCGTCAGCGACGTCGGGCCCGGGGTCACGCGCGTCCGGCCGGGCGACCGCGTGGTCGTGTCGCTCCTTCGCACCTGCGGCGCCTGCAGCCCCTGCCTCACCGGCGCCGCGTACCTCTGCGAGGGCCAGTTCGCCCTGATGACCGAGCACCGGCTCCACACCGCCGCCGGCCGGCCGATCAGCGCGGGCATCCGCGTGGGCGGCTTCGCGGAGTCGGTGGTCGTGGACCAGTCGCAGCTGGTCGTCGTGCCGGCCGACCTCGGGCTCGACCGGGCGAGCCTCCTCGCCTGCGGCGTCATCACGGGCGTCGGCGCGGTTCTCAACACGGCTCAGCTCGCGCCGGGCAGCAGCGCCGTCGTCATCGGCGCGGGGGGCGTCGGCGTGAACGCGATCCAGGGCGCGGCGCTCGCCGGGGCTCTCCCGATCATCGCGGTCGACGTCGTCCCGCGGAAGCTGCCGCTCGCGCGGACCTTCGGCGCGACCCATGCCCTCGACGGGCGGCAGGGCGATCTGCCCCGGATCGTCCGCGAGCTCACCCAGGGCCGCGGCGCCGACTACGTCTTCGTGACCGTGGGGAGCCCGGCCGCCGTGACCCAGGCGCTCGGGCTCGTCCGGCGCGGCGGCACGGTGGTGCTGGTCGGGATGCCGGCGGCCGGCGCGACCGCGCCCATCGCCATCGGGGACTTCGCCGGGAGCGGGCTTCGCCTCCTCGGAAGCAACATGGGCTCGACGCGGCTCGGCGTGGACGTGCCCCGGCTCGTCGCCCGCTATCGTGAGCGGCGGCTCCACCTGGACGAGCTGATCACGGCGCGCTACCCGCTCGAGCAGATCAACGAAGCGATCACGGCGATGGAAGGCGGCGAGGCGCTCCGGAACGTCGTCGTCTTCCCCGCCGTCGAGGCGGCGTGAGCACCGCCCCCGACCCCGGCACCGACCTCGCCCGGACGCTGCCCGGGCGCTTCTACCACGACCCGGCGATCTGGGCGCGCGAGCAGGAGCGGCTGTTCGGCCGCCTCTGGATCTGTGTGGGGCGCGCCGACCAGTTCGACGCCACGGGCCGCTATCGGACCGTGCGCGTTGGCGACGAGAGCGTGCTCATGGTCCGGGACGAGGCTGGCGTCCTCCGGGCCTTCCTGAACGTGTGCCGCCATCGGGGCGCCCAGCTCTGCCCGGCGGCCGAGGGCCAGACCCGCACCCTCCAGTGCCGCTATCACGCCTGGACCTACGGTCTCGACGGCCGCCTCCTCCGCGCCCCGGGGCTCCAGGACTCGGCGACGTTCGATCGCGGCGCGTTCGGGCTCGTCCGCGTGGCCCTCGAGACCTGGGAAGGGCTCGTGTGGGTGAACCTCGCCGAGGACCCCCCGCCGCTCGCAGACCAGCTCATCCCCCAGATCGCCGACCGGCTCGGCGACGCCGCCCGGCTCGCGCCCTACCGGATCGGCACGCTCGCGGTCGGCCGCACGATCGAGTACGAGGTCCGCGCGAACTGGAAGGTCGTCGTCGAGAACTTCATGGAGTGCTACCACTGCGCGCCGATGCATCCGGAGCTCGTGCGGCTCCTGCCGGCCTTCCGGAGCGGCGCGACCCAGGAGTACGGCCTCGGCACGCGGCTCACCGACGACGCCGAGGCGCTGACGATGAGCGGGCGCGCCCCGGGCCCGCCGTTTCCCGGCCTCGCGCCCGGCCACGAGCGCCACTACTACGGGATGGTGGTGCGCCCGAACCTGCTGCTGAACCTCCTTCCCGACCACGTCATCGTCCACACCCTGACGCCGCTCGCTCCCGATCGATCGCGCGTCACCTGCGACTGGCTCTTCGCGCCGGAGGTCGTCGCTCGCCCGGGCTTCGACCCCGAGGACACGGTGGGGCTGTTCGACCGCGTCAACCGCCAGGACTGGGACGTCTGCGAGTGGGTCCAGGCGGGCGTGCGTTCGCGCGCGTTCGCCGCGGGCGGAGTCTACGTCGGCATCGAGCGGCACATCCGGGGCTTCAACGACTGGGTGCTCGACCAGCTCGGCCTCTCGGCCGAGAGTCCGGCCCCGGCCTCGCCGACCCCCCGAGCCTGACCGGCGCGCGTTCGAGCCGCGCCGGACCCATCGCGTGACGCCCGCGCCCTGGCTCTGGATCCCGGTCACCATCGGGGCGGCGTTCGCCCAGACGCTGCGGAACACCGCGCAGCGTCATCTCACCGGCTCGCTCGGCACCCTCGGCGCCACGCTGGTGCGCTTCCTCTACGGGCTGCCCTTCGCGGTGCTGTGGCTCGGCGTGGTACGGGGGATCGGCGGGACTCCGCTGCCGACGCCGACCGCGCCGTTCGCGGGCTGGGTGCTCTTGGGCGCCGTCTGCCAGATCGCCGGAACGGTCCTGCTGCTGCGGGTGATGGTGGAGCGCAACTTCACGCTCGGCGTGGCGTACTCGAAGAGCGAGATCATCCAGGTCGCGGTGTTCGGGCTCGCGTTCCTCGGCGACCCGGTGTCGCTCGTCGCCTGCGTCGCGATCGCGCTGGGCACGCTCGGAGTTCTGCTCCTGTCCCCGGCCGACCCGCGTCGCCCGCTCCGCGCGCTGCTCGTCGGCTGGACGGCGCGCCCGGCCCTCCTGGGTCTCGCGTCGGGGACAGGCTTCGGGCTGGCGGCCGTCGGGTATCGCGGGGCCGCGCTCGCGCTGAGCGGCGCGCCGTTCCTCCTGGCGGCCGCCTACACGCTGGTCGCGGCCCAGCTGCTCCAGACCGCGCTCCTCGGCGCCTGGCTCCTCCTGCGCGACGCCGCGGTCATCCCGGCGGTCCTGCGCGCGTGGCGCGCGTCGCTGTTCGCCGGATTCATGGGGGCGGCGGCCTCGGGCGGCTGGTTCACCGCCATGACCATCGAGCCCGTGGCCCACGTGCGCACGCTCGGGCTGATCGAGCTCCTGTTCAGCTACGCGGTCTCGCGGCGGGTGTTCCGCGAGCGCCTCTCGCGCCGGGAGCTGGCCGGGATCGCCCTCCTGGCGCTCGCGCTCGTCGTCGTGATGCTCCGGCGCTGAACGCGAACGCGCGGGACGCGACCCGCGCGAGAGAGACCGGCCGAGCCGCTGGACGGCCCAGCGGCGGCGGCGCGGCTCAGGGGGCCTGGCAGGCGCGGAGCGCCTGGTCGAGGTCCTCCAGCAGGTCCTCGACGCCCTCGATCCCGACCGACAGCCGGAACGTGCCGGGCCCGATGCCGAGGGCGGTCTGCTGCTCCGGGCTGAGCCAGCGGTGAGTCGTGCGCGCCGGGTTCACCATGATCGAGTAGAGGTCGCCGAGCGTGGTGGCCGAGAGCACGAGCCGGAGGGCGTCCAGGAACCGGAAGGCCTTGGGGGTGTCGCAGTCGGCGACGTCGAAGGAGAGCATCGCGCCGTAGCGGCCCTCCGGGAAGAGCCGACGCGCCGTCGCGTGGTCCGGGTGGCTCGGCAGCCCCGGGTAGCGCACGCGGGCCACCGCCGGATGGCCCTCGAGGAAGCGCGCGACGCGGAGCGCGCTCTCGCACTGCCGCGCCATGCGGAGGGGGAACGTCTTGAGCCCGCGGAGCGCCAGCCACGCTTCGTTCGGGCCGAGGGCCGAGCCCACCTGGATCAGCATGTTCGTGAGCCGGTCGTAGTCCTCGAGCCGGCAGCCGACGGAGCCCGCCAGCACGTCGCCGTGGCCCGACAGGAACTTGCTCACGCTGTGGGTGACGAGGTCGGCGCCGAGCTCGACCGGTCGAAGAAGGAACGGTGTCGTGAACGTGTTGTCGACGATGACCCGGGCGCCGTGGCGGTGGGCCAGGGCGATGACCGCCGCGGCATCGACGACGCGGGTCAAGGGGTTCGTGACGACCTCGAAGTACACGACGCGCGGGCGCACGCGTCGCATGTCCGCCTCCAGCCGATCGAGATCCGCGAAGCTGGTCACGAGGCTGGGCGTGCCCAGCGCCGGGAACACGCCCTCCATCATGGTGTAGACGCTGCCGTAGACGTCGCTCGACGCGAGAATCGGGCCATCCTTGCCGGCGCCCGCGGTCAGGACGGCGAGGTGGCTCGCCGCCATCCCCGAGCCGCAGACGCGCGTGACCTCCACGCCCTCGAGGGTGGACAGCGCCCGCTCGAGCGCGGAGGTCGTCGGCGAGCCCGCCCGGCTGTACGAATAGCCCGCCGTCCGGCGCCAGACCACGTCATCGAGGTCTTCGGCCCGGTCGTAGACGAACGTCGTCGCGTTGTGGATCGGGGTGCTGGTCGGCCAGAACGCGGGCCGCTCCCAGCGCTCGCCCGCGTGCGCGCACTGGGTCCCGAGATCCTTGCCGACATACCGCGGGTCGGCCCGGCGATTCGCGGCGCTGGGCGAACCCGGCGTGGGCGGCAGCCCGGCCACGAGCCGCTCAGGCGCCCGGACGCCGGTAGGTCAGGCCGTACGCGAGGTTGTCCTGACGGAGCCGCTTGTCCGTGCCGAAGAGGATGTGCTTCGACATGTCGGGGGAGTAGCGGCTCGCGGGCGGCCGGCGCCCGAGCCCTTCCGCCAGCCCGCGGACGTGGTGCGGCCCGGCGCCGCAGCACACGCCGAGGTAGTGCACGCCGAGCGCGTAGGCGTCCTTCCCGAACTCGGCGATCTCGTAGCGGTTGCAGACGAAGGGGTCGAGCGCCGCCGGGAACGGCCGGTTGTCGGGAATGACCTTGCAGTTCGGGTCCGTGAGCGACTGGAAGGTCGGCTCCGCCGGTGTCGTGCGATAGGGCACTGGCAGGGCGGCCACGTGGCAGCGCACCGCGCTCCGGATCTCCTGGAGGAGCGGCATCATCGTGGCCGGCCCGCGCGAGCAGTTCAGACCGACCACCTCCGCGCCCGCGGCCTCGAGCTGCCGGGCCGCCTCGGCGACGCTCGATCCCTCGCGCATCCGCCCCTCGCGGGGGAGGGCGAGGGTGATCACGGCCGGCTTACCGGAGCGCTTGATCGCCTCGAGAGCCAGGAGGGCCTCCCCGGTCCAGCTGTAGGTCTCGCCCACGATGAAGTCGACGCCGGCGTCCATCGCCCAGTCGATCTGCTCGTCGAAGATCCGGCGCGCCTGCTTGTGCGACTTGGCGTCGTCGGCCCCGTAGATGCTCGTGTTGCAGATGTTCCCCGCGAGCAGGGTGCCGGTCTCGCGCGCGACCTTCTTCGCGAGGCGGAGCGCCGTGCGGTTGATCCGCTCGAGGTCGCCCTCCCGGTTGACCATCCGCATCTTGGCGCGATGCGCGTAGTAGGTGAACGCCTCGACGACGTCCGAGCCCGCGTGCACGAAGTCCCGGTGGAGGCCCTCCACCAGGTCCGGATGCTCGAGGACCACCTCCGGCACGAACGCGCCGGCCTGGAGATAGCCGCGGCGCTCGAACTCGAAGAGATACCCCTCGGCGCAGATCACGGGGCCCTTGGCGAGCCGCTCCATCAGCCCCGCCGGCTTCTTGGGAGCCGCCTTGGTCGCCCGCTTCACGCTCTTCTTGGCCGTCTTCGTCGCCATCGCGTCCTTCCTCTCTCGTCCGGGGTCAGACTTTGACTTCCAAACAATTCCGCCCACCGCGGGCCCAAATTGTTAAGAAGTCAAAGCCTGACCCCCAGTGTGGGGCGGATCCGCGGCGGATGCCCGCGGTAGCAAAGCGTTGTCCCGGAAGCGGGACCAGCGGAACGGCGCGAGGTCCCACCCGGGGGCGTGCCCGTCCAGTACGACCTGGGCCATGACGTCGCCGACCGCCGGCGCGTGCTTGAAGCCGTGCCCGCTCCAGCCGAAGTCGACGAAGAGGCCCGGATGCTCCGCGACCGGGCCCAGCACCGGCTCGTGGTCGGGCGTGTTGTCGTACACGCCGGAGTAGCCCCCCATCGCGAGCCCGTGCTCCATCGCCGGGAACCGCGCAGCGATCAGCTCCGCGTTCTTCAGGACCTCGTCGGGGTCCGCGCCCTCGTTGTAGTGATCGGGGTCGACGACCTCGTCGTAGGCGAAGAACCCGTGGATGGTCAGGTTCCCGGTCTCGGGGCGCATGTACGTGAGGTGCGGGCGGTCGAGGACCGCCGGGTGCGTCTGGAAGTCCGGCGGCCGGCGGAAGAAGCACATCTGATGGCGCGTGGGCGCCACCGGGACCTGGATCCCGAGCGGACCGAGGAGCCGCCCCGCCCAGAGGCCGGCGCACACGACGACCGCCGGCGCGTGGATCTCGCCCGCGCTCGTGCCGACCCCGGTGACGCGCCCGCCTCCGGTCAGGATCCCCTCGACGGTCACGTACTGGGCGACCGTCGCGCCGAGCTCCCGCGCCCGGGTCGCGAAGGCGTTCGTGGTCATGGCGGCGTCGGCGTAGCCGGACTCCGGCTCGTAGGCGCCGAGCGCCACGTCGTCGACGGCCATGGCGGGCACGATCGCCTGCACGTCCGCCGGGGACTGGGTCGCGACGTTCGCGCCGAGCGCGCGGGCGCGTTCGACGTTCCGGCGCAGGTTCTCCGCGCGACTGGCGTCCACCAGCCAGAGCACCCCCACCTGACGGAACCCGGGGTCGCCGCCGATCCGCTCCGCCCAGTGCTGGAAGGTCGTGGCCGACGCGTTCGCCGTCCGGGTGAGGAAGTCGATCGCGTAGAACCGCCGGACCAGGGCCGACGACCGCCCGGTCGGGCCCGAGGCGAGGAACTTGCGCTCGAGCAGGACCACACGGCGGGCGCCGCGGCGCGCCAGGTGGTAGGCCACGCTCGCGCCGTGGACGCCACCGCCCACGACGACGACGTCGGCGGTGCGCGGGAGCTCGGTGGTCATGGGGCTCCTACCAGTGGCGGTCGCCGGTCGCGAAGCGCCCGCGGCGGCGCCGCTCGAGCTCGAGCCCGAGGTGCCAGCCAGTGCTGAGCCCGTGGATGCCCGCGCCGATGACGACGGCGTGGACGCTACTCGGGAGCTGGCTCATCGGAGACCTCCAGGTTTCGCGGCTTGCCCGGGGGGCCGGACCTCTGTACCACTCGCGTCCGGAGCTCGTCAAGCCAGGGGCGGTTCCGACGCGTCGCGCGGCCGGGCGCCGTGGAGCCTCGGGCCTGGCGAGGCCGCGCGAGATCCGTCACGCCTCGCGGGCCGGGAACAGCGCCCGCCACGACTCCGGAGCGCCCGCCAGAAGGTCCAGGCCCTCCGGGACCGGCGGGTTGCACGGGGCGGCATCGACGGCGCGCGCCACGCGGGCCGCGGCCGGCGAGAAGTACGCGCGGACCTCGCAGTGGAGGCGCCCTTCCGATTCGTGCCGCACGAAGACGGCCATGTCCGGAGGACGGCCGAGCCGTTCGTACTCCGCTCGGAAGCGCTCCTCGATGCGGCTCAGCGATTCCCCGGCCAGCAGCGCGTCCCCGAGGCTCTTCGCGAACCAGTGGCTCATGGGTCGACCCGCGCGGAGCGCCGGCGCCGGCCGGCGACCGCCGGGGCGCGCTCTAGCTCCACGGTGCCGGCGCGCTCCAGCGGTCGAGGAACACCGTCTCGCGGATCGGCCGCCGCCGACTCCCGCCGAACCGCGCGCCCTCCGCCGGATAGCCGAGCGGGATGCAGAAGTGGAAGGCGAGCTCCGACGGGATGCCGAAGAGGGCGTACACGCGGGTCATGACCGTCGGGTGGAGCGTCGTCGGGATGGAGCCGATCCCGAGCGCGCGCGCCGCCAGCATGAGGTTCTGGCAGGCGGGCAGGATGGAGTTGGCCCAGCCCGGCGGCTCGGCGAGGGCAAGGACGACGCACGGGACATCGCGCATGTGGTCGGCGAGCCCCGCCGCGGCCCGGTAGTTCGTCGCGTCGGGCGGGATGTCGTGCGGCCCCGTCCAGCCGTGCTCGTCCCGGCGCTTCGCCCACCAGGCTTCGTGGTAGAGCGCGCCGAACTCTGCGATGCGCGCCCGATCGGTCACGACCAGAAACCGTCCGATCTGCCGGTTGCCGCCGTTCGGAGCCCGCACGGCGGCCTCGAAGATCAGCCGGAGATCCGCGGGGGCGATGGGGTCGGGCCGGAACCGCCGGATCGACCGCTGGGTGAACACCGCTTCGCCTACCGACATGCCGAGCCGTCCATGGTCGATCGTCATCGTGCCTCCCGCGTCGTGCTGCGTGGCCGGCGCCGGGGCCGCGGCCGGACCACTCGGCGGCGCGTCACGCGCGCCCCGTCCTTGACGGCCCCGCGCAGCCCATGATACGGGCTTGTACGCACCGCACGCGACGCCCGATGGACACCTTTGCCGAGACGCTGGCGGCCTTCACCGCCGACCTCGCGCCCGCGCGAGTGCCGCGGAGCGTGGGCGCGCAGGCCCTGCGCCTGCTCCTCGACACGGCCGGCGTGACGCTGGCCGCCGCGGGCGAGGACTTCGCGCTGAGCGTCCAGGCCGTGGCGCGGACCCTCGGCGGACCGCCCGAGGCGAGTCTCTGGGGGAGCCGCGAGCAGGTGGGCATGGCGGCCGCCGTGCTGGCGAACGGCACGCTGGCCCACGGGCTCGACTACGACGACACGCTCGAGGACGCCATCGTGCACACCGGCTCCTGCTGCGTGACCGCGGCGCTCGCCGCGGGCGAGGCGCGTCACGCCTCCGGCGCGGAGGTGCTGGCCGCGATCGTCGCCGGCGTCGAGGTGATGGCGGCGGTGGGCAGCGTCGCGCCGGGTGCGTTCCACCGGCGCGGCTTCCATCCGACCGCGCTCTGCGGCTCCTTCGGCGCGGCCGCGGCGGCCGGGCGGCTCCTCGGGCTGACGCGGGCCGAACTGGTCACGGCCTTCGGACTCTGCGGCAGCCAGGCGAGCGGCATCATCGAGTACCTGGCGGACGGCACGTGGACCAAGCGCCTCCACGCCGGCTGGGCGGCCCACGCCGGCGTCGTGGCGGCGCTGCTCGCCCAGGCCGGCTTCACCAGCCCCCGGACGGTCTTCGAGGGCACCCACGGCTTCTATCAGGGCTTCGCGGGCGCGGCGCCCGATCCCGGCCGCCTGACGGCGCTCGGCGCGGCCCTCGGGCACGAGTGGGCGATCGAGCGCCTCATGTTCAAGGCGTATCCGTGCGGCTCGATCAACCAGCCGTACATGGACTGCGCGGCGCGCATCCGCACCCGTCCGGGGTTCGATCCGGCGGCCGTCCGAGACATCGTGTGCCGGACGGCCGAGGGGCCGGTGCATCGCCTCTGGGAGCCGATCGCCGAGAAGCGGCGGCCCACCACGCCCTACGGCGCCAAGTTCAGCCTGCCGTACTGCATCGCCCTGGTGCTGGTCGACGGCGCGGCGGGCGTCGAGGGCTTCAGCGAGGCGCGCACTCGGGACCCGCGCATCCTCGGCATCGCCGAGAAGGTCCGCTACGTCCTGGACCCGACTCTGCCCTATCCCAAGCGCTTCACGGGCCACGTCCGGGTGGAGCTGCAGGACGGCCGCGTGCTCGAGGAGACGCAAGACGCCCCGCGGGGCGGCCCGGAGCACCCGCTCCCGCCGGAGGAGCTCCGGGCGAAGTTCCGCGCCAACGCCGTTCGAGCGCTCCCCGCCGCCCAGGTGGACGGGCTGCTCGACGCGGCTACTCGCCATCGACCGCGCAACGGATGTCGCCTCGATCGTCGGGGGACTCCGGCGCGCGGCGTGACGGAACACACGGACACGAGAGGAGGCGGATGATGACGCAGCTGAGATCCTGGGCCACCCTGGCCGGGGTGATCCTCGCCCTCGGACTCTGGGGCGCCGCCGAGGCGGCGGATCCCGCCGTGATGGAGGCCGCCAAGAAGGAAGGCAAGGTCGTCTGGTACTCGTCCCTCGGGCTGTCGCTCGCCCAGAAGGTCTGCGACGCCTTCAACAAGCACCAGATGGGGATCACCTGCGAGCTGGCCCGTGACGGGTCCCAGCGGATCTTCCAGAAGGTCATGCAGGAGGCGTCGGCCGGGCTCACGATCGCCGACGTCGTCCACACCTCGGACATCTCGCACTACCTGGACTTCCAGCAGAAGAACATGCTGATGCGCTACCTGCCCGCCGGCGCCGACAAGTTCCCGGCGGACTTCCGGGACAAGGACGGCCTCTACACCGTGCTGCGGGGCACGCCGTACGTGGTCGGCTACAACACGCAGAAGGTCGCCGCGGCCGAAGCGCCCAAGCGCTGGAAGGACCTCGCCGACGCCCGCTGGAAGGGGAAGCTCGTGCACGCCCATCCCGGCTACAGCGGCGTGGTGATGACGGGCATCCTCGGGCTCCTGCCCGCCGTGGGCGGCTGGGACTACTACGCGGCGCTCGCGAAGAACAACCCGCTGGTCGTGCAGTCCGCCGAGGACCCGCCGATGAAGCTGGCCGGCGGCGAGGCATGGGTCGGGGCCACCGGCGAGTACAACCTCTACCGCGAGGTGAAGAAGGGCAACCCCATCGCGATCGTCTTCCCCGAGGAGGGCCTGCCCTTCGTGACGTCGGCCAATGCGATCCTGGCCAAGGCGCCGCACCCGAACGCGGCCAAGGTCTTCACGGACTTCCTCTTCGACAAGGAAGCCCAGCAGATCCTCGCCGACGACGGGCTCTATGTGCCCAACCCGGCCGTGACGTACCCGAAGGACAGGCGGCCGCTCAAGGAGCTGAAGCTCCTCAAGGTCGACCCGGAGGAGATGCAGAAGAAGGACGACGAGGTGAAGAAGAAGTTCCGCGAGCTGTTCGGAGTCTGAGCCGGATGCCGGGCGGCGCGACGGGGCGGGGGCGGCGCGATGCCGCCCCCGCCGTCTGGCTGCTGAGCGCGGCGATCCTCGCCGTCCTCGTCGTCGCGCCGCTCGGGATCCTCCTGTTCACGGCCTTCCACGTCCCGGACGGCCCGGGCTTCACCCTGGACAACTTCCTCGAGGCCTTCGGCCAGGCGATGTACCGGGGCCCGGTCGCGAACTCTCTCATCTACGCGACGTCGGTGGGCATCCTGAGCGTCCTGGTGGGGGCGCCGCTCGCCTGGCTCGTGACGCGCACCGACATGCCGGGGAAGGCGCTCGTCCGCACCCTCACGATCGCCGCCTTCGTCACCCCGTCGTTCCTCGGGGCCACGGCCTACGTCATCCTGGCCGGCCCCAACGCGGGGCTTCTCAACGTCCTCTACCGGGCCGTCACCGGGGCGGACGAGCCTCTCTTCAACGTCTTCTCGATGACGGGGCTCATCTACGTCACGAGCCTCTACACGTTTCCCGTGGTCTTCATCCTGACGAGCGCCGCCCTGACCGCGACGCCCGCCGACCTGGAGGACGCCGCGCGGATCGCCGGGGCCGGTCGCCTCGCGGTGATGCGCACGATCACGCTCCCCCTCGCGCTCCCGGGCATCTTCGGGGGCTTCATTCTCGCCTTCCTCGAGGCCCTCGTCCTCTTCGGCGCGCCGGCGATGCTCGCCATCCCGGCCCGCTTCCACGTCATGACCACCCAGGTCTGGGCCTTCTTCCACTATCCGCCCCAGGTGGAAGTGGCGGCCGCCTACGCGATGCCGCTCCTCCTGGTGGCGGTGGTGCTGCTCTGGGTCCAGCGCCGCCTGATGGGCCGGCGCGGCTACACGACCGTGGGGGGGCGCGCCGCGGCGCCGCCCCCGATCCCGCTCGGACCCTGGCGGTGGGTCGCCCTGGGCGCGGCCGGCATGGTGCTCCTGCTCTCCATCGGACTCCCGTACTTCGCGCTCCTGCGGGGCGCTCTCGCCAAGGCCTGGGGGCTCGGCTGGTCGTGGCAGAACGTCACGCTCCGCAACTTCCGGTACGTGATCTTCGAGTTCGACCCCACCCGCTCGGCCATCGTGAACACGCTGGAGCTGGCCGCCGTGACGGCGACGCTCGCCGCGCTCCTCATGGGCGCCATCGCCTACGTCGCCCAGCGGCGCCTGGTCGCGGGGGCGCCGGCTCTGGCCTTTCTCGCCATGGCGCCGCTCGCGATCCCGGGCATCGTGCTGTCGATCGGCCTCTTCAAGGCGTACTCGCGGCCGCCCGTCCTCCTGTACGGGACGATCTGGCTCATCTTCATCGCCTACCTGACGAAGTACCTGCCGATCGCCTACACCGCGTGCCACGCCGCCCTCCAGACGGTCCACGTGGATCTCGAGGACGCCGCGCGCGTGCTCGGCGCCAACCGCCTGACCGCGTTCAAGGACGTGACGATGCCGCTCTTCGGCGTGGGGCTCGTCTCGGCGTGGCTCCTGGTCTTCCTCCCGAGCCTCCGCGAGCTGTCGTCGTCGATCCTCCTCTTCACGACGCGCTCCCGCGTGGTGGCGGTCGTGATCTACACCCTCTACGAGGAGGGCCTCTGGGAAGCCGTGTCCGCGCTGGGGATCCTGCTGCTCGGGCTCACCCTCCTCCTGGTGGCGGTGGCGCAGCGGTTCCTGGGCCGGCGCTTCCTCCAGATCTGACCGGCGAATGGCCGCGGTCCGGCTCGCGGGCCTCACGAAGCGGTTCGGCGCCGACTTCGCCGCCGTCCGCGAGCTCACCCTCGAGGTCCGGCACGGCGAGCTCCTGTCCCTCCTGGGCCCCTCCGGCTGCGGGAAGACGACCACCCTCCGGCTGATCGCGGGCTTCCTCGCGCCCGAGGCGGGCGAGATCTGGCTCGGCGACCGGCGCCTCTCCTCGCCGCGCGAGACGGTGCCCCCGGAGCGGCGTGGCATGAGCATGCTGTTCCAGTCGTACGCGGTCTGGCCGCACAAGACGGTGGCCGAGAACGTGACCTACGGCTTGAAGTTCCGGGACGTGCCGCGCGCGGACTGGCCCCGGCGGCTCCGGGAGGCGCTCGCCCTGGTGCGCCTCGAGGGGTTCGCGGACCGCTACCCGGGCGAGCTGTCCGGCGGCCAGCAGCAGCGGGTCGCCCTCGCCCGCGCGCTCGTCGTGGAGCCGGCGATCCTCCTCCTGGACGAGCCGCTGTCGAATCTCGACGCCAACCTCCGCGAGGAGATGCGATTCGAGATCCGGCGCGTGCACGAGGCCTCCCAGATCACGACCGTCTACGTCACCCACGACCAGGCCGAGGCCATGGTCACGTCCGATCGGATCGCCGTCATGAACGCGGGCCGGGTCGAGCAGGTCGGCACGCCCATCGAGATCTACGAGCGGCCGGCGACGGCGTTCGTCGCGGGCTTCATCGGCCGGACGAACCTCCTCAAGGGGCGGACCGCGGCCGGCGGGCGCGTGGCCTGCGAGGGCGGCCTCGATCTCGTGACGGCTGCGGGCCCGGAGCATCCGCCCGGCGAGCCCGTGACGGTCTCGATCCGGCCTCACACGGTCGCCGTCGCGGCGGCGCCGGGGCCGGACGCGCCGCCGGCCGAGGACGGCTGCGTGAACGTCTTCACGGGCACGGTCACCCGGGCCAGCTACTTCGGGGACGCGATGGACTACCAGGTCGCGATCGCGGGAACGACGTGCACCCTGCGCGCGGCGGGGGCGCCGGAGCCGCGCTTCGCGGTGGGGCAGCCGGTGGTCGCGCGCATCGAGGCCCGCGCCTGCATCGTCGTCCGGTGAGGGCCGGCCGCGGCGCGGCCGCCGGCTATGGCCTGAAGGGTTGCCTGGGCTCCCGCCGGCCCGGGCCCGTCGTCACGCGTACTCGAAGTTGATCATGGTGTGCCCGTAGTCGCTGTACTGGCACGTCCGGCACAGCGGCAGCTCCCGGGCCGCGATCTGCGTCGCGCACCTCGCGCATCTTCTCGCTCCGGAGGATGGTCATCAGCCCGCCGTCCCGGTGCACGTTGGCGAAGACGTGGTCCCCGTCGGCGTCGTAGCAACAGGTCGTGACGTCTCCGTTGGCGAGCACGACGCCGTTCTCGTACGCCCAGCTGCACACCGCGTCCTGGATCTTCAGCTCCACCCCTTCCTCGTCGACCCGGTACTTCCGGTACTTCTCGTCCTTCGGCAGCATCTTCCGGGCCATTCGCTCGCGCAGGTGCTCCTTGACCCAGGAGCCGAGCGAGACGTTCTTCAGCGCCAGCTGGTCGACCCGCATCGCCTCGGCGAGGTCGATCATCTGGTCGATCTCGTGCTCGTTGTAGCTGAAGACGAGGGTCTGCAGGCGGATGTGCGGCTTCCGGCGTCCCGCGGCGTGGCGCCGGTGCCCGAGGCGATGGATCCCCGCCTTCACCTGCTCGAAGCTGCTGCCGATCCGGTACCGCTCGTGCGTGGCGGCGCTCGCCCCGTCGAGGCACACGATGATCGAGCTGAGGCCGGACTCGAAGATCTTGTCGATCTCGCGGTCCTCGAGGAACGTCGAGTTCGTGCTGACCCGCACGGGCACGTTCCGCTCCTCGGCGTACCGGATCATGTCGAAGATCTCGGGGTTGAGGAACGGCTCGCCGAAGTTCCAGAGCGCCATCAGCTTCGCGTGGCCCTTGATGGCGTCGACGACCTCCCGGTAGGTGTGCTGGGACATGTGGATCCCGGGCCGGTGCATGTGGGCCGGCACCGGGCACAGCGGGCACTTCAGGTTGCATTGCGTGGTCGGCTCGACCATGAACCCTTCGGAGTAGAGCCCGCTCGCGTTCGGGACCCGGCTCAGCGTCCGGAGCCCCTTGGCCGCGCGCACTTCCGTGCGTGTCACGTTCATCCCGTTCCTCCGACCTCCTGCGTGGCGTGCCGCGACCGGGTGGGCCTCGACGCGACGCCGCCCGGTCGCCCCGGCGCCGGCCACGTCGGCCCGATGTTGCGCGGCCTGCGCGCGGCGTGTCAAGGCCGGCTCCCACCCGGCCGCCGCCGATCGGCGCGCCGCGGCCGGTCCGGCGGGGGGAGACGATGATAGAATGCCCGTACAATCACCCAGCAACGCCAACTCCCATCACCATGCGGGGGACGTCATGACCTCACGGGACCTGTACCGCCTGATCGGAACATCACTCGCTGCGCTCGTCCTGCTCGTGTCGGGGGCCGCGGCGGAGACCGTGACCGGCCTTCGGCCGGCCGAGCCCCAGCCGACGCAGGTCACGCCGGGCCTGGCCGTCGAGTACACCTACGGCATGGTGAACAACCTCGACCAGCTGAAGGGCCGGAAGTACGAGCCCGGCCCGCCGCTCGAGAGCATCAACTACCGCTGGAGCGGCAACGTCCTCACCAGCAAGGTCCGCGAAGGGGTTGCCGCGAACATCGACGGGTTCATCCGCTTCGAGAAGGCGGGCGTGTACGGCTTCGAGATCACCTCGAACGACGGGGTTCGCGTCGAGATCGGCGGGAAGGTGCTCCACGTGGATCCCGAGATCCACTCGGACACCACGTCCGATCGCATCGACGTGAAGATCGACACCCCCGGCTGGTACCCGCTGAAGATCGTCTACTTCCAGAAGAAGGGCACGGCCTCCCTGGTGCTCGCCTGGGTCGGCCCGGGCGAGAAGGGCAAGGCGGTTCCGGTGCCCGCCAAGGCCTACGGGTACGTGAAGAAGTAGCCGGCGCCTTCGGTGGCGCGGGATCCCCGCGCCACCGCCCGGGCCGACCCGCGCGCCCGTGTAGAATGGGCCGCCGTGCGGCCAGCGAGCCTGGCGTTGTCCTCGCCGCATTCCCCCTGACCGAGCGGCGGCGCCGCGCGCGCCGCGACGGAGCCATCCCATGTCAGCCCGCCCCCCTCAGCCCCGCCTCCACGGCAAGGTCGCCATCGTCACGGGCGCCGCGATGGGTCTCGGCGAGGCCATCGCGCGGCGCTTCGCCGAGGAAGGGGCGCGGGTCGCCTGCCTGGACCTCCGGCCGGGGCCGAACGACGCGGTCGTCGACGCGATCCGGACGGCGGGCGGCGAGGCCCTCTCCGTCGAGGGCAGCGTCGCGGCCGCCGCCGACACCCGGCGCGTCGTCGAGGTCGCGCTCGAGCGGTTCGGCCGCATCGACATCCTCGTCAACAACGCGGGGGTCCTCCCCTCGCGGGAGACGGTCCTCGACACCACCGAGGCGGACTGGGACGAGACGCTGCGGGTCAACGTGAAGGGCGCGTTCCTCATGAGCCGCGCCGTCCTCCCCACCATGATCGGCGCCGGCGGCGGAGCCATCGTGAACCTGTCGTCCATCACCGGCGTGGTCGGCTTGCCGGTCCGGCCCGCCTACTCGGCGTCAAAGGGCGCGGTCGCGATCCTCACGAAGCAGATGGCGGTCGACTTCGGCCGGCACGGCGTCCGCGTCAACGCGATCGCGCCGTCGTTCGTGATCACGAGCATCAATCGCGCGATGTTCGATCGGATGCGCGCCGAGGGGACGCCGTGGGAGCAGCTGCTCGACCGGCACCTGATCCGCCGGCTGGGCGAGCCCCGCGACGTCGCGGACGCGGCGCTCTTCCTCGCGTCCGACGAGGCGCGCTGGATCACCGGCGTCGTCCTGCCGGTCGACGGCGGCTACACCGCCCACTGAGAGCCGCGCGCCGGGGCGGGCCGCGGCCGGCGCCGCCCAGCGCGGGCGCGCCCTAGGGCTCCGAGAGCTCCTCGACGGCCGCGGCGAAGCGCTGCCGGCTCTGAGGGTCGTCGATGTGCGCGGCGAGCCGCTCGTAGAGGTCCCGCGTGCTGCTCGCCTGCTTGGCGGCTCGCTTCACGAGCAGCTTCGCGACCGGGCCGATGTGGATGGCGAGGCGGTCCGTCGCCTCGTCGAGCACCGCGGGCGACAAGGGCCGCGCCGGAGCGGGCGCGGCGACCGGCGTCCCCGCCGGGCGCGCGGGCGGCGCCTTGGGCGCCGGCGGGGAGGGGGGTGGGCCCGCGACGTCGCTCAGGCGGCGCCGGAACTCGGCGCGTTGCGCCTCGGGGAGGCCCACGTCGAGCTGCTGGCAGAGCGTCGGGACGTCGCGCGCCGTCTTGGCGGCCTTCCGCACGAGGATGCGCGCGACCGGACCCAGGCTGTCCGCGAGGGCACCCTCCACGCGGGCCAGCACCGCGGGATCGAAGCGCGCGCCGCCGCCGACCGGCACGAACTCCGTGCTCTCGACCCGGCCGGGGGGCCCGCCGGCGACCGCGGCGGCGGCCTGGTCCGGCGCCG
>CAVXVV010000068.1:0-25908 GCA_963765195.1 uncultured Candidatus Rokubacteria bacterium
TAACGAATCACAGGGACGTTCCGGCGCCAACGCCAGGGACGATCGGCCTACCCTACTGCTCGTCTTCGGGACTCGCTACACAGCGCCGGAGTCCGCTCTGGTGGCGGACACCCGAGACATCGTCCGGCCCGTCGAGAAGGTGACTCGTCCGCGCGACCATCTCCGTCGACCAAGAAGGGCACGAGCCCGTGCCCGAGAATCCGCGCTGCCAGACGGCAATCACCGCCACGCCCTCGAGGGCCTGCCCGATCTCGGCGTCGACGACCTGCGCGCGCCACGGCCCGGCAGCGTCGGCGGACGCCGGGACACCCCCTGTCGATGATGGCAGCCAGTCCCACGCTCACGAGCCAGCGGCCGAATCGTCTGACGTTCGGGTTGTCATAACCGGCCCTCCTGAGGTGCAGGATCCTTGACGTAGCGGACAGCGCGGCCACGACCCGTCCGCCTGAGCGTCCCCTGCGCGGCCAGCGCGGCGAGCTCGCGCCGCGCGAGGGCGAGGCCCACGCCGCCGGCCCGCGCAAGCTGACTCGTCGCCACGCCCGTCGGCATCCTCGCCAGCTCGAGGGCACGAGCAACGCCGGGTTTCCGCCGGAGTCTGTCCGGAGGTCAGCCCCGCGCTGGCAGCCGGTCGGGGCTCAGGCCCCACGAGATCCGCCGCCGCAGCCAGCCGCGGCTACGCACGAGCATGGCCTCCTCGAGGACCGCCCCCAGCACGGACGTTCCCGGGCCACGAGTACCCGGCTAGGAGTGTGTCCGAGTAACCCGTTTTCGGGTCACGACGGTGAAATCACAATCGCGCATTTGGCTCAGGATCGAAGATCTCAACGCGGGTAATGGTTTGACATCCCCCCGAAACGGCGCCCGAACCATTACTCGGACACACTCCTAGGCGCTCGAGGGCGCCACTGGAGACGCCATCGATCACGACCCCGTGTCGGGCGGTGACCGCCGGCGGACGTGCTCGACGAGGAGCGGCAGCGCCAATCGACCTGGCCACGTAGTAGGAGCCCCACCGGCATCCGGCCGGCATCCGCTAGGTCTGGGGAAACGGCGGCGGTGCTGGAAGCGGGGGGTGCTTCCGCGCCGGCCGACCGGCCGCGTCCTCGCGCGCCGACTGGTAGAGCCGCCGCTCAACCCAATTTCATCCCGGACGTGCCGGCCACTCGCTGAGTATCAGCGAGTTATTATGATCGGATTTGATTCAATTAGATCTGAATGCTAGGTTGGCCCACGATGTCGTCGCGGTTTCCCACAGTTGCCGAGGCCGCGCACTACCTCCGTCTGGAACCCCCGGTCGACCTATCTTCTGGCTCAGCGGGGCGCGATTCCCGCGAGCCCCGTGACCGGAAATGGCTGTTCCAGGTGCATCTGCTCGACGACTGGATCGAGACGAGCACACTGGGTCCGGGCGGGGTCCGTGGCGCGCCACCGGCATCCGACCTGACCCTCCCGGAAGGCGATCTCTTCCTAGCGGCAGCGATGACTCTTCCTAGCGGCAGCGATGATCCCGCGCTCGAGATTCTTCCGGATGCGCTCCGCGGCCAGGCTGGACACCCGCCGCTCTTCATCGCCACTCTCGGACGCCTCGGGGGGCTTGCGGCCTTGGGAGAGGGCCGGGCCGACGTGGCCGCCTGCGCCCATGTGGAGGCCGCGTCCGGGGAACCCGACCTGTCCTAGATCGCCCCCGCCTGTCCGGCCGCCCCGCGGTGGTGGTCAACACATTCGTCCGGGAGTTCGGACTCTTGGTTTGGACGGGCAATCCGCGCAAGATCGAGGCGGTGGGGGATCTGGGCCGGCGGGGTCTCCGGTTCGTGAACCGTCAGTTCGGGTCGGCGACTCGGGCGTTCACGGACGAGGCCCTCGCCGCAGCGGGGGTCGAGCAGGGGGCGGTTGTCGGGTACCCCGAAGAAGTGTCGACCCACTGGGCGGTGGCACTGCGGATCCTTCGCGGCGAGCCCGACGTCGGGGTCGCGACCCGCGCGGTGGCAGCGGCCCAGAGTCTCGGCTTCGTGCCCCTCGCGCGCGAACCGTTCGACCTCGTGATCCCGAAGACGCGCTTCTTTCAGCCGCCGATCCAGGACCTCATCGAGGCCGTCCGCTCCGAGCGGTTCCGGCGCGGGCTGGAGCGCCTCGGTGGGTACGACTGGGAGCGGACCGGGTCGCATGCAGGGAGAGATGTTGTGACCGCATCCGGCCACGGGGCGAACCACATGCCGACGTTCTGGTGGCCGCGCCTGGCCCGCGGCGGGGTCGGCACGGATAGACACGCCGGGCCGGACCGCTGATTTGAACAATCTGAGTCCGCCGACGGGCTGGGTACCGACTGATGCCGGGTCAGTCTCGGAGAACTAGGCCCGGGGCCGCAACGATGGGGGGAGCAGGAAGCTACCGCCTCCCGGCTGGCGATTTGGAATTTCGCTCGCGGCCTATGGCGTGTCCACGGTGACCGGTGATCGATATGGCGGCGAGTGGTGCCGAGAGCCCTTCAGAGAGCACGGCCTCTGGTACCACGTCGCGGAGCATGCGAAGTCCGACCTCTATCGCGACCTGCTGCCCCTGCTGAATAGCGCCACCGTCGAGCTACTCGACCACCCTCGCTTGGTCGCTCAGCTCTGCGCCCTAGAGCGCCGCACGGCCCGCGGGGGGAGGGACACGATTGATCACGCGCCAGGCGTCCAGGACGACCTCGTTAACGCCGTGGCCGGCGCCCTGACACTCGCGCTCCGACGGCGGGTGTGGGACGAGGCCGATCGGCCGGAGGGCTCCTACGAGACCGTCGCCCAGCTCGAGGCGGAGGAAAGACTCCACCGCCTTACAGCCGCTGCGCTCGCGCGCGGGGTGCCTGCTGCCACTCTCGCCGCGCTCACGGCCGCGTTTGACCATGACCCGCGCCGGCTCGCCGCGGAGCTTCACGACGTAGTCTACCGCGATACCTTGCGGGGCCGCCTCGAGCGCGCCGGTCTGCGCAATCCGTTCGACGAGGGAGAAGAGGCGGAACCGGACATCTGAGCGGGTTGAACCCTTGCCGAAGGCGGTGTGGACGTCCGCGAGACTCACGGACCTGCGGCCCGTCGCCGCCGGGCGAGCGCTACCCGGATCGCCCGGTACGAACATCCCGCATGGCAGTACAGGAGGACGGCGCGGGTCGTCCCGGCGGCGATGCTCAGCGACGGCTCAACGTCATGGTGCGCCGGACATCGGGCCAGCCAGCCCGCACCGGCTCGGCGCACGCCATCGAGACATGCGAGCACCTCTGTGAGCGTGAGGGGTGTCCCGGCGCTGGGACCTCCAGCAGCGGCCGTGGGCCAACCCTGACGGAGCCGAATCAGCCGACGGAGCCAGAACGGCGGGGCTGGCAAGGGCGCCTCGCCGAGAGCTCGCCCGGGGAGCCAGCCATACGGAACACCGTTCGGATGAATCGAAGGTGGCGCCACGATGTAGCTGCCTTCACCCTGAACGTCAAGTCCGGGCAGGAGGCTCGAAATCTTCACGATGCCGCGGTCGGTGAAGTAGTAGTGGCGGCCGCGACTGCCGGTCGGCACGGCCGGGCCGCCCAGCGCCGGATACGCGGCCAGACTCGTCTCGCCGCCGTTCCGTGGATCGATATCGACCACGCCCAGGCTTGAGACCCGACCGCAGACGAGGCCGATGTTCAGGTCAGGGCGCTGCGCCCACCAGTCGACTATCTCCGCCTCACCCGCCCGCCGCCGCTGGTACTCCGCCCACGCAATCGCCGGGCGCTTCTCACACGGGCGGAGCGGAATGACGGAGACACCGTGCCGAACGTAGGCGAGGGCCGCCGCGAGCGGAGTCACGCCCCGGGCTCCACCGCGGCCAGGTCACGCGAGGCCGAGACGGTCGCCACGATCGATTCCCGCTCCACCTGCTCGGCGTGCTCGTACCGGTCCCAGGTCTCCCGATCGAGCCGCTCGGTGATCGCGGATTCGACCCGGCGGTCAGTGTTCACGTCGCGACGGAGCTTTCCCTCTCGGAGTATTTCGAGGCTCGCCGCGATTAGCTCGAGGCTCCGGCGCCCCTTGCCGCGGCCCACTTAGCGCACGCCTCGCGCCGCGCCTCCCGGGTGGCTCACCGCCCGGCCGCCTCCGGGCGGGCCTCGACCTGGTGGCGCGCAAGGTACGCAGCGCAGTCGACCTCGTAGAACACGAGCCTACGGCCGGCTCTGACATGCCCCAGCTCTCGACGGCGGGCGAGCGCTCGCACGGTATGAGGTGATAGACGGTCATCCAAGCCGACCTTCCGGCCGTTCGGCTGGGGGAGATACACTGGGATAGCCCGGGCACCGAGACTTGCGAGAAACGCCCGGAAGCGCGAGAGCGCCTGCTCGACCTCGGGCTTGATCATCACGTCGCTAAATGATCGAGCCGGACCAGCGCGTCCCGCACCAAGGAGCCGATCAGCTCCAGGCTCGCGCGGACCTCACGGTCACGGCCCTGTCGGGCCGCAGCCTCCCGCTGCCGGCACCGCGCTCGTCGGCACGCGGCCGAGCAGCACGTCTGCCGGCCTCGGAGCGGTACGGCAAGGCACACGGGGCACTGCACATTGCCCCAGGGGGACGTGCGCCCGCTTTCCGGTTGGACTTCGGCGGTCGGTGAGGGGCGAAGCATGGCTTCACGGTACGGCACCGCGTGGGCGTGCCAATGGTACGAAGACTAGCGAGAACTGACTGGTCGTCGTACCAGCGGCAAGATCGTGGGGGACAGCCTCGCGAGGCTATCCGCGGCGTGGTTTGCGCTGAAACTCCGGCGGTACGATGGTGTGCAGCTCCCGCTCGGTGAACAGAACGTCGGCCAGGGGGCGATACTTCTTCACGTACTTCCGTACCGTGTCTTCGCTCATCCCGAACAGGGTCTCGAGCACTGCGCCCGCACGCTCATGGGGCGTGGCATAACTCTCCAGGTACCTCTTCGGATCGGATTCGTCATCAAGTTCTGCGGCTTCCGAGAAGGTCCAGTCCGATAGGTGCTGGGTCACCAACGCATCCACTCGCCCGATATCCACTTGTTTTGGTGATTCCTGGAATAGTTGCAGAAGAGCAGGGTACAGGCGAGCAAACGAGACCCACTCTTGTCCAAATTGCGTTGTGAGCGGATGAGCCCCCTGGAGTACGGTGAGGTCGAGACCGACCAAGGTTCGACACCACCACGCGACAGGAGGCTCACCCGTGAGCGGATTCTGCAGCATGTTCAGCCAGCTGCTCAAGTTGTTTCCGCGGACGGAGTTCCAGGCGCTGGTCAAGCGGACGCACGCCGAGCGTCATGCTCGCGGGTTCACATGCTGGGGGCAGTTCGTAGCGATGCTGTTCTGCCAGCTCGGCCGGGCCCACTCGCTGCGGGAGATCTGTGGGGGGCTGCGCAGCAGCGAGGGCAAGCTCAAGCACCTCGGGATCACGGCCCCGAGTCGCTCGACGCTCGCCTACGCGAACGAACATCGGCCCTGGCAACTCTACCGGGCCGTGTTCGAGGCGTTGCTGCTCCGGTGCCAGCCCCTGGCCCAGGGCCGGCGGAAGTTCCGGTTCAAGAACAAGCTGGTCAGTCTGGACTCGACGGTGATCGACCTGTGCGCGACCCTGTTCGACTGGGCGAAGTTCCGGCGGACGAAAGGGGCGGTCAAGCTGCATTGCCTGTTGGACCACGATGGCTACCTGCCGAGCGTGGTGGTCATCACCGAGGGCAAGCGGCATGACGTGCGGGTGGCCCGCACCCTGCGCTTCGACCCGGGCACCATCGTGGTGATGGATCGGGGGTACACCGACTACGCGTGGTTCGGGCAGTTGACCGCCCAGGCAGTGTGGTTCGTGACCAGGCTCAAGGACCCCGCGGTGTACACGGTGGTCGAGACCCGCCGGATCCCCACCCACGGGCGGGTGGAGCGGGACGAAATCATTCGGCTGACCGGGGTGGGCGCCGCGGAGAAGTGCCCACACCTCCTGCGCCGGGTCGAGGTCTACGACCCGGAGCAGGACACTACGCTGGTCTTCCTGACCAACCACCTGGACTTCGGGGCCACGACGATCGCCGCGATCTACAAGGACCGCTGGCAGATCGAGCTCTTCTTCAAGACCCTGAAGCAGAACCTGAAGATCAAGACCTTCGTGGGGACCAGCGCCAACGCCCTGAAGGTCCAGGTCTGGACGGCGCTGATCGCGATGCTGCTTCTCAAGTACCTCCAGCTGCGATCGCGCTTCGCCTGGTCGCTCTCGAACCTGGTCGCCTTGCTGCGTATGAACCTGTTCACGCATCGCGATCTCTGGGCCTGGCTCGATCGGCCGTTCGAGGGTCCCCCAGCCGTCCTCGTGACCGTGCAGGGGGAGCTGGCTCTTGGCTAATCGGGACAGCAGCAGACGGCAACCTCATCTCGGCCCGGCGCCCAGACCGTCCAATTACCCTGGCAAATCGTGAGATCTCCGATTGGAATTCCCGTCAATTTGGACAGCAGTGCAGCCACCGCTTCTTTGAAGCTGAGCATCCCAGGGCGCACGCGGCGCGGCGGCTGTACGTCATGGGACTTCATGAGGCTCTGTAGCCAGCGCGCGAGCATCGGCCGGATCGCTGGCTCAAGTGTTCGAGCTATCTTTTCGGTGTCAATCTTGGGCCCGCCTACGGGGAGGGCCACCACAATCCACGGCTGGATGTAGGCGGCCGCCCGTCGCGCCAGAAGGCGGGCTAGGGAGGCGGCGTGACGCCGCAGGTCTGCCCTGCGACGGCGAACGGGATTCCCGAGCTCGCGAACGGTATCCGCGATCGCAGCTTGTTTGGCCTCGCTGCGAGACCGAGGACGCCGGCGCCGGCCGACACTCACGGAGACGGATGTCTCCGCAGGCCAATGCCCAGCGCCAGGTCCACCTGTGCCAGGATCACGCCGAGTTGCTCCGTCGACATTAGATCTTGAAGGATGCTCGGGGCCTTTGCCCTGGTGAGGACTTCAACGAAGCCAGTCCACTGCCCCTCGACTTCCTGATGTGAGTGACCGTTGACGTCCGCGCTCGATCGGACGATGAGGAAACGCAAGGGCACGCCGGGAACAGTGACATAGGCAAGCGGTGGTCCCCAGAGGAATCGGTCGGAAAGTACCCGAGGACCGTCAAGACTCACGCATCAACTCTCCGACCCGCCTGTCCGCTTCCTCCACCGTGCCTGTACCGCCCGGCGGAGGATCTTGCTCCGGTCCTCCTAGGACACGCCCTCCCAGCGAGCCGTCCCGCCCTTCTTGCCGCCCCTTCCACTAAGCGCCACTGCGTGAGGGTTTTTTCCTTGGCCACTGCGTCGGTAACAATCGCATACAGGAGCGCCCTCGAGTAGGCCCACCCCACCCGTTCTCTCGTCGGGCTATCTCGGAAGAGCTGGCCGCGAGCGGCATCCGGGCCCGCAATGGTCGCCGGTTCGCTCCAGACTCTTGTGAGTCTCGTCGCCCGTCGTACGGGACCCAGGACACCGGAAGGTGCGGAGCCAGTGGGCGCCTGACGCAGCCAAGGTACCTTTTGGGAAGCACAACTTCCGCGGGTTTCATCCGAGTTGCGTAGCCCTCATGCCGCCATAGAGGTCACTGCCCTCAAATTTGGGGCCGCTCCAGATGTTGGGCAAACCACTGACGTTCCGGGTGTGCGAAGATCACGGCGGCCTGGGAAAGCTCCCGCAACGAGAACCGGATCCGGAAACATTCGCCCTGGAGCGGTACCCAGAGCAGCGACGGCCCGTCCCCTGACGGCGTCGCCCCGCCGTAGACGCCCTTCCTGAGGGAGACTCGAAGGCCCTCTACCCGGCCACCCCACCCTGCCGTAGACTGACCTATCCCCTTTGGGGGTCACTAGCCGGGAGGGGCAGATGCGCCTGACTGTTCGGAACGACCACGACGGGGTAAGGCACGGCGGGCTCCCAGCGGCGCAGTGGGCTGGGCGTCTGCGCCGGCTCCCAGATCGGCACGAGAGCCCACCAGCCGTCGCCCTCTGGCACCGGCAAGTACTCGGTTGAGCAGCCGCACCAGTCTGGGATCTGGCGCGTTTGCGGCGGCACCCAGCCTTGTCGGCGGAGATCGTCGGCACGGAAGCGCATCGGTGCGACCTCGCGCCCGCACGTCCAGCAGGCCAGCGGAGGTCTCCGGCGACCCTGCGCGTCGAGCCAGATGGGTGGGGTCATTCGCTGGGAGCGGTGATCGCGCAGCGGCGGCCGGTGTTATTCACCGCCGGTCGATGGAACGGCCGGTGGCTCACGTCGCCGGAGTCTCGACGGCGCCCACGATCGGGGCCTCGGACAGGGTCCAGGCGATCCCGGCGGCGGCAGCGGCGAGGACCGCCGCGCCCGCGAAGAAGGTCGCGTAGCTGCCCGTCAGGTCGTGGAGCACTCCTCCGGCGTAAGAACCGAGTGCCGCGCCGATCTGATGACTCAGCGAGACGAGTCCGAACACGGTGCCCGCCGATCGGCGCCCGAAGAGCGTCGTAGAAAGCGCGATGGTCGGCGCGATCGTCGCGAAGTCGACGATCCCGAAGGCGATCGCGAATAGGAACAGCGACACGGGGTCGCGCGCGAAGATCAAGAAGACGAGTGTCACGGCCCGACCGGCATAGATCCAGCCGAGCAGCCGCGTGTACCCGAGACGGTCTGCCACCGCTCCGGAGAGTGTGGTGCAGATCGCGTTGACCACTGCCAGAACGCCAAACGCTGACGCGGCCGTCACCGCGGCGATGTGATGATCTTGCGCGTGGGGAATCAGATGCGTGTCGGTGACCCCGATCGAGGTCACGCCGCAGATGAAGAACGAGCCGGCGAGCGACCAGAAATTGCCGTAGCGCCCCAGCTGGATGACGGGGAGCGGCCGGCCGATCGTGGTGTCCACCTTCCGCCCGTGCTGATCCGCTCGGGGCTGATCCCGGAACAGCCAGAGCACGATCGGCACGATGACCAGCACGATCCCGACCCCGAGCCAGAGAAAGGCCGAGCGCCAGCCCGCGGCCTGCAGGGCCGCCGCCATCAGGGGGAGCAGGACGAAGTAGCCTGCCGCGCCGCCGCCGGCGACGATCCCCACGGCCAGACCTTGTCGCCGCGTGAACCAGCGCGCAATGGCGACCGCCCAGGTTGGGCTCGACGCCGCACCCAGGCCGATCGACATCAGAACACCGAAGACGAGGTAGGCTTGCCACAAGGCCACGATCGAGCTGACGGCGGCGGTTCCGACGCCCAGGATCACGAGGCCTGCGGCGAAGATGGCGCGCGGCCCGATCCGATCGGCCCACCGACCGGCGAGGGCCTGGGTCAGGCCGTAGACCACGAAGCCGATCGAGGCCGTGAGACTGATCGCGCCACGGTCCCAACCGAACTCCGCTTCCCATGGCTTGACCAACAGCCCGAAGCTTCCCTGGGTCCCCGACGCCACTCCCCCGCCAGAAACAGCACGGCGACCACGACCCAGGCGTACCCGGGCTCACGCTCCCCATTGGTTGCCATGGTCAATGTCCTCCGGTGCCCGGCGGTTCGCCACGGCGCAGGCTCACAGCCCACTCAAGCGCCGCTGACGAGCCGGCCAGCGTACAGGTCGGCGGCGTCACGGGACCATCCTGGCTTGCTGCAATATCGCGATCACTGGATGACTTCATCCGCCCGCGCCAGCACCGATGGCGGGATGGTGAGGCCGAGGGCCTTGGCGGTCTTGAGGTTGATCACGAGCTCGAACTTCGTGGGCTGTTCGATGGGCAGATCGGCGGGATTCGCGCCTTTGAGGATCTTGTCGACGTAGATGGCGGCGTGGCGGAACATGTCCTGGAGGTTTGGCCCATAGGACATGAGACCGCCGGAACCCACCACGAAATCCTTGTGATGGTAGATCGTCGGCAGGCGCTGCTTGGTCGCGAGCTCGACGAGGAGCGTTCTGTGTTGATAGAAGAATGCCGACGACGAAACGATGAGGGCGTCCGCGCGATTCGTGCGCGCCTGGCCAAACGCGGCGCTGAACTCGTCCGCTCGTTCCACCTTCAGCGCTTGAAAGCGCACGCCCAGAGATTGGGCCGCGGCTTGGGACGCTCTCAATTGGCCCTGGCCGCCGCTCGCCGGATGCCAGAGGACGGCGACGCGAGACACCCTCGGGACGGCCTCTTTGAGGAGTTCCATCCACTTCCCGCCCAAGTCCTCAGAGAGGAACGCCTGCCCCGTGACGTTCGCGCCTGGTCGGGCGAGGCTCTCGACGAGACCGGCCCTCACCGGGTCGTTAGAGAGCGGCATGACGATGGGGATTGTGGTGGTGGCCTGCTTGGCGGCGAGGGCCACGGTTCCATCTGCGACGATAACGTCCACCTTGAGACGCACCAGGTCGGCGGCCAGGCCTGGGAGCCGTTCGGGTCTTCCCTCTGCCCATCGCGCTTCGACAATGACGTTTCGCCCCTCGACGTAACCGAGCTCGCGAAGCCCTTGCCAGAAGGCCTCAGCGAGGGGACTGCGAGAGGGCGAGCCGAGGTTGAGGGTCCCGATGCGGTACACCTTCCCCGCCGGCTGTGCCTGGGCGGCAAGCGGCGCGGCGAGCGCCACGACCATCAGAGCGAGTATTGACACCACTCGCGTCACGGCTCGACTCCACGCAGTTCCGCGTCCGCCTTCTCCAGCCAGAAGGTCATGTCCATCTCGCGGTACATCGTGGTGGCGATCATCAGGTGCTCCGCGGCCGTCGCCCGGTCGCCGGTTCGGCGGTGGAGCTTCGCGAGACCGAGGTGGCAGTGGGCAACCAACGGGCGCATCCCGAGCTGGCCGGCCAGCTCGAGAGCCTGCCGGTAGTAGCCTTGAGCCTCTTCGGCACGCGAGGCCGCCGGATGCGCCGCGATCTCGGCGAGGAGGCGGAGGGTCCACGCCTGGCTGCCGCGCTCCTCGTGCGCCACGGCCAAGTCGAGCGCTTCCGCGGTTCGCGATCGCGCCGCGTCGACGCGGCCGGCGTGGAGGTAGGCCTCCCCGAGCCACGCGAGGTGGAGGCTGTGAAGGTTCCGCCCGGCACGAACCGAATCCCGGCGGACGGCGTCCTCGAGCAGAGCCACGGCCTCCGGGTGCCGGCCGGTCAGCGTGCGGACGTGGCCGAGCGCCGCCGCGCAGTGCGGGTACCAGGTGAGAATGTTTCGGGTCCGAGCGCCCTCGAGGCTCTCTTCGAGCGCCGAGGCGGCCTCGGCGAGGTCCCCGCGCCGGAGGCGCACGTGGCCAAGGGTCGTCAGCGCGGCGACCCGCGAGAACTGTTCGTCCGCCGACCGAGCGATGCGGACCGCGTCCTCGGTCAACTGGAGGGCCTCGGGGAAGGTCCCGGTTTCGGACTCGTTCAGCGCCAGCCAGACCCGGCTGATCACCGCCGGGAAGGCGGTGGTTCCCCGGGGGAGATGGAGTGGCCGCTCGGCCGCGGCCAGGGTCAGGCTCTCGCGAAGATACGGCCGCGCGCGTCCGAAGTCGCCACGCGCGTAGTGGATCGCCCCGAGCCGGACGAGGGTGACGCTCCGGAGCCCGCTGGCGTCCGGAAGCCGACCGGCCAGGTCAAGGGCCCGGACCCCCTCCTCGAGGGCTCGGCGGTACTGGGCCATCACGAACAACGTGTTCGCGAGTCCGCTCGCCACCCACCCGGACCGGGCGGGGTCGCCCAGTCGGTCGGCCTGCGGTACGGCGGCCAGCAGATGGTCGAGCGTGCGAGCCATCTCGTCGAGCGGGATCAGCACGTCGCGGAGATCGATCCGCAGGTCGACCATCGCCTCCAGGGTGGCCCGGGTCTCGGGCAGGTGCCCCAGGGCGGCCAACGCCTCCTCGAAGGCCGCCGCCGCCTGCCGGTACGCAGACCGCCCGGCCGCCTTGAGGCCGGCCTGGCGCAGGTGGCCCACGGCCTGGTGCCAGGCCTCCGCGCGAGCGGCGTGGTGCGCCAGCCGCTCGACGTGTTCCGCCAGCCGCTCGACGTGACTCGACTCCATTGCGGCGAGGATCCGGGTGTGCAGGGCGCGTCGCCGTTCGAGCAGCAGGCTCGCATAGGCGACCTCGTGGGTGAGGGCGTGCTTGAACGTGTACTCGACCTCGGGATAGAGGCTTGTCTCGTAGAGGTACTCGGCGGACTGGAGGTGGGCAAGCCCTCGGCGGAGATCCTCGTCCGGCGTCTCGGCGACGGCCCGGAGCAGCGGCAAGGGCACCTCCGTGCCGACGACGGCCGCGGACTGGAGCAGCGATTTCTCCGCCGGGGGCAGCCGGTCGATGCGCGCCGCCAGGATCGCGTGGACGGTCTCCGGGACCTGGATCGTCTCCACCGGATGAGTCAGCCGGTACGCGCCGCGCTCGCCCGTGAGCGCGCGAGTCTCCACCAGCGTCCGCACGCTCTCCTCGAGGAAGAACGGATTTCCACGGGTCCGGCCGATCAGGAGCGCGTTCAGGGGCGCCAGGGTCGGATCGCTCCCCGAGGAGCGCACGCAGCAGCTCCCCGGCGCTCTCCTCGGGGAGGGCGTCGAGCCGGAGCTGCGTGTAGTAGCTCTTCGGGCCCCACCCGTGCTGGTACTCGGGGCGGTAGTTGACGAGAAGGAGGAGCCGCGCGACCGGCAGGCTGTCCACGAGGGCGTCGAGGAGGGCGTGGCTCTCGGAGTCGATCCAGTGGAGGTCCTCGAAGACGACGAGGAGCGGCTGCGCGCGAGCCTCGCGCAGGAGCAGCTGTCTGACCGCCTCGAGCGTGCGCTGACGGCGCCCCACGGGGGCCAGGGCGGTCCACGTGGGGTCGTCGACCGGCACCTGGAGGAGCGAGAGCAGCACGGACAGGATCGGTTCGAGGTCGCGATCGAGCGTCAGGAGCTTCCCCGTGACCTTCTCGCGCATCTCCCGATGGTCGTCGCGCTCCCCGATCCGGAAGTAGGCCTTGAGGAGGTCGATCACCGGGAGCCAGGGACTGGCCCGACCATAGGAGACCGAGCCGGACTCGAGGACCAGCCAGTCATGGACGCGATGCGAGCGGATCAGCTCGTGGACGAGGCGCGACTTCCCGACCCCGGCGTCGCCGATCACCGCGGCGATCTGCCCCTGTCCCTGGCCGGCCTGTCTGAGCGCGCGCCGGAGCTGATCGATCTCCGTGTCGCGTCCCACGAAGCGGCTCAGCCCCCGGCTGGCGGCCACCTGGAACCGCGTCCGCGCGGCGGCGGCGCCGGTCAGCTCGTAGACGTCGACCGGCTCCGGCCGCCCCTTGATCTGCACGGGACCCAGGGCTCGGACCTCCACATAGCCTTCGGCCAGGCGCAGCGTCCCGGCGGTGATGAAGGTCGACCCGGGCGCCGCCATCTGCTCCAGGCGGGCCGCCAGGTGCGTGGTCTGCCCCACCGCCGAGTAGTCCATGCGGAGATCGCTGCCTACGGAGCGGACGACCACCTCCCCCGAGTTCAGGCCGACGCGGATGTGGGCGCCCACGGCCTCCGTCCGCCGGAGCGTCTCGGCGTAGCGGGCCACGGACTCCTGCATCTGGAGCGCCGCGTAGCAGGCGCGCACGGCGTGGTCCTCGTGGGCGACCGGCGCGCCGAACAGCGCCATGATCCCATCGCCCATGACCTGGTTGACGGTCCCCTCATACCGGTGGACCGCCTCCATCATTCGCTCGAGCACCGGATCGAGGAGCTTGCGCGCCTCCTCGGGATCGCGGTCGACCAGGAGCTCCATCGAGCCTTTCAGGTCGGCAAACAGGACGGTGACCTGCTTGCGCTCGCCCTCGAGAGCCGCTTTGGAGGTGAGGATCTTCTCGGCGAGGTGCCTCGGGGTGTAGGTGGCCGGGCTCAGGGGGCGATCGGGAACACGCCCCGACAGCGCGGTCCCACACGAGCGGCAGAACTTCTTCCCAGGGCTGATCTCGGCGCCGCACTGCGGGCAGGCGAGCATGAGGCGAGCGCCGCACTCCTCGCAGAATCGCGCGTCGTCGGGGTTCTGAGCCTGGCACTGGGGACAGCGCATCAGTCCACCGCGTTGGTCGCCCTGTCCGCCTTCTCCAGCCAGAAGCTCATGCCCATCTCGCGGTACATCGCCGTCGCGGTGGTGAGGTGCTCCTCGGCCTTCGCTCGGTCCCCGGTTCGGCGGTAGAGCTTGCCGAGGCCGAGGTGGCAGTGGGCGACGAGGGGGCGCATGCCGAGTGCGGTGGCCAGGCTTAGCGCGTCGCGATAGTGACCCTCGGCCGCCTCGACGTCTGGCGAATCCGTTGCACTGCGATGTGGCCGAGGAGGAGGAGCGCCCAGGCCTCGAGGCTCTGCTCTCCGCGCTGCCGCGAGCCCGAGAGTCCCCGCTCTGCGGCTTCCAGCGCTTGGCCCTGTCGACCTGCCCGAAGAAGTAGACCTCAGCGCGCCATACGGTCGAGAAGGACGAAGGGATCTGGCCTGCCAGTTCCAGGGCTTCCGTACGCGCGACCCGACTGAGCGTATGCGACCGCCAGTCCCGTGATGGTCGCCGTGACGAAGTCGCTGATGTTCCTGCGACCGTTCGATCGCGAGGGCTTGCTCGAAGAACGCGGCGCTGTCGGCCAATGCCCCCCGATACAGGTGAAGCCGTCCAAGGTGGTAGTTCGCCATGATCAGCCAGAACGGGTTGTCGAGTCTCCGGGCGATCTGCAGGGCCTCCGCTCCGACCCCCAGGCCCTCCTCAAACCGCCCGACCTGGGCCAGCGAATTCGCGAGCCAGGCTCGGGAGACCGACGTGACCCACAGAGGAACGTCGCGCAGCCTCGGCCGGATCGGCCGCGAGTGGCCAGATGTTTCGCCGGTAGAACTCTTCGGCAGCGCGATGGTCGCCGAGGACCGTGTATGTCTGGCCAAGTCCCAGGTTCGCCTCGGCCTCCAGATGTGGATCGCCGATCTCCGCCGCAATGGCCAGAGCACGCCGGCCAGCTTCGACAGATCGTCGCGTCTCGCCAATGACGCGCAAGGCCGGACAGAGACGTGCCAGGGCCAACCCGGCCCGAGCTCGATCTCCGAGCGCCCCGGCGATTTGCTCCGCCGCCTCCATGTGGTGACGTACTCGCAGTGTATTCCGCGAGCGCGAAAAGGGAGATATAGAGGTCGAGCCGGACGTCGAGGCCACGCGCCAGGGTGTCCCGCGTCTCCGGCAGGTGCCCGAGCGCAGCCAGGGACTGCTCGAGCCAGTCGACGGCGGCGCGATGCGCCGATCGCTCGGCCGCACGCATGCCCGCTCGCTGGAGATATTCGGAGGCCTTGTCCCAGCGTTCGGCTCGCGACGCGTGATGCGCGAGGCGCTCGACGTGCTCGGCGAGGCGGGTCGGATAGCGGGTCTCGATGGTGTCCACGAATCAAGGCGTGGAGGGCGCGCCGTCGCTCCTGGAGCAGACTGCTATAGGTCACGTCGTGGGTCAGGGCGTGCTTGAACGTATACTCGAGGTTCGGGAAGAGCCCGGCCTCGTAGAGGAACTCCGCGGCCTGCAGCCGCCCGATGGCGGCGTGCAGCTCGTCGTCGGGAAGCTCAGCAATCGCCTGGAGCAGCGCAAACGGTACGTCCTTCCCGACCACCGCCGCCGTCTGCAGGAGCGCCTTGTCCCCGGGCGGCAGGCGGTCGATGCGGGCAGCGAGCACGGCCTGCACCGTCGCCGGGACCTGGATGGTCGGCAGGGGCCTGCCAGCCGGTAGGCGCCGCGCTCGCCGAGGAAGGCTCCGGTCTCGACGAGCGTCCGCACGCTCTCCTCCAGGAAGAAGGGGTTGCCCTCCGTCCGCGCGATCAGCACGCGCTTGAGTGGATCGAGGCCGGCGTCGGACCCGAGCAAGGCGCCGAGGAGCTGCTCGGCGCTCTCCGGGGGCAGGGGGTCCAGCCGGAGCTGCGTGTAGTACGTCCGGCTGCCCCAGGAGTGCTGATACTCGGGCCGGTAGTTCACGAGCAGCAGCAGCCGGGCGACCGGAAGGCTCTCGACGAGCCCATCGAGCAGCGCCTGGGTCTCGGCGTCGATCCAGTGGAGGTCTTCGAAGACGACGAGCAGCGGCTGCACCTGACTCTCGCGCAGCAAGAGCCGCTTTACCGCGTCCAGGATGCGCGGCGGCGCTGGGGCGGGTCGAGATTTTGCCACTGCGGGTCGTCGATCGGCACGTCGAGCAGTGACAGGAGCGCCGGCAGGCTGCCTTCCTGGGCGCGGTCCAGCGTCAGCAGCTTCCCCGTCATCTTCTCCCGCACCGCCCGCGGGCCGTCGCGGTCCTCGATGACGAAGTAGCCCTTGAGAAGGTCGACCACGGGCAGGTAGGACGTCGCCTTCCCGTACGGAGACCGAGCCGGCCTGGAGGACGAGCCAGCCCATGGACGCGGTGGGAATGCGTTACCTCCCAGACGAGCCGCGACTTCCCGACGCCCGCCTCGCCCACGATGGCGACCACGTGGCCGGCCCCTGCGGCGGCCCGCCCGAGCGCCTGCCGAAGCTGGTCGAGCTCGTCTCCCGCCCGACGAACCGCGTGAGGCCGCGCGCGGCGGCGCATGGAGCCGAGACCGGCGCGGGACCGGCGCCGATCATCTCGTAGACGTCGATGGGCACCTCCAGTCCCTTCACCGGCACCGGGCCGAGGGGCTTCACCTCGATATAGCCTTCCGCCAGACGCATCGTGTCTGCGGTGAGCCGGATGGTGCCGGGCGTGGCGAGCTGCTCCATCCGGGCGGCGAGGTGGGTCGTCTGCCCGACCGCGGTGTAGTCCATGCGGAGGTCGCTCCCGATGGCGCGCACGACCACCTCGCCGGAGTTGAGCCCCACGCGGATCTGCACGTGGGTGCCGCCGGCGCGCTGGATCTCGTCCACGTAGAGGCGCACCCGCCGCTGCATTCGTAGTGCGGCGTAGCAGCCGCGGACCGCGTGGTCCTCATGCGCGATCGGCGCTCCGAACAACGCCATGATCCCGTCGCCCATGACCTGGTTGACAGTGCCCTCGTAGTGGTGGACCGCCTCCATCATCCGTTCCAGCACGGGATCAAGTAGTTTGCGCGCGTCCTCGGGGTCCCGGTCGGCGAGCAGTTCCATCGAGCCCTTGAGATCGGCGAAGAGAACGGTGACCTGTTTCCGCTCGCCTTCGAGGGCCGCCTTCGAGGTCAGGATCTTCTCGGCCAGATGCCTCGGCGTATAGGCGTCGGGGGAGTCGAATCGCTGGGACGGAGGCGGCGGGGCAGAGGAGCCGGTTGGATGCGCACACTCGGGACAGAACTTCGCGGTCGGAGCAGGTCCGACCGCACTTGCGCGCAGGCGCGAGCCAACGGCGTGGCACATTCCTCGCAGAACTTCGCGCCCGCCTCGTTCTCGTGCCGGCACCGGGGACACGTCATGGCCCTTGGAGCTCGCCTCCGCCCTGATCGCTCGCACCCCGTTCGTCCAGTCGAGCGGGCAGGGTGAAGCTGAACGTCGAGCCCTGGCCCACCTGGCTCTGGACCCAGATGCGTCCCCCGTGCAGCTCCACGAACTTCTTCGCCAGCGTCAGCCCGAGCCCCGTGCCCTCCTGCGTGCGGGCGTCCTCGCGACCGACCTGGCGGAACTCCTCGAAGATGGCCGCCTGGTCCTCGGGCGCGATGCCGACCCCCGTGTCGGTGACGGCGATGGTGAGGCCGCCGTCGGCCGCCGTCGCGCTGACGCCAACCCGGCCGCCCTCGGGGGTGAACTTCACCGCATTGGACAGGAGGTTCACCAGGATCTGCTTGACTTTCCGCTCGTCCGCGACGATGTCGCCCAGCCGCTCGTCCACGGTCTGGGTGAGCGTGATCTCGCGTCGCATCGCCCGCCCCCGCACCAGGGTCAGGGCATTGTCCAGGGCGGTCGGCAGATGGAACCGCCCCAGCTCGAGCTCGAGCCGCCCGGCCTCCACCTTGGCGAGGTCAAGGATGTCGTTGATGAGGGAGAGGAGGTGCCGGCCCGAGGACAGGATGTCCTGCAGGTACTCAGCCTGCTTGTCGTTCACCTCCCCGAACATCCGCTCGGCCAGCACCTCCGAGAAGCCGAGGATCGCATTCAGCGGCGTCCGCAGCTCGTGGGACATGTTGGCCAGGAACTCGGACTTGTGGTGGCTCGCGGCCTCGAGCTCGCCGGCTCTTGCCCGCGAGCTCCCGGAAGAGCCGAGCGTTCTGGATGGCCAGAGCGGATTGCGTGGCAAAGGTGGTAAGGAGACGCACGATCTCTGGCGCAAACTCACCGGGTGTCTTCCGGCTGACGCCGAGGGCACCGATGACGTGCTCCTCCAGGAGCAGTGGCACGGTCAGGACCGCTCGATATCCGGCCTGCACGAGCGGACCGCGGATCGGGCTCTCGTAGGTGGCGTCGATGGCGAGGTCGGGAACCTGTACGGGCTGCCGCAACGCCGCCGCACGACTCACCATCCCCTGCCCTTTGGGAATCGGCGTCGCCCGACCGATCGCATCCAGAATCTTTCCCTCTCCGGGGTCCGCATAACTGCTCGCTCTCAGCCGGAACTCCTCGCTGGCATCGTCGTACTCGTAGATCAAGCAGCCGTCGGTGCCGGCGAGCTCGTTCGCCCGGGCGACAATCGTCTTGAGCACGGTCTCCAGGTCGAGGGTCGAGCTCAGCGCGCGGCCGACCTCACCCAGCGCCGTCAGCTCGTCCACCGAGCGCGTCAGGTCCTGGGTCCGGGCTTCGAGTTCCGTGAACAGCCGGACGTTCTCGATCGCGATGACGGCCTGGTCGGCGAAGGTCTGGAGGAGGGCGATTTGCTTCGGGGAGAACGGCCCCGGCTCGGCGCGGCCGATGTTGATCGTGCCAACCACACTGCCCTCGCGGAACATGGGCACTCCGAGAACGCTTCGGAAACCAACCGCCTGAGCGATGGTCAGATCGTATTCCGGGTCGTGCTCGGTGTCGGGAATCTGAACGATGCGTCGCTCGAGGATCGCCCGAGTGCCGACGAGTCCTCGGCTGAGCGGAGCCGGGAACTGACGCCGTGCCGTCTCCCGCGCCTCGGCTGTGAAGTTGTAATCCGCAACTTGATGAACCAGTTCGCCGTCGAACCGGTAGAGGTTCCCGAACACGCCCTCACACAGCCGTACCGCGCTCCGCAGGATGGCGTCGAACACCGGCTGGACGTCGGTCGGGGAGCTCGAGATCACCCGCAAGATCTCCGCGGTCGCGGTCTGCTGCTCCAGCGACTCGGTCACCTGAGCGTGGGCCGTCGTGAGAGCCTGGTTCTTCTGTTGCAGTTCCGTGAACAGCCGCACGTTCTCGATGGCGATGACGGCCTGGTCGGCGAAAGTCTGCAGGAGCTGGATCTGCTTCTCGGTGAACGGCTCGACCTGGGCGCGACGGATCAGGATCGCGCCAATCGGGACCCCCTCCCGAAGGAGGGGCGTCGCGAGCGTCGTGCGATGGCCGTGGCGGAGAGCCAGGTCCCGGCCACGGGGATACTCGTCGGTAGCGGCTGACAGGTCGTACACGTGGACAGGGCGTCGATCGACGACGGCTCGGCCGCTGACCCAGTCGCGCGCAATCGGGATGGTTGAATCTGGATCACCCGGCTCGATCTTCGGCATCGGTCCGTGCCCAGCCACAACGCGCAGAGCGTCACCATCCGTCCGTAAGATGATGGCGTCCTGGGCGGCGCAGACACGTGCGGCGTTCTCGGCCACCGCATCGAGCACCGGCTGGATGTCCGGCGGGGAGCCCGAGATCACCCGCAGGATCTCGGCCGTCGCCGTTTGTTGCTCGAGCGCCTCGGTGAGCGCTTGCCTGAGGTTCTCGACCTCGCTCTTCAGATCTTCGTATGACCGGGCGGTGGGGCTCGCCCCGTACAAGGGACTGGCGCACTCCCCGCAGAACTTCTGCCCGCTGGGATTCTCATGCTGGCACCGGGGACATCGCATACCGAGCGTCTCCTGATTCGGGACTCGGTCTGGCCAGCCAGGATCGCGTCACGGCACCCGGGTCGCCGCCAAAGCTCGGCGTCCCGGCCGTTCCGTGGGGCACGGCGCCCCGACCCTACCGCGACCCGCCCTCGGGCGCCAGATGGGCGGTTCTGGGGCCTGGTTCGCCCTGGAGCCTGTGGGGAGGCCCCATCGGCGGCTCCGACGAGTCAGACTCACGGCGACGCAACGAACCGGCTGAACCAGATACGGCAGAACGGCTGGAAACCACCCAGCCGGGGGGCGTGTCTCGCGAACCGGGGGGATTCCCAGGCGCTCGGTCGCCATGGCGCGGCGGCTGAGGATCAGCCGTCCGACCTTGACCCGCCTGGAGACGGCCCCCGGAACACGACGCTCCAGGCACTGGAGCAATTCTGCCGCGCGCTACGCTGTCAGCCTAGCGAACTCTTTCGGCCTGGTGGCGGGCGCGCCGTGAGCCTCCAAGGACCGCCAACGCGGACCTCGGAACCAACGCGACCTCGGCGACGCGGGAGGAGGGGCTGATCCCCGGTCATCATGCCGGGCCTCCATCACGGTCAGGCATTGGGTCTAGCCCCAGCTCGGCGTCCGTAGGCCCGCCTTCGAGGGCCGCCCCGGGCCAGTCGGCCCACCGCTGCTTCAACCCCCGGAGGCGCTCCAGGCCGGCCCCCGCCGCAGCTCCGCGAGCTGGCCGAACCGAACCATCATCCGGCGGCCGTCGTCGAGGGCGACCTCGACGGTCGGCGAGGTGACCACGACGCAGTCGAGCAGCGTGCCGACCGGCGTGCGCACGCTGACGAGGTCGCCGGGCTCGAGGAGATCGGGAGGCGGATCTGGGGCCGCCAGCTCCGCCTGGGCCACCTCCGCGCCGGCGCGGACACTCCGGAGGGCGGCATAGGGCACCCGACGGAAGTGATCGCCCAGCGCGTCGTCCAGGACGTGCACCTTCGCGCCCCGCGGCCCCCAGTCCACCACCAGACCCCGGAGGATCTGCCCGCCCTCGGTGTCGAAGGTGGCCTGCTGACCACGCTGTAGATACTCTGGCCCGAAGCTTCGGCTGAGCGGGCGCTCGGGGTGGTCATTCGGTTCGCGGTCCCGCCGCTCAAGCTGCCAGCGCCGGTCGTCACTCATCGTGTCGCTCATGGTCGGCTCCAGTTCCAGCTCGACGTCGCTCGGGTGATCGTTCGGGCTCGGATCACTCAGCATCGCGGCGCGCCTCCAAGGGGTTGCCGGCCACTGCTACCAGTCTGCTACCGTCGCCTCTCGGCGGTCTGCCCGTCCCCGGGACGTTTCTCGGGAGCCCCGGTCCGGTGCATTGCGAAGTTATGTTGCTCATCGTCGCAGTACGAGCCAAGATCTCTCGCCCTCGAAGGCTGCGCGGATTTCCTCGACAGACCGTGACATCGCCTCTCGAAGTGGCTTCAAGCCTTCGATGACTTCGCGGGTCTCCGGGCGCAGCCGATAGTACGACCCGCCCCGTGAACGCTCCCGTTCGATGAGGAACTCCAGTCCCGGCTTGGCCGCTCAAGGCCTCCGGTGCCGTTTATCCGGTTCGTGAGAGCAGCCAACACTCCAGTGAGGGATTTCTCGTCGCCATCACGGATGAGATTGGCGATCTCGCGTTTGGAGAGACCGTCCGGCCGTTCGAAAAGCACCTTGAACAGCGTGATCTGACCCGGTGGTACCGGGATCCGCGTTATCGCTCGAGAGACGAGATCCTTCCGGTCAACGCCTTCACCCTGACCGGCACTCATCGGTCGTCCTCAAGCGGCGGCATGTGTTTCTCCTCCGCGGCCACCTGCCCCCCCTCTCAACCGCCAGCGGTTCCACTCCGTTGCGGCCGCGATGGTCGTTGAGATAGCGCCGCCGCGAGATCCTCGGGAGAAGGCGCTCCGACTTTCAGCCAATCGTGTTGGAACACAGAGAGCTGAGTCTTCGGGATGTCCCCCGCAGCCGTGAAGCCCGAGCTCGGCAGGCCGCTATCCTCACTCACGACCAGGATGGTCAACGGCGGCAGGCTCTTGAGGAGGCAGTACGATTGCACTGGTTCGAGCAGGTGACCGAGCCCGCGAGCGGGCACACCGATCAGTTTGCCCAGGATCCCGTAGGTCAGCACCTGGCGGTTAGTTGCTGCCCACGCCAACACTGACCAGATCTGCGCAGCCCTTTCGCTCGCCTCCATTGGGGCCCCTCTCTTAGCTCCGGTCGCGGCCATGAGGGCCAGGCAGGAGCTTCTTACGATGATCGCCCTGCTCCGAGCGTTCCAGGCGTCAGCGCCTGACCTGAGGCCCTAGATCGGCTTGATCTACGGGCCACCGCACCGTCGCTTCACCCACTCCCGACCCCAGTACCTGGCGTGAAGCACTGGTTTCAGCCGCGAGCATATCCTCGATATGGACTTAACCCCAATCGGCGAATAAATCAGGCCGCCAGACGATGAGCGATCTGCGCATACAGGATCTCCGTCGCAGGATTCCTGGTCAGGCGGAGGACGTTCCGACCGCCGAGGCGGGTCACGCGACCCGCCCGGGCGATGAGGAGAAACCGGAGCGTGCGCATGCTCCGGAAGAGGTAGGCGTAGGTGCGCTTCCGGGAGCGGGGCTTTGGTTCGGCCAGGGTCTCAAGTTGGAAGCTCCGGATCAGGTTGTGCGCGAGGATGCTCAGTTGCTGCCACGCGCGGTTGGCCGCGTAGTGCTTGGTGGGGACCACGTCGAGCGCGAACTCCCCTTTGAGCTCGGCGAAGGTCTTCTCCTGCGCCCCACGCCCACAGGCGAAGGCCCAGAGGGCGGGGAGGCCCAGCGGCAGATCGGTCGCCACGGCCGAGTACTCGAAGTGCCCATCGTCCGGGGTGAACAGGTCCAGTTGGAAATTCCGGCGCGTCTCGTGGTGGACGTGCTTCCGGTACAGCACCACGCGGAGCCGGCGGTCCTGCCACTGAGGAATGACCAACTCGGTCTCATGGCCGGTGACCCCGGAGGCGACCGGTTGCCAGCCGCGGCAGGCGGCGGCGATCGCCTTGAGCGGAAGCCAACTCCAGTACCACCTTGATCGCGTCGCCACAGTCCCGGGCGGCGAGCCGGTGCAGAATCCCGCGCTGGAAGAAGGCCGCGTCCATGCGGAACTCCAGGGCCACGCGCCGGCCGAAGCGGCCGCGGAGGTCGTCGATAAGGTCCTCGTCCGTCCCCTCTGTGCCGGCCCGCGCCGAATCGTGGGCGCGGTGATCGAGCCCCACGCCGTGCGGCGGCTCCTCGCGGCGCAGCCGCCGCACTTCCTCGCGCTCCTCGGTGGTCAGGCCTTCCGCCCGACGGCCCTCATCGCGATCGGCCTGCTTGACCCACCGTCGGGAGCAGCAAGGGCCGCCGGCGCGCAGGTGACGAGGCGTCATGAGGGAACCCTCCGAGGATGAGTCACATGCCGAAACGCGCGACCGAGAACGGGCTCAGGTCTAGCTGGGGCGCCTTGCCGAGCATCTGCACGGCGACCAGCTTGCCGCTGAGCGGGCCGAGCGTGAGCCCCGTCGGCCCGTGGCCCGTCACCAGGAAAATGCCGGCCACCCCGGGAACCGGGCCCAGCACCGGCAGCGTGTCGGACGTGAGCGGGCGCAGCCCCACGCGGATCTCGCGGATCTCGGCGCCGGCCAGCCCCGGCGCCACGCGCAGCGCCTCGGCTAGCACCTTGCGCACGCCGCCGGCTGTCGTGTGGGGCGTGAAGCCGGAGCCCGTCTCGCGGGTGGCACCGGCCACCACGCGGCTGTCCGGCCACGCGACGAGATAGTGCTCGTGGAAGGCGCTCACGATCGGCCACCGGCTCGTATCGGTCCCGCGCAGGCCGAGGTGGATGATCTGGCCGCGCTGTGGCGCCACCGGGATGCGTACACCGAGCTGCACGCCGAACGCCTCGCTCCAGGCGCCGCCCGCGATCGCCACCGCGCCAGCGGCCAGCGTCTCGCCGTCGCCCACCACGCCCACGACCCGCTCGCGTTCGATCACGAGCCGGTCGACGGCGCCGGCACGCACGGTGAGACCGCGCGCCTCGGCGGCGGTGCGCAGCGCGCGGTTGAGAAGACGGCCGTCCACCCGCGCGCCCACGCGTGAATAGATCGCGCCGTGCACGGCGGCGAGCGGCGGAAACAGCTCGCGGGCCTGCGCCGGCGAGACCTCGTGCAGGTCCTCTGTGCTCGGCTTGCCACGCCGGCGCTGGCGCTCGAACACGATGCGCCGAGCGCAGGCCAGCGGCTCGATCTCGTCCTCCGTCGCCGCTACCACGAGCCGTCCGCAGCGCGCGTAGCCAGTGTCACCGGCCTGCTCGCTCTGCAGCCGATCGATGAGCTCCGGATAGTAGGCAGCGGCCGCCGCCGCCAGCTCGAACCACGCCTCGGGGTCGCGACTGTTGGTCTCGGGGGAGATGATCCCGGCGCCGGCGTCGGTCGCCCGGCCGGTGTCTGCGCGGTCCAGCAGCAGCGTGCGGGCGCCGGTGGTTACCAGGTGGTATGCGGTGGCGGTCCCGAGCAGGCCGCCGCCGATCACGATGGCGTCGAATGCCATGGGGGATTCTACCGCTTGACGCTAACCGGGCGCCCGGGGGCCTGTGTCGGGCTAGCTCCCGTGGTCTGCGCAATGCGCCATGAGGAGGGAGACTCCAGACTGTAGGCGCTTCCCCATGAGATCAGCCGAGTCTTGGTTCAGTCCCGTCAGGTTGCCCCCAGGGCGGGCCAGGCTCGGGATGAGTCCGATCTCCATCGGCGCGCCGCGAGGACGCTGAGAGTACCAACAATCAACGCCCGCCTGCCATCACTCGCGAGCCTCCTCGCACTTCACGTCGCCTGCCCCTGCCAGATTGCCGTGGTTCGCGGTCCCTACTCTTGCTGATCCCGTGCTAGCAACGCCGCCACCGCCGCCACGAACTCTTTCACGTGGATCGGCTTCGTCTGGTAGCCGTCGAACCCTGCCTCGGCAATCTGCTTCCGTTCGTGCTCCATGGCCGAGGCCGTCAGGGCCATGACTGGAATCGCCTTCGTCGTCGCGTCGGCTCGGAGCTGCTTCAGGGCCGCGATTCCGTCCATGCCCGGCAGGTGCAGGTCCATGAGAATGAGCCGGGGACGAAGCTCCCGAGCCAGGCTGATTCCGTCTTCTGCGTTGTCCGCTTCCCGGAGTGTGTAGCCCTTGAACAGCAACACGTCGCGGATCAGCTTGCGGTTCGTTGGATTGTCCTCGATCACTAGGATCAGGTCTCCAGCCATGGCTCAGGTCCTCACGGGCAGCGTGAAGCTGAACGTCGACCCCTGGCCCACCTGGCTCTCGACCCAGATCCGCCCCCCATGCAGCTCCACGAACTTCTTGGCCAGCGTCAGCCCGAGCCCCGAGTAACCCTGACTTTCGACGTTCGGATGTTTTCTGCCACCCCCTCAGCACAACGACGATCTCCTCGAGCTGCGGCACGGGTGGGATGTGGTCACGGTCGAGAGTCGAACCCAACTTATCGGGTAGTTGGAGCGTCACGTCCAGGGCTCCTCTTGTAGCAATTGGTCAGGCATCGGTATTCCTCGGGCTCAGTTCCAGCCGATCAGCACGCGCCACACCTGCCATCATTCGCTACGAGGGCCCGCCGGCCGGATGGACTTGGGGCCACCCACTCGGCCCTGAAGGGCGTCCATCACATCCTTAAGGCGGTTGTCCACGTCGTGGATCTCAAGCGCCCGGCCATCGAGGTAGAGGCGGATCCGGAGTTCAAGGCCGTCCGGCCGGACCGTACTCGACTCGTCTGGTGGATGGCTTCCTGGAGCGCCCGTCGCCAGGCGAGCCTTGGTGGGGTGTGGGCAGGAAGGCGGACGCGGCTCGTCTTGCGTGGCTTCGGCCTCGTCGAGGCAACGGCTACTCCAGCCTCGGGAGGAGTCTTTGCCCCGTCTTTGCTACTTCCGCCGGCATCCCAGGGCATTTCGGGGCACGCCAAGGCACTCGACAGACGGCGACCGCCGGCTCGGCCGGTGAGCTGGAACCGCCCGTCAAACCGCCGAAAACCCGCGTCAAATACGATAGAACGGTAGTCGCCCAGCAGGATTCGAACCTGCGACCTTCGGATTCGT
>CAVXVV010000069.1:0-41438 GCA_963765195.1 uncultured Candidatus Rokubacteria bacterium
CGTCGAATTACACCTACGTCGAGGCCACCCGTACGCAGCAAGTCGCGGATTGGATCGCCAGCCACCAGCGGGCCTTCGCCTACTTCGGGGGCGTCACGAGCGTCGTGGTCCCGGACAACTGAAGAGCGGCGTCACCGTGCCCTGCCGCTACGAGCCGGGCCTCCAGCGTACCTACGAAGACCTGGGCCAGCACTACGGCACCGTGATCCTGCCGGCCCGGCCCGGGAAAAGTCGGGACAAGGCGAAAGTCGAGGTCGGGGTGCAAGTGGCCGAGCGCTGGATCCTCGCCCGGCTCCGACACGAACAGTTCTTCTCCCTGGGGACGCTGAACACCCGGATCGCGGCGCTGCGCGACGACCTCAACGACCGCCGCATGCGGCTCTACTAGGCCAGCCGGCGCGAGGGGTCTGAGCGGCTGGACCGCCCGGCGCTCCGGCCCCTGCCGGCCGAGCCCTTCGTCTACGGCAAGTGAAAGTCCGCTGGCCGCCAACATCGACTACCACGGCGTCGAGCTCCATCGGCACTACTACTCCGTCCCAGTTCCCGCTACGTGCGCGGGGTCGTCGACGCCCGGCTCGCCGCCACGACCGTCGAATGCTTCCATCGCGGTCAGCGGGTCGCGGCCCACGTGCGTGACGACACACCCAGGCGCCGCACGACGAACCCGGCGCACATGCCCAAGGCGCATCAGCATCATCTGGAGTGGACAGGTCCCGCCTGACGGAGTGGGCCCGCCGATCGGGCCCCAGACCCAGGCCCTCATCGCGGCGATCCTGGCCGACCGGCCGCATCCCGAGCAGGGCTACCGCTCCTGCCTGGGGCTCCTGCGGCTCGGCCAGCCGCTACGGCGAGCCGCGGCTGGAGGCGGCCTGTGGGCGGGCGCTGGCGGTCAGTGCCCGCTCCTATCGCCACGTCGACTCCATCCTCAAGCACGGCTTGGAACAACTGCCCCTGCCGGCGGCCGCACGCCCCAGATACGTCCGCCCGACGCCCGTCCGCGAGGGCCACGTGGCCGCGCGTACTACCAAGACCCGCCTGCCAATGGGGACGCCCTCGTCCCGACGGGCGAGATTTCCGCGCCGTCGGGGGATACCAGGATATGGCCGCCCTCTAAAACCCGCTCCTGGAGGCTCCCAGGCCCTCGCCCTGGCCCGCTCTCCCCGCCAAGAGCGGCGTCGAGGTCCTCCCGGCCCTCGAACCCGCTCATCCCGAAGGAGACGGAACGATGCTCAATGGCCAAACCCTCGAGCAACTCCAGGCCCTCAGGCTCCCGGCCCTGGCCGCCGCCTGGACCGCCCAGCAGCCGAATGCGGAGAGAACCGCGCCCTCAGGCTTCGACGAGCGCTTCGCCCTGCTCGTCGATGCCGAGTGGCGCGCCCGCGAGAACAAACGCCTCACGCGCACCCTCAGGAAGCCGAGCCGGGACTCGGCCAGGCCTGCATCGAGGCCATCGACTACCCGGCCCGGCGCGAACTCGACAAGGCGCTCATCCGGCAGCCTCGCCACCTGCCGCTGGGTGGGCTGGAGCACCGAGCAGGTCCTGATCAGCGGGATGACCGGCGTCGGCAAGAGCTTCCTCGCCTGCGCCCTGGCCACCCAGGCCTGCCGCAAGGGCTACCGGGCCCGGTACTGGCGGACGTCCCACCTCTACCACGCCTGCACCCTTGCCCGCGCCGGACGGCACCTACATCCGGTTCCTCGCCCAACTCGCCCGAGTCGACGTATCGGTCCTCGATGACTGGGCTCTCGCCCCGCTGCAAGAGGCGGAGCGCCGCGACGTCCTGGAGATCCTGGAGGATCGCTACGGCACCCGCTCGACGATCGTCACGAGTCAACTCCACCCGAACCAGTGGCACGACTACGTGAACGGGCGGCTCCCTGTACGCCGACGCCATCTGCAATAGCCTGCTTCGCAACGCCCACGGCATCGTGCTAAAAGGACCGTCACGGCGAAAGGAGGAGAAGCTCGACAGCTAGCCGCCGCCCAGCGTCGCTCCGCTCCGATCATGATCCCCGATCGGGCCGATCCCGGTGTGGCGATTCGACATGATCACGATCGCCGAAATGCGCAGTCCTGAGCGCCGTCGCCCTCGCGAGTTGTGCCTCGCGCGCCGTGGCGGGACGGTCGAGCGGCGCGAGATCATCGAGTTGTTCGATCCACTGGTCACCAGGAACCCACGACTTCCTCAATCTTCCTGCTCACCACATCTACATCCGAATGACCCTCGATGAGGTGGCGTCTCGGCCGTTCAGCGCACGCACACGTCGACTGGACCGTGGCGGCGATTCGTCGATCGCTGCCTAACAGAAGCGGTACCTTATGATTTCCGGTTCATCCGGCTTTTCCGTGGGTAGCCGGGTAGAGGTGAAGGCCGCCGGAGTGGAAGTAGATGGCCGTCTTGAAGTGCTCGCGGTTCCGGAAGCCGTAGGCCCTCTTCTTGATGGTCTGGATCTGGAGTTGAGCCCCTCCGTGACGGCGTTCGTGATGCGGTGGGCGAAGAACGTCATGACGTTGGGCAGGTGGCGCTGGATTGTCCGCGGTGTCGATCACGGGCGTCAGGCGCGAGTGGGTCGACCAGAAGTACCACCGCTTCCAGTGGCGCTCGGCCCAGCCGCGCGGGTGTACTCCCGACTCGCGCCAATTCTCCTTGAGCGCCCAGGCGCGGCCCGTCTTGAGCGTCAGGGCTTTGGGCTGGGCGAACCGCGCCCGGTGCTGCTCCTGCAGATTCTCCTCGGCGTAGAGCCGGAGGACGTCGAGCCGCTGAGCGTGACATCTCCGGCCGCGGCCAGGGCGCGATGTTCGCGTTGCGGACGTTGTCCACGGCCTGTCCCATGTGGGTCATGATGTGGTAGCGGTCGAAGACCATCTTGCTCTCCGCGCCCGGCACGTGGGCGCGGATCGCCTGGACATAGGGCTCCCGCATGTCCAGGGCAATGGCCTCGATGCCGGCCAGCTGATCCGCCGCCAGGCCGGTGAAGTAGCCCGCGAGGCTGGCCTGCTTGCGATCCTCCGCGAGGTATTCGACGGTCGCCCGGTCCAGGTCGCAGACAAGCGTGAGGTACTGGTGCCCCTTGGCGATCGCCTTCTCGTCGACGCCGAGGTGGGGCGTCACGCGCGGGCGCTTGGCGCGCTGGCCGCGCTCCACGGCCCGCTCCAGGATATGCCAGGCCTCGTCCCGCTGATGCGCAGGATCCGGGTGGCGCCGCGGACGTCGGTTTCCTGGAGCACGTCGATCGCGAGCCGTTCAAAGAGGGCGGTGAACCGGGCCCGCACCTCGGGCCAGGGCAGGCGGACTGCGACCCCGTGGGTCGGGCACTCGACCCGGGGCGGCTGCGCGTGCAGGTAGGTCATGAACTGGCAACTGTCCAGATGCCGCCACACGCGTTCCTCGGAGTGGTCATAGAGCCCCAGCGGGGTCCCACACTCGGGGCACGGCCAGCGGACGTCCTCGGCGTGGCCCGCCCACACGTCAACCCGCTGCCCCGGGACGTTCAAGTCCACCGAGCGGACGGTCCACGGCGTCTCGAGGCCCAGCAGATGGCGGTAGAGTTCGACATCGCGCATGGCACCAGCCCTCCTGGAACGACCGAGCTGGAGCCATCCTTACACCACCCGCTACCCACGGAAGAGCCGGATGAACCTGATTTTCCTCCTCTGTCTCGTGCTAGTCGGCCATCGACCACGCGCCAGGACCAGCGCAGCTGGTGGTGCAAAGGTGTTGGTCCGGGACCTCGTTGAGGATTGACAGCTGAATGGGCGGAGCCCATATTAGGGCCGTTTCGCAGCGAGCCGCGACTTCGGCGAGGTCGCGGCCAACGCGTGCAGTGTGGCCGCCGTCGCCGAGTGTCATCCCTTCTCGCGAACTCCGCACGATCGTCGGTCGAGCTACAACCGAAGGGGGGTCGCCATGAACTTCTTGCGGGCCCTGTCCTAACTGCGATGGTCGCTTGTACGGCCGTGTTCGGAGGAACTACATCGGCCCAAACCGTCTGCCTGTTTCGTCGGCCGTCATCACGCGCTCTCGAACCTGATCGCCGGGCAAAAGCGATCCGGCAAACTCAGCCCGTGCGGCGTCTCTCCGGAACAGAGCTGCGTAGGTAGGTCGCCACCAAGGCACGCGAACCCGAGCTTCTGACCTGCACAGGCATGAATGAAATCACAGAGCCTCGAGCCAATCGGGAACGTCTTCGAAAGATGACCGACTCGTCGCTTATCTTGGGAGGCCGGCCTCCTCCAGCCGACGACGCAACGCTCGGCGCTGTTCAAGATCGCGATAGCGCTCATGGAACATAAACCCAGATGTGGTGAGGTGTGGTTTGCTTGCCATCGCTTCTTTCACCAGCCTTTGTGCCTCGTCCCGTCGACCGAGCGCGATGAGCGCAGCCGCCCGATAGAGCCGTGAGCGGTAGGTTTGGAACACGAGCTTGCCGTGCGCCTCGAGTGCCTCCTCGTAGCGCTCGAGCGCGTAAAGTGCGACGCCCCGCTCCTCGATGCACCATACGGGGAGAAATGGATCAAGTCCTTCGGCTTCGTCGAGTAGCTCAAGCGAGCGAGTGCCTCCCCTATGTACGTTGAGACGTTAGCGCACCTGGCTTTGACGTAAGCATCGGAGGGGTTCAGCTCGACGGCTCTCCGGTTGAGCGCTGCGGCTTGCTCAAAGTTGCCCTGCAACAATTCGAAGAAAGCCATGATGCGGTTGGCTTCGGGATCACAGGGATCGAGTTCAAGCGCACGACGAACGTCCCGTTCTCCGGCCCGGACATCGAACTCTGGCAGCCCGGAGCCCGAGCAAACCCGCCACGCGTAAGCTGCAGCGTAATTCGGATCGGCCTCGATTGCTTTGGTAAACCAGCTGACTGCCTCCCGCGCGTTGTCATCAGTCCGCCCCCAAGCCGGTGATGCTCCATCCCGCGAAGCAGGCACTCGAACGCCGTCATATTTTCTGGCGGTTTTCGTCGAGCGGCGACCATGCTCGCGTCCTCCATCCGCCCGACCACGGTTGCCGCGATCTTCGCGACCGTTTGATCGAGCAGGTCCAGAAGCTCGTCGAACAGTCGCATGATCATTTCGCTCCACACAACGGAGCCACTCTCGTTTTCAGACAGCGTGAGACCGATCCCAACGCGGTCTCCGATCCTCCTCGCCTGGCCCTCCAAGACATACCGAACGGAGAGGGCGTCGCCGATCTTTGCGGGGTCTGCTTCGGAGTCGGCGAGAGCGAAACCGGCGCTACGCGGGCTGACAAACAGCCGCCGAAAGCGTCCTAGCTCGACGATGAGCTCCTCGGTGAGTCCTTCGGCAAGAAAGCGCTGATCCTCATCGCCACCTATGACGCGAAATGGTAGAACGGCAATGGAAGAGGGTCGCCTTTCCCTATTCTATGGGATTTCGTTGGCGCGGATTGCAGTCTGGGGCGCCCATCTCACCACGAACGCGATAGACGCGAATCGGCTCAGAAATGTTCTTGAAGCTCCGCTCGCCGAGGGCCTCGAAGATAAACGGAGAGTTGCGGCGAACGTGGTCGAACAGCATTCCACTCACGTCGATCGAGTCAGGCTCGGCAGCCTGTTGGATACGCGCGGCGAGATCGATTCATCTCCGACCAAAGCGTCTCCACGGACGATCACGTCCGCGAGGTGGATGCCGAAGCGCATCTTCAGTGGTTCGCTGTCAGATGTCTCTGCGACCGCGAGCGCATTGCGGATCTCGGCCGCCGCGCACGGCATTGATCGGCTCGGGAACTCTTAAGCGTGGCATCGCCGGCGGTGTCGAAAATCCGGCCGTCGAGCAATGCGACCTTCTCTGATATGAGCGCTTGACAGGCGACGAGCCGTTCGGCAGTCCGTTCCTCGGCCTTTTCCATCATCGAGGAGTAGCCCACGACGTCGCTCACCATGATTGCCGCGATTCGACGCTTCATGCAGCGCCTCTACCCGAGTTGGGAGCGACTGTAAGGATCGCGGTTGAGGTTGGGGGTGAGTGAGAATAGCCGCGGGAGGAGTACCGACGACGCACGTTGATCCGCTTTCTTTCTATGTTGCATCGTCGACGGGCTGACATCGGTGGGCGAGCCACTGATCACGCGGAGGATCTCGCTGGTCGCCGTCTGCTGCTCCAGCGCTTCGCTCACCTCCGCGTGGGCCTCTATGCCCACGCGGTTCTTCTCCTGCGGCTCCGTGAACAGCCGGACGTTCTCGATGGCGATGACGGCCTGGTTGGCGAACGTCTCGAGGAGCGCAATCTGCTTGGCCGAAAAGGGATGGGCTCCGGCCCCAGGCGATGAATCGCGCCCAGCGGCATGCCCTCGCGCAACAGCGGTGTCGCCAGCATTGTTCGGCTGAGGGACCCGGCCCGTGTATTGGTAGACATGGTGACCGGAAACTCCGCCTCAGCCGCTAGTATGTCCTCGACGTGAATCGTCCGCCGGTCGCTCACACCCCGCCCGCTGACCGTGTCGCGAGTGACGGGAAGGTGTCTCCGATCGTCAGTGTTCGACGCAGCGATCCCTGCCGCGCCACCACGCGCAGGTGCTCACCTTCGAGGCGGAGGATCATCGAATCCGTCGCCCCGCACACCCGGGCGGCGTTCTCGGCGACGGCCTGCATTACCGGCTGGAGATCGGTCGGCGAGCTCGCGATGACGCGCAGGATCTCGCTCGTCGCCGTCTGTTGCTCCAGCGCCTCTTTCGTCTCGTTGAACAGCCGGACGTTCTCAATCGCGATCACCGCCTGCGCGGCGAACGTCTTCGCCAGCTCGATCTGCTTGGTGGTGAAGAGCTGGACTTCTCTCCTCCGCAAGACAATGACCCCGATCGGTACATCTTCGCGTAGCAGCGGGGTGGCTAGCAGTGTCCGAGTCGGGACCTGAACGAGCCGTGCGCGTGCCTGCGTCTCGGGGAATTCCGTGTCAGCTGCCTGAATGTCCTCGACGTGGATCGTTTGGCGATCAAGGACCACGCGCCCAGGCAAGGATCGGGGGGTCACCGCGACGGTCCCGCCGATCGGGATTGTCGTAGGCTGCGTCCCATGCACCGCGACGAGCCGGAGAGACTCGCCTTCCAGGCCAGATCGAGGCATCGGTCGCGCCGCAGAATCGTGCGGCGCTCTCGGCCACGACGCCCATCACGGGCTGAAGATCGGTCGGCGAGCTGGAGATGACGCGCAGGATCTCCGCCGTCGCGGTCTGTTGCTCCAGCGACTCGGTCAGCGCTTGCCTGAGGCTCTCGACCTCGCCCTTCGTATCCGCGTCTGACCGAGTGGAAGCACTGGCCTCGCCGACGGGGCTGGCGCATTTGTCGCAGAACTTCGCCTGCGGGCGATTCTCGTGCTGGCACCGGGGACAGTGCATACGAAGCGGCTCCCGATTCCGGATCGTGAGCGGCCAGCCAGGCACAGCGTCACGGCACCCGGGCAGCCCCGGAGCTCGGCTTCTCGGCCGTCCGTGGGGTACGGGCGCCCCGACCCTACCCCGACCCGGCCTCGGGCGCTAGATGGCGCATCGACTCAAAACTTCGGTTACCAGGACGCTGGCAGTAGCTCAGAAGTCACGGTTACCAATCCCCCCCAGGAGGGACCCGTGACGCGAGCCAGCCTTCGGGAGTATGCCGCGGTCCAGCGTGAGCGGTATCGGCAGGCGACCCGGGCCGAGAAACGCCAGCTCTTGGATGAGGTCGTGGCCGTGACCGGCATCCACCGCAAGACGGCCATCCGGCTGCTCCGCCGTGCGCCGCGGCCGCGGGCCACGCCAGGGCCGGGCGGCCGTCCGCGGGCCTACGGGCCGGCGGTCGCCGCCGCCGCCGAGGTGCTCTGGCAGGCGAGTGGCCGGATCGGGGCGCATCGGCTCCACCCCTTCGTGCCGGAGTTGCTCGACCGCCTCCTCCGGTACGGGGAGCTCACCCTGCTCCCGGCCGTCGACAAGCTCGTGCGCCAGGCGAGTCGCCCACGCTCACCCGGCTCCTCCGCGCCGCCCGGGCCCAGTACCCGCCGCGCGGCGCGACCCTCACGCGCCCCGGCCCCGTCTTGAAGCACGAAATCCCGATTCGCACCTTCACCGACTGGACCGACGCCCGGCCCGGCTTCCTCGAGGTCGATCTCGTCGCCCACTGCGGCTCGAAGACCGAGGGCTTCTACCTGTGCACGCTCTGCGCGGTGGACATCCCCACCGCGTGGGTCGAGCTGGAGCCCGTCTGGGGTAAGGGGCAGAAGCGCGTCCGGGGGGCCATCCATCGCGTCCGCACGCGCGGGCCCCTGCCGCTCCTCGGTCTCGATAGCGACAACGGCTCCGAATTCATCAACCGCGCCCTGCTGACCTATTGCCGCGAGCACCAGATCACCTTCACGCGCAGCCGCCCCTGGAAGAAGAACGACAGCGCGCATGTGGAGCAGAAGAACGGGGCCGTCGTGCGGCCGCTCGTCGGCGATGATCGCTTCACCTCCCACGCCGCCTATGCCCAACTCCAGCGCGTCTACCGCCTGGCCCGCCTGCACGTCAACTTCTTCCAGCCCGTGGAGAAGCTCGTGACCAAAACCCGTCAGGGCGAGCGCACCCACCGGGTCTACGACCGGGCCCAGACGCCGTACCAGCGCTTGTGCGCCACCGGCGTCCTGACGCCCGAGACCCACCGCGAACTCAACGCGCTCTACGACTCGCTCAACCCCCTGCACCTGCGGCGGCAGCTCGAGCGGGAACTGGATCGGCTGTGGGCCCTCGCCGCCCCCGATCCCCAGCGCCTCCCAAGAGAGATCGACCCCGCCACCTCCCTTCCGACCTCGCGCCCTGGAGGCACCACGGTGACGCCGTCGGTAACCCTGAGTTTTGAGTCGACGAGAACTGGAGGGTAACCCTGAGTTATGAGCTACGACGGATGGGCGGTTCTGAGGCGTGGTTCGCCCAGGAGCCTGTGGGAGACCCTATCGGCCGGCTCCGACCGGAAGAATGGGTTGTAAGTCCGCCGCGTCTCCCAGTTCCGCCACCCGGCGTTGGTGCGATTCCCGAAAGAATACGCTCGCTTCGTTGCTCCTGCTCGCCCTGGCGCTCCCGACTCAGGGGCTCCCATCCGTCATGTGACGGAGCGTGCGGCACGACTCGCAGAGCCGGCGTGGCCCGCGCTGCGTCGGCACGGCTTGTGCGGCGGCCACCTCTTGACGGTACGCGTGATGCTGCGGCGCAATGACCGTCCCACCGCCAATCGGCTGAGGCCAATGATCGGCGTGCTCGCATTCGCAGCGAATCGGCTCACGCTCGGTCACGAATTGGCCCTTTCCAGGTTCAAGTTGAGTCCAGGTTGCACTCTTCGCGGGCACTGACAAACAGTCATTGTGCCTAGATACCAGCGGTCAGGAAGGCGCTCCAAAGCATGTTTGGTCTCCCGCCACCGGCCTGGAGTGCGCTGACGCGTTCATCTCCAGCGCACCCGCGACCCGCGAAGAACGCGCGACCGAGGCTTCCGGACGGACGCCCCGCCTGTCTTTTCCGAGCCGATCTACAAGGCCTACGAGCCGGGCCCGGGCCGCCAGGGGTTCCGCCGCTGGTTGAGGTGCTCGGCCGTCCGGTGCTGTCCCCGAGCGAGATCGTGCGGCAGTTCGAGGCGGCTGGGCCGCCAGCCCGAGCGCGCCGAGCAGGCGCCGGGTTCCGGTCACCGCGCCGAGGATCCGCCGCCCGCCGCCGCAGCAGGGACAGACGAGGTCACGAGGAGAAGTCCAATGGACAAGTCCTCCGCCACGACCTAGACTTACTCCCCACTCGCCGGCGGCGGGGAAGCCGGATGTCGCGAGCGCGGAGTGCCGTGCACCTCATCCAACAGGAGCGAGCGATGATCACGACCCTTCGCAGGCGGAGAATCAAGATCGTCACGGTCGGCGTCCTGTCGTTTCTCGCACTCGCGCTCGGCAGTACGGATGCCGTGGCGAGGGACGTGTGTCTCAAAGATCAGCTCGACAACCTCTACATCTTCAAAGGGGTCGCGCCCCTCAGGCCGGGACAGGTCATCTCGCTCGTCGGGCTCTACAGCTTTTTGGCGATTGCGGCGCCAGTCCCGTTTACCGGGGGCGCGACGCTGAACACCGCGGGCACGACCGCGAACTTCGGAATCTTCGTCCATTCGCTGGCCAACTCGCTCAATAACTTCACGGCCGAGTGGACGGGCGATAAAGACACGTTTGCCGGGAGCGGCGCATACGACAACGGGGGCACGTATCAATCGTCTGGCGCTCTGGCGCTTACGAACGTGGATTGCAAGACCGTGACGCTCCCATGACAGACCGACAAGCCCTGTCCTAACCTGTCCGTGATAGGGCCATTCGGAGTAGCGCCGTCACATTGCATCTTGGCTGACGCAACTACATGGCGGACTGTGGGGACCGCTGTGGAGTCGAGGACGCTCGGTCGCCTGGGGTGTGTGAGATTGACGACACAGGAGGCATCGATACCCCAGCCCATCCCGATGCACATCTTCTCCGACTACGGCTGACCGTGGTGCTGCACTAGATGAAGTGGCTGACCCCCACTCGACGTGACCACCGCGCCCAGGATCCGCCGCGAGCAGGCACAGCACGCAGCAGAATCTCGGTGACAGGCCAGTGTCAAACTCCACCGAACTCAGCCGCACCCAGACGACCGTCGGTCAGGCGGCCGCACAGAGAATTCGTGCGGTTAGATGGCCTGAGTGCTGGGGAGTGCGGCTCCGGAACCACCTCTTAATCAGCCTCTTATCCCTACTACCCTCACGACCCGCGGATGCAGCCGGTCTACGCGCGGCTGGTCGAGATGGGGAAGGTGCTCGTGATCCACGTGGGCACCGGACCCCATACCAACGAGTTCACTGGCCTGACGCGCTTCACGCGGGTCCTCGAAGCGTTCCCGGGGCTTCGGGTGTCGATATGCCACATGGGCGCGTTCGAGACCCGTGCCGCCCTCCAGCTCCTGGACCGCTACCCGCACCTCCACCTCGACACGACCATGGCGATGACGCGGGCCTCCCTGCCATTCACCGGGATCGACCCCGCGGTCGTCCGGGACGCTGACCTCGTCCGTTACGCCGATCGCATCCTGTTCGGCAGCGATTTCCCGAACCTGCCCTATCCGTACGAGGAGGAGCGTCGCGATCTCTGGGCGCGCGATCTTCCAATGGACGTCTACCGCCGCATCTTCCGCGACAACGCCCTGAGCTTCTTCGGGGTCAGACTTTGACTTCTAAACATTTCTCGACGCGTCGTGCCAGGAATCGTGGAAGTCAAAGTCTGACCCCGCTCCGGGGGTCCAGCGCGTCGCGGATGCCGTCGCCCAGGAGGTTCAGGCCCAGGATCAGCACCGAGAGCGTCGCGGCCGGGCACAGGATCATCCAGGGCGCGTCGCGGAGGAACACGCGAGCGTCGGCCAGGATGTTGCCGAGGCTCGGCGTCGGCGGAACCGCACCGAGCCCGACGAAGCTCAGCGCCGCCTCCCCCAGGATCGCGTAGCCGAAGGTGAAGGTGCCCTGCACGATCACCGGGGCCGCCGCGTTCGGCGTGACATGGCGCGACAGGATCCGGAGCGGCGGGTTGCCCAGCGCTCGGGCGGCGTCGACGAACTCCCGGCTCCGCACCGCGAGGACGCTGGCGCGCGCCAGGCGGGCGACGCGCGGGGCGTAGGCCACCCCAAGCGCCCCGACCACGTTGACCGTCGAGGGCCCGGCGATCGCCATCACGGAGAGCGCGAGCAGGATCGCCGGAAAGGCCATGAGCGCGTCCATGATGCGCATGATGACCGCGTCGGCTCGCGGCACGAAGCCGGCCACCAGGCCGGGGATCGCGCCGAGGACCCCGGTCACCGCCAGGACCGAGGAGCCGACCAGGAGCGAGAGCCGGATGCCGTGAACGACCCGGGCGAAGAGATCGCGCCCGAAGTCGTCCGTCCCGAACCAGTGGCGCCACGACGGCGCGGTGAGCGTCGCCTGCACGTCGAGCGCGGTGGGGTCGGTCGGGATCACGAGCGGCAGCACGAGGCTGAGCCCGGTCACCACGAGGACGATCACCCCGCCGGTGACGGCGAGCCGGTGACGCGCGAGGCGCCGCCAGCTGGGGCGGCCGGCCGATGGACCGGCGCCCGTCGGCAGGGGCCGCGGCTCAGCCATACCGGATCTGGGGATCGAGGTAGGCGTAGAGCACGTCCACGAGGAGGTTGACGAGGATCACCACCGTGGAGATGAGGAGCAGGCATCCCTGGACGAGCGGGTAGTCGCGTCGCTTCACGGCCATGACCACTAGGTTTCCGAGACCCGGCAGGTTGAAGACCGTCTCCACGACGAATGCGCCCCCGAGCAGGATGACCGCGACGCTGCCCACCACGGTGAGCACGTGGATGAGCGTGTTCCGGAAGGCGTGCCAGCCGACCACCGCCGGCTCGCCTAAGCCCTTCGCGCGCGCCGTGCGCACGTAGTCGGCGGCGAGCGCCTCGAGCATGCTGCTGCGCGTGATCCGGGCGATGAGCGCACCCTGCGGGATCCCGAGGGCGAGCGCCGGGAGGACGAGGTGCTGGAGGAAGGCCACCGGGCTCCGCGACAGTGGCACGTATCCGCTAACCGGGAGCCACTGGAGCGCCACGCCGAACAGCACGATGAGGCCGAGGCCGAGCGCGAAGTCGGGAATGGAGAGGCCGATCACGGCGGTGGCCATCGCGCCCAGGTCGGTGGGGGAGTTCGGGCGCGTCGCGGCCCGAACGCCGAGGGGGACGCCGATCAGCACGGCGCACGTGAGGGCGGTGGCGGTCAGGCTCAAGGTCACGGGCAAGCGGGACAGGATCGCGTCGAGGACCGGCTGCCCGAGGAAGAACGACCGCCCCAGCTCGCCCTCGAGGACCCGCGAGAGCCATAGCATGAACTGGATCGGCAGCGGCCGGTCCAGCCCCATCCGTGCGCGGAGCTCGGCGATGGCCTGGGGGGTGGCTTCCATCCCCAGCAGGACGGTCGCCGGATCTCCCGGGATGAGGCGGATCAGGGCGAACGCGAGCGCGCCCATGATCAGCCAGGCGGGCACCAGCAGCATGAGCCGCCGCGCGACGTAGCGCGCCATCGCGCCCCGCCGCGCGGCCGCTCAGCCGGTCACTTGCTGACGTTCCAGAAGCGCCGCAGGAAGAAGACCTTGTACCCCGTCACGGTCTTGCTGGCGCCGTCCAGCTGGAACATGTCTCCCATCTTGACGAGCGGCACGGTCTCGTAGAACTGCTTCTGCGCCTGGGCATAGGCCTGGGCCCGCTTCTCCGGCTCGCGCTCCCGCACGCCCGCCGCCAGCGCCTTGTCCATCTCGGGGTCGCAGTAGCCGTAAGCCTCGTAGGACGCCCCGCAGCGGAAGAGGTAGTCGAACCCGGTCGGCTCCGGACGGGTCGAGATCCCGTTCGTCGCCATGTCGAAGTTCCCTTCCTTCTGCTGCGCGATCTGGCCCGGCCAGTCGCGTACCACGAGCTCGACCTTGAACCCGATGGCCTCCAGCTGGGGCTGCACGGGCACGGCGGCCCGGTAGAGCCACTCGATGTCGCGGTTGGTGACCAGCGTGATCGGCTTCCCATCGTAGCCGGACTCCTTCAGGAGCCGGCGGGCCAGGTCGACGTTCTTCTGGTTGTAGACCTCCTGACCCATGGTGCTGTGCCAGACCCGCTGCTCGGGGAAGAAGAGGCTGGGCTGCAGCCGGTAGAACGCCGGCTGGTTCCCCGTCACGCCGCGCATGACCGTTTCCATGTCGAGGCCCCGGGAGACCGCCTGCCGGGCCTTCACCTGATTGAAGGGCGCCCGGTTGGCGTTGAGCTGGAGGATCACCTGCGTGAAGGGCTTCAGCACGATGGCGTCGAGCGCCGTCGAGGCGCGGAGGCGCTCGTAGGCGGTCGGCGCCAGGGCCATCGCGTAGTCGAAGTCGCCGCGCTCGAGCCCCGCGAACCGGGTCGCACTCTCGCCGGTGGAGATGATGTGGACCTCGTCCACGAGGGCCGACCGGTCCCCGCCGAGCCCGGACGCCGGCAGGCGGCGGTCCCGGGTGTAGTCGTCGAAGCGCTTGAGCGTGATCTGCTGGTCGCGCACCCAGGCCGCCAGCTGGAAGGGGCCGGTGCCGACGAGCTGGGGCGGCTGCAGGGGATCCTTCGCCCCCTGCACGAGGTCCTTCGGCATGATCCCGAGGAGGGCCACCGGATTGGCCAGGGCGCCGAGGAACGAGCCCTGCGCCTCCTTCAGCGAGATCCGCACGGTGGCGGGGTCGACGACGGTGACGGCCTGCACGGCCGCGAGGTCGCCGCGCCGGATGCCGACCTGCACGAACCGGTCGATGGAGGCCTTCACGTCGTCGGCCGTGACCGTCCGGCCGTTGTGGAACTTGACCCCCGAGCGCAGCTTGAAGGTGTAGTCGGTCCCGCTGGGGCTCACGGTCCAGCTCTCCGCCAGCTGCGGGATCACCCCGAAGTCCTCGCCGATCGTGACCAGCCCCTCGAAGACGTGAGAGGAGAGCTCGCGGAGGCTGAAGGCGGAGCCCATGTGGGGGTCGAGCCACGGCAGGTTCGTGTCGGTCGCGACGCGCAGGATCTTGGCCTGGGCGAATGCGGGCGTCGCGACGAGCGCGGTCGACCACGCGAGGGCCCAAGCGACTACAAGGAGGGCGAGGGCGCGGATGCGGCGTGACATGCGTTCCTCCTGTCGGGGGTCAGGCTGTGACTTCTCAACAATGTCCCCCGGGGATGCGGAACTGCTTCGAAGTCAACGTCTGACTCCGAGATGGCGGATGACGGCGTCGACGGGCAGGACATCGCCGAGGTCCAGCTCGATGTCGAGCAGATTGACCTCGTGGAAGATCTCGCACCGCTCCCCGACCGCCTCGCGCGGCACGATCACCCGGAAGCTGTCGGTCGCGTCTCGGCACGTCGCGTAGATGCAGTGGCTCGTGCTGAGCCCGGTGACGATCAGCGTATCGACGCCCTGCGCCGTGAGCATCTCGTGCAGGTTCGTGCCCTTGAAGGCCGAGGCGTAGCGCTTGCGGAGCAGGAGCTCGGTCGGCCGGCGCTCGACCCGCGCGTCGATCTCGAGCAGCTTCTCGTCGCCGGGCCCGATGTGGAGCGCGTTCTTCGCGTCGTGCGGGGCCGGCGGGGCGGCCGGGTCGTAGGCCCAGGTCGTGAAGACGACGAAGATGCCGGCGCTCCGCGCTGCCGCCAGCACCCGCGCGGTCGCCTCGACGACGGAATCCACGGTGCTCCCGACCGCGGGGCGCGAGGGATCGGTCCAGGCGAGGGCGAGGTCGACGACGACCAGCGCGGGCCGGTGCCCAAAGCCGACCGGGCCGCCCCAGCCCCGGCGGTGGTAGCGATCCCGAAGCGCGGCCAGGTGGGCGTGCAGGGGGCCGCGTAGCTCGTCGGGCAGGCGCAGGTCATCCGCACCGAAGGGAAGCTGCTGGTGGCCGGTCTCGGGCATGGGCACACCTCCTGAGCAGGCATCTTCGCCCAGACGGGGGATAGCGGAAAGGGGCCTGCCGATCCGGCCAGGTCTCACCGCGACCGACCGCGGGACGGGCGCCGCGACGGCCGTCTACGTCGCGACGGTGAGGGGATGCCCCGGCCGGACCAGGGCCGGCGGCGCGAACTCGTGGACCCGCTCCCCGATCTCGAGGCGCTGGAGCGTCAGCTCGCCGGCCTCGACCCGTACGAGGGCTTCGTGCTCGGTGATGCGAACGGTGCCCCAGGCGGTGCCGGCCGTGAACAGGCAACGGAACTCGGGCCCCGCCGCGCGCGGGGCGGAGCGAAGCCGCCTAGCCGGCGCGCTGTACTGGTATCCCGAAAGGGCGAGCAGGAGCGACCACGACGCGAGCGCGCGCGCGTAGTGGTGGCCGCACTCGAACTCGTCCCACGGGTTGCGCCGGATGCCGTCGTGGCGCTCCCGCACCGCCCGGGCGACCGCGACCCCCGCCTCGACCTCTCCCTCGTACATGAGGAGGCCGGCGACCGCGTACTCGCTTCCGGTCCAGCACTCGTCGGCGTACGGGAAGGGATAGCGCGGCCGGCCGCCACGCGGCCACGTGCACTGGAGGAGCGCGCCCTCCTCGTTGACGGCGTAGGCACGCTGGCAGCTCTCGTGCTCGGCCACCGACGGCCGGAAGTTGTGGCGGAAGATGGACCGCGCCGCCGTGCGAACGTGGTCCTCCGGGAGGAGGTGACCGAGGCCGACCACGTGGGCGAACCACTGGCCGAGAAGCTGGTCGGCCAGGCAGCCGGGGCCGTACTGGTAGCGCGGCGTGGATTCTCCCTCGCGGATCGCCGGTGGGTGACGCTGGGGGTACTTGCCCTTCTGGACCTCCTGGGGCTTCGGCATCCGGACATGCTGCTCGTAGTACTCGCCGTTCCACAGCTCGCGGTCGTAACGGGCGCGGTCAGAGGCGTAGATGCGCGCGTACTCGGCGGCGTCGGGGTTGCCCAGATGGCGGGCCATTTCCTCGGCCGCCCGAAGCGCGCCCAGGTACAAGGCGCCGCACATCGTGTTCGGCCCATAGAACTCGATGTCGTAGGTGTTGTGCTGCTCGCCCTCCATCACACCGTCGCGGTCGGGATCCCACAGCTGCCAGGCGTAGGCGAGTATCTTCTTCGCCTGGGGCCACAGCGAGCGAAGGTAGGCGTCGTCACCCGACACGAGCCACTCGCGGTAGAGCTTCATCAGGGTGCCCATCTGGCCGTCGGCGGCGGCGACGTAGTTCCAGAGGACCCCGGTCTGGAGCGGCAGCATGGTCCGGAACTTCTGCTCGCCGTCGGGCAGGGTGTTGTACTGATAGTCGGTCAGCCGCACGGTGCGCTCCAGCTGGGGAAGAGGAAGGCGAGCGCCTGCGCGTAGTTCCACACGTGCGTGCAGTTCATCGGGCAGCAGCCTGCGTTGTCGTCGCACCCCTCGAAGGCGTGGAAGCGCCCGTCCGCGGTCCGGAGACACGTCGTCGTGCGGATGATGGACATCTGGCTCGAGACCGCGTCGACCACCTCGGCCGGCAGGGTCGAGTCGAAGAGGGCGTCGCGGAACGCCCGGGTCCGCGCGGTGAGGTCGGGCAGTCGCTCGAGCGTCTCCTCGGCGGCTCCCCACGCGTCCGGCCACTGGGTCGCGAACCAGTTGGTCATGCGCCCGCCGACGACCGACTGGCCGGGAGCGTCTCGAAGGGTCCCCAGTAGTTCACCAGGCTCGGGAAGTGCCACGCGAGAACGATGGGCAGCTCCACGGTCTGGCCGGGTTCGAGCCGGACCCGGAGACCGAGCGTGCCGGCGTCCGTCTCCTCGGTCGGGCTGAGCGTACCCTCGGCGCGGTCGGGCAGGCGGCCGTCCGCGCGGAAGTCGTCCCAGAAGCTCTGGATGTCGTCGAACCAGCCGCTCCGCTCCCAGTGCTCGGAGAACGTGACGTCCCGCCACGTCGTCGCCCCCCATGGGACACGACCGAGAAGAAGCTATGAAGGGTGCCAACCCCCGAGCGGATTGCGATAGCGTCTCAGTGAGTTGGGGACGAGATCGCACACCGCTCACCACCAGGAGGTTGGCATGCATTACTGTGGGCTGGACGTCTCGCGGAAGTCAACGCACGTGTACATCGAGGACGCGCAGGGCCGTCGGGTGACGCGGGGAATCGTGGCGACGACGCCGACGGGGTTGGCCGGGGCCGTGGAACGCTACACCGCGCGGGGCGTGCGAGTCGCGATCGAAGCGGGGAACCAGACGGCGTGGATTGTCGATCTGCTGCGGGAGCTCGGGGCGAAGGTCCACGTGGTGCACCCGCTCAAGGTGAAGCTCATCGCGGAATCGAAGAAGAAGACGGATCGGATCGATGCGCAGCTCCTCGCGCATCTGTTGCGGATCGGGGGGCTGCCGGAGCCGGTGCACGTGCCCAGTCACCGGAGCCGCGAGCTGCGGGGACTCCTGGTGGCGCGGCGGCAGTTGGTACACATGCGGACACGGCTGGTGAACGTGGTCCGCGGTTTGGCGTGCCAGCAGCAGACCGAATTGCGGCCGCGGGCCTTGCGGACCCAGAGGGGGTGGGGCCAGTTGGCCGCGGCGGACCTGACGCCGGCACTGCGGGAGGTGGTGGCGGCGTACGAGGCGACCGTGCAGGCGGTGGGCACCGCGCTCGGCGCCCTGGATCGGCAGCTGGCCCAGCGGGCGCGGCGGGATCCGCGGGTGGCACGCTTGGAGACGATGCCCGGGGTCGGACCGGTGTGCGCCCAGACCCTCATGCGATAGCCAACGACCTCAAGCAGCGTGGCCAGGAACCGATGCCCCTATCCTCCAGGTCGCCACCCAGAACAAATCCAAGACTGCGGACCCGAATGTCCCCAACTGGCTCGTTGAACTGTCCCGGGAGCGTGATTGGGTACACCAGGATGGCTTCCCGACATCCCTTGGCCTGCGCATAGGCCACGATCTGCTCGAGATCCTCCGCCGCCGGACGGTCTTCCGGCTTGTATTTCGTGTCGAGGACCGCACCGGCCGCCCTGTGTTTCGGTCGTAAAGCACCAATGTCGATCGTGAAGGACACCCCCCACAACTCACCGATCGGCACGTCCTCCTGATCCTGTACCTCCAGTCCCTCCGGGAGATGTGCCACCGGCGATCCGCCGCGCGCGACCGACCGCCGTCCCGCGCCTTGAGACCTTGGCCGCGGCGCGCGGAACGTGGCGATCGAGTATCGCTGGGCGGAATGGGAGCCTGATCGGCTCCCGGCGCTCGTCGCTGAAGGCCACCGGCTCGCCTGATGAGCACGTGGTATACGCCGGTTGTCGGACGTGTCGGGGTCCGCGAGGCCACTGTGCACTTCCGAACAACTTCGAGCGGCGACGCATTCGTCATGTCGCGGATCCGATTGAAGACGTTTCCTGGAAGTCTTCGCAATCCTTTTGCGACGGGCCCGTCGATATTTCTACGTAAGCAGTGGGGGCAGAATCCGGGCGTGGGCAGAGTAGAGGTCGTATTCCTTCAGTCGGCTGACCGGGACCAGCACAATCTGTTTCACTTCCGGCGAACGCGGTGTGATGTTCCCACTGCGGAGCCCCTCGCGCAACGGGCGAAATCCCTGTTTGGGAAGACATCGGTAGTAGAAGTCGAGCCGGTAGGGCCCCGGTTCCTCCGGAACATAAGGGACCGCATCGATCTTAGTAAGTCGGACGATTTCGATCTCAATCCCGAGTTCCTCGAACACCTCGCGCCGGAGGCTAGACTCAATGATATCGTCGCGTGACTGCTCCTTTGAAGGCTCCCGCGGGCTTCCGAGACCCGATTCGAGGGATCCACCGGGAAACCCCCACGCTCCCTTCACGCGATAACTGTGCTGAACCAGAAGTACTTCCGGAGGATTCACCTCCTCGTCGAGGATCACCGCGACGGCCCCAACGGTCCACTTCGTGGTGAGGAGATTGCGCAACATGCCTGCCAGTCGGGGTGGAAAGCGCTTCCACAGCGCCAGCGAGATCCGGTGAAGAACGGGGTGTCTTTCGATGAAGTGAGCAAGCCACGAAAGCAACGCTGCGTTCCTCCGTTAAACCTGGACACCGCGCCCCTGTACCCGTTCCAAGGCGCGAGTCGACGACCTCCCTGTGTCTACTTGGCGAGGGAGCTTACGACCGAAGACGACCTGTCGGGCAATGCCTCCAACGATTACATGCGGGACTCTACGACGCGCGACGCCGGCGTGCCGGCCGCTTCGCGGATGTGACCTTCACGTCTGCCTTGGTGGGAGCCGCCTTCGCCAATTCCTTGCGTCCGAGACTCGCCTTGAGCGTCGCGACCAGGTCAGTCGTCGGAGGCCGAGCCTCGACCCCGAGGCGCTGGATCTCCTCACCTGCCACCTTCTGCTCAATCGCCTTCAGGAGCCGCTTCCGGTACTCGTCCTCGTAGTTCTCGGGGTGAAACTCGGTCGCGGAAAGCTCGCTGATGAGTCGCTCGGCGAGGGTGCGCTCCTGGTCGCGGATCTTTTGATCAGGGCCCCGGTCGATCTCGGCCGCATTGTAGACCTCACCCGCGAAGTAGAGCCGCTGGAGGAGGAGTCCGTCCTGGTGCACCCGAATCGCGATCGGCGTGGTCTTGCCGCGCCACGTGAACGTGCCGACGGCAACCCGGTGTGTCTTCTCGAGCGCCTGCACGAGCACCCGATAGCCACGTTCGCCATTCTTCCCAGCGCCGAGAAAGTACGCGTTCTCGAAGTACACCGGATCGATCGCGCGCTCTGGGACGAACGAGTCGATCACGAGCGCCGTGGAGGACGCCTGCTCGAGCGCCTTTAACTCCTCGGGCTCGAAGCGGACGTACTCGTCCTTAGATGTCTCGAACCCTCGCACCGTCTCTTCGCGCGGCACGGGGCCGTGGATCGGGCACTCGAGACGCATCTGGATCCGGGAGCCGCATTTCGCGTGGAGGAGGTGGAAGGCAACGTTCTGTGAGCTCGTTGCGGTGAAGAGCTGGACCGGAATCACGGCCAGGCCGAGAGTGATGTCGAGGTTCTTGAGTGCGCGAGGCATCGTTTCTTAGCGATACGAGGGTGGTCTCGCGTTCGATTGCAATCCATTATAGCTTGCGCCAGACGGCCATCGGCGATGGCGTCCCGACAGTGCTCCTCAGTTGTTGACGTCGCAAGGCCCGTGGGCGTAGCATCCCCGCCACCGGAAGTTCCGTAAGTCGGAGCAGGAAAAGGAGTTGGGTATGCCCCGCTACGAATTCCTCTGCGAGAAATGCCAGAAGCCGTTCGAGCTGACGATGACCATCTCGGAGCGCGAGAAGGGGAACGTCCGGTGTCCGACGTGTAAGAGCGCGAGAGTCGTGCCGCAGCTCGGAAGCTTTACAACGCAGACGGCGAAGAAGAGCTAACTGTTGGGCAGGCTCGAGGTGGGACGAGCGCGACGGTATCTGAAGCCAGGCTGGCTTACCAGCCGGGTGTTGAATCCGTTGCTCATGCTGGCCGGGATAATCCCCACCCTGGCGGTACGTGGCCGGACGAGCGGAGAGTGGCGCACGGTTCCCGTCAACGTGCTCGAGCTCGATGGCCAGCGCTATCTCGTCGCACCGCGCGGTGATACCCAGTGGGTTCGGAACCTCCGCGCCACGGGCCGAGGCGAGCTTCGCTGGCGTGGCCGCGTCGAGCCCTTTCAGGCGATCGAGATCCCTGACAACGAGAAGCGACGCGTGATCGAGGCCTATCTCGCTCGCTGGGGCTATCAGGTCAAGGGCTATTTCAAAGCGCTGCCGAATCCGGCCGACCACCCGGTGTTCCGGATCGAGCGGCGAGCGTTGATTTGAAACGGTTCTAAAGGAGATCATCGAGCTGGGGGGCGAGGGTTCGGAGGACGAGCGCCGGAAGCAGGGCGTCGCGATGCTCCGGCAGCTGTCGGTGGAGGAACGCGCGCAGCTTCGCACGCTGTTGGAGACGGCTCGCGAGCGCGCCGAGCGCGCCGGCGAGATTCCTCCGTCGCTTCCATCCTGACCGCCGGACGGCGGCTCGCCAGGGAAGGAGGACCGCATGCCGACTTCGAGGGCCGCGAGGCGGGTGCTGGCCAGCTGGGGGGTGGCTTTGCTCCTGGTGGGCTGTGCTCTCCCCATGCAGGACAGCAACCGCGAGAGCCCGTACACCGGCGGCTACGGCGGGGCTGGAGGCGGGGGCCGGCAGCGCGACGAGTACCGGGGTCCCCTCCCGGCGGGGACCTACACCGAGAGCTGTCGCGACATGCGCGTCGATCGGGATCGCCGCCGCCTCGAGGCCGAGTGTCTGGGGCGCGACGGCCGGTGGCGCGACACCTCCCTCGACCTTCGCGACTGTGACCGCGGCATCATGAACGCCGACGGTCGCCTGGTCTGCCCACGGCAGGAGACGCTGCGGCTGCCGGCCGGGAGCTACCGGGAGACTTGCCGGGACTTCTCGGTCGACCAGACACGTCTCGGAGCGCGGTGCCGGCGCCTGAACGGCGAGTGGCGGGACACCGAGATCGACCTCAGCCGCTGCAAGAGCCCGATCCGGAACGACGACGGCCGCCTCGTCTGCGGCTGACGGGCGAAGCCAGCCCGCTCGTTCACAATTGGACGATACTCTTCCCGGAGTGACCCGTGTCGTTATGCTGTTCAACGCGGAGAATCCCGGTCATCTGGCGGTTGTGAAGGACACGGTTCGGGCGAGCACTCAACTGGGCCTCCAACTTGAGACCCACGGGGTACGGGGCGCGTGTGTGAACACGTAGACCCCACCGGGCAGCAAGACCGCGAAGTTCCGGGCTGCGCTGCAGTTCCTAGGTTCTCCTAGGTTCCCCTCACCCAGCGGCCACGGCTCGACGGGGAGACCAGCAGCACGCCACTACGATGACTGACTCCGTCCAGCACTTCTACGACGAGCTCGCCCCCTACTACCACCTCATCTTCGGGGATTGGAAGCGAACGGTCCAGAAACAGGCTCAAGCACTCGACACGCTCATCCGCCTCCGCAAGCCTGGGTCACTTCCGCTGTCCGTTCTGGACTGCTCATGCGGAATCGGTACTCAGGCCATCGGCCTCGCGCTCAGAGGATACCGTGTGGAGGGGACGGACCTCAGCCCGCAGGCGATACGGCGCGCGCAACGCGAGGCGGTGGATGCCGGGGCGTCGGCCCGCTTCGCGGTCGCGGACCTGCGAGCTCTCGACATGCAGGTGCCGGGTACATTTGACCTCGTCATCTCTTGTGACAATGCCCTGCCGCATCTCCTGACTGAGAAGGATCTCCGCCTGGGCGTCCGGAAGATGTGGTCCAAGCTGAACCCCGACGGCCTCCTGCTGGCGAGTATTCGCGACTACGATCGCCTCCTCCAGGAGAAGCCGCCGGCCACCATGCCCACGGTCTACGATGGGCCTGAGGGCAAGCGAGTCATCTTCCAGGTATGGGAGTGGGAGCCTGACGGACGGACATATCGTGTCCACTACTTCATCCTCAGAGTTCGGGAGGGGCAGTGGCAGACGTTTCATCAGACGATGGTCTATCGCGCACTGCCCCGCGATGAGCTGACCGACACCCTGCGAGATGTGGGATTCTCGGACATTCGGTGGCACATGCCCAACGAGACGGGCTACTTCCAGCCCATCGTGACAGCTCTCCGGATCGGGTGATCCAGAGCTCTCGATGGATCGGGGGGCGCGACGCCCCCGATTCGTCTTTCCCCGGCATCAGTAGGTGGCTCGCCCGTGAACGGACTCAGATTGCTCAAATCAGCGGTTCCGGCCGGGCGTGTCTGGACTCGAGGAAACGTAGGTGGGAACCGGCTCCCCGGGTCGGCGGGCAGACTGGAACGGCGGCAGCTGGGGAGGGACGCTGGGATCGATGGCGGGTCCCGGGGCGGTGACGGAAGGTGCGGCGGCGGCTGGGTCGCCAGCCCGAGCGCGCCGAGCAGGCGCCGCACGGCGTGGGGCTCGGTCACCGCGCCCACAATCCGGCGCGGGCCGGCACAGCGGGGACAGACGAGGATCTCGATCGCGAACACGCGGCGGAGCAACGTGGCCCACGGCCGCCGTCCCGGCGACCGCGGGGCCTCGGGACCAGCGCGCGGCGACGACGTGATCGGTCTCACGGGGATGGCGGCGGTTCTTGACTCGATTCCATCCGGCAGCATATAGTCGCCGACGTTTACAGCGCTGCCCGGGCAGTCTTGATAGGAGGCGTTCCCCGTGGGACAAGGCTGCCGCAGGAGTGACGCACCCCCGCCGGTAGCTCATCGCGCGTCGCATTCCTTCAAGAAGGTCCGGGGGTGGCTCCTGTTGGCCGTGGTGGCCGGGGTGGCGCTGCTCGTCGCGCCGCCGGCGTCGGCCCAGCCCGCCGCGTCGCCCATCCCCTGGGGCTACTACTTCGGTGGGAACGCGGGCGCCACGACGTTCGCGCCGGCGATGTTCGGCGATCACCTCACGACCGTGCGGGCGGTGCCGCTCACCGGGTTCCAAGGCGGGTTTCAAGCCGGATTCCAGAGCGGCGGCGGATTCCAGGGCGGATTCCAGGGCGGGGGATTCCAAGTCGGATTCCAGGGCGGCGGCGGCGGGTTCAACTTCGGCATTCCGTTCACGCGGGGCGCGGCCAAGATCGCCGAGAACGAAAGCCCGGCGCCCCAGGACCGCGTGTACATCCAGTACAACTACTACAGCATCGATTCCGAACCCGACGTCCACCGCGAGGCCATCGGGGTCGAGAAGGCCCTCTTCGGCGGCCAGGCGTCCGTCGGCCTGCGACTGCCCTTCATCCAGTCGGGGGACGACTCGGAGGTCGGGGACCTCAGCATCGTGCTGAAGTACGCGCCCCTCTACTCACCGGCCCACATCCTCTCGACCGGGCTCGTCATCACCGCGCCCACCGGAGGGTTCGCCACCTCGGTCGTGGTGAAGGAGGACCGCATCGAGGAGGTCCACCCGGTCCAGCTGCAGCCCTACGTGGGCTATCTCTGGCAGAAAGATGATTTCTACTTACACGGGTTCGCCTCGATCATGGTCCCGACCGATTCCGACGACGTGACGGTCGCCTTCCTCGACCTGGGGGTGGGCTACTGGGTGTTCCGCGGCGGAGGCGTCCTCACGGGCATCGTGCCGACGCTGGAAATTCATGCGAACCTCCCGGTGAATCACCGGGCAGACGACGATGTCCCGCGCTTCCGGGACACGATCGACCTGACGGGCGGCGTGCGCTTCCTCTTCAAGGAGCGCGTCGCGCTCGGCGTGGCCGCGGTCCGGACCCTCAATTCGCCCCGGCTGTTCGACTTCGAGGTGATCGCGAACCTGGATTACCGCTTCTAGGCCGCGGCCGACGGCGGCGGGCGGCGTCCCGCCGCCGGTCGGGCCGGGCGGGACGACGGCACCGTGCGAGCGACCACGCTGGTGAGCCTCGGCATCATCGGCCACTTCGCGACGATCGCGATCGCCGTCACCTCGCTCACGACGGGGACCTTTCCCGCCCCGATGCTGGCGATCTCGGCCAGCCACGTGGTCCGGCCCTATCTCAACCTCACCCATCTGGCCAACCCCTATCGGTTCTTCGCGCCGAACCCGGGCGCCGTGAGCCTGCTCTGGTTCCGCGTCCACCGCGCGGACGGGACCCTCGACTGGACGGAGTGGCCGGATCCGGCGGCCCGCTGGCGCGGGATGGCGTATCAGCGGCGCCTCAGCGCGCCGTTCCAGCTGGGGGCGCAGCTGGTGCCGCACCCGCGGGACCCCGGCCGCGTCCTGATCGGCGCCGGCGGGCAGGCGTACGTGGCCGCCCTCGTCCGCTACATCGCCCGCACCGCTGCCGGCGGCGCCCCGCCTGACGAGGTCCGCGTGTATCACGTCACGCATCGCCTGCTCATGCCCTACGAGATCCAGATGGGGTGGGAACCCACGGATCTTCGCCTGTACCAGCCGATCGTGTTCCTGGGGAGCTACGATCCACGGGGCGAGCCGATTGCGCGGCCCGCCGGGGACCCGCTCGGCGCCGCCGTGCCGCCCTCGTTGTTCGCCAGCCGCGTGATCCGCGAGGCCGTGTCCCCGATGCCCGATCCGGGCGGCTCGCGCGCCGGGTGGCCCGGGCCGCAGCCGGTGCGCGAGCTCCTCGATCGGTTCCCCGAGATCCGGCCGGCCCTTGGCCAGGACGAGGGGACGCTTCGACTCGCCATCGAGCGGGCGATCGTCGGTCGGGACCGGCCCGATCGGGTCCAGGATCCCGCCCGCCGCGCCTACGAGCAGGAGCTCCGGCGTGCGCCGCCGGGGGGGTCATGAGCCGCTCCGCCGGCGCGCCGGCACCATCGCCACCCTCGCTGCCCCAGGCGGTCCGCGCGTACCTCGCCGAGGTGTCGGGCGCGCTGCGGGGCGGGTGGACGCGCTTCTGGTTCAGCCCGGCCGATCCGACCACGCTGGCGGCGGTGCGCATCTGCACCGGCCTCTTGCTGCTGTACGTCCATGGGTCGTCCACGCTCGAGCTGGCGGATCTCGTCGGGTCGCAGGCGGCCGTCGACGCGCCGGCCGTCGACCGGCTGCGCGAGCTCACGAGCCACGTGATCGACGGGCCCGGCGCGGCGCCGCGCAACGAGTCACTCGGCGCGATCTCGATCTGGTTCTACGTGCATCGGCCGGCGGTGATGTGGATCGTCCAGGCGGTGTTCCTCGGAGCGATCGCCGCGTTCACGCTCGGCTTCTGGTCCCGGACCGCTGCCGTCCTCGTCTGGGCGGGCAACGTGAGCTTCGTGCACCGCGTCTACCTCATGTCCTTCGGCCTGGACGCGATCACCTCGATGCTCACGCTCTACCTCATGCTCGGACCGACCGGGAGCGCGCTGTCCCTGGACCGTCTCCTCGTGCGCCGCCACGGGCGCGGGGCCCCCGGCCGGCCTCACGGTCCCGAGCCCAGCGTGGCGGCCAACGTCGTGATCCGGCTGATCCAGGTGCACATGGGCATCGTGTACCTGTGCGCCGGTGCGGCGAAGCTCCAGGGCAGCGCCTGGTGGGACGGGACTGCGATCTACCTCACCCTGATGACCTACGAGCTGGCGCCGACGGACATGCGGTGGATCGCCGCGCGTGAGTGGCTGTGGCGGAGCGTCTCGCTCGCCGGGAACGCGTTCACGCTGGCGTTCGAGCTCGGCTTCGTGTTCCTGGTGTGGCACCGGCTCTGGCGGCCGATCGTCCTGGCGGCGGCGCTCCTCATGCACGGCGGCATCGCCCTCTCGATGGGGATGGGCGCGTTCTCCGCCGCCATGCTGACGGGATGCCTCGCCTTCGTGCCGCCGTGGGTCCTCCGCTCCCTGATGGCGACGATCCTGCCCCGTCCCGACAATCCACGTGTCGGTGCGCCGGACGGGGCTCGCGGTGAGCGCGCCCGGGCGCGGGGTCGATCTCGCTAGGGCACGAGCTGGTCGCGCTCCGCGGAATCTCCGCCTGCCCGCCGCCGTTGCCGGCCGTGCTACCGTCCTGGCGTGGGCCGCGGAGTGAGCGGGGCCGTGCGGCCCCGGCGGCCTGCGGAGGAACGCGATGCGACTTGGAATCATTGGCGAGAACCTGGTCGAATGAATCATCGCGCGAACGAACATCGCTCCCGCCCCGCTCGTGGAGACGCAGATCGCCTTCAGCATGGTGCGGTCGATCATGACCGGGGTGAAGCTCGGGATCTACGATGCGATCGGCGCGCCAGAGCGAGGACGGCGGACGAGGTGGCGGCGGCCTGCAAGACGGATCCGGAGGCGACGACGAAGCCCATGAACACGCTCGTCGGCTGCCGCTACCTTCGGCATCGCGACGGACGCTACGAGCTGACGCCGAAGGTCCGGAAATGGATGGTCCGGGACTCGCCCGATTCGATCGCCGACAAGCTCCTGTTCCAGTACGACGAGGGGGACGTCGTGTCGAAGTACGAAGGCTACGTCACGACCTGTCGACCTCGGTTGCCCCGGTAGGTTAGCAGTGGACCGGTTCCCGTGGACTGGTTCCAGACTGGTTCCAACTCGCCCGAATGTACGACGAGATACGAAAGGGAATGCTCACGAGGTGCCCCCGGCCTGATGCGGTGATAGATGCTGGTGACGGTCGGAGCGTGGACCCCGACGGGGACTCTTAATCAGTAGGTTGAAGGTTCGATTCCTTCACGGCTCACCACTCGATCGGGGGGCGGCGCCGCCCCCCGATTTGTTTTTCCGGGTAAGCAGTTGCAGCCCATCCCGCCATCAGTCGGTAGCTCGCCCGTGGGCGGACTTACATTGTTCAAATCAGCGGACTGTCCATCCCCTTCCCAAGAGCGGCGTTCGCGCAGACGAACTGTAGCCACTGGGCACCGCCTCGTGTAGCGACACGGTCCCGGATCTGGCCAGCGGGCGCCTACCGAAGCGCGCGCGCGATGTCCCGGATCTGACCGGCGTGCTCCGCCGTGTGCGCGCCGACCCGGCCGGCCAAGAGCTCGACGGACATCGCGCCCAGCTCGGGATGGCGCCCCTGTCGCTGCCACCGGTCGTCGGGAAGCCCGGCGAGAAAGAGGGCGATCTGCTCGTGCTCGATGGTGATCATTCGCCCAAGATCCTCGATGGACTCGTGTCGCGCGAGGTCCTCCCGGCGGAACGTCTCCTCGTCGTAATCGGCGAACACCGGGTCCCGCTCACAGAGCAGGCGGCGGAGGCGGAGGCCGTAGACCATCACGACCACGTTCCGCACGTGGATCAGCGTCTCGCGGACCGACCACTCCCCCGCGCGGGGCGACCGGTCGTGATGACCGGGCGGAATGGTCCCGACAGCCTCGGCCAGTGCGGCCGGGGTGGAGCGGATCTGCTGGAGAACGGCGCGATGCTCTGGGCTCACGAGGCACCTCCTTCGGTCGAATCGGCCGTCGAGTCGAGGGTAACGTCTCCGGGGCTTGGGCGAGACGTGACCGCCGTGCGAGCTGCCGATTCCCATGGGGTCGCTGCCGTGAATTCACGGGCCGCGCCGAGCGACCACAGCGCGCCCGGGGCGAGCGCCGCCCAACCGCACGCACCGCGAGGCCGAGCGCGCGACGAGGATGACTCGGTGGCCGGGGAACCCTGGTGGAGCGGGGCGGACTCGGGCCCTCGGTTGACGGCGGTGACGCGCACGAGGACATCGTCGACTCCGGCCTTGGCGTACTCAGCCTCGAGCAACCGTCGCTGCTCACGGGTCACGGCCATTCGATCATCGCCGATCCTGACGGAGTTTTGGCGAAGGTCAAGCATCCGGCCTGGGGTGTCCGGGCCCCCGGGCGGTCACGCTCCGGCTCTCCTCTTGCCGGGGTCGGCTCGGAGGGCGCCGGCGCGCCACAGCGCGATGCCGCCACGAATCCCGGCCTCGTTAGAGACGAGGGTGACGTCCGGATCGGGGTCGAATCGGAGCTTCCACGCGTTGCCACCGCCGATGTAGAGGTGGTCGAAGTGCGTCAGCGCGCGGAGCGTCTCGATCGCGCGCTCGAGACGGCGGGTCCACTTCTTGTTCCCGATCCGCTTCCGGGCAGCGTTGCCGAGCTGTTCCTCGTACGTCTGCCCCTTGCGGAAGGGGTGGTGCGCCACCTCGAGATGGGGCGCCAGACGTCCGTCCCAGTAGAGCGCCGTGCCGAAACCCGTCCCCAGCGTGACCACCAGCTCCACGCCCCGCCCCTTCACGACGGCCAGCCCCTGCAGGTCGGCGTCGTTGGCGATCCGCGTCGGCTTGCCGAGGCGGCGGCTCAGCGCCCGCGCGAGGTCGAAGCCGGCCCAGGCCCGGTGGCCGAGATTGGGCGCCGTGAGCACCTTCCCGTCACGGACGACGCCGGGGAAGCCGATGGAGATCCGGTCGTAGGCGGGGAGTGGCGCGACCAGGCGCGCCAGCGCCTCGATCACCAGCGCCGGCGGGCGGCCGACAGGGGTAGGCACCCGGACTCGTTCGACCAGCATCGCCCCGCGCGCATCGAGCACGGAGGCCTTGAGTCCCGAGCCCCCAACGTCGATGGTCAGCGTCCGGGGCCCCGACGCAGTGCGTGGCGCGATCGCCATTGGCCCCTACGGTACCGCCACATCGCGCGGGTTGGCCAGCGACACCCATGGGCGCTATGTTGGCTAGTCGGTGGACCGAGGCCCAGCGGCACTCCCGCTTCTGACGCGAGACCGTGACATTGGTGAGGATCCTAGATCGGATGAAAAGGCTGACCCCCACTCGACGTGGTGGCATACGCTGCCCCACAGAGTGATCCGCGGTCAACGCCGCAAGCAGAGGGGGGCCAGCCATGGACCATATTGGCATCGACGTGCACAAGAAGGAAAGCCAGCTCTGCATCCTGAGCGACCGGCCGCGGGCCCGCATCCTCCTGGAGGCCTCGACCGAGAGCGAGTGGGTGGCGCGCTGTCTGGAACGGCTCGGCCACGAGGTGATCGTCGCCGACCCTGCTGGAGCAGGCAAAAGCGCACGGCTGCTGACGCTGGGCTTGCCGCGCCGCCGAACTCCCGGGTCCGCCGCCGGCACCTCGTCACGAGCACCTCGCTGACACGGCCGTCGATGGCGCTTCCGACCAGCACGACCCCGGCGAGGTGTCCCCGCGCGAGGCCTTCTCAGCCGACCTCTCTCGCGCTACCCTGGCCTCCGAGCGATTTCCTCACGCGGCGCCCGAGCCCACAGGAGAGGTCGATGATCACCATGTGCCGTGCCATCTTCCTGGCCCTCGCGCTCGCCCTACTCACGGCCGGACCCGCCCTCGCCCAGAAGAAGGGCGGCGATCTCGTGATCGCCCAGCCCGCGGGGACGAACACCCTCGATCCCCACTTCACCGCGTCCGCGGCAGCCCGCAACATGATGCTCGGGATGTACGAGACGCTCGTTACCATCGACGAGACCGCCACGCCCATTCCCCTCCTGGCCGCAAAGTGGGACGTGCTGGACAACGGGCTCACCTACCGCTTCGAGCTGCGGAAGGGGGTGCACTTCCACACCGGCAAGGAGATGACCTCGGCTGACGTCAAGGCCTCGCTGGAGCGCTTCGGACGGGTCAGCCCCGAGAAGCAGACGATGGCGCAGGTGGCCGCCGTCGAGGCGCCGTCGCCCTACGTCGTCGTCGTCCGGATGAAGCAGGTCGACACCTCGTTCATCGACCGCCTCGCCTCCCCCGCCTCGCCGACCACCATCATCCCTGCCGAGGAGGCGGTGAAGGAAGTCAACAAGACGGCCAACGTCTCCACCGGCCCCTACCAGTTCGTCGAGTGGGTCCCGGATTCTCACGTCAAGCTCAAGCGATTCGACGGCTACGTGCCGAGCCCCGCGCCGGCCACCCGTGACGGTCTGGGTGGCCGCAAGACGGCCTACTTCGACACGATCACGATCCGGATCGTCAAAGAGGCGAGCGCCCGGGTGGCGGCGCTCGAATCCGGGCAGGTCCACTTCGTCGAGGACGTCCCGATCCCTGCGGCCAAGCGCCTGGAGAGCAACACCAAGCTCAAGCTGGTGGACCTGATGCCCTCCTCGCAGCCCATCATCTATGTGAACACGAGCCTGGCCCCCACCAGCAATCTGAAGCTCCGCCAGGCCATCCAGGCCGCCCTCGACATCGACGAGATTCTGGCCGCCGCCACCGACGGCAACTACCAGCTGAATCCGGGCTGGGTCTATCCGGCCAGCGCCTACTACGTCCCCGACGCGGGGCGCGCTCTCTACAACCAGAAGAACCTCACGAAGGCGAAGGCGCTCCTCACCGAATCGGGCTACAAGGGCGAGCCGCTCACGCTGATGACGAACAAGGACTACCAGTACATGTTCAAGTCGGCCGTGGTGGCCTCCGAGCAGCTCAAGGCCCTCGGCGTCAACGTCAAGCTCGACGTCCTCGACTGGCCGACCATGGCCGCCAAGGCCCTGACCTCCGAGGGCTGGAACCTCGCCACCTCCGGCTTCGCCATCCAGCCGTTCGTCGGCCCCTACAGCTACCTCAAGCTCTTCTGGGGGCCAGCCCACGTGGGCCGGGTGCAGGGCGACGCCGTCCTCGACCAAGCGTGGACGAAGTTCAACACCTCGCTGAAGCAGGCCGACCGCAAGGAGGCGTGGGCGCAGATCCAGCAGCGTATGGCCGACCAGGTCTACATCCTCAAGCTGGGCGACCAGGGCTTCAAGCTCGGCATGACCCGGAGCCTCGTCGGGTTCAAGCCCTACCAAGGGGCGCACCGGTTCTGGGACGTGTGGCTGGAGTGACCCGACCGGGCCCGGTCGCCCGTCGTTCCGGCTCCCGGTGGAGGTGATGTCGGCCGTCCGGGCCGTCCGCGTGCGCCGGTAGACCGGGCCGCCGCGCGTGGGACGGTACGTCGTCCGCCGCCTCCTGGCCACGATCGTCGTCCTGTTCCTCGTCTCCCTGGTCTCGTTCAGCATCATGTCGATGGTGCCGGGCGATCCGGCCGTGGTGATGGCCGGCGTCGGCGCCTCGGCGGACCAGGTCCAGCGGATCCGCCAGCAGTTCGGCCTTGACGCGCCCTTCCCCGTGCGCTTGGGCCGCTGGTATGGGGGCCTCCTGCGCGGGGACCTCGGTCAGTCCATCCTCCTCAGTCGGTCCGTGGCCCAGGCGATCGCCGAGCGTCTGCCCGCGACGCTTTCCCTGGCCGTTCTGGCGTTCGTCCTGACCGCGGTCGGCGGGATCACGCTCGGCACCCTGGCCGCGCTCCGCCAAGGCAGCTGGGTTGACCATGCCGTCATGACCCTGGCCGTGATCGGGGTGTCGGTCCCGGGCTTCTGGCTCGGGCTGATCCTGATCGTCCTCTTTTCGGTAATGCGTGACTGGCTGCCGGCTGGCGGCTACGTCCCATTCGGCCAGAGTCCCGCCGACTGGCTTCGCGCCTTGGTCCTCCCCGCCGTCTCCCTGGCCCTGCTCCAGGTCGGACTCCTGGCCCGGATCACGCGCTCGACCGTCGCTGAGACGCTTCGCCAGGACTTCGTCCGGACGGCCCGGGCCAAGGGCCTTTCCGGCAGGGCGGTCGTCGGCCGGCACGCGTTCGCCAACGCCACCGTCCCGGTGGTCACGGTGCTCGGGATCAGCGTGAGCTTGCTCCTCTCGGGCTCGGTCGTCGTGGAGACAGTGTTCTCCATCCCTGGTCTCGGCCGGCTGATGGCGACGGCCATCCTCGCCCGCGACTATCCGGTGATTCAGGGCGGGCTCCTGGTCACCGCGCTGCTGTTCGTCCTGATGAACCTCGCCGTCGACGTGCTGTACGCGTGGCTCGACCCCCGGATCGGCTATGAGTGATGGCCTCGCCCGGCCCGTCAGGAGGGGCTCGAGCGGGCCCTGGGCCGGGAGCCGGCCGGCCCTCCGGGGGATACTCGCCGTCGGCACCGGGCTCTGCGTAGCGATGGTGGCGGTGGCCATCCTGGCCGGTGCCATCGCCGGTCAGCCTCCGGAGCGCGTGCGAATGCGGGATGCCTTCGCTCGGCCCGGATCCGATCACCCGTTCGGCGCTGACAACCTGGGCCGGGACGTTCTCAGCCGCGTTCTCCACGGCACGCGGGTGTCCCTCGGAATTGGTCTCGCCACGGCGGCGCTGACCGGCATAGTCGGGACGCTCCTGGGATGCGCGGCGGGCTACTTCCGTCGCTGGGACGACCCGCTGATGCGAGCGATGGACGCGCTCATGGCGTTTCCCGCCATCCTGCTGGCCGTCGCGATCACGGCCGCCCTCGGGCCGTCGGCCGTAAACGTGGTGATCGCCCTGGTCGCTGTCTACACGCCCCGCACGGCACGCATCGTCCGGGCGTCCGTCCTGGTGACGCGGGAGATGGAGTATGTGTCCGCGTCACGGGCGCTGGGCGCCCAGGCCGGGCGCACCCTCTTTCGCCACGTGCTCCCCAACTGCCTGACGCCCCTCGTCGTCCAGGTCACCTTCGTCTTCGCCTACGCCGTTCTCGCGGAGGCGGCTCTCTCGTTCCTCGGCATGGGTCCGCCCCCGCCCACGCCGACCTGGGGGAACGTCATCGCCGACGGCCGCGACTACCTCCGGGAGGCGCCCTGGATCTGCCTCTTCCCCGGGGCGGCCATCTCGGCGACGGTCCTCGGCCTGAACCTTCTCGGCGATGGGCTGCGCGATCTCCTGGACCCGCGGCTCCGCACGGACGGCGGCTGAGGCGAAGGCGGACATTCACCCAGAGTTGCGAGCGCCGTCCTCGGCACCGCGAGACTTCGAACGACGACGGGCTCGCGCACGCGATCTCTTGCCTAGATGCGCGTCGGGAGTTGGCTGGTGCTACGCATTTTCAATGGCCCACCGTCCAGAGCCGTGAAGCTGGCTCTATGCCTCGACGGGTTGCATAACTCCACCGAACTCCACCACACGCAGGCGAACATCCATCAGACGGCCGCGCAGAAGATTCGTGGTCTTAGCTCTCCTGAGTGCGTCGGAGTTCGGTCCCGGAACCATCTCTTAACCAGGTGAAGGTTCGATTCCTTCACGGCTCACCATCAAAATCAGGGGGTTGCCGGGCACCCGGCCCACCCTGATCCTGTTTCTGCTACCACTTTGCTACCACTCGGGCGGGAGCACCCTCGCCGACCGCTCTGAGATCGGGGAGTCGGGCGCCCCGGACTAGGTCCGACCTCGGGACTGTGGCCCTGGTCCCTGACTGTCCGGGTGGTCTCCTTGTCGTTCCGGGCTGGCCTGGGCGGAGAGGAGCAGGGAGGCAAAGGTGTGGCGAAGACCGTGGGGCGTGAAGTGAAGGGGGAGCCCGGCGGCCTTGAGACCCGCTTGAAGGTCTTCGCGACGTTATTGGGGTCCAACGGGGTGCCGGCTTCCGAGCAGAAGATCCAGGGCGGCACCTCCCGCCAGCCCCGTCGGAGAGTCTCCGCCTTCCGGTCGATCTCGAGGCGCCGGAGTGCGCGGGCGAGTTGCTGACTCATATCGCGGCAACAGGCCGGCGGCGGGGTCCCATAAGCCCCGTGTCGGAGGTTCGATTCCTCCCACCGCCACCATCCTCGCTCGCGCCGCGCGCCGTCGCGCGCGGGCCAGTGATTCCGGGGCGTATACTCGCGGGACATGGACGTCGACGCGCAGGCGCGCATCCGAAAGCGATGCGGTCACCCGTCCCGCCGCTTCGTCGAGTTTCGCACGGAGGACGTCGACCAGTCGGTGGCAGCCCGGTTCGAGGCCCAGGCAGACCACCACGGGGATCGAGTGGCCGTCCGGAGCGCCACGTGCGAGCGTTCCGGGAGCCCCAAACCCCGCTGGAGCGGACCCTGGCGGGATCTGGGCGGCGGCTCTCGGGCTCGATGAGATCGGAGTGGACGACGACTTTCTCGAGCTGGACGGGGATTCCTTGCGCGCCATGAAGCTAGTGGCGCGAGTCCTGGACGGGTTCGCCGTCGACGTGTCGGTCAAGACCCTGCTCGAGGCGCCGACCGTGGCGGAGATGGCTCGCGTCATCGCACGGCACCAGCCTCTCCTCGCTCCAACGCTGAGTCAGGAGTAGCGGATCATGACGATCGCGAGGTCTCGCCGCGCCGGCCGTGAGTCGGGGACCCTCGGGCGACCGATCCCGCGCCGGCTGTTCATCGCTGGGGGAGCCGCCGCCGTGGCGGCCGCTGGCCTCCAGGGCGTTCTCGCGTCGGGGCGAGCGCCAGCGTTCGCCCAGGGAGCGCGACTTCACATCGTGCGCTGGAGCGACTTCATCCCCGAGGCCGACGTGGAGCTGCGGAGGCAGGCGGTCGAGGCCAGCAAGACCTTGGGCGCCGAGATCACGCTGGAGCTCATCAACGCCAACGATCTCCAGCCGCGGATCACGGCCGCCGTCCAGTCGGGGAGTGGCGCGGACATCTTCCAGCTCCTCTGGAACTGGCCGCACCTGTACGCAGGCGCACTCGTGGACGTCTCGGACATTGCCGCCGAGGTCAGCGGCGCGCAGTGGGGCTTCTACGGTGCGTTCGAATCGGCCTGCGTGGTTGGAGGCCGCTGGCTGGCGGTCCCGCACGGGATTGGCGCCAACGTCATCACGTATCACCGGTCCTGGCACGCCGACGTCGGAGTCACGGAGTTCCCGAAGACCTGGGAGGCCTGGCGCGAGGTCGGCAAGAAGCTCAAGGCGGCGGGCAAGCCCGTCGGCCAGGCGCTGGGACACAGCTTCAGCGATCCGGCCACCTTCTGCTATCCGCTCCTGTGGAGCTTTGGCGGGGCGGAGACCGATTCCAGCGGCAAGGTCGTGACCATCAATTCGAAGGCCACGCTGGAGTCGGTTCGGTTTCTCCAGGCGTTCTGGCGGGACGCCTGCGACGAGGGGGGAATGGCGTGGGACGACGCCAGCAACAATCGCGCGTTCCATGCAGGCGAGGTCAGCGCCACCCTGAACGCCGCGTCCATCTACATCGTGGCGAAGCGTCAGAAGGACCGGATCAAGGACGAGCACGGCCAGCCGCTGTGGCAGGACATCGAGCATGCCGCGCTGCCGGCGGGGCCGGCGGGCCAGGCGGCGCTGTACCCGACGCACGAGCACGCCATCATGAGCTACTCGAGGAACCAGCGGCTTGCCCGGGAGTTCCTGCGCTGGCTCCATCAGAAGGACCACTACGAGAAGTGGTTCCAGGTCAACGAGGGCTACACGGTGGGAGCGACCCGCCTCTGGGAGGAGCATGCGATGTGGTCGCGCGTGGATGCACCGCTGCAGATCTTCCGCCGTGCCGCCAGGCAGACCCGCATGATGGGGCACGAGGGTCCTCCCACCGCTCGCGCGACCCAGGCCTACTCGAAGTACCTCGTGGTGGACATGTACGCGAGGGCCGCCATGGGGACGAAGGCCGAGGATGCCGTGGCGTGGGCGGAACGCGAGCTCAGGAAGGTCTACGAGGCTTGATCCGCTACCTTCACGCCCCAGCGCCCCCGCCATCCCCGGCGCCCCTCCAGTCGCTCGTCCAAAGCTTATGGTGACCTCAAATCGCCCGGAGTGCCTCCGCGCGCCCGCCGGCTTGCGTCACAGCTTGTAGAGCCGTGCGCAGTTGTCCCACAGGATCTTCCGCTTGCTCTCCGAAGAGAGATGCGGCCGCTCGAGGAAGCCGTCAATCGCGTGCGGATACCGGGAATCGTCGTGGGGCCAGTCGGTCGAGAGCACCAAGTTGTCGTCGCCCAGCTCGGTCACGACGTGCTTCGCCAGCTCCTCCTCCGGCTCGACCGAGACGAAGCACTGGCGGCGGAAGAGGTCGGAGGGCTTCGCGTCCTGCTTGAACAGCTCGTGGTCGCCCCAGGCCTCCCATCGCTCGTCGAGCGCCCAGAGCCACCACGGGAGCCAGCTGCAGTTGCCCTCGAGGAACGCCATCCTGAGGCGCGGGAAGCGGGACAGCACGCCGCCCGTCGCCACCGCGCCCAGCGCTAGCATCATCTCAACCGGCTGTCCGCACGCGTGGCTCAGCACGAGGTTGTCCAGATAGCGGCGGGCCAGGTGCTCGGCGTAGGCGGCGTGGTTCCCGTGGAAGGACACCGCGATGTCCAGCTCCTGCGCCTCGGCCCACAGGGGGTCGTAGTACCGGTCGTAGAGGGGCCGCTGGTTGATCATGTGGGATGGGAGCACCAGCGTGAGGGCCCCCAGGGACTGGACGGCGAAGTGCGTCTCCGCCACCGCCAGGTCGATGTCCTGGAGCGGCACAAGCGCCGACGGCTTGAATCGTGCGGGATGCTCACGGCAGAAGTCGGCGATCCAGCGATTCCACGCGCGGCTCATGGCCGCCGCGAACGCTGGCTCCAGCCCGTCGATGTTGATGGCGTGGGTCGCCCACGTCCGGAACAGGATTCCCACGTCGATGCCCTCCACATCCATCGCCTCGAGCACGGCCTTCGGAGGCGTGTTGCGGCTGATGCGCTGCCACGCCGGTGAGCTTGTCCTAAACGACCAGGCACGGTCGCGCTCGGGGCGGCCCGCATAGGGCGGGAGAACCTTGCCGTCCACGTGGGCACGCATCTGCCCGTCGCTGAACGGCAGCGTCTCGATGCGGCCTCGGAACTTCGGGTCGAGGTAGTTCGTCCAGAGATCCGGGGGCTCGATCACGTGAAGGTCGCTGTCCATGACGCGGAACCCCTGCTTCGCCATCTCCGCCTCCTTCGAGACCGGCGCCCGATCCGAGCCCTGGTGAGCGTGCCTTCTGCGGCGCCCCGATTATGCCGCGGCGCGGGGTCCGCCGAAATGGGGTCAGACTCAGCCTTCGTACATTTCAACCGAGGCGCAAACCCAAGCCTGGTGGCCACTGCTTCCACCACTGCGCCGAGGGCAGCGCGGCTCGATCGTCGGCCAGGAGTATCGGGCCGCCCGCACGACCGGCTGTCTCCAGGAACGGCTGGTCGCGATCCACACCAATGCGGTCGAGCCCACCGACTACGACGCGTGGACCAAGCCCGGGGCGATTGCAATGTCGCCATTCTCGAACCTGTGGCTCTACGGGGAGACCACCGACGTTCCGGCCGCCCTGGCGTGCCAGTTCAACGTATGCGTGGCTCGGACTGGGGTCCGTCGGGGATGCGGAGCGTCCTGGGCGAGCTCAAGGTCGCCTGGGCTGGGGAGCCAGGCTAACACTGGGGGTTCACACCCGTCGACCGGGTGAAGATGATCACTGCCAATCCCGGCGACGTGCTCGCTCAGGCCTGGAGCTGCCAGTTCGGCATCACACGCTAGGGCGTACCCGGCTCTCCGGCCTCGGGCGAGATCGCGTCCTCGACCCGCGGAGGCTCGACCTCCGACAGGAGCCGCTCCCGCGCGTCCGGCGTCATGGTCCCGGTCAGTCCGTCGAGGACGGCGACCGCCATGCGGGCGACAGTCGGCGCCTCGAAGACTGCGGCGGGTGAGACGCTCTGGCCGAACGCCTCGAACACTCGGGCGGTGAGCCGGGTCGCCCGGAGCGAGTCGCCCCCCAGATCGAGAAATGGGTCGTGGATCCCCACCCGCTCGAGGTCGAGCACGTCGGCCCAGATCTTGGCGAGCCGTGCCTCGAGAGGCGTCCGCGGTCCCTCGAACGGGATTCCCTGCTCCGGCCGCGCTCGCCCCGGGAGCGGCAGCGCCTGTCGATCCACCTTGCCCGTCGGTCCGCGGGGCAGCGCCTCGAGCATCACGAACACCGACGGGATCATGTAGGCCCGGAGCGTCGGCTCCAAGCGGCGTCTCAGGTCGCCTGCCGTCGGCGTGGAGGAGCCGGCCGGGACCACATACGCGATCAGGCGCTGCTCCTCGCCCTCGTCCCCGCGCGACGACCACCGCCTCCCGCACGACGTCGAGGCCAAGCAGGGCGCCCTCGATCTCCGGCAGCTCGATCCGGTAACCCCGGACCTTGACCTGGAAGTCCTTCCGGCCGAGGAGGACCAGACAATCGCCGTCCACCATGCGGCCCAGATCGCCGGTCCGGTAGATGCGCTCCGGCCCGCCGCCGGGGTCGGGGAGGAACTTCGCCTTCGTCAGTTCCGGGTCGCGCCAGTAGCCCGGGCTCATGTAGCGGGATCTCACCGCGATCTCCCCGACCTCGCCGGGCCCCACGGACCGGCCCCGCTCGTCGAGGAGCAGTACCTCCGCCTCCTCCACCTCGTGGCCGACCGGCACCAGGTCGCCGAGATCTCCGTGCTCTTGTCCATGAAAAGCTTGCGGAAGTTCTTCATCTCCGTCGCGCCCAGGCTGTTGACCAGGATGCAGTCCGGGGCGAAGTGCCGCTTGTAGAGCTCCACGTCACGCCGGTAGAGCGGCTCGGAGCCCAGGTAGACCATGCGCAGCTTCGGGAACGTCTCGCGCCCCGTGAGCCCGCCTGCGAACTGGCGAAAGACCGACGCCCCGAGGATGCAGACGGTGATCTCGTCCTCGAGCAGCCACTCCGCCAGCCGGCCCACGCCTTCCGTCTTGAGGTCCAGTGGATGGACCGCGCCGCCGTTCAGCAAGGCGCCGAAAAGCGGGGTGACGGACCCGGCGAAGGTGCACGACTGGAGCAGGGACAGGCGGTCGTCCTTGGAGAAGTGGCAGGGGTTCGTGTAGTGCCGCGTGTAGTAGAGGAGGTTTCGGTGGGTCTCCACCACCCCCTTGGGCTGCCCCGTCGACCCGGAGGTGTAGAAGATGTAGGCCATGGCGTCGGGCGCGATGGCGCGGCCCGGATTCGTCGCCGGCGCGGCCGCCCCGGGCGGGTCGACGATCAGCACGCGACCGGCATCGCCAGCGATCCGTCGAGCCATCGGCGCCATCCGCTCGTCGGTGACCACCAGGCCGGGCTCGGCATTCTCCGGCATCCGCGTGAGCCGGCCCTGCGGGAACGTCGGATCCAGCGTCACGTAGATCTTCCCCGCCTTCAGGGCGCCCAGGATCGCCGCCACCATCGGCGCGTCATGCTCGAACAGCAGGGCGACGGGCTCCGAGGCGTCGCCCCGTCGCTCGAGCACCTGTTGGGCCACCCCCGTTGGCCCAGCGATTCAGCTCGGCGTACGTGAGTCGATACCGTCGCGACTTGACCGCCACCCGATCGGAGTACCGCCGCACCTGTTGCTCGAACCGCTCGGGAATCGATTGCTCGATCTCCTCCCGGCGGAACGCTATGAACTCGTTCTTGGGTGCGGCGCGGCGCATCCGTGCTACCCTCCGGCACCAAGGGCGGGGCAAGGGAACCGAGAAATGTGCCGAGCACTTCCTTCCTGAAGTGGCTGACCCGAGTGGACAGTTCCAAGCAGGCCGACAACGCTGAGCCTGACCCAAGGCGCCCGCGCGCTCTCTTGGGAACCCCGACGATGAAGACCGTGACGGAAGCCGTGGATGGTGCCGTGTTCGCCGCCAGCCTGAGCGCTTCCCTGCCGGGTGCGGCCGGCGCCCGCGGTGAGCCCGTCTCGCCCAAACTGCCCACCGATCAGGTCGTCAACAACGACGGCTCGGTGGTCATCACCCCGCCGATCGACCCGGGCCTCGTCACCGTCCGGCCCGAATGGGGTCTGCTGGCCAACCCGGAATTCGACGCGCAGGCGATGAAGACCGTGTTCTTCTTCGCGGGCGATTGGCGAGGCGCGCAAAGCGCCATCGAGCGGTACACGGTCTACCCCGCCGATGCCAGGCATCTCGGGTGGTCGGGAAACGCGAACAAAGGGAACCGCGATTTCGTGGTGAACGAGATGATCCGTGGCGGGACCAATGTGATCACCATGTCGTACTGGGGCGAGCCCTGGACGGACCGATGGGCCCTCTTTGCGCCGCAGTTGACGGACACCCAGTCGCACACCGAGCTGTTTGACGCGGCTGTCGGCAAGAATATCCTGATCATACCGACGATCGAGAGCGCGGGCAGCTCGAAAGGTCTCCTTTGGGCGGATCAACGCGGCAACGTCTGGGTCGCGATTTCAGGCGCGTACATCTTCCGCGCCGATTTCCCCGGTACCGCGGAGAAGCCCGCGCCGATGCTCGTGGATCAGATCGTCGATCTCGTGACCCGCTACATCACGAACCCCGGCAAGCCCGCCTGGCGCAGCAAGTGGGCCCAGATGTACAACCGGAACCGTGAGCCGCGATACGCCATCCACATCATGCACGTGGCGTCGTATCAGCCCCAGATGGATACGGCTCTGGGGGACATGCCGACCAAGGACGCACTCTTCGCCGAGGGCTTCGATCGGGTGGCGGCCGAGGTAGAGCGGAGGACTGGCGGCGTGCGGGTGGGCTTCGTCCTGGACGTGCTCCCGTTCAACGACGGGCGCTACTACGCGAACTCCGCGACCGCGGGTTGGTGGCTGGGCCAATCGCACTCGATCATAGGAGTTCAGTGTTTCATCCCGGAAGTCTACATGCAGCCGACGGACGACATGACTCGTGTGGGATTCAAACGGTCCTTTCTCCAGGGGTGGATCGATCAGGGCATCCCCGTCTTCCTGGATGTGGCGCCCGGCTATGATGCACGCCACGTGTTCAAGGGGTCGCCGCGCTGGGGCCACACAGACCAGTGGCGCAACGCCCTGAGCCAGCTTCGCTCGCTGCGGATCAAGGGGATCGCTTTCAACTCCTGGAACGGGTACACGGAAGGGATGGTGGCGGTCAAACAGTTCCAGGCCGG
>CAVXVV010000070.1:0-22079 GCA_963765195.1 uncultured Candidatus Rokubacteria bacterium
CGCCTGCCGCCGAGCCGAGGCACCGGCATGACGCTCGTCTCTTCCTCGGAGACGACCCGCGCCTCATCCTGGGCACGCCGCCCCGGTCTGGGCCCAGCGGCGCACGAGCTCGTGGAACTCGCGCTGGCCGATCGACGGCGGCGTGCGCGCCTCGGGGCTCCCACGCCCACTGCACGAGCGCTCGGTCGTCATGTGCTCGACTAGGGCCTGGACCGAGCGGCCCTTATTCTTCCGGGAATCCTTCAGCACCCGGCGGAGGTCCGCGTCGGAGAGATCCTCCCATCCCATGCTGCGCGGCGCCAGCTGCCAGTGGGGAGCACCGGGTGCCCGGAGGCTCAGCTTCGTCACCATACCGAGGAGATCGCCCTCGGTATCGGCGACGGGCACAGCAGTGAAGTCCTGACCCTCGAGTAGGGTCAGCAGGGGTTCCGCGCGGTCCTCACGGTGGATGATTGGGGCGCGCGTCATCACATCCAGGACTCGAAGGGGACGATCCGGGTTCGACATGCCTGCAGAGCCTCACGATTCGGAGTTGTCCTTCACCAAAACCTTGTCCGGATCGCTCAGGACCATTCGGATCCTCGGGCTGCAGCCGCGAGGCGAGCCGAGACAGGGCGACGGGCATCCTCATACCGCCGACCGTGCACGGAGCCGTCGGATTCGCGATGGATGAGCGAGAGCAGCCAGGCGACGCGGACCGATCACGGTCACGCACGTTCAGCAGTACAGAAGACCGAGGATGCTGAATTACGCGGCTTGGCGATGTAGCGGTGGTGAAGGCCGCCGACTTCGGGACGCTGCACGATCTTCCCCGTCGCGGGAAGCTGAATCGGCCTGAGGTCGGGTCCGTCCTTGTCGAGCGCAAGATGTGTACGCGCCTGATGGTAATACGCGAAGTAGCGAGTCAGGATGTGACGGAGGCGTCGCTCGCCGAGAACGAACACGTGATTCAGACACTCGCGCCGGATCGAACCGATGAGCCGCTCCGCGAAGGGGTTCTGCCACGGGCTGTGCGGGGCCGTGACAACCTCCTCGATCCCCATGCCTTTCACGCGGCGCCGAAATGGCTGACCATAGACCTGGTCACGATCACGCAGGAGATAGGCTGGCGCGGCCTCGTCCGGGAAGGCGTTCACGATCTGCTGAGCGGTCCAGTAGGCGGTGGGGTGCTCGGTCACGTAAAGTGGACGACCCGACGGCGGTGGTGGGCGAGGACGACGAGGACGAACAAGACACGGAGACGGGCGGCGGGCACGGTGAAGAAGTCGATCCAGACCAAGTCGGGGACATGGTTAGCGAGGAACGTGCGCCAGGTCTGAGAGGGCTGGGGGGCGCCGCTTCGGCATGAGCCGGGAGACGGTGCGCTCGGCGATATCGATCCCAAGCTTCAAGAGTTCCCCGTGGATGACGCCAGGCGCACCCCACAAGGGATTCGCCGCGGCCATTCGTGCTGACGAGGGCGGCGAGCTCCGCGTTGACTCCGGCGGACGGCCACTGAAGGCCGGCTGGAGAGCGTGGTCCAATGCTCGCAGAAGCGGCGCCGCTGCCACCGCAGGACGGTGGCGGGGGTCACGATCAAGAGGGGCTGCCTCCACCCGGCCCAGACCCTGGCCAGCCAGACCCAGAAGAGGCGATCAGTCCGGCGAAAGCGTGGGCCGGGTCGCCGTTCGCTTGTACACGGCGAGTTGCTGGCGCAAGGCGAGGTTCTCCAGGGCGAGCTGGCGGTGGCCGCCGCAGACGAACGGGAGGAGTCGAAGCAGGTGGAGCAGGAGTGTGATCATCGAGTTGGGATTCTCTCCGGATCAGAGCCGACATATCAACCGCTTGGCCGACGGACGGAGTTTTGGCGAAGGACAGGGGCAAGGCCGTGCCACTATCGCCTCGCGTCCCTGTGCAACAGCTCACACCAGCGCCGGTTGCTCTCGCCGCCGGCCTCGTCGGCCCCGGATAGGAGCTTCGCTGGGGCGACGCGTGCATCATCGAGACCGGCTCGCGCCGGGGCGTGGGAGTCACACCAGCTGACATCGAGGATCTCTTCGCTCGGGTCGGCGGTTGGCTCACAGCCCGGGCAATACGAACGGCCCAAGGCGGGGTTAAGGGGGCGAGCATCCATCATGGTCCGTCACGCGGCGCCGCCTGACCTCTGACCCCCACTCTAGCAAGTGGGGTCTCTCGGACGAAAACATTCCTGTGCCTTCGCCAAAACCCCGTCCGGACGAACCAGCCGTTGATCCTTCAGCTTTCAGGAGTGGTGGGATCGCCTCGAGCCTCGGCCCCACGCGTCCGCCCACCCCGGCCTGCGAGGTCTTCGAGCGGCTCCCACCCGGCCTGAGGTCCCCCTGATTGTCCGAACTGTCGAGGGGCTGACGGAAGGACCAAGGGGACGGGGCGGGTCCCCGACCGAGATGCGGAGGCTCCTGCCCCGGCCCGGGAACCCGGCTGGCATCTGTCAGGCTGATGGGAGTGGCCTTCAGCCGCGCGGGCGGTGTCCCCCGTCCCTCCCAGTGGCCATCGGCTGGCAGGTGAGCGTATAGGGAAGGGAATCCGACGGGAGGCTGTGGAATTGTCTCGTGGGTCGACTTCCCGGAGACATGGAGACCTACGGTCGCCCCGACGCGCGGACGAGGCGATTCGTCGGAGCCGGAAAGTGCGCCAGCTGCCTCTCCCAAGCTCCGGAAGCTGCGCTACCGTGTGGGCGCTGCTGCGCGCCTGGAACTTCCGGCGGCACGTACCGGTCCGCGATCGGCAGTCCAGTCGGGACAAGTAGATGGAGTTCTTGACCGGGTCAGGTTCGAGCGACTGGACCTTCCTCCCGGCCGTGTCCTTCGGTTCGCAGTGATGGCGCCAGGCTAAGGTCGGCGTTCCTCCCAAAGGAGGCTTTCGACGGCATGTTCGAGTGCGGGGAGCTTGTTCACGATGACATCCCAGAGAATGTCGATGTCCACCCCGAAGTACTCGTGAATCAGGATGTCACGGAGGCCCGCAATCCTTTGCCATTCGATATCGGACCGCCGCGCTCGGAGTTCGGGCGGGAGACGCTTGACGGCCTCACCGATCACCTCGAGGTTTCGCACGACGGCGTCGACGGTCTTGTCGTCTCTGGCGAACATCTCCCCGGACAGACCACTGGTGTACGTCTGATCTTCGCGATTGCCCCGAGAATATCTTCGAGATGGACGCTAGAGTCCCGGGGCATGGAGGGCATCGCCGAGGATCCTCTCCCGCAGCCGAGGCTTGATGGCGTCCTTCAGGACAAGGTCTACCCGAACGCCGAACAGCTGCTCGAGGAACGCCTTGAGATCCATGTAGGCGTCGAACGATTTCTTCTCGAACTCGACAACGAAATCGAGATCGCTCTCCGCGCCCGCGGTGCCGTGAGCTCTCGATCCGAATAGACCAAGGGATCGGACCCCGTAACGCCGGATCGTGGGCGCTTGACGCTCAAGCGTTCGAAGGATCTCGTTCGTCGTGAGGCTCATATCGCCGTCCCAACTCCATAATAGCTCGGCTCACGGCCTGACTGTGCGGGCAATGTCGAACCGAAGCCCCGATCCCGTAGTGATGCCATAAGTGCGTTGGCCTCCCACCCAGCCCGGAATAGGCTGGGAACTCAGAGAACCCAGCAAAGCACTCTGAGAACAGGAGGCGGGTACTCGTCGACCATGCCGACGCCGTGGAGCAGCGTCGAGTTGTAGCGCGTCTGGTACTCCGCTGGCGCCGTCCACGCGTGCTCGGCGAGGTCCCGGAAGGCCGCCCCCGGCCGCACCAGCTCGAGGTTGCGCTCGAGCTGCTCGTGGGCCAGCCGGTAGAGGCGACGCTGGGCGTCGGTCGGGCGACCGGAGCCGCAACGGTACGTGCGGGAGATATCCGCCAGGTAGCCGAGCGGTCCTACCATGTTGGTGTCGAACGCCACGAGGTCCCCTACCTCGATGACGCGGTCGCTGCATTCCTGGAACCAGGGAAAGGTCCGGGGGCCCGACGCGAGCAGCCGCGTCTCGATCCACTCGCCGCCTCGCGCGATGTTCCTCTGGTGGAGGAGCGACCACAGCTCGTTTTCCGTGATCCCGGGTTGCAGCGCCTCACGCATGCGTGCCATACCTGCCTCGCACACGACGACTGCCGCGGCAAGGCAAGCGATCTCGTCGGCGGACTTGATGGCTCGGGCCTGCTCCAGGAGCTCCTCGGCGTGGATCGACACGTATCCGTGGCGACGTAGGTGCTCGACCTCCTCGACGCCGACGCGGTCGACGGCGATGCGCCGGCTCCCCCGACCAAGCTGACGAAGTAGGTCTGCGATCTCGGCCGCCCACCGCCGCTTGTTCTCGGCCAGCCGAGGGCCGGCCGCGAAATAGTAGAGCGTCGGTGTCACGCGGACCTCGGCGATCGTCTCGATGCCCTCCGCCTGGTACTCGCGGCCACCGAACTCGTAGAGCCGGCCTGCAGGCGGCTTAGGCGGTACGCCCTGAGCCGGGCAAGGTCGATCGCTCGCTCGCCGACCTCTGAGGGGGCCGCCGCTGCGTCACGCTGCCTCATCCTCGTCTCCTCGCACTGAATCGATCGGAAAGTGCATTCGGTCGCCGTGGTTGTCCCCGTCAGTGGATCCGGAGTGTCTCTCGCCTGACCTCGCCGAGAGCTGGCGTGGAGCACCTGGAGGCGCAGGTCGGCAGACGCCTCCACCGGATCGTACACGAGGACGCGCCCTGGTGTTCCTCTACCCACCTGGTCGTGTCTACGCCGTAGGTCCCGGGCTGCTCGCCGCGTGGTAGCCCCGTCCGGACGGGATCGTCGACCTCCGAGCCCTCGCCTGCAGGTGAGGGGCGCTCCCGTACCGTGCGGAGCCTTGTTCCCAGGGGGACCGTTGTCTATACTCGTCGGGTCCTCGGGCGTGGACGTCGCCGCCGCGGCCCTCTCCCGTGCGAGGGTCTGGCGGTGAGCGTCTTGCTCGACGGGTTCTGCCCTTCGGTGGAACTCGTCGTCGAGACGTCGCGATGTCACGGTCGGTGAGACGAGGAGAAGCGGGCATGGCGGCAGAGCTCTCGGCTGAGGCGCGCGCGAAACGGATCCAGGCGCGCAGCGTCGTCCTCGATGGCCTCTTCGTGCCCACGATCACGCCGGCGCTCCTCGCCAAGCTCCGGGCCGGCGGCGTCACGACCGTGCACACGACACTCGCGCTCCACGAGAACTTCCGGGGCTTGGCCGAGCGCCTCGCCCCATGGTACCGCGCCCTCGACGTGCACCGGGACGAGGTGATGCGCGTCACGACAGCGGCGGAGATCCGCCAGGCCCGCGCGGCGGGCAAGATCGGGGTCGTCTTCGGGGTGCAGAACGCAACCGTCGTCGAAGACGATCTCCGGCTGCTCCCGGCCATCAGGGATCTCGGCATTCGCATCATCCAGCTCACCTATAACGAGCGAAATCTGGTCGGGGACGGGTGCGCGGAGCGGTCCGACGCGGGGTTGAGCGACTTCGGGGTCGAGTTGGTCCGCGAGATGAACCGGCTCCGACTCCTGGTCGACCTGTCGCATGTGGGCGAGGGCACGAGCCTCGATGCGATCGACGTCTCCGAAGCCCCGGTCGTGGCGACGCATTCGAACGCTCGAGCGCTCTGCGACCATCCCCGTAACCTGTCGGATCGTGTCCTCAAGGCGCTGGCAGCGAAGGACGGCATGGTCGGCATCAACGCGTTTCCCGGCTTCGTGAGTACGAAACCCGGGGTCGAGCAGACGATAGAGGATTACCTGGATCACGTCGTGTACGTCGGGGACCTGATCGGTCGCGACAAGGTCGGCATCGGGCTCGATCTGGACGAGGAGGACACCCCCAAGGCGCAGTACTTGACCCCCGAGGGGGAGCTCGGGGTGGGTCGCCATCGGTTCAAACCGGGATTCCTCCCGCCGTGGCCCTGGATCTACCCGGTGCGTTCCATCGCGCAGTTCCCGCGGATCGTCGAGGGCCTGCTCACGCGCGGGTTCTCGGATGCCGAGGTCGAGGGGGTCATCGGTGGCAACTTCCTGCGGGTCTTCGAACGGGTGTGGGGGGCCTGAAGGTGAGGGAGACGACCTGGCGAGCGGGAGGGAGCAACTCGGAAGGAGAACGGGACATGACCAAGCGGTCTGTGGCCAAACGTTGGACGATCGGGGTGGCGGTCCTCGGCGCGCTCCTTGGCACGGCTCCGGCCATCGCCCAGGATCCCCGGACCGTGACGATCGCGCTCGCGGCGGACCCGGTGACGCTGGATCCGAACGCGACCCGAGACACGACCTCGAACATGAACTACGGCAACATGTTCGAGGGACTCTACGACCTCGATGCAAAGGGACAGCCGCAACCGTCCCTGGCCACGGCGTATCGGCTCGTAGACACCCTCACGTGGGAGTTCAAGCTCCGGCCGGGAGTCAAGTTCCACAACGGCGAGGCGTTCGACGCCCAGGCAGTCAAGTTCACGTACGAGCGGACCATGGACCCGAACTTCCGGACGGGGTGGCGCACCTTCATCAATCCCGTGGAACGGGTCGAGGTCATGGATCCGATGACCCTGCGGATCGTCACCAAGCGGCCCTTTCCGACGTTCTTGAACCAGCTCGCCTATCTGCCAATCGTGCCGCCGAAGTACGTCCAGGAGAAGGGAGCCGCGTTCTTCGGGAAGAACCCGGTCGGGACGGGACCGTACAGGTTTGCGGAGTGGGTTCCGGGGACGCGACTGGTCCTGGAGGCGTTCAACGGGTATTGGGGGCCCGCTCCCAAGGTTCAGCGGGTGATCGTCCGACCCATTCCCGAGCTGTCGACGCGCATCGCGGAGCTGGAAACGGGCGGCGTCGACATCCTCCTCCAGGTGCCGCCGGATCAGGCGCGCCGCCTCCGATCGGACCCGAAGGTCCAGATCATCGGCTTGCCGTCGACCCAGGTCATGATCCTCCAGATCAACACGCGCTCCGGCAACCCGAAGCTGAAGGACCCGCGGGTCCGTCAGGCCATCAGCCTCGCGATCAACCGGGCGGCCGTCGTCAATCAGCTCCTGCTGGGCGAGGCGAACCTGATCAATAGTCCCCTCTCGTCGGAGTACCTCGGCTACGACCGCACCCTGCCAGTTCCCGAATACCACCCCGAGAAGGCGAAGCAGCTCCTGCAAGAGGCCGGGGCGGCCGGGCTCGAACTCCGGTTCAGTACGCCGTCGGGCCGCTATGTCCAGGACACGCAGATCGCCGAGGTCATTGCCTCCCAGCTCCGCGCGGTGGGACTGACCGTCAAGGTGGAGCCCCTGGAGATCGCGCAATACGTCCAGCGGTTGCAGAATCGGACGATTGGCGACCTCGTCTATATCGGCGTCGGCTCGGAGGATCGGGATGCCGGCACCACGTTGACGGTGTACCTGACGAGCGAGAGCGTGTGGTCGCAGTACTCGAACCCGGAACTCGACCGGCTGGTGAAGGACGCGGTGGGGATCATGGACCGACAGCAGCGCGGGGCCGCCTACCAGAAGGCGGTCGCCTACGCGGTCCAGGACGCGGCGGGTGTCTGGCTCTGGGACGCCAAGTACCTGTTCGGGATCAACCGGCGGATCCGGGTGATCCCCCACAGCGGGGACTGGCATCCGATCGTCGCGAGCGAGATCGACTTCGCGCCGTAGCCGTCCCTGTCAGGCGCCGAGGGACCGGCGTCCGGTCGGTCCCTCGGCGGTGCCCGGGCCTCCACCATGACGGGACGCTTCCTCGCCGCCCGGCTCGCGCATGCCCTGTTCACGGTGCTCGTGGTGTCGGTGGTGGTCTTTTTTGTCGTCCGGCTCACCGGAGATCCGGCGGCACTCATGGCACCGCCCTCGGCCAGTCAGGCCGACATCGACCTCCTGCGCCACCAGCTCGGCCTCGACCGGCCGCTGCACGCGCAGTATCTGAGCTACGTGGGGAAGCTGCTCCGCCTCGATCTCGGGGAGTCCATGCGCTTCCGTCGCCCGGCTGGTGAGCTGATCCTGGAACGGCTGCCCGCGACCGCCGAACTCGCACTGGCGTCGTTGGTGCTGGGGATCGTGCTCGGGGGCCTCGTCGGCGTGGTGGCGGCGGTCCGTCGGAACACGCTGGTGGATGCCGCCGGCCGGTTGCTCGCCCTGGTCGGGCAGTCGGTACCGGTCTACTGGTCAGGCATCATGTTGATCGTGGTCCTGGGCGTCCAGCTCCGCGTCCTCCCAGTGTCCGGACGCAGCGGCTTCTCGAGTCTCGTCATGCCGGCCCTTACGATCGGCCTGTACCTGGCGGCGGGGATCGCTCGGCTCGTCCGCACGAGCCTGCTCGAAGTCCTCAGCCAGGAGTACATCAAGACAGCGCGGGCGAAAGGACTCTCGCCGGGCGCCGTGATCCTCAGGCACGCCCTCCGGAACGCGCTCCTGCCGGTCGTCACCCTGCTGGGGCTGCAGTTCGGGGTGCTGTTCGGGGGGGCGGTGATCACGGAGACGGTCTTCGCCTGGCCGGGCCTCGGGCAGCTCAGTGTCCAGGCAGTCTTCGCCCGCGACTTCACGCTGGTGCAGGCCATCGTGCTGCTCTCGGCGCTGTTCCTGGTCGTGCTCAACCTGGCGATGGATGTCGCGTACACGTACGTCGATCCACGGATCCGCTACCGGTAGCATGGTCGCCCGCGCCAAGGAAGCGGTCACCGAAACGCGCGCCACCCTCGGAGCCGGTCTCGGGGTGCATCGGGGGAGGTCAGGCAGTCGCGCGTTCGCCCGGCTCCGCCGGAGCGGGACCGGCGTGGCCGGACTCGTCGTCATCGGGGCGATCCTGGGCCTCGCCCTGCTGTGGCCGGTGGTCCGACCGAGCGACCCGAATGCTATCGATCTCCTGCGCCGGCTGCACCCACCGGCGTGGGTCGCGGGGGGCGATCCGGGGCACGTGCTCGGCACCGACCCGATCGGCCGGGACGTGCTGAGCCGCATCATCTTCGGGGCTCGGGTCTCGGTGGTCGTCGGACTCTTGGCGGTCGGCATCTCGACGCTCGTGGGCGTCGCGCTGGGGCTGACGGCCGGCTACGTCGGAGGGTGGCTGGATGACGTCGTCATGCGGGCGGCCGACGCGCAGCTCGCCTTTCCGTTCATTCTGCTCGCGATCGCGATCATCGGCGTGCTCGGCCCCACGCTGCCTAACGTCGTCGCTGTCCTCGCCTTGAGCGGCTGGGTGCAGTTCGCGCGCATCACCCGGTCGGAAGTCCTGTCGCTGCGGCAGCGTGCCTTCGTCGAGGCCGCCCGGGCGGCGGGGGCGCGGGATCTGACGATCCTTGGTCGGCACCTCCTGCCGAATCTCCTGCCGTCGACAATCATCCTGGCCACGCTCGAGCTCGGCCGAGTGATCATTCTCGAATCCGGCCTGAGTTTCCTCGGACTCGGGGTGCCGCCCCCGACGGTCACGTGGGGGGGCATGCTGGCGGACGGGCGGAACTACGTCCGCGAGGCCTGGTGGCTGTCCGTGTTTCCCGGATGCGCGCTAATGATCCTCGTGCTCGCCATCAACCTGGCCGGCGACGCCCTGCGCGACGCCCTGGACCCGAGCCTGGTCACCGAGTGAGCGGGGTGGGCGGCCGTCGACCGGACGGCGCCGGCCCGGCACGGAGGTCGCGGATGAGTGGGTATCTCGACACCCTGCGGCAGCAGGGCATCGCGAAGGAGCTCGCGTTCCCGGTTGCCGAATACCAGGCACGGATGGCGCAGACGCGGCGCGACATGGCGCGGCGAGGGCTCGACGTGCTGCTCGTGCATCACGTTCCGAACATCTGCTACCTGACGGGGTACCAGTCCCCGGCGACGGAGTCGTACACCTGCCTGGCGATCGCCCAGGCTGGGCGGCAGATCCTGCAGCTCGTGGAGCACGAGATCCCGGGAGCCGAACTGACAAGCTGGCTCGAGGAACTCCAGCCGTACCGCTGGTACCAGCCGGAGGGTGTCCCCCCGCAGACCGTAGCGATCGTGCACGATCTCGCAGGCCAACGCCGCGCGGTGACGATCGGAGTGGAGCTCGCCCGCCCGAGTCTACCGGTCGCGGTCTACGAAGCCTTGCGAAAGGCGCTGCCGGGCGCCGCTTTCGTCGATGCTTCCGACCTGATCTACGCGCAGCGTGTCGTGAAGTCTCCGAGCGAGCTCGCGTACCTGCGGGAGTCCGGGCGGATCACCATCCTCGGGATCGACGCGGCGCTGGACGCGATCCAGCCGGGGTGCACGGACAACGACGTCGCCCGGGCGGGGTATGCGGCGATGATCGGCGCCGGGAGCGAGTACGTGAGCACCCAGCCCTTCGTCGCCAAGGGCCTGATGTCGTCGCTCGTGCATACGACCTTCAAGCGTCGCCGGATCGACGTCGGCGAGACGGTCTTCCTCGAGTTCGCGAGCGCGTATCAGCGGTACAGCGCGCCGGTCATGCGCTCCGCCGTGGTCGGCGCGCCGTCCGCCACGGTCGCGCGCCTCGTCGACGGCGTGGAGACCACCCTGGATCTCCTGCTGACGAACATCCGGGCCGGTCGGACCGCGCACGACGTCGCGACGGCGGTCCGCCCAGGGTTCGCCCGGATTCGCGACGAGATCTACTTTCAGGGCGCGTACGCCTACCACGTGGGCTTGAGTCTGCCCCCGAACTGGTGGGAGGGCCTGACGCCGTACATCGCCGAGGGGGTCGACGCGGAACTCAAGGTGGGCATGGTGTTTCACATGCCGGTCGCCGCCCGCATCCCAGGAGTCTGTGGGGTGGCCCTCAGCGAAACGGTCGTCGTGACCGAGTCGGGCTGCGACATTCTCACGTCGCCAACGCGTGCGTTCCGCGTCGTCCCAGCGTGAGCGGATTGGAGCCCCGGTTGAAGGGACGCCTTCGACGAGGCGTGCCGTGACCTGGGCGTCTGGCACGTGCGGATGCGGCCCCGGCATGTCCTGGCCCCCCGGGGCGGATCAATTTCGGCACGATGACCAAGCCCTTCCACGCCGGCCATGCCGCTCGCGCCGGTGTCCTGTGCGTGCTGCTGGCTCGCGAAGGGTTCTCGGCCAGCCCCGACGTGCTGGACGGGCCCCTCGGGGTCTTCGCGGTCTTCGGCGAGGACCTCACCCGCGGGCGGGCGGTCGTGCTCGAGGATCTGGGCGAACCGTGAGAGCTGGAGACGCCCGGCGTCAACCTGAAGAAGTACCCGAGCTGCGGGGAAACCCACACGGCGATCGACCTCATGCTCGAGTTGGTGGAGGAGGGCGTGTCGGCGGCCGGCATCGAGATAATCCACTGTCGCGTGGCCGATGTCGTGCGGCGGATCCTGGTTCACGCGCGACCGCGGACGGGCCTGGAAGGCAAGTTCAGCATGGAGTACTGCTTGGCGGCGGCCGCCCTGGACGGGGAGGTGACCCTCCGGCAGTTCGGCGACGACATGGTCCAGCGCCCCGGGATCCAGCGCCTGATGTCCCGGATCCGTGTCGACGCGCACCCCGGCGTGAAGGGAGATAAGAAGGATCTGCTGAGCGAGCTGACCGTCACCCTGGCGGATGGGCAACGTCTTTCGCGGCTCGGGTCGGCGCCGCGGGGGGATGCGTCCCGGCCTCTCACCCCGAAGGAGCTTCGCGACAAGTACGAACAATGCGCGGCTGTCCCTTCCATTTAGTCGATTCAGGTACCTTGGGACCGGCGGCGGTCCTTGGTCGTGGGCCTTCTGATACGACGGACACCCAGCGTGGACCACCTTGGCTCCGCGCGGAGCCACCGAGGAGTGGGTTCCAGCGACACCGAGGCGCACGCACCGACCGGCGCCGTCGATGTAGGCGGAACAGCCCGCAGACAGGCGCTTACGCCGCTCGCCGACTGTAACGATGATGGAGGCCGCCGACCATGGGGGTCTCGACGATCCTGCCGTCGTCAAGGTGCTCCACCGGTCTGGGCTCCGGGGCGTCCTTCTCCAGGGAGAGGTGTGTTCGGGCCCCGTGGTAGTAGATGAGGTACCCGCTCAGCAGGCGACGCAGATGGGTTTCGTTCAGCACCACGACGTGGTCGAGACACTCGCGGCGGAGGGTGCCGATGAGCCGTTCCACGTACGGATTCTGCCAAGGCGACCGAGCCGCCGTCTTGACTTCGTGGATCCCCATGGACTGCGCGCGCCTCGAGAACGCGACCCCGTACACCGCATCGCGATCGCGCAGGAGGTATCGCGGGGCAGTCTGCCAGGGGAACGCCTCCACGAGTTGCTGGGCCGTCCAGTGGGCGGTGGGGGCGTCGGTGACGTTGATGTGGACGACGCGCCGCCGCTCGTGCGCCAGGACCACGAAGACGAACAAGACCTTGCACAGCACGGTGGGCACGACGAAGAAGTCCACGGAAACGAGGTTTCCCAGGTGGTTGTCGAGAAAGGTCCGCCAGGTCTGCGATGGCGGCCTCCGAGGGCGGACCACGTACTTGGAGACCGCCGCCTGCGAGATCTCGACGCCGAGTTTCTGAAGCTCCCCGTGAATCCGCGGCGCGCCCCACAGGGGGTTCGCCTTGGACATCTGTCGGATGAGCGCTCGGATCTCCAGGGCGACAGCCGGACGGCCGGGCCCGTTCCGGCGGCTCTTCCAGGTCCAGAAGAGCTTGAAGCCGGACCGCTGCCAGCGAATGACGGTGGCGGGTTGGACAATGGAGACGCCATCCGGCCAGCCGCGCCACAGGCGGGACAGCAGGACCCAGAACAGGCGGTCGGCGGTTCGCAGCCGTGGACGCGGCGCGGTGCGCTGGAGGACGACCAGTTGGTGCCGCAACGCGAGGTTCTCGAGCACGAGGGAGCGCTGAGTCCGGACACCACGGAGGAGGCCTGTGAGGATCAGGGGGATCATGCCGGCCATCATCGATCAGGCCGACCGAAAGTCAACGTGACGAGACGGACGGAGTAAATAGAAGGCACAGCTGATCGATCAGCCACTTACCCGCCGGATGGACTCTTGGCGAAGGACAGGTGGCGCACCTTCACGGGCCGCGGACACACCGCGACGCATTGCTGGCCGACCCCGGCATCCGATGGATGCGCACCAGGGATAATGGAGCGGTACGTAACACAGGTCCGCTCGACCTCAGCGCCGCCAGCCACTACCCAATGTCATTGTCGCACCGTCCGATCGGTCGTTCCGCCGCCGCCCCCCTCGGGCCGGCCCCGGCTGCCCGTCGATGGCACTCCCCTTGCACAGACTGCTCACGGGAGGAGGCACCAATGAAGCGGAAGGCAAAGAAGCAACGCACGCCCCAACCTGGGCAACTGAGCCCCCGGCCGACGCCGAGGAACTCTTGCGCGAGGCCACCACGCGGCGCGCGACAAGCCCGGCCCTCTCCGGCGGAGACGTGGACGCCGATTGGCGCCGCGCGGAGAGCGCGGGCGAGGAGGCCGTGGGAGGCACGGTGGCCACACCCGATCAGGATGTCGTCGATGAGATCGGCCGGGCTCTCGGCGTGGAGCGGGCATCGGACGCTGAGGTGCGCAGCTCGCAGGAGCTACTGCACGAACGCGATCGGCGCCGCTGGCAACTCGAGCGCGACGCCGCGGACGAGAGCCGCTAGCCGGACAGCCTCGCACCCCGCGAACTTCTCCGAGTTGCCGATCAAGCGGGCGCACCGCGAATCAAACGGCCGGGCCGTCGGGCCGAGATACTTCGTCTCCTCGTGACAGGGTCCACGTCGGTGCTCAGCGGCGATCGCGATGTCCGGTGTCCGGAGGCCGCTCGACCAACCAGGTCCAGAAGGATGCGACGCGATGACGACCGAGAGGCAACGGCAGGCCGCCCAGAAAAACATTCGGAAGGCTCAGCGGGCGTGGCAGGACATGTCATCGAGGGCTCACGCGCGCGCTCAGCGGGAAGGCGGGAGGCGCGCCAAGCCCGGATCCACCGGAGAGGGCGCATACTATCACATTGAAGTGAGGCCGAAGGGACAGTTCACGACGTTTCGCACGCATGACGTCGGGCAAAAGGGGGGACTCCAGCGGGTCGCGGGTAAACGCTCCAGGGGGTCCTGGGACGACCAGGCATGGCTGGTCAGCAAGCAGCACGCGCACGTCGAGGACGGCGCGCTCATTCCCGACACCACCAGCGTCCGAGACCTCTTGGAGACCCTCGGATCGAAGCCTGTGCACGTCTCGGGCGATCGCTTTCGAGCCCAGCCCAGGCCGAACGTCCCGGAAGCGATGAAGCCCACTCCCGCGCAACGACGGGCGCGACGAAGGAATATCAAGAAGGCCCAGGCGGAGCCCGGGAGACCTGATCCATCCCCAGCCACGCACTGCCTTGGTGACGGCAGTCGCCGCGCCACGGAAGCCACGGATGCGTCTCCTGACCGCGGGCTCGGCCGTACCATCTCGCTTCCATCCTTGGCGCCTCGTACCCGACGGAGCCAAGAGTGCTGATGTGGTCCCGAGCGCTCCGGCAAGGAACGCTGCGGCAGGGTAACCCCAGTGGTCGGTTGATCGGGCTGGCGACCGGCAGGCCGCCGGCGGAGGCCATCATGCTCGAGTCTTGGCTCGGGACCATATCCCGGGCGGAGTTTTTCAGAGAGTTCTACCTCCATAAGCCGTATTCGGTCGCACTGGGGGCTCCCCAGGCCGCCTCCTTGCTGTCATGGGACATCTTCTGGCAAGTCCTGCCCCGATCGAGGCATCCGACCTCTTGGCAGTTCGGGACGGGCGTCTCTGGCGGGGACTCGATCCGCGAACCGACGGCGAAGCCATTGACCTATTCAAGGCGGGGTACAGCCTCGTCGCGAGACACGCCGAGCGGCGTGATCCCGGCCTGAGAGGCTCGCATCGGACTTTGTCGCGGACTTTGGCGCCCCGGTCGCGATCCAACTCTACGCGACGCCACAACAGCACACGAGCTTCGGCTGGCACTACGATGCGGAGGAGGTGTTCATCGTCCAGACAGTCGGGATGAAGCGATACCTCCTGCGCGAGAATACCGTGAGACCCTCCCCCTTGCTCGATGCCATCCCGGCGGACATGGCGTATGAGAAAGAGACCTCGCTGGTGATGCGGTGCGATCTGGCTCCGGGGGATTGGCTATATGTGCCTTCCGGGTTCTGGCACGTCGCGAGAGCCGAGGCGGATTCGCTGTCCGTCTCCATCGGTGTGGCCGCTCCCACCGCCATGGATTTGTTCGACGCGCTCGGACGCACTTCGCTGAATCCGCGGTGTGGCGTCAGCGGCTCTCGCCGATTGGGCCGCAGCCAGACTTCGCAGCCACACTCTCGCAGGAATCGGCGCGCATTCTCGGCGATTCACGGCTGCTCGAACGAGCCATCGCGAGGTCCGACGGAAACACGCACGGCGAGCTGGTCCAGCGACGCCTGACGCTACCGACTCCATCGTCAGACGCGAACGCGAATGTGAGGCGACGTCGCTTCCGGACAGCGGTCCCACCCGAGGAGGCCCATCGTGCGCCCGAGGAACCATGAGTCCTCGAGCAACGCAGAGGCGCGATCTTTGTTCTCCATGGGATCGGCGAACAGGACCGTCGGTCGGGGCCGAGCATGGCTTCAGTCCTGCCGGATGGCTCTCCGGGCACGAGCGGACGAGAGACCCAGGTGCCTCGATCGGTCAACTCGACGGCGCCGACTTGTCCCGGCGGTTGGAGGTGCAAGCCTCGACAGTCTGTCGCCTACGCGACACCCTGACGCGTGTACCGCAAAACGTCCCGGCTAGGAGCAGAGCGCACCTCCGGTATAGCGCTTGCACCTATCGATGCGAGCGCAATGAGGGCGAGCACGGCTCTCACACATCCTACAGAGGAGACGGCCATGAAATGTGCCCATACCCATGCACCTGCGACAGCCGCACCGACAGCCATCCGCTTTTGCAGCGCCCAGTGTGAACAGCACGGGACCGTGACGTCCGGACCATGCGACTGTGGGCATCCCGGGTGCGGACGGCAACCATAGCCGGACGCTGCCACCGCGCGCCGCGAGCCACCGCACGAGCCCGGAGGGAATGCGTCGGGATCGGAACGTCGAGCCGTGCTCGATTGCGTGCGCGGCGGCCTTCCTTCAGACGCGACGTTGGCGGTTGTCCCTTCCATTTAACGAGCCTCGTGAAATAACATGACGGGCTTCATGGGCGACGATGCCATGTTGAAGCATCGCCAGGAAGCGGGAGATCCCCGCGCTGGAGGCACGCCGGTTCAAGGCGGCGCGCTTGTTCGCCCGCGGAGCGTCGCAGGCGACGGTGGTGGCGACGTTTGGGGTCAGTCGCCAGACGGAGCATCACTGGTACCAGACCTGGAAGCGGAGGAGGGGCGGGCGGGCTTGAAGGCCGCGGGGCGGCTGGGCCGGCGGCCGCGGCTGGACCATCAGCAACTGGCGCGCGTGGACATGGCCTTGCGCGAAGGCCCGCGGGCCCACGGGTTCCCCACAGACCTGTGGACCCTGCCCCGGGTGGCCGAGGCGCATCAAGCACCCTCACCGGCGTGCGGTATCACCCGGGGCATGTGTGGTACCTGCTGCGGACACTGCAGTGGTCGCTGCAGCGGCCGGCGCGGCGGGCACTGGAGCGCGACGAAGCGGCGACGCGACGGTGGGTGGCGCGCCGGTGGCCGGCCGTAAAAAAAACGCTCGCCGCCAGCGCGCCTGGCTCGTCTTCGAGGACGAAAGCGGCGTTTCCCGGCGACCCGTCGTCCGCCGGACGTGGGCACCCCGCGGTGAGACCTGTCCTTCGCCAAAACTCCAACCGACGGGCAAGTGGTTGATCTATCAGACCTGATCCGGACAATCTCAACGTGATGATGACCCTGTGCCTTCTACTTATTGCGTCTGCCTCGTCAACATTGACTTTCGGCCGGCCTGATCGATGATGGCCGGCATGATCCCTGTAGGGCGCAACAACTCCATCCGACCATCAGGCTGCATGGTGATACACATGATGCAGGCCCCCGAGCACCGGCCGCCCAATGATCCGGCCTGTCGGGTTGGACTGGGCCGCGGAGCCGATCCGCACGGCGCGCGTTGGCCCAGCCCCCGATGGGGTCGCCACGCATTGAAGTAGGCGACGTACTCGTCCAGCACGCGCTGAAGATGGCGCTCGTTGAGGATGAACACTGATCCAGACACTCGGTCCTCGCCGATCGGACCCACCGCTCGGCGAGCGCGTTCGCCCGCGGCGCTTTCCCGGTGTCCGGATCTGTTTCACCCCGAGTCCTCGCACGCGCCGATCAAACGCTTCGCCGAACCGGCTGTCCCGGTCACGGATGAGATACCGCGGCGGGTCTCGATCCCAGCCGCAGGCGTCCACGACCTGCTGGGCCGCCCAGTCGGCGGTAGGATGTCGGGTCACCCGAACCTGCAGGATCTGTCGAGTCTCGTGGTGCATCACGAAGAAGACGTACAGCGTCGTGAAGAACACCGTCCGCACCCCGAAGAAGTCGCACGCCCAGATGTCCTTGGCATGGCGCGTCAAGAACTCCCGCCAGCTGGGTGACGGGACGCCGTCGTAGGGCCTTGCGCATATACGTCGCGACGGTCCGAGCCGACACCGTGAACCCCAGCCGCCCGAGTTCGGCCTGGACGCGGCGGTGTCCCCAGAGGAGATTCTCGGGGCCATCATCCGGATGAGAGTCCGCAGCTCTCCCGCGATACGGGGGGCCGCCCACCTCGCGTTCCTCGTCGGGACCGCTCTCGCCAGAGGCCGTCCATCCCCTGCGATGCCAGCCGAGCGCGCTCGTCGGTTGAACCACGAGGAGAAACTGGCGCCATCGGGGAACCCACCGACAAGCGAGAATCCAGAACCGGCGGTCGCCGGCACGCAACCGCGGCCGCGGCGTCCGGCGTTGCAGCACGACCAGTTGCTGGCGCAGGCAGAGATTCTCGCCGATCAGGTCCGCTTGGACGTGGGGAACCATGCCGCGATCGCCCTTCCTGCCCACCTGATCACAATGGCTCCCCTCTGTCTTGCGGTCTGACGCAAGAGTCTTTCACAGGCTCAGGCAGAACGAAAGGATGGTGGATGGAGTTCTTGCGCCCTGACGTTGACCCTGGAGACGACACCGCGCGACGCGACGCACTGGAGCACGCCGCGCGATGGCCCGGCAGTGCGGCCTGAGCCAGAGCACCGTGAGCCGGATCTGGCGCGCCTTCAGCTTGCAGCCGCATCGCAGCGAGACGTTCAAGCTGTCGCCGGATCCGCTGTTCATCGACAAGGTCCGGGACATCGTCGGCCTCTATCTGAACCCACCCGATAAGGCGTTGGTGCTGTGCGTGGATGAGAAGGCCCAGATCCAGGCCCTGGATCGCAGTCAGCCGCTGTTGCCGATGCGACCCGGACAAGTCGAGCGCCGCACCCACGACTACAAGCGCCACGGCACCACGTCGCTCTTCGCGGCCTTCGACACCCAGAGCGGCCGGGTGATTGGCCAACGTCATCGCCGGCATCGGGCGATCGAGTTCCGGAAGTTCCTGGACACGATCGACGCCGCGGTGCCCGAGGACCTGGACGTCCATCTCATCGTGGACAACTACGCCACCCACAAGACCGCCCTGATCCAGCGGTGGCTCGCGAAGCGCCCGCGCTATCATCTGCACTTCACGCCGAAGGGCGCGTCCTGGATCAATCTCGTCGAGCGCTGGTTCGCCTTGCTCACCGAGAAGCAGCTCCGGCGCGGCGTCCACCGCAGCACCCGCGACCTCGAGGCGGCCATCGACCGCTTCCTCACCGTGTACAACGAAGCGCCGAAGCCCTTCGTCTGGACCAAGACGGCCGATGAGATCCTCGCCAGCGTCGCCCGCTTTTGTCATCGAATCTCGGACTCAGGACACTAGTGTCCTGAGTCCGAAGTTCGTGGAACCGACTGGCGATCCCATGCGTTCTCCGAGTAGAAAGGAGAACGCCTATGCGCCGATCGGTCGACCGATCCGGCGGTGATGTTGAGCGCGACGAACGCGCGGCGCTGGAGGACTGGGCCCGCCGTCCGACGACGGCGCAAGCGACGGCCTGCGCGCGCGCCTGATCCTGGGATGCGCGGCCGGGAAGACGAACACCGCGGTGGCGCGCGAGCTGCGCGTGACCAAGCAGACCGTGGCAAGTGGCGGAGTCGCTTCGTCGCGAAGCGGCTCGACGGGTTGCTCGATGAGCCGCGGCCCGGAGCGCCGCGCACGGTCAGCGATGCGGAGGTGGAGCGCGTCGTCACGTTGACCCTGGAGACCACGCCGCGGGATGCGACGCACTGGAGCACCCGCGCGATGGCGCGGCAGTGTGGCATGAGCCAGAGCACGGTCAGTCGGATCTGGCGCGCCTTCAGCCTGCAGCCGCATCGCAGCGAGACCTTCAAGCTGTCGCCGGATCCGTTGTTCATCGACAAGGTCCGGGACATCGTCGGGCTGTATCTGAACCCGCCGGACAAGGCGCTGGTGCTGTGCGTCGATGAGAAGGCCCAGATCCAGGCCCTGGATCGCAGCCAGCCGCTGCTGCCGATGCGCCCGGGCAGGTCGAGCGGCGCACCCACGACTACCGGCGCCACGGCACCACGTCGCTCTTCGCGGCCTTCGACACCCAGAGCGGCGCGTGATCGGCCAACGGCATCGGCGGCATCGCGCGATCGAGTTCCGGAAGTTCCTGGACACGATCGACGCCGCGGTGCCCGAGGACCTGGACGTCCATCTCATCCTGGACAACTACGCGACGCACAAGACGGCCCTGATCCAGCGGTGGCTCGCGAAACGCCGCGCTATCATCTGCACTTCACGCCGAAGGGCGCTCGTGGCTCAATCTGGTCGAGCGCTGGTTCGCCGTGCTCACGGAGAAGCAGCTCCGGCGCGGCGTCCACCGCAGCACCCGCGAACTCGAGGCGGCCATCGACCGATACCTCGACGTCTACAACGAAGCGCCGAAGCCCTTCGTGTGGACCAAGACGGCCGACGAGATCCTCGCCAGCGTCGCGCGCTTTTGTCATCGAATTTCGGACTCAGGACACTAGCAGGATGCTGAAAAACACGGAAGCGATCGGCGCGCATGCCACTCTCAAGAGCAACCAGGAGGGGCGCATGCGCGGCGACGATCGGCATCCGGATGCGATGTTCAGCTACGTGGCTCCCGAGCAGCGGGTCCCGGCCGACCACCCCTTGCGGGCGATCCGCACGATGGTCGACACCGCGCTCCGGGAGCTGTCGCCCGAGTTCGCCCGGCTGTACCCCCCGACCGGGCCGCCCGTCGATCCCGCCCGAGCAGCTCCTCCGGGCCTTGCTGCTGCAGATGCTCTACTCGGTGCGGAGCGAGCGGCAGCTCATGGAGCAGCTCGACTACAACCTGCTCTTCCGCTGGTTCGTGGGCCTGAGCATGGATGATCCGGTCTGGGACCCCACCGTTTCACCAAGAACCGGGAGCGGCTGCTCCGGGGGGACATCGCCCGGGCGTTCTTCGAGCGGGTGCTGGCCCAGGCGCAGGGCCGCCAGCTCCTGTCGGGCGAGCACTTCACGGTGGACGGCACGCTGATCGAGGCCTGGGCCGGCCTCAAGAGCTTCAAGAAGAAGGGGAGCCGGCCCCGCCGCCGGATGATCCGGGCAACCCGACGGTGGACTTCCACGGCGAGCGGCGGTCGAACGACACCCATGCCTCGACCACCGATCCGGAAGCCCGGCTGAGCCGCAAAGTCACGGGAACGAAGCCAAGCTCGCCTACCAGGGCCACGTCCTGATGGAGAACCGCAACGGCCTGGTGGTGGACACCCGCGTGACCCAGGCGACGGGGATCGCCGAGCGAGAGGCGGCAGTGGCGATGGCATGAAGCGTGGCCGGGGCGCCACCGTGGGCGCCGACAAGGGCTACGACACCCGGGGCTTCGTCGCCGCGCTGCGCTCGCTCGGCTTCACGCCGCATTGGACGAGTCAGCGCCGTTTGCGGCGTGGGTGGAGCGTGTAGTTCCAGTCGCCATGGAAGGCATGCGGGACGAGGTGGAGCGTGGCCATCTGGGCGGCGGAGACATCTTGTCCCTTGGGATAGGTCCCACGGTCCAGTTCACACCGCACCCGCAGCCCGGCCGCGGTGCGCGTGGCGCCGATCAGGTTGACGATCGCTGCGAGGCTCACCAGCGGCTGCCCCCTCCAGTTCGTGCTGATGTAGGAGAAGAGCCGGTGCTCGATCTTGCCCACTTGCTCGTGCCGGAGGGAAGTGCAACAAGGTAATCGCAAGGCCGGTACGGGTGGCCAGCTGCTGCAGTTCCCACTTCCACAGGCGGACCCGCGGACCATTGCTCCCTCCGGCGTCCGCGGTAATGAGCAGCGAGCGAGCGCGCCCATAGCGGGGACGGCCCATCTTCTGCCACCACCGACGGATCGTCCGCGCCGCGAAGCTCGCCGTGTCGTGGTCGATCCCGACGCTGACCCACCCGGCGTTCCGGGTGAGATCGTAGACCCCGTACGGAATGGCCTTGCCCTTCTCGGGAATGATGAGTCATGGACCCGGACCGGCTCGGGCTGCCCTTTCGGGCGCCACTGGGCGCCCGGCGCCTTGAAATCCCCACCAGTTCCTTCTTCTTCGTATCGACGGAGATGACGGGCTGGGCCGCCTCTGGAACCGGCGGACCTGACGGTTGATGTAGCGGAACTGGGCGTCGCGGTCCGGATGCGTGGTGCCCTCGCGGGTCTTGCGGTTGGCCTGCAGGCTGTAGCCGGCCGCCGCCAGGAGTTCGGCCACCAGCTGCCGGCTGACGGCATGGCCCATCCGCTGCAGGGCCCGGCGAACTGGCGCACGCTCTTCGAGGTCCAGCGCAGGGGCGACCCGGATCGCCCGACGCCGTCGGCTCCACCAACCCTTCGAGATCCGCGAGCAGGGTCGGATCCTGTCGAGTGCGCTTCCGCCCGCCGCCCGGCGCCGCACGCGCCCCGGGGCGGCGCTCGCCCCCGAGCGCCAACTCCTGCAGCCCGCGCCTGATGGTCGAGTACGCAATCCCCGTCGCGCCGGCCACCGCGCTGACCCCTCCCCGCCCGGCCGCCCCCGCCTCCGTGGCGGCCCAGAGCCGGCGCCCCCGTTCCGTCAAGGCGGAGCGAGCGCCCTGTGCTTCACCTTGCAGAGCAAGAGTTCACCATCCCCAGTGTATCCACCCCCAGAGTCATCACATCGGTTCAGTTTGTTCTCTGACAACTC
>CAVXVV010000071.1:0-43011 GCA_963765195.1 uncultured Candidatus Rokubacteria bacterium
CATCCACCGCGCGGACGGAAGACATGTCATCGCCGTCTTGACGTGGGAGAAGTTGGTTTGAGAAATGCTGAATCCGAGCGCTCGGCGGGGGCACAATGCATGCCCGAGATCCGTACCGGGTTCCTGTTCACGCTCGTCCTCGAGGTGGACGTCCTCGATGCTCCCGCCGTTCAACGAGGACGCCGAGCGACTGCTTCCCGCCCGGGTCGTCGAGCTCAAGGCCCACATTCGCGAGGCGGACGCGATCCTGATTGCCACGCCCGAGTGCAACTACTCCGTCCCCGGCGTCTTGAAGAACGCCATCGACTGGCCTCGCGGCCGTACAGCGACAACGCCTGGGACGGCAAGCCGGTCGCGATCATGGGGGCGTCGTCGGGCTTCTTTGGGACCGCCGCGCACAGTGCGCCAGACATTCGTCTTCTTCAACATGCATCCAGTGAACCGGCCCGAGGTGATGCTCTCGAACGCGGCCCAGCGCTTCGACGCCCACGGCCGACTTGTCGACGAGGGATCACGCACGCGGATCCGGCAACTCCTCGAGGCGCTCGTGGTCTGGACCCGGCGTCTTGGCGGCTAGTCGAGGTCGCTCGCGCGACAGCGAGTCGCGCGCGAGTCGGGGACCGAGGAGCGGATGTTACGGCGGTCTCCTGGGCCCCTTTGAGGCCCACGCCATGAGCGTGCAGGAGAGAGACGTGCGTCCACAACCCCTAAGGCGGCGTGCGTGGCCATTGACTTCCGCGTCGTCGCGATCAGGATGATGCGCGAGGAGCCGGGATCTACCGATGCAGCCGGACGGCCTCCTTCGCAGGCATCAGGGAGTGGTGCACGAGGCGCGATGAGCCAATTCCCGCGGGCACCGATCCGCCGAAGTGGTGTGGCGGCGAGGCCACGCGCGTGAGCGACGTTCTGGCCGTGGTCGTCCAGCACGGCGAGATCCTGCTCTTCCTGTACGTGCTCGCGGACCAGCTGGGCGTGCCCATTCCGGCCGCCCCGGTCCTGATGGCGGCCGGCGGGCTGGCCGCCACCGGCCGCCTGAGCCTGCCCGGCGCGGTGGGTCTCGGGGTCCTGGCCACGCTCTTGGCCGATCTCATCTGGTATGCCCTCGGTCGATCGCGCGGCGCCCGGGTGCTTGGGCTGCTGTGCCGCGTATCCCTCGAGCCGGACTCGTGCGTCCGCCGAACGGAGGAGGTCTTCCTTCGTCACGGGGTGCGGTTTCTCCTGTTCGCCAAGTTCGTCCCCGGCCTCGGCACGGTGGGGCCGCCGCTCGCTGGCATGGTGGGCGTCGGGGTGCTCCGATTCTCCCTCTATAGCGCGATGGGGGCCTTCTTCTGGGCCGGCGCATGGATGGGCCTGGGCTACGGAGCCGGACAGGCGGTCGAGCGGGTGGTCACCCGGGCCGGTCAGCTGGGCGCAGCCGTGGCCGTGACGCTGGGTCTGGTCATCGTCGGGTATGTCGTCGCCAAGTGGATCCAGCGTCAGCGCTTCCTCCGCAGCCTGAGGATCGCCCGAATCTCGCCCGACGAGCTGAAGGGCCAACTCGCCACCGGCGACAGGCCGCTCATCGTCGATCTCCGTAGCGCCGTCGATGTCGGGCTCACGCCCTATGCGCTGCCGGGTGCCGTCCGCCTCGTGACTGAGGACGTGGAGCAGGGCCGGGTGGACCTGCCTCGAGACCGCGATGTGGTGCTCTACTGCAGCTGACCGAACGAGGCGACGAGCGCCCGGGTGGCGCTGCTGCTCAAGCGCCGAGGGATCACCCGGATCCGTCCCTTGGCCGGCGGACTGGAAGGCTGGCGCGAGCGCGGACTTCCGCTGGAACGCCTCTCCCTCGAGCCCGTTGCTGAGGACGTGCGGTAGGACGTGTGGACGGCCGCGCGGGAGGTGGTACGTCTGCCAGGGCGGTGTTCGCGTCGAGGCGGAGGAGGGCGGTGGCGCTCTCCGCCACGGCGACGACGTCGGGAGAGGAACACGTTGGGTTTTTGCCCTCGAACGCCGTCCGGCACTACGAGGTCGAGTTCTTGGAGAATGCGTGATTGTGCGTACCCTCGAGCCCTGCAGGGGAGAGAGTTTGGACGGGTTGAGTTACAAACCACTCGAACTTGAACACGCCGTGGCAACCGCCGGTGGCAACCGCCCCGTAACTCCGCGTCGCAGCAGAGCATGTCCCAGCCCTCTCAAGGCCTAAACGCGGGTTCGAATCCCGCTCGGGAACCGTCCGTAGGGGGGCGAGTTCTCTTTAGTGGCTGCGGGTTAGGGGAGAGCGGCGAGCTTTCTGGCACTAGACTGCCCGTACCCGGGCCGGCCGGGACGTCAGCCCCGCCGCGCTGCCTCGATCGTGGCGACGTCGATCTTCTTCATCGGCATCATCGCCTCGAAAGCGCGCTTCGCCTCGCCGCCACCCGCCGCGAGCGCATCGGTTAGCGCACGCGGGGTGATTTGCCAGGAGAGGCCCCAGCGATCCTTGCACCAACCGCACTGGCTTTCCTTGCCGCCATTGCCGACGATCGCGTTCCAGTAACGGTCCGTCTCTTCCTGATTGTCCGTCGCAATCTGGAAGGAGAAGGCCTCGCTGTGCCTGAACTCCGGTCCTCCATTGAGGCCGAGGCAGGGAATGCCCAGAACGGTGAACTCCACCATCAGCACATCGCCCTCCTTGCCGCTCGGGTAGTCACCGGGCGCCTTGTGAACAGCGGTCACCTTACTATCCGGGAAGGTGGCGGCGTAGAAGCGCGCCGCCTCATGCGCGTCCTTGTCGAACCACAGGCAGATTGTGTTCTTTGGTTTCATGTTCATGTACTCCTTGTGCCCGGACAGGGCGAACTGGAGATCCCAGGATTTGGTGGACAGGGGGTCGGCGATCAGAAGATTCCGACCGCGAAACCCGTGGAGAGACCGACACGGTCCAGCCGCCACGTTTCGGAACTGCTGACACCGCCGGCTGTCGTCGTGGCCGAGGGTCGGTGGTAGGGGGTAGTCGACATACAGCCCCTTCTCGGTCGGGTCCCATGGGGGGATCGGTTTTGTCGCGTCATCTTCCCCACCCAGGATAGCCCGGCCTCGCGTGGGCGTGAGACGATACATGACGGGGGCCAGGCGCCCGCAAACAACCCGCCGCAGCACGCAGGAGGCAGGCATGGAAGACCGGGACGCATTGCTCCGGCACTACCGCGAGATGCGCGAGGGGCTGCTCGCGGCCATCCACGGTCTCACCGACGCGCAGATGACCGATCCGTCGATCGACGGCTGGTCGGTCAAGGACCACCTGGGGCACCTGGCGCTGTGGGACGACGTCCGCGCGAGCGAGGTGACGCGGATCTCCGCCGGCCACGACTCGGCGTGGCGCATGACCGATGAGCAGGCCGAGGCCTATAACGCGATCGCCTATACTGGGCGGCGGGGGCTGTCCCTCGCCCAGGCGCGGTGGGAGCTCCAGACGTCGTGGACGCGGCTCGTCGACGCGATCGCGGCCGCTACCCCGCGCGCGCTGGACCCGTCGCTCTACGGCGACGCGGGCCTCCGCAGCACGCACGAGGCCCAGCACGCGGGCTGGATCAAGCGCTGGCGAGGGGAGCGCGGCTTCTAGCCCTAATACGCGGGGAGCTTCCCGCTCGTCACTGTCTGCTTCACGGCGGCCGCTTCCTCGGCGGCCTTCGCCGCGAGGACCCGGCTGTCGCTCGCGTTGGTCGCTCCCCCGCGCTGCCCTTGGCCGCCATCGGCCCCGACCATACCGGCGACCGCCGCCGCGAGGAAACCGGCGGGCCGATCACGCGATCAAATCAGGGAGATTGGCTGCCGATGGTTGATTCCCCTGGGGGAATGAACCGTTGGGCCGGCCCGGGGTCCGGGGTCGGCAAGTTGGTTAGGGTTTTGGTGCCCACCGTTGGAGTGAGTCGGAAACGAGGACGCCCTGCCGGCGCCGAATCGGGATTGCGCTCGCCGCAATCATGTCCCGAGGCGCCCGCTCGAACTGGGATCGACGGAGGACCTGTGTGACCGTCCATTCGTTCCCCGCACCGTACCCGCTCAACATCACGCGCTGACCTTTGTCGAGTGTCAGACGAATGTCCGGAGAGACGACGAAACGCCGCTCATTGACCGTCAATGTCAGGACGCGCGTGATCGGGTCCCATGCCTCGACTGTGCTGTCAGCAAAGAACTCCCAGTTCGGCGGCGCGGGGTCCATGAATGCCTCGACGCTAGCATTCGAAGCGCCGTTGGTCCATGGGACCTGTCCTCGACGGCGACGATAGGTCGAACGCGTGAGCGGTTCGCGAAACGTTACGGCGATTTCGGGCGTCCTGCGCTCCAACCCCAGAAGGAATCGGGCTCGCGATGGACGACCTTGGTAACCGTCCATTCCTTCTCCGTGCCGTGGCCGCTCACGGTCACGCGCTGGCCTTGTTCGAAGGTCAGAACCAGGTCCGGAGCAACGACGAGACGTCGCCCATCGAGCGCCAATTTCAGAACGCGGGTCACGGGGTCCCATGCCTCGACCGTGCCGTCCGCGACGAAATGCTGGTCCGGTTTGGCCGGGTCAACCACCGTGCGCTTCATCCCTGCGCCTTCCGCCACGCCTTCCACGCCTCGATCAGGTCGGCCCGCTTCAAGGCGTGCGGGTCTCCCCGCACGGCGTCACCTCATGCTGGAGGCAGCGCCGATGGCGGTGTCCCCACCGATGATCGTGCTCGGCACAGTAGTGACTGCACAGCTCCCGGTCGCGCTCGCTTCGCCGCCGCCACACCAGTGGGCGCCCGTCGTCGCCCTCGATGCCGGTGCGCTGCTCCCGCCGCTCGACCATGAGGTACGTCATGGCGTCTCCGCCGTCGCGAGCGCCAGGGTGATGAACCACTTCTTCATGTTTAGGGGTCCCCCAGAGGTAATGGAGCAAATGGGGTGCCAGGCCCTAAGTGCCTGTGACGTCAGCGTTCAGCGAGCGAGTCACGTCCAGCAGTAACCGCGCTGTGCCTCTCCTAGGGAAATTGACCCGCCCTGGAATTCCCTGAGGGGCCGCCAGGGCGCGATGGCGGACGCACCAGGCGGCGGACCGGGCCCGAGCGGCGCAGGTGACGTCAGGAACGGGGGATGCGCCCCACGATGAGCAGAGGCGCCCCCTGGATGGAGTTGAAGGTGAGCGTGTCGGGCGCAAAGGACAGGCCGTTGTTGCCGGCATGGGCGAGCGTGGTCGACAGGTTGGACACGACGATCGACCCTCCGGAACTCGATCCCCCGGAGCGGGCTACGCCGCCCACGACGCGCCAGAACACCCGGGCATAGGCCGATCCGCCTCGCTCATAGTACTCGACCTTCACTACGTGCGTTCCAGCGGTGAGCGGAACCGTCGCCTGATACGTCGTCGTCGCCTGGTCTTTCCAGGCATCGATGACCGACACGCCGTCGACCCACGCCCGGATGCCATCACTGGCCTGGGCCGTGAACTGATGCGAGGCCGCCGCGAAATTGAATTGGCCGGTCCAGCGAACGGAGAAGTTGTCGTTGCCGATGCCGTTGCCCGGTCCCTTCTTACCCCAGTTGTGGGCGATGCGGGACTCACACCGGGTGAGCACCGGCGTTCCCGTCAGGCCGGTGTTGTTGTAGTACTCGGCACGGTATTGGCCGGTCGGGCACGCGGCACCCGACGATGTGCTCGTGAACGTGGCACTCACCGAGAGGCTGGAGTTGCCGGTGAGCGTGCACGACCCCGTGCCTGCGCACCCCCCACCGCTCCAGCCATCGAAACGCGAGCCGGATGCTGGCGTCGCCGAGAGCGTGACGACCGCGCCGCCGGCGTAGGACTCGTTGCAGTCGGTTCCGCAGTTGATGCCCGCGGGCGTACTGGCGACCGTGCCGGTTCCCGTTCCCGCCTTGCTCACCGCGATGGAGAACTGACTGATGGACGTCGTTCGACAGGCTTCGTTGGAATACCCCGAGTTCCCTACGTCATTGTACGCGCGGACCCGGTAGCAGTACGTCGTGGACCCGGCAACATTCGTGTCCGTGTAGGTCGTGGTGTTGACAGGCAGGACGGCGATTTGACCGTAGCTACCCGAAGAGCCGGTCTTGCGTTCCACTCGGTAGCCGATCTCGTTGCCGGCATTGTCGGTCCAACTGAGCGTGAGTTGGGCGGCGGTCACACGCTCGGGGGCCAGAACCAATGCCAGCAGGGCGACCCTGAAGGGTACACTTATCCACGGTCGGCGTTCCGAGCAGTAGAGCCGTCCGGTCGGACGGCCTCTCACAAGCGGGAGGACCTCCATGGTGCGGTCTCTCGTGGCCTTGCTCCTCCGGCGAGTCCTCGCCTCGCTCGTGTGGAATGACAAGCACGCCAAAGACCTGGAGATCGTGGTCCTGCGCCACCAGCTTCAGGTGCTCCGCCGACAAGTCGGCCGCCCTCGGTTTGGGTGGAGTGACCGGCTGTTCCTCGCCGCGGCGAGTCGTCGCCTGGCGCGGGAGACCTGGCGCGCCTTCCTGGTAACGCCTCAGACCGTGCTCCGCTGGCACCGCGAGCTCGTCCGATGGAAGTGGTCCTATAGTGCCCGCGGGCGGCCGGGCCGACCGGCCCTCGACGAGGCGACGCGGGCGTTGATTCTCCGGTTGGCTGGCGAGAATCCGCGGTGGGGATATCAGCGGATTCAAGGGGAATTGGCGAAGCTGGGCCGGCGGGTTTCGGCGACCGCGATCCGGACACTCCTGAGCCGCCACGGGCTCGGGCCGGCCCCGCGCCGGGGCGGGGTGAGCTGGGCAGTGTTCCTGCGCCAGCCCGCCACGAGCATCCTGGCCTGTGACTTCTTCACAGTCGAGACGGTGTGGCTGAAGACGCTCTATGTGCTGTTCTTCATCGAACTGGGGAGCCGGCGGGTGCACCTTGGAGGGTGCACGGCGAATCCCGACCCTGCCTGGGTCACTCAGCAGGCGAGGAATCTCGCGCGGGAGTGGCTCGATGTCGAGGGTCAGGTGCGGTTCCTGGTGCGCGACCGGGACAGCAAGTTCACCCGGGCGTTTGACAAGGTCTTTCGGAGCGAGGCCGTCAGGGTGCTCCGCACGCCCGTGCGGGCACCCCGGGCCAACGCCTACGCGGAGCGCTGGATCCGGACAGTGCGGACGGAGTGCCTCGACTGGCTCCTCATTCTAAATCGGACGCATCTGGAGCGCGTGCTCCGAGTTTATGTCGGCCACTACAATCACCACCGACCACACCGAGGGCTCGGCTTAGACGCGCCTCAGGGACAGCGTCAGCTGGCGGCGATCGCCTGCGCCGGAACTGGCGACGTGTATCGGCGGGACCTGCTCGGCGGGCTGCTGCACGAATACTACCAGGCCGCGGCATGAATCAGGGTTTGTGCACCCTTCAGGCGTCGGCGGGCTTGGCGGAGCGCCGGACCCGCCCCCAGGAGTCGAGCTCCCCGCTGGCGTCCAGTCGAAGTAGTCGTACTCGAAGTCACGAGCTCCGGACTGGAGCATAACCCCTTGTCAGCATGGAGTGGGCGACCGGAATCGAACCGGCGACGTCCAGCTTGGGAAGCTGACTATGCCGCGCCGTGCCGTGATGCCCTGTGAGAAGAATCGAGGGGTTGCCCGTGACACGGTGCGACGGCGTGGCCCCGCGTGAGAGCAGTGAATCACGTCCTGTGGCGACCGTTTTGGTTACCCGGCTGCCGCGCCGCAGCAAACAGGAGCTTGGACGGGCGCTCGTTCGGCTCGCTGAGATCCACCGCTTGACGTGGCGGGGGCCGATGGCCTGAGGATACGGAGACTGCCCTGCCTCGGACCAACCGCACATCAGTCTCCTGGCGTGTTGGGCTTGTCCCAAGAGCACGGATCGACGCCAAGCGAATCGGACACGGTTTGGGCGAAGGACAGCATTTGGGGGCCTTGGCTACCTCACGCTCGTCAACGTCAGGGTCCGGGGAGGCAATTCTCGACGCCGGCCGCCGCCAGCTCCGGACGGCCCGGACGGGCTGAGTTCCAGCGCTCGTCCGACGAGACGATCGCGTCTCAGCAGGCGGCGCGAGCGCACGCTTCTCCTACTTCTTCCTGAGGGCGGCACGCCTGCGTGCGGTCTTCCGACGACGCTTCGCGGGCATCGTCGCAGCCTCTATTGGCGGGGAGGATCCTTCGGATCTCAGGCGGCGAGAAGTGCACGGATCGGTCACCGAAACCCTGGACTGGACCGGTTTGGCTCGGGAAGAGGCTCCCGAACCAAGACCGATCCATCATGCCCGAATCGGGGCTAGCACCCTGCTGGTCCTCTCGCTCGGCCTGCTTTGCCTCATCCTCGCGCAGCTCTCGTCAAGCGCTCGCCCCGCACACCCTTCGTGATCACTATCCGATCTTCACCTCAATGGTCTTGGGCTTGGCCTTCTCCGACTTCGGGAGGTGGACCTCGAGCACGCCGTCTTTGTACTCGGCCACCACCCCGTTGCCATCCGCGTCTTCCGGCATCGTGAAGCTCCGGCCAAAGCGGCCGTACGCCCGCTCCACGCGGTGATACTTCTTGCCATTCGCTTCCTTCTCGAAGGTCCGCTCCCCGGTGATCGTGAGCACATCATCTTGGACCGTGACTTTGACGTCGGCCTTCGTGACCTGGGGCAGATCGGCCTTGATGAGGTACTGCTTGTCGTCTTCGACGATGTCCACCAGGGGGGCCCACTCCGCGACGGTCAGCGCTTCTTCCTTGCCGTTGGGCGGGCGCACCGGGGCGCGCCCGAAGAAGTGCGCGAAGGTCGCGAGGCGGGTTTGCAGGTCGTCAAGCTCTCTGACGTTCATGGTGCGTCCTCCCTTGTCGTAGGTTAAGTACCTAGGCGATCGCGGGCCAAATCTTGCGCTGCAGGACGATCACGATGGCCGCTCCGACGAACGCGACACCCGCCGCCGCCACCATCCCCGCGTCCGGAGAGGCCCTCAGGGTCCAGACGATCCCGCCTCCCACGAGGCTCCCGACGAGACCGAGGAAGAGGTCCTCCCGCATCCCGTAGCCTCCGTGTTTCACGACGACCCTGGCCAGCCAGCCGGCCAGCAGCCCCACAAGCACCCACAGCGCAAGCATGACGAGATTGTGCATGACTCGTCCTCCTTCACCGGATTACGGCTCACCCGCGTCCCGTCCCCTTCGCCGCCTCAACGCGTGGCGCCCTTTGACGGTGGGCGCCCCCGGGATGGACGAGGGCTCAAGGCGCCTCTGGGCAAGGGTGGAGCGGCCGGTATCCGCTCCGCTTGAGATCCTCGATGGCACGCGCCGCCGGATTCGGATTGCTGCCTGAGGCCACCGGCCATCTCCCGGATGCTAAGCCGGCTTGGTCCGGCAGGACGCCGCCGCCCTCGATGACGTGCTTCAGCTGATCCGTTAGCTGCGAGCGGGCGGGGATCGGGCCGTGGGCATCGACTGGCAGGCGCATCAGGATCCTCCGTACTGTATGAGTATAATAGTACACTAGTACAACATTGAGTCAAGGGCAAAGAGCCATGGCCACGGCGGTGACGGGGCCACGGCGGGGAGTCCTCCGGCAACCGAGTGCGGGCAGATCCGCGGGGTCAGCAACTGACTCTTCGGGAGGGTCAGCCGCGCGCAGCCGGCATTTGGACGCTGCCGCCACGGCCGATCCGAGCGTGTCCCGAGAGCGTCCACGGTATCGCGCTTCCCGGCTTGCCGTCGAGGCCCCGTCTGGCGCCGGAAGCGGGCTCTTGGTAGGCGTCGGGCGGGGCCACAGCCGGGAGAGTTGGGGGACGACGGAGTGCACCTGGTCGTCGTGCAGCGCCCTCGATGGACGGCTGACGGCGAGGCCATGGGAGGGCGTCACGGTGAGCTGGGACCGGCGGCGGCGCGAGCGACGGACGCCCGGCCGGTCAGCTGCGGTCGACCGGCGCCGGCGGCATCGGCGATGGCCGCGGCCGAACCCGTAGGACGTGCGGGGCTTCCACATGGTGCGGCGCCAGGACGCGCCTCCGTGAGTCCGGGCCGGCGAGGCCGCGCTGAACGGCCCCTGGCCATCCGCCGGGTTCGGCGCCCACCCCGCCCGATCGCCCTGGCCACGCCGTCCCAAGCGCTCTACGAGGTCGCGCTCAGTGCGGTCCCCTCGCCGGCGTGGCGCGCCGCCTTTCTCCGGCCGCCGCCCGCGCTGACGCCCGAGCGGTATACGCCGGAGCTCGGCCGCCTGGGGCTCGAGGGCGCCCGGGTCACCTTCCGGACCAGCCCGCCCCATCTCCACCGGTGGCTGCGCCGGATCGACCGCTGGATCGAGTATGCGAACTCGGCGGTGGAGGCATGACCGACGCCTGGTTTCGTGCTGGCAGCGATTCTTGACAGTGAAACTGAGGGTTCACATCGAATGACGCCGACACCAAGGTAAGTGGGCGTGACACTCAGAAAGCTCCGGCAGGCGAGGACGCTCAGTCAGGCAGCGCCGGCGGATCGCGCCGGCTTCAGCCGCGAGTACGTGAACAAGATCGAGGCCGGCCGTTACGCCCCGCCGTTGAGCACCTTGAACAGCCTCGCGAAGGCGCTTCGGATCAAGGTCGAGGACCGGGTCAGAGGATCCCTCGGCGTGCCGGGGACGGCGCTGTTGGAGTGACCGTCATGGGAAAGGAGGGACCTCATGCGTCGGAAGTGAGCGTCGGCCTGAGAAGCCGCAGCATCGGACGGCGAGAAGGATTGCCGTCAAGCACCGTGAGGCGCCGGCCCATCGCAACTCGCCCCGCGATGACCGTCTGGTGGCGCTCGAGGTCGGTCTGATTCAGGGGGACCGTGTCGGTCGTCGGGGCCACGGTCCCGCTCGCGTCGCTCCGAGTGCATCACCCGCAGACCCTCCATCGCGTCCGCGCATCGCTCCGCGAGGAGCCCTCGCTCCACGCGGCCATCGTCCAGCGCGTCTTGGCGGGCGCCCTGGTGTGGCACGTCTGCCGCGACGAGAGCGGGGCGCTCGTGATGCACGACGACTACGCCGCGTACCTCGTGGCCCAGGAGCTCGGGCGCAAGATGATCGAGGTCAAGATTCTCGGCGAGGCCGCGTCCTAGAGATGCGACAGGGGCAGCCAGGATGATTGTCTACGTACAGGTGGCGTCGGCGGAGCTCGATGGGCAGCGATGGTGCACCGTCGCCGCGGGGCCCAATCTGGGCTGGCCGACTGGCTGGCCCGCACGCTGAGGTCGAAGGGCAGCGAACGGCCCGGGCCATCCCACACGACGAGCTCCTGGAGACGGGCGGCGAGCTGGCCGTCGGGATGGCCCATAACGACCTGATCAGCCTCGATCCGGAGTTGCTGAAGTAGTCACAGAGACGCCCCCGCGCGGCGCGGCCAACACCGCCGGGGGCGGCGTGGCAGCGGCTCCGACTGTGCCCGTTCCTCTGCGGCGAACGAGGTGGAGCCGGTCATGGGACGACGAGTGTCTCCGGATCAGGGCCGACGCATCAACCGTTTATCCGCCGGACGGAGTGCTGGCGAAGGACAACCTCAGGGCGCCGGGAGTCACGCGCCGTGCCCTCATGATACCCGTGGAGAGGTGAGCGGTCAGCGGCCGCCACTGTCTTTCAGGTACTTGAGCAGCTCCGAGTCGGTGGAGAGGATGAGCCAGGTCTTCTCGTCCAGGCTGCTGTGCAGCGTCTCCATCGTCTTCCAGAACTGGTAGAAGTCCGGGTCCTTGGTGTAGGCGCGCGCGTAAATGGCGGTGGCCTTGGCGTCGGCCGCGCCCTTCACCTCCTGCGCGGTCTTGTAGCCGACCGACGAGGCGGCCAGCATGTCGCGCTCTTTCTGCCCGCGGATCTCGGCGGCGCGGCCCTGGCCCTCGGAGCGGCTGCGCTCGGCGATCCGCTTCCGCTCCGAGATCATCCGCTCGAAGACCTTCTGCTGCACCGTCTCCACGTAGTTGATGCGCGGAAGCGCACGTCTTCCAGCTCGATGCCGTAGGGGGGCGTCATCTCCGCGGCTCTCTTCAGGACGATCTGGGCGATCTTCTCGCGGCCCGACATGATCTTGGCCATGGCCTCGGCGGCGCCGATCCCCTCCAGCTCTTCGGTGATCTGGAAGGGCCGGTCGCTGGAGCGGACCAGCTCGATGAGGTCGAACGACGCCACCGCGTTGCGCGTCTGACCGTGGATGACGTCATCCAGCCGGCTCTGCGCCCCGCGCTCGTCGCCCACGGCCTGATAAAAGCGCAGGGGGTCGACGATGCGCCACCGCGCATAGGCGTCCACCCAGATGTACTTCTTGTCCTTGGTGGGCACCTCGCGGGGATCGGCATCGAACTCCAGCCAGCGCTTGTCGAAGCGATGCACGTCCTGGATGAACGGCACCTTCAGGTGCAGGCCGGGATCCTTGACGAGGCCGCCCACCGGCATGCCGAACTGGACGAGAATGGCCTGCTCGGTCTCCGAGACGGTGTAGACGGACGAGAACAACAGGAGCACGAGGATGACGGCCGCGACGATGAAGGGAAGCGGGGGCCTCACGGCTTCACCGCCTTCTTCTCACCGTCCAGTTGAAGGAGGGGCAGGATGCCTTTGGCCTTGTCGTCGAGGATCAGCTTGCGGCCGAGCTTGGGCAGGACCTGGGCCATCGTCTCGAGGTAGATGCGGCGGCGCGTGACCGCGGGGGCTTTCTGGTATTCCTCGTCAATTGCGTCGAAGCGCTTGGCGTCCCCCTCGGCGTGGTTCACGCGCTCGAGCGCGTAGCCTTCGGCCGAGCGCACCGCCTGCTCCGCCTCGCCCTTCGCCCGCGGCACCGCCTTGTTGTAGTCCGCCCAGGCGTCGTTGATGGCCCGCTCCTTCTCCTGGATGGCCTGGCTCACCTCGTTGAAGGCCGGCTTCACCGCGTCCGGTGGGTTCACGTTCTGGAGCACGAGCTGCTGGACGTCAATCCCGATCCCGTAGCGGTCGCAGAGCTTCTGCAACTGCTCCTTCGCCTGGATCCCGATGGCATCACGGCCGATGGTGATGACCTCGTCCACGCTGTGGTCCCCGACCACCTCGCGCATGACCGCCTCCGACATGTCCCGGAAGGTCTTGGGCACGTCGCGCACGTCGAAGAGGAACTGGCGGGGGTCCTTGATGCGAAACTGCACGGTCCATTCGACCACCGCCACGTTCAGATCGCCGGTGAGCATGATGGACTCGGCGCGCAGTCTCGTCGCTGGGCGGCGCGAACTGGGTGTGGATGCCGGGCCGCACGGTGCGGAAGCCGAACTCCATCTTCAGCGTCCGCTTCACCGGGACCTTGGTGACGGTCTCCACGCCGAAGGGGATCTTGACGTGCGGACCGGGGTCGGTGGTACGCACGAACTTGCCAAAGCGCTGGACCACCGCCACCTCGTCGGGCTCCACCTGGTAGTAGCCGGTGAGCAGAAGGACGAGGACGGCAATCGCGATCACGACCAGCCGCACCATTCGTGCGCGCGACTGCAAAAACGACGGCAGGTGAATGGTGAACCCGCGGCCGATATCAATCGGTCCCTGACCCCAGCCGCCTTGGGCCATGCGTACTCCTCTCCTCTCAGATCCTCTCAGAAAGTCGACGCCCGCTCGAGAGTCTCCGTAGGCCGTCGACGCCGATCAACACACCGCGATCGGCATCGACGGCAGACGGCCCCCGGAGGCGAGATGCCCCCGGAGGCCGTCGGAATCGCCGGATGCTCTGGCCGGCGGGTTAGAAGTCGCCGCCGCCCATGCCCCCCATGCCGCCGCCATGCGGCATGGCCGGCATGGCCCCCTTCTCTTCCGGGATGTCCGTGATCAGCGCCTCGGTCGTCAGGAGGAGCGACGCGATTGAGGCGGCGTTCTGCAGGGCGATCCGCTCCACCTTGGTCGGGTCGATGATCCCCGCGTGCATCAGGTCCACGTACTCGTTCTTCTCGGCATCGAAGCCGTACGCCAGCTCCTTGGCGGCCTTCACCTTCTCGACCACCACGGAGCCCTCCTGCCCGGCGTTCTCCACGATCCGCCGGATCGGCTCCTCCAGCGCCCGCCGCACGATGTGGGCGCCGGTCGCCTCGTCCCCCGCCAGCTTCACGTGGTCGAGCGCCTTCGCGGCGCGGAGCAGCGCCACCCCGCCGCCCGGCACGATGCCCTCTTCCACGGCCGCCCGCGTCGCGTTGAGGGCATCCTCCACGCGCGCCTTCTTCTCCTTCATCTCGGTCTCGGTCGCGGCGCCCACCTTGATGACGGCGACGCCGCCGGCGAGCTTGGCCAGCCGCTCCTGCAGCTTCTCCTTGTCGTAGTCCGAGGTCGTCTCCTCGATCTGCGCCCGGATCTGCTTGATCCGCCCCTCGATCTCCTTGGTCGACCCCGCGCCGTCGATGAGCGTGGTGTTATCCTTGTCCACGACCACCTTCTTGGCCTTCCCGAGATCCTCCAGCTTGATGTTCTCCAGCTTGATCCCCAGATCCTCGGTGATCGCCTTGCCCCCGGTCAGGGTCGCGATGTCCTGGAGCATGGCCTTCCGCCGGTCGCCAAAGCCCGGCGCCTTCACCGCGCAGCAGGACAGGGTCCCGCGCAGCTTGTTCACGACCAGCGTGGCCAGGGCCTCGCCCTCGACGTCCTCCGCGATGAGGAGGAAGGGCTTGCCCGCCCGCGCCACCTGCTCGAGCAGCGGGAGCATGTCTTTCATCACGCTGAGCTTCTTCTCGTAGATCAGGATGAGGGCAGTCCTCGAGGACGGCCTCCATCCGCTCCGGGTCCGTGACGAAGTAGGGCGAGAGGTAGCCCCGGTCGAACTGCATCCCCTCGACGACCTCCAGGGTGGTCTCCATCGCCTTGGCCTCTTCGACGGTGATGACCCCGTCCTTGCCGACCTTCTCCATGGCCTCGGCGATCAGGTTGCCGATCGTCTTGTCATTGTTGGCGGCGATGGTCGCGACCTGGGCGATCTCCTTCTTGTCCTTGGTCGATTTCGTCATACTGCTTCAGTTCGGCGACAACCTTCTCGACCGCCTGCTCGATGCCGCGCTTGAGCCCCATCGGGTTCGCGCCGGCGGTCACGTTCTTCAGGCCCTCGCGGAAAATCGCCTGGGCGAGCACGGTCGCCGTCGTCGTCCCGTCGCCAGCGACGTCGGAGGTCTTCGAGGCGACCTCCTTCAGCATCTGAGCGCCCATGTTCTCGTAGGGGTCCTTCAACTCGACTTCCTTGGCCACGGTGACGCCGTCCTTGGTGATGGTCGGGCTGCCGTACTTCTTGTCGAGGACCACGTTCCGGCCCTTGGGGCCCAGCGTGGCTTTGACGGCGTGCGCCATGATGTTGACGCCGCGCAGGAGCGCCGCGCGGGCTTCCTCGTTGAACAGGAGTTGCTTGGCCATGGGTGGGTATCCTTCCTCCCGAGTGTGTACGAATGGGGTGACCGTGGCGAGGCCGCGAGGGTCACGCGCTCAGGATGCCGAGCACGTCCTCCTCCCTCATGGTGAGGTACTCCTGGCCGTCCAGCTTGACCTCGCTCCCGGAGTACTTGCCGAACAGGATCCGATCCCCCGCCTTGACGTCGAGCGGGATCTTCCGGCCCTCCTCGGTCACCTTGCCGGTGCCGACCGCGATGACCTTGCCCTCCTGGGGCTTTTCCTTGGCGGAGTCGGGGATGATGATGCTCCCGTGTTTCTCGTCCCCCTCCGCGAGACGCTTGACGAGAATGCGGTCATGGAGCGGGCGCAGCGTGGTCTTCGTGACCGGGGTCATCGGAGTCTTCACTACCTGGGTCGTCGGAGTCTTCAGTGCCTGAGCCATGGTTCGGGACCTCCCTCTTCGCGATGGGGTATGAGCGCGGCGAGTGGTGCGTCGATCGGTCCTAGTGTATCATTAAACTAGTACAGTAATACAATCGCGATCACGTCCATCGGGTTCCGCTGGCTGGGCGTCGAGGGTCAGCCGGTCACAGGAGGGGAGCGGCGGCATTGCGGGGGCGTTTGGGCTTGACTCACTGTCCTCGAGTGTACTAATGTAGTAATACAGTACAGTCTTGGAGAATCCCGATGGATCTGCACGCGGATGCGCACAGTCCAACCCCGATCCGCCGGCTGATGGCGAAGGCCCCCCGAACGTCATCAAGCGTGGCGGCCTCCCGCAGGAGCAGGCGTGGCCGAGCGTCCGGGCGCTGGCCGATTCTCCGGGAGGCGATCCCACTGCGGTGACGCGCGCCATCGAGGATCTCAAGCGAAGCGGGTACCGGCCGCTCCGCCCCCGTCCGGCGGCGCCGCAGCCCTTGTCCAGCCCAGGAACGCCTCCGGGCCCACGCGCCACGAGGTAGCCGGCGAAGCAGACAGCATGCTGAAGGACTTAACCGGCCAGACGTGCGCTGAAGGCGACGGTCGGTCCGTCATTGAGCTCGAGGCGGTTGCCTGCCAACACCGGATGCCCACGGGCTGATTCTCGTGCGCCTCCATCATCGTCGTGGCGGACGAGCGGTTCCCGAGCGGAGTCCAGGCCGGCGATGAACTGGACGGATCCGCCCCCTAAGCCGACGTTGTACCTGAATGGAACCAAGGACGCACACTGGGCAAAGGGCCTTCTCGAGAAGTATGCGATCGACTTCGAGGAGCGTCACACACCCGAGCCGTTCGTGTCCCTCCGCTGGAACGGGACGACCTATACCGATCTCTTTGGCATCGCAGACTTTCTGATGTTCGCCGGAAGACTGTCGCTGCCGGGGATGCGAACGCGGGACCGAACAGATGACGGTGCAGCTCCCTGGTTCCCGGATACCCCTCTCGTGATTCGTGTCCGAACGGCCTCCGATGCCCGAGGGCGCTCGTCACGGCGATCCCGCGTGCCTTCACGGTCTGGAGAACCGCTACGCTCTGCGTGAGGAGGGAACCATGATGGTGCGACCTGTGGACGTGCCCGGGGGCGTGGGCCCCCGCATGTCGGCTCGCGTGCTGGCTCGGATAGCGACCACCGGTATCTATCTGGTGCGCGGCGTGCCCCGCGGTCTTCAGCGGGCTTCACGGGCCCGCGCCAGGCGCGAGGGGACCACGCTCCGCTGGATCCTCCTGCAGGCCTTGCGCGAGTATGCCGCGGGAACGTGGACCCCACACCCCGGGGACACAGTGCCCGAGTCAGCCCCTGATCCGTGCACTGGACCAGACGGGCCGGCGTAGTCGTGAGTGACTCTTTGCGGCGGTGCGGCTGCGGCCGGCGGCAGCGACGCGGTCCATGAAGGTGGCGACCGCGACGGCCGTCATCGGGAAGATGCGACGGATCGTGGAGCAGCGCTTCCGCACGCTGAAGGCCCCCGCGCTCCTGCCAAGGTGGTGGAGGGCGTGCCGTACGCGGATGGGATCCGAGTCACACCGATCAAGGCCACCGCCCATGAGAAGGCTGCGGCCTGAGGTCTGTTTCCACACCGATTGACACAGATCCTCGAAACTGATCAAGGGGAAGTGTCCGATCGCGGCGCGCCACGACAGGGGCGGACATCGGTCCATAGAACTTCCCGTGAGTGTCAGGAGGCCGTGTCGATGAAGCCAGAGACGACCGCGAAGATTAAGTATGGAGTGTGGGGCCTGATTTGTGGGGCCGTCATCGCCATGATCATCGGCTTTGCGTGGGGTGGCTGGACCACCTCCAGCACGAGCCAAACGAGGACCCAAGACGCGGTGGTGGCGAGTCAGGCGGCGATCTGCGTCGCCCAATTTATGAAGGAACCGAACCATGACGCGAAACTCAAGGAACTCTCGGAACTCGGGAGCTGGCAGAGAGCGGAAGCCATCGAAAAAGGGGGCTGGGACAAGATGCCAGGGCAAGACAAGGGTGGCTATGCGGTCGCCCGGGGATGTGCCGATGGGCTTGAGCTTCTCTTCAAGAAATGAGCGCGTCGACCGCACCATGGCGGCGGTGCTGTCTGCATCGCTGACGTGTTCAGGGTCGCCTCGCGACGTGACTCCCCGCTCGAGCTCTCGCGATCGAGATTCCTTCGATGTACAGAACGAAGCCTAATGCTCGAGCCTTCTCCAGGTCTGACGTCTTGATCCGATACACGTTCATCGTGCCCGTCGACGCTCCGCACATCCGGGGGTGTTGAATCCCATCCGCCTTCTTCGCTTTGGCCTCGACGGCGATGTTCGCGGCGTGCAACTCCTTCTCCATTTGGTCCAGTGACACGGGTTGACCCATTTCACATTGCAGGCTTCCGTCATACTTCGCGACGTCGAGTGAGGGACCCTCATAGACCCAGGACTGAAATCTCTTGACTCCCTGTGGGTCAGCCGGGATTCGCGGCACATCATCCTTCGCGATCTCATAGACGTTCGCGATGCCGGTCGGGGCTCCACACAGGGCGATGATGAAACCCGGCACGACTCGCTTCTCACTTGAGAGCACTTGGATGTTGACGGCCGTGAGCTCCTTCGCCATGTCATCCAAGGGCACGGCCTGTCCCATTCCGCATTGAAGACCGCCATCGTACCGGAATACCCGGACGGTGTCGGCCGAGAATCCCGGCCCCGTCATCACGACCGTAAATCCTACCGCCAGGGTAGAGAGTCGCCAGGTTCGCATCGCGTTCCGCCCTCCCAGTGTTGTGTTCATTGGCGTCCAGCCGCGTCTTCACCGAGCACCCGGGCACTCCGTCCTCCTCCGCCACTCCCCTGACCGGCCCCGACCACGCGCCCTCCGCTCCGCACGTCGGCGAGATCAGGGCGACAGGGGTGTCTGACGAGCGGTCAGGAAGGGCGCCACGAGATCGATGGGCACGGGGACGAAGGTGGTCGTGTTCCGTTCCGAGGCCACCTCCCGCATCGTCTGCAGAAACCGGAGCTGGACGGCGATCGGGGTGCTGGCCAGCACTCGGGCGGCCTGCGCGAGCTTTTCCGCCGCCTGGTACTCGCCCTCGGCGTTGATGACCTTCGCCCGCCGCTCCCGCTCGGCCTCGGCTTGCTTCGACATCGCCCGTTGCATGTCCTGCGGCAGGTCCACCTGTTTCACCTCGACCGTCGTCACCTTCACCCCCCAGGGACCCGTGTGCTCGTCGATGATCCGCTGGAGCTGCTGGTTGATCTTGTCGCGCGAGGCCAGGAGGTCGTCCAGTTCGACCTGGCCGAGCACGCTCCGCAGGGTCGTCTGGGCGATCTGGGAGGTCGCGAAGAGGAAGTCCTGGACCTGGACCACGGCGTTCCGGGGATCCAGGACCCGGAAGAACACCACCGCGCTCACCTTGACGGAGACGTTGTCGCGCGTGATCACATCCTGCGGGGGAACCTCCATGGCCAGCGTGCGCAGGCTCACCTTGACCATCTTGTCCACGAGCGGAATGAGCAGGACGAGGCCGGGGCCCTTGGCGGCGATCAGCCGGCCGAGCCGGAAGATGACGGCCCGCTCATACTCGCGAAGGACCTTAATCGCGGTGGACAGGAACACGACGACGATGATGAGCGCAGGGACGATGTAGAGGGCCGATTCCATCGATGGGCCTCCCCTTGAGGTCGCCAATTCCTGGCCGCCACCCACCTGGCTCATCGCAGGTGGTCACCGTGAGCGTCGCCTCTCGACGCCACACCAGCCAAGCCCACAAGGCCAGACGACCGTCGGGCCAGCAGGGCGACGGAATTCTACGTGACCGCACCAGACCGGGTCAGTTGAGGCGAGCGCGGAGGACATGAAGCGCCCTGCGAGCGGCGCGGTCATCCGGAGCCGACCGCACCGCCCCCTCGAACTCCCGCAGCGCCTCCCACCAGCGCCCCTGCCTGAGGTAAATCCGACCCAGGTTCATAAACGGGTACTGCCGCGGCTCATAGCGTGTCGCCTGCTTGGCCTTCTCCAGCCAGGGGATGGCTTCATCCGGCTTGCCCTGCTGCGTCAGATAGACCCCGATGTCGTTATATGGATTGCCAAATTGGGGGTCGATCTCGATCGCCCGGCGGCACTCGTCGGTGGCCTCGTCCAATCGGCCCTGGACGCTCAGGGCCCAGCCCATGAAGGTGTGCGCCTCCGCGGTGGGGTAGACGTCGATGGACCGCTGGTAGCGCTCCATGGCGCGATCCAGTTCGCCCTCCATCTGGTGGCGGTAGGCCTCCTGCCAGAGCTCCGTGGCCCGCCTCAGGTCTTCTGGCTCTTCCATGGTCACGGTCTCCTCGACGCCCCGCACAAGCACGGCCCGTTCTCGAGCTCCCGCTGAAGCCGCCGACCGCGCGCGCTGCGTCTCTTCTGCCGTGAGGGCCGATCCGGACGGATTCTTACCACTCGGTGGCCGGCCGATCACGCACGCGCGTGCCGGACGGGCCGGGCACCACACGTGGCGCTCGAGGGTCATCTCCACGCGCCCAATCGTGGCCAGAGGTCGGGCGGAGATGGCTCCAGGGGGGAGCCATCTCCTCGGGCGCCGCTCCAGAACTAGCTCCTCGGCATGAGCAGCGTGGCGCACATCTCGGCCACTCGGCGATCGGGCTCCTGCTCACCCGGCATCGTCGCCCACCCCTGCTTTCCGATATACTCGCCTCGCTGCCACGAGCTCTCGTCTTTCAGCGCCACGAGCTTCACGGCGTTGGCCGGATCCCGCCCCGATTGGACGACACAGATCGGGGCCAGGCGCGTGACAACGGCCTCGAGGGCCATGGTCTCCGCCGTGGCCCGGGCCGTGCCCCCCGTGACCCAGCCGCCCCAGCTGAAGCCGACGATCATCGTGAGCACCATCGACGCGACGCAAGACCAGAAAAGCACGGTCTTGGTCGGTCGTGCGTCACTCCACCGCTGTCCCACACTCGGCTTGTTTCGATTCGCTTCCATGTTGGCTCCTCCCCTATGATCACGACGTTGGTCGGACTCCGGCGCGGCGCGCCGGGATGGCTCAATCCACGTGACGGGTCCTAGACGCGCGCGGGAAAGATCGTGCGCTGGGCGACGATCAGGCCCGCCGCGCCGGCGGCCGCGACGAGGGTCACCGCCACCAGGCCCGGGTCGGGAGAGACCCACTGGCTCTGGAAGAGCCAGCTCACGACCACGCTCCCGATGAGTCCGAGCGCAATATCCCATCCCCGCCCGTAGCTTCCGCGTTTCATGGACGAACCCGGCCACCAAGCCGGCCAACACGGCCACGAGCACCCACATGACGACATTCATGACTCTGTCTCCCTTCATCGGGTCATGGCTTCCGCCGCCTGACTGCGCCGTTGTCGTCTCCCCCGGGATGCGGCCTGGCGGGGGACGCTCGGACTGCACGAGGACCCAGCCGCCCCGCGGCGAGTGGGGGCGTGGCGATCGGGTGGTCGCCGTCCTGTTGCGCCAGGATGGCCCCGAGCATCTGGATGGCCCGCTGGTTGAGCGCCCGGTCGTCGACGATCACTGGCACGGTGAGTCCCACGAGCGCCCGAACCCGCGCGGCGACCGAGGTGGAACAGACGATGGCGTCCACCCGCCGCACCAGCCGACTCAGCGCCGGTCCCTCAGCCGGGCCGGCCTCGATCCGCGCGATGTTGGGCAGGGCCGCGTGGGCGATCGAGTGCTCCAGGTTATGGGCGGTCTCGCGCTCGGCGGAGACCACGCCCACCCGCGTCCCCGCCGGCAGCTGGGCCAGCCGATGGAGCGTCTCCAGGTGCACCTCGGCGAGGAGCGCGACCACCGGGACCCCCAGGCCCTCCAGCCGGCGTTCCACCTCCGGGAGATGGCCAAAGCTGGTGACCGCGGCGGCCCAGTGATTGGCCCCCGTCTGCCGTCGGACGGTGGTCGCCAAGTCCTTGAGGAGCACCTTGTCCACGCGGACCGGGAGGTGCGCCTCGAGTTCCCGCCCAAAGAAGTCAAGCTCCGGCGGACTGCACTCGACGAGGAGCACCGCGGCGGCCCCCCGGAGGGCGGCCAACCCGACGCCGGCCACGCTCAGGACGCCCACCGCCACCTCGTCGGGGGTCATCTCCAGGGCCGCCGCGCGGATCACCGCGTCCTTCAGAAAGGCCTCGCGGCGAGTCGGGAACGGGCGGGCGCGCCGCGCGGCGGCCACAAACACGCCCTTACCCCGCCGCGCCTCCACGTGCCCGCTCCGCTTGAGATCCTCGATCGCGCGCGCCACCGTGTTCGGATTGATGCCGAGGAACCCCGCCAGCTCCCGGATGCTCGGCAACGCCTGCTCCCGCGGGACGCCGTTGCCCTCGATGACGTGCTTCAGCTGCTCGCTCAACTGCCAGCGGATCGGGATCGGGCTGTGGGCATCCACACGGAGGCGCATTGGGATACTCATACTGTATGACTATAATAGTACAGTAGTACAACACTGTCAAGTATGAACGCCGCGAGTCAAGCCCGTGCTCGATGAAGGCAAACAGGGCGTCGGCTCCTCGCCGGTGCGCGAGGAGACGCGATCGAGAACGCGCCGGGCATCGCCCATGATCACCCGGAGGCCCATGACCGGGTGTTGATGATCTCCTGGCCCGCGCAACCATCCGGTCCTTGCTCTCGAATCCCAGGGGTTCACCGGTGGAGTGCTGGGATCGTCAGCGCCGGGCTCCCCTGAATCGGGCGACGCCGGCTGGCGCCGGCTGAGCCTGCTTGTCGTCCTGACCGCGGGCGTCCCCGCCGGGGCAAAGGAGCCCGTCCTCCTGACGGGGACGTGGTCGGCACGTGGTGGATGGGTCAGTACGAGGAGCCCCTCGAGCTCGACCTGAGCTACGCCCGGAGGGATCTGGTGGGTCACGTCACGCTGTGGGAATATCTGAAAGCTGGCTCCTCAGGCGCGGCGGCGACGGTCGGCCCGCCGGTCACCGGCACGGTCGCGGCACGAGTCCTTGTACGTAGCCCAGATATCGAGCCGCTTCTTGTGCGCCTCCTCGGCGGCCTTCTCGGGCTCCCCGTTCTCGACGAGGACCCCCTGATGGTCGACTTCCACGGCGATGGTCCCGACTCGGTTGAGTGTCGGGAAACCAGCGGGATCTCTCGCAACTCGCTGAGAACGTCGCGCCCGTTGGCACGTCTTGCCCTCTTGGGAGAACCAGCGATGCATCGCTTTGATCGCGGCAGGCATCACAAGGGTCAGTCGAGACTCGACGACACGGAGGTTCAGATGAACGACTACGGAGTTCGCGGGGTGATGCTGGATTCGGGGCTGACGGCGCTGGCCCTTCGCGGTCTGACGCAGAAGGAAGGGCACTATCCGTTCATTGAGCGGTTCACGAAGAAGCGCCGCGTCCCCCGTCCGACCGGACGTCGGCCGACCCAGTCCGTGTTGTCGCGATCTCTCGTTCCGTTTCTCGCGTTCCTGTCGCGCTGGCAGCCGGCTTCACGCTGACTTCGGGCTGACCGCTCCACGCCGGGCCCGGCGGGCGCCGCCCCCCAGGGCGGTACGCCACGCGCTCCGGGAGGCGCCTGAGGGCTCCAATAGCGACGGCAGGCCCGAGTGGCGAGACGCTCGCCGTCCCCTGCGTCAGGTAGTCGCTCGCGGCGGCGAGGAAGAGCCGGTCGCTTCAACGAAACCGCGGACGGCCGATTTGCCGACGGAACACCTGAAGCTGATGGCGCAAGACCACGATCTCCAGGTCCGTGGCGTTCCGCCCCAAGAGCCGCGTGAGAACCCGCCGCAGGATCAAGGCCATGAGAGATCGCACCATCGAGATCCTCCCCGTTCCCGACATGCCCTCCAACCCTACGGGGTTACTGCGGAACGTCGATCGTGAACACGTGTACCCTTCAGGTCTGAAACGCTCGCGGCGATGAGGTGTCTGGCCGCCACAGGCTCGGCCGAATATTCGGACACTACGGGATGGACCTCTCGATCCCCGGCCGCTTCACGGGACCGCGATCAGCGAGGTGGCGGGCCTCCCGCGTTTTCCCCGCGGCGTTTCAGGATCAAGTAGTGCGTCCCGAAGATCCAATCCCACACCGTCATGGTCACGCCGAAGTTGCAGTCAGGGAACTGGTGATGGATCCGGTGGTGGCCACGGAGGATCCGGAAATACCGGGTTGGAAGGCGCCCGTGATGCAACCCGTGATGCAAGAGTCCGTAGTAGAGGACGCTCATCACGAGAGCCCCGATCAGGACGGAGGCCTCCTCGTCCCCGAGCAGGGATCGGAGCAGACCCCACACGACGAGGACCCCGGTGGCCGGCACGAAGAAGGGGACCGCGATCAGGGCCTCCGGATCATCGTGATGGAGCCGGTGACCCGGGGTCGCTGGCGACCGATCGTCATGGTAGGCCCACCGATGGACACCATACTCCAAGGAACCCATACAGACCCAGGCCGGCGAGCAGGCTCACCCCAGTGGTGACCCAGGTCCCGTGCATCGTCCGCATGGCATGGACGAGGAAGCCGCCGGCCAGCAGCGCGTCCACGAGGACGCCGAGCCAGTAATTGAGGCGAGCCATGATCAACCGCGTCAGGGCGTTCGTGATATACCGCATGCGGCCGTCGTCCTTGAGAGCGCCCCCCTCGGATTCAGGTGAGGATCCCCCTGCGCCCGAGTGTACCCCTGTATCGCCCGCCGCACGGTCGCCGCGACCCGCTCAGGGTCTCGTCACGCATGGGTGTTCGGTCACGACAGTGGCCAGAATTGGGAGACCTGTCTCAAGACCAGGGAGCCTGGGTTTCCGCGGCCCCGATGACCGCGACCTGGCCGATGGGCGCACTGAGAACGACCGGTGGGTGTTCGCCGTCTACGTGACCCGGCCACGCGGTCGGATCCGGGTGCTCACGGCGCGCGACATGACCGAAGGGGAGCGACGGCTCGACCAGCGCAAACGAAGGGAACGATCATGAAAGGATGTCGCAAGATCCCGGCCTTCCGAAACGATCGGGAAGCCGCGGACTAGCCGAATGCGAGCGCCAATCCCCGCGCCCCTGGGCTGGTGTCCATTTTGTGTGCCCATCGCCAGCCGGCTCAGGCACATTCCAGCGCTAGAGCCCTGGGCGATTCGTCTGGCTGATCGAGTCGTATCGCCCACCTCGGTTAGGACCGAGAAACCTGGCCGCAACGGACGATACCCCCGCTGCTTGTGCCTGACCGCGCAGTTCAACTATCGTAGCGACAGCACATCATCGACCCGGCCCGAGTCGGCGGAGGTGGCCATGGCGTCAAGTGAGAGTTGTGTGTACGTGGGCCTCGCGGGGGAAACCGTCCCCGGCCGCGAAGGCCGAGCCGGATTGTACCGGTCTCGTGGGGGCGAAGCCGGCTGGGATGTCCTCGGGGGCGGTCTCCCACCGGCGCCGCAGGTCCGGGCCATCGTCGTCGACCCCTCGCGACCGGGTCGGGTGTGGGTCGGCCTCCAGGATGGCGTGTACCGGAGTGACGACTCCGGCGAACAGTGGACTCGGCTGCCAGCGCCCGCTCCTGGCGTGGCGGTGTGGTCCATCGGGCTTCATCCGCACGATCCCGAGGTCATCCTCGCGGGGTACGAGCCCTCGGCGATCTATCGGTCACGCAATGGCGGCCTGCGCTGGGATCGGCTCCCGGTCGACGTGACCTTCCCGGATGTCACCGTCCATCCCCGGCCGACGCCGAAGCGCATCACCGGGATCGCCATCGATCCGAGCGACCCTACGGAATCCTACGCTAGTGTCGAGGTCGGGGGGCTGCTCCGCACCCTCGACGACGGGCAGACGTGGGAATGCGTCACGGAGGGCCTCTACCCCACGGATGACGCCGTGGATCTCCACGGCGTCGCGGTCTCTCCGGCCCACCCGGGGACGGTCTACACCATCGGTCGTATCGGAATGTTCTGCAGCTCGGATCGCGGGCGGCACTGGCAACACGTCCCCTTGCCCCCGATGACGGCGCGGGGCACGTACTGTCGGGGGCTTCAAGTGGCGCCCGATGACCCCGATACCCTCTACGTCGGGGCCGGGACCGCCTTCGATGGGACGGAGGGGGCGCTCTTCCGGAGTCGAGACCGGGGGCAGACCTGGACACGGATCGATCTCGGCATGACGCCGCGCAGTACCGTCTTCGCCGTCGCGATCGATCCGCGACGTCCGGACCAGCTCTGTTGCGTGAGCAAGGGCGGCCAGCTGTGGGGCAGTCATGACGGAGGGGCCACCTGGCAGTCCCATCCCCTTCCGGACGGCACCACCCACGTCTACGCCCTGGCAGTGGGCTAGTCGCAGGTGGCCAGCAGGGACGCGTTGTCTTCTGCCGATGTGCGACAGACCAGCGCGACAAGGAGATGCGTCGAGCGAGTGTGTGGCCCCGGACCGGAGACGCCGACAGCGCCGATGACCACCGCCGGAGACCTGGTCGGCGCTCGGCGTCGGCCTGATTCCCGCCGCCGACGGGGCGTCGTCTCGGCGTCGGCCCCTTCAGTCATGCGGACGATCCTCCGTGTTCCCCCGATGCGACACCGCGTCGGCACCCCCTACGAGAACCAGCGCCGTTCTCGCATCCATATCTTGGTCTAGGGAGAACCTGCTCCGGCTCGAGCTGCGCCGGCCGGTGCGGGAGGGCGCCCGATGGCGCGGGCGCGCGGGATGACGGCAAGAGGAGGAACGACCATGGAGTTTGGCCTTGGACTCCCAACGCGCGGACCGATGGCGACACCGCACAGCCTCGCGACGTTGGCGCACAAGGGCGAGGAATTGGGCTTCGCGATTCTCAGCGTCAGCGACCATCTCATCATCCCGAGGAAGATTGCCTCCATCTACCCCTACAACGAGAGCGGCGCGTTTGCGAGCGACCCATCGGGCGCATGCATGGAGCAGCTGACACTCCTGAGCTTCCTGGTGAGCGTCACGTCCACCGCGAAGCTACTGACATCGGTCCTGGTGCTCCCGCACCGTCCGCCGGTGCTCACGGCGAAGATGCTGGCGACGATCGATGTGCTCTCCAATGGGCGCCTCATCGTCGGCTGCGGGGTGGGCTGGATGCGCGAGGAGTTCGAGGCGATTGGCGCGCCCGCATACGACGAGCGCGGGACCGTCAGCGACGAGTACATCCGCGCCTTCAAGGAACTGTGGACGAGCGACACTCCGACATTCGAGGGCACGTACTGTCGTTTCGCCAATGTCGCCTTTGCCCCGAAGCCGGTCCAGAAACCGCACCCGCCCATCTGGATCGGCGGCGAGAGCCCGGTGGCGGTGCGACGGGCGGGACGCCTCGCCAACGCCGGGTATCCCATCGGCAGCAACCCGCGCTTCCCCGTGGGGACGCCTGAGGAGTTCGCTGACTACGCGGCCAGAGTCAAGCGCCACGCGCAGGAGTCGGGACGCGACCCGTCGGCGTTGGATTTCGCATACAGCGTCAACTGGTTAAACGACCAGCAGGCCCAGACGCTACCCAATGGTCAGCGCCGCCCTCTGACTGGCACGCCACAGCAGATCGCGGATGACATCAAATGCTATGAGGAGCTGGGCGTCCGCCACCTGATGGTGAACCTGCAGGACGAGACGCAGGCGCGGACCCTGGAGCGCATGCAACACTTCGCGGACAGAATCATGCCGCTGACAGCGTGAGGACACCACCAACGGCGCGAGGCCCTCCGACCGGAGAGGTCGTTTCTCCCTCCCGGCCTGTCCGGCCAGGGCCCGCGCCCCATAGGAGGAACGTCATGGCGGATGGGAACGGTTCAGCGCCACTTCCAGTTCGCAGCCGCGACATCCGCGCTCGCCTCGAATCTCTCGGTGAAGCTCGCCAGGCGAGTCCCTCGACCGCTCGGTCCAACGTCCCGCAGGTGGTCTGTCTCTTTGTCGATCCGCAGCCGCTCGGAGCCGAACGTCCGACCGACGGCGAAGTCTTCGCGATGGCGGTCAGTAATTCCCCTCACCTCCTTCGCGAACGGGCAACGCGCGCCTCCGTCGGCGATCCGTTCCAGGGGATAGTCACGGACGGCTTCCTGGGCGGCGGCCCAGACTCGCGCGTACGGGACGTCCGCCACGATCAGGCGCGGCGGAGACGGGTCGGCCGCCAGCGCCCCGCCAAGCGTCAACACGAGCGTGAGCGACGGAATCCACCGGATCATCGGCGCACCGGATCAACGATCGTCACCGAGCGCCGGCCGGACCGCGCGAGCGCAATCCGCGTGCGCTCGCCGAGCCCCGCGAACGTGCCCGGCGCCAGGGAATAGAGCGACTGAATGAACGTCACGTCCTCGGGGTGTGATTTCGCCGTTGCCGCCATCCGGGTCCATCAACCCACCGTCCGCCGTATGGGCCAAGAATCCGATGGCGTGCCCAGTCTCGTGAACCACGGTCCGCTGACACTGAGGCCCGCGGAAGATCGCCTGGACGACCTGGATATCCGCCGAGGTAATGCGGCCGTCGCTCTCGTACTCGATGATCGTTGACCCGCAGACGTCATTACCGCCGGGGGCGGGCGCATCACCCGAACCCGTTTGAGGGAGCAGATGCGATGAGCGAGCCCAGAAGACGCCCCGACCAGTCTGAGCCCCTGCCGCCGTACTTCGAGAGGAACGCCGCCGATGTGAGGCCAGAGGAATGGCCGACGTATGAGCCTCTCGCCTATGAAGTATGGATGCTCGAAGCGGTCGCGCGGCGACTCGCCGCCCTGCCGGCTGATGAGTCCCTACCGGATGAGGATAGGCCTCTAAAGAATGCGCTGCTTGAAAGCTTCGCTCTACACTTCCGCAATCTCGCAGAATTCTTGTGGCCGTCTAAGCATCCGCGGCCAACGGATGTCGCGATCGGTCATTTCACTCAAGGGGGGTCACCGAACCAGCCTCGTCCGGACCACCTGATCGACCGGGTCGGTCGTGAGGTAGGCCATCTCACGACGTATCGGCTATCCGGAGACCATCCCCGGAAGCGATGGGACGTCGTGGAGTGCGTTCGGACGCTTGGGGCGCTCGACGCGTTCGTGCAACGGTCCGATGCCGTGAAGAGGCTACCTCCGCAGATGGCTCACTTGGTGGAGCGGCTCGTCCGTCTGCGGAACGACGCCGCTTCGCTGCGGTATTTCGAAACCCCCGTCAATGCCACGACTCACACGGGCCGGGTGGGGATCTATCCATGATCGCCGCCGTCTACGCCCGCAAGTCGACGGACCAGAACCTCCCCGACGTGGAGAAGTCGGTCACCCGCCAAGTCGAGCACGCGACGGCCTACGCACAGCGCAAGGGCTGGGCCGTCGACCCAGCCCACGTCTACCAGGACGACGGGATCTCCGGCGCCGAGTTCGTGAAGCGGCCCGGCCTGACCCGTCTGATGAACACCCTGAAGCCCCGACCCTCGTTCCAGGTGCTCGTGATGAGCGAGGAGAGCCGGCTCGGGCGCGAGCAGATTGAGACGGCCTACCTCCTCAAGCAGCTGATCACCGCGGGAGTTCGTGTCGCCTACTACCTGGAGGATCGCGAGCGGACCCTCGACTCCCCGACTGACAAGATTCTGCTGGCCGTGAGCGGCTTCGAGGATGAAGTCGAGCGCGACAAAGCGAGGCAACGGACCTACGATGCCATGCGCCGGAAGGCCGGGGCGGGCCACGTCACCTGTCCCGGTCACAAACCTCCTCGGCCTGACTTGTGCGATCTTCCGGCGCGTAGTGCGGGGTATGGGCGTGTGTCGGCATCTGGCGCGACTGCGAATCCGGATCACCACGCACCGCCTCCGCCATGCCAAGGAGTTCGACGGGTCACGCCCCACGTGCTGCGGTGCTGGGTGACAATGACGCGAGCGTGGGCCGGGTGACCGACCGCGATCAGGCCGCGCGCTGGTAGAGGTGATGGAGCCCACCGACATGCGGGATGGCCACCACGCTCCCGAGCTCGGGCGGATGCACCTCGCGTGGCTGGGGACTGTTGTTGTCAAGCGATTGGTGTGGCCGCGCAGTGTTGTAGTAACTGATGTAGCCGCGTAGGAGCCGGCGGAGATGAGCCTCGTTCAGGATGAGGCAATGATCCAGGCACTCGCGACGGATTGAGCCGATCAGCCGCTCCACGAAGGGATTCTGCCAGGGCGCGCGCGGAGCGATGAGGACCTCGCGAATCCCCATGCCCTGGACTCGCCGCGCGAACTCCGCGCCGTAGATCGCGTCTCGATCACGAAGCAGGAACCTTGGAGCCGAATCGTACGGGAACGCCTCGACAAGCTGCCGGGGTCCAGACGGCGGTGGGATGATCCGTGACGTGGAGGTGGAGGAGCTCGCGGCGGTGATGGAGGAGCTCGCGGCGGTGATGGCGGAGCACGACGAAGGCGAAGAGGAGGCGGTAGGTGAGGGTGGGAACGAGAAACGCCCCGAAAAGCGCGAGGATCAAAACGACGATGAGCATCGTTGTAAGCTTCAGCTTCCCCTCCGTGGAGTTCTGGCCAGGTCGTCGGCAACTCCCAAGGAGAGCGAAGGCCGAGGCGCGTCCCGGTCGACACCGGCACGGGCCTCGACCTCCCTGGATCAGGCGGCCTTGACTGCGATCATCTTCCGCGTCGTAACTTGCGGCGCGGGGATCCTCACCTCAAGCATCCCGTTCGCATGCTTCGCCTCCACGTGGGCGACGTCGACGCCCTCGGGGAGCTGGAAGCTCCGCTGGAACGCGCCGTATGCGAGCTCGCGGACGAAGTAGTCCTTGCCCACGGTATCGTGATCGGCCTTGCGCGCACCCTTGACGGTGAGGACGTTGTCCATCCAGGACACCTCGACGTCCTTCGGATCCACGCCCGGCATGGCGAGCTGGATGACGTAAGTACCGTCCTCGATCCGCCCCTCAGCGGCGGGAAGCCACGCTGAGGCACGCTGGGCGGCCTCGTCCGTGGCGCCGTTGAAGAACTCCGGGAACAGCGCGTCGATGTCGTGGTGGAAATGGAACTTCCGAGTCGGGGACCAGCGAAGCATGGTGTTCATATTGTTCTCCTCTCAAGATCTCAGTACTCAATGACTCACACGAACCTAGCCGCCGGTGAAGAACCTTTGCAGGGACCGACCTACCGACTTCATGCCATCCCAAATGGACTCGCCGAAGCCCTGGGCGCTCTTCTCCAGTTTCGCGCCAGCGGGCTTGGACTCTGTGCCTGCAGCCTTCGCGCGCTGTTCTACCACCGTGACGCTGTCCGCCAGGGTCTTGCCGAGGCCCTTGATTGTCGCCTCGACGCCCTGGACGATCTCATTCGCCCCGTCGGCCACGGAGTCAGCGGCCGGCCGGGCCTGCGCCCCTGCGGGGCCGGCGCTTCCGGCGAGGGCCAGGAGGATCACTGCAGCCGTCAGGTTCGAAGTCCTCGTCCCCTTGGCGCTCATCGCGGTATCTCCTATCCCACAGTCTCTAACTATCCTACTGTCCTAGTACAGTAATACAGATAACAGCTCCTGTCAATGAGCCGCTCCCCGTGGAGTCCTGATGTCGACCGCCCTCAGACCTTGGCGCTGCCGAGACGATCGAGCTAGGTGGTAGACGCGCATGGCTCGGCGGGCGCTCATCGAGCGCGACATCCGTCACGGGAGTCCGGTCGTCGTCGTCCCAGGCAGCGCCGACGGGTCGGCTTCGCCCGTGGCGCGAAGCTGGCGGGCACGCGACCCGGCCCGTGCGGCCCGGTTGCGCTCCAGGGCGCTTATCTTCCCGCGCGACGTGAGTGTCCAGCATCTGAGGTGGAGCGTCTGGCCAAACTTCAGGACGGTGGGGGTGCCGACTCTGATAGGTTTCCCGCAGGACGGGCAGGCGGGGTCATCCGGCGCGAAAGGGATGGGAGGCATGACCACCTTCCTCCTACCTGGAGTATGCGCGCCGGTCGCGCGGTGGTCAAACTGCGCCCCGGGGCCTCAGTCTCCCCCGCTGTCACGGTCAGCGCTCGGGCGGCGTTCGTTCGCTGATGCGACGGTGGTCATGCGTCAGGACGACTCGGGCGCCGCGCTTCAACGCACCCGCCGTCTCTTCGTCCAGGTACGGGACGGCAGCCGCGTCGGCGAGGACTTCGTCACTCACGACAAGTTCTGGATCGGGAGGCGCTGCCGCCTTGAGTCGGAATATCTGGGAGCCGCCAGTGGAGAACTCCCGGCGGGTCGCACCAGGGAAGTGGAAGTCCAGGAACGTGCGGACTGTTTGGATGTGGTCTCGCTTCCGCGCGCGATCGGACTCATCCCCACGAATGGTCACGGTGATGCCCTCCGTTCCTTTCCCTACCGCTGTCCCGGTCAAAAACTCCATCTACTTGTCCCGCCTGAACTTACCTCTCACCTTCCCCACTGATCCGGTAGAGTCTCGGCTCAGACGCCATGCCTGAGGCCGGGGTGCTCCGATGATCCTCGTGATCGGTCTCTGGACCTTCCTGTCGCGCCTGTGCTCCTCGGATCGGCGGTCGTCGCCCTCGAGAACGTCGCGCTCCGCCATCAACTCCTGATTCTGCAGCGGTCCGTGGGCCGACCACGCCTGTCTCGGTGGGATCGGGTCTTCTGGGTCTGGCTGTCACGGGTGTGGGCGGGCTGGCGGTCCAATCTCGTCATCGTGCAGCCCGCGACCGTTCTGGCGTGGCACCGCCAAGGCTTCCGGCTCTACTGGCGGTGGAAGTCCAGAGCCAAGCCGGTCGGCCGGCCGAGGCTCGATCCCGAGCTTCGCCAGCTGATCCGGCGGATGGCGCGCGAGAATCCGACCTGGGGCCGCCGGCGCATTCGGGCCGAACTCGCCCTGCTCGGCTACGAGATTGCCGAGCTGACCGTCGCCAAGTACATGCGCCGGACCGCGCTCCGACCCTCGCCGACGTGGCGTACCTTTCTGGACACCCACCTCCGCGATCTGGTGGCCATCGACTTCTTCCTGGTCTCAACGCTCACGTTCCGGCTCCTCTTCGTCTTCGTCGTCCTCCGGCACGATCGCCGCGAGATCCTCCACCTCAACGTCACCGACCATCCCACCGCGGTCTGGACCCTCCGCCAACTGACCCAGGCTTTTCCAGAAGACACGGCTCCGAATTACCTCCTCCGGGATCGAGACGGGATCTATGGCCAAGAGTTCTCACGCGGCGTCGAGCGGATGGGGATTCGCGAGGTCTGTATCACCCCGCGATCCCCTTGGCAAAACCCCTTCGTGGAGCGGCTCATCGGGTCCATTCGCCGCGAGTGCCTGGATCACGCCCTCATTCTCAATGAGGCGCACCTTCGCCGGCTCCTGCGTTCCTACGTCGCCTACTACAACCGCTCGCGTCCGCATCAAGCGCTGGAGAACAACAGCCCCTTCCCACGAACAGTCCAGCCGCCTTCACGCGGCTGGATCCACGCCGTTCCCGAGGTCGGCGGGCTCCATCACCGCTACCAGCGCGTCGCCTGATCGCGGCCGGGCGCGGCCGCGCCGCGCTCGTTCGCGGACCCCGCCAGAGGGCAGGGCCTCTCTCCAAGAGGCTCAGCGTCGCGCCCTCGCAGATCCGTCGCCGGGCGCGTCCTGATCCCAGTCGGCCAGTCGTGCTGACGGGAGGTCCAGACGTCTGCACCGAGCGTCGCCAAGACGTGAGGCGAGTGCCAATGAGGTTTCTAACCGGGACAACTGTCATACACCCAGGACTGAAATCGCTTGACTGTCCCGGTCATCAAGAACTCCGTCTCCTTGCCCGGCCTGAACTTCCCTCGCCACCGCCACCGCTGATCCGGTAGAGTCTCGGCGCAAACGCCATGTCTCATGCCGAGGGGCCCCGTGATGTTCGTGATCGGTCTCTGGACGTTCTTCCGCGCCCTGCTCTTCGGGTCAGCAGCCATCGCCCTCGAGAACTTGGCCCTGCGCCATCAACTCGCCGTCCTGCAGCGGTCCGTTCGCCGACCGCGCCTGTCACGGTGGGATCGGATCCTCTGGGTCTGGCTGTCCCGCGTCTGGACCGACTGGCGAGCCAGCCTCGTCCTCGTCCAGCCCGCGACGGTCCTCGCGTGGCACCGCCAAGGTTTCCAGATCTACTGGCGGTGGAAATCCAGGAGAAATCCGGTCGGTCGTCCGAGGCTCGACGGCAACATTCGCCATCTGATCTGACGACTGGCGCGGGAGAATCCGACGATGGGGCCGCCGGCGCATCCACGCAGAACTCGCCCTGCTCGGGTACGCGGTCGCCGAGCTGACCGTCGCCAAGTACATACACCGGACCTCGCCTCGACCTTCGCCCACGTGGCGGGTCTTTCTCGCCACTCATGCCCGAGACATCGTCGCCGTCGACTTCTTTCTCGTCCCCACGCTCACCTACCGCCTGCTCTGCGCCTTCATCATCCTCCGGCATGACCGTCGCGAGCTCGTCCACATCAACGTCACCGATCACCACACTCCGGTCTGGGCGACCCAGCAGATCATCGAGGCGTTCCCGGACGATTCGGCTCCCAGGTTCCTGCTTCGGGATCGAGACGCGATCTACGGCGCGGAGTTCGCGCGGCGAGTCAAGAGGATGGGAATCCGCGAGATCCTCACCGCCCCACAGGCACCCTGGCAGAACCCCTTCGTGGAGCGGGTGATCGGCTCAATCCGCCGCGAGTGCCTGGATGATTGCCTCATCCTGAACGAGGTTCATCTCCGCCGGCTCTTACGCGGCTACATCGGCTACTACAACACCGCGCGGCCACACCAATCGCTCGACCACAACAGTCCTCAGCCACGCGAGGTGTATCCGCCCGAGCTTGGGCGCGTGGTGTCCACCCCGCAGGTCGGTGGGCTCCATCACCTCGACCAGCGGGCGGCCTGATCGCGGTCGGTCGCCCGGCCCACGCTCGGCCGTTGGTGTCACTCACCACCCACCCGTAGTGGCATGTCTTGGCTTCGCGGGAGGTCGGGCGTGGCAATCTCTGATCGCCGTCGCCCCAGATGCCGACAGCTCATGCCCCCCATCCCGCGTCTGAGGATCGGAAAGGTCGGGCCGATCATGTTTTTGACCAGGACACCCGTTGCGGCCGGCTGGATGATGACGCTGTACGGGCTCATGGGCCCGCACCGGCGCGTGGCGCTCAGGCGGGCGCTACGGACGTGGCGCGAGGGCGGCCCAGTGAGGGCGACCGCAACGATAGATGAGCCGTCCCCCGAAGGAGGACGCGGCTCGCCTCGACGTCTCACGTGAGCCGGTCGGTGTGCTCCGGCTCCGCCCCTCCTGGCCTGCGCCGCAGGGCTGCGAAGGACAGGACGAGCACGCCGACCACCCCCAAGCCGACCAGGAACGCCGTCATGGGACTCAAGCCGAGGATGGTCGTTCTGGGCCCGGCAACCCTACCGGTCCCGTCGATCTGGCCCGACGCCGGCACGAGGCTCGGCTTTCCCGGCGCGGGTTCGATCGCAGGTCGGTCGCCAGAGGAACCGGGGGTCGGAGCGTGCTCTTGTGAAGGGGCTGGCGGCGCTCCCTTGTACGTCTCGATCTGAGCCCCCGCGGGCGCCAGTAGCGCTCCACCAATCAGGACGACCAATGCAGCGAAGACCAATGCGACCAGGGCGGGACCGGCCGTCTGTCGTGTGCGCACTGCAGCAGTCCTCCTACTAAGTTTGAGTCGCGATCGTCAACGTGGCCATAACCGCCGCGTCTCCGCCCGCCTACACGAGCTCCCGCACCTGGGGTCCGCCGATGCGCGTCGTATGCCTTTGCCCTCCTGCCGACCCCTCAAAGCGTTTGATGTCGAGGCCAATGCCCTGAAGGCCCAGGTGTGGACGGCGCTGATCGCCCTGCTGGTTCCGAGCGCGCGGTTACCGGGTTTGTTCGCTCCTGCTCTGTGGCCCCAGCGCCTCGAGGAGCGTCTTCATGTCGTCGGCGTGCTCCTCCTCGACGGCCAAGATCTCTTCCATCAGGCGACGGGTCGTCGGGTCGCCTTCCCCAATGTACCGGATGATCTCACTGTAGGACTCGATGGCGACGCGCTCCGCGACGAGATTCTCGCGGATCATCTCCACGAGCTCGTCCGCCGCGACGTACTCCGAGTGGCTGCGCGTGCTGAGACCAGCCGGGTCGAAGTCCGGCGCGCCCCCGAGCTGGACAATGCGCTCGGCGATCTGGTCCGCGTGGCCCTGTTCTTCCTGGGAGTGCTTCAGGAACTCCTCGGCGACCGCCGTCGCGTGAATACCGTTCGCCATGTAGTGGTGGCGTCGGTACCGCAGCACGCAGACGATCTCCGTCGCCAGCGATTCGTTGAGCCGGCGCACGACGGTTTCCCGGTCTGCACGGTACCCGTCGGTGACGGCCCCCTGGTCCATGTGCGCCCGGGCTCGGCGTCGGATCTCCTTGATATCGCTCAGGAATGGCTGGCTTGACGCGGTGGTCGCATCGTTCGGACCCATGAAGCACTCCCCTCCTCACTGTCCCGTTAGGACGGCTCGAACCGGTTCTCGATCGGACATCGGTCGTCGATCCGACAGCGTGGTGTCCGCCAGGTCGGGGCACGCCCAGCCCGCGTGCCAGACGATGCCCCGGTGCCGGCGACAGTGATCCGTCCTACCCCACCTTCTTCATCGGCTCGCCACAGCAGGTCCCGGGCGTCGTCGACATGTGTTGGCACTTGGTGCATCGGTACTGATCGGCCATTGCACTTCACCTCCCTTCGTTTCGCTCCCCACCCACCGCTCCATGACAGAGCAACTCCCGTACCCACGGGACGTCGAACGCGGGGCCGAAGCGCGCCTTCGGTGTGAACGCAACGATCTGTACGCTCTCGAAACGAGATTGCGGAGGAAGAGTCCCAGGATCCCGTTGGCACGGCCTGCCGGCACGTCCAGCGCGCCCTGGGCGTCACCCCTTACGTACGCGTCTCCCTCTGTACCCGTCCCTCCCCTCACCAACAGCCCGGTGTGACGCCACGGCTTCATCGACGGTGTGACTGTGGACAGGTCAGTGTGGACCCGGGCTATAGCCCGAGGTCCAGTGTGCGGACCTTCTGAAAGCGCTGCGCCACATCCTCCCAATTGACGACCTTCCAGAAGGCCGTGACCCAATCGCCCTTCGCGTGTTGATACTGCAGGTAGTAGGCATGTTCCCACATGTCGAGCACCAGCAATGGCACCGTGCCGTTGCCGATATTGCCTTGGTGGTCGTAGACCTGCTCCACGACCAAGCGCTGACCGACGGGCTCCCACGCCAGGGCCCCCCAGCCGGAGCCCTGAACGTTGAGCGCCGCTTCGGTCAGTTGGCTCTTGAGGGCGTCGAACGAACCGAACGACTCCTGGATGGCGGCGGTCACCTCGCCCCCGGGCTGCCCACCGCCGTGCGGGCTCATGTTGCGCCAGAAGAGTGAGTGCAGCACGTGCCCGGAGACATGAAAGGCGAGACTCTTCTGCAGCTGGTTGATCGCGTCGAAGTTCCGGCGCTCACGGGCCGTCGCGAGCTTTTCGAGCGTCGTGTTCGCGCCGGCGACGTACGCCGCGTGATGCTTGCTATGATGCACCTCGAGCGGCCGCGCGGCGTAGTGCGGCTCCAGTGCGGAGTACTCGTATGCCAGGTCAGGCAGCACATACGTCTTCATCGGCGATCTCCTCTCGGCGACCCCAGGTCGCGGCCGGCCTCGAGCATGGACGTGCGGCTTTAGACTTCATCTCGCCACCTCCGCCTGGGACCGCGGGACTCTTCCCCCAACTCCGAGACCCGATCACAGCCGCTCGATCCGAAACACCGGGTGATCCGCCGGCTTCGGCAGCGCCTCGAAATAACGCTTGACCTGGTAGCCCCAGCGGGCCACGTAGGCTGCAATGATGCGCGGCTTCTCGCTGTCGGGGAGCTCCGTCGCCCGAAACGCTTCGACACGGGTGAGTCGGCGCACCTCACCGCGGCCCGTCACTCGTAGGTTCCGGACCCACTCCGTGTCTCCCCGGGCCGCCACGAGATAACGCTGACCCTCGAGTTCAAGCACGTTGACGGGCACCGTGCGCCACTCCCCACTCACCCGACCCCGCACGGCCAAGGTGGAGACCACGCCAAGTCGCATGAGCAAGGGATTCAACACCCGGCTGGTAAGCCAGCCCGGCTTCAGGTAGCGTGGTCCCTGATCCATTTCAGCTCGACGGTAGTCGTAGTCAGCTCTTCTTCGACGTCTGCGTTGTAAAGCCGCCGAGCTACGGCACGAGCTGGACTGGGCGACCCGACGTCTCGTCGCTGCGCCCGCGATCGAAGCGTCCCTCATGGTCGGGGCGCTCCGTCTCGATGTCCCGTCGCCGGGCAAAGTCCTCGGACGGCTCGAGCTCGCGGTTCTGCACCACGTCTGGCTTTCGACCGGCAGCCAATCCTCGCGCAGAAACAGGTCCAACCGGCCGGAGTGATCCCGGAGCTTCTCGCGGGGATCGTCCTCCTCCACCTGTCTTCGTGCCGGCACGCTGTCCGGGCTCGCGGGGCCTATCCCTCGAATCCATTGTCCCTTGCCTCCTTCGGTGGACGGTACTGCATGCCGAACACCGCTCAGAACGAGCGGTCCGTCGCCACGCACGCTCCCGGGGCAACCGACGTGCCGCACATCGCGGTCACCACCCCCGGCAACTGTCCGAACAGACACCGTCCCGTCCGGAAGCCCACCAGGCCCGGGAGTTTCCACGATCACGTGTCATCTCGGATCGCTCTGCGCGATCTTCGGGGTGAACGAGCTAACCGCCGGGACGATCGGCTCGTTCAACGCCACGGCAGGGACGGACATGGGTCCATATCGAACATCCCGGTTTAGAAGGGCTTCCGAACTGCACTTTCCCGCCACCCGCTGGGAGTCCCACGCACCCGGCTGCCCGATCCCCTGACGTCGCTCCGCTTCGGGGACCGCCGAAGGAGGAGGAAGCGACAGAAACTCCTCCACCGAACTGACTACGCTCGCAGGACGCCCACCGCCACGTCGTCGGGGGTCATCTCCTCCTCATACTGTATCAGTACAATAGTACAGTAGTACAATACTGTCAAGTGTGAACGCCGCGAGTCAAGCCCGTGCTCGATGAAGGCAAACAGGGGCGTCGGCACCTCGCCGGTGGGTAGACGCGCTCGAGAACGCGTCGGGCATCCCGGCCCGCCCATGATCACCTGGAGGCCGCATGACCGGGTGTTGATGATCTCCCGGCCCGCACAACCACTCCGGGGTCCTCCGCAGGTGATCGAGGGTGAGGTCCGGCTCCGGGAGGTCAAGGAGACGGCCAAGTACGGCGTGATCCGCCCCTACCAGGTCGACCCCAAGAATGTCGACAAGATCCTCGCCAGCGCAAAGAGCGGCTTCCTACCTCTCGTCACGCACCTGCCGGGATGCGCGAGCTATTCGATGCTGGACGCCGGGAACGGCACGGTCGTGACCATCAGCGGCTTTACGACATCGTCCGGATCCGCAGAGTCGACGAAAGCCGCGGCGAGTTACATCAAAGAACACCTCGCCGCACTGGTGCCGACGGCTCCGGAAGTCACGTCAGGCGAGGTGAAGCTTCTGGAACGGGTGCGCTAGAGGAAATGTCCCACTGCTGACGCGCATATCAAAAGGCGCCAGGGATATCCTGGCGCCTTCCTTTCACCTCCCCGGATGCCTGTCTTCCCAATCCGCCGGCCCTTCCTGATGGTCCGTGACCCTGACGTGGGCATCCAAGACCAGTCTCTCGAGACTCGCGATCCGGGCTGGGTGCTGTCCGCAACGAGACCGTTCGCGGCGTTGACCTCTCCCACGTAGTACTCGAAAGTCTCCTTCTGGATCCGGTCGAGCATCTCAGTGTCGGACCCGTCAAGGTTCGGGGAGAGCGGCCCCTCGTTCATAGCAGGTTCAGAGAGACCGCCGCCACCGACTGCGGCGGCAGCCCGATCGCGAACGAGATGGCACCGTCCGCGAACTCCACCGGCAGCGGTTCCTTCGTCAGAGAAGACGCGGCCTGCAGGTCCTCGACGTTGCGGGTTGTGAGCGTTTCGGGTTGTCCCATCTCGTCCCAGCGCTTGCGGGGGTTGGCGTGATCCTCGTCGAGCCGCGTCACGAACGCGGAGGCCGGACGCGAAGCCCCGGTGAGGCAGACCAAGATCCGCTCCGTCGCGATCGCATGGCGCGGCAGCGCCCAGTTGGTCAACAGGACTGTGACGCCCCCCGCCGTGCGGACCACCCAGGCGTCCACGGTCGGGTGGGAGCCGTCGACGGTGAGACGCTCATCCCCGAGCCCGTGCAGCACCTGGAAGGCGCGGTAGGTGGGTTTGGGAATCCCGTGGATGTTCAAGAGGCCGAAGCCGCCATGGAACGGGACGGAGGGGAAATAGTTCTCCTCGAAGATGTCAGTGAAAGTCCACCAACTGTATCCCTCGACAAGGCCCACCGCCTCCATCACCGTCTTGACGATAAACGCGGCGGCGTAGGGGCGGTCATGCAACTCGTCAAACGGGTTCGAGGAACTGTTCCATTCGGTGTAGTAGAGGGGGAGGTGTCCCGCCTGTCGTCGGGCGGTGCGCGCCTGCTCTCGCAAGACGCTGCGGCGACTTGCGGCGAGCTGGGTCTCTGTATCGTCGCCGGGCCTGCCGAAGGCGTCCGTCGGGTAGTGGTGCGTCGAGACGAAGTCGGCGGGTACGTCCTGTTTCGCGCAAAAGTCGAGGAATTCTTCGATCCAGGCATTCATCGCGGTCGCCGGGCCGCCCACCGAGAGCGAGGGGTTCACCCCCTTCAGCGCGCGCGCCGTCGCGCGATAGAGCCGGAAGTAGTCTCGCTGGGTGCCGGTCCAGAAGGCCGTGAGGTTCGGCTCGTTCCAGACCTCGAAGAGCCACGCCTCAACCTCCGCGGCACCGTAGAGATCAAGCCAATGCCGGGTCAGCTTCTGGATGAGGGCTCCCCAATCGGCGGCGCGCGTGGGAGGGGTGACGTTGGCCCGGTAGTGGAAGACGGTCTTTGATCCCGAGGCGAGCGTCGTGGGCATGAACGACAGCTCGACGAACGGATGCATGTCAATCGCAAGGAGAAAGTTCCAGATGCAGTCCGCGTTGAAGAAGGAGTACACCGGCTTCCCCCTCTCGCAGATCAGCGTCCCCATTTCGTCGTCCAGGAGGCCGTGGAAGCGCACGTGCCGAAACCCGAGCTCTCGGCGGCACCGCGCCATCTGAGCTTGCCAATCGGCCCGCAGCGCGAGCGCGGCGTGGCCGCTGCCGACAGTGTGCTCCCAGAAGTGGGGGAGCTCCTCGCCGCTGCGGCCGAGATCGCAGGTGAAAAGAGGCTCGGCCCGCTCCGTCAAGACGGCGTTCGCCGGCCGGGTGGAGAGAGCTCCCGACCCTGCCAGATGCGGCGCCAGAGCTCCGGGCAAATCACTGAGGAGGATTTGCCCCGGAGCGCGCGCAGGGCGACGTTCTCGGTATCCAAGACTCCCATGGCGTAATCCTCGAGGAGCTCCTCGAGCGCTCAGTCAGATCGCGCTCAGTGAGGGCCCCGCGGTCGGATTGCGGCTTGGCCTGACGGCCGAGATGCTGCCGAGATGCTACGGCGGAAGGCGGCGGACCGTCAACCAGCCGTGGTCATGTGGACTGTGCCTGTGCCATGGATCGCCCGATTCTAGGAACGCGCACTCCGCTTGGAACCAAAACAAAAAGCCCGCCATCATGACGGGCTTCATTTCATTTGTTTGCAGTGAGCGGCTCAACGCGACTACGGTCTCGCAATCCCCAACCTCCGCTCGATCCGTCCAATCCGTCCCTCGTGTCGCTGGTCCTCTTCCCGCACTTTCAGTTCCGCGATCTCGCCGGATAGCATCTTGATCGAGGTGTGGATATCCTTGAAGCCGTCGCGGATCTCCTTCCCGAGGCCGTCAAAACCATCCTTCATCCCAGATTCCACGCGTTCCACTTCCTCCTTCACGATGTCTTCCACTCCAGGCAGGATGACTTGCTCCGTGAACGTGCCAAGATCGCCCATGGTGATGGGACGCGAGAGATCATTCTTGGTGGGTCTTCTCTTCTTGCTCATACACTTGAATGCGAAGGGACCGAAGTTGTTTAATCGGCTTGTCCACACCCGAGACGAGCTGCCCCGCAGTTCCCCGGATCAGTAAGTTCTCGGGATCTTGGGATCTCAAGCCGGACCGCCGCGGGATCGCTCACCGTCTCCACGGTCGTCTCTAGCAGCTCACGCCGAACTCGCGTGGTTGCACAGCCAGGACACGTCAGCGGCCCAGGTTCACCTAGAAACCTCACCGAGCTCCTCGCTCAACGAAGCCGAGCCCTGCCTTTCGCCGGCAGCATCTCGCGGTTGGCGGATTCCTACGTGATAACCTCGCCTCGGATGCTGGGCCTACCCAATCTGCCCGACATGTGGCGCGTGCTCAAGGAGGCGGACCTGAACAAGGTCCGTCGCGAGGCGGAGCGTCCCTTCCAGATGCTGCTCGTGGCCGAAGACGTCGGCGCCGCCGAACGGCTTGGAGTGCTGCTGAGCGGCCCCGAGACCACGCGCCATCCCTGGCTGCTCCCGGCGGATCCCGCCGAGACCCGGCGGGCCCCTGGTTCCAGGACGCTGGACCTCGCCGTCGTGCTGAGCCCCATTCCCGACCCCTCGCCCGCCCTCGCGCTCGCCGTCGACGCCCTCCGGGAAGCCAAGGTGCCGGTAGTGATGGTCGTCTTCGGGAGCCAGAGCTCGACCGTGACCGTCGCGTGGCCCGGCGAGGCGGCACGGGTGGCCGTGGTGGCTCTGGAGCCTTCCGCCGTGCCCGCAGTGGCCCAGGCCTTACTAGCAGCCGTCTCACCCGGGATGCGCCTCGCCCTCGCCCGTCACCTGGTTCCCCTGCGCGAGCCGCTCTTCGCGGAATTGATCGAGGAGACGGCCAAGACGAACGCGATGTACGCCCTCACCACCAGCCTCGCGGAGGTGGTCCCGGTACTGGACGTGCCGCTGAACCTGGCCGACATCGTCGTCCTGACGAAGAATCAACTCGTCATGAGCTACCGCATCGCCGTCGCTTCCGGCAAGAAGGGCACGCCGCGAGAGCTGGTCGGCGAGGTGCTCGGGGTGATCGGCGCCGGGTTCCTCTTCCGGCAGGGGGCGCGGCAACTCGTGGGCTTGATCCCGGTGGCGGGGATCGTCCCCAAAGTCGCGGTGGCCTACGCGGGCACGCTGGCCATCGGCAAGGTGGTGGTGGCGTGGGCCGCCTACGGCACCGCGCTCGAGCCCGGCGCCGTCAAGAAGTTCTACCGACAGGCGCTCTCACAGGCCAAGGATCTGGCGCAGGCTCTCGTCGCCCAGGCGCGGAAGCGTGCGCCCCGACGCCGCTGGCTCCGTCCCCGGCGCGGATGATTCGGCCCATCTTGTCAAGACCGGCCAGCATTGGATCGTGACCTGCGTCCGAGAGCAATTCCAGGATCGGTCTGCAT
>CAVXVV010000072.1:0-178237 GCA_963765195.1 uncultured Candidatus Rokubacteria bacterium
TCGCCGGGAGACACATCCAAAGAGCCAGGAGAACAAGGCGCCAGGGATGCCCTGGCGCCTTTGGGGACTCGCGTCAGTGGCGCGTAGCCCCTCAGTGCGCTCGTTCGAGGAGCTTCACCTCGCCCGACGTGACCTCCGGCGCATTCGGTACCAACGCGGCCAGGTGCTCCTTGATGTATGTGGCGGCGGCCTTCGTCGACTCCGCGGACCCGGACGAAGTCGTGAAGCCACTAATGGTCACGAGAGTCCCCTTGCCGCCGTCGAGGATCGCGTAGCTCGCGAACCCGGGCAGGTGCGTGACCAGAGGCAGGAACCCGCTCTTGGCGCTGCCGACGATCTTGTCGATGTTCTTCGGGTCGACGTGGTAGCGCCGGACTACGCCGTACTTGGCCCTCTCCTTGACCTCCCGGAGCCGGACCTCACCCTCGATCACCTGCGGAGGGCTGGGGACCAGGGACGCGATGTTCTCCTTGATCCATGCCGCAGCTTTCTTGGTGGACTCGTCGGCCCCAGTTTTTCCCTCGTAGACGCTGTACGTGACCATGTGGCCGTGACCGTCATCCATGAGCCCCCAGGAGACAAAGCCCGGGATGGCTTTGAGAAACGTGAGGCCTTCAGCGGCAACCCGGCGAACGATCTCGTTGACGTTCTTGGCGTCGACGGTGTAGTGCCTCAGGACTCCGTGCATGACGACCTCCTTCGCGTGGCGGCGTTCACCTGAACGCTGGACGTGCAGATGGGCCAGGACCCCGATCCAATGCGGAGACCTCCGGCTCCGCTTGCCGGGCGGTCGGTGGAACAGGGGAGTTGGCGGGCAATGTACGCCCGGCCTGGGGAGGGGTCAATCGGCCCCTCTCTCTCCATGCCATCCCCGCGCCAAAGTTCACAAATTCACCCCAAGGCGGAACCGCAGGGATCCCCGCGGTTCCGGACGGTGAACTTTGCTTCGGAAGTACACCCCGAGTTCATCCACGACGAAATGCTGGGGAAGCTTGATAGCTACACCTCGAAAGACACCGGGTCGACCGCCCCCTCCGGGACGAATGGGTCGATGAGAAGCGCCGCGTGCTCGAGTCGGGGGACCCTTCACGATCCCGCGGTTGACCCCGGCCTGCGAGCCCGGTACATTAGCACTCGTCAGAATCGAGTGCTAATCGACGACGGCGACCCCCCGGGTCGGTGGCCCCGCCCCCCTCCACCCAGTCTTTCAGCGAAAGGAAGGAGACTCTCGGACCATGGCTACGACATCCAAGCTCAAGACCAAGCTGCGTCCGCTCCACGACCGCGTCCTCATCAAGCGCCTCGAGGAACAGGACGAGAAGCACGGCAGCATCATCATTCCCGACAGCGCCAAGGAGAAGCCGCAGGAGGGCAAGGTCATCGCCGCGGGCACGGGCCGGGTGACCGAGGAGGGAAAGACCCTGCCCCTCGTCGTCAAGGCAGGGGACCGCATTCTCTTTGGCAAGTATTCCGGCAGCGAGGTGAAGATCGACGGGGAAGAGCTCCTCATCATGAAAGAGGATGACATCCTGGGGATCCTCGACTAGCGAGTCTCACGCGTCCGACGCGGGCCAATGAGACCGACAACCGACTGAAAAGATAGGGAGAAGCGGCAGATGGCGAAGCAACTGATGTTCGAACAGGCGGCGCGGGCGGCGCTCTTGCGGGGCGTGAATATCCTGGCGGAGGCCGTGAAGGCCACGCTCGGCCCGAAGGGCCGGAACGTGGTCATCGACAAGAAGTACGGCAGCCCGACCATCACCAAGGACGGCGTCACGGTGGCGAAGGAGGTCCAGCTGAAGGACCCCACCGAGAACATGGGCGCCCAGATGATCAAGGAGGTCGCCTCCAAAACCTCGGACGCGGCCGGGGACGGCACCACGACCGCGACGGTGCTGGCCCAGGCGATCTTCCGCGAGGGCCTGAAGAACGTGACGGCCGGGGCCAACCCGATGGGCCTCAAGCGCGGCATCGAGCAGGCCGTCGAGGCGGTGGTTGCCGACTTGAAGAAGATGTCCAAGGCGACCAAGGACAAGAAGGAGATCGCCCAGGTCGCAACCGTCGCCGCCAACAACGACAAGACCATCGGGAACCTGATCGCCGAGGCCATGGAAAAGGTGGGCAAGGACGGGGTCATCACCGTCGAAGAAGCCAAGGCGATGGAGACCACCCTGGAGGTCGTCGAGGGGATGCAGTTCGACCGGGGGTACCTCTCGCCCTACATGGTCTCCGACCCCGAGCGCATGGAGGCCGTGCTCGAGGATGCCCTGATCCTGATCTACGAGAAGAAGCTCAGCGGCATGAAGGACATGCTCCCGCTCCTCGAGCAGGTGGCCCGGGCGGGCAAGCCGTTCCTCATGATCGCGGAGGACGTCGAAGGCGAGGCACTGGCCACGCTGGTCGTGAACAAGCTTCGGGGCACGCTGTCCTGCTGTGCGGTCAAGGCCCCGGGCTTCGGGGACCGCCGGAAGGCCATGCTGCAGGACATCGCGACGCTGACCGGTGGCAAGGCCATCACCGAGGACCTTGGCATCAAGCTCGAGAACATCAAGCTCGAGGATCTAGGCAAGGCCAAGAAGGTCATCGTCGACAAGGACAACACCACCATCATCGATGGCGCAGGGTCGCAGAAGGAGATCGAGGGCCGCATCAAGCAGATCCGGGCACAGATCGAGGAAACGACCTCGGACTACGACCGGGAGAAGCTGCAAGAGCGGCTGGCCAAGCTCGCCGGCGGTGTCGCCGTCATCAAGGTAGGCGCGGCGACCGAGACCGAGATGAAGGAGAAGAAGGCGCGCGTCGAGGATGCGCTCAATGCGACGCGGGCGGCCGTGGAGGAAGGGATCGTTCCGGGTGGTGGCGTGGCGCTGCTGCGCGCGACGAAGGCCCTCGAACACCTCAAGCTCTCGGGCGACGAGGCGACGGGGGTGAACATCGTACGGCGGGCGCTCGAGGAGCCGATTCGGCGAATCGTGGAGAACGCGGGCCTCGAGGGGTCGGTCGTGGTCGAGAAGGTCAAGGCGGCCAGTGCCGTGAGCCAGGGCTTCGACGCCGAGCGGAACGAGTACGTGGACATGCTGCAGGCGGGGATCATCGATCCGACGAAGGTGGAGCGGATCGCGTTGCAGAACGCCGCGTCGATCGCGTCATTGCTGTTGACGACAGAGGCGCTCATTACGGACCTTCCGGAGAAGGAGTCGGCCATGCCGGCCATGCCGCCTGGTGGCGGTATGGGAGGCATGGGGGCATGGGCGGCGGCGACTTCTAACCCACCGGCCTGAGACTCCGGCCCCCGGGGGCATCCCGCCTCCGGGGGCCGTCTGCTGTCAATGTCGATCGCGGTGTGTTGATACGAAGGCCGACGAAGAGTCGGAATCGACATCGAGCATCGGGACACCTCGGACCGGTCGAGCCCACCCGCCAACCCGGACTCGAAGGCAACGTTCGTCAGCGACTACGCGAGCGGCGGTACCGTCGTTCTCGAGGTCGTGTGGAAGGCGATTCACGCGGTTACCGCTCCAGTCGCGGAGGACCGAGCGTCCAGTCGACCGTAGAGTGCTTCACCTGACCTCGACGACGGCGCCCTGACTCTCGTTCCGCACGCCCCCAGTCAGGCCGAGTCGTGCGGCGAGCTCGGAGACGAACGGACGAGAGCCCACGCCTTGGAACGATGCCCTCGACGCGGAGGTCGGCCTGACTCTCGCCACGGTCTCCGGGCGCGGCTCACGGCTTCCGGGCTCGGCGATCTCCGCGCCTCGCCCGAGGCTGTTGCGCATCGGGCCCGGTCAAACTGACTTCAGTGATCTGGGACCGCGTCGGACGGGCGGGGATGTGCCCCCTTCCACAGGAGCGCGGGCATGGTCCGCGACCAACCACGGCGCCGCAGGGTCCTGGAGTGCGAGCAGGGCGGTCGACAATGCCTCGGCTGTCCACTCGAGGTCGTCGATCGAGGCGCGCAGGCTCGGCCGTATCTTGACGGGCCCTGAACGCACCAGGCGCTCCAGCATCTCTTGGGCATCGCGAACCACGTTAAAGGCCCGGCGCAACCGATCGATGGCAGCTGCCTGCGGCGAAAGGGGAGGCGGGGTGGTTGTCGGAAATGGAGTCAGGATCAGCGGGGCCCGTGTGGGCCCGACAGAGCCTCCGCGCCCGGTCGTAGGGTTGGCTTTGGGCGCTCGGCCATTGGCAGAGTGGCGCACAGACGGGCCTTCACCGGCTTCATGTGGCATCTGGCCGAACCTCTACGCACGCCCCACCGCGGAGCGTCGTGCCATGTGGGGTCGTAGCGATGCCAGATACCAGGGGGACGTGACGCCAGTGGCGTTCTACCCGGCGTCCCCGTGGAAGGCACTCATGAGGATAGCACGGTGGCGACCGTCGCCACGGCCCATCGCGACGTTCCTAGCCTGGAGCCAGCGCCTGCTAGCGCCTGCTGGCGCCTGCCAGCGCTTGAAGCAGAGACTGAAGCAGGTGACAAGGGCGGCTCACGATACCCGCCAACACCGGAGGGACCACCCCAACCCGGCGGTGAGCAGAATCAGGCGCGGAGTCCGCCGCAGGCGGCTGGAGCCTGGTCCTTGCCCGCTCGAGACGCGAGGGGATCAGCCGCGGCGGAGATTCGGCGCGGTCCCGCGCTGGAAGGCCACGGCGGAGGTGAAGAGTCCTCCGCTGAGACGGCGTCTTTGTTTTGCCGTCGCTACGACCCCTGGCGCCCCCGGGCCGAGGGGGACCGCCCACGGAGGCGGATCACGCCAGCGTCAGGGAGGTCAGGGTGGCTCGCCCCATGCGCCCGCCCTTGTCGGGCTTGATCTCCACCCGCAGGTGGGTCACCGCGGTCGCGGCGGTCGACCAGAGCTCGCGCTCGAAGGTCGTGCCTGGGGGGCTGAAGTTGAACTCCTGCCGCACGAGCTCTCGATACGTCCGCCCGCCGTCCGACGAGACGGAGACGGACAGCTCCTGCGTCCTGCTCACCGCGAGATCCTCAACCTCCAGGCCGATCTTTCGGATCGTCTGCGGGCGGTCGAAAAGGAGGATCAGCGTCTGCTCCCCGGGTTCGGCGGCGATCCAGCGACTGCCTCCCGGTCCGCGGTTGTGATCGAAGGCGTTGTCTATGGGATGGTCGGCCTCTTCCGAGGTCACCTGCACCGTTGCGACGTCAGCAACCGAGATTTCGTTTTCGAAGGGTACCGGTTCACTGGAACGCCTTGGTACGATCTGCTTTCTCAGCATCGTGGGTCTCCAACTGGCAGGACGACCGCATGTCGAGGTGGAGAGCAGTCGTCCCCGCCCATCCGAGCTACGACGCGCGCCGCCGCCGTGCCGGCCGCTTCACCGGAACCAGCTCCTGGTCTGACTCTGTGGGAACTCGATCCCTTTGCCTCGCGGGGCCGCTTGAGCTTCATGCCGATTTTGTCGCGGTGTTAGTGCCATGGTCAACTATTCTTCACTATCTTATCAAGAGACGCCGCACGACGGGCGGGAGGAGCCGGGCCTCAGGGTGATCCGTTGATAAGCTGCCGATACTCCGGCTCCGTGAAGGCCCGGACGACCATGAGCTACCGCGCCAGCCGGCGATCCGGCGGCGCTCGGGCACAACAAGAGCACCCGATCGACGCGGCGTCAAGGCCGTGATGCGCGCGGCCCGACCCGCGCGGGCCGGCCACGGCGCCCTGGAGCGGTGAGCCAGCCGCCTCTACTGCACTCCGCGGTTCGGATGCGACCCGCGATCTGCGATATCCTTTGGTGCCCGGGAACCCGAAAGGAGCCAGCCAGGAATGAAGGCCATCCGCGTCTCGGAGTACGGTGGTCCGTCGGTGCTGAAGGTGGAGGAGGTCCCGACCCCTGTGGTCGGCCCGAACCAGGTGCTCGTCCGCAATCACGCGGTCGGCGTGAATCCGGTGGACACATACTTGCGCTCGAACACCGACAATCGTGGCCCCAAGCTACCGTACACGCCGGGCTCCGACGCGGCGGGCGTGGTGGAAGCGGTGGGCCCGGGCGTGACTACCGTCAAGGCGGGGGATCGCGTCTATATCGGCGCGACCTCCACGGGCGCCTATGCCGAGCTGTCGGTCTGCGAGCCCACGGAGGTCCATCCGCTGCCCGCCAATGTGAGCTTCGCCCAGGGCGCCGCCGTGAACGCGCCGTACGCGACGGCCTACCACGCGCTCTTCCATCGCGCCCACGGGGAGGCGGGCGAGACCGTGCTCGTCCACGGCGCGAGCGGCGGCGTCGGCATCGGAGCTGTCCAGCTCGCTCGGACGCGCGGGCTCACGGTGATCGGCACGGCGGGGACGGAGCGCGGTCGTCGCATCGTGCTCGAGCAGGGCGCGCATCACGCGCTGGATCACACGGCACCGGGGTACCTCGACGAGCTACCACGCCTGACCGGCGGGCGGGGCCCCGACATCATCCTCGAGATGCTCGCCAACGTGAACCTCCAGAAGGATCTCGGCGTGATCGCCCTGCGGGGGCGGATCGTGGTGATCGGCAACCGCGGCAACACGGAGATCAACGCCCGGCTCGCCATGAACAAGAATGCCGCCATCCTGGGCATGGCCCTCTTCCACGCGACCCCCGTCCAGCTGGCGGGGATCCACGGCGCCGCTCGTGGAGGGCCTGCGGAACGGGACGTTGCGGCCGGTCATCGGCCACGAGCTGCCGCTGGCCCAGGCCGCGCGGGCCCACGAGGTGGTCATGGAGGCGGGCCACACCGGAAAGGTCGTGCTGATCCCGTAGCGACGAGGGACCCTCGTCGGCTCGCCGGGCCGCGCGGTGGCCGGCGAGTCGTCACGCGAGGTCGGCGACTCCGGAGCGTGGATGGTGTAGCACGGAGCCCATCCGGGGGGCCGACCGCGGTCGATCAGTCCTCGCGAAGGCTGCGAGCTCCGCCGCGGATCGCGCTTCCGAGGTGCCCGGGCGCCGGGGCCGCGTGGTGGGCCCGCAGTCCAGGCGTGCAGCGATGGATCCCCGGTGGGCCACCCGGAGCCTAGTCGTGGCGATTCCGCGCGTCCCCCGAGCTGCGCGCAATATCCCCGCTCAATGACGAGCCGCTTCAGCGGCCCACCTCGCGTTACCTGCTGGTGACGAGCGATCAATTGTTACGAACAATTGTTACGAAGACTTGACGGAGCCGGTGGATGGCATCAAGATGTGCGTCTTATCGCCATGTTTCATTCCGGTTACGACGCGTCGAAGAGGGAGCAGCAGGCGACTGCGGAGGGGAGACCGCCGAGGCAAGCGGCGATTCGCCTGGCCGACAAGCCGATCCTGTGGTGGTGGTCGTCACTGTTCGTGGTGTCCGCGGGGAATCTTCTCCTGTGGGGCGTCATCGCCCGCGGCATGCATGGCCCCTCCGACCCCTACGTCACCCAGCAGCTCTGGCTGTCCGGCATCTTCGCCGCGGCTTGCGCGTTCCGATCTGCGCTCCCGCGCGTCGATCTCGAGCGGCAATGCCTGTGGGATTCTCCTCTGTCGTCGATCTTCGTGGGCCGGAGCGTCGCGACGGTGGCCGAGCTTTGCTTCGCGGGGCAATGCGCGTTGCTGGTCGCGAAACTGGCCGCGCTGACCGGGAATCCCGTGCTGCACGTGGTCGCAGGGCTGATCGTGCCGCTGATCGTCGTCGCCCAGGTGTGCTGCTGGTTCGCCGTCATCAGCCTGAACCATCTCGGCCACGCCATCGAGGAGATCCTCTGGTCGGTGATGGTGTGCCTCGTCGCCCTCGGCCTGTGGCTGAGCTGGGGACACATGACGGCGGACATCCGGATCCTGAGCGGGGTCGGCATGGTGGCGTGCGCGGGAGCCGTCCTCCTGATGCTGGCGGTGGACGTCCCCATGTACATCGCGCGATGGCGGCAGGGGAGGATCAGCGGCGCCCGGTATCTCACGGTGGTCGAAGGGCTGAAGGATGCGCTCCGGCGCCGACGGGTCGCCCACAGCTGGAGCGAATGGAGGCCCGAGGTCCCGTGGATGAGCCTCTACTTCAGCGCGGGCGTGTGGGTCAGCTTCTGTCTCGTCTTCGCGTGAGCGCGGCGATCGATCGCCACAGGCAATCGTGGCGATCGGAGATACGAATCCCACCGGGCCCGCGCACTCGTCAGACTTGACCCGATTCCGGTAGCCTGCTCGCCTGACGCGCGAGCATACTGAATCGAGTTGCGGCACTCACTTCCGGTCGTTGATCCCATTGCTCGACGAGTACTGGTGGGAATCGGAGTTTAGGAGAGACACGGTGCGATGCGCTGTCGATCCGTCCGCGTGAGCAGCGTGGCGGTCGCCGGCCAGGTCTCGGGAACCACCGAGATGGAACGGCCACTGCGAGATGGCCGATAGGCCCTGACCCGCCTGGCTCCCATCCGAGCCCGGACGAGGATGGATTCGACCCGCCCATGAGACGGGACATCCGGCGGGGGAACGAAGGCTACGCCGAGGAGGCAGAGGCGCTCACCCGGCAGTACGAGAGCGTCCGCTTCGCGGACGTGCATCGCCATGTCCTGCACCTGATTCCGAAGGGTCCGAGCGACGTGCTCGACATCGGGGCCGGGACCGGCCGCGATGCCTCCGCGCTGGCCTCGATGGGTCATCGCGTGGTTGCCGTGGAGCCGACGGCCGAGTTCCGTGCCCGCGCGGCGCGGTTGCATCCATCCCCGCGCATCGAATGGGTGAACGACCAGCTGCCGCACCTTCCGCATCTGAGCCGACGAGGGAACCGGTTCGACGTCGTCATGGTCACGGCCGTCTGGATCCATCTCGACCCCGAGCAGCGGCGAGAGGCGATGCCGAAGGTCGCGGCCCTGCTCCGGCCCGGCGGTCTGCTGACGCTGAATCTCCGTCACGGTCCCGCGCCGCCCGGTCGCCGCCGCCTCTTCGAGACCTCGGCGGATGAGACCATCGACCTCGCCGCGTCTCACGGCCTCCGGACGATCGTCAGGGTGGAGAGGCAGGCTGATTTCTACGGTCGCACCGAGGTGACGTGGACCTCCCTCGCGTTTCTCAACGAGACGCCATCAGGGGCCGGAGGCAGCGCCGCCGCCGAGTCGGCCTCTCCATCGGCCTAGCATCGCCTCGGGGCGGGCAGCGGCAGCCGCCGAGGGGCCGCCGGCCGCCGCCCGAGGGTCGATCCGGCTCGCGGCGCTGACCGCCAGCGATGACACCGCCGCGCTAGCGCCGGCGGGCGGCGGGACTCAACGGGATCACCAGGCGCGGGCGCGTGGCCGGAGCGTCCATGCGGCCGGTCTGGTACGCGTAGCGGACCTCGCCCGTGGTGACCGTGGTGAGGCCGACGTGGCTCCCGCGCGCGCTCACCGCGACCAGGTTCATCCGGGGCGGGAAGGGGACGCTCAGGCGGCGCAGGTCCGTCATGGCCTCGCGGGCCGCGCGCTCCAGCGACCGCCCCATCTTCATGTAGAGCACGACCGAGTGGGCCGTCGAGCTGCGGATCGCCATCTCCCCGTAGCCCGTGCAGGCGCAGGCGCCGTAGCGGTTGTCGGCATAGTTGCCGGCGCCGATGATCGGCGAGTCGCCGACGCGGCCCGGGTACTTCCAGGCCCAGCCGCTCGTGCTCACGCCGCTCGCGATGTCGCCGCGCCGGTCGATCGCGATGACGTTGACCGTGCCGAAGTAGTCGTTCGTGCTCGCGGCGATCTCGGGATCGCGGGCCGCGGCCCGGACTCGATCGATCAGCCGGCCCCGGCGGCCGAGCCGCCCGGTGACCTTGCGCGCGTACGTGTCGCGCGCGGTGGCGGTGAGCAGCTTCTTCTTCGGCATGCCGAGCTCGCGCGCGAGCCGCTCGGCGCCGATTCCGGCCACGAGCACGTGGGGCAGCCGGGTCATGACCTGGCGGGCCAGGGAGATGACGTGGGGATAGCCCCGCACGGCGCACACCGCGCCGGCCTCGAGCGTGCGACCGTCCATCACGCTCGCGTCGAGCTCGACCTCGCCTGTGATGTTCGGCAGCCCGCCCAGCCCCACGCTGTGGTCCGCGGGATTGGCCTCGACCCGCCGGATGGTGGCCTCCACCGCATCGAGCGCCCGCCCGCCGCGGCGGAGGATCCGCATCCCATCGGCGAATCCCACGCGCGCGTTGTCGCTTCCAACCAGCAGCATGTCGGCTCCTTTGCTCGAGTGGTCACGGGGCGCACGGCCCCAGCCGCCGACGATATCGCACGATGTGGCGCCGTGCCACGAGGTGTGCGACCTGAGGATCGAGGGTGCGCGAGGGGGGCGGCAAGAGCGGGGGCGCGAGCGCCAGGCGCACGGGCCGCAGGGCGCGTCCCACGTGCGCCACTGCGGCCTGCCGACCGGATGCCTTCGATAAAGCGGGACGGAAGGACTGACGGGGCTAGGCGGCCCCTCGGAGCTTCTCGAGATAGTTGGCGAGCTTCGCGGGCTCGACGTAGTCGTCGGCGCGCCCAGGGATCGTCAGCCGGTAGCCGCGCTCACCATCGTGCTTCCAGGCGGAGATGACTCCGGCCTGAAAGGCGGCGATCAGCGCGGCGCGGTCAGCCGCGGATACGTCCACGGGAGCTGGCGCCTCCTGGACGACCTTCTTGGCTGGCTTCCGCTTGGTCATGCGCTCTCCTAACCGGAGACTGGGTACCGAAGCGGTGGCGATTGCTTCGTGGCGCCGCGCACGGCGTCCCCGAGCCCCCTGCGAGTACTTCCGGATACTTCCAGTGTATCCGACGTGTCCAGGGCCGAGGGCATGCCTTGGGCGGACCGGGCAGGGCGGCGCGGCCTCGGCCCGCGCGCCGCCCCGCCGAGCCGCTGCTCGGATCAGGGGACGCGAAGCGCGGGATTCGGGTCCGGGTTGTCCGGTCCGATGGGGTCGAGCATCGGCGGGGGCTGGCCGGGCGCCCACGTCGTCCACCGCCCCCGGGCCGCGACGCAGTCGAGGAAGTTCCGGTGGATGACGTCCGCCTCCGGTCCCTGCGCGTACGCCTGCACGCGCCCGAAGCGGTCGACGTCGTGGTGGGTGATATCGGGCAGGGCTTCGTTGCAGGCCTGGGCCTTGGCGCGGAGCGCGCTCAGCTGCTCCGGAGGCATCGAGTCCATGGCCGCGCAGCCGGCCAGAAGACCGGACAGGCCGATCGCGATCGCTCGACGCCGGCGAGACGACATGACGTCCGGCGAGGCGAGGCGTGTCATCGAGTCCTCCCGGGCCGCGGGCATCCCGCGCTCGCGGCCCTCGCGGATGCCGAGAGCGCCGCGAGTCATCCCGCTCGGTCCTCTCTCGACCGTACCAAAGGGCCGGGGCGGAGGCCAGACGTGTGTAACCATGACAGTATGGCCTCCGGCGCCGCCGAGCTGCTGGCCCACTGGGGCTATGGCGCAATCTTCGTCGCCGTGATCCTCGGGAACATCGGCTTCCCGGTCCCGGAAGAGACGATCCTCGCTCTGGGGGGCTACATGGCCCAGCGGGGAGCGCTTCGCCTCGATATCGTGATGGCGATCGGCATCGTCAGCGCGGTGACCGGTGACGGCATCGGGTACTGGCTGGGCCGCCGCTACGGCCGGAGGGCGATCGAGCGCTACGGCCGATGGGTCTACATCACTCCGGCCCGGCTCGACAAGGTGTGCGCCTTCGTGGCCCGCTACGGCGCGTGGGCCGTCTTCTGCGCCCGCTTCGTCGCCGGCCTGCGCTTCCTGGCCGGGCCGCTCGCGGGGGCGACCGGACTCCGGCCGCTGGCCTTTGCCGCGGGGAACGTTCTCGGCGCGTGTCTCTTCGTCCCGATGGTGGTGGGGCTGGGCTATCTCCTGGGCCGCGCCTTCGGCGACGACATCGAGCGGCTCGTCCGCCACGTGGAGCACGTGGCCCTGGCCGTCGCGCTGGTCCTGGCGCTCGTCCTCGTGATCGCGAGGGCGGTCCGGGCGCGTCGCGTGCCAGCCTGAGGGGCGAGCGTGTGGAGGGGCCGCCTCCACTTCCACGTGTCGGACGACGGCGAGCGCCTGAAGCCCATCCGAGTCCAGGCGCCCGAGACGCCGTAGCCGTCGCGACGCGGCCCCGCGGGAGCAGGGGATCAGCGGTGGGCGGCCCCCGCTCCGCGCGACGCGGCCCCGACGTGCACGCGGGTGATCCAGTCGGCGTAGCGCTTCGAGCGGCCCCGGACGGTGTCGAAGAATGTCGTCCGGAGTCGCGTCGTGATCGGGCCGATCTTGCCGTCGCCCACCGGGCGCCCGTCGATGGACTCGATCCAGGCGACCTGAACGCCGGTGCCGCAGAAGAAGGCCTCGTCGGCGACGTAGAGCTCGGTCCGGTCGATCTCGCGCTCCTCGACGCGGATACCGGCGTCGCGCGCCATCTGGAGCATCGAGCGGCGCGTGATCCCTTCCAGGATGTCGCCGGTGACGGGCGCGGTGACCAGCGTGTCGCTGCGGACGATGAAGAGGTTACAGCCGCTGCCCTCGGCGACTTTCCCGGTCGTGTTGAGCATGATCGCCTCGTCGGCGCCCTTCTCCTCGGCCTCGTCCTTCGCGAGCGCGGAGTTGACGTAGGCGCCGATGAGCTTGCCCCGGCTCGGGATCGCGTTGTCGGGGACCCGGAACCAGGAGGAGACGAGCGCGCGCTGGCCCCGATCGAGCTGGAGGTAGTCGCCCATGGGGAGCATGTAGATCGCGAGCTCGTCGCCCAGACCCCGGAGGCGCGGCGTCAGCTGGATGCCGGGCTTGTAGATGAACGGCCGGATGTACACGTCACCCTTCGGCGCGTTCCGCTCCACCAGCGACACGATCGTGCTCGCGAGCGATTCGCGGTCGAAGGGCAGCTCGGCGCGGAGGAGACGCCCCGAGTTGAGGAGTCGCTGGGCGTGGTCGGGGAGCCGGAAGATGTTGATCGATGTCCCGTCGTCGTCGAGGTAGCCGCGGATCCCGGCGAAGGCTCCGGTCCCGTACTGCACGGAGTGGGTGCCGATGCTGATCTTCGCGTCGGCGAACGGGACGATGCGGCCCTGGAAGAACGCGTATTCCATCATCGAGTAGTCCACGCGACACCTCCGTCGTGCTCGATCGTGGGCGAATTATTGCACGGGCCTCCATGGCCCCCAATAGCCACGGGAGGGATTGGCATCAGCGGATGCGGGCAGTCATCGGCCCCTTGACCGGCCTCGTGGCGCCGTCTACGGTTCCTGCCAGCTGACAGCCGCGCCCGAGGGGCGCGAGGAGCCGGGAGGGCGGCGACGGTGCGCGAGCCCCACACTGAGGCGGGTGCGGACGAGCCGGGCGACGGCCCGGACGCCCCGCGCGAGCGTCGCCAGCTGGCGCCGCGGGGCCTCGAGCGAGTTGCGCGGCCGGGCCGGGGCGGAGCCCTGACGCTCTGGCTCGGATGGATTCGAGCGCAGCCGCTCCTTGCCGTCGCGCTCCTCGGCTTCTGCATGGTGGCGGTGGTGGGGCTGCTGATGAGCCTGCCGGCGGGCCTCTTGCCCGCCGGCCACACGGCTCGTCCGCCCCGGACCGCGACGGTCCCGACGCCCGCGGTCCCCTCCGAGAGTCCCGTGTCGCGCATCCCGAGCGAGCCTCCCGCGGCCGAGCCGTCGACGCAGCCGGGGCCCTGGATCGAGGAGGCGCCGTCCTCGCCCTCGGCGCGCGGCCTCGCCCTCGTCTATCGCCATCGCCTCCTTCCGCCGGGCGGCGAGTCGCGCTACGACTGGATCGTCCAGGTGCGCGGGCCCCGCCCGGTGCTGGACGCCGTCGACGTGGTGACCTGGACGATGGAGCCCGCCGCGAAGAACGACGGCGACCTCACGTCGCGGAATCGCGCCGCCGACGGGTTCCCGCTGTTCGGCGACGGGCCCGGCGGGTGGTTCGGGGTGTCGGCGAGGATCCGCTTCCGGGACGGGACGGAGGAGGCGCTCTCCCGCCGATCGAGCTGCCCGACTGATCTCGCCGCCTCGCTCGAGCGCGGCGCTCGCGTGATGGAGATCAGCCGGGCCGGCGCACGGGTCGGCGCCACCGCGGTCCGAGGACGAGCCCGCCGACCGTCGCGCACGCGAACAGCACGATGGCGACCGCCGCCGCGCCCGTCCCGAAGCCGCGCCAGCCGGTAAGCCAGCCCACGATCACCGGGGCCGCGACCATGCCGAGGTCGGTGATGAAGCGGTAGGCCGCCACCGCCCGGCTTCCGAACTGCCCGTGGAGGTGCTCGGCCAGGAGCGACGCGGGAATCATCCACACGGTCATGCCCACGATGACGAGCGTGCAGGCGAGGGTGTAGCCGGCAACGCCGCCGGTAAGGGGAAGCAGCGCGATGCCCGTGATGAGGACGGCCATCCCGGGCAGCAGGACGCGGAGCCGTCCGAAGGTGTCCGCCGCCCAGCCCACCGGCAGCAGCAGGATGGCCTCGACCACATAGCCGATGGCCAGCGCGCGGCCAATCGTGGCCGCATTCAGGCCGAGGCGCTGGCCGCCGTAGAGCGGGGCGAGAGTCACGATGGCCCCCGCCCAGCCGAACGCGAGGGCGAAGGCCACGAGGTAGATCGCGAAAAGCGAGGCCGTCGCGGGGCGGCTGGCGGGCGCGGGCGCCGGCGCCGCCTCGACGCTCGGCGCGCGCACCGGAAGCACCCTCCGGATCGTCGGGAAGACCCGCCAGATCGCGGTCAGCCAGCCCGCCGTGACGGCGACTGCCGCCGCGCCGAAGCCCCAGCGCCAGCCGAAATGGACCGAGACGGTTCCCGCCAGATAGCCGCTGACGGCGTTGGCGCTGATCAGAGCTCCTTCGTACATGTTGCCGCGGCGCGTGCGCTGGGTCGGCGGTCCCGCCTGCATGAGGTAGACGATGCCCACCAGCGCCGTCGACCCGTAGCCGACGCCGACGAGGGCCCGCGCGAGCGCCATCCCCCCGAGCGACGATGCGGTGGCGGCCACCAGCGTGCCCGCCAGGACGAGCGCCATGCCGGTCTGCATCATCGCGATGGGGCCGATCCGGTCGACGAGCATCCCGGCGGGGAGCGCCATCAGCGACCTCGGCAGGCTGAAGGCGGTGCCGAGGAATCCGGCGGCGGCGAGACTCAAGCCAAGAGCCGCCACGATCTCCGGCAGGAGGGGCGGATAGACGCCCTGACCGAAATTCAGTAGGAAGGAGACGAAGAGGAACCAGCCGAGCGCGGCGGACTCACCGGTGAGTCGAGGGATCGGGCTCCTCCTGCCGCGGCCTCGGGCCGACACGACCGTGTGCCGGGAGTGAACGCCGCCCCGGCTCGCGGCCTGGACCAGGCCTGGTCGAAGATAGCACGGGAACCGCGGGCTTCCGGCGCGGGCCGCGCGCGATCACCGCCAGCCCGGCCGCCGTCAAGAGGCCAGGAAGTCCTGGAAGTACTCCTCGACCGTGACACGCCGAGCCGTGAGACCCAGGCGGTGCGCCTCGCCGGCGAACATCTCGATCTGCGCCCGGTTCTGCTCGAGCCCGTACGGATGGAAGTCCTGGCCCATGACGGCCTCGGTGTCCTCGAGCTCGGCCTCGAGCCACGGCGTCGCGTAGGGGAAGCCTTTCTGCGCCGCGGTGAAGACGTCATTGGCCTCGCGGAACGCCTCGGTGAGGCCCCGGGCGATCCAGTGGTTCGCCTCCCAGGCCTCGCGCCGCAGGACGATCAGGTGCTGCGGCGGAAAGGCGCCGGTCTTCCGGAAGTACTCCTGCTCGACCGGGCGGAAGTCCGGGAACAGTCTGGCGATGGGCCCGGAGTGGGGATGGTAGGCCTGCGGTCGCGGCGGGCTGTAGATCGCCTCGAGGTCGCCCGCGACGAGCATGTCCGAGAGCGACCGCCCCGCCGGCGGAGTCTTCACGCCGGGCGGGAGGCTCGTGTCCATCGGCGTGGCCGACCACGGCGTGTCGATGTCGCCCACCCACCACTGGATGGCGAGCGGATCCAGGCCGAGATAGCGCAGGAAGTGCCGGTACCAGATCGACCCGCTGGCCGTGTAGCTGTACATGCCGATGCGCTTTCCGGCCAGATCCTGTGGCCGACGGACGGGCCCGTCACGCCGGACGTATAGGTCGCGGGCGGTGAAGTTCCGAAGCGGGAACACGGGCAGGCCGACATAGCGGCGGTCGCCCTTCTCCATCCGGTAGAGGTACTGCGCCATCGACCACTCGCCGCCCTGGACCTCGGGGTCCTGGACGGCGCGCCGCAGCATCTCGGCGCGCGCGGGCCACGACCCCCGGTTCCCGAGGATCATGGTGAGCGCGATGCCTTTCGGGCGGACCTCGCCGGTGGCGAGAGGCAGGACGCGCGCGTAGTCGGCGCAGGTGAGAGCGACTCGGACGTCGGTCATGTGAGGCTCCTAGATCGGCCCCGCCGAGGCCGTCCGGCGCCGGCGTGGTGCGAGAGACGGAGTCAGGTGATGCGTCCGGGCGGAATAAAGCACCACCCGCGAGTGGTCGTCAAGCCCGGTCGGCTCTCGGGCTACAGGAGCGTGCCGCGGAGGATGAGCGCCGCGACGCTGAAGTAGATGACGAGCCCGGTCACGTCGACCAGGGTTGCGACGAACGGGGCCGACGAGGCCGCGGGGTCGAACCCGAGGCGGCGCAGGACGAACGGCAGCATCGAGCCGGCGAGCGTGCCCCAGAGGACGATGCCGACCAGCGCGATGCCGACCGTGATCGCGACGAGGAGCCAGTGCGGCCCGTAGAGGTCGGTGAACTGGGACCAGACGGCGATGCGGAGGAATCCGATCGCGCCCAGGATGCTTCCCAGCGCCAGGCCGGACCACACCTCGCGATGCATGACGCGCCACCACTGCCGCAGCGTCACCTCGCCGAGGGCGAGCGCGCGGATGACCAGGGTGGCGGCCTGCGACCCGGAATTTCCGCCGCTCGAGATGATCAGCGGCACGAAGAGCGCGAGGACGACCGCCCGCTGGATCTCCTTCTCGAAGAACGCCATGGCCGTCGCCGTCAGCATCTCCCCGAGGAAGAGCACGACGAGCCAGCCCGCCCGCCGCCGCACCATCGAGAGGAACGGCATCTCGAGGTACGGCTCGTCCAGCGCCTCCAGGCCGCCGAACCGCTGGAGGGTCCGGGTGGCGGCGGTCTGGGCGACGTCCAGGACGTCGTCGACGGTGACGATCCCGATCAGCGCGCCGTGGGAATCCGTGACGGGGAGCGCGACCCGGTCCTCCTGCTGGAACAGAGGGACGGCCGACTCCTGCGAGTCGGTGGCCTTGAGCGCAACGACGCGCTCGTCCATCACCTCGGCCACACGGGTGTCGGGCGGCATGAGCAGGATCTTGCGGATCGGGATCTCGCCGATGAGCCGCCCGCGCTCGTCGATCACGTAGACGATCGAGAGCGTCTCGCTGTCGTGGCCGTAGCGCCGGATGTGGTCCAGCACGTAGGCCATGGTCCAGTCCGGTCGGACGCGGACGTAGTCCGGCGTGAGGAGCCGGCCGATGCAGCCCTCGGGGTACCCGAGCAGCTTGATTGCCACCGAGCGCTCTTCGGGGGTGAGGAGCTGGAGGAGCTGCTGGGTCACGGTGGCCGGCAGCTCGTCCAGGAGCGCGGTGCGATCGTCCGGCGCCATCTCGTTGAGGATCTTCGCGACCTCCTCCTTGGCCATCGCCTTGAGGAGGCGCTCCTGGGCCTCGAGCGGGAGGTACTCGAACACGTCCGCCGCCAGGTCGCGCGGCAGCACCCGGAACGCGAGCACCTGCTGCTCCACCGGCAAGCCCTCGATCAGGCCCGCGGCGGTCGGCGGGGTCCAGTGCTTCAGCATCTCCTGGAGGGAGACGAAGTTCCGCGCCTCGATGACGCGGGCGAGGTCCGGCGTGGGCTCGACGTCCATCAGGCTCCTGACTGGCTCGAGAGGCTCGACCCCGAGGGTCGAGGTGAGGCTACCACGCGCGTGGTGGCCGGCGGGCGCGCGTGCCGGGAAGCGCTGCTGGGTTGCATCGACGAGGGCTTCGGGGCAGGGGGCCGGCCACCGTCGCCCCGCCCGGAAGCGGCCGGGGCGAGCCCCCTGGGACCGATCAAGAAGCCAAAGTCGGGGTCAGGCCGGACTTCGACTTCCCACGAGCTCGAACTCCAAACTCTGGGCCTGACCCCGGTTTGACGATCAGTCGAGGGGCGCGGTCGGTAGCGGGTCAGGAAATCAAAATCGGGTCAGGCCGGGACTTTGACTCCGACGACGCGGAACTCCAAAGTCGGGCCTGGCCCCGGTTTGAAGGTCGGCGACGAGCCCTGCCGGGAGGGTCGGGAGCGGGCGTGCGGCCTCTCGGTGGGTCCTGGGACCGCCCCCGGGAGGTCCGCGGAATGCCGAGAGACGCGGCCGGGGGGACGTTGACAGGGGGGCGCTTCCCTGGCAGTCTCGGGGCGTGGTCAAGCTGGATCTGGGCCTCCTGCTTATGTAGCGGCGAGCGCCGCAGTCCGCGCTCGCCGAGCCTCCTGAGCCCTGAGGGCCAGGAGGTTCTTGGTTTTCAGACCCGGGTGAGAGCCCGGCGAGGAGCGACATGGCACCACCACCGGTAACCCCGAGGCGCATGCCGTTCGGCAAGTACCGTCCGTTCGTGCCCCTCGAGCTGCCTGACCGGACGTGGCCGGGCAAGAAGCTGACCAAGGCGCCGCGCTGGTGCTCGGTCGACCTCAGAGACGGCAACCAGGCGCTCATCGATCCGATGGACCCCGCCCGCAAGCGCCGCATGTTCGAGGCCCTCGTCAAGATGGGCTTCAAGGAGATCGAGGTCGGGTTCCCGTCGGCATCCCAGCCGGACTACGACTTCGTGCGCCTCCTCATCGAGGAGGACCTGGTCCCCGAGGACGTGACGATCCAGGTCCTCGTGCAATGCCGGCCCGAGCTGATCCACCGGACCTACGAGTGCCTCAAGGGCGCGCGCCAGGCGATCGTCCACTTCTACAACTCGACGTCGATCCTCCAGCGGCGGGTCGTCTTCGGCCTGGACAAGCCCGGCATCGTCGACATCGCGGTCAACGCCGCGCGCCTGTGCCGGAAGCTCGAGGACACGGTCCCCGACACGCGCATCCTGTACGAGTACTCGCCCGAGAGCTACACGGGCACCGAGGTCGAGTTCGCCGTCGAGATCTGCGAAGCGGTGATGGACGTCATCGAGCCCACGCCCGAGCGGAAGATCGTCCTGAACCTGCCCGCCACCGTGGAGATGTACACGCCGAACCTGTACGCCGACACGATCGAGTGGTTCCTGCGGAAGATCTCCCGGCGCGACCGCATGGTGCTCTCGCTCCATCCGCACAACGACCGCGGCTGCGCGGTCGCCGCGACCGAGCTCGGGGTGCTGGCGGGAGCCGACCGGGTCGAGGGCACGCTCTTCGGGAACGGCGAGCGGACCGGCAACGTCGACGTCGTCACGCTCGCGATGAACCTCTTCGCCCAGGGCATCGATCCCGAGCTCGACATCTCCGACATCGACGCGCTCCGCCGTGCCGCCGAGTACTGCAACCGGCTGCCGGTGCATCCGCGCCACCCCTACGTGGGCGACCTCGTTTACACGGCGTTCTCGGGCTCGCACCAGGACGCGATCAAGAAGGGGATGGAGGCGCTGCCGCGCGACTACGCGGTGTGGGAGGTGCCCTACCTCCCGATCGACCCGAAGCACGTGGGCCGGAGCTACGAGGCGGTGATCCGCGTCAACAGCCAGTCGGGGAAGGGCGGCGTCGCCTACATCATGAAGGCCGAGCACGGCTTCGACCTGCCCCGCCGCCTCCAGATCGAGTTCTCGAAGACGATCCAGGCCATCACCGAGGACACGGGGACGGAGATCAGCCCGGCGTCGATGTGGGAGGCCTTCCGGGCGCGGTACCTGCCCGAGCCGGCTCCGTACGAGCTGCTCGACCACGAGCTTGTCTCGGAAGGGGCGAAGGACCGCACCCGATTGACCGCTCACCTCATGGCGCACGGCACGCCGCGCACGGTCACCGGCGCCGGCAACGGGCCGATCGCCGCGTTCGTGGACGGGCTCCGCCGCGAGCTGAGCGTGGAGTTCGACGTGGTGGACTACGCCGAGCACGCCCTGGGGCAGGGGGCCGACGCCACCGCGGTCGCGTACGTCGAGACCGCGCACGGCGCCGACTCGAGCCTCCGGTGGGGCGTCGGCGTCCACCCGAACATCATCACCGCCTCGCTGATGGCCGTGCTGTCCGGGCTGGCGGGCGGGCAGGGGGGCCCGGGCCGCCCGAGCGCCTGAGGGTCCTCGGCCGCGGCGGCATCGCGATCCGGGGCTGAGCCGGATCCGGCGACGGCCGGATCCGGAGGCCCCGCCGCTTTTCAGCGGCTGAGCTCTCCCACGACCATCACCGGGCGGCCCGCGTGGGCCGCCACCGCGCTCGAGACGGAGCCGAGCAGCGCGGCGCCGATCCGGCCTCGCCCATGGGTGCCCACGACGACGAGGTCGTAGTCGCCCGCGCGGGCCGTCTCCACGATGGTCTCGGCGGGCTGGCCGGCCAGCCATTCCACCTGGGGCTCCGCACTCCCGGCGTTGAGGGCCACCTTCCGCGCGTCTTCCAGGATGCGCTGGGCTTCCGCCAACGCCTCTCCGAGCGCCCGCGAGTAGTTCGGCTCACCGAGGGCGTCCGACGGCGCGTGGTAGGCGGTCATCAGCGTGAGCTTCGCGGAGAGCGCGGCGGCGAGCCGCGACGCGACCCGGACCGCGTCGAACGCATGATCGCTTCCGTCGACCGCCACGAGGATGCTCCTGAAGGGCCGCTGCGTCTCCAAGACGAGCCTCCTTCCACTCGGTCGCCAAGCGCGACCACACCGACCGCCAGGCCGCGCGCCTCCGACGCCCGCGGATCTGAGGGGGAAAGCCCTCCGTCAGAGAGCCGACAGGCGCGGCGAAATCATCTGCCGTCCATTGTGACGCGTTCCGGACGGGAACGCCGATGCCGTGAAGGCCTGCGCCCGATCACCCGGCGGCCGCGGGCTTAGGGTTGACATCCGGTTCTCATTAGGTGTACTTAAATATTCGTGACGAGCGCGATGCTGGCAGTGTCCCTCCCCGGGGCCGCGACCACCCCCGAGTCGGTGGCCCGAATCCTCCTCCAGCGTGCCCAGGGCTTCCTCCAGAAGTGGCCGGAGGGATTCCGGGGCTACAGGGCGCGAATCCGCTGCGAGGCGCGAGGATGCGTCACCGAGGGCGGGGTGCTCGTGGCGTCCGGCCGGGAGCCCGCCGTCGAGCTCGAGCCGCCGGACATCCGCCATCGGGTCAGGGCGCGCCTGATCGAGCTGGCGGAAGAGCGGACCCCACGGTTCTTCAAGGACGGCGACGGCCAGTTCGCCGTCTACCCGGAGCCGGACCCGGAAGGCGAGCGCTGGATCCGAGTCGAGCGACCCGGTTGCGCCACACGGTACCGTCTCGACCCGCGCGGCAGGATCGGAGCGATCGAGCGCGTCGAGCGCGAGCGCCAGTCGCTTACCGTGATCGAGGAGTACGCGCGGGCGACGCCGGGACGGGTCCTGCCCGCGAGCCGCCGGATCGACGCGCGCGACGTCCGGACGGGCGCGTGCCTCGGACGCGAGCGCCTCCTCGAGTCCCACTGCCGCGTGGATCACGTGTGGCTGCCGGCCAGCTGGGAGATCATCGCGGAGTGCGAGAGCGAGTCGCGGGCTCTCCGCGTGGAGCTGTTCGCCCACCAGCTGCTCTGATCCCGATCGCCCTGTCGGCCCCTTGACAGGTGCTGGGCCGGGACCTACGATCCGCCCAGGAGGGCAGGGGGACAACCGTGCAGGGCGATCCGCGGATCATCGATCTCCTGAACCAGGTCCTCCGCAAGGAACTGACCGGGATCAACCAGTACTTCATCCACTCCCGCATGTGCAAGAACTGGGGCTATGCGGTCCTCGAGAAGGTCCACTACGACGAGGCCATCGAGGAAATGAAGCACGCCGATCTCGTGATCCAGCGGATCCTGTTCCTCGAGGGCGTCCCGAACCTGGCGGACTACGATCGGATCCTCGTGGGCGCCACGCCCCGGGACCAGTTCGAGAACGATCTGGCGCTGGAGCACGCCGCGCTGTCGGTGCTCCGGCCCGGCGTCGCACTGTGCCTCGAGATCGGCGACCACGGGACGCGCGACCTCCTCGAGAAGATCGTCGTCGACGAGGAGCACCACATCGACTGGATCGAGGCCCAGCGCCACAAGATCGGGGAGATCGGGTATCAGCAGTACCTCGCCCAGCAGATCTACGCGTGACGATCGGCTGACCGCGGGGCCCGTCCGGACCCCGACGGCGGCCGCGTTTCTTGACACCTCCGGACGCCATCTGTAGAGTGGCTTTGGTCTCCATACGCGTACGCGGGAGGCGCTCGTGCTCAGGGGTTTGCGTAGGTTCTTCGGGTTCGACTCCGCCGAGGAGGATGAGCTTGAGCCGTCCCTGCCGACACTCGCTCCCGGCTCTTCCGGCCCGCCGTCAGGGGCGTTCAGAGTCGGAGAGAAGCTGTCCATCAAGGGCGAGATCGTGGGGGAGGGCGACCTGGAGCTCGCGGGCCGCTTCGAGGGCATCGTGAGCGTGAACGGACGGGTGTACGTGGGAGAACGGGCCGAGGTGGACGCCGACATCAGCGCGTCCAACATCGTCGTCGGGGGAAAGGTCCGCGGCAATCTGAACGCGACCGGCCGGGTGGAGATTCTTCCGCAAGGCGTCCTGACGGGGAACCTCAAGAGCGGGAGCTTCGCCGCCGCCGACGGCGCGCTCGTCAAGGGAGAGATCGTCGTGGATCGAGGGAGAGGGCGGATCGAGGTCGGGGGGGCCCAGCCATGAGGATCGTGCTGTCCGGATCGCTGATCGTCCTGGCGTGCGCTCCGGCGTCGGCGGGCGAGCTGGTGTTCGCCAACGGCAGCCGGTTGGCCGGCGACCTGTCGAACGAATCGCTGATGGTCTCGACGGGCGCCGGGCTCGTCGAGGTCGCGCCGGACGACGTGGTCGCGCTCTCGCGCGACGAGATGCGGCTCAGGGATGGCCGGGTGATCAAGGGAACGCTCGTGGGCGGCCAGGTCAGGGCCCGCACGTCCCTCGGCGAGATCGCGATCAAGGTGGACGAGCTCCAGTCGTATCGCGCGAGCGAGACCAGCGCGCCCGCCGGCCAGGCGGCCGCCGCGCCGCAGCCCACGGCGGCGAGTCCCGCCACCCAGGCGCCCGCGACGCCGGCCCGGAGCGACTCGGGCGTCTCGGGCGGGCTGCCCACGGTCGCGGCGTACCAGAACAACAGCGCGCAGTCCGCCGGGGTGCAGAACGCCGCCCTGACCAACAGCGGGGCCAGCGCCCCCAGCGGCCGGGTGGTCGAGGTCGCCGTCGAGGGCGCCCTGTATCGCGACGCGCTCTTCAGCTCGTCGAGGGTCGGCCGTGTCGTGACCGGCCAGCAGGTGCGATACGTGGACTCGATCGACCGCCGCCTGCGGATCCTGAACCTCCTCGTGTTCGACGGGGGCAACTGGGTCAAGATCCGCCTGCCTGACGGCACCGAGGGCTGGGTGCCGGCCGATACCGTGCGCGAGGTGCGGTGAGCGGATTCCGCGCCTGGTGGGACGGGCTCCCTTCGGGAGTCCGGTGGGGTGTCCTCGGCGTCGCCGGCATACTCGTCGTGACCGTGGTCGCCGGCGGGATCTGGAGCTGGCTCGGCCACCGCGAGGAGCTGGCCCAGCGCGCCCTCAGCCAGGTTCTCTCCACGGCTCAGCGAGCGACCGCCTCGGGCCAGCCTGCGGAGCTCGAAGGCGCCGCCACGGCGCTCCGCCAGTACCTGACCGCGCACTCCGGAGCCCGGGCCAGCGGCCAGGCCTGGTACGTCCTCGGACAGATCGAATTCCGACGGTCCCAGTGGGATGCCGCGGTCTCGGCGTTCGCCGAGGCGTCCCGCCGTGATCGCGCCAGCATCGGCCGCCTGAGCCGCCTCGGCCAGGGCTACGCGTACGAGGCCAAGGGAGAAGCCGCCAAGGCGCTCGAGGTGTACCAGCAGGCCCTCGGGACCCTCGGCCCGAAGGACTTCCTGTACGGCGACTTCCTCCTGGCCAAGGCCCGCGCCCAGGAGCTGGCCAAGGATCAGGCCGGCGCGATCGCGACCTACAAGCAGTACGTGAAGGACCTTCCCACGGCCGACCGCGTCCAGGACGTGCGCATCCGTCTGGCGCTGCTCGGCGCCGCCGGCTGAGAATCACGCCTCCAGGCTCGGGCCTGCCGGCCCGGGTCTCGATTTCGACCTAGGGCACAGGCGGGAGGCCGCGATTCATGCGCCTCCGGCTGAATACGACATAATCCCTCTTATCGGACATTAGCCAGAAGAGCCCACGGGCGTGGGCGACTACCTGGAGAGGCTCTCCCCAAGCTCGGCCGTGGCCGGGCCGAGCCCCGGGACCGGTCAAGCCAAAGTCGGGCTGCCCGAGGTCGGGTCAGGCCTAGAGCTTTGGACATCAAAGTCAGGGTCAGGCCCAGGATTTGGTGTTGCCGCTGGGCTCGCTTCCGGTGTACCTGCGCGCCTGGACCTGCGCCGCTGGGTTGCCCGCTCACTGGCCAAGCCAAAGTCTGGGCCTGACCCCGAAGTTTGGCTTTTGCCGCCCGGGCGGTCAGCCCGGGATCTGCGCCTCTTCCGGCAGGGTCTCCCAGGCGGGCTTCCACTCCGGGACGCGCCAGCCGAGGGCCTCGACCAGGCCGCGGACCTCCTCGGAGAACGTCCGCCGGACCTCGTCGTTGTCCCGGCGCTTCAACCCGAGCTCCTGGTAGAGGCGGTTCTTCGAGCTGCCCGGCCGCCCGAAGATGTTCATGGTCCGGACGTACCACTTGTGGAAGGTGCGCTCGGCGTCGTCCCGGGTGGCCGGGTTCTCGGCGAGCCGCTTGACCCATAGCTCGCCGTGGCGGATGTGCATCCGCTCTTCCTTGAAGATGCCCTCGACGCCGCGCCGCCACGGCCCGTAGGACGAGTGGCGCACGTCCTCGAGCTGGTGCCCGGCCCCGCGGTCCATGCAGAAGTTGAACATCACGAAGTCGGCCCAGGTATCGATCGGATAGTAGAAGATGTTGACCCGCTTGTCCGAGGCCACCCGGGCCGTCCCGATGTCGGCCTCCGAGTCGTCGAGCCGCCGCGCGAAGCTCTGATCGTGCGTTCCCACGTGGGCGGCCACATCCTGGCCCAGCTCCCCGAGGAGGTCGTACATCACCTTGGCGTGCCGGGTCTCGTCCTTGACGATCTGGGCGACGACCAGCTTCTCCTCGACCCCGGGCGCCTTCATGATCCACGGCACGTAGCCGTAGGCACCGGCAAGCTCGGAGTCGGCCTGCATGGTCATGAGGTGGACGAGATTCTCGCGATACGTCGCGCTCATCTCGTCCCGCGCCTCGATGCGCTCGCCGCGCCCGATCCGGGCGAGCAGACGATCGTGCCGCGTGCGCTCGTCGCTCATGGCTCCCTCCCTCGGCCAGCGGCCGGCCCGGGCTGGCGCCGCCGCTCAGGCACAGGGTAGCACTGCTCGACGGGAGTGTGCCGCGCGAGCCCCAGCGCCTCACGCTGGATGATCAGGTGATGGCGAACGCGCGCCGCCTCGTCCCGGAGGCGATTGCGGGCGGCCGTCTCGGCGTCGACGAGGTCCGGATCCGCAGGCCCCCTGCCCGCCCGGCCGAGCTCGTCGAGCCGGAGGTCGAGCGCGGCGATCTGGTCGAGAATCCGCTGGAGCCGCTCGCCCGTCCTGCCGAGGGCTTCCGCCTGGGCCTGCCGGATCTCGCGCTCGGTGCCGCCCAGGCGATCGGCGCGGCGCCGCTCCTGGTCGCCGGCGGCGCGCGCGAGATCGTCGCGCCTCAGGTCCATGCCGCGGCTCCCCCGGCTTGGCGGTACGCGGCGATCAGGCGGTGCGCCAGCGCCATGGAGCCGAACGGCGCGGCGTCGTCGCGCGCGCCCATCGCGAGCTTCGCCCTGAGATGCGGGTCGGCCAGGATCTCGTCCACCGCGGTTGCGAAGGCGCCGACGTCCTCCGGGACGAGGAGCCCGGAGACGCCGTCGCTCACGATCTCCTCGATGCCGCTCGCGCGGACAGCCACCACCGGCAGCCCGGACGCCATCGCCTCGAGGACGGCCAGGCCCTGGGTCTCGCTGGTCGAGGCGAACACGAACGCGTCGGCCGCCCGGTGGTAGACCGGCAGGCCTTCGGGCGGCGACCCCCCTCGGAGATCCACGCGGTCGCCCAGGCCCAGCGCCGCCGCCGTCTGGCGCAGCGAGCCGGTCTGCATCCCCCGCCCCACCAGGAGCAGCCGCAGCGGCGCGGCCTTCACGCGCGCCATCGCGCGCAGGAGGAACTCGAGGTTCTTCTCGCGATCCAGCCGGCCGACGTAGAGCAGCACGCGGTCGTCGGCGGCGAGCCCGAGCGCTTGGCGGGCCGCATCGCGGTCACCGGGCCGGAAGAGGTCGAGGTCCACGCCGGTCGGCAGCACCTCGATCGGCCGGCGCACGCCCTGCGTCCGGAGCCGGCGCGCCACGAAGTCGGACGGGGCGATGACCAGGTCGGCGCTGTCGGCAAACCGCGTGCTCCGGCGGATGGCGCTCCGCGCGACCAGGGGCCGGGGCAGCGGGACGTGGTGCGCGTACCGGTCGTAGAGCGTGTGGTGCGTGAAGATGAAGGGCCGGCCGCACTCGCGGGCCAGGCGCCGGGCCGAGGCGCCCAGGAGGAACGGATGGTGCGCGTGGAACACCTCGAGGTCGAGCGCCCGGAGGCGTCGGCTCCACCCCGGGCCGAGCGGCAGCGGGAGCGCGAAGTCGGGGTACGTGGGAGCCGGCACGGCCGGCACGCGGAGGACGCGGCGACCCCGGTCGTCCGCCCCGGCCATGCGGGGCGCGATGACCACCGGTTCGTGGCCGAGCGCCTCGAGGTCCCGCCGGATCGTCTCGACGGCCGTGGACACGCCGCCGAGCATCGGGAAGTAGTTGTTCGTGAAGAGACCGACTCGCAGGCGCAAGGCCCCGAGTCCGGCTACATCTTGTACCTGCCGAAGTCCTCCGGCTTCAGGTTCTCGAGCCACTCCTTCAGCTTCTCCTGATCGTCGGCTTCCTTCGGCGCGGTCTCCACAGTCTTGGCGCGGCGCACGACGTCGTCGTCGACGAAGATCGGGGCCCCGGCCCGGAGAGCGAGGGCGATCGCATCGGAGGGACGCGAGTCGACCGTGACCTCCTCTTCGCCCATCCGGAGGTGGATCAGCGCGAAGAACGTGTTCTCACGGAGGTCGGTCACGACGATCTTCTCGACCTTCGCGTCGACCGCCTCCAGGACGTTCTTGATGAGGTCGTGGGTCATCGGCCGCGGCGTGGCGATCTTCTCCAGCTCGAGGGCGATCGCATTGGCCTCGAAGATGCCGACCCAGATCGGGAGCGACCGCTTCTCTTCCTCATCGCGGAGGATGATGATGGGCATGTTCGACACGGGGTCCAGGGTCAAGCCCCGGACCTTCATCTCGACCCACATCGAAGCGACCTCCCTGCGGTGTGGCGCGATTCGACAGCCACGGTAGCATCGGGTTCTGACCTTGTCAAACCACGCGCCGCCGCACGCCGATCGACGAGCGCGCCCGCGCGCCCGGCGCGTGATCTCGCGCCGAGCGCACGGCACTCGCCGGTGCTCAGGATCTGGTCGAAGCCTTCATCGCCGCGGGCTTGGGACGCTTGCCGTTCCCGTTCCACACGAGCGGCGGCTTGACGTCGAAGCGGGCGTCGAGGCGGTGGCGCCGCTCCTTCCACCCGTCCTGGTACTCGAGCTCTTCCTCGGGCAGCGTGGCCGGCTGGCGCACGCCGTGCGCGCTGCGGAACTGCACCGCCAGCTCGGAGGCGCGCGTGCGGACCCAGTCCCACGGCGTCCCCAGGGCGAACTGGTCCGAGATCGCGCCGATGCGTCCGGAGTTGATGTTGATGGACAGCGTCACGCACGAGAGGATCGGTCCCGACCAGTACGAGGTCTGCCAGTTGAGCGGCACCGGCAGGATGTGGAGGTTGTGGCTCCCGCGGCAGTCGCCGGCCACCATGGGGCACGTCGCCCAGGGCGAGGACAGCTCGCCCGGCGCCGGCCAGTCGCCCTGGGCGAGCGCCAGCATCACCGGGTCGTCCTTACCCCCGTACGTGAAGCCCTTCTTGGTCTTGATGTTGTGGAGCCGCTCCGCCGAGACGACGTAGCCGAGCTGGGAGGCCTCGTCCTTGTCGTCGCGGCTCCAGATGCGCGCCACCACGAAGCGCGACGAGCGCGTGAGCCCCTCGATGTCGTAGAGGTCCTCGGGTCCCCGGAGCGTGAGGACCCGCTCCTGGAGACCCTTGGCGAGCTCCTCCATCTTCCCGTCGAGCGCCTTCTGGTCGCGCGGATGCGCTCCGGCCTCGACCGCCTGGGCCTTCGTGTCGAGGTCGACGATCTCGAAGATGTAGCCGCGCTTCATCTTCGACGACGCGATGACCAGACCGCTGTTGAAACGCGGATTTAGGTACGCGCCGGTCGCGAAGTAGTTGAACGCCATCGGCTCGGTCTTGTCCGCGAAGGACACGACCACCGTCTGCGAGGGGTTGTCGGGCCGGACCGGGAGCGGGAGGACGACACTCGCCGGCCCCGCCCCGCGGAGGTTACCGGTGAACGCGTCCGCGATGAGGTCCTGCCCCGGCCCGTAGAGGCCGAGCTCCGACGCCTTGTTCGCCCCCTCGGTGAGGGCGTCCCACATCACCTCGTCGAGGACCTCGTTCGGCACCTTCTCGGTGGTGATGCCCGTGACGGCGACGTCGTCGCCCGTGTGGGTGACCATCAGCGAGGTGAACATGGGCTCGCCCTGGTACGAGTTGTTGTCCAGGACGAACTTGGTGATGACGCCCTTGACCTCGTCGGCCGCCACCACGTGACCCCCGACCCCGCCGACGTCGGCCTTGGTGGCCTTCACGTAGCGCTGCACCAGCTCGGGCTTCTTGGCGAAGACGTGGGAGCGGTAGGAGAAGATGTTGGGCAGGTTCGTGGTGATGACCTTCTCGGTGGTGGTCGCCGGATACTCCGATGCGTTGTCCTTGGACTGATGGTAGTCGGCCAGGGGGACCGGGCGCCCGTTCTTGGGCCCATACCGCTTTGCCATGTCGCTGCCCTCCGTCGGGATCGAGTGGATCACTGGCGGCGCCGGGCCTCCGACCCCGCCGGCCCTGATAGAATGACCGTAGCCTGACAGGTCAGGCGTCGTCAAGACGCCTCAGTCACATGCTGCAATTTCTTGCAGGAGGGACGATGCCGCGGGATCGTGGGGTCCAGCCGGACGAGGTCCGGCAGATGGTCAGGTGCGTGCAGCTCTACTACCGGGCGCAGCGCCACCAGAACGAGATCGCCCGCGAGCTCGGGCTCTCCTCCTCCAAGGTCTCGCGGCTCCTCAAGCGGGCCTTCGCCGAAGGCCTGGTGCGGGTCGAGATCGAGCTGCCCAAGCGGCCGCGGCTCGAGGCGGCGCTGGTCGAGCGGTTCCGGCTCCGCGACGCGGTCGTCATCCCTCTCGGCGAGGCGCATGATCTGAAGGAGGACCTCGGAACGGCGGCCGCCCGCTACTTCGAGAAGGTCGCGGCCGATGGCGCCCGCGTCGGGCTCTCCTGTGGCTACACGCTCTACCAGGTGATCCGTGCGCTCCGGGAGCGGCGGTTCCGCGATCTGGAGATCTATCCCCTCTCCGGCGAGAGCACCCTCCAGCTGGTCGACCTCTTCCCGAACACGCTGGTGGGCATGATGGCCGCCAAGTACCGGCCGCACGTCCGCGCCTATGCCCTGCCCGTCCAGGTGCTCGGCTCGTTCGCGGCCGCCCAGCGGGAGCGGCGGCGGCTCCTCCAGAAGGGTGAGGTGCGGCGGATCTACGAGGCGGCAGTGACGTCGACATCGTCCTCGTCGGGATCGGCATGATCGGCGAGGCCACCGCCGGGTTCTGCTCGCTGGCGGAGTTCTACGGGGTGAGCGTGCGGCGGCTCCGGGCCCTCGGCGTGGTCGGGGAGGTCAACTACCACCCGTTCGACCGGGACGGAGAGCTCATCGACCGGAAGGAGCTCCGTCCGCTGACCCAGCGCGTGCTTGCGGTTCCGCCGAGCCGTCTCCGCGAGCTCTCCGGCCAGTACGGGAAGCTGGTCATCGCGGTGGCCGGCGGGCCGGACAAGCACGAGGCGATCCTCGGCGCGATGAGGGGCCGCTTCGCCAACGTGCTGGTGACCGACGAGGAGACCGCCGAGGCCCTCCTGGCGGCCTCGGCATAGCTGGACGGGACCCCCGGGAAGCGTACGCCGAGGTCTCGGCGGGGCCCCCGCGAGGAATGCCCACCCGGCGAAGCTTGCGCCGGGAGCCGACGGTGTCTCGGGTCCTAGGAGGCGGCCTCGAGCACCACTTCGGCGACGTCACGTGGCTGGGTGATGTACGCGATGTGCGAGGCGGCCAGCTCTCGGTAGCGCCAGCCGGCCCCCCGGCGGGCCGCTTCTGCATACCGATCGAAGCTCGCGTTCGGCCAGCCAACACAGCGAATGTACGTGCGCGGCACCGTCTCCGCCCGAGGATTCCGACGCCGGACCGGATCCCGGAAATGCCCGAACGGCGTGGGCGCGAGGCGGGCCAGCATCCACTGGAGGTCGGCCTCGTCGGTGATCCGCCAGGACTCGCGCGCGAAGGTCTCCCACGGTGCGGGCGCGAAGCGCGGAAGGAGCCAGCCGTGGCCCTCGGTCTGCACGAGCTTCTCCATCAAGGGGCGCCTCTCCGGCGGGATGATGTCCAGCATGGACTGACCGTCCTCCGGCACGAACGCGTCGAGGTACACGAGATGCCCGATGCGCTCCGGAACGCGATCGACGACGCCGGTGATCACGACCCCGCCCGAGCTGTTGCCCACGAGCACGACGTCGTGGAGGTCCTCGTACGTCAGGACGTTGACCACGTCGTCGACGTGAGTATCGAGGCCGACCTCGGGACGCGCCAGATGGACACGCTCGCCGAGCCCGGTCAAGGTGGGCGTGTGAACGGCGTGTCCTCGCGCGTGTAGTAGCGGAGATACCTTCTTCCAGCACCAACCACCGAACCAGGCCGGGTGAACCAGAACGAATGTCGCCATTGACTCACTCCTGACGGAGGAGCCCTCACGCCGCCATCGGAAGATCGAGACTGGCCCGCGCTAGGTGGTCTCCTCGAAGATCCCCATCCTGCGGAATTTCGCGTAGCGCTGCTGCACGAGCTCGCCGGGCGAGAGCCGCGTGAGCTCGCCGAACGCCTCCGCGACCACGCTCTGGATCGCGCGCGCAGCGGCGGCCCAGTTTCGGTGGGCGCCGCCCGGCGGCTCCGGGATGACCCCGTCGATGACACCGAGCTTGAGGAGATCCGGGGCCGTGATCCGGAGGACCTCCGCGGCGTCCTTGGCGCGGCTCGCGTCCTCCCACAGGATCGCGGCGCATCCCTCGGGCGAGATCACCGAGTAGATCGCGTGCTCGAGCATGAGGACGCGGTCCGCCACCCCGAGCGCCAGCGCGCCTCCGCTCCCCCCCTCCCCCGTCACGACGGCGATGATGGGCGTCGGGAAGCCCGCCATCTCCCGGAGGTTGCGGGCGATCGCCTCGGCCTGACCGCGCTCCTCGGCGCCCACGCCCGGGTACGCGCCGGGCGTGTCGATGAGCGTGAGGATCGGCTTCCGGAAGCGCCCGGCGAGCTGCATGAGGCGGAGGGCCTTCCGGTAGCCCTCGGGGTGCGGCATCCCGAAGTTCCGGTGGAGCTTCTCCTCGGTGTCGCGGCCCTTCTGGTGACCGACGACCACGATCGGGCGGCCCTCGAGGCGGGCCAGCCCGCTCACGATGGCGTGGTCGTCGCCGAAGAGCCGATCCCCGTGCAGCTCGACGAAGTCCTCCGTCAGGAGGGGGATGAGGTCCAGGGTGTAGGGACGCCGCGGATGGCGGGCGAGCTGGACGCGCTGCCAGGCGGTGAGCTTCCCGAAGGTCTTGCGCTGGAGGCGCTGGAGCCGCTCCTCGAGCCGCCCCACCTCCCCGTCGGTCCCGGGGCGCCCCGAGCGCCGGAGGGCGTCGATGCGCCCTTCCAGCTCGAGCAGGGGCCGCTCGAAGTCGAGCGCCTTCTCGAGATCGATCGCCACAGCAGTGCTGCCCGTCAGCCCTCGACGGTGACGCTGCCCGGTCCCAGGAGTCCCTCCACGGCCTCGACGAACGCCGCAGACGGACGCACGCGCAGGGTACGGGAGCGGACGTCGACCTCGTTGCCGTCGACCCGGAGGCGGAGGGCCAGCGGCACGGTGCCGCGGTGCGCCTCGCAGATCGCCCGGAGCGCGGGCAGCGGATCGGACGACCCGTCGGGCGGTACCACCACCCGGCAGGCCCTCGGCATCGGCGTGGCGCTCTCGACGGCGCGCTCCGCCTCCGCGGGTAGCGGCCGGATGTCGTCGGCGAGCAGCTTGCGGGCGGTCGTCGTCCCCTCGACCTTGCCGCGGACCAGGAGCGGCGAGCCGCTCCGTAGGTGGACCACGCTCTGCTTGAAGAGCTCGGGGAAGATCGTGACCTCGATGGTTCCCTCGACGTCCTCGATGGTCACGAAGCCCATGCGGTTACCGTTCTTCGTGTTGATCTCGCGGAGCGCCGACACGAGCCCGCACAGGAGGACCCGCGCGCCGTCCTCGACCTGGGCGAGCTGCCCGGTGCCGACGACACCCAGGCGCTGGGCGCGGTCCCACACCTCCCGGAGGGGGTGGCCGGAAAGGTAGAAGCCCAGGACCTCCTTCTCGTTGAGCAGGCGCTGTTCGGTGTCCCATTCGGGGACCGAGGGGTCGAGGAGGTCGGGCTCGCCGCCCCCGCCCGCCGCCGGGCCTCCCATCAGATCGAACATGGAGACCTGGCTCTGGTCGCGCTCGCGCTGGTGGCGCTGGCCGGCCCCGAAGGCGGCGTCGAGGGCGGCCATGAGCTGGGCCCGCGGGCGCGCCGACGAGTCGAAAGCGCCCGCCTTGACCAGGCTCTCGACCACCCGCCGGTTGACGAGCTGGAGGTCGAGCCGCCGGCAGAAGTCGGCCAGCGACACGAACGAGCCGTCCTGCTCCCGCGCGGCCACGATGGTCTCGATCGCCTTCTGCCCGAGGTTCTTGATCGCCCCGAGCCCGAACCGGATCGTCTCCCCGGCCACGCCGAACGAGAAGCGGGAGACGTTGACGTCCGGGGGGAGCACCCCGATGCCCATGGCCCGGCACTCGTCCATGTGCACGACCACCTTGTCGGTGTTCGCCATCTCCGAGGTGAGGAGCGCGGCCATGAACTCCACCGGGTAGTTCGCCTTGAAGTAGGCCGTCTGGTACGCCACGATCCCGTAGGCCGTCGCGTGGGCCTTGTTGAAGCCGTAGCCCGCGAACTTCTCCATGAGCTCGAAGACGCGCTCGGCGATCTTCTCCTTGACGCCGCGCCCCTTCGCCCCGGCGATGAACTTGGCGCGCTGCTCGGCCATGAGGGCGGCGATCTTCTTGCCCATGGCCTTCCGCAGGTCGTCGGCCTCGCTCATGGAGAATCCGGCCATGTCGTTGGCGATCTTCAGGACCTGCTCCTGGTAGACCATGATCCCGTAGGTCTCCTGGAGGTGCTTCTCCATGACCGGGTGCTCGTACGTCGACTTCACCCGGCCGTGGCGGCGCGCGATGAAGTCCGGGATCATCTCCATCGGCCCCGGCCGGTAGAGCGCGACCATCGCGATGACGTCCTCGAGGCGCTCGGGCCGGAGCTGCCGGAGGGCGTTCCGCATCCCCGTCGACTCCAGCTGGAACACGCCGAACGTGCGGGCGTCGGCCAGGAGCTGATAGGTCTTGGCGTCGTCGAGCGGGATCCGCTCGAGGTCGACCCGGAGGCCCCGGCTCTCCTCGATGAGGCGCACCGTGTTGGCGATCACGGTCAGCGTCCGGAGCCCCAGGAAGTCCATCTTGAGGAGCCCGAGCTTCTCGATCGGCCCCATCGGGTACTGGGTGATGATCTCCTCGCTCTTGGGATCCCGGTAGAGCGGGACGTGCTCCATGAGCGGCTCGTCCGAGATCACCACACCGGCGGCGTGCTTCCCTGCGTGCCGCGCGAGACCCTCCAGCCGCTTGGCGGTCTGCCAGAGCTCGGCGACCTCGGGTCGGCTCTTGACCGCCTCGGCCAGGGGCGGGCTCTGCTTGAAGGCGTCGTCGAGGGTGATGTTGAGCGTATCGGGCACGAGCTTGGCGATCTTGTCGACGTCCCCGAACGGCATCCCGAGGACGCGCCCGACGTCCCGGATGACTGCCTTCGCCTTGAGGACGTTGAAGGTGATGATCTGAGCCACCCGCTCGCGCCCGTAGCGCTGGACCACGTACTCGATGACCTCGTCGCGCCGATCGTCCGCGAAGTCGATGTCCATGTCGGGCATGGACTTGCGTCCAGGATTCAAGAATCGCTCGAAGACGAGGCCATAACGCATTGGATCTACTGTCGTAATCCCGAGGCAGTAGGCGACCAGCGAGGCTGCCGCCGACCCTCGGCCCGGCCCGACCGCGATCCCCTTCTCCTTCGCGTACCGGATGAAGTCCCAGACCACCAGGAAGTAGCCGGAGAACTGCATCGTCTGGATGACGCTCAGCTCGTAGTCGAACCGGGCGCGGATCTCGGGCGATGGGTCGGGGAAATGCCGCCGGAGGCCGGCCTCGGCCACCGCGCGGAGATAGGAGTCCAGGGTCTGGTCGGGGGGGACCTCGTAACGGGGGAGCCGGAACTGGCCGAACGTCAGCTCGAGGTTGCAGCGCTCGGCGACCGCTAGCGTGCCCGCACAGGCCTCGGGCAGATGGGCGAAGACCTTGCCCATCTCCTCCGCGGACTTCAGGTAGAACTCCTCGGTGGCGAACTTCCACCGGTTGGGGTCGGCGATCTTGGCGCCGGTCTGGAGACACAGGAGCACCTCGTGGGCGCGGGCGTCCGTCGCCTCGAGGTAGTGGGAGTCGTTCGTGGCCGCGACACCCACGCCGAGGGCCTGGCCGATGCGGAGCGTGCCATCGGTCACCTTGATCTGGTCGTCGAGGCCGTGGGCCTGGACCTCCATGAAGTAGTGGTCCCGCCCGAAGACATCCGCGTACCAGCCGGCGACCTCCAGGGCCTTGCGCTCCTCACCGGCCAGGAGCAGCCGCGACACCTCGGAGTTGAGGCACCCGGACAGGATCAGCAGGCCGTCGGCGTGCTGGGCCAGGAGCTCCTTGTCGACCCGCGGCTTGTAGTAGAACCCTTCGAGGTAGCCCTTCGAGACGAGCTTGATAAGGTTGCGGTAGCCCGTCTCGTTCCGCACGAGCGCGGTGACGTGGTTCGCGCCCTCGTACTGGCCGTCCACCGGGGCGCGCTCGAACCGGCTGCCGGGGGCGATGTAGAGCTCGCAGCCCAGGATGGGCTTGATCCCGGCGGCCCGCGCGTGCTGGTAGAAGTCGATCGCGCCGAACATGTTGCCGTGGTCGGTGAGCGCGATCGCCGGGAAGCCGAGCTTGGCGGCGCGCTCGACCAGGCGCTTCAGGCGCGCCGCCCCGTCGAGGAGGCTGTACTCCGAGTGAACGTGGAGGTGGACGAACTCCGCGGGGCCCGCCACGCCGCTCAGCGTCTCTTGGGGCCGCGGGTGAAGGGGCCCAGGATCGCCCCCAGGATCCCCGGGATTCCGCCCAGCACCACGAGCAGGCCCGCGAAGCGCGCAAGCCAGCTGGAGCTGTCCGTCGAGCGCGCGCTCAGAGCGATGCCCGGGATGAGCGTCGTCACGATCGGGTCGGCGCCCTGCAGGAACGGCTGACCCACGGTGGGCGCGGCCGCGGCCAGCAGGAGCGCATAGACGGACGCGAACACGCCGGGCGCGGCGAGCTTGAGCCAGAGCGGCCCCTCGTCGGCGAACATGTCGCGCAGCAGCATCAGCATGCCGATCGGCGTCACCACGAACGTGAGGAAGGAATAGACCCCCTGCCGCGCATCCGAGCTGAGGATCTGATTCAGGTAGGGCCCCCACTCATCGGGTCGGTCGAGACCGACCATCAGCCAGAACCCCACGATGACGACGACCCAGAGGAAGCCGAGCCCGACGCACACGCGGCCCAGTCGTTCCAGCATGAGGGACGCTACCGCCGGGTCCCGTCGCCCGTCCCCCCGGCCCCCGCGGGGAGCTGGACGAACGGCACCGCGTTGCCTCCGAACGTGTACTGCGGCAAGCGCCCGTCCCACTTCGAGAGGTACTGCTGCTGGATGAGCGGCTGGGTCAGCGAGGCGGCCACCCGGGCGTTGTAGGTCGCCTCGGCCTCGCCCTTGATGCGCGTGGCCTCGGCTACGCCCTTGGCCTCCTCGCGCGCGGCGTCGCCGCGACCCTTGGCCGCCGCCGCGATGATCTCCGCCTGGCGCTGGGCCTGGATGAGCTCGTAGCGCTTCTGCTCTGCCTTCTGCTCCTCGATCTGCTTGGCCTCGATGGCCTTCTCGTAGTTCTGGTCGAACCGGATGTTCGCCAGCGAGGCCTCCTTCAGCTCGACCCCGTACTTGGCGAGCCAGAGCGTCAGGTCACGCTGGATGTCCGCCTTGATCGCGGGCCGGCGCAGCAGGATCTCGGCCGCGTTGTGGGTCGCGGTGTTGGCCTTGAGGACTTCCTGGGCGGCCGGATCGATGATCACCGCGGAGTAGTCGAGGCCGATCGACTTGTAGACCTCCGGGGCGCGGTCGGGGTGGAGCCGGTAGTTCAGCACCATCTCGACGTGGACGGCCTGGAGATCCTTCGAGGCTGCGTCGTATCGGGCCGAGTGCTTCCCAACCCGTCCATCCATGACGACGATGTCGTAGAGCGGGTTCAGGACGACGTTGAGGCCCTCGCGGAGCGGCACCGGGTCCACCTGCCCGAACAGCACCTTCACGCCCACGTGCCCGGCGGGGATGATGCGGAAGACGGAGAAGAAGAGAATCAAGGCCGGGACCCCGATCGCCAGCAGCAGGACGATCCGGGGGCCGAAGGTGCGGAGCCCGGGCGGCAGGGCCTCGGCCCGGCGGCGCAGGGCCCCGTGGATCGCGAGCCCCGCCAGCAGGACGACGGCCGCGAAGACCAGCTTGCTCATCGCTCCATCCTCTCCGGTCGCCCGCGGTCGCTCACTCCCACTCGATGGTGCTGGGGGGCTTGGAGGAGATGTCGTAGACCACGCGGTTGACGCCCTTCACCTCGTTGATGACCCGGGTCGAGATCCGGGCCAGCACGTCGTACGGGAGCCGGGCCCAGTCGGCCGTCATGGCGTCCTGGCTGACGACCGCGCGAAGGGCGATGACCTGGGCGTAGGTGCGGAAGTCCCCCATCACGCCCACCGTCCGCACGGGGAGGAGGACCGCGAAAGCCTGCCAGAGGGAGCGTCCCAGGCCCGCGGCCTCGATCTCATCCTGGACGACGGCGTCGGCATCGCGGACCACCTCGAGCCGCTCCTCCGTCACCTCGCCCAGGATTCGAACGGCGAGTCCCGGGCCGGGGAACGGCTGCCGCCAGACGATCGCCGGCGGGAGCCCGAGCACCTCGCCGAGGACTCGCACCTCGTCCTTGAAGAGCTCCCGCAGCGGCTCGACCAGCTTGAAGCGCAGGTCCTTCGGCAGACCGCCCACGTTGTGGTGGGTCTTGATCGTCGCCGACGGACCGCGGAACGAGGTGGACTCGATCACGTCCGGATAGAGGGTGCCCTGGGCCAGGAACGGGATCGTCCCCAAGCGCTCCGCCTCCTCCTGGAACACCGCGATGAACTCGGCCCCGATGATCTTCCGCTTCTCCTCGGGATCGGTCACTCCGCGGAGGCGGTCCACGAAGCGCTTGGCGGCGTCCACGTAGAGGAGCCGCATCCCGAAGCGGTCCTGGAACGTCCGCCGCACGGCCTCCCCTTCCCCTTTCCGGAGGAGCCCGTTGTCGACGAAGACGCACTGGAGCTGGTCGCCGATCGCCCGGTGGACGAGGGCGGCCGTCACCGCGGAGTCCACACCCCCCGAGAGCGCGCACAGCACGCGCTCACGCCCGACCGTCGCGCGGACGGCCTCGATCGCCTGGTCGACGAAGGAGCGCATCGACCAGCCCGGCTTGAGTCCGGCGAGCTGGAAGAGGAAGTTCTCCAGGACGCGCTGACCCTGCGGCGTGTGCGCCACCTCGGGATGGAACTGCACGGCGTAGAGCCGGCGCTCCGGCGAGGCCATCGCCGCGACCGGGGTGCTCCGCGTCGTGGCCAGCCGGCGGAAGCCCGGGGGCGGCGCGAGAACGGTATCCCCGTGGCTCATCCACACCGTGACGCATCCGGCGGCCGCGTCCGGCACGACGCCCTCGAAGAGCGGATCGGGGGCCTCGAGGGCGACCTCCGCTCGCCCGTACTCCCGGTGCGGGCTCGGCTCGACCTTGCCGCCCAGGAGCAGCGCCATCGCCTGCATGCCGTAGCAGATGCCCAGGACGGGAATGCCGGCCTCGAGCAGCGCGGGGGGCGGCAGCGGCGCGCCCTCGTCGTAGACGCTGCTCGGGCCCCCGGAGAGGATGACAGCCTGGTGCGAGAGGATCCGGTCGAGCGGGGCCGTGGGCGGGAAGATCTCGGAGTAGATCCCCGCCTCCCGGATCCGGCGGGCGATCAGCTGCGTGAACTGCGAGCCGTAGTCGACGACCGCAACCTTGTCCATGCGTCGATCGTCTCCCGCGGCGCGGGCGGCGAGGGCCACTGGCCCCGCGCTACTTGCCCATGCCGACGCGCTGTGCCTTCTGGAAGATCTTGCCTTCCGTCTTGATCGCCGGCGCGATGATGAGCTCCGTCATCTGGAGTTCCCGGATCGTGCTGGCCCCGACCGACCCCATGCAGGTCCGTAGGGCGCCCATCAGGTTCATGGTGCCGTCGTCGGTGAAGGCGGGTCCGAACAGGATCTGCTCCAGGGGGCCGACGACCCCCACCCGAATTCGGGTTCCGCGCGGCAGGTTCGAGTGGGGCGTCGCCATGCCCCAGTGGTACCCGCGGCCCGGTGCCTCCACCGCGCGCGCGAACGCTGACCCGATCATGACCGAGTCCGCTCCCGCCGCCAGCGCCTTGCAAATGTCCCCGCCGGTCGACATGCCGCCGTCCGTGATGATCGGAACGTAGCGCCCGCTCTGCTTGTAGTAGAAATCGCGCGCCGCGGCCGAGTCGGCCGTCGCCGTGATCTGGGGGACGCCGAGCCCCAGGACCTCGCGGGACGTGCACGCCGCGCCCGGGCCGACCCCGATGAGAAGGGCGTCGACGCCCGTTTGCATCAGCTCGAGGGTCGCCTCGTAGGTGACGCAGTTGCCGACGACCAGGGGGATGGACAGCTCCTGCTTCAGGCGGCGGAAGTCGAGCGGCTCGTACTCGGTGGCGATGTGCCGGGCGGTCGAGACGGTCGACTGGACGATGAAGAAGTCGGCGCCCGCCTCCTCGGCGATCTTGGCGAAGCGCATGGCCCGCTGGGGGATGGCCGACACGATGACGGTCGCCCCGCCCTTCTTGATCTCGGAGACCCGCCGGTGGACCAAGTCCTCCTTGATCGGCTCCCCGTAGATGGACTGGATGATGCGGGTCGCTTCCTCCGCGGACGAGGAGATGATCTGCGCGATCACCTCGTCCGGGTTCTCGTACCGGGTCTGGACGCCCTCGAGGTTGAGCACGGCGAGGCCCCCCAGCCGTCCCATCTCGATGGCGAAGCGGGGATCGGTCACGCCATCCATCGCCGCCGCGATGATGGGAAGCTCGATGCGCCGGCCGCAGAGCTCCCACGCCACGTCGACCTCGTTCGGATTGATCGTGACGGTGCCCGGAACCAGGGCGATGTCGTCGAACCCATACGCGACCCGAGCCTTCCGTCCGCGCCCGACCCACATGCCCATTTACCCCGCCCTCCTTGGTCCAGCTTCACGCCCTACCGGTTGTGACTAACCATCTAGCTCGCCACTAGATATTGGGAGAGTATAGGAGTCGGCTCCGCCGCGTGTCAAGCTGCCGACCCTCCGGGCGCGCTTCCGCCCGCCGCGTGTCGGGCGCGCGCGCACGCGATCCGCAGTCCCTCCAGCGTGAGATGCGGATTCACGACGTCGATCGTGCGGGCGAGGCCGTCCATGAGGCCGACCAGGCCCCCCGTCGCCACCACCCGCGGCGCGCCGTCCATCTCCGCGCGCATCCGGGTGACCAGGCCGTCGACGAGACCCGCGTAGCCGTAGACCATGCCCGACTGGATGTTCGTGACGGTGTTCCGCCCGATGGCGCTGGGCGGCCGCGTCAGGTCGACGCGGAAGAGCCGGGCCGCGCGGGCGGTGAGCGCCTCGGCCGCCGTCGCGATCCCCGGCGCGATCGCGCCGCCGATGAAGTCCCCCGCCGGGGAGACGCACTCGAAGGTGGTCGCGGTGCCGAAGTCGATGATGATCAGCGGCGGCCCGTAGAGCTCCACGGCGGCCACGACCTTGACGATGCGATCGGGACCCACCTCTCGAGGATAGTCGACGCGCATCCCGAGCGCGACGTTGACGCCCGGATCCACGACGAATGGGGTCAGCTCGAAGTAGCGCCCCGTCATGTCCTCCATGGTGCGCTGGACTGCGGGCACCGTCGAGGAGATCGCGACGTCCGTGATCTGCCGGGGCTCGAGCCCGTGGCTGCGGAGCATCGTGTGGGTGAAGACCCCGTACTCGTCGGCCGTCTGCTCGCGCCGGGTCGTCAGGCGCCACGAGGCGACGAGTGTCCGATCATCGTACACGCCAAGCTTGACGTTCGTGTTCCCCACGTCGACGGCGAGGAGCATCAGGACACCCGCGCCCGGGCGCGATCGTGGCGGTCGCCCGCCGGCGCCACCAGGCGTTCGTGACGTCCGTCGGCGCGCTGGACCACCAGCTCCCCTCCCGGTCCCAGGTCCACGCTCGTCCCCTCGCCGTCGGCGAGGGGCACGCGGAGCCCGAGCAGACCGCGCTGCCGCCAGGCGTCCCGCACGGGCTCGAACCCGTCGTGGAGCACGCCGTACCAGACGTCCAGTCGGGCGAGGATGGCCGTCAGAAGCTCCTCGCGCGAGACGGTCAGGCCAAGGCCGGCCAGGGACCGCGCCCGGCCGGCAAGGTCGGTGGGCCAGTCCGCGTCGCGCTGGGACACGTTCACGCCAACGCCGAGGACCACGTGCGGCGCGATGCCGGCCGCACCCTCGGCGAGGATGCCCGCCAGCTTCGAGCCGTCGACGAGCACGTCGTTCGGCCACTTGAGCTTCGCGGAGACGGGCGCGACGGCCTCCAGCCCCTCGGCCACCGCGCACCCCGCCGCGAGCGGGATCTCAGGCCAGCGCGCGAGGGGAAGCGCGGGATGGAGGATCACCGAGAACAGGAGCGCGGTTCCGGGCGGCGCCGTCCAGCGGCGTCCCCGCCGGCCCCGTCCCTCGGTCTGGTGGTCGGCCAGGACCACGGCCCCCTCGGGCTCGCCTTCCGCCGACCACGCGCGCGCGACGGTCTGGGTCGAGGTGAGCGAGCGGTATGCGCGGAGCGGTCCGGCAATGCGCCCGCCGGGCAGGCAGGAGGCGAACGTGCGCGTCAGCTCGACGTCGAGGGGCGCCTCAGCGGGCGGCCAGGGCATCGAGCCGCTCGAGGCCTTCTCGGAGCTTCTCCTGGAGCGCCCGCTGCTCCGTCCGGCGCGCCTCTTCCCGGGCCACCACCTCGGCCGGGGCCCGCTGCCGGAAGTCCTCCCGGGCGAGCTTGGCCTCGATGCGGCCGAGATCCTCGTCGACCCGACGGAGCTCCCGCGAGAGACGCCCCCGCTCTGCCTCGATGTCGACCACGCCCTCGACGGGGACGTACACCTCGCAGCCCTCCGCGATGGCGAGGAGGGAGCGCGGCGGGCGCGTGGCTTCCGGGTCGACCTGGATCTCGGCGCGGGCGAGCGCGGCGATGGATGCCGCTGTCTCCTGGAGGCTCGCCGCCACCGTCCCGGCCGGGGGACGCACGATGGCGGTCAGCGTCCGCGACGGGGGGATCTGGAGCTCGCTCCGCAGGTTCCGGAGAGCGCTGATGACGCCCATGATCGGGGCCATGGCCGCCTCGGCGGCGGGGTCCAGGTCGCGCCGACGGACTCGCGGGAAGCGGGAGATCATGATGCTCGCCGGCGCTCCCCTGCCCTTCGGGAGGCGCTGCCAGATCTCCTCGGTGATGAAGGGCATGAAGGGGTGAAGCAGGCGGAGCGTCGTCTCGAGGACCTCGACGAGCGTCGCCTGCACGCGGGCCCGGGCCGCCGGATCGTCGCCCCGGTAGAGCGTGAGCTTCGACCACTCGAGATACCAGTCGCAGTACTCGTGCCAGAGGAACTGGTAGATGGCGCCGGCCGCCTCGTTGAACCGATAGCCGGCGAGAGACTTCCGGACCGTGTCCACGGTCCGCATCAGGCGGCTGCGGATCCAGCGCTCCGCCAGGGACGCCGGCGCCTTGCGCGCGAGCGCGGGCCGGTGCCCCTCGAGGTTCGAGAGCACGAAGCGCGCGGCGTTCCACAGCTTGTTGACGAAGTTGCGGTAGCCTTCGATGCGCTCGTTGGACAGACGGATGTCGCGGCCCTGGGCGGCGAGGGCGGAGAGCGTGAACCGGAGCGCGTCCGTGCCGTAGCGCTCCATCACCTCGAGCGGATCGACGACGTTGCCCTTCGACTTCGACATCTTCTGGCCCTCGGCGTCCCGCACGAGGGCGTGGATGTACACGTCTCGGAAGGGCACCTCGCCCATGAAGTGGAGGCCCATCATCATCATCCGGGCGACCCAGAAGAACAGGATGTCGAAGCCCGTCACGAGGCACGAGGTGGGGTAAAAGGTCTTGAGCTCCGGCGTGTCGCGCGGCCAGCCGAGCGTCGAGAACGGCCACAGCGCCGACGAGAACCAGGTGTCGAGGACGTCCTCGTCGCGGCGGAGCGGACCGTGACAGGACGGGCACTCCGTCAGGTCCTCGCGGGAGACGTGGATCGATCCCTCCGCGTCGCAGTACCAGACCGGGAGCCGGTGGCCCCACCAGAGCTGCCGGGAGATGCACCAGTCGCGGATGTTGTCGAGCCACCAGTGGTAGGTCTTGAGCCACGTCCGCGGCACGATCCGCGTGCGGCCGTCGCGGACGGCCTTGGACGCGCGCTCGGCGAGCGGCTTCATGCGGACGTACCACTGCTTGGAGACGAGCGGCTCCACCACCGTCTTGCACCGGTAGCAAGTGCCCACCCGGTGCTGGTATGGCTCGATCTTCTCGATGAGGCCGAGGGACTTCATGTCTTCGACGATGCGCTGCCGGGCCTCGAAGCGGTCGAGCCCCGCATACTTGCCGGCGCGCTGGTTCATCTTGCCGTCGAAGCCGATGACCTGGCGGACCTCGAGCCCGTGCCGTCGCCCGATCTCGAAGTCGGTCGGATCGTGGGCGGGCGTGACCTTGATGACGCCGGTTCCGAACTTCGGGTCGACGGCGGCGTCGGCGACGACCTGCATCCGGATCGTTCCCTCGACCGAGGGGATCTCGAGCTCCTTGCCCACGTACTTCGCGTAGCGCCGGTCCTTCGGGTTGACCGCCAGCGCGGTGTCGCCGAGCTTGGTCTCGGGCCGCACGGTGGCCAGGGACAGCGGCCCGTACTTGATGTAGTAGAGCTCGGCCGCCCGCTCGTCGTACTCCACCTCGAGGTCCGACAGAACGGTCTGGCAGCGCTGACACCAGTTCACGATGTACTCGCCCTGGTAGATCAGCCCCTCTTCCCACAGCCGCACGAAGACTTCCCGGACGGCCGCCGAGAGGCCGGGGTCCATCGTGAACCGCTCGCGCTCCCAGTCGCAGGACGCGCCCAGGCGTTTCAGCTGCCGGATGATCGTGCCGCCCGACTCCTCCTTCCACCTCCACACGCGCTGGACGAAGGCCTCTCGCCCGAGCGCCTGGCGCGTGGTGCCCTCGGCGGCGAGCTGCCGCTCGACGACGACCTGCGTGGCGATCCCGGCGTGGTCCATCCCGGGCTGCCAGAGGGCGTTGAATCCCTCCATGCGCTTCCAGCGCACCAGGATGTCCTGGAGCGTGTTGTTCAGCGCGTGGCCGATGTGGAGCGAGCCGGTGACGTTCGGCGGCGGGATGACGATGCAGTACGGCTTCGCCTTCGAGAAGGGGTCGGCGCGGAAGTAGCCGCGCTCCTCCCACACCCCGTACCAGGTATCCTCGGCCTGGTGGGGGTCGTAGCGATCGGGGAGCGACGCCGACGGGCGCACGAGGGGCTTCGGGTCGTCCGGCACGGCGGTCATTCTAGCATCGGGCGCTTTCGTTTACACGTCGCGCGGGCTCCCGTAGAATGAGCCGCGAAGGCGCCGGCCGTGAGGATCATCGACCGCTACATCTGGAAGGAGCTCATCGCCCCATTTTTTCTGGGGTTGATCATCGGCACCTTCCTCCTGCTGATCGACCGGATCTTCGACATGATGGATCTGATCATCAACAAGGGGGTGCCGGTCTACCTCGTCCTCAGTCTCTTCGCGTATCTGCTGCCGTCGATACTGGTCCTCACCGTTCCGATCGGGGTGCTGTTCTCCATCCTCGTCGCGTTCGGTCGTCTGTCCGCCGACATGGAGATCGTCGCCCTGAAGGCGTGCGGGGTGAGCCCCCTGCGGCTCCTCTGGCCGGTGCTGGCCTTCGGTGTCGCCGCGACGGTGGTGACCGGCTATCTCATGATCGATGCCCTGCCCCGGGCCAACTACGCGTTCAAGTCGCTCGTCTTCGACATCGTCCGGACGACCGCCAGCGCCGGGCTCAAGGAGCGCGTGTTCAACGACACGTTCGGGAACTTCGTGATCTACGTCGACGAGATCGCGGCGGACCAGGTGGGACTCCGGAACGTCTTCGTCTCGGACGAACGGAAGCCCGACGAGCTGCGGTTCATCACGGCGCGGGAGGGCCGGCTGCTGTCGGACGAGGTGAACCGGCGGGTCACGCTGCGGCTCCTCGACGGCGCCATCCACGAGACCAGCCCCAACGCGCTCCAGAAGTACCGCCAGGTGGGTTTCCGGCTCTACGACATCTCTCTCGTGCTGGAAAACCCGCTCGTGAAGCAGAGCGGCGCGCCGAAGGGCGATCGCGAGATGAGCCTGGCCGAGCTCCGGCAGGCGACGGTGAAGGCCGTCGAGCTCAAGGGGAATCCGAATCCGTACCTGGTGGAGATCTACAAGAAGTTCGCGATCCCGACCGCGTGCCTGGTCTTCAGCTTCCTCGGCGTGCCGCTCGGGATCCGGGCCCACCGGGGCGGGCGAATGGGCTCCTTCGTTGCGCTCATTCCGATCGTGCTCTTCTACTATTTCGGGCTGACACTCGGCGAGAACATCGGCGACCACGGCCGGATCCCCCCGTGGCTCGCCATGTGGGCGCCCAACATGATCGTGGGCGCGGTCGCCCTGTACCTCTTGCGGGCGACGCTCAAGGAGCGGCCAATCCCGCTGGTCGCGCTCGCCCAGCGGGGCTTTTGGACGGCGGTCGCGGCCGCCCGGAGCACCGGCCTCGCCATCGACGAGGGCCTCAAGCGCGCGCGGGCCGGCGGGGTCGGGCGCACCGCGCCCCGCCGCCGCCGGCGAGCGACTGCGGCGAGCGGGCCGCTCGGCGCGCCGACTTTCGGCGCCAGCGAGTCGTGGATGCCGTTGATCTTCGGGTTCATCGTCTACGTGCCGGTGATCGTCGTGCTGGGGTTTGTGATGCAGGACCGCCTGGACATGTCGGCGACGGCGCTGACCGTGGTGATCGTGGTGGCCCTTCTGGCGTACTGGATGGTGGCGTGGCTGTGCGTCGGGGTGATCAACCGCTACCTGACTCGCCAGTTCCTGATTCTGTTCACCTACGGCCTCGCGCTGGCCGCCGTCGTGGTGATTGTGGGCGACCTGATGACCACGCTCGAGCGGTACATCCGCCTGAAGCCGGGCATCAAGCTCATCCTCCTGCACTTCGTCTTCCGGACGCCGCCCTTCGTGTACCAGGGACTCCACCTCGTGATGCTGATGTCCACGATCCTGCTGTTCGTGGGTCTTTCGCGCAGCAACGAGCTCACGGCGCTCAAGGCCGGCGGCGTGAGCCTCTTCCGGGCGGGCATGCCGGTGCTGGGTCTCGCGATGGTGATCTCGGTGACGTCCCTGGGGTTCCAGGAATACGTCATGCCGTGGATGAACCGGCGCGCCACCGAGATCGACGAGGCCAAGATCAAGCGGCGAACCATGCCGGAGCTGCGGAAGCGAACCGAGATCTGGTACCGAGGGCGGGAGGACGGCGCGGCCGAGAGCCGGATCTACCACATCGGGCTGCTCGATCCGAGCAACCAGCAGATGAACAACGTCACCGTGCTGTCGCTCGGGTCGGACTTCACCATGCGGCGGCGCTGGGACGCCCGCGAGATGCGCTGGGTGAGCGGCGACGACGCGTGGCGACTGGGCACGGGCGTCCGGCGGGAGTTCCGGCCGGGGCAGCCCGACCGGGCGGAGACCTTCAAGGAGCAGTCCGTGAAGCTGCCCGAGCGGTACCAGGACTTCGCCCAGGTCCCGCGGGCGCCCGACGTGATGAACTACAGGGAGCTCCGCGAGTACATCGAGCGGCTCCAGGCCGCCGGACACAAGGTCGCCAAGTACATCGTCGACCTCCAGTCGAAGATCTCGTTCCCCCTCGCCCACCCGATCATGGTGCTCGTGGGCATCCCCTTCGCCCTCCAGTCCCCGCGGGGCGGCCGGGTGATCGGGATCGCGCTCTGCCTGGCGCTCGGGCTGACGTACTTCATCGTCCACTCGGCGGCGGTGGCACTCGCCCGCGCGGAGATTCTGCCGCCGCTCGTCGCGGCCTGGTCGGCGAACGCGCTGTTCGCTTCGCTCGGGCTCTTTCTCTACTTACGCGCGCGGACCTGAGCGGCCGGCGGCCGCTCGCGGGCTCTCAGCGGGGTGCGCGCTCCCGGAGGCCGCGGAGCGCTTCCTCGAGCCGTCGCTGCGCGTCGCCGTAGGCGCTCCAGTCGCCGCGCCGGAGGGCGTCCTGACCGCGACTCCAGGCGTCCCAGGCCTGGCCCACCAGTCCCGTCAGGCCCTCGATCGGCGGGCTCGCGGACGGCTCGGGGGCGCGTCCCGACGAGGCGCCGGCCCGGCCTCCGAAGATCGACTGGAGGGCCGCGTCCAGCGTCTCGCCCATGGCGATCTGGTTGCCGTGGGCGACGATCACGCGCTTCAGCTCGGGAATCGACCCTTTCTCCGCCGCCAGGTAGAGCGGCTGAACGTACAGGAGCGACTCGTCTACCGGGATGGCCAGGAGGCTCCCCCGGATCACCGTCGATCCCCGCTGGCTCCACAGCGTCAGCTGCTGGGAGATCACGGCGTCCTGGTCGATCCGCGCGCCGATCTGGCGGGGCCCGAAGACCAGGCGCTGCTTGGGAAAGAGGAACGCCACCAGCCGACCGTAAGCGGGTCCGTCGGACCGCGCGGCCAGCCACGCGATCATGTTGTCCCGGCGGAGCGGCGTGAAGGGCATCAGCAGGACGAACTCCTCGCGCGACTCGCCGGGGATGCGCATGATCGTGTAGTAAGGATCGAGCTCGCGGTCGCGGCCGCTCTCGGCCATGCGCGGCACGGACCACAGGTCCTCCTTGTTGTAGAAGACCCTGGGGTCCTGCATGTGGTAGGTGGCGTACATGCGCGCCTGCACCGCGAAGAAGCCCGAGGGATACCGGACATGCGCCCGGAGATCGGCGGGCATCGCCTCGATCGGCTCGAGCAGCCCCGGGAACGCGGCGGCATACGCGCGCACGATCGGGTCCTGCGCGTCCGAGACGTAGAAGCGCACAGTGCCGTCGTAGGCGTCGACGATCACCTTCACCGAATTCCGCACGTAGTTCCCCAGCCCCGACACCCGCTCGGCGTACGGGTACCGGTCGGTGACCGTGTAGCCGTCGAGGAGCCAGGCCAGCCGCCCATCGGCCCGGATCACGAGGTACGGATCGGCGTCGAAGCGGAAAAACGGGGCGATGCGGCGCACGCGCTCGCCGATCTGGCGATGGAACAGCACGCGGCTGTCCGGCGTGATCTCCGGGCTGAGCAGGATCCGGTAGGAGCCGAACCGGATCGAGAGCAGGAGCCGCCGCCAGAGGGAGCCCACCTGCACGCCCCCCTGCCCCTGGTAGGTCGTGTAGACGTTCTCGTCGCCGGCCGGATAGTCGATCTCCTGGGAGCGGGTCCGGACGAAGACGTACTCGTTCGAGACCTCGCCGTAGTAGATCTCCGGCCGGGTGATGCGGAGCGAGACCTTGGTCGGCGCCGGGGGGATGTCCTTGACGTAGAGCTCGGGAAGCCCGTCCGTCGTGACGCGGTTCACCGGCCCGACGACCGCGCCGTAGCCGTGCGTGTACTGGAGGTGCTCGTTGATCCACAGGAGATCGGCGTCGCGCCCCTGCACGTCGCGCGGGAGGTTCTGGTAGGAGAGCTCGCGCGCGGACAGCATCACCTGCCGGTACTCGCCGTCGACGACGTAGCGGTCGTTGTCCACGTCGACGAAGCGGTAGTAGGTCCGGATCTCCTGGAGCTGGGCGAAGGTCAGGAGCAGCGGCGCGTGGTCCCAGAGCCGGACGTTCCGGAGAGTCGCGCCGTTCCGGACGAGATCGGCCGCCGTCAGGGTCTCGCGGGCCGGGAAGTCGCGCTCCTCGATCCGGTCGAGCGCGAACGCCCGCCGCGTGAGCTGGATGTGGTGGGCGATGAACGGGCTCTCGGCGACCAGGGCGTTCGGCGCGACGCGGAGGCGCTGCACGAGAGTCGGGTATGCCCAGAGCCCGCCGATCCACCCGACGGCCAGCACGATGAGGCCGGCCAGGACCGGCCGGGCGCTGCGGCGGAAGACGTGCACGAGAGCCGTGAGCGCGCACAGGACGGCGAGGACGGCCAGCCAGCCGAGGGCCGGCAGGGTCGCGTGCACGTCGGTGTAGGTCGCGCCGAGCACGGCGCCCCGCTGCGAGTACAGGAGGTCGTACCGGTCGAGCCAGAAATCGATCGCCTTCGCGAAGAGCAGAAGCGCGAGCAAGACGAGGAGGTGGGCGCGGGCGCGGGCGGTGATCACCGGACCGCGCGCGGTCAGCACCAAGACGCGCCCCAGGAAGTAGACCAGCGCCGTCAGGACGAGGGCCAGCACGAGCATGGCGAGGATCCAGCCCAGCCCGCGCCGCCACAGCGGGAGCTGGAACACGTAGAAGGCCACGTCGCGCTGGAAGATCGGGTCGGTCACGCCGAACGGCTGGGCGTTCCGGTACAGGAGCACCGTCTGCCACTCCGAGCTGGCGGACAGCCCCACCAGGAGGGACACGACGGCGACGACTGGGCCGATCAGCCGCTGGAGCAACGGCTCCAGCACCACGCGGCTGGGGAGGCCGAGCGGCTCCTCGAGCTCCCAGAACACGTCGGGGGGGCGGGCACGGACGGCGGTCCGCAGGTTCGCGGAGAGGAACAGGAAGGTCACGAGCCCGACGCCGATGAGGATGGTGCCGCGCGTCGCTGCGATGCGAAGGAAGATGGGCAGGTACCCGACCTCCTCGAACCAGAGCCAGTCCACATAGAAGGGCACGGCCTCGAGGGCCAGGACCACGGCCACGCCGACGCCGACCAGGACCGCGGCCCGCCGGCTCACGGCCCGTCCTCCTCGACCTCGTACTCGAGCCGCCGCCGCGCCATCCAGCGGACGGCGAAAAGATCGGCGAGCCCCGCCCAGAGACGGCCCCAGTTGCCGTACTTGGACACGCCCGATCTCCGGGGTCGGTGGGACACGGGCACTTCCGTCACGCGCAGACCTTCCATCTGGAGGAGCGCGGGCAGGAACCGGTGCATGCCGCGGAAGAGGTGGAGGCGCTGGACGGCTTCGCGCCGGAACGCCTTGAGCGTGCATCCGGTGTCGTGGACGCCGTCGCGGGTGAACCGGTCCCGGACGCGGTTTGCGACCCGGGAGGCGATCTTCTTCGTCCAGGGGTCGCGCCGGTCGACGCGCCAGCCGCACACGGCGTCCCGCCCGGGAAGGGCGGCCAGGAGCTTCGGGATGTCGTGCGGGTCGTTCTGGAGGTCGGCGTCCATGGTGACGACGACCGCGCCGCGGGCGCTCTGGAAGCCCGCGTGAAGGGCCGCCGTCTGCCCGGCGTTCCGGCGGAATCGGAGGACGCGGACCCGCGGATCCTTGGCGGCCAGCGCGCGGAGCGCGCCATCCGTGCCGTCGGTGGAGCCGTCGTCCACGAACAGCACCTCGAAGGACTGGCCGAGACGTTCCAGCACGTCGACCAGCTCCCGGTAGCAGGGCTCGACGTTCGTCCGCTCGTTGTAGGCGGGGATCACCACCGACAGGGCGAGCGCTGCCCCGGACCCCGCGTCAGACATGGTCGGCGGCGCGCTCGCGCTCAGTATCGCGTCCGGCCGGCTGGCGCCGGCGCCCCGCGAAACCCGTATGCACGGTGGAGGCTGAACACGCGGATCACCCGCTGCCCTCGCGTGACTTGGAGCACGACCGGCGGGTCGACCCGGGTGAACGCGGCGCGCACGCGCGGGTCCAGCTGATAGGCGCCTTCCTCCACGTACACCGCGTCCCAGCCCAGACGGGAGTCTGGACCCTCCCAGAAGTCGTACTGGTTCAGGCGGCGACCCAGGTTGAAATTATACGCGGGAGGTCGGCCCGGCACGTAGAAGGCGAGCTCGCTCGCAACCTGGTACCGGTTGGAGACGAGGAAGGTCCGGCCCGGATCCGGCATCCCCTCCACCGTCAGCCCCACCGCACGCCCGAGCTCCGCCCAGCCGCGAAGGCGCGCCGTCGGGTCGAGCCGGCGCGGGAGGTCCAGGTGGCTCATGAAGTGGCCGACGGCGCAGAAGCCGAGCGCCAGCACTGCCGCGGCGACCAGGAGCCGCGTCTGGGCCCGGCGCCGAGCTTCGCCGAGCGCGGCGCGGCGCTCGACGAGGAGGCCGGCGGTCGCGAGGGCGAGCGGCGGATACGCGGCGGCGGCCCAGTTCGCCTGGACCTTTCCCTGCAGCCCCACCCCGAGATAGACCGCGAGCACGGGGACCGCGAACGCGAGCAGGAGCCGGTACGGCTCGCGTCGCCGCAGGAATCCTTCCCGCACGCCGACCCACAGCCCCCAGGCGAGGAGCGCCGCGACGAGCGGGGTCAGGAGGAGGATTTGCGAGCCGAGGAACTCCGCGAGGTGCTCGAGCGTGAAGCCCCGGCCCCGTCCCTGGCTGGCCACGTGCCGGGCGGTCACCCAGCCGGTCCGCAGGTTCCACGCCAGCACCGGCGTCAGCGCGACCAAGGCGGCGAGGAGCGCCACGATCGGTCCCCGGGAGCGGAGCGACCGCCGGCTCTCCGGCGCGAGCCAGAGGTAGAGAGCCAGCCCCGGCAGGGCGAAGAGCATCGTGTACTTCGCGAGGCTGCCGACGCCGACCGCGAGTCCGAAGAGGAGCCAGGCGACCGCGCTGCCGCCCGCGAGGGCCCGGTGGAGCGCCCAGAGCGCGAGGGTCCACGCCACGATGAACGGCGAGTCGATCGTCGTGAGGAGGCTGCCGGCCCACACGAGAGGCGTCAGCTGGAGGCCGACCACCGCCAGCGCACCGGGCTCGGATCGGCCGTAGAGCTCCCGTCCCAGCCGGTAGATGGCCCACGCCCCGACGAGGCTCAGGAGGACGGCGCCCAGCCGGATGGCGAACGCCGAGGTGCCGAAGACGGCCGTGAGGCCGGCGATGAGATAGGCGATCAGCGGGCCCTTCGAGTAGTAGGAGAGATCCAGCCGGCGCGACCACTCCCAGTAGTGCGCCTCGTCCGGCGAGAGATCGAGGCCGCCCCACGCGAGGTACGCGATCCGCAGCGCCGTGACGACGGCGAGGACGACGGCGACGAGGACTCCGGCGCGATCCCAGGTCTCTGCCCGGGACCTCGCGCTCACTCGCGGACGTATACGGGATTCGAGAAGATCCATGGCCGGTACGCCGCGCCGTCGATGGGGAAGAGGTCGACGTGGAGGTCCACCTCGACCCGATACACGCCGGGACCCGGGAGCGCGACGCGCAGGAGCGTGTCGCCGGCGGCCTCGTGGAAGACCGCGCCGTTCCGCAGGAGCCGCACGACAGAATCGCCCACGGGCGGAACCTCCACGACGGCGGTCTGCCCCGGCTTGAACGGGACCGTCGCGCCCATGAGGGCGCGCGCGTCTCCGAGGCGCACCTCGAACCGGAACCCGTCGGCCGGCGCGAAGCCGTCGAACGCATTGTAGAAGCTTCCCGCCCGCATGGCCCGATACACGCGAAGGCGGTCCGCGGCGTCCCTCCGGAGCGGCTCGGTCGTGACGAAGTGGAGCCGGCCCAGCCGGAAGGCGGTGTCGTGGGACGGGAACGCCGTGTCGGTCTCGTCCGTCAGCGCGATGCCCCCGTGGGCGTCCAGAGCGAGGACTCCGAGCGTCGGCCGCTGCTGGCTCATGGCGTCCCAGCGGGCCAGGACCTCCCGCGGCCAGTGGACCCAGGACAGGATTGCCATGACGGGATTGGCCGGATAGGCGGCCATGCCGATGACTTTCCGGCCGAGCGGCGCTCGCATCAGCTGGTCGTACACGTCGATCACCTCGAGGCCGTCGACCTCCGGGACCTCGTCGCGCCATCCGAGCCGCGGGTGATCGGGGTGAGCCAGGAGCACGAGGGCGCCGGCCTGGCGGTAGCCGCGGACCAGGTCCTCGAGCACGAAGCCCCGCGCTCGCGTCGGCAGGTCGGCTCTCGGCGGGTCGAGCAGGAGGAGGTACCCCGAGCCGGTGGTGATCTCGGCGCCGACGAGAACGAGCACGTCGCCGTGCCACGCCTCCTGGTTCTCGACCAGGGGGGCGAGGGTGTTGTGCTCGGTGAGGAAGACGACGCGGACGCCGGCGCGGCTGGCCGCCTCCGCGATCTCCGCGATGCTTCCCTGGCCGTCGTGGGAGTAGGCCGAGTGCACGTGGAGCGCCGCGGTGTACTCCGAGAGCTCCGAGGCGGGGGACCACCCCGGGCGCGGGGCCAGCGGGGCGAGCGAGGCGACCGCGCCGTAGCCGGCGCCGAGCCCTAGGACCAGGAGGATGAGGATCACCCTCCAGAGGCGACGACGGCGTCGCCGAGGCTCTTCAGCGGGCGCCGGCATCCGGTGCGGCGAGAGGCACCCGGCCTAGGTCCCGTGAGTCCAGGACGCCAGGTATTCCTGCTGCCGCGGAGTGAGCTCGTCGATCCGCACGCCCATGGAGGCGAGCTTGAGCCGGGCGATCTCCCGATCGATGTGGATCGGGACGCGATACACCCTGTTCTCGAGGCGCCCCTTCTCCCGGATGAGGTGCTCCACCGAGAGGGCCTGTCCGACGCCTCGCGCTAGATTCCCGCGTCCTTCCGGAGGTCGTTCACGCGGTTGGTGCGCTCCCAGGTGAACTCGGGCTCGCTCCGCCCGAAGTGCCCGAAGGCGGCGGTCTTCCGGTAGATCGGTCGGCGGAGATCCAGGTACTTGATGATCCCGGCGGGGGTGAGGTCGAACTCGCGCTGGATCAGCTGCTCGAGGCGGCCCTTGGGGAGCTTGCCGGTCCCGAAGGTCTCGACCATGACCGACACCGGATCCACGACGCCGATGGCGTAGGCCACCTGGACCATGCACCGGTCGGCGAGCCCGGCCGCCACGATGTTCTTGGCGACGTGCCGCGCCATGTAGGCGGCGGAGCGGTCGACCTTCGTCGGATCCTTGCCCGAGAAGGCGCCGCCCCCGTGCGGGCAGGAGCCGCCGTAGGTGTCGACGATGATCTTGCGCCCCGTGACCCCGGTGTCGCCCATGGGGCCGCCGGTGACGAAGCGGCCGGTCGGGTTGATGTGGAACGTGACGTGCTTGCGATCCACCATCTGTGGCGGCAGGACCGGCATCACGACGTGCTCGATGATCTCCTCGCGCAGCCGCTCGTAGGGAACGTCCGGAGCGTGCTGGGCGGACACGACCACGGTCTCCACCCGCACGGGCTTCCCGTCGACGTAGCGGACGCTCACCTGCGACTTCCCGTCCGGCCGGAGGTAGGGAAGCTTTCCCTCCCGGCGAACCTGGGACAGGCGACGGACCAGCCCGTGGGCCAGCGAGATCGGCGCCGGCATCAGCTCCGGGGTCTCGTTGCAGGCGTAGCCGAACATGAGTCCCTGGTCGCCCGCTCCGAGCTTGTCGCTGCCCTGGTCGACTCCCTGGGCGATGTCCGGCGACTGCCTGTGGACGGCCACCACCACGCCGCACGTCTCGGCGTCGAATCCGAACTTCGCGCGCGTGTATCCGACGTCCCTGACCGTCTGGCGGGCGACCTCCGCGATGTCGACGTTGGCCGTCGTGGTGATCTCGCCGGCGACGACGATCAGGCCGGTGGTGAGGAGCGACTCGCAGGCGACCCGGCCGCGCGGATCCTTCTCGTAGATGGCGTCCAGCACGGCATCCGAGATCTGGTCCGCGATCTTGTCGGGGTGGCCCTCGGTGACCGACTCCGAGGTGAAGAGGTACTCGTCGTGCGCCATCTGACCCTCCTGAATGGCCTGCCGTGCGGTCTGGTACACCGGGGAGCGAGCCGGCAACCGGGCCACTTTAGCATGGCCCGCCAGCGCCTCTCAAGGCGCGGACGTCGATTTTCCGTCCGTCGACGCGCGGAGCAGGCCGACCTCGATGCCGATCGGCACCGCCCCGGTGCCGCCGTCAGGGCCGGTTCGTGCCCTCGCGGCCGTAGAGATCCCGGAGCCGCACGACGTCATCGAGCTCGGGCGTGGAGACCTCGAGCACATCCGAGTCCTCGACCGCCTCGATGGTGTGGATCTGGCCGGGAGGGTTCCGCCAGGCGTGCCCCTCGCCGATCTCGGTCACGGAGAGGCGGTCCTCCGTCGGGCCCGTGGTCAGGAGCAGTCGGCCGCGCAGGACGTAGCTCGTTTCGTCTTTCTCGCGGTGGTATTGGAGCGAGAGCCGGTGCCCGCGCCGGACGTGCAGGATCTTCCCGACGTAGCGGTCCGTCCAGGCGTACCAGATCTCGTACCCCCACGGCTTGTCGACCCGCACCGGCAACCGGTCTGGTGAAAGATCCATGCCCTTCCCGTCGGCAGGCGCTAGGCCGCGCGATCGACGTCCCGGTGCGTCACGTTGACCGGGATGTTCTGGCTCGTCACGAACTCCCGTAGCTCCTCGACCAGCGCGACCGAGCGGTGACGGCCCCCGGTGCAGCCGATGGCCACCGTCAGATACGCCTTGCCTTCCTTCTGGTAGCGGGGCAGCAGATAGCCCAGGAACTCGCGAAGCCGGTTCATGAACTCTTGACCCTCGGGCTGCTCCACCACGTATTGCCGCACCCCGGCCGCCCGCCCGTCCTGCGTCTTCAGGGCGTCGACGAAGAAGGGGTTTGGCAGGAAGCGGCAGTCGAAGACCAGATCCGCCTCGTAGGGGACGCCGAACTTGTAGCCGAACGACAGGAGGTTCACGCTCAGTCCAGGCGGCGCCGCCTCTCCATACAGGTCCACCAGGCGCTGCCGGAGCTCATGGACCGTGATCTGGGACGTGTCGATGACCCGGTCGGCGAGCTCGCGGAGGTTGGCCAGGAGCTTGCGCTCCTCGCGGATGCCGTCCAGGAGCGACCCCGACGAGACGGGATGGCGGCGCCGGGTCTCGTGGTAGCGCCGCACCAGCGCCTCCTCGGACGCTTCGAGGAAGAGGACCTCCGTGTGGTATCCCGCGTCGCGCAGCTCGCCCAGCACCTCGACCACCGAGTGCAGGTACTCGCGCTCGCGGATGTCGACGCCGAGGGCGATGCGACCGATGCGCCGGGTCGAATGCGCGCAGAGCTCGGTGAACGTGGGGATCAGCGTGGTCGGGAGGTTGTCCACGCAGTAGTACCCCATGTCCTCGAAGCACTTGATGGCCCAGCTCTTCCCGGCGCCGGACAGACCCGTGATGATGATGAGACGGACCCGTTCGCCTGCCTCCACCTCGGCGTGGGCGGCTCTAGCCGGCGGGCTCGACAAGCTCGACCGTCCCTTCCGGGCGTCGCCGCAGCACGTTGACGGCGCCCGTGCGCGCGTTCCTGAACACCAGCAGGCCGTCGATCTGCAGGCGCAGCTGGTCTATCGCTTCCTCGAGGGACATCGGCTTGGCGCTGGTCCGGCGGACCACGACGGACCCCGGCGGCGCCTCGTCGGCAGGCTCCGGCTGGCCGGTGTTCCCGGGTGGCGACCCGGGACGGGTCCGCGCCTGGCGCCCCTTCCGCGAGCTCACGCGCTCCTTCTTCCGCCGGATCTGCGCGGACAGAGTGGCGAGGGCCTGGTCGATCGCCGCGTGGAAGTCCGGCGCCGCGCCCTCGGCATGGAGCGTCGCGCCCTTGGCGTGGAGCGTCACCTCGGACAGGTGGCGGTGGCGCTCCGTGGCGAGCACCACGCGGGCCTCGATGAGCTTGGGCGACAGCCGCTCCATCTTGGCCATCTTCGCGGCGATCCGGCGTCGAAGCTCAGGGGAGATCGTGACGCCGCCGCGTCCGGCCAGGTGGAGAACCATGCCGCCTCAGTTGCGTTTGCGGACCGCGAGGCGGCGCTGGTGCGACGGGAGGATGCCGAGCTCCTCGCGGTACTTCGCGACCGTCCGGCGGGCGATGGTCAGCCCCTCCTGCCGGAGCGCCTTGGTGATGTCCTGGTCGGACAGCGGCTTCGAGATCTCTTCCTTCGCCACGAGGTCCTCGATCATCTTCTTGACGCTGACCGACGAGACCTCGTCGCCATGCGTCTTGGCGATCCCGCTGTGGAAGAAGAACTTGAGCGGCAGGACCCCCTGCGGCGTCTCGACGAACTTGCTCGTCGTCACCCGGCTGACCGTCGACTCGTGCATGCGGATGTCCTCGGCCACGTCGCGCAGGGACAGCGGCCGGAGGTGCGGGAGGCCCTTGTCGAGGAACGCGCGCTGGAACTGGACGATCGAGTTCGTGACCTTGTAGAGGGTCTTCTGCCGCTGCTGGATGCTCTTGATGAGCCAGACGGCGGAGCGCATGCGGTCCTCGACGTAGCGGCGCGCCTCGTCCCCCTGCCCGATCACGCTCCGGTAGTACGAGTTGATGCGGAGCCGGGGCATGCCGTCCTCGTTGAGGATGATCGCGTAGTCGTCGCCGACCTTCTTCACGAGGACATCCGGGACCACGTACCGCGTCTCGACCGACGCGAAGCGCCGTCCTGGCTTCGGCTCGAGCGTCGCGATCTCGTGGACGGCCTCGATGACCAGCTCCTGCTCGACCTTGAGCGCCCGGGCGATCTCGGGGTACTTGCAGCGCTGCAGGGCCTCGAAGTGCTGGTCCAGGATGCCGATGGCCAGGGGGGTCGCGGGCTGCGCGCGCGTCGGGTCCCGGAGCTGGATCAGGAGGCATTCGCGGAGGTCCCGCGCCGCGACGCCGATGGGATCGAAGCCCTGCACCAGGGCGAGGGCCTTCTCGACCACCGGGGCCGAGAGGCTCCGCTTCTCCGCGATCTCCTCGATCGTGGCGCGCAGGTACCCGTCCTCGTCGAGGTTGCCGATGATCTCCTCGGCGGCCATGCGGACGTCGGCCTCGACGACCGTCAGCCGGAGCTGCTCGTCCAGATGGTCGGCGAGCGAGGTCGGGGTCCCGACGAAGTTCTCGAACCGGGTCTCCTCGTGCTCCTCCTGCTGGACGAGGCTGCGCTCCTCGGGCGGCCCGAAGATCACCTCGGAGATGTCGAACGGGAGGTCGGGGACGACGTCGATCGCCTCGGGCGTGGCCATCTCGGGCGTGGCCTCGGCCCGCGGACCCTCGGGGACCGCCTCCCCCTGGACCTCGGCCTCCGGGCCCGCCGCGTCGTCCGCCGGCGCCTCCTCGAGAAGCGGATTCTCCTCCAGCTCCTTCTGCAGGAGCTCCTGAAGCTCCACCGTGGAGAGCTGCAGGAGATGGATCGCCTGCTGCAGCATCGGCGTCATGACCAGACGCTGCGTCTGGCGGAGACTCAGGCGAGCTTCCATGGCCACCGGACGGGCTCCTTATTCGCGTCGCCCGGGCGGCTCGCGCGCCCGCGATCGGCGAAAGGCTAGAGCGAGAACTTCTCACCAAGGTAGATCTCCCGCGCCTTCTCGTTGTTGGCCAGCTCGTGCGCCTTTCCGGACACGAGGATCTGGCCGCCGTAGAGGATGTAGGACCGGTCCGTGATCGAGAGCGTCTCGCGGACGTTGTGATCGGTGATCAGGACGCCGATACCCATGTCCTTGAGACGGGCCACGATGCTCTGGATGTCCGCGATCGCGATCGGGTCGATCCCGGTGAACGGCTCGTCCAGCAGGATGTAGTTCGGCGAGGTGATGAGGCAACGGGTGATCTCGAGACGGCGCCGCTCGCCGCCGGACAGCGTGAAAGCCCGCTGCTTCGCCAGGTGCGACAGGCTGAGCTCCCGGAGCAGGCTGTGCAGCCGCTGCTGCCGCTCGCGGGGGCTGAGGTCGATCGTCTCGAGGATCGCCAGGAGATTCTCCTCGACGGTCAGCTTGCGGAAGATCGAGGACTCCTGCGGCAGGTAGCCGATCCCCTGCCGGCAGCGGTGATACATGGGGAGGTCCGTGATGTCCCGGCCATCGAGCAGGATGCGGCCGCGGTCCGGCGTGAGCAGGCCGACGACCATATAGAAGGTCGTCGTCTTGCCCGCCCCGTTCGGACCGAGGAGGCCGACCACCTCGCCGCGATCGATGCTGACGTTCACGTCGTTCACGACCTTACGGTTCCGAAACGTCTTCACGAGGCCATGCGCCTCGAGCCCCATCCAGCGTGCGCCTGGCTAGCCGCAGCCGCCGGTCCGCTTCTCGTCCTTCTTGGCGGCAGGAGCGCCGCCGCCCTGCTTGTCGTCGTCGCGCTTCGGGTAGAACACCGACTTCACCCGCCCCTGGGGTCCCGACTCCGCCTCGCTCCGGTCGTCGGCGAGGTACATCACCATGCGTTCGCCGGTGACGACGTTGTCCTCCTGCCAGACCTTGGCGTCGCCGATCAGGAGGAGCTTCTGGTCGTCGTCGTAGTACTCGGCGCGCTTCGCCGTCCCGGTGCGGCAGTCTTCGGTGACGATCTTCACGTTCCCCGTCGAGATGATCCGGAGCACCCGCTCGCCCTTGTCGTCGAGGTAGACCTCCATGCGATCCGCGGTCTGCACGGAGTTCTCCTGCTTGGCGATCACGTTACCGCTGAACACGACGAGGCCGTCCTTCTTGAAGGCCTCCATCCGGTCCGCGTCGATCACGATGGGGGCGTTCGACCGGGGCCCCGCCCCCGACCCCTTCTCGCCCGACTTCGTCGCGCTGGGCTTGGGCGCGGCGGCCGGAGGAGTGCCGCTCTTCGGCGCGGGCGCGGGAGCCTTGGTCTGGGCGGCGAGCGGCGTCGCGGCGGCGCCCAGCGCTCCAAGCAAGATCAGAACGAGTGCGGCGCTCCTCATGACTTGCTCCTCGGAAATATGGCGAGGTTCGACTTGGCGCGGTCGTTGATCACCACGCGCACGTTCCGGCGGATCTCGGCGCTCTCTTCCTTCATCTGGACCGTCAGACCCTTGCCGGTGATCGTGGTGCCCTCGCGGCTAATCTGCACGTCGTCGTCCGTGGCGAGGGCGCGCTGCTCGTTGTTCCACTGCAGCGTGGGCGTCCGCATCTCGAGGCCGTCGCTGGAGCGGATCACCACGTTCCCCTTGAGGCTGACGTCCCGGCGATTGTTGTCAAGGGTTCCCTCGTCGCTCGTGACCGTCCAGCCCCCGTCCTTCGAGAACAACTGGACAACGACCTTCTGCATGACCGTGATGCCCTTCTGATCGTAGACCTCGGCCTGGTCGGCGTTGAGCGTCCAGCGGAGGTTCCCCTCGAGGGTCTCGTTGATGTGGACTTCCTTGATCTGATACTCGGCCTGCTGGGCAGGCTGCTGGACGGGCGTCGGCGCCCGCCGGCTCGTGACCCGCCAGGCAACGACGCCCGACAGGCCGGCCAGCACGGCCAGGAAGCACACGAGAAACAGTGTCGACAGGCGGCGCATTTGACCGTTAGCGCGCAGGTTTTCCCAGCACGGTCGCCACCCTAGCACGAATCGTGCCGGGAGTAAATGCGATGGCGTGCCCTAGCGCGCCGATGACACCCTCCTCGCGGTCGTCCCTCGAGGCGGAGAGTGGCGAAAGTCCTTGGAGGGCGACAGCTTGGCACCCTCCTCTGAAGTGAATCGTTTCGGAACGGGAGGCCTTGCCCCAACACGGGGCGCGGGTCAGGTGATCTTGGCTCGGAGGAGATCGTGGAGGTGGAGGATCCCGTCGGGCCGTCCCTCGTCGTCGACGATGAAGAGCTGCGTGATCTTGTGCCGCTCCATGAGCTCGAGCGCGGTCACGGCCAGCTCAGCTCGCCCCACGGTCTTCGGGCGGCGGGTCATGGCGCCGCCCGCGGTCGGCGGAAGCGCTCCGACCCCGCGCTCGACGGCGCGCCGCAGGTCGCCGTCCGTCACCATGCCGGTCAGGCGCCCGGCGGCGTCCACCACTCCCGTGCAGCCGAGTCCCTTGGCGCTCATGGCCCGGATGACGGCCTCGAGCGGAGCCGACTCCGGCACCACCGGCATCTCGTCGCCTCGGTGCATCAGCTCAGCCACGCGGACCAAGCGGCGGCCGATGGCGCCTCCCGGGTGCAGGCGCGCCATGTCGTCGGGGCCGAGACCGCGGCGCGTCAGCACCGCGATGGCCAGGGCGTCGCCGAGCGCGAGCGCGGCCGCCGCCGACGAGGTGGGCGTGAGGTTCATGGGGCACGCTTCCTCGCGGACCGAGACGTCGAGCACGAGGTCGGCGTGCTGCGCGAGCCGCGAGGTCGGCCGCCCCGTCAGCGCCACGAGCGGGACCGCCAGCCGCTTGATGGCGGGCACCAGGGCCAGGATCTCTTCGGTCTCCCCGCTGTGCGACAGGGCGACGACCACATCGCCGCGGACCAGCATCCCGAGATCTCCGTGGACGCCGTCGGCGGGATGGAGAAAGAGCGCGGGCGTGCCCGTGGCGGCGAGCGTGGCCGCCAGCTTCTTCCCCACGAGCCCGGATTTCCCCATGCCGGTCACGACCACGCGGCCCCGGCACGTCTCGATGAGCTCGACCGCGCGCTCGAACCGCTGGTCCAGGCGGTCCGCCAGGGCGCGCACCGCCTCGGCCTCGGTCTCGAGCACGCGCCGGGCCACCTTCAGGACGTCGTCGAGCGCGAATGGATCGGTCATGAGGTCGACGCCAGGGTGCGCTCGATCGCGCGGAGCTCCCGGAGCAGCCGCGGGAGTCGGGCCAGGGGAAGCATCGTCGGGCCGTCGGACGGGGCGTGGTCCGGGTCCTCGTGCACTTCCATGAACACGGCGTCCACGCCGAAGGCCACCGCGGCCCGCGCCAGCGGCTCGACGTACTGGCGCTCCCCTCCCGAGCTCGTGCCCTGCCCGCCTGGCAGCTGCACCGAGTGGGTGGCGTCGAAGACCACCGGCACGCCGAGGCCCTGCATCACGCGGAGCCCGCGGAAGTCGACGACCAGGTTGTTGTAGCCGAAGCTCGCGCCGCGCTCGGTGAGGAGCACGTCCTCGCAGCCTCCGCTCCGGAGCTTCTCGACCACGTTCTGCATGTCCCACGGCGCCACGAACTGACCCTTCTTGACGTTGACGGTCCGGCCGCTCTTGGCGCAGGCGAGCACGAGGTCGGTCTGGCGGCAGAGGAAGGCAGGAATCTGGAGGAGGTCCAGGACCTCGGCTGCCGCGGGTACGTCCCCGGGCTCGTGGACGTCGGAGAGGACGGGACAGCCGAAGCTCTCGCGCACCCGGCGGAGGATCCGGAGGCCTTCGCGGAGACCGGGGCCGCGGTAGGAGCGCACGGAGGAGCGGTTCGCCTTGTCGTAGGAGGACTTGTAGACGAAGGGCACACCGGCGTCGGCGGCGATGCTCACCAGTGTCTCGGCGGTCTTGAGCGCATGGGTCTCGTCCTGGATCGCGCACGGCCCCGCGAGGAGCGCCAGCGGGTTCCCGCCGCCGATCCGGAGGGGGCCGACAGGGACGACGCGCGTGGCCGCCCGGACGGCGTCCGGGATCCGGTCAGCGGCCGACGAAGTAGTGCTCGATCCCGACTTTGCGGGTCCCATAGAGCTTGTTGCGCGCCGCTTCCCGGCAGACCTCGGCGTTCTTCCCCTGGAGCTCACCGCACACGCGCTGGGCGTTCGCCTCGTCGAACTCCGCGAGCTTCTCGACGACTCCCTGGATGCAGAGCCACTGCGCGGGCGCCGGGCCACGCTCGCACACCTCGTGGATGCGCGCCGGCGTCTGGGCCACCGGGCCCACGCTCGCATGCCCGATTCCGTGGAAGCAGGCGGGCTGGACGCGGCTCGGGAGGCCGAGGCACTGCTTGATCACCGCCTCGACCCCCTCCCCGCGGCCGGCGGCCCGCGAGAGCATGAAGAAGACCTTGTACCGGTAGCAGGCGGCGGCGAACCGCCGCGCCTCGTCACACGGGTACTGGTCCTCCCGGGCGGAGATCTGTCGCTGGTAGGTCATGAACAGCTGCATGTACGCGCCCGACGCGCAGTAGTACTGGTAGGCGCGCTCGCCCACCGACTCGCACAGCGCCAGCGCGCGGGGGATGTCGTAGTCCGACACGTAGGCCGCGCCGTGGCCGACCCCGTGGATGCAGTCCCCCTTCTTGTGGATCTGGCGAAACGCCTCCCCGTCGCAGAGCGTCGCGATCCGGTCGCGGAGCGAGCCCGGCCGCTCGGTGAACGCCTCCATCAGAACGCCGTGCATGCAACCCGAGACGCATCGGGTCTGGCACGCCTGCAGCGCCGCGGGCATGTCGTGCGAGACCGCGTACGCGGCCTTGCCCAGCTCGTGCGCGTGGTCGTGGCAGCTCGGGAACCCGGTCTCCAGCGCGTCGAGAAGGCCGGCGACTCCGAGGCGGGGCACCCACGCCTCGAGGACGGTCCGCCGCTTCTCGGGGGGCGCGCTCTTGAACTCGGAGAGGAAGCGCTGGCGAAGGGCCGGGTCGGAGGTCGCGCCGGTTGCCGGGCTCGTCGAGCGCTCCTCGAACACGGACGGAGGTGGTGTTGCGGTGGCGGCGTGCGCCGCGGTTCCCGCGCTCGCCACGAGGCCGATCGCGGCGAGGAGGCGGGCGATCGGCCTCACTGGCGACCGTGGCGCAGAGCCGCTCCAACGAAGCCGGCGAAGAGGGGGTGCGGCGCCCAGGGGCGGGACCGGAACTCCGGGTGGAACTGTCCCGCCACGAACCAGGGATGATCGGGCAGCTCCACGATCTCCACGAGCTGCTTCTCCGGCCACACGCCCGAGACGCGGAACCCGTTCTTCTCGAGAAGCTTCCGGTACTCGTTGGAGACCTCGTAGCGGTGCCGGTGGCGCTCCTGGATGTGCGTGCGGCCGTAGATCTTCGCCGCCAGCGAGTCTTCGGCGAGCGCGATGGGATAGAGGCCCAGGCGCATGGTGCCGCCCTTGTCCTCGATCGTCCGCTGGTCCGGCAGGATGTCGATCACCGGATGCGGCGTCTCCGCGTCGAACTCCGCCGAGTTGGCGCCGCTCAGCCCCGCCACGTGCCGCGCGAACTCGATCACCGCGCACTGGAGTCCCAGGCAGATGCCCAGGAACGGCACCGCGTGCTCACGCGCGTACTGGGTCGCCTCGACCTTGCCGGGGATGCCGCGATCGCCGAACCCGCCGGGGATCAGGATGCCGTCGACGTCGGCGAGAAGCGCGGCGGGCCCGTCCTGGACGAGCTGCTCCGCGTCGACCCACCGCGTCTCCACGCGCGCGTCCTGCGCGATCCCGCCGTGCGTCAGGGCCTCGGCGAGGCTCTTGTAGGAGTCCCGCAGCTCGACGTACTTCCCGACCACCGCGATCCGTGCCGTCCGGGCCGGCTCCTTGATCCTCCGGACCATGCTCTCCCAGGCGGAAAGGTCGATGGGCCCGGCGGGCAGGCCGAGCAGCTTGACGATGATGTCGTCGAGCCCCTCCTGGTGGAAGACCAGCGGCACCTCGTAGATCGTCTCGACGTCCTTCGCCGTGATGACGGCTTCCTCGTCGACGTCGCAGAAGAGGGCGATCTTCGACTTGATGGACTGGGGCAGGAAGCGGTCTGTCCGGCAGACGACGATGTCCGGCTGGATGCCGATCGCCCGCAGCTCCTTCACCGAGTGCTGGGTGGCCTTGGTCTTGAGCTCGCCCGAGGCCTTGATGAACGGCACGAGCGTGAGGTGGATGTAGATCACGTTCTCGCGCCCGACGTCCTTCTTCAGCTGGCGGACCGCCTCGAGGAACGGGAGTCCCTCGATGTCGCCGACCGTGCCGCCGACCTCGACGATCTGGACGTCCACGTCCTGGCTGACCCGCCGGATGGACGCCTTGATCTCGTCGGTGATGTGCGGGATCACCTGGACCGTGCGCCCGAGGTAGTCGCCGCGGCGCTCGCGGGAGATCACCGCGTGGTAGACCTTCCCGGTCGTGACGTTGTGGTCCCGGGTCATCTGCGCGCGGGTGAACCGCTCGTAGTGGCCCAGGTCCAGATCCGTCTCGCCGCCGTCGTCGGTGACGAAGACCTCGCCGTGCTGGTAGGGGCTCATCGTCCCCGCGTCGACGTTGATGTAGGGATCCATCTTCTGGAGCGTGACGCGGAAGCCGCGGGCCTCGAGGAGACAGCCGATGGACGCGGCCGCCAGCCCCTTGCCCAGGGATGACACGACCCCGCCGGTGACGAACACGTACTTGGTCGGCACGATCAGCCTCCTCTCTTACCCGGTCGGGTGAGCGCTGCTTCGCCGCGTCCGCGACCCCGGGCGACGGTGCCCTGGAGCCAGCGTAACGCACCTGTGCGACTTCGGACGTGTCCGTCTGCCTGCGCGGCCCTCAGCCCCCTGAGGATCGCTCCGATCTCCGGCCCCGGGGGGACGCCCAGCGCGGCGACGTCGTCGCCGGTCGCGAGCGGCCGGATCCGGCGCCCGCTCTGGAGATGACGGTCGAGATGCCGCCGCGCCACGGACGGTCCCGCGAGAGCCCGCGCCCACGCCAAGGTCAGCTCCGGCATACCACTCAGTATGCCGTACGCGGCGCTCCGTTCGCGCACGTCGGCGAGGCGGGCGATCAGCCGCGGGGCGTCGCGGCGCGCGCCGCGGATGGACTCACGCCTGGCGGGGGCGAGCGAGAGGCGATCCATCCACGCCTCGATGGCTGGGGTCCCCTCGGCAAGGGCGAGGAGGCACAGGCCGACCGGGGTGTCGGGAGCGAGCCCGGCGAGCGCGCGCGGCGCGAGCGCCGCGGTGAGGCGCCGCGACGCCTCTCGGCCCGGCGGGGCCGGTGCGCCGAGGAGCCGCCATGCACCGAGCCGGCCGGCCTCGCGCAGCGCCGCCACGGGACGCGGCTCCGCCAGCAGGAGCTCGAGCTCCGTGCGCAGCCGGTCTCCCGAGAGGGCGCGGTAGACGTCGAGCCGGGCGGCCTGGGCCGCCAGCCGGCGGGTCGTGGGGTCGATCCGGCATCCCAGCCGCGCGGCGAAGCGGGCCGCGCGGAGGATGCGCGTGGGATCCTCCACGAACGACAGCGGGTGAAGGACCCGGAGCCGCCTCGCGCGGAGGTCGGCCAGGCCGCCCGTGGTATCGACCAGGCGACCCCGCTCCGCGCCGGTCCAGCCGGATGGCCAACGCGTTCAGCGAGAAGTCCCGGCGTCCGAGGTCCTCCGCGAGCGACGTCCGCTCGACGACCGGGAGCGCGCCCGCCGCGCGGTAGGCCTCCCGCCGCGCGGTCGCGAAGTCGATCCGACGGCCGTCCGGCAGGATGACGGTCGCGGTCAGGAATGCGGGGTGCTCCACGGTCTTGCCACCCAGCTCTCGCGCGGCCGCCTGGGCGACCGCGGAAGCGCGGCCCTCGACGACCAGATCGAGATCCGTCCGCGCGTCCACGCGGCCGAGCAGCACGTCCCGGACGAGACCGCCCACGGCGGCCACCGGGTGTCCCAGCGCCTCTCCCTGAGCGCCCGCGATCCGGAGGATCTCCCCTACTCGTCCAGGCAGCCGGTCGAGCTCGCGCTCGACGGACAGGGGGAGCCCGGTGGCTGTGCGCGGCTCCCGGAACACGACGCCCTCGGGCTGGCGTCGATCCCCGACGAGGAGGAAGGGATGCGCGGGATCGAGGCGCCGCCGGACCGCCACCTCGGGCGCCTTCGCGGGCTCGAGCGGCGCGTCCCAGAGAACCGCCAGGAGCGGCGCCCGGTGGAGGCCGAGCGCGAGCGCGCGCCGGAGGGTCTCCGGCGTCGCGGCCGTCCATTCGGCGCCGCCGAGGCGGGCCGCGACGAGGCGGGCCTGCCGGCGGTTCGCCAGGCGCGCGGCCAGCGCAACCGTGACGTCGGGCGGGACGACCACGAGGCCGGGCCGCATCAAGCCGCGGGCTCGAGGGTCGACCTGCGGGTAGCTCGTGCGGCGGACCGGCACGGCAGCGCTCCCGCTCATCCCGCTCGCCGTGTTTCCGGACCCCCGCGCGGTTCCATCCTCACGCTCGCGGGTGGAACGTGCGGTAGAGCCGGCGCACGGCGTCGGTGGGCAGGTGCGTGTAGATCTCGGTCGTCCCGATGTCGGCATGTCCGAGCAGGGCCTGGACCGAGCGGAGATCGGCCCCGCCCTCGAGGAGATGGCTCGCGAACGAGTGGCGGAGCGCGTGCGGGAACCCGCCGCGGAGACCTGCAGCCCGGGCGCGGGTCCGCACGATCCGCCAGAGGGTCTGGCGGTCGAGACGGCGGCCGCGGGTGTTCACGAAGAGCACTCCGGGATCGGCGCCCCGGACGAGTCGCGGTCGCGCCCGCTCGAGATATGTCGACCAGGGCCCGCCGCGCGGCGTCCCCGATCGGGACCATCCGCTGCCGGTCGCGCTTGCCTCGGCAGACGAGGATCTGGGCCTGGAGGTCCACGTCCGCCGGCCGGAGGCCGACGAGCTCGGACGCGCGCAATCCGGACCCGTAGAGCAGCTCGAGCATCGCGCGATCCCGCCAGGCGAGGAGGCCCGCGTCGCCGGGCGACTCCACCAGCGCGGTCGCGTCCCGCTTCGAGAGCGCGCGCGGAAGCCGGCGGGGGAGCCGCGGCGTCTCGAGGAGCGCGGCGGGGTTCTCGCGCAGGAGGTTGGCGCTCCGCCCGAACTTGTAGAGGCCCCGCATCGCCGCGAGACCACGGGCGAGCGAGCGCGGGCCGAGACCGTTCCGGCGGAGCGCCTCGAGGTGGGCGACCAGGTCGTCGGGCCGCGCGGTCTCGAGCGTTCGCCGCCGGGCGCGGAGGAAATCGACCAGGCGCCGGAGATCGCGCCGGTAGGCCGCGATGGTGAGGGGGGAGCTGCCGTCCTCGACGCGCAGTCGCTCGAGAAACTCGTCCACCAAGGGCGGCGCCGGCGAGGCCGCGGCGCCCCCCTTCATGCCCCTCGCTCGCGCGAGTCCAGGAAGATCGTCACCGGCCCGTCGTTGGCGAGCCGCACCACCATGTGCGCGCCGAACCGGCCCTCCACGACCGGGACACCACCGCCACGAAGCCGCTCGGCCACCTCCTTCACGAGTGGCGCGGCTGCCTCGGGCGCGGCGGCGCTGAGGAAGTCGGGACGACGTCCGCGACGTGTGTTGGCGAGGAGCGTGAACTGGGACACGAGGAGGCAGCCACCGCCGGCGTCGAGGAGCGAGTGCTGGAACTTCCCCTGCTCGTCTTCGAAGATCCGGAGGTGGAGAATCTTGTCGGCGAGGTACCGGACGTCGTCGGGCCCGTCGCCCGCCGCCACACCCAGCAGGGTGACGAGCCCCCGGTCGATGCTGCCGATCACCTGGCGATCCGCCTCGACCGACGCTCCGGTCACGCGCTGCAGCAGGGCCCGCATGTGGTCCGGTCTCGCGTCAGTATATCAACGCCGCTTCTTCCGGCGCAAGGAACTCCTCCTCCATCGGCCCGCGAGCGCGCTCCACGCGAGCCTCACCTCCTCGGACCCGAGCGCCGCGTTGCAGGCGACGTACGCCCCCGTCGATCCAATGACGATCACCGCGACCCACGCGCCCTCCTGCAGGCGTCCGGCCGCCGGCGGCGCGAACCGCCACAGCATGCTGAGGAGGACGTACAGGCCTGCCGAGACCGCCGCGACCCTGAGCCACGCGCGCCGCGCCCCCGGAATCGGCTTCCCCGGCAGTCGCCGTCGAATGACGACCATCAGGACGATCGCGTTGAGCGTGGACGCGGCGGCGATGGCGAGCGCGAGCCCGACGTGGCCGAGCGACGGCGCGAGGAGGAAGGCGAGCGTGCAGTTGAAGGCCATCGCGGACACCGAGACCTTCACCGGCGTGCGCGTATCCCCCATGGCGAAGAAAGCCTGGGCCAGGATCTTCGCGATCGAGGAGCCCACGATGCCGAGCGCGTACATCGCCACGGCGGCGGCGGTGCCGACGGTCTCCGCCGGGCCGAATCGACCGCGCTCGTAGAGGACCCGGACGATGGGCTCGGACAGGACGAAGAGGCCCACCGCGGCCGGCATGCTCACGAAGGTGACGAGCCGGAGCGCGAAGGAGACCGTCTCGCGGAGAGCGGCCTTGTCGCGTCGCGCGGCCTGCTCCGAGAGCGTCGGCAGCACCGCCGTCGCGATGGCGACGCCGAACACACCGAGAGGGAACTCGATCAGCCGGTCCGCGTAGTAGAGGTACGAGACGCTTCCCTTCGCCAGGAACGACGCGATGATCGTGTTGATGACCGTGCCGATGTGCGTGGCCGACTGGCCCACCACCACCGGCGCCATCAGCCCGAGGATCCGGCGGACCGCAGGGTGCCGGAAGTCGATCCGCGGCGTCGCGAGGAGGCGGCGCTTCGCGAGCCACGGGACCTGGAGGAGTAGCTGTCCCAGGCCGCCCAGGAGGACGCCTACCCCGAGCCCGACCACAGGCTCCGGCAGCCGCGGCGCGATCACGACCGCTCCGATGATGATTCCGATGTTCAGCGCGACCGGCGACAGGGCCGGCAGGAGGAAGTGGCGGTGGGCGTTCAGGACGCCCATCGCCAACGCGGACAGGCCCACCAGGAAGAGGTACGGGAACATGAGGCGCGTCATGCGGACGGTCAGCTGGCCCGCTGCGGGATCGGCGAAGAAGCCGGGTGCCATGACGCGAACCACCCACGGTGCCGCCAGGATGCCCAGGAGGGACAGGCCGCCGAGGATCAGCAGCATCATCCCCGTGACCACGCGCAGCATGCGGAGCGTCTCCGCGCGGGAGCGCGTCGTCACGTGCTCGGTGAAGACCGGGATGAAGGCGGACGACAGCGCGCCCTCGGCGACCAGCCGGCGGAGGAGGTTCGGCAGCCGGAAGGCCACGAAGAAGGCGTCCGTTGCCGCGCCCGCACCGAAGGCCCGGGCGATGACGAGATCACGGAGGAAGCCGAGGACCCGGCTCGCCAGCGTGGCCGCGCTCACCACGGCGGCGGCGCGCGCCACCGCGCGGCGGGCCGTGGGAACAGCCGGTTGCGGCGGCGGTGTTTCGGTGTCGTCGACGCCGATCGGAAGGTCCGCGCTCACCGGCCGTTCGCCCGGCGCGCCGCCGTCCCGATGACGGCACTCAACCTTGACAGCCTCGACGGCGCACGGTAGGCTCCGAAGTCGCGCCGTCGACTGGCCGGAGCCGAGGCCAGCCCGGCGATTCGTGTCCAGTTCCGAGAGGAGGAGGTGATTCCATGGCGAACATCAAGTCGGCAGTGAAGCGCATTCGTACGAGCGAGAAGCGCCGTATCCGCAACGCGGCCGTCCGCTCCTCCGTGCGCAGCGCCGTCAAGAGCGCACGCACTGCGCTCGAGGGGGGCCAGGCTACCCAGGCCCGTGAAACCCTTCAACGCACCATCCAGACCCTCGACAAGGCCGTCACGAAGGGCGTCATCCACAAGAACACGGCGGCCCGGAAGAAGTCCCGTCTGACGCGTCAGCTGAACGCCCTCGCGAGCCGCTAGCCCGCCAGATCGGCCACCAGGCAGGTCAAGAGCGCGCGGGGGTTCCCCCCGCCCGTCTTGAGGGCTTGGTCTACCTCGAAGCACTGCCGGGCGGCGCGGGACAGTCCTCGAATCCCCACGGCGCGGGCGCGGGCGGTCAGGCGCTCGACCGCGAAGTCCGGTCGGCGCCGCTGGAGCGACTGCGCCGCCTCCCGCAGGTCGCCCGCCACGGCACCCGGCAGCACGCGCCAGAGGTCGCGCAGGTATCCCGTGATCCAGGCGAGGAGGATCAGCGGCTCGTCGCCCGACGCCAGGAGCTGGGACGCCACGCGGATCGCGTCGGTCCGACGTGCCTCCTCGAGCGCCTGGGTGAGCTCCCAGTACTGCCGGGTGCGGGTCTCTCCCGCGAGGGCTCGCACGACCTCCTGTGACACACGGCGATCGCCCGCGGCGTAGAGGGACGCCTTCTCGATCTCGGCGGCCAGCCGCGACAGGTCCTCTCCGACCAGATCGACGAGCGCCTGTGCCGCGTCCGGAGCGAGGTCGACTCCGGCCGCGCGCGCCCGCTCGCGCACCCAGCCCACCACCTGACGTCCCGCAGGCCCCCGGACCTCGACCTGGTCGCTCTCGGGGAGGATCCGAAGACACGCGGCCCGGCGGTCCACGCCGGGCGCGGCCAGCAGGATCGTCGTGCCCTCCGCCGGCCACCCGCCAGGCTCCCGTCGGGCCTCCGCCAGGGCATCGCGCAGCCGGTCGGCCACCTTGGCTCCGAGATCCCCCACCCCGCGCACCAGCACCAGCCGGCGGCCCGCGAAGAGCGACAGCGACGCCCCGGCGGCCACCAGGGCTTCCGGGGAGAGCTGGTCCGCGTGGAAGACCTCGCGGTTCCAGTCGGCGGCCTGATCGTCGGGCAGGAGCGCCTGGGTCAGGCGCGCGACGACCTCGTCGATGAGGAGGGGCTCGGGCCCGTGGAGGAGGAGAAGCGGGGGGACACGTCCGGCCGCGGCGTCGCGGAGGAGAGCGCTGACCTCCAGCTCAGAACCCTTCGAAGGCGAAGCTGACGATGGCGCGGGCCACGTCGACCGCCGCCCTCTGCACGGCCACCTCCTCGCGGGCCAGGGTCTGCGTCACCCGCCCTGCCACCAGGAAGTCCGCCCGCTCCTCTATACGGTCCTGCTTCCAGAGGATCTTGTCCTGTTCTGACTTCTTTGAACGTCAGGGCCAGCCCGATGATGAGCCGGTAGGAGGTGACGTTGGCGCTACTGTCGAATGACAGGGCCGCCAGCCGGTACTCGACGATGCTCCCGGAGAGAGTGGCGTCGGCCTCCTGGGCGTTGCGGGCGATTTTCACCCGCGCGCTCTGCACGACCGCCTGGGTCAGCGCCTGCGTGATGAAGTCCTCGATGCCAGGCTCGGCGGTCTTGTTCTCGAGGACCGGGACGTGGACCGACCTGATGCCCGGAGGCAGGCTCGTGCGGAGGGAATAGCCGCACCCGCCGGACACGAGCGCCACGGCGAGCGACGCGAGGAGGACGCGGACGGCGCGGCGGCGTGTCACGCCGGACTCCCGCTGCCTCGGGTGACGATGTTCACGAGCCGGCCCGGTACCACGACGACCCGCGCGACCTCGCGCGCCTCGAGCCATGGCTTCACCTTCTCATCCGCCAGCGCCTCCGTCCGGAGGCGGTCCTCGGCGATTTCGGGCGAGACGACTAGCCGCGTTCGCACGCGGCCGTCCACCTGGACCACCACCTGCACCGCGTCCCGCTCCAGCGCCGCGAGGTCCACGGCGGGCCAGGTTGCCCGGAACACGCTCTCCCGGTGGCCGAGCTGCTCCCAGAGCTCCTCGACGAGGTGGGGCGCGAACGGCGCCAGCAGGCGGACCAGCGTGTCGATCGATTCCGCGAGCAGGCCCGCCCGCTCCTCGGCGGCCACCCGATCCAGCGACTCCGTGGCGAACGCGTGCATCGCATTGACCAGCTCATGGAGGGCGCTGATGGCGGTGTTGAAGTGGAACTCGTCGATGTCCGCCGTGACGCGCTTGATGGTCTCGTGGATCGTGCGGCGGAAGGCACGCCCGGGCGCCGAGAGATCCGACGGCCGGGCCGAGGCCTCCATGAACGTGGCCCGATGCGTCTGGAAGAAGCGCCACACGCGGTTCAGGAACCGGAAGGCGCCCTCCACGCCCTGGTCGCTCCACTCGAGGTCCTTCTCGGGCGGCGCCATGAAGAGCTCGAACACCCGACCGGTGTCCGCGCCGTAGGACATGATGAAGTCGTCGGGGCTCACCACGTTGCCCTTGGACTTCGACATCTTGGCGCCGTCCTTCACGACCATGCCCTGGGTGAAGAGGTTCTGGAAGGGCTCGTCGAGCTTGAAGTAGCCCAGATCGCGCAGGACCTTGGTGTAGAAGCGGGCGTAGAGGAGGTGCAGGATCGCGTGCTCGATGCCACCCGTGTACTGGTCGACGGGCATCCAGTAGTGCACGGCCTCCGGGTCGGCCAGGCCCCCGAGGTGCCGCGGGGAGCAGAACCTGAGGAAATACCACGAGGAGTCCACGAACGTGTCCATCGTGTCGGTGTCACGGCGGGCCGGCCCCCCGCAGCGGGGACACGTCGTGTTGACGAACCCCGGGACGTCGGCGATGGGCGAGCCGCCCTTCCCGGTGATCTGGACGTCTTGCGGGAGCACGACGGGGAGCCGCTCCGGCCGCTCGGCGACCGTGCCGTCCTTCGGGCAGTACACGATGGGGATCGGCGCGCCCCAGTAGCGCTGCCGGCTGATCCCCCAATCGCGGAGGCGGTAGTTCACCTTGGCGATGCCGAGGCCGCGCTCGACGAGCCAGTCGATCGACTTTCGCTTCGCCTCGGCAACCGTGAGGCCGTCGAGGAAACCCGAGTTGATCTTGAGGCCGTCGCCCGTGTACGCCTCGCCCGTCCAGCCGGGGGGACGCTGAACCGTCTCGATGATGGGGAGCCCGTACGCCGTCGCGAAGTCCCAGTCGCGCTGATCCTCGCCGGGGACCGCCATGATCGCGCCGGTGCCGTAGCCCATGAGCACGTAGTCCGCGAGGAACAGCGGCACCTCGGCCCCGTCGAACGGATTCACGGCACGCGCGCGGAGGCGGAGCCCGCGCTTTGGCCGGTCGGTGGCGAGCCGCTCGATCTCGGTCTCGCGCGCGACCTCGGCCCGGAAGGCGGCCAACGCCCGGCGCTCGGCCTCGTCCTCGACGAGCTGGTCGACGAGCGGGTGCTCGGGCGCGAGGACGGCGTAGGTCATGCCGAAGGAGGTGTCGGGGCGGGTCGTGAAGACCCGGATCGCGAGACCCGACCGACCGGCCACGGGGAGGTCGAACTCGGCGCCCTCGCTCTTCCCGATCCAGTTGCGCTGCATGGTCAGGACCCGCTCGGGCCAGCCGGTGAGGCGGTCACACCACTCGAGCAGCTCCTCCGCGTAGGCGGTGATTTTGAAGTACCAGCCCGCGATCTCCTTCGTGGTTACCTCGGAGTCGCACCGCCAGCAGCGGCCGGCCTCGACCTGCTCGTTGGCGAGGACCGTCTGGCAGCTCGGGCACCAGTTCACGCGCGCGTTCTTCTGGTACGCCAGCCCGCGCTCGAACATCTTCACGAAGATGAGCTGCTCCCACCGGTAGTACTCGGGATCGCACGTCGCGACCTCGCGGTCCCAGTCGTACGAGATGCCGAGGGTCTTCATCTGGGCCTTCATGGTCGCGATGTTCTCGTACGTCCACACCGCCGGGTGCACCCCGTTGTCGATGGCGGCGTTCTCTGCGGGGAGGCCGAAGGCGTCCCATCCCATCGGATGGAGCACGTTGAACCCGCGCATGCGCTTGTAGCGGGTGATCGCGTCCCCGATCGCGTAGTTCCGCACGTGGCCCATGTGGATCCGACCCGAGGGGTACGGGAACATCTCGAGGCAGTAGAACTTCGGCCGGCCCGGCTCCTCGCGCACCCGGAAGAGACCGGTCTCGTCCCAGACGCGCTGCCACTTGGTCTCGATCTCCCGGAAGGGATAGTGGTCGGGCCGGTCCTGGGTCACAGGTCGAGCGGGCCTCCTCTGATCAATGTCCACGCATATTTAGCAGAGATCACCCTCCGATGCAAGGGTGGGCGTCCCCGGCGGCGCCGGCACGGGCGGCGGCGTCTCCGTCGGCACCTCGGCCTGATGGAAGAAGTCGTAGATGCGCTGCGCGAGCTTCGGGGTCACCTTGGGGACCGCGGCGAGGTCCGCGACCGAGGCGGTCCGCACCCGCCGCGCCGAGCCGAGTGACTTGAGGAGGTTCGTCCGGATCGACGGGCCCACGCCCGGAATCTGGTCGAGGACGGAGACCAGGGTCCGCTTGGTCCGGAGCTTCTTGTGGTAGGTGATGGCGAAGCGGTGCGCCTCGTCCCGGATCCGCTGAAGGGTCTGGAGGGCCGGTGACGCCAGGTCCAGTACGAGCGGCTGAAGGCTGCCCGGGTGGTAGACCTCTTCCGCGCGCTTGGCCAGCGCGACGATCGGGAGATAGTCGAGGCCCAGCTCCTCGAGGACGCGGGAGCCGGCGTTCAGCTGGCCGCGGCCTCCGTCCAGCATGATCAGGTCGGGGAGCGTGCCTCCGTCCTCCAGGGCTTTCCCGTACCGCCGCCGCAGGACCTCCGCCATCATGGCGTAGTCGTCCGCACCGGGCACGGTGCGGATCTTGAAACGCTTGTAGTCGTCCTTCTTCATGCCGCCGCCTTCCCAGACGACCATGGACCCGACCGCTTCCTGACCCTGGATGTTCGAGATGTCGAACCCCTCGATCCGGTGGGGCGCTTCCGGCAGCCCCAGCTCGCGGCGCAGCTCCTCCGCCACGACCTGGCGCCGGCTCGATCGGGCGAGGAGGTGCGTCTGGAGGGCGAGGGCCGCGTTCTCCTCCGCCATCGCGACGAGCTCCCGCTTCCGCCCGCGCTGCGGAACCTGGAGGTCCACCTTTCCCTCGCGGAGCTGGGAGAGCCATTCCCCCAGGAGCGCCTCCTCCGGGACCTCGATCGAGAGCAGCACCTCGCGGGCCGGCACGACGCTCTTCGAGTAGAACTGGCGCAAGAGCGCCGAGAGGAGCTCGCCGTCGGTGGCGCTGCCGAGTTTGTCCAGGAAGAACGCCTCGCGGCCGAGCAGGCGACCGCGGCGCACGAAGAAGACCTGGACGCACGCCTCGGACCCCTGGCGGGCCAGGCCCAGGATGTCCTGGTCCTCGGGCTCGACGGAGATGATCTTCTGCCGCTCGCGGACGGTGTTCAGCGCCTGGACCTGGTCCCGGAGGATGCCGGCCCGCTCGTACTTTTCCTCCGCCGCGGCCTCCTCCATCTCGGCGGTCAAGCGTCGCGCGACGTCCTCGTCCCGGCCCTCGAGGAACGCCTCGACGTCCTTCACCGTCCGGGCGTAGCCTTCGCGCGTCTCCCACCCCGTGCACGGGGCGTTGCACCGGTGGATGTAGTACTGGAGGCACGGGCGCTCGGCCTGCCCGTCGATCTTGATGCTGCACGTCCGGAGGGGCAACAGCGCCCGCACCAGGCGGAGGGTCTCGCGAAGGGCGGTCGCCGGGTAGAACGGGCCGTAGTAGGTCGCCCCATCCTTCTGAACCCGCCGAGCGACCAGGAGACGCGGGTACTCCTCGTTCGTGGTCAGCTTCAGGAAGGGGTAGTGCTTGTCGTCCCGGAGGATGATGTTGTAGCGGGGCCGGTGCCGCTTGACCAGGTTCGACTCGAGGATGAGGGCTTCGAGCTCGTTCGCCGTGACGATGTAGTCGAGGTCGGCGATGTGGTCGACCAGCGCGTCGGTCTTCGCATCGCGCGTCCGGGAGGCCTGGAAGTAGGAGCGGACGCGGGCCCGGACGGACGCCGCCTTGCCGACGTAGACCACCTGCCCCTTGGCGTCCTTGTAGAGGTAGACGCCAGGCCGGTCCGGGAGGCGCTCGAGCTTCTCCGCGAGATCCACGGGCTCCATCGTACGCCCACTGCCCGCGGCCGAGCCGGTCGGGCAGGCGGGCGTCCCGGTAGTGCGGAGGCTCGGCGCAGGTGGCGCCGCGGGGCGTTCGCTGATCTCGTCTACCCGCACCAGCAACTGCTGGCGGGATCGCGAGGCCGAGGAGTCAGTCGCGGACGGACAGGTCGCGCTTGCGGAGGCTGCGGAGACGGTCGCGGAGCTCGGCGGCGCGCTCGAAGTCCAGGCGCTTGGCGGCATCCTTCATCTCCGCCTCCATCCGCTTGATGGCCTCGGCGCGCGCTTCCGGCGACTCCAGGCCGTCGTCAGCCGGCACCTCCGCCTCGACGGTGTAGTAGTCGCGTTCCTCGACCGACCGGAGAACGTCGCGGATCGAACTCCGGATCGACTCGGGGGTGATGTTGTGCTGGACGTTGTATGCGGCCTGGGTCACGCGGCGCCGCTCCATCTCGCCGAGGGCGAACCGCATCGAGTCCGTGACCTTGTCCGCGTACATGATGACCTCGCCGCGGATGTTCCGGGCGGCGCGACCCGAGGTCTGGACGAGGGAGGTCGCGGAGCGGAGGTAGCCCTCCTTGTCCGCGTCCAGGATGGCGACCAGGGACACCTCCGGGATGTCGAGCCCCTCGCGGAGCAGGTTGATGCCGATGATGGCGTCGAACTTGCCGAGGCGGAGATCGCGGATCACCTCGACGCGCTCCAGGGTGTCGACGTCCGAGTGGAGGTACCTGACGCGGAGGCCCATCTGGAGGTAGTACTGGGTGAGGTCCTCCGCCATGCGCTTGGTCAGCGTCGTCACCAGCACGCGCTCGTCGCGCTCGGCCCGAGCCCGGATCTCCTCCATCAGGTCGTCCACCTGCTCGCCGGCGGGGCGGACAGTGATGGCGGGGTCGGTCAGGCCCGTCGGCCGGATGATCTGCTCGGCGACAGCGTCGCCGGCCTTCTCGAGCTCGTAGGGCGCCGGGGTGGCCGACACGTAGAGCACCTGGCCGACCGCCGCGGTGAACTCGTCGAAGGTCAGCGGCCGGTTGTCGAACGCCGAGGGCAGGCGGAACCCGTACTCGACGAGCGCCTCCTTCCGCGACCGGTCGCCGTGGTGCATGCCCCGTAGCTGCGGCACCCCGACGTGGCTCTCGTCGATCACCACCAGCGTGTCCTTCGGGAGGTAGTCGATCAGCGTCGCCGGCGTCTCCCCTGCCCGCCGTCCGGCGAGGTGGCGGGAGTAGTTCTCGATCCCGTGGCAGTAGCCGATCTCCCGCAGCATCTCGAGGTCGAACAGCGTGCGCTGCTCGAGCCGCTGCGCCTCCAGGAGGCGATTGCGGGCGCGGAAGAAGGTCAGGCGCTCGGCGAGCTCCACCTTGATGGACTCCACGGCGCGCTCGAGCTCCTCCGCGGGCGTCACGTAGTGGCTCGCCGGGTACACCGCGACGCGGTCGATCCGCTCGACCACCTGGCCCTTCAGCGGGTCGATGCGGTGGATGGCCTCGACCGTGTCGCCGAACAGCTCCACGCGGAGGGCGACGCTCTCGGCGGCCACCGGAAAGATCTCGACGACGTCACCCCGGACGCGGAAGGTGCCCCGGTGGAAGTCGTAGTCGTTGCGCTCGTACTGGAGCGCGACGAGCTGCCGCAGGATGTCGTCCCGCTCGCGCTCCTCGCCCTCCGCCAGCGCGAGGTGCATCCCATGGTAGCTCTCGGGCGAGCCCAGGCCGTAGATGCACGAGACCGACGCGACGATCACGACGTCTCGCCGCTCGAAGAGCGACTTGGTCGTCGAGTGCCGCATGCGGTCGATCTCGTCGTTGATGAGCGCGTCCTTCTCGATGTAGGTGTCCGACTGGGGGATGTAAGCCTCGGGCTGGTAGTAGTCGTAGTAGGAGACGAAGTACTCGATGGCGTTCTCCGGGAAGAACGCCTTGAACTCCCCGTACAGCTGGGCGGCCAGCGTCTTGTTGGGCGACATGACGAGCGTGGGCCGCTGCAGGCGCTCGATGACCGACGCCACCGTGAACGTCTTGCCGGATCCCGTGACCCCCAGGAGCGTCGTGTGGGGGCGCCCCGCGGAGATCCAGTCCGCGAGCCGCCCGATGGCGCCCGGCTGGTCCCCCTTCGGGGTGTAGTCCGAGACGAGCCTGAACGGAGGCATTCCGTCTAACAGTCTACGCGCGAGCCGGCGGGGCGCTCAGGCGCCCGAGGGAAGGGCCGCCGGGACCGCTTGGAGGTACTTCCGCCACGCGTCGAGGAAGAAGGACGCGTGGGGGTGCCGCAGGAGGTGCACCGAGAAGAGGAATTGAGGGTGCGCGGGCGCCCGGACCAGCGCCATCCCGGCCTCGTCGGCGGTCCGATTCCCCTTGTGGAGATTGCACCGGAGGCAGGCGGCCACCACGTTCGTCCAGGTGGTGCCGCCCCCGCGCGACCGCGGCACGACGTGGTCCACCGTGAGGCGGTCGCCCCGCCGGTGGCAGTACTGGCACGTGTAGTGGTCGCGCCGGAGGATGTTCTTCTTGTTGAACGCCACCCGCTCCACGAAGGGCTTCCGGATGTACATCATGAGCCGGATCACGGACGGCAGCGGGAACGTGCGGGACGGCGAGCGGATCACCCGGGGAGAGGGCTCGACGGTCTCGGCTTTGCCACTGAGGAGGAGGGTGATCGCACGGCGGGCGTTGGTGAAGTGGAGCGGCTCGAAGCTGCCATTCAGTACTAGTACGGCCACTTCGTCCATATGCGATCGAATGATACGAAGGGGCGGTCGCCCCTGTCAACCTCGGGATCATCACACGCCGAGGGGCCGGCAGCCACCCTCCTGCCCGTCAGGGACGGGCGAGGTTCGTGAGGAAGAACCGCAGGTTGGCCGGCCGCTCGGCGAGGCGGCGGACGAAGTACCCGTACCAGTCCTCGCCGAATGGCACCAGCACGCGGAGCCGCACGCCCATACCGAGGAGCGTCCGGTGAAGCTCCGGCCGGATGCCGTGGAGCATCTGGAACTCGTAGCGGTCGGGAGGGAGCCCGAATTCCCGCGCGCGATCGGCGATGACGCGGATCAGGCGCTCGTCGTGCGTCGCGAAGGCCGCGTAGGCCCCGGCGGCCTGCGCTTCCTTCGAGAGCAGCATCCCGGCCAGCCGGGCGTAGTTCCGGTCCACGTCTGCCTTTCGCGGGAACGCGACGTTCGAGGGCTCGCGATAGGCGCCCTTGCAGAGCCGCATCCGAACGCCCCCCGGGACGAGCCCGCGGACGTCGGCCTCCGTGCGGTGGAGGTAGGCCTGGAGCACGCAAGCCACGTTGCGCCAGCGCCGTCTCAGGCGGCGGTAGATGGTCAGCGTGCGCTCGGTGTACGCGGAGCCTTCCATGTCGATCCAGACCCATGTGTCGCCGGCGTGCGCGAGCACGCGCTCGACGTTCGCGACGGCGACGTCGTCCCCGAGGTCCAGGCCGAGATGCGTGAGCTTCAGGGACGGCGTCACGGCGAGCCGCCGCCGGCGCGCCTCCTCGATCAGGTGGCCGTAGACGTCGGCGGCCGCGGCCGCGGCCTTGGCTGAGGCGACGTTCTCTCCGAGGTACGTGACGCCCGTCTGGAGTCCCTGGGCCTCCAGGCCCTCCACGACGTCGAGCGCCTGGGCCGCTGTCTCGCCCGCGACGAAGCGGCGCACCACGCGCCGAGACACCGGCAATCGCTCGAGGCTCCGCCCGATTGCGGGCTTCGTGGACAGCCGGAGGAGCGTGTCGCGAAGCAATGGCGACCTCGGGATCCTCAGAGTGGCGGGCGCGTCGAACGCATCCGGGCGCAGTCTAACAAACGCGCGAATCACGCAGCAAGATTGATGCGCGTCTTTCGACCCGCGGCGGCGCCCGCGCGCCGCGCCTATTCGTCCTGTCGCGCGCCCTGAGGGAGCCAGCCGACGGCGGCGAGGAGGATGCCCTCGCGCAGCCCAGCGTCCGACACGGTGGTCTCGGAGAGTCCGAGGCCGGCCAGAGCGGCGGCCAGCACGACCGCGCCAGGCACGATGACGTCCGCGCGGCCCGGCTCGAGCCCTGGCAATCGAGCCCGCTCGGCGACCGGCATCCGCGCGAGGTCCGCCGTGAGCCTCACGATGGCGTCCGCGGTCAGTCGGTGCCCGTGCACACGCGCCGGCTCGTACGTCGTGAGACCGAGATCGAGCACGGCCAGCGTGGCCGGCGTCCCAGCCGTGGCGACGAGCCGCGCCGGTCGGAGCGCGCCGATCCGACTCCACCCCTCCTCGCGGAAGCGCGCGTCCACGTAGGCGCGGCACGCGGCGAGCTCGCTCGGCTGGACGGGATCACTCGGGAAGAAGCGCTCGACCAGCTGGACGACCCCGAGGCGAAGGCTCACCGCCGCCAACGTCCGACCGGCCTCGGCGACCGCGAGCTCGGTGCTGCCCCCGCCGATGTCGAGGAGCGCGAAGGTGTCGCCCGCGGCGCCGAGACCCCACGAGGCGCCGAGGAGGGTCAGCTCCGCTTCCTCCTCGCCGCTCACGATGCGAGGACGGATGTCGGGCTCCGCCTGGAGGCGAGCGAGGAACGCGCTGCCGTCGCGCGCCTGCCGCGCGGCGGCAGTCGCGACCAGCAGGACCTCCCGCGCTCCCAGGGCCCGGGCTCGGTCCCGATATCGGCGGACGGCGGCCAGCGTCCGCCCGACGGCGTCCGGCGCGAGCGTGCCGCGCGCCGCGAGCCCCTCGCCGAGGCGCGTGACGGCCTGGTCGGCCCACAGGGGGACGAGCCCGGTCGTCGGATCCGCCTCGGCGACGAGAACGCGGACGGTGTTGGTGCCGAGGTCGATGCCCGCGAGGAGCCGCGTCACCTCGGACGGGCCGAGGCGCGTCCGAGGAGCGAGGCGACGGTGGCCCGAAGGGTCTCGAGCCCGACTGGCTTCTCGACGACCGCGTCGATCCCGTGGTCCACGAGGGTCTGCGGGTCCACTCGCCCGGGCCAGCCGGTGACCAGGACCACGGGCAGCGTGACCCGCGCCCGCTTGGCCGTGCGGGCCACCTCCAGCCCGGAGCCTCCCGGCAGCGCGAGGTCCGTCACCACGAGATCGACGGGCTCGCGTCCCAGGAAGGCGACCGCCTCCCCGACGTCGCCGGTGGCCCGGACGAGATAGCCCTCGCGCTCGAGGCCCTGGACCAGGGTTTCCCGCACGGCCCGGTCGTCGTCGACCAGCAAGACACGGCGCTGGGCCGCGGCCGCGGGCGTGGCGCGAGGGCCGCCCGCGCGAGGACCTGCCGCGGTCGGGAGGCGAAGGCGCACCGTCGTCCCCTGCCCCAGCGTGCTCTCGATCTCGAGGTCGCCCTTGTGCCGCGAGGCCATGGCGCGAACCACCGCCAGGCCGACTCCCAGGCGCCCGGCTCCCTTCGTCGTGAAGAACGGCTCGTCCGCCCGGGCGCGCGTGCTCTCGTCCATGCCCCGCCCGCGGTCGGCGACGGAAAGCTCGACGTGCGTGGCGCTGTTCCAGCGGAGCCAGACCGTGACCGGTGCGGCGCTGTCGCCCGCCTCGCGCGCGTTCTGGAGGAGATGGTGCACGGCATGTCGGAGCTCGTCGGGATGGACGCGCACCGGCGGCACCGGCTCGAGATCGAGCGTGACCTCCGGCACGGCGCCCTCGCTCGCCCAGAGCCGTTCCGTCGCGCGCACCGAGTCGCGGACCGCGGCTCCGACGTCTACCGGGGACGGCGGCTGCGCGTCGGGCCGCGGCGCGAAGCCGAGGACGCGACGGATCCCCTCGGCCACGCGCCAGGCGGCTTCCTCGGCATGGAGGAGATCCCGCGCGGCCTCGTGATCCCCGACGCGGTCCCGGACTGCGGCCAGGCGTCCGAGGACCACGGCGAGGAGGCTCGCCATGTCTCCGACGGGCGCGGCGCCCGCATCCGTTCCCACGATCGGTGGCGGTTCCGCGTCAGTCGGCGTCTCGCCCGCGATCCCTCGCGACTCGGTGTGGAGGCGCGCGTTCCGGAGCGCGACGGCTGCCGCCCGGGTGAAGACGGGCGACAGCACGGTGCCGCAGGGCCGAGCGCTTCCGAGCGCGAGCACGGCGATCAGCCACTCGTCGACCGAGAGCGGCAGCACGGCTCGGGGCCTCGCGCCCAGGCATTCAGCGAGCTCCGCGTCCGGCGCGGCGTCCACCCCCGCGACGACGGGCTCGCGCGTCTCGGCGACGGCCGTGACCGTCGGCGAGCCGGCGGGCGCCGCCGCGCCCTCCGGCAGCCCGACGCCTCCCGCGAGGACGAATCCATCGCCTTCCGGCCACAGGACCGCCGCCGCGTCGGCGCCGAGCCGGGCCCTCGCCGCGATGGCCACGGCCACCGCCGCTCGGGAAGCATCGAGGCTCTCGAAGAGCGTTGTGGGCACCGCGTCCTCTTGCGGGTCAGCGGGCCGGGTCTCGAGGCTCTCGCCGAGCCGCGCCGCGGCGACGACGAGCGCGCCGATCGTGTCGGGCTCGAAGGGAGCCGGTCGCCGGCGCGCGACTAGGAGCGCGCCGAGCGGCAGGCCGGCATGATCCGGCACCGGAATGACCAGGGCCGCGCCGAGGCCGTGCTGCTCGAGAAGGGCGTCCGGGCCGCCGAGACCGTGGCCTCCCTGCACCACCTCGTCGGAGGCGAGCGCGCGGCCGACGATCCCTTCGCTCGGGCGGATCTCGAGCGGGAGGCGGAAGCCGCGCTGCGCCACCACGATTGGTCCGGCGTCCCCATCGGGACGGATGATCGCCGCGCAGTCCGCGCGGGCGTGCGTGAGGGCGCGGTCGATCGCCAGGAAACAGGCCTCGGCCGATGTGGTGCCGCGACCGATGGCCAGGAGACTGTGGAGGCTCGCGAGATGGGCGCGAGTGGGCTCGTCGAGGAGGACGCCGGGTGGCGCGGCGGCGGACGCGACACCGACCGCGTCGGCCAGTGCGTCCAGACGCTGAGTGATGCCAGCGAGAGCTTTCCGGATGTCGCCGAGCGACCCGTCCCCGCCGCTCACGGTCGGGAGTATAGGAACCGCCCGGGGCGGGGTCAACGGGGACTCAGCTCCCCGCGAGGAGCCTGGCCCGGGAGATGTCTTGCCGGGAGTGGTCGCCCGACAAACAGGGCGGCGCCGCCCCAGTCCCGCAGGATGCGGCTGGGACGGCGCCGTCGAAGTGGTGGCGCTACTTCTTGAGCGTGCGGATGTACTGGACGAGCTGGCCGCGCTCGGTCTCGGAGAGCGCCGCCCAGGGCGGCATCGCACCGCGACCGGTCGTGATCTTCCACAGGAGGCAGCCGTCGGTCTGCCCCTGCACCTTCGCCGAGGTCCAGTCGGCCGGCTTCGGGTTCAGGGCAGCCGCGCCGGGGCCGTCGCCCTTCCCCGAATCGCCGTGGCAGGCGGTGCACGCCTTGTCGACGGTCAGCTTCTTGCCGGCCGCGACCGCGGCGTCGCTCTTCGCCACGGGGTTCTTCTTCGCGTTCTCCGCGGCCGGGCAGGTCCACGCGCCCTGCGCCCAGGCCGGAGCGGTGACGGACGACGCGGCGAGCAGGACGGCGATTGCCACCGTCCCGCCGAGAATCAGACGACGTGCCATGGAAGCCTCCTCTGTGAGGGCGGATCGGGGGAGGTGACTAAATTCACAAGCATCGATTTCTGTGTAACACCGCGACGCACAGGGGTCAAGCGTGCGTCTCCTGACTCCGGTGCGGGTCCCGATCGGCGCTGGTCGCGCTGCCCCCTGCCTCCCCCCAGGGAGCGAGCAGCGCGAGGAGGCCGGCCAGGAGGCCGTAGCCGCCGGCGAGGAGCCCGGGCCACACCGACCCGCTCCCGCCGGGCCAGAACAGGCCGCCCGACGCGAGCGGCGAGTGGATCAGCCCGCAGAGGCTGCCGAGGCTTCCCGCCGCGAGGAACGCCGCGGCCGCGAGCAGCCGGCGGTCGATGATCATCGCCGCCGCGGCCGCCCACAGGAGCGCCGAGAGGATGAAGCCGTTCCCGAGGAGCCGGAGCGCCTCGACGGTCCGGGCGGCCTCGCCGCGGATCGCTCCCGGCGCGAGCCCCAGGCTCCCCAGAATGCCGCTGAGCTCGATCGTGACGAGCGCCGCGGTCGTCGGCACGAACGCGAGGGCCACCGCCGGCGCGTGACGCTGCGGCGTGGCGACGAAGGCCTGGGCTGTGATCTCGAGCCCGACGAAGATCAGGATGGGGGCGACCGCGGCCTCCGGCACCAGGCCGACGAGGATCGACACGACGCCTCCCATCGCCCCGAGGCCGATCAGGAGCCCGGTCGCCAAGGTGTACCCGGCGCGCGCGCCCATCGCCTTGTACGCGGGATGTCCGACGTAGGGTGTGTTCTGGACCACGCCCCCGCAGAGGCCCGCGAGGATCGTGGCGAGCGCTTCGGTCAGCAGGATGTCCCGCGTGCGATAGCGGTCGCCCGCGGCGATCGCGCTCTCGGTGTTGTCGATCCCGCCGATGACCGTCGCCAGCGCGAACGGCAAGGCGACCGACAGCGCTCCCCATGTCTCCCCGAGCGCGTCGAGCCACGCGAGGGTCGGCCAGGGAATCGCGAGGCGCCACTCCCCTGGCACCGTGAGGGCATGACCGCCCGGGGCGATCCCGGCCCAGCGCTCCACGCCGTAGACGAGGCTGCCCACGACGACCGCGGCGAGCGCGCCGGGGATGCGGCCCGGCAGGGCGATCCGTCCGACTAGCGCGACCAGGATGAGCCCGAGGGAGAGGAATCCGACCAGCGGGTCGGTGATGACCTTGAGCATGGGCAGGAACGCGATCAGGAGCACCGACACGCCCGCGATCGAGCCGAGGAGGCCGGCGCGGGGCACGAGGCGGCGCACCGACTCGCCGACGAACGAGAGGGCGAGCTTCGAGACGCCCATGGCGATCGTCACGCCCATGCCCACCTTCCAGGCGAGGACGGGGTCGTGCGTCGCGAGCATCACCGGACCCAGCACGCCGAACGTGATCCCGAACAGGGACGGCGTGTCGACGCCGAAGGGCATGGCCGTCACGTCCGGGCGCCCGGTCTCCCGAGCGAGGCGACGGGCCAGCCACGTGTACCAGAGGTCCCCCGCCAGCACGCCGAGCGCCGTGCCCGGGACGATGCGATAGAGGACGAGATCCGACGGGAAGCCGAACACGCCGACCAGCAGGCCGGCGAGCACCACGAGGTTGGTGAGGTTGTCGACGGCGAGCCCGAAGAACGCGTTGACGTCGCCGGGCCCGTACCAGCGGCCGGAAGCCAGGCGCTGCGGACGGGGCAGGGATCATGGGAGCGCCCACCGGGCGGCCGCGACATCTAGCGTCGTGCTCCCGAGACCGGCCTGTCGCGACCAGCCGGCCTGCCCGCCGTCAGCGGACGGATCGTGTCGTGCCGAGCAACTCCCGAGCGGTGGCCCGGACGCGCTCGCCGAGCGCCGCGCACCACGCGAAGCTGGTCCGCCCCTCGGCGACCTCCTGGAAGGTGTGCTCGATCGGCTGCGCCTCTGGCGGCGGGATGGTCCGGCCGTCGAGCGTGAGCCGGACGCCGTAGGAGCGGCCCTCGCGGGGCCCCGAGGTATCGACCAGCACCTCGATTCGGGCGCTCTCGCGCTTGGCGTGCGAGCGGACGAACCCCACGAGCCAGGCGCCGGTCTGCTGATAGTCGGTGGGGATGCTGGGGTTCATCGATGATCCAGAAGCGGCCGGCCCGCGACCGCCACGCGCCCCGGCGAGAGCCGGAGGCGCGGCGGTCTGACGGGCCGTCGCTCAGTGAGCGGGACTCAGCACTCGTTGAAGCCGCACCCGTAGCACTTCTTGCAGCCTTCCTCGTAGACGAAGGTCGCCTGCCCGCACTCCGGGCAGATGTCTCCGGCCACGAGCTTGGCCGCGGGCGCCTCCGGCGGCTCCGCCTCCTCGACGCGCGCCTGCCCCAGGTGCTCGGCCAGGACCCGCGCGATGCCGTCCGGAAGGGAGAGCACACGCTGTGGCCCGAACCCCAGCGGGCGCCCACCGCCGATCCCCGTGAGCTGGGCGACGATCTCCTCGAGGCGGCGCTTGGTCGACAAGGGGGACGGCATCCGGAGGGCGAGGGAGATCAGGCGGCCCATGGCCTCCGCCACCGCCATCGTGTCAGATCCGGCCTTGCCCACCGAGACGAAGACCTCGAAGGGATCGCCGTCGCCGTGCTCGTTGACGACGATGTAGGCCGTGCCGAGCGGCGTCTCGACGCGGTACGTGCGCCCGGTGAGGCTCCGCGGCCGCGGCTTGACGACGGCCGGCGGCGGCGCGATGGCCGCCTCCCCGCGCTTGTCCGCCTTGCCCGACTTCGTCCCGAGATGGAGGACGCCCTCCTTGCAGCCGTCACGGAACACCGTGATGCCGAGGCATCCCAGCTCCCAGGCCAGGAGGTAGGCGCGGGAGACGTCGTCGATCGAGGCCGCGTTGGGGAGGTTGATCGTCTTGGACACGCCGTTGTCGGTCGACTTCTGGAAGGCGCCCTGGTGCCGCACGTGCCACTCGAACGCGACCTCGTGCGCCGTGACGAACACCCGCTGGACGTCCTCCGGGACGCCCGGCAAGCCATGGACGACGCCGCGCTTGGCGACCTCCTCCATGAGCGCGTCGGAGTAGAAGCCGCGCTCCCGCGCCACCTCGGCGAAGATCGGGTTCGTGAAGGGCAGGACGCGGTCCCCCACCTTGTGGGTGAAGGCCACCGCAAAGGCCGGCTCCACGCCGGACGAGCACCCGGCGATCATCGAGATCGTGCCCGTGGGGGCGATGGTCGTGACCGTCGAGTTCCGGAGCGGGCGCCCGTGCTTGTAGATGGACCGCGGCCAGTTCGGGAACGGCCCGCGCTCCTCGGCGAGCTTGGCCGACTGGTCGTGCGCCTTCTCGTTGATGAAGGCCATGAGCCGGTCCCCGAGGTCGAGCGCCGGCTGGCTGTCGTACGGGATACCCATCCGGAAGAGGAGGTCCGCCCAGCCCATCACGCCGAGACCGATCCGGCGGTTCGCCTTCACGGTGTCGTCGATCTCCGGCAGCGGGTACGGGTTCACCTCGATGACGTCGTCGAGGAACCGGACCGACAGGCGCACCACCCGCTCGAGCTCCGTCCAGTCGACGGCCCACTCCCCGTCCGCCTGCCGGCGCGCGAACATCGCGACGTTGATCGAGCCGAGGTTGCACGCCTCGTTCGGGAGGAGCGGCTGCTCGCCGCACGGGTTGGTCGCCTCGATCAGCCCGATCTCCGGCGTGGGGTTCGCCGGGCTCGCGTTGATCCGGTCGAGGAAGACCATCCCGGGATCCCCGGTCTGCCAGGCGGCCCGCACGATCCGGTCGAAGACGTCCCGGGCCGGGATCCGGGCCACCACCTCGCCGTTGTGCGGCGCGGTCAGCTCGTACTCCTCGCCCTTCTGGAGCGCGTCCATGAACCGGTCAGTCGCCGCGACGGAGATGTTGAAATTGACGATGCCGCCGTCGAGCTTGCACTCGATGAACTCGAGGATGTCCGGATGGTCGATCCGGAGGATCCCCATGTTCGCACCCCGCCGGGTGCCGCCCTGCTTCACCGCCTCGGTCGCCCCGTTGAAGACCCGGAGGAAGGAGACCGGGCCCGACGCCTTTCCGCCGGTGGAGCTCACGACCGCGTCCTTCTGGCGGAGGCGCGAGAAGGCGAAGCCGGTGCCGCCGCCCGACTTGTGGATGATGGCGGCCGACTTCACCGCATCGAAGATCTCCTCCATGGAGTCGCCCACCGGGAGGACGTAGCAGGCCGAGTACTGGAGCTGGTTCCCCTTCCCCGCGTTCATGAGGGTCGGCGAGTTCGGCAGGAACTTGCTGTCCACCATCATGTCGTAGAAGGCGCAGGCGATCTCGTGGACGACCGCCGGGCTCTTGCCCCAGCGGCCCTCCCCCTGGGCGATGGCCCCGGCCACCCGCCAGCACATCTCCTCCGGGGTCTCCTGGGCGTGGTCCCCCTCGCGTGTGAGATAGCGCTCCCTCAGTACGCGGAGCGCCTGCTCCGTCCACTTGCCGACTCGGGGAGGACGCGTCGCTGTGATCGCCATGCCGAACCTCCTTGACTCCCTGCTCGACTCGCTCGCCACATCACCTACGGCTAACTGCTACCCGATCACAATGATCGAGGCGCATACCGCATCTTGTGGGCGGGCGAATCCTGTCATACGAGATTTGGGACTGTCAACAAAAAATGAGACCGGTACGATCGCCAAACCACGACAGCTTGTGAACCTTTGGAACAAGCTCCACAATCGCTAGTGCTAGAGCGGCGACTTCCGCGCACAGTGCTGTCGGAACTCGTCGCGACCTCGAGCGGCGCCCACCCTCGAGCCGCCGACCGATTGGGTCCTCGCGGTCGCCCGGTGCGCGTCGTCGGCAGCATCGCGGCATCGGGACCTCGCTCCGGAACGCGGACGCGGTGACCGGCGCCGACCGCCGCGCCATTCGGGGCGGAGCTTCCCGCGACGCCTTGGCGGGCGGGCGCCCGCGAGAGGTTTCGCCGCGCGACGGACCGTCGGGGAGCAACGCCCGTCCAATACCCCACCCGCGGGAAGTCCGTAACCGACGAATTCCCCATAAGGTCGGCAACTTGCTCGTGGCTCCGTTAAAAGCTCAACCGGGCCGGCCGCTCGCTTGACACCGCCACCTCGCGGAGACTAAAGTGCGGCGGACTGACCGGTCAGTTCCATTCTACCGCCGACGGCCTGCCGCCGGCGGTCCACGCCGGGAGCGCTGGAGCAACGCCATGAAGGCCTCGAATCGGACGCCTCGACAGGCGGCGAAGCGCGAGCAGATCGTGGGCGCCGCATCCCGGGTTTTCGCCGCCCGTCCCTACCACGTCGTCTGCATGGACGACGTCGCGGAAGCCGCGCGGGTCGGCAAGGGCACGCTCTACCGGTACTTCCCGTCCAAGGAGGACCTCTACCTCGGGGTGGTCGCCGAGGCGTTCGATCTCCTCATCGCGCGGCTCGAGCGCGTCGAGGCGGAGGAGCTTCCGACGCCCATCGCGCTGTCGCGGATGATCGGGGCGATCGTCGAGACGTTCGCCCGCCACCTCCCCTTCTTCCGACTCATGCAGCAAGGGGAGGGGCGGCTCTTCCTCCGGAAGAAGCAGGTCATCCGGGCGCGCCGGGACCGGATCGCGGACGGGCTCGGTCGCCTCCTCGAGCGCGGCGCCCAGTCGGGCGTCTTCCGGAAGGTCGACCGCGACATCGGGCCCTCGATGCTGATCGGGCTCGTGTGGGGCACGACGCTGAATCACGCGGACGACACGCCGGCCGAGGTTCTCGCGCAACGGGTCGCGGATCTCTGCCTCCACGGCATCCTGCAGCCAGCCACGGAGTCCATCTGATGGCGTTCGTGCGGCGGTACCGCGTCTCACTGGTCCTCCTGGTGCTGCTGGCGATCGTGGTGGTCCTGGTGATCGGCCGCCTCCGGGACCAGCAGGCCCGGGCCGTGCCGCGCGCCAACCGGGAGATCCAGGTCGGTGTCGTCAAGCCGACGCGCCGGGCGCTCGAGGTCACGCTCTCCTTCACCGGCGACGTGCTGCCCAACCGGCAGACCTCGATCTTCGCGAAGACGTCCGGCTACATCCGCGCGATCCACGTCGAGCGCGGACAGTTCGTGAAGGCCGGCGCGCTCCTGGTCGAGATCGAGCCGACCGAGATGGAGAACGCGCTCGACCAGTCTCGGGCGGCGCTGGCGAGCGCCCAGGCAGGCCTCCAGGTGTCCCGCTCGAACCTCGACGCCGCGAAGGCGAACCTCCTCAACCAACAGGCGCTCCTGACCCGGGCGCAGGCGGTGCTGGCGAACGACCAGCGCCAGGCCGAGCGGCTCAACGAGCTGTTCGCCAAGGGGCTCGTGGCCGCCCAGGACCGGGACAACGCCCGCACGGCGTTCGAGGCCTCGCAGGCGGCGCTGAGCGCTCAGCAGGCCCAGGTCGAGGTGGCGCGGGTCCAGATCGCGACGACCGACAGCCAGGTGAAGCTGGCCGAAACCCAGATCGAGCAGCAGCGGTCGGCCCAGCGGATGGCGCAGATGCGTCTCGACGACACGCGGATCGTCGCGCCCTTCAGCGGCTACATCTCCCAGCGCAACCTCGAGGTGGGTGCGGCGGTCAGCAACCAGGCCGCGGCGACCAGCAACGCGTCGATCGGGATCCTGATGCTCCAGGAGATCAACCCGGTCAAGGTCCAGCTGGAGGTGCCCGAGCGGGAGGTTGCGCGGGTCGGCGTCGGCAACGTCGTGCGGCTCACGAGCGACGCGTACGCGGGGCGGCAGTTCTCCGGCAAGGTGGCGCGCGTCGTCCATGCGCTGGACCCTCGCACCCGGACGATGGGCCTGGAAGTCGACATCCCCAACCCGGACGACCTGCTCAAGCCCGGCATGTACGCGCGGGTCGATCTCCTGCTCGAGGTTCGCAAGGACGCCCTGATGCTGCCGCTGGAGGCGCTCACGGGCGCCGAGGGCCGGCCGATCGGTGCTGATCGTGCGGGAGGGCAAGGTGGCGGCGGCGCCGGTGGAGCTCGGTCCCACGGACGGACCCGCCGTCCAGGTCACCAAGGGCCTGGGACCCGAGTCCGAGGTCATCCTGCAGGGCAAGGACCTCGTCCGGGAAGGCATGACCGTCCGGGCCGTGCCGGCCAAGGCCTACTGAGCCTCGGAGGCGCGCCCCCATGTGGCTCACGCTCGCCGCCGTTCGCAACGCCATCGCGGTCCTGATGGCGGCGCTCGCCATCGTCGTGCTCGGCGCGACGTCGCTGAACCGCCTGTCGATCGACCTGTTCCCGAACATCAACCAGCCGGTCGTCACCGTCGGGACCATCTACACGGGCGCGAACGTCCAGGACATCGAGAAGACGGTCACCTACCCGATCGAGAAGGTCGTCAGCGCCGTGCCCGGTGTCCACCACGTGGAGTCGCGCAGCCGGCAAGGCATCTCCGTCGTGCAGGTCTGGTTCAACTACGACGCGGACCTCAACGCGGGCCAGAACGACATCATCCAGCGCATCCAGCAGATCAGCAACAGCCTGCCCTCGGGGATCAAGCAGCCGTTCATCATCCGCGCCGACCTCTCCAACATCCCGGTCTGCCTCCTGACCGTGTCGGGCGGCGGCTTCGACGAGCGGCAGCTCTACGACATCGCCTACAACACGATCGAGCCCCAGATCGAGCGGATCACCGGCGTGGCGGCCGCCAACGTCGACGGCGGCAAGATCCGCCAGATCTCGGTCAACCTGAACCGCGACCTCCTCTACGCGAAGGGTATCTCGGTCCTCGACGTCGTTCGGTCGGTCAACGACTCGAACTTCCTCATGCCGTCGGGCGACATCAAGATCGGCACCATCGACTACAACATGTTCACCAACAACCAGTTCCAGCTCGTCAAGCCCATGGAGGACATCATCGTCCGCAAGGTGGGCGACGTGCCGGTGCGGGTCCGGGACCTCGGCTACGTCCAGGACTCGTCCGAGCAGCAGACGAGCGTGGTCCGCGTCGACGGCGCCCGCGCCGTGTACCTGCGCGTCAACAAGCAGCCCTCCGCGAACACCATCGAGGTCGTCAACGGGGTGCGGGCGCTGCTGACCAAGCTGGACCGGGTGCCGCCCGGCGTCAACATCGGCCTGATCTTCGACCAGTCCACCTACATCCGCCAGTCGATCGAGAGCCTCTGGCACGAGTCCGTCCAGGGCGGACTGCTGGCGTTCCTGGTCATCCTCATCTTCCTGCGGAGCGTGGTCTCGACGGTCATCATCTCCGTCGCGATTCCCCTGTCGATCATGTGCACGCTCATCGCGATGTACTTCCTGGGCCAGACGCTGAACATCTTCACGCTCGGGGGCCTGGCGCTCGCCGTCGGCCGCCTCGTCGACGACTCGATCGTCGAGCTGGAGAACATCAACCGGCACCTGTCCATCCCCGGCAAGGACCGTCGCACGGCCGTCCTGGACGCGGCCCGCGAGGTCGCGATGCCGATCTTCGTGTCGACCATCACGACCATCGTGGTGTTCCTGCCGACCGTCTTTCTCGAGGGCCAGGCGAAGCTGCTCTTCATCCCGCTGACGTTCACGATCTCGTTCTCGCTGTTCGCGTCGTTCCTGGTCTCGCGGACGGTCACCCCGCTGATGTGCCTCCGGCTGCTCAAGCCCGCGCAGGTGCGCGAGGCCGGGGCGCGAGGTCTGCGGGATCGGTTCATGTCCTGGAGCCAGGGGCTGTTCGACGGCCTGGACAGCATGTACCAGGAAGCCCTTCTCTGGGCCCTCGGGCACCGCAAGATCGTGGTGCTGGGCGTCCTCGGTGATGTTCCTGGCGAGCCTCGCGCTCGTCCCGCTCATCGGAAGCGAGTTCTTCCCGAACTCGGACGAGAGCCAGTTCCGGATCACGCTGCGCGCCCCGCTCGGCACCCGGGTCGAGGAAACGGAGAAGATGGCCGCCCGGATCGAGGAGATGGTCCGGCAGAACCTCCAGCCCGGTGAGCTCAAGTCCATCGTCTCGACGGTCGGCATTCCCGGCGGGCGGTCGGCCCTCTTCAGCGGGAACACTGGCCCCCATGCGGCGCAGGTGCAGGTGTACCTCGCCACGCCGGACCAGCGGAAGCGGAGCGACGTGCAGATCGTCAACGCGATCCGCCCGCGCTTCGCCGGGGAGTTCCCGGGCGCCCTCACCTACTTCAACCTCGGCGGGATCATCAGCCGCGTGCTGAACCGCGGCTCGCAGAATCCGCTCGAGGTCGAGGTGATCGGGCTACGATCTCGACGACGCGCCGGGCGTGGCGCGCGAGGTGGCCCGGGTCATGCGCGACACCGCGGGCGTGGCCGACGTGCAGATCAGCCGCGAGGGGAACTACCCGCAGTTCAGCGTGGTCGTCGACCGCGAGAAGGCGGCGACCGCCGGCCTGAGCCAGCGCGACGTGGCGCAGGCGGCGCTCTTCTCCCTGAACTCCAACGTGAGCGTCAATCCCTCGATCTTCACGGACCCGCGGAGCGGCAACCAGTACAACATCGTCGTCCAGCTCGACGAGCCCTTCCGCGTGCGGCCCGAGGACCTCGGGAAGATCTTCGTCACCGCGCCCGCCGGCCGTCCGATCGTCCTGTCCACCCTCGCCGACATCCGGCGGAGCGTGGCCCCGGTCGAGATCGAGCGCAAGTACCAGCAACGGCTGATCCGGGTCTCCGGGAACCCCGCGGGCCGCGACCTCGGGGCCATCTCGGACGACATCGAGCAGCGTCTCGGGACCATCCAGATGCCGTCCGGCTTCTCGGTCCAGATGGGCGGCCAGACCGCGCAGCAGCGCGAGGCGTTCTCCAGTCTGACCTTCATGAGTATTCTCGCCCTCATGCTCGTCTACATGGTCATGGCCTCTCAGTTCCGCTCCCTCAAGGACCCGTTCATCATCATGTTCTCGGTGCCGATGGGCCTCATCGGCGTCATCCTCTCCCTGTTCGTGACGCGGACGACCCTCTCGACGACCTCGTTCATGGGCATCATCATGATGGTGGGGATCGTCGTCTCGAACGGGGTGCTCCTGGTGGAATACACGAACGAGCTCAGGCGCCGCGGACTGCCGCTCGGCGAGGCGGTCGTACGGGCCGGCCGGACCCGGCTCCGTCCGATCCTGATGACCAGCCTGGCCACGGTCTTCGGGCTCCTGCCGATGGCGCTCGGCTGGCTGGTCGGCGGCGAGGCGAACGCGCCGCTCGCGCGCGCCGTCATCGGGGGCCTCCTGGTCTCGACCGGGCTCACCCTGATCCTGATTCCCACGCTGTACACGATGCTCGAGGAGCGGTTCCCGCGGCACCTCGCGTCGGAGCAGGAGGGCGCGGCGTGAGCCGCCGGCCCGGCCTCGGCGCGTCCCGGACTCCGTCCCTCGACAAGGGAGACCTCGAACCGATGCGCACCAGATCCCGCCGCGCGGTGCCGGGTGTCGGCCTCGCGCTGGCGCTCGGCCTCACGGCCCCCGTCTCAGCATGGGCGCAGACCACCACGACCCCGCCGGCGCCCGTGACTCCCGCGCCCCCCGTGAACCCGGCGGCGCCCTTGACGAGTCCGCCGGCCACTGCGCCCCGGTCGTCGTCCACGTCGGCACCGCTCCGGCTGAATCTCCAGGAGGCGACCGCGCTCGCGCTCCGGCAGCAGCCCACCATCCGGTCCGCGCAGGGCTCGCTGACGGCGGCCCAGGCCCGCATCCCCCAGGCGAAGTCGAACTACTATCCGCGCGTCGACCTGCAGACCGGTGTCCAGACCGGCGAGTTCAAGAGCTCCACGACGGGGAACCGGCAGCGGAGCGAGAGCACCTTCGTCACGCTCCAGGGCCGCCAGCTCATCTACGATTTTGGCAAGACCGCGGCGCTGGTGGACGAGGCGAAGGCCGGGAGCCGCGTCGCGTCCGGAGAGCTCGGGCGAGTGCGCGACCTCGTCGTCCAGAACGTCCGCCAGGCATACTTCAGTCTGCTCCAGGCCCGGCGCCTCGTCGGAGTGGCCGATGCCGCGCTGGCACGCTCGGAGCTCAACCTCCGGAGCGCCCGGGGCTTCTTCGACGTCGGCACGAAGCCGAAGTCGGACGTGACGCGGGCGGAGGTCGAGGTGGCGAACGCGCGGGTCGACGTGATCCGGGCGCGCAACCTGGTCCGCCTTTCGGAGACCAGCCTGGCCAACGCGCTCGGTCTCGAGGCGACGGTGCCCATCGAGATCGAGGACACCCTGACCTACGAGCCGGTGACGCTGGATTCGAGGCAGCTCCTCGCGGAGGCACTCGGCAACCGGCCCGAGCTCCGGCAGTCCCAGGCCCAGCTGGACGCGGCCCGCGCCCAGCTATCCGGCGCGAAGGCGCGGTACCTCCCCGACCTGACCGTCCTCGGCACCGCGGGGACGGCCAGCGACGACGCCGTGGTCTCCACCGACGGCTTCGCCTCCAGCCTGAACTTTTCCGACGAGTGGTCGGTTACGGGGCAGCTCACCTGGAACCTGTTCGAGGGCTTCTTCACGCAGGCCCGTGTGAAGGAGACGCAGGCCCTGGTCGAGACCGCACGCGCGAACTACGACGGCACGGAGCTTCAGGTCCGGCTCGAGGTGGAGCAGGCGTACATCGCCGTCATCGAGGCCGCGGAGCGGTACGGCGCCACGGAGAAGGCGGTCGAGTCGGCGCAGGAGAACCTTCGATTGGCCCAGGGACGCTACGACGCCGGCGTCGGGACCATCCTCGAGCTGACCGAGGCGCAGCTCTCCCTGACGAACGCCGAGGCCGACAGCGTCCGGGCCGTGACCGATTACCGGGTCGGGCTCGCCACGCTCGATCGGGTCGTCGGGCGCCCGTAGGACCGCTCAGGGCCGGTCGAACACCCCCCTGCCCGGCCGCGTCCAAGATGGTGTGGCCACAGGGTCGGGTGCGAAAATGAAGGGCATGCGCCGGCGGGGAGTTCTTGTCCTGGTGGGGATCGCCGTCCTGGGCGCCCTCGCGACGGCGGGGTACGTCGTCTCGGCCAACCGGACCCCGGCGACCAAGTTCCGGACGGCGACCCTGGACCGCGGGACCGTGGTGGCCACCGTGTCGGCCACCGGCGCCCTGAACGCCGTGACCACGGTCCAGGTCGGCAGCCAGGTGTCCGGCCAGGTCAAGGAAGTCCTCGTCGACTTCAACACGCCGGTCCGCCGGGGCCAGCTCGTCGCGCGGATCGAGACCGACGTCTTCCAGGCCAAGGTCAACGCGGCGACCGCGGACCTCGAGAGCGCCCAGGCACAGGTGCTCAACCAGCGCGCGAACGTCGAGAAGGTGCGGGCCGACGTCGAGAACGCGCGAGCGGCGGCCGTGACCTCCGAGGCCAACGTCGAGCGGATGCGGGCCGACGTCGAGAACGCGCGGGCGGTCATCGCAACCGCGCAGGCCAACATTGTCCGGGACGCCGCGACCGCGAGCAACGCGAAGCTCGAGCTCGACCGGCGTATCGACCTCGCGCGACAGGAGCTCATCTCGAAGAGCGAGCGCGATCAGGCCCAGACGGCGTACGACACCACGCAGGCGCAGCTCGAGGCGACGCGCGCGCAGGAGCGCGCCGGGCAGGCGGCGCTGCGGTCGTCCCAGGCCCAGCAGGCCGCGGGCGAATCGCAGGCCCGCGCGGCCAAGGCCCAGGTCGCGTCGGCCCAGGCGGCCCTGCAGGTGGCCGAGGCGCAGCTCAAGGCGGTCGAGGCCACGGTCCGACAGAAGCAGGCCGCCCTCGAGCAGACGCGGCTCGACCTGGTCCACACCGAGATCCGGGCGCCGGTGGACGGCGTGGTCGTCTCGCGGACCGTCGATCCCGGGCAGACCGTCGCGGCGAGCCTCCAGGCGCCGACGCTCTTCACGATCGCCCAGGACCTCACGCGCATGCAGGTCGAGGCGGCGGTCGACGAGGCCGACGTCGGCCGGCTCCGCGAGGGCATGACCGCGGTCTTCACGGTCGACGCGTTCCCGGGGCGCACGTTCCGGGGCGAGATCTCCCAGATCCGCAAGGCGGCGCAGGTCGTGCAGAACGTCGTGAGCTACACCACGGTGATCACGGTCCCCAACCCCGACCGCTCCCTGCTCCCCGGGATGACTGCCAACGTGCGCGTGCAGGTCGACCGGCGCGAGGACGCGCTCCGCGTGCCCAATGCCGCTCTCCGCTTCCGCCCGCCCGCGGACAGCGCCGAGCCCGGCGCCCAGCCTCGAGCGCGCGCGGGCTCCGACGATTCGAGCGGCCGGGCGGCGACCGGTGGCGGTGGCAGCCCTGCCGCCGGCGGTTCCGGGCGTGGCGCCGGCGCGGGCGGAGGCGCTGGCCGGGGCGGCGGGGTCCGCGAGATGCGCGCGACGCTCGTCCGGGATCTCGCGCTGACGCCCGAGCAGCAGGGCAAGCTCGACGCCATTCTCGAGGAGGCGCGCCAGTCGTTCGCGGCCGCGCGCGGCCAGGGTGGCGACGACCCGGCGGCCGGCGCCCAGCGACGGCGGGGCCGGACCGAGATCCGGGAGAAGATCCGCGCGATCTTGACCCCGGAGCAGCAGAAGCGCTTCGACGCGCTCCAGACCGCCCAGGACGGCGCGCCGGCGGCGGCGACGCCGACCGCGGCCCGCGTCTACGTCCCGGGCCCGGACGGGAAGCCCCAGGCCGTCTCCATCATGGTGGGCCTGTCGGACGGCTCCTACTCCGAGGTCGTCTCGGGGGACCTCAAGGCAGGCCAGGACGTCTTCGTGGGCTCGGCGTCCGGCGCCTCCGGGCGTCCCAACCAGACGAGCGGCCCTCGGCTGCGCCTGTGACGCGATGACTCCCCAGACGGGCGCGGCGCTCATCGAGGTCCGCGACCTCGTGAAGACGTACCGGCTCGGCGAGCACCAGGTCCACGCCCTGCGCGGCGTCAGCCTCGACATCGCGGCCGGCGAGTTCGTGGCCGTGATGGGGCCGTCCGGCTCCGGGAAGTCGACCTTCATGAACCTCCTCGGTTGCCTCGACACGCCGACGGCCGGCGTGTACCGCCTCGACGGGGACGACGTGGCGACGCTGTCGCGAGACGCCCTCGCGGCCATCCGCAACGAGAAGCTCGGCTTCGTGTTCCAGACGTTCAACCTGCTCCCGCGGATGACCGCGATCGAGAACGTGGAGTTGCCGCTGCTCTACGGCACGACGATCCCCCGGGAGCGGCACGAGCGGGCCTTGGCGCGGCTCCGGGATGTGGGGCTCGAGAGCCGGGCCTCGCACCGGCCGAGCCAGCTCTCGGGCGGGCAGCAGCAACGGGTGGCGATCGCCCGCGCGCTCGTCAACGAGCCGAGGGTCATCCTGGCCGACGAGCCGACCGGGAACCTGGACACGCGCACCAGCGTCGAGATCATGGCGATCCTCCAGCGGCTGAACCGGCGCGGGATCACCGTCGTGCTGGTCACCCACGAGGACGACATCGCCAAGTACGCGTCGCGGATCGTCGTGTTCCGCGACGGCCACCTCCGCTCCGACGCGCCGGTTGCGGTGCCCACCGACGCCGAGACGGTGCTGCCCACCCTCGAGGAGGAGGTCGCGGCGTGAAGGTCTGGGCAGCGGTGCGGATGGCGCTCGCCTCGCTCCGCGTGAACAAGCTCCGCACGGCGCTCACCATGCTCGGCATCGTCATCGGCGTCGCCGCGGTGATCGCCATGGTCTCCGTGGGCGCCGGGGCCCAGGAGCGCATCGCGGAGCAGATCCGGTCCATGGGATCGAACCTCATCGTCGTGTTCCCCGGCGCCCAGACCTCGGGCGGGATCCGCTATGGGCTCGGGAGCCAGCAGACGCTGACCGAGGAGGACGCGCGGGCGATCGCCCTCGAGGTGACCGCCGCGGAGGTCGCGGCGCCGTCGGTGCGCGGCTCGGCGCAGACGATCTTCGGCAACCTCAACTGGTCGACGATCATCCAGGGCGTCACCCCCGACTACATCGAGGCGCGCGAGTGGGGCATCACGAGCGGCCGGATGCTGAGCCCTCAGGACGTGGACGGCGCGGCGAAGGTCGCGGTCCTCGGGGACACGGTCTGGCACAGCCTGTTCGGGGACACCGATCCCATCGGCGAGACGATCCGGATCAAGAAGGTCCCGTTCACGGTCGTGGGCGTCCTCGAGCCGAAGGGGCAGTCCGCGTTCGGCCAGGACCAGGACGACCTGATCCTGATCCCGCTCTCCACCGCCAAGAAGAAGGTGCTGGGGACGAACCGGTCCAATCCCCGCTCGGTGGGCCAGATCTCGGTGCGGGTCCGGGACGCCTCCCTGATGGAGGAGGCCGAGGAGCAGATCCGCGCCATCCTCCGGCAGCGCCATCGCCTCCAGCCAGGCCAGGACGACGATTTCCAGGTGCGCGTTCTCGCGGAGATGTTCGCGGCTCAGGAGGAGTCGGCGCGCATCATGACGATGCTCCTGGCGGCGATCGCGTCCGTCTCGCTCATGGTCGGCGGGATCGGCATCATGAACATCATGCTGGTGTCGGTGACGGAGCGGACGCGCGAGATCGGCCTCCGCATGGCCATCGGCGCGCGCGGGCGCGACATCCTCGCTCAGTTCCTGGTGGAGGCGGTCACGCTGTCGGCCGTCGGCGGGGTGATCGGGGTCGGCATCGGCATCCTGACGTCGGTCGTCATCGCCAACTTCGCCGAGTGGTCGACGGACGTGTCGCTCCGGTCGGTCGGGATGGCGTTCGCTTTCGCGGGAACGGTGGGCGTGTTCTTCGGCTTCTACCCCGCGCGCAAGGCGTCGCGGCTCGATCCGATCGAGGCTCTCCGCTACGAGTGACCCTGAGGCTTCAGCTCGATCCGGTACCCGTCCAGGTCCCGGATGTAGAGCGACCCGCCGTCCCCGAAGGCCCCGCGCCGCTGCACGACGTCCCCCTCGACCGCGACGCCCTCTTGCCTGAGCCAGGCGGCAAGGCCCGGGAGATCGTCGCACCGGATGGACAGGCAGACGTGGTCCATCCGGGCCGAGGGCGAGGCGGTCTCGCCCGGGGCCAATGGGAGCAGGTCGATGAGGTGGCGCCCCGCCCTCAGCTGGATCAGCCGGGCGCCCTCGTTCACGTGGTCGAGCTGGAGGCCCAGGATCGTCGTGTAGAAGCGCTGCGACGCGGCCTGGTCGGCCACGCGAAGGACGACATGATCGAGCTCCAGCACCTCCCACCGTGGACGTCGGTCAGGATCGGGCACTCTACGACACCTGTCTTGACGATGGGTTGGACATCACTGCCTCCGACATCACTCGAGTGGATTGGCCGGACCGCCCGTGCTCGCCGCGCGCCTCCCACCCCGCTGCCCAGGTGGAGCGCGAGGGCGAGCGCGCCGGTCAGGAAGATCGTGATGTTGACGGCCACGGCGAGCCGGTGGAGCCGTGAGAACTCCATCGGCGCCAGGTCCCCGGCGGGGGCCGCCTGGGCACGGACACGAGCGTCGTGGGCCTGCGGAAGGAGCACGTGTCCGGCATACACGGTCCCCAGCAAGGTCACCACGAGCAGCGCCGCGGCTCCCCAGCGGAGCGGGGCGGGCTCCCGGAGGGCGAGCACGAGGATCAGGGCCAGGGCCATCGTGAGGGTCGCCAGCCCGAAGCCGTAGTAGCCGGGGAAGACGCCTTCCATGACGCGCGCCGCGACAGGGCGGTCGACCACGCGGAAGGCGGCCGGCGCCACGAGAAAGGACAGGAAGATCTGCACGCCGAGCCCCGCCCCCAGGAGGGCGGTCGCGAGACCGTGGAGGAGCCTCATCTGATTGCGATGATCCGGGTCGGCCTGGAGGGTTGTCAAGGCGCGGCGAACCGAGGGCCAGTGTTTCCTGGGGCGGGCCCGACGGCCGCGTCCTCGCCGACCCCTGGCAGGCGTCGCGCGCGCCGCGGTACCATCGCCCTCCATGCGGGGTGACCGTTCCTCGTCCCGATCCTCCCCGCGACCCCGCTGGCTGGCCGACGCGGTGCGCGCGCCGATGTCCGCCGCGGAGATCGGCGCCGTGATCCGGACGCTCCGGCGGCAGGCCCCGTCGTGGCGTCCCACCGCGGTGGCCGAGGTCGCCGCCGAGCAACCCGATCCATTCCGCGTCCTGATCGCCTGTCTCCTGTCGCTTCGCACCCAGGACGCGACCACGCGGGAGGCGTCGGAGCGGCTCTTCCGCGTCGCGGACACCCCGGCGGCGATGCTCCGGCTGTCCCCTGCCCGGATCTCGCGGCTGATCTTTCCCGTGGGCTTCTACCGGACCAAGGCGCGGGCCATCCGCCAGATCTCGCGGGACCTCATCGAGCGCTTCGGCGGCGCGGTGCCGGACGAGATCGACGCGCTGCTCACCCTGAAGGGCGTGGGGCGGAAGACCGCCAACCTCGTGGTCACGATCGGATTCGCCAAGCCCGGCATCTGCGTCGACATTCACGTGCACCGCATCTCGAACCGCCTGGGGTTCGTCCGGACCAAGTCGCCCGACCAGACCGAATTGGCGCTCCGGGCGAAGCTGCCGCGACGCTACTGGATCGGTTACAACGACCTCCTCGTGGCATTCGGCCAGAACGTGTGCCGTCCGCTCTCCCCGCATTGCTCCCGCTGTCCCGTGGCGCGCTGGTGTCGCCGGGTCGGCGTGGGCCGGACCCGCTGAGCGGGGCGTCGCTCGCCCCGGGCGCCCGTGCGGTGAGGCTGTGGGCAGTCCGCGCGATCGTGCTGGGCCTCCTGCCGCTCGGGCTCGCGGCCGGGGTGTGGCGGGCCGAGCGCGATCAGCCCCTCTGGCTCGTGAGGGCGGGACGACCGCCTGCGTTCGACGCGCCGGGCTCGCGGCCCGCGTCGCAACGGCTGGTCCTGGCGGTCCACTATCCCTGGTACGGCACGCCTGTCGGGCCCACCGGTCGCTGGCGCCACTGGAACCACGGGCGCCTCGAGATGCCGGAGGGGCGGCTCCTGGGCTTCCACGATCCGCGTCGCCTGACCGGGCCCGGGCGTCGCGACATCGGGGCGACGAACTATCCCGATGCCGGGCCGTACGACAGCCGGGACCCCGCGCGGATCCGGGCGCAGCTCGCCCTGGCACGCGATGCGGGGCTCGACGGGTTCGCGGTCTCCTGGTGGGGGCGCGAGAGCGAGGAGGCGCTCGGCCTGGCGGCACTCTTCCCCCTCGCCCGCCAGGCCGGGCTCGTGCTGGCGCCGTACTACGAGACGGGCGAGCTCTGGCGACGCGGCGCCCTCGGCGTGGCGGATGACCTGATCAGCCTCCTCGACCGGCACGGGAGCGAGCCCGCCTGGCTTCGCGTGGGTGGCATCCCCGTGGTCTTCCTCTACGCGTCGCATCGGCTGCGGCCCCGCATGTGGGACGCGGTGCGCGCGCGGCTCCAGGCGACACGGCGGCGCCTCTACCTCGTGGCCGACGCGCCGAGCCCCGAGTGGCTCTCGGCGCGGCCCGACTGGCTCTCGCGCTTCGACGCGCTCCACGTGTACACGCCGATCGTGTTCCTGGCGCGAGGCCGCGCGGTGGGCGACGTGTATCAGCGGTATGCGGCCCTGGCGCGCTGGGCCGACCGGCCGTTCATCCCGGCGGTGGCTCCCGGCTTCGACGATCGTCAGGTCCGGACGCCGGGCACCGTGGTGGAGCGCGCCGAGGGCGCGACCTACGACGAGACGTGGCGGGCCGCGCGGTCGGTCGACCCGCCGTGGATCCTGGTCTCCAGCTGGAACGAGTGGCACGAGGGCAGCGAGATCGAGCCGAGCGCGGAGCATGGGCGGCGGTATCTCGACGCGACCCGCGCCTGGGCCGAGCGCTTCCGACAGGGCGCGCCCTGACGCGTCCTCTGGCGGCGCGCCGCGCTCCTCAGGACCGCGAGCTCTGCCGGTAGAAGGGATCCAGCGACCCGGGGTCGAGCCACCCCGCGTAGAATTTCCGGACGTGCGGGAACGCCGCCCGCCCCAGCCGCCGCCGATGCTCCTCGTCCGGCGTGAGGGGGCGGCGGAGCGTCGCGGCGAGCTCCTCCAGGACGGCGGCCTTGTCGACCCGCGTGATGTGGCCCTCGCGCACCACGACCTCGCCGGCGACCACCACGAGGTCGATGGCCGCCGCGCGGGCCCGGTGGACGACGGCGTCGAGGACCGGAGTGCCGGCCTCGAGGTACGGATGGCTGACGGAGCGCCAGGGCAGCAGCACGAGGTCCGCGGCGCGGCCGATGGCAAGCTCGCCGATACGCTCCCCGAAGGGCGTCGTGGCGGCGCCGTCCGCGGTCGCCATCCGGAAGATCTGGGCGCTGGTCGGTACGTCGTCGTCCATGCCGGGAACGCGATGGAGCCGGAGCGCGAGCCGCATCTCCTGGAGCATGTCGCGGTCGTCGTTGATGCCGGCCTCGTCGAGGCCCAGCGCCACGCGGATCCCCGCCTCCAGGAAGCGGTTCACGGGCGCGACACCGCTCCGGAGGCGAAGGTTCGAGCTCGGATTGGTGCAGATCATCACCCCGCGCTCCGCCGCCCGCTCGACGTCCCGCGCGGTCAGCCAGACGCCGTGCCCGAGCGTCAGACGCGGCCCGAGGAGCCCGAGGCGCTCGAGGTGCTCGGTCGCGGTGCCGCCGGTGCGCCGGCGAGCGTACTCCCGCTGATAGGCCGTCTCGTCGAGGTGCATGTGCATCCCCACCTCGTGCCGGGCGGCGCTCTCTCCGAGAGCGGTCAGCGCCTCGTCCGAGCACCAGTGGAGATTCGCGGGCGCCAGCTGGATGCGGATCCGATCGCCACCGTTCCTTCCGTGAGCCTCCCAGAGACTCCGGAAGAGGTCGAGCTGGTCCGCGACCGGGATCGCCTGGCCGGTCAGGAAGGCGGCGACGCCGGGGGCGAGATCCGGCGGCAGGCGCCGCACGAACTCCTGGTCCGCCTCGTACGCGAGGCGGTTCTGGTCCCGGAGCATGTACGAGTACGAGGCCCGCATGCCGACGTCCCGGTACGCCTGGAGGATGCGGTCGGCGACTTCCCGCACCCGTGACGCGGGCGCGCCCCGCCAGCCATGGATGTGCTGGACGGTGGTGACGCCCGACTCGAGCATCTCGAAGGCGGAGTAGAGCGTGTCGAGATACGGATCGACGGCCCGGGCGCCGAGCCGGCTCGCGAACCACAGCTCGAGCGGCAGGTCCGGCGACCCCAGCTGGAACGGGGTGAGTCCGACGTGGTGGTGGGCGTTCACGAAGCCCGGGAGCACGACGTGGTCCGGCGATCCCAGGATCTGGTCCGCCCGGTGCCGCTGGCGGAGCGCCTCGTACGGTCCGATCTCCCGGATCACGCCGTCCTGCTGGAAGATGGCGGCGTCCTCCAGCACCTCCGCCCCGTCCCGGCCGACGGCCCGGGCTACGACGTAGCGACCGCGGATCAGGGACGACGGCACCATCCGCCTCTACCGGGCCGTCACGCCGCCGTCGGCGACGACGATCGAGCCCGTCATGAACGACGCCTCGTCCGATACCAGGAAGTGGATGACGCTCGCGATCTCCTCCGGGCGACCCAGGCGTCCCAGGAGGGTCGAGTCGATCTGGTCGCGCATCTTGGCCGCGGGGTCGGTCGCGCGCGCGACCGCGCCCCGCAGGAGAGGCGTGTCGACCGGCCCCGGGCATACGCAGTTCACGCGGATCTGATCGACCGCGTGATCGACGGCCAGCGCGCGCGTGAGCTGGATGACGGCGCCCTTGGTGGCGCCGTAGAGCGCGCTGCGCGGCGCGCCCACGAGCCCGAGCTCCGACGCGATGTTGACGATCGTCCCGCCGCCGCCGCGGCGCATGGCGGGGATCACCGCCCGGCAGCAGAGGATGGTGCCGGTCAGGTTCACCGCGCAGAGCGCCTGCCAGTCGGCCAAGGGCGCGGCGTCGATCGTGGCGGGCCGCGGCGTCCCGATGCCGGCCGCGTTGACGAGCGCGTCCACGCGCTGCGCGTGCGACAGCACCGACTCCACGACCGCGCCGACCTGCCCCTCGTCGGCGATGTCCGCCCGGATGCCCCAGGCGTCGCCGCCCGCGTCCACGATCCCGCGGACGGCCGGCTCCGGATCGGCGCGATCGACCACCGCCACCCGCGCCCCCTCGCGCGCGAGCCGCGCGGCCGTGGCCAGCCCGATTCCCGACGCTCCGCCCGTGACGATGGCGACCGAGTCCCGCTTCATGCTCTCTTCCCCTGTTCGTGTGGTCCTGACCGCCTCACTATCAGCGGGCAGCTCGTCCTCGGCGTCAAGGCGGGGTCAGCGACGCCCCCAGACCGGCTCCTCGAAGTGGCTGACCCGGGTGGCGCGGCCGTGGAGGATCACCTCGCGGAGCTGGTAGAGGATCGCCGCCGTCGGGGCGTGGATGAGGGTGCCGAGAAGCGGCAGCTGGATCACCGGGCGCTCGCGCTCCGGGATGGTCAGGAAGCGCGGCACGTCGGGCGCATCCAGATCGGCGAGCGAGACCTGGTGAATCGACGCGACCTCCACGGGATTCGGCCGGAGCCCGGCGATCGGTCCCGCCCACACCACGACGGGAGTCACGACGAATCCCGATCGGGTCGAGAAGTCGTCGAGGCAGCCGAGCACCGCCGACTCGTCCAGGGTCAGCCCGACCTCCTCGTCGAGCTCCCTGAGCGCGGTGCGGACCGCGCTCTCTCCGGGGTCCACCCGTCCGCCCGGCAACGCCCATTGCCCCGCGTGGGCGCGCAGGCTCGGCGCGCGCCGCGTGAGGAGAAACGCGGCGTCGCCCCGCTCGTCGGGTAGCAGCACCGCCGCCACGGCGGCCGGCCGGCGATCGCCCGGCGCGATGTCCTGGCGCGCGAAGGCGGCCAGCCGGGCTGCCGCCTCCGCCCGAAAGGAGGCGTCGTACGCCCGGCGGCTCCGGTCGAGGGTCACGGCCGACAGGCTCGCGGGCCCGCCGAGGGCGGCTGACCCGGCGCGGGGCGCATCAGCCGGCCGTGTCCTTGCCGAGCTGGGTGCGCCGGCCGAGCGGCTCCTGAAGGGTGATGCAGTGAATGCCGCCGCCGCCGAGCAGGATCTCGCGCGACGACACCGCGATGGTCCGCCGCTCCGGGAAGAGCGCCTGGATGGCCTCCCGCGCCGGGGCGTCGCGGGCGTCGTCGAACGACGGGATGACCACGATGCGCTGGCCGATGTAGAAGTTCACGTAGGACGCCGGCATCCGGTCTCCAGGCCGGCGCGGTTTCGTACCGGGAACGGCTTCCACGCCGCGCGCCTCGTCCTCGGTGATGTAGAGTGGCTCGGGCTGGTGGATCTTGTGGCGAACTCACCCGGCATGCGAAACCGGTCCTGCCTCGGGGTGCTGGTGAGGGTTCTCGCCATCGCGCGGCGGGCTCCTCTGGAAACCGGCGGGCCGGTCGCGCGTCGTCGGTTACGGCGTCCGGTCCGCCACGACCGCCCAGGCGGTCGCGAGACCCCGGATGCCGGGAAGCCGCTCGAGCGCGGCGTCGAGGTGATCGTAGGCCGGACCGATCCAGGGCGCCCGTGACAGCCGCTCGGACAGGCGTCCCCACACGTTCCGCGGCAGCACGTGGAAGGGACGGCAGCTCTGGACGCGGAACCCTGCCCTCTCGAAGACGGCCGACGCCTCATGCCGCGTGTAGGTGCGATCGTGGTGGAACCGTCCGAGCCGGCGACCGAGCCATTCCGTGTACGCGTAGCGATTCGGCAGGTGGTACGTGAAGAGCCGGCCCCCAGGCCGGAGGACCCGGCGGAGCTCGGCCAGGGCGGCGCCCTCGTCATCCACGTGCTCGAGGACGCCGGAGTTGAGGACCGCGTCGAACTCGCCGCCGGCGAACGGCAGCTCGGGTCCGGGTGTCACGACGTAGCGCACGTCGGTCCCGCGGAGCAGTCCCGAGGCCGCCCCCTTGTCCTCGATGTCGTACGCCACGACCTGCGCGCCGTTGGCCCGGAGCAGGAGGCTCGTCTGCCCCCACCCCGCGCCCCAGTCGAGGATGCGCCCCGGCCCGGTCCATGCCGCCACCTCGGCGGCGATCGCCAGGTACTGCGCGAGCCCGATGGGGCTCGCGATGTTCGAGCACTCCGGATACCGCGCGAGGCGCTGGCGTCCGAACGCCAGCACCCGCGCCGCGGCCGCCTCGATCGCAGCGGACGGCATGGAGCTCATCGGGTCGCGCGCCCTCGGCGGCGGAGACGCCGGAGGGTCGCCAGGTTGCGGGCGTCGCCGTCGTCCCGCTTCGGCGTCTCGAGGATCATCGGGAGCGTTCCGAGGCGCGGGTGATTGAGGAGGAAGCGGAACGCGGGCAGCCCGATGCGCCCGGCGCCGATGTTCTCGTGGCGGTCGAGCTTCGAGCCCAGCCCCGCCCGGGAGTCGTTCAGGTGGAAGGCGACGAGGCGGTCGATGCCGACCGCGCGGTCGAGCTTGCCGAGCGCGGCGGCGAAGCCCCGCGGCGTCCGGATATCGTAGCCGGCCGCGAACAGATGGCAGGTGTCCACGCAAACCGCCAGGCGTTCCGGCCTGCGCGTCCGGGCGAGGATCGCGCCAAGCTCTTCAGCGCACGAGCCGAGGGTGCTGCCCGCGCCGGCCGTGTTCTCGAGGGCCACGCGGACGCGCCATCCCTCGGTCCGGCGTGTCACCTCGTCCAGCGCGCTGACGAGCGTGGTCAGTCCCGCTTCGGGGCCGGCGCCGCGGTGGGAGCCCGGGTGCAGGACGACGAACGGCAGGCCGAGACGCTCCGCCCGCTCGAGGTCGTCCAGGAGAGCGGCCACCGCCCGCGCTCGCTCCGTGAGATCGGGCGTGGCCAGATTGATGAGATAGTTCGCGTGGGCGCACGCGGCCCGGAGCCCGGACCCCGCCAGTGTCCGGCGGAACTCGACGGTCTCAGCGTCGTCGAGCCGGCGCCCGGCCCATCTGAGCTGGTTCTTGACGAAGATCTGGACCACGCCGCACCCGGCCGCCACTCCCCGGTGGATCGCGTTCGGGAGGCCGCCGGCGATTGACATGTGCGCGCCCAGATTGTCGGAACCGCCGGCGCTCCCGGCCGCCGGCCTCCGCGGGGTCAGCCCAGTTTCTGCACCTCTGCGAGGACCTTCGCCGGATCCGGCAGCTGGCCCCGGCCGTAGCGCTCCACGAACCGGACGAGGCCCTGCCCGTCGATCACGAACGTCGCGCGATAGCACGCGTTGAGCTCCGGCCAGTGGATTCCGTAGCGCTTGACCACGTCCCGGTGGATGTCCGCCAGCAATGGATACGAAATCCCGCCGAGCGCCTTGGCCCAGGCATCGTGACTGTAGATCGAATCGCACGAGATGCCCACGACCTGGGCACCTGCGGCCTCGAAGTCCCGGAGGCGGGCCTCGAAGGCCGGCATCTCCTTCGTTCAGCCCGGGGTCCAATCAAGGACGTAGAAGAGCAGGACGATCTTGCGCCCCCGCTGTGCGGCGAGGTGCCACTCCTTGCCTCCGATTCCCTGCAGCCGGATGTCCGGCGCCGGTTCGCCCACCTTCGGCATCTCCGACACGGCGACCCCTCCTTCCTTGGCTCCCGCCGGCAGGCCTAACGGTCCGCCGGTGGCCTTTCCTCCCACCGGGAGGCCTGCCGGCCCTCCGGTGGTCTCCCTGCCCTGCGGCAGAGCTCACGGTCCGCCGGTGGCATCGCGAACGTCCGAGCGCTCGCGCCGCCGCCGGGCCCACAGCGCGGCCCGCCACGCCTCCAGGCATTCGTCGCGCCGACCGAGGTACTCGGCGGCCGTCACGATCCGCCCCGTGTCGAACGCCTGGGCGAGGCGCTCCCTGAAGCGCGGCTCGCGCACCGCATGGTGATCGACGATCACGCGGCAGCCTGTTTCCCCGACCAGCCGTAGGAGGTTGTCGATTCCTCGCTGCACCACCTCGTGCCCGACCTGGCTCTGGAGGTACGTTGGCGGACCCGAGAGGTACACGAGGTCCGGGCGCTCCCGGAGGAGATACGCCGTCGCGACCGGCGAAGCCGGCCCCTGGAGGTCCGACGCGTGGACGAACCGCATTCCGTCGTCGACGACGGTCACCGCCACGACGTGCCCGAACTCGGAGCCGTCCTGGCCGTGCGGGAGCGGCGGCGAGAAGCGGATCGTCACGCCGTCGACCTCCACCTGCTGGCCCTCGGCCGGCTCCAGATGGCAGTGCGGGCCGATCGCCCGCCAGAACTCTCGGCCCTGCGACGCCTGATGGCGATCGATCGCGCGGCGCGGGTCCTTCGCCCAGACGCGCCGCCCGGCGTAGAGACTCGCGTCCGTGCGGAAGTGATCCGCGTGGAAGTGGCTCACGGCCACGTGTGTGGCGCGGACCGCGTAGGCCTCGATCCTGAGGCGCGCGCGAGCCAGCGCCTCCTCCTCCGCCGGGGCGGGGTCGAGGCCGTACCGGCGCGGCGCCAGGGTCACGCCCGGATCGATGAGGAGGCGAAGCGCGCCCGCTTCCACGTAGGTCGCCATCGACCTGGCGCCGAGCGAGTCCGCCGCGAGCGGCATCACACGCATGACCGCTCCTCCCCCCTGCGACCGTGACGGTCATGGTCGCGCGCCGTCGACGACGCGCTTGAGATCGGTCACGGAGCCTCCCGTCACGCGGCAGAGGTCCGCCGGGCGTGATCGGGAAGACGGCGTGCGGCGTCCCCGCGGCCGCGATCAGGCGATCGTACGCCAGAAGGTCGCGGTCGATGAACACGCGGAGCGCCCGCGGATGACCGACGGGAGGGACCCCGCCGATCGCGTAGCCCGTGGCGCCGCGCACGACGTCCGCGTCGGCCCGGCGGACGGTCTGGCCGCTCAGCTCGCCGAGGCGTCGCTCGTCGGCCTGGTTGGCTCCCGACACGAGCACCAGGATGGGCTCGTCCCCCGCGAGGAAGACGAGCGACTTGACGATCTGACCCACCGCCACGCCGCAGGCGGCCGCGGCCTGGGCCGCCGTGCGGGCGCTCTCGGCAAGCACGATCACCTCGCAGTCCACGCCGAGCGCCTGGAGCGCGCCCTGGACCCGCGCCGCCGCCGGCGGGATCACTTGAGGAGCTCGGGCCGGAACCGCCGCACCGGACCGGAGCGCGGCGTCGACGGCCATCGGTAACGCTTGAGGTCGATCCGGCCTCGCGAGAACCGGACGCCCTCCCCTTGGAGCAGGAGCCGCTGGCTCAGCGCGCCGCTCCCGTCGCCGCGCCGGCTGATCGTGCCGCGCCCGTTCACGACGCGGTGCCACGGCACGCCGGCAGGGCAGACCCGCATCGCGTGTCCCACCGCGCGAGCGGCGCGAGGGGCGCCGAGGAGCGCCGCGACCTGCCCGTAGGTCACAACGCGTCCCACCGGGACGCGCCGCACGAGCGCGTGCACCCGCTTCTCGAGCCCCGTCGTCATGCCCGCGCGGCCGCATCGGCGGCCCGGGCGTTGCCGAGGCCATCGGATCCGAACTGGAGCTCCCAGAATGTCCGGTACAGGCCGTCGCGCCGGATGAGATCGACATGCGGGCCCTCGTCGGCCACGCGACCGTGCTGGAGCACGACGACGCGGTCCGCTCGCTGAATGGTCGACAGGCGATGGGCGATCACCATGCTGGTCCGTCCGGCTAACAGCTGGTCCACAGCGTCTTGCAGCAAGTGCTCGGTCTCAGGGTCAACGCTCGACGTGGCTTCGTCGAGGACCAGAACGGGGGGATTATACAAGAGCGCTCGGGCCACCGAAAGGAGCTGACGCTGGCCGTGCGAGAGGTTCGCGCCGCGCTCGAGCAGCCGCGCGTCGTATCCTCCCGCGAGCGAGCGGATGAACGCGTCGGCGTGCGCCCGCCGGGCGACACTTTCAATCGTCGAGCGCGGCAGGTCGCGCCCGAGCGCGAGATTCTCCGCGACGGTGCCGGCGAACAGCACCACGTCCTGGAGCACGAGCCCGACGTGCTGCCGGAGCGCGGTCAGGTCCCACTCCCGTACGTCGATGCCTTCGACGAGCACCGCGCCGCGCTGCACGTCGTAGGTCCGTGTCAGGAGCCGGGCGAGCGTCGTCTTCCCGGCCCCGGTGCCGCCGACCACCGCCACGCGCTCGCCGGTCTCGATCCGGAGCGAGATGCCGCGAAGCGCCCAGGCGGGGGTGTGGTCGGCCGCGGCGGCCGACTCCTTCTCGCCCTCCTGGCCTGCGCCGGGATATGCGAACCAGACGTCGCGGAACTCCAGAGCCGGCGGCCGGACCCCCGACACGGTCGACGACCGTGAGGAGACCGAGGCCCCGGCGACGGCGTCCGGCGTCGAGGTGGGCTCGGCGTCGGGTCGAGCCGTGCCGTCGGTTTCGACCGGGGTGTCCAGGAGCGCGAACACCCGCTCCGCGGCAACCGTGGCCGCCTGCATGACGGAAAACTTCGCCGAGGCATCGCGGATGGGCAGGTAGAAGCGCTGCGTGTACTGCATGAACGCCACCAGGACCCCGAAGGTCAGCGTGCCGTCGAGGATCTCGAGGCCGCCCCACCAGAGGAGCGCCGCGACGACGATGGCGCCGAACGCCTCGGCGATCGCGTAGAGCGTCGACTCCAGCCCCACCCGCCGGAGCTGCGTCTGCCGGTAGCGGTCGCTCAGCTCGCGGAGCTCCCCGCCCCGCGCCGCCTCCCGCCCGAAGAGCTGGATGACCGCCATGCCCGAGATCGTTTCCTGGAGCTCGGCGTTCAGATGCGCCAGGCGGGCCCGCAGGTCCCGGTAGGCGCGCCGGACCGGCCGCCGGAGGGCCATGGCCGCCACGATGAGCAGCGGCAGGACGGCGAAGGTAATCAGGGTGAGCCGCAAGTGAAGGACGAGCATCACGGCGACCACCCCGCCGAGGGTGATCACGTCACCCAGGATTGCGACGACGCCGGCCGTGAAGACCTCGCCGATCGCCTCGACGTCGCCGAGGATCCGCGTCATCACGCGCCCGACGGGATTCCGATCGAAGAACGCGGCGGGCAGGCGCTGGACGTGGGCGAAGAGCGCCGCCCGGAGGTCGTGGACGACGCGCTGCCCGGTCCACGTCGCGAAGTAGATCTGCGCGTAGCGGAGGGCGTACTGGACCGCCAGGGTCAGGAAGAACAGCGCGACGATATGGGACAGCCCGGCCCAGTCCCCGCGGAGGATGTGGGCATCGATGGCGACCTTGACGAGGTACGGCTGGACGAGGTCCACCGCCGCCAGGAGCGGGAACAGAAGTGCCGAGAGGACGACCGTGCGCCGGTACGGGAGCGTGTAGGCCCAGACCCGCCGCGCGAGCCGCGCGTCGTACACGCGGCCGACGGTGTCGTCGTCCTCCCAGAGCCGGACGCCGCGCCCGCCCCGGGCGGACCCGATCGCGTGGCCTCCTCTCATCCGGCCGCCTCGATGCTCGATTCGAGCTGCTGGCGCCGCCACAGCCGCGCGTAGACGCCCGGCCGGGCGAGGAGGTCGGCGTGGGTGCCTTCTTCCACCACCCGCCCGTCGTCCAGTACGACGATGCGGTCGAGCCCGGCCGCGACGCGGAGCCGGTGGGTGATGACGAGCGTCGTGCGCCCCTCGATGCGCGCGCGCAGTCGCTCGAGGATGATCGCTTCGGTCTCCGCGTCCACCGCCGCGAAAGCGTCATCGAGGATGAGGATTCGAGGGTCGCGCAGGAGGGCGCGGGCCAGCGTCGCGCGCTGACGCTGCCCCCCGGAGAGCGTCAGGCCCCTCTCGCCCACCAGGGCGTCCCAGCCGCCCGGAAGCTGGGCCACGTCCGGCGAGAGACTCGCCACCTCGGCCGCCGCGGCCACGCCGGTCTCCGGCGCGCCGAACGCGACATTCTCGCGGAGCGTCCGCGAGAAGAGGAATGCCTCCTGCGGCACGAAGCCGATCCCGCGCGGAGCTCCCGCAGCGGAATCGTGTGGATGTCCCGGCCGTCGATGAAGATGGCGCCGGGCGGCGGATCCCAGAGCCTGGGCAGGAGCGCGGCCAGCGTGCTCTTGCCGGAGCCTGTCGGTCCCACGATCGCGACGGAGCCGCCTGCCTCGACGCGGAGGTTCACGTCGCGCAGTGCCGGCGGCCGGTCGGGCGCGTAGCGAAACGTCAGCCCGCGGATCTCGATCTCGCCGCGCAAGGGATCGCCGGCCGGCGTCGCCTCGGGGCCGTCGAGGATCCCAGGGCGCGTGTCGAGGATCTCCGTGACCCGACCGAACGCCGCGAGCCCCCGGCGCACGATCGCCAGGACCCAGCCGAGCGCCATCGTGGGCCAGGCGAGATAGGCGACGTACCCGGAGAAGGCGACGAGCACGCCGAGGGAGAGGCGCCCCTCCAGGACCCCGCGCCCGCCGACCCAGAGGACGCCCAGGGCACCGATGCCGGTCATGATCGCGAGGAGCGGCGAGAAGAGACCATGGGTGCGCGTCTGGCGGAGGACGCGGGCCAGGTGCTCTCGGTTGAGGCGCCCGAACTCCTCGATCTCCCGCGGCGCGAGCGTGTAGGCGCGCACGACGGCCATCCCGCTCAGATTCTCCTGGGTCTTGGTCGCGAGGTGCGCCAGCTGCTCCTGGACGGCGACCGCCTCGGCGTGGGCACGGGTGTTGTAGCGACGGGCCACGGCGACCAGCAACGGGTACGGCGCGAGGGCGGCCAGGGTGAGCCAGGCGTCCATGCGGAGCATGACGATCAGGGTTCCCGCGTAGACGATCGCCGTGTTGATCAGGGACAGCAGGCCGAAGCCGACGAGCATCGAGACGCTCTGGAGGTCGTTCGTCGCCCGCGACATCAGGTCGCCCGTTCGCCTGGACTGGTAGAAGGCGGGCTCGAGCCGCAGGAACGCGCCGAAGAGATCCGCGCGGATCTCGTTCTCGACCTGTTGCCCTGCCCCGAGCAGGACGAGACGCGAGGCCGTCCGGACGAGGGCCTGGACCAGCGCGAGCACGACGACCAGGAGGGTGCCGAGCGCCACCGTTCCGCGCACGGAGTCCGCGCGACCCGCGCCGCCGAGGGCGTCGACGACGTCCTTCGTCACCCACGGGATGAGGAGGGCGCAGGCGTTGGTCGCGAGCAGGAGCAGGACGCCCATCGCGTACCGCGCCCGATGTCGGGCGAGGTACCGGCCAAGAGTGGACACCGGCATCATCCGAAGTATACCCGGGCGGTTCGAGGAGCAGCAACGCGACGGAACCATGTGGTACGCTCCGCAGCGTGAGCACGAGCCCGTTTCTCGCCGTTGCGCTCGACGCCGCGCGCGGCGCCGGCCGGCTTCTGCGCGAAGAGATCGGCGGCACGCGCCGGATCCAGCACAAGCGCTCGGTCATCGACCTCGTCACCGAGATGGACCAGCGCGTCCGAGGCCTTCATCGTGGAGCGCCTGCGCGGGGCGTTTCCGGACCACGCCGTCCTCGCCGAGGAGAGCGGCGCGACCGACGGCCGATCCGAGTATCGCTGGGTGATCGATCCCCTCGACGGCACCACGAACTACGCCCACGGCGTGCCGATCTTCGCGGTCTCGGTCGCGCTCGAACGGGCGGGGGTCGTCGAGCTGGGCGTCGGCTACGACCCGAGCCGGGACGAGTGCTTCGTGGCCGAGCGGGGCCGCGGGGCCACGATGAACGGCGCGCCGATCCGGGTCTCCCGGGCGGATACCCTCGACCAGGCCCTGCTCGTCACGGGCTTCCCCTATGACATCCGCACGACGGCGGTGACGAACCTGCCCGAGTACGCCGAGCTCTCGATCCGAGCCCAGGCGGTCCGCCGGCTCGGCTCGGCGGTGCTCGACCTGTGCTGGGTGGCGTGCGGCCGGCTCGAGGGCTACTGGGAGTTCTCGCTCGGCCCGTGGGACATGGCGGCGGGCGGCCTCATCGTCAGCGAGGCCGGCGGCCGCGTCACGGACGTGCACGGGGGCCCCTGGCGCCTGGAGGGGCCCGGCATCCTCGCGACGAACGGCCTCGTGCACGACGCGATCCTGGCGGGCCTCAGCGACGTCCGGGCGGCGCGGCGATGACGCGAAGCCGTGGCGCCGACACCGCGAACGTGGCGACCGGTCCGCATCCCCTCCCCGTCCACGTGCGCACCATCCGCATCGACGCCGCGAAGGTCGTCGCCGAGGGCGAGACGGAGCGCGCCGCGCTCCGCGTCCACGGCAGCCTCGAGGACCGGCGGCCCCAGGGCGTGCCCGACTGGATCCAGCACGACGGCGACGTCATTCACCACATGGAGGTGACGCTGACCGTGACCTGGCCGGAACTGGCCGTGTCGGCGATCGACGGCGAGATGCGGACGTTTCCCCATGCCGGCGTCTGTCCGGATGCCCTGCCGCCGCTACAGGGGCTGGTCGGGGTCACGGTGGGGCGCGGGTTCACCCGGGCCGTGAACGAGCGAATCGGGCGCGAGCGCGGCTGTACGCATGTCGCCGCGCTCATCCTCGCGATGGGTCCCGTCGTCCGCCAGGGCGCGGGGGCGGCCTTCGGCTTCACCGCGCCCGGCGATCCCCACGGGCCGCCGTGGTTCGTGAACTCCTGCCAGGCGTGGCGCGAGGACGGACCGCTCCACCGCGCCTGGCGCGCCGGGGAGATGCACCGCCCGGAGTGACCCAGCCGCCCGCGCGGCATGACGCGCCCGGCTCCCCCGCCCCGAGAGACGGGAAAATCAAACTCCGGGGTCAGGCCCTGAGTTTGACGTTCGCCCACCCCGCCGGCAGTGGAGCTGGTGGCCGGACCCCGGAAACCAAAGGCTGGGCCTGACCCCGGAGTTTGGCTTTCGCGCCGGGAGGTTCCCGCATTTGGGAGGCTGGGCCCGCTGTCCGCGTGACACGCGGGCGCCCTCCTTGCCGTCATTCGTGGGCCACCCTTGTGGGCCCCCAGATCGCGCGTGATAATTCCCATGAGGGTGAAGTGCGAGTGAGCCGCAGCCCGAGAGCACCTTCAGGGAGGGCGTGACGATGCGCATGTACGTGGCCGGGGAGTGGCTGTCGAAACCCCAGACGATTCCCGTCGAGAACCCCTTCGACCGCTCCGTCGTCGACACCGTGCCGCGAGCGGACCGGGGCGACGTGGAGCGCGCGCTCCAGAGCGCGGTCCGCGGGGCGCGGGTGATGGCGAAGCTGTCCGGGTACGACCGCTTCCGGATCCTGCGGAAGGCCGCGGACCTGATGGTCGAGCGCCAGGAGGACCTCGGCCGGACCATCAGCCTCGAGGAGGGCAAGGCCATCGCCGAGGGCCGGCTCGAAGCGAACCGGGCCGTCGAGACGATGCTGGGCTCCGCCGAGGAAGCCAAGCGGATCCACGGCGAGACCATCCCGGTCGACGGCGCGCCGGGCGGCGCCGGGAAGCTCGCCTTCACGCTCCGGGTGCCGTGCGGCGTGGTGCTGGCCATCACTCCGTTCAACTTCCCGCTGAACCTGGTGTGCCACAAGGTCGGGCCGGCGATCGCGGGCGGGAACGCCGTCATCGTGAAGCCGGCGACCGACACGCCCCTGTCGGCCCTCAAGCTCACCGAGATCCTGCTGGAGGCCGGACTTCCGGCGGAGGGCATCCAGTGCCTCACGGGTCCAGGCGGTGAGCTGGGCGATCTCCTCGCCGCCGATCCGCGGGTGCGGAAGATCACGTTCACGGGAAGCCGCGACGTGGGCGAGCGCATCTGCCGGACTGCCGGGATCAAGCGGGTCACGATGGAGCTCGGCTCGAACGCGCCGGTGATCGTCATGCCGGACGCCGACATGGACCGCGTCGCGGAGGCCGTGGCCCTCACCGGATACGCCAACGCCGGCCAGGTGTGCATCTCGGCGCAGCGGGTCCTGGCCGCGGGCCGGATCTACAGCGACTTCCTGGACGCGCTGAAGCCTCGCGTGGAGGCCATCACCACCGGCAGCCAGCTGGAGGAGAAGGTCAAGATGGGGCCGATGGTGCGCGAGAAGGAGGCGGTGCGCGTCGACGAGTGGGTGCGAGAGGCGGTCGGCGCGGGCGCGCGGCTGGTCACCGGCGGCGAGCGGCGCGGGGCGGTCTACGCGCCGACCATCGTCGCCGACGTCAAGCCGAACATGAGAATCTCCGCGGAGGAGCTGTTCGGCCCCGCGGTGGCCGTCACGCCGTTCGACGACATCGACCAGGCGATCGCGCTGGCCAATGACTCGCCGTACGGCCTGTCGGCGGCGATCTTCACCGAGAGCCTCGAGACCGCGATGAAGTTCGCCCGGGAGGTCCAGTCCGGGAACCTCCACATCAACTGGGGCCCCCAGTGGCGCGCGGACCTCATGCCGTACGGGGGGCTGAAGGAATCGGGCTTCGGGAAGGAAGGGCCGCGGTACGCCGTCGAGGAGATGACGGAGCTCAAGTCGGTGGTGCTGCACCTCCGCGGCTAGGCACCCGTCGGATGCGGCCGGGCCGTGGGCGGCTGACGTGTCGCCCACGGCCCCGGCTCAGAGGAGCCACAGCCGGACGGCGACCCGGATGAGAAGACTCGGTCGACGCGCCGAGCGAGCCGAGAGTCAGTCTGCGCGCTGAAGCGGGACTCGGCGGTCGCCCAGGACCAGGACGGGCGCGCCGGAGCCGGGGTCCGTCTCGACCTTCCCGGCGAGCTGGAGCCACGCGGCCACGGAGAGGCGGGCCCGGAACTGCCCGCCCTTGACGCGGCAGTGGGGAATGCCGCGCTCGTCGAGACTGAGCGTCGCTGGGTCGAGGGTCTCCCGGCTCCCGTCGCTCAGGTGGATGTCGATGGCGCGCGGGTCGTCGGTTTGCGCGCGCACGACGACGAAGGGCGCGTCGTCCACCTGCACCGGCACCCGGAACGGCCCCGCCTGGAGGTAGTGGCCGGTGCTGTCGACCCGGAGGTTCGCGTAGAGGTTCCGCAGGACGCCCGGGTGAGTGACCTCCACCTCCTCGTGCCGCCAGGCGCCCTCGCGGTCGATCCGGAAGGCTCCCGAGAGGCTCGCCTCCGCGGGAGCGCCGGGCCCGGGCGGGGGCGGCTGGGTCATCGAGGCGGCCCCGTCTGCTCGAAGGCGACGCTGGCGAAGGTGACCGCGCCGTCGGGATCGGGCCACTGCTCGTAGTGGAGGAGCGTGCCCTCCGCGCCCGGGAGCAGCCGAAGGAGGGAGTAGATCGGCGACAGGCCGCAGATCCGGTTCCGGTCTCCTTGGCGGAGCGCCTCCCGGAAGAATCCTTCGGCGTCCCCCGCGGACACCGGCGCGAGCAGCGCGCGATCCTCGGACTGGACGCGCGCCAGCTGGGTCCGTCCCGCGCGCCACCCGTCCCCGAACCGCGGGCCCACGTGCGCGAGGTCCGCGCCGGCCACGATGCAGTAGCGCCGCGGAATGGTGGCCATCACGTCGGACACGGCGTCGAGCACCGCGCCGACGTCGGATTGCGCCGCCGGGCTCTCCCCCCGCGCCAGGCATTCGTGAACGAAGCTCGTCAGGAGCGGCACGATCCGCCGCGCTCCCCCACCCGTCCGGTGGCGCAGGTACTCGAGCCAGACCGCCTGGAACTCGATGGAATGCTCTCCACGGTGGGCGAGCTCGGCGGCGAAGAGATCCTCCGGCGACCGTCGGACGATCGCGTCCAGGATCTCGTGGTCGACCTCGAGCGGACCGAAGGGCGTCTCGAAGGCCTTGCGAGTGGCGGCGAAGTGGTGGCCGTCGAGCCCCTGGTGCGACGTGCCCAGGACGATGAAGCAGTCCGCGTCGCGCGCCTCGGCCAGGGCGCGGTACGCCCACGCGTACCCTGCCCCGCCCCGGGTGAAGTCGATGTGCGGCGCCACCAGGCCGCGCATGACGATGTCGCGCGGCGGTCCGATCGGTCCAGGGGCGCCCGGACGCTCGAAGTATGTCGCGAGCGTCTCGGCGAGAGACTCCTGATCCGCCTCGTAGGAGCGTCCGGCCAGGAACGCGGGGCGGGTCGGCGCCGCGAGGAATGCCGCCCGCTGACGGGCGCGCTCGGCCTCGACGCGGGGACCCTCGAGGAAGAGATGCTGGTCGAGCACCTCGACCATCGACTCGAGCTGGCTTCGCAGGACCAGCTCGCCGCACTCTCGCATGATCTCCCCCTGCACGTCGATCAGCGAGCGGAGGCCGTCGAAGAGGGCGAGGATCGGCGCCAGCGCCCGGGGCACGGTCAGGACGGAGTCGGTGAGGCCGCTCGGATCGCGCAGGCAGATGACCTCGCGGTCCTCGACCTTCGCCGGGAATGCCTCGACCTGACGGAGCCGCGGATTGTCCGTGGGCTCAGGCATGAGACAGATAGCGCAGCGCCGCGACGGCGTAGGCCCGCGCCGCCTCCACGAGCTCGCCCACGGGTACCCGCTCGTCGACCTGATGCGGGATCAGCCGGTTGCCCGGTCCGAACGTCACGATGGGGATCCCGAGCACGGTGCGGAGGATCGTGCCGTCCGTCGAGCCGGGCACGCCGCCGAACACCGGCCGTCGTCCGCTCACGCGCCGGAGGGCCCACTCGAGGGCCTGGACGACCTCCTCGCCGCGGTCGACGCGGGTCGCGGGCCGGGGCGGCTCGATTGGCTCGATCACGACGCGGGAGCCGGGGCACCGGCGCTCCGTGTCCTTCGCGAGCGCCTCGAGGGCCTCAAGGACGCCTCCGGGTTCCAGGCCGGGCGTGAGCCGCACGTCCACCCGGAGCTCGGCCGAAGCGGGAATCACGTTGTTCTGGGCGACGTGGCCCATCGGGGCCATGACCACCGTCGGCGTGACGTGGGGCACGCCGAGGAAGCGGCTCCGCGGGACCCCGCGCCGGAGGCGGCGCTCGAGCGCCGGGAGTCGCGCCAGGAACTGGCCCGCGGCGGCGATGGGGTTGACGCCGGCGTAGGGCATCGCCCCGTGCGCCATCCGGCCGTGCACGGTGACACGCGCCCAGAGGACGCCCTTCTGCTCGAGGCAGAGCTCGTTCTGCTCCGGCTCGCAGATGATGGCGGCGGACACGCCCCGGCCGAGTGGCGTGGCGGCGAAGTGCTTCGCGCCGGACATCGCGGCTTCCTCGTCCACCAGCGCAGCCACCATGAGCCGCCCGGCGATCGAGACCCCGGCGCGGCGCACGGCGGCGGCGGCCACCATCGCGGCAGCCAGCCCGCCTTTCATGTCCGCGCTGCCCCGGCCGTAGAGGTGCCCGTCCTCGACGAGCCCGCTCCACGGCGAGTGGCGCCAGGCGGCGGGATCGCCCTCGGTCACGACGTCGGTGTGTCCCTCGAAGCACAGTGTCCTGCCCGGAGCGGACCCGTCGAGCCAGCCGATGACGTTGGGGCGCCCGGGGGCCACGTCCTGCACCTCGACCGAGAAGCCCTCGCGGCGGAGCCATGCCTCGACCGCGCCGGCGACCTGGCGCTCGTTGGCGTCGGCCTCGCCGGGCCGGAAGACGCTCGGAATCCGGACCAGCTGCGCGGTGAGGTCGACGACCTCGCGCTCGGTGATTTCCTTCAGGACGCGGTCGATGGGGAGCCGGGACATCTGGAACGGGTCCGCGGCCGGCGGCCGGATGGAGCGGCGGCTATTCCCGGGGGAAGGCCAGGATGACCGAATCGAGGCGCAGGACCCGGAACTCCTCGCCGTTGACGTAGAAGTAGTGGCCCTCGACTTCCTCGGCTGGCTCCTCGAACGCGACGACCGCCTCGATCGGGGGCATGTCGCGGAACGCGTTCGCGCCCTCGTCGAAGCCGTCGCCCCGGCCCGCCACCACGCCGTAGCGGATCGGCGAGCCCTTGGGGCAGTAGATGCGGACGCCCGCCGGGGCCTCTTCGAGAAGCTTCACGAGGATGTTGATGCCATAGACCTGGCAGGGCGGCGAGGTAGCCATCTGGGTCGGATGATACCACAGGGCGCGCGGCGGCCTTCGCGACCGGCGGCGCGCGGCGCCGCGATCGCCGCTCGCGCGGCGGCTCAGACGCCGGGCAGCGCGGGCTGCTCGCCCCGGCCCGCGACGTCCTCGATCTTGCCCTCGAGCCGCGCGAGCGACGTCGCGGCCTCGTCGTACTTGTTCTTCGCGTTGGTGATGTGACGGCCCAGCGTGTCGAAGTGCTCGCGCACCCGTGCCGCGTCGCCCTGGAGCCGCCCGAGGACTCCCAGGATCTCCCGGGCGTTCTGCTCGATGCGGAGGCCGCGGAGCCCCAGCAGGATCACCTGCAGATACGCGTAGAAGGAATTGGGCGACACGGGCACCACGCGACGGGACAACGAGTAGCCGAGGAGCGAGTCCTCGCCGGACTCGTCCCGCAGGATGACCTCGTAGTAGACGTTCTCCGCCGGGATGTACATGAGCGCGAAGTCGAACGTGTTCTCGTCGGGGACGATGTACTTCTTCGCGATCTCGTCGACCCGGTTGCGCACGTCCTTGAGGAACGCGCGTCGGGCCGGGCGGCGCTGCTCCTCGTCGGCCTCCTCGACCATCCGCCGGAAGTTCTCCAGCGGGAACTTCGAATCCACCGGCACCAGGCGGCCGGCCACCAGGATCGCGGCGTCGACCTTGTCGCCGCTCCGGAAGCCGTGCTGGAGCCGGTACGCGTCGGCGGGCAGGATCTCCGCAAGGAGGCGCTCGAGCAGCATCTCGCCGAAGCCGCCGCGCATCTTCGGCGCCCGGAGGATCTGCTCGAGCCCGGTGATGTCCCGGCCGACCTGCTCCATCCGGCGCGTGGCCTCGCCGAGGGCGCCCAGCTGGCCGTGGACCTCGGTCACGGCCCGGGAGGCCTCCTCCAGGCGCTGGCCCATCGTCTTCTGGGCGTCCTGCATGAGCGCCATGCCGTCCTGGAGCCGCCGGTTCACCTCCGCGGTCACCTGTTGGAGCTCCATGGCGACGGCGGTCTGGAGCTGGCCGAGGCGCTCCCCCACGTGCCCCTGGAACCGGACGACCTCCTCGTGGACCGTGGCCCGCGTGACGTCCTGGTCGCGATGGCTCTCGCCCCGGACGCTCGTGATGTCGCGCTGGAGCAGCTCGAGCGCGGTCTCGAGCCGCTCAGCGCCAGGCTCGCGCCCTGATCGGCCGGCCAGGAGGACCACGCCCCAGACCAGGACGGCCAGGACCACCAGCGCGGCGAGGGCGATGACGGCCAGAATGAGCGTGTCGCTCATCGGGCTACCAGTGCCGGCACACCGTGCGCAGCTGGCACGCCGGGCAGACCCGCGCGTCGCGCCGGTCGAGGCAGTCCCCGCTCATGCGGGTGTGGCAGAGCGCGAAGTCGTACTTCACCGGGTCCGTCGGATCCAGCCGGCGGAGCGTGCCGGTGATGTCGGCCGCCATGCGGGCGGTCCGGCTCCGGAGCCGCGTGAGCCGGATCGCGTGGGCCATGTTCGCGATGTGCGTGTCCAGCGGGATCAGGAGCTTCGATGGCGGGATCTCCCGCCAGTCCCCGAAGTCCGGCGGCGTCCGGCGGACCATCCAGCGGAGGAAGAGGTGCCAGCGCTTGCAGGCGCCGCCGAGCGCCGGATCGGGGAACAGGTGGCGGAAGCCCCGCGTGAGGCGCGGCATCTCGACGGGCCGGAAGTCCTGCTCGAGGATCGACGTGGCAAACCGCTGGAGCGTCGGCCGGATGTCGGGCTCCTCGGGCCGGTAGCCGGCCACGAACGCGGCGCGGAGGGAGCCGTGCCGCTCGATCAGCCGGTGGATCCCGAGGACCGCGCCGGCGACGTCGCGCCCTCGCGTGAAGCGGTAGTGGAAGGGCGCGAAGCGCGCCGCGTCACGCGCGGGGTCGAAGCGCTCGACGAACGCCCGCGGGGACGGACCCAGCCACTCCAGCAGTCGCTCCAGCCAGGCGCCGAAGAGCGACACGCGGCCGTAGGCGAGGCTCGCCGACAGCAGGGCGACGATCTCGCGGTCCTGCGGGTCGCGGTAGCGGGCGGGAAACTTGATCGCGTCGCTGCCGATCCGGGCGTCGTAATCGTAGCGCCGATACAGCCGTTCGAGAGGCCCACGGAGCCGCGTCGCGCGCGCCGCGCTGATCCCCCGCGTCATTGCGCGAAGGATAGCACGCCGTCACCTTGATTTCGCGATGCGCCGTTGCTACGGTGGCGCCCATGACACGCGAGGCTCGCCGCGTCGGCATCCTCGGACTGGGCGCGATCGGGCGGCCCGTGGCGCGCGCGCTGGCGAAGGGAATGCCGGGCCTGACCCTCGCGGGCGTGACCAGCCGCGACGCCGGGCGGGCCCGGGAGTTCCTGGCGGGTCTGCCGGGACCCCCGCCCTTCCTCGAGTTCGAGGAGCTGGTCGAGCGCTCCGACCTCGTCGTCGAGGCCGCCACCCGGGCCGCTCTCGTGGAGCTGGCCCCGACGATCCTCGAGGCCGGGCGCGATCTCGTGATCCTCTCCGTCGGGGCTCTGCTCGATCATCCCGAGTGGGTGGACCGGGCAGCTGCGCGCGGCGCGAGGATCCACGCGCCCTCGGCGGCCATCGCCGGGCTCGACGGGCTGAAGGGGGCCGCCGTGGACGGTGAGCTCGACACCGTCGTGATGGAGACGCGGAAGCCCCCGCGCGGCCTGGCGGGCGCCCCGGGGGTGGCCGGGATCGATCTCGACGCGATCTCCGCGCCGACGGTCGTCTTCGAGGGGACGGCGCGCGAGGCCTGCCGCGCGTTTCCCGCGAACGTGAACGTCGTGGCGGCCGTGTCCCTGGCCGGGCTGGGACCGGAGCGGACCTGCATCCGGATCCTGGCGGATCCGACGGTGAACCGGAACCGGCACACGGTGACGGCGGAGGGCGGGTTCGGGCGGCTCCGGATCGAGCTCGAGAACGTGCCCTCCGAGAATCCCCGGACCGGCAAGCTCTCGTACCTCTCGACGATCGCCTATCTCCGCGACCTGTCGGCGCCCCTCCGCGTCGGGACCTGATCTGCTCCGCGCTTCCCGTCGGTGAGGCACGCGGCGCGTCGCGAATGGCCGTGGCGCGGAGAAGCCTCGGATCAGTGGTGCCCTTGGGCCTCCAGGAAGCGCTCGGCGTCGATCGCGGCCATGCATCCCGTGCCCGCGGCCGTCACCGCCTGGCGATAGACGTGGTCCGCCACGTCACCCGCGGCGAAGACCCCGGGAACGCTCGTGCGCGTCGAGCCTGACTCGGTGACGAGGTAGCCCGTCGGGTCCATTTCCAGCTGACCCGAGAAGAGCTGGGTGTTCGGCGTGTGACCGATCGCCACGAACACCCCGCCGGCGGGCAGCTCCTCGGTCGCGCCGGTGTCGGGGTCGCGGAGGCGTACTCCCACGACCCGATCGGTCCCGAGGATCTCGTCGACGACCCGGTTCAAGGCCCACGCGACCTTGGGGTTCCGGTGCGCCCGGTCCTGCATGATCTTCGACGCGCGAAGCGTCTCCCGCCGGTGGACGATCGTGACCTTGCTGGCGAACTTCGTGAGGAAGGTCGCCTCTTCCATCGCGGAGTCCCCGCCGCCGACGACCACCAGGTCCTGTCCCTTGAAGAAGAAGCCGTCGCACGTGGCGCAGGTCGATAGCCCCCGCCCCAGCAGGCGACGCTCGGACTCGAGGCCGAGGAGGCGGGCCGAGGCGCCGGTGGCGACGATGATGGCGCGCGCCCGCCACGTCCGCTCCGCGGTCTTGACCTCGAAGGGGCGGCTCGACAGGTCGACCCCGACCACGTCGTCGTCGACGAACTCGGTGCCAAACCGCTCGGCCTGCCGGCGCATGACGTCCATCAGCTCGGGACCGAGGATCGCCTCCGCGAAGCCCGGGTAGTTCTCGACCTCGGACGTCAGCGTCAGCTGCCCCCCCGGCTGGCTTCCCGCCACGATCAGGGGCGACAGATTGGCCCGCCCCGCGTAGATGGCGGCGGTCAGCCCCGCGGGGCCCGACCCGACGATGATCACGTTCCGCAGATCGCTCACGCCCGACCCTCCGTAGATGAGACGGTCACTCCAGCTTCCAGGATGCGCCAGGAGTGGCGGGAAACAAAACGGCCCCGAGGAGAGGCTCCCCGGGGCCGACCGGATCCGGCGAGGCTACTTCTTGACGACGTTGGCCGCCTGCTTGCCCTTGGGGCCCTCGACGACGTCGAACTCCACGGCCTGACCCTCTGCCAGGGTACGGAACCCGCTGCCATCGACCGCCGAGTAGTGCACGAACACGTCCTCCTTGCCAGGGCGCTCGATGAACCCGTACCCCTTCGCGTCGTTGAACCACTTCACCACCCCGGTCTCACGCATGCCTCGCTCTCCTCTGTGGTGCTGGGGACCGACGGCCAACCATGCGCCGCGGGGGGGCCGGGGTCACCCCTGCGGCGGGAGCGCCCATTGCGGATTGCGGCTTTACCCCGGCAAATTCGGCAGAACACTAGCGAAACGCCGCGGGGGGCGTCAAGAACCTTTTGGGTCCTGCTCCAGGGCGGCCCGGAGGTCGGACAGGCCAGCGAGGTCGAGGTCGGGGGCCGGGAGACCGGCGGGGAGAGGGTCCCGGGCCGGGTTCAGCCAGGCCGCCGCCATGCCGATTCCCTTGGCACCGGCCACGTCGATGTCCGGCCGGTCGCCCACGAAGAGGCACTCCCCGGCCGAGACGCCCATCTCGCTGAGGGCGCGCTGGAAGATGTCGGGGCGCGGCTTCCGCCAGCCCACGGTGTCCGACACGATGACGGTCTCGAAGCGGCCGAGGATGCCGCTGTCGGCGAGGATGCGGAGCACGGTTGGCGTGTAGTCGAAGTTGGAGACGACCGCGAGGCGATAGCGCCCTCTGAGCCAGTCGAGGAGCTCCCCCTGCCCGGGCATGGGCTCGGCCGCGCTGACGAGGCAGGTCATGTGGGTGGCGAGGAGCCGCTCGGTCAGCGCCGAGGGGATCGCGGCGGGGTCGATGCCGATCCGGCGGTAGAAGAGGTCGAGGCGCCGGGCCGCCGGCACCTCCTCGTGGCTCTCGGCCCGGAAGCGATCGGCCTCCTGGTAGCTCCAGAGGAACGCGTCGTAGAACGTCTCGAGCCCCACGCCAGGGCAGGACGGGGGCCGCGATCGGGTGGAGCTGCGGCACCGAGGAGCGCACTTCTCGCCCCCCGATCTGGACCGCCGGGAGCCGGTTGCGGTCCAGCCGCACGAGCGTGTCGAACATGTCGAACAGGACCGCGGAGTAACGCGCCATCGAGCCCGTCGGGTACGGTCAGCCCAGCTCCGCGCGCGCCGCCCGGACCGCGGCCATCATGGCGCCGAGCTTCGCGCGGCTCTCCTCGACGGTGCGTGTCTTGAGGCCGCAGTCGGGATCGACCCAGATGCGGTCGGCCGGCAGCACGGAGGTGCCGCGGCGAATCCGCCCCTGGACGTCGCCGGCCGCCTCCACGGTGTGGCTGTGGACGTCGAGCACCCCGAGCGAGAGGTCCTTGGTGAACGGGTCCTTCTTGAACATTCCCAGGAGGTCGAGGGCGCTGTGCGAGATCGCCAGATCGAGGTTGTCGACCGGCAGATCGAGAAGCCCGGGATAGATCGTCTCGAAGGCGCCGAAGCACGCGTGGACGACGTAGTAGGCCGCCAGGCCGTCGACCGTGAGGTGCATCGCCTCGACGGCGAACGGGAGCTCGTCGGGCCGGACCGAGAGCGCGGGCTCGTCGATCTGGATGATCCGTACGCCCGCCTCGAGGAGGGCCTCGACCTCCTTCCGGACCTCGCGGGCCAGGGCGAGGCAGGCCGTCCGGCGGTCCGGGTAGTGGTCGTCGAAGGACCAATCCATCAGCGTGTACGGCCCGGTCAGCATGCCCTTCACCGGGCGCGACGTGAGCGACTGCGTCCACCGCCACCAGTCGACGGTCATGGGACCGGGCCAGCGCACCGGACCGGTCATCACGGGCTTGTGGTAGTAGCGGTTGCCGTAGGAGCGGACGAGCCCGCCCTTGGCGAAGCCCGGCATCGTCTCGGCGAAGTACGCGACCATGTCGCCGCGGTACTGCTCGCCGTCCACCAGCACGTCCAGGCCGAGCTCCTCCTGGACGCCCACCCAGAACTCGGTGGCCTTGCGCTCCAGCCGATCGAGCTCGGTCTTCGTGATCGCGTTGCGCGTGGCCTGCGCCCGGGCCTCGATCAGGTAGTCGGGCTTCGGGAAGCTGCCGACGGTGGAGGTCGGGAGGATCGGCAAATCCAGGCCGAGCTTCCGGAGCTTCTCGCGACTCATCGGGACCTCCCGTCGCGCCCCGCGTGCTCACGGGCGATTGCGACCATGTTCTCGAGCTTCGCCCGCGCCCGGGCTCTGGGCAGGAGCTCGAGCCCGCAGGACGGGCCGAGCCCCACCGGCCCCCGGAGCACCCGGGAGCGCGCGGTCCAGGATCCGGAAGACGGCGTCCCGCGTCTCGAGCTTGGTATTCCGTCCGTCGATGACGCCCAGGACGAGGCTCCGCGGCGCGCCGGCCTCGGCGATCCGCTCCGCCAGCTTGGGACCGTAGGTGAGGTCGAGCCCGACCACGTCGACGGGCATCGCCATGATCTCGTCCCAGAGCGGCAACGCGTCCCCGAAGAAGGTGTAGAGCGCCAGGTGGGCGTGGCCGCGCACCGCCGCGAGCGTCGCGATCCCCTCGCGGACGAGGTCGGCCTCTTCGGGGTGCTTGAGGAGATAGGGCTCGTCCACCTGGATCAGGGCGGCGCCGGCGTGAACGAGGTCGGCGACCTCGTGGGCGAGGATCTCCGCGTAGGCTCGCGCCAGCTCTTGCCGGTCGCGATAACCGCCCTCCAGGATGGAGCCGCACGCCAGGCTGAACGGGCCGGTGATGACCGGCTTCACCACCCGATCCGTCGCGGCGCGGGCGACCTCGAACTCGCGGCGCAGCACGGGCTCCCGGCGGCGGATGCGCCCCGAGACGACCGGCTGGCGGAAGTAGAAGTTCGTGTCGAAGTAACGGAGGAGGCCGTTGATCTGGATCCCCTCGCAATGCCGGGCCAGGTGCGAGATGGGGTCGTACCAGCGCACCTGGCCGTCGGTCACGATGTCGAGGCCGGCGGCGGTCTGCTCGCGGACCACCTGCTCCGCGACCTCGTCCTCCACCGCGCGCCACTCGGCGCCGGAGATCTCACCCCGCTCTTGCTGCGCGTAGGCTCGTCGGTGCCGCTGCGCTTCCGGGGACTCGCCTATGCGCGGGTAGGACCCCGCGCTCGACAGGATCAGCTCCATCACGCCTCCGTCTCGCTCTCGGGAATGGCTTTCCGGCCTCCGAAACCCTCGTCCAGGCCGTGCCAGAACCGGATCCGCTTCTCGCCATACCGCCAGCACAGGTTGACCTCGCGCCCCTGCACGAGGCCCAGGAAGTCCACGAGCCCGAGCTCGAGGTCCTTGGGGACTCCGCCGGTGGCGAGGAGGTCCGCCAGGCCGTTCCGCAGCTCGCGGTTGGCCTTGTCCATCCCCGCGCGCCGGGCGCGCCACCACTCCTGCCGGAGCCGCATGCCCCCCGACAGGACCACCTCACGCTGGGCCGCCTCGAGCGCACTCCGGAGCCGCGTCGCCTCGGCCTGGGCATCCATCACCCGGGTCATGATGGTTTCCAGTCGAGGAATCAATGCCTCGACCGCGCGGACCGTGAAGTAGCGCTTCTCCTCTTCGGCCACCGTCCCTGCCCTACCTCGACTCCATCGATGCCCGCGTCACTAGTTGCTTGCGGCGAGGTCCCTGAGACTCGACTTGAACGGCTGCCCGAGCTCCCGGAGTGGCGTCCGCGGTGGTCTGGTCCACGCCTCAGCCCCTCTCCGCGGGCGCGGTGCCCTCGACCGACCACGCCAGGAGCTCCACCGGATGATAGACCCTCACCTCGAGGCCGCGGTCGGCCAATCCCCGGCGGAGCTGGAGGAGACATCCCGGGTTCCCGCTCGCCACCACGCCGGCGCCCGTACCCGCGATCCGATCGAGCTTTCGCTCGAGGAGCTGCCCGGCTATCTCGGGCTCCATCAGGTTGTAGACGCCGGCCGACCCGCAGCAGAGGTCCGACTCGGGGAGATCGACCAGCCGGAGCCCCGGGATCGCGCGCAGGATCGCGCGCGGCGCCTCCCGCACGCGCTGGCCGTGCGCAAGGTGGCAGGGCTCGTGGTAGGTCACGGTCAGGTCGAGCGGCCGCCGAGGCTCCGGCAGGTGCTCCGCCAAGAGCTCGCTGACGTCCCGCACACGCGCCCCGATGGCCGCCGCCCGCGGGTCATCCCCGAGGAGATGCCCGTAGTCGCGGAGAGTCGCCCCGCAGCCAGCGGCGTTCGTGACGATCCAGTCGGTGTCCGCGAAGGCCGCGGCGTTCCGCCGGGCCAGCTCCCGCGCGGCGCGCCGATCGCCCCAGTGGAGATGAAGCGCGCCGCAGCACCCCTGCTCCTGGGGCACGACCACGCGGTACCCGGCCCGCGCCAGGAGGCGCACCGTCGCGCGGTTGACCTCGGGGAAGAGCTGCGACTGGACGCATCCCTCCAGCACCGCGACGGTCCCGCGCGGGCGCCCGCTGGGAGGAAGCGTCTCGGCCGGGAGGCGCTCCGCCCGGGTGGCCGGAAGCGTCGGGAGGAGGCGCTCCATCGCCCGGACCCGCGGGAAGCGCTGCAGGACGCCGGTTCCTCGCACGACACGCTGGAGCCCGCTCCGCTGATAGAGCCGCGTCAGGGCGAGCAGCCGCGCGAGCCGCTGGCGCTCGGGAAAGACGCCCAGGAGAAGCTTGCCCAGGATGCGCCGGCCGAGCGGGCGCGGCACCTTCCGCTCGATCTGCCCGCGCGTCTCCTCGATGAGGCGCCCGAACGGCACGCCGGCGGGGCACGCGGTCTCGCACGCGCGGCAGCCGAGGCACCGGTCCATGTGGAGGACGAAGTTCTCGGTCAGGCCGATGCGGCCCTCGGACACCGCGCGCATCAGGTACACGCGGCCGCGCGGGGAGTCCATCTCCTGGCCGAGCACCCGGTACGTCGGGCACTGGGGCAGGCAGATGCCGCAGTGCACGCAGTCGAGGATGCCCTCCCAGTCCGGAGGCTCGTTGCCGTCGAAGGCACCTACCGGCCGCGGGACGGCGTGCGCCGTGTCGGGTCCGGCGGCGTGACCGGGTTGCGCGGTCGCCACCTAGATGCCTCCCACGAAGCGGCCCGGATTGAGCACGCCCGTAGGGTCCAGCTCACGCTTCAGGCGTCGCATGGGCTCGATGGCCGGCCCGACGTCGCCCCAGACGTCGAGGGCCGCGTGGGCCTCGACCGGAGCGTGCTCGACCACGCAGGTTCCGTCGAGAGATGCGAGCGCCTCCCGGACGCGCGTCACGAGGCCGATCACGCTCGCTCCGTCGATGGGCGCGACGGCGGCGTTCAGGACCCCGGTCGCCACGTCGATCGTGGCCCGGACCGCGGCGCCCGCGGGCTGGGCCGCCTCCACCGCCCGCAACGCCTTGACGCTATCGCTCGGGCGCGTCCCGATCCTCAGCGACAGGTGCCGCATCGGATCCTCGGGCCACGTGAGGTCGGCGACCTGCCGCCAGAACGCGTCGGCCCCGGGCACGTCGATCGCCGCGCTGCCCGACCGGCCTCCGATGTCGACGAGGCGCGCGCTCTGCGCGTGGACCGCCTCGGGCACGCTGCCGATGGTGACGGCGAGGGCGGCGTCCGGGGAGTCGGATTCCCCGAGCGCCCGGAGCGCGCCGCCGGTCAGGATCTGGCAGCGGCTCAGGACGATGGACGTGTCGCGCGCCTCCAGCGCGGCGTGGAGCGCCGCCTCCGCGCTTGCGAAGCCGAACGCCCAGCTCCGCTCCTCGGCGGGCCTCGCGTGAAGGCGGAGGTGCGCCTCCACCACGACACCGAGTGTCCCGAGGGCCCCGACGTGGAGCTTCGGGATGTCGTAGCCGCTGACGTTCTTGACCACGCGGCCCCCGCCCTTGACCACGGTGCCGTCGGCCCGGACCACGGTGAGGCCCAGCAGGAGATCGCGCATCGTCCCGTACCGCGCCCGGTAGGGTCCGGCCGCGCCGGTCGCGATCAGCCCGCCGATCGTCGAGATCGCGGGGTGCGCCGGGTCGAGCGGGAGGAACTGGCGGTGCGCTCCCAGGACCGCGTTGAGCTCGTCCAGCGTGGCGCCGCCCTCCACCGAGAGCGTGAGGTCCGCCGGCTCGTGGGCGAGGATCCGGTCGAGCTTCGCGAGCGACAGCACCACGTCGAGCCGGCGCGGCGGCGCACCCCAGCCGAGGCGGGCGCCGCGACCCATCGGGGCCACGGCAAGCCCCCGAGCGCTCGCCAGCGCGAGGACGCGGCTCACCCCGGTCACGGTCGTGGGCTCGACGAGGAAGCGCGGCCGGACGCCCGCCACGCTCCGCGCCTCCGCGGGAGGCCCCGAGACCACCGTCCCCGGCGCGGCCGCCTCGGCCAGCTCCCGGCCCAGGTCCGCGGCGGCTAGACCCACATGCCCTCCGGCACCGGCTTGCCCGCACCGGCCGACGTCGGCGCGCAGGCGTGCTGGCCCGACGGGAACACCTTCTGGGGATTCATGAGCTCGCGGGGATCGAAGACGCGGCGGACCGCGTGCATGACCTCGAGGTCATCAGGGCTGAACAGGAGCGCCAGCTTCTCGGCCTTGTCGAGGCCGACGCCGTGCTCCCCGGTCACCGTCCCGCCGAGGTCGATGCAGGCGCGGAGCACTTCCTCGTTCGCCTCGAGGGCGCGCTCGAACTCGCCGGGAATCCGCTCGTCGTAGCAGATCATCGGATGGAGGTTCCCGTCCCCGGCGTGGAACACGTTGGCCACGACGAGCCCGTGGCGCGCGGCGATCGCCTGGATCTGCGCCATCACGGTCGGCAGCTTCGAGCGCGGGACCACGGCGTCCTGCAGCACGTAGTTGTGGGTGATGCGACCGACGGCCCCCGCCGCCTCCTTGCGCCCCTTCCAGAGGAGGGCACGCTCGGCGTCGTCCCGCGCGACCCGCATGGTCAAGGAGCCCATGTCGCGGCAGATCCGGGCAACCGCCTCGGCCTGCACCTCGACCTCGGCGCCCGGCCCGTCGAGCTCGATCAGGAGCACCGCCTTCGCCTCGGTCGGGTATCCCGCGTGGACGCCGGCCTCGACGGCCCGGATGATCGGCTCGTCCATCGCCTCGAGGGCGGCGGGCACGATGCCCTCGGCGATGATGGTCGACACCGCCGCCGAGGCGACCTCGATCGACTCGAAGGTCGCGACCGCGGTCCGCACCGCTTCGGCCGCTCGCGTGAGCTTCACGACGACCTTGGTGATGATGCCGAGCGTGCCTTCGGAGCCGACCACGATTCCCGCGAGGTCGTATCCCGGCCGCTCGGCCACCGGCCCACCGAGCGTGAGGATCTCTCCCCTGCCCGTGACGACCTCCAGACCCAGGACGTGGTGCGCCACGTTGCCGTACTTGAGCGCATGCGGGCCCCCGGCGTTGGTGGCGGCGTTTCCCCCGATGGAGGAGACCATCTGGCTCGAGGGATCCGGGGCGAAGAAGTAGCCGCGGCCCTCGACAGCCCGGGTGAGGGCGAGGTTGATGACGCCCGGCTCCACCACCGCGTAGCGGTTCCGGACGTCCACCTCGAGGATGCGGTCCATGCGGTTCAGACCGATCATCACGCCGCCCTTCGGCGCGGTCGCGCCGCCGATGAGCCCCGTCCCCGAGCCGCGAGGCACGATCGGGACTCCCGCCTCCAGGCAGCGGCGCACGACGCTCACCACCTCCGCGGTCGAGCGCGGGAGGACGACGAGGTCGGGCATGCCCTTGTAGTAGACGAGCATGTCGCACTCGTAGACGAGACGCTGATCCGCGGCGGAGACGATCCCGTCGCGGCCCACGATCTCGCGGAGGGCATCTACCAGGCGGCGGTCCATGCTGTCTCCCCGGGAGGGACGTGGGCGGCGGTCGCTTCCGGAAGGCACGGCCGAAACCCCGGAACCCGCGCGCGGCGCCCCGTCGATGGGGCGCGGCCCGTCAGTGGATCGTCCAGGTGTCGCCGGACGTCAGCAGGCGCGCGATGTCGCCCGGGCCGCGCTCGGAGACGGCGCGCTTCTCCTGGTCGGCGATGAGGTCCTCGTAGATGGGCGCCTCGACCTGCGCCAGGACCCCGACCGGGACCGGGAACTGCGGGCTCGCCAGGCTCGCCAGCACCAGCGCGGAGGCGATGTCGTTCTGGTCGTGCACCCAGAGCCGCTCGGCCGGCACCTCGTCGACACCGACCACGCGGGCCTTGAGGCCGTCCAGCACGAGGCCCTTCCGGGCGTGGGCCGCACCGAAGACGAGCGGCTTACCGTGCTCCACCCGGAGCTCGTGCTCGATCTTCGACTCGCGGTCGTAGAGGATACCCCACGCCATGTCGTTGTAGATGTTGCAGTTCTGGAGGATCTCCACGAAGGCGGCGCCGCGGTGGGCGGCGGCCTTCTTGAGCGTCTCCTCCATGTGGGCGATGTTCCGGTCGACGGTGCGCGCGACGAACGTCGCCCCGACGCCCAGTGCGAAGGCGCACGGGTTGATCGGCCGGTCCGCCGAGCCCATCGGCGTCGACTTGGTCGTCTTCCCGAGCTCGCTGGTCGGCGAGTACTGACCCTTGGTGAGCCCATAGATCCGGTTGTTGAAGAGCAGGATCGTCAGGTTCACGTTGCGCCTGAGGACGTGGAGCATGTGGTTCCCGCCGATGGACAGGCCGTCCCCGTCCCCGGTCACCACGAAGACCTTGAGGTCCGGACGTGCCAGGCGGAGGCCCGTCGCGATGGCCGGCGCCCGGCCGTGGATCGTGTGGAACCCGTAGGTGTTCATGTAGTACGGGAATCGGCTGGAGCAGCCGATCCCGGAGATGAACACGATGTCCTCCCGGGGAACGCCGAGGTCGGGCATCATCTTCTGGATGGTCGACAGGATCGCGTAGTCCCCGCAGCCCGGGCACCAGCGGACATCCTGGTCGGACTCGAAGTCTTTCTTCGTGTATCGCGGCGCCGGTGCGTTCGTCTCGGTGCTCATCAGTTGCCCTCGACCAGCTGGTTGATCACGTCGACGATTTCCTGCGTGGCAAGCGGCACGCCCCGCATGCGGTTGAACCCGACGGCGTCGACTAGATATTCCGCCCGCAGGACGCGGACGAGCTGTCCACTGTTGATCTCCGGCACGAGCACGCGGCGGTACTGGCGCAGGATCTGGCCGAGATCCGGCGGAAGCGGCGAGAGGTGCCGGAGGTGGATGCTGGCGACGGACTTGCCCGCCGCCTGGGCCTCCTCGACCGCTGCGGTGATCGTTCCGTAGGTGCCGCCCCACCCCACGACCAGGAGGTCGCCCCCGGCCGGGCCGTTGATGGTCGTCGGCGGGATCTCCTGGGCGACCCGGCGCACTTTCTCCGCGCGGATCCGCACCATGAGGTCGTGGTTGTCGGGATCGTACGACACGTTGCCCGTGACGTCCTGCTTCTCGAGCCCGCCGATCCGGTGCTCGAGCCCGGGCGTGCCCGGCCGCACCCACGGTCGGGCGAGCGTCGCCTCCTCCCGCGCGTAGGGCTGGAAGCCCTCCGGGTCGGTCCGGAAGCGGACCTGGATGTCCGGCAGGTTCTTCGGGTCGGGGATCAGCCACGGCTCGGCGCCGTTCGCGAGGTAGCCGTCCGACAGGACGATCACCGGGACCATGTACTTGACCGCGATCCGGATCGCCTCGTAGGCGATGAAGAAGCAATCCCCGGGGGTCGCCGGCGCGATCACCACCACCGGGCACTCGCTGTTGCGTCCGTAGAGGGCCTGCATCAGGTCCGCCTGCTCGGTCTTCGTCGGGAGGCCGGTGGACGGCCCGCCCCGCTGGATGTTGAAGATGACGATGGGCAGCTCCGCCATCACCGCCAGCGCGATGCCCTCGGACTTGAGCGCGAGGCCCGGGCCCGCTCGTGGCGCAGAGCCCGATGCCGCCGCCGAAGGCCGCGCCGATGATCGCGCCGACGGCCGCGATCTCGTCCTCCGCCTGGAAGGTCCGGACGTGGAAGCGCTTGTGCATCGACAGCTCGTGCAGGATGTCGCTGGCCGGCGTGATGGGATAGGCGCCGTAGACCACCGGCAGGCCGGTCCGCTGGGCCGCGGCCAGGATTCCCCACGCGAGGGCCCGGTTCCCGGTCATGCTCCGGTAGACGCCGGGCGCCATCTCCGCCGGCTCGACGCCGTAGCACTCCGCGAAGATCTCCGCGGTCTCGCCGAAGTGGTAGCCAGCCTTGAGGGCGCGCGTGTTGGCCTCAGCGACGTCCGCGTTCTTCGTGAAGCGCTTCTTGATCCAGTCGAGGGTCGGCTCGATGGGCCGCGTGTAGATCCACGAGACCAGCCCGAGCGCGAAGAAGTTCTTGCAGCGGTCCTTCTCCTTCGCGTTCAGGGGGAGGCCCGCCAGGCCCTCGATCGTGAGCCGCGTGATGTCGATCTTGTGCGTGCGGTACCGCTCGTCCAGCGTCGCGTCCTCGATCGGGTTCTTCGCATAGCCGGCGCGGTCGAGGTTCTTCTTCTCGAAGGCGCTCGTGTTCAGGATGAGGAGCCCGCCCTCCTTCAGGTCCGCGAGATGCACCTTCAGGGCGGCGGGGTTCATCGCCACCAGACAGTCCAGGCGGTCCCCCGGGGTGTACACCCGCCGGCTCCCGAACTGGAGCTGGAAGCTCGACACGCCGAAGAGCGTGCCGGCGGGCGCGCGGATCTCGGCCGGGAAGTTGGGGAGCGTCGAGATGTCGTTGCCGGCCCAAGCGGCCTCGCTCGTGAACTGCTCACCGGTCAACTGCATGCCGTCGCCCGAATCCCCGGCGAAGCGCACGACCGCGCGGTCCAGGATGCGCCTCGGCTTGACAGGGGTCGGCGCGGTGGCCGTGGTTTGGCTCATGGACCTTCAGTCTCCTTGCGTCGGATGAAGCTCTCGAACGGGCCGGCGCGATAGTCGGCGGGCGCTAGGCGACAGGGCGTCACCCGCTCCGGAGCACACGGCGCACATGGTACCCAAACGCTCGCCGCATCGCAAGGTTATGGACCGTCCCGCCGGGTACCTCTGACCCTTCCATCCTACACCCGCCGGGCGTGCGTCACGGCCGGGCGCCCTCCGCCCTGCCGCTTGGAGCCTCGCTGTCTCCCGCCTTCCGGAGGAGGTCGATGAAGCGGTCCACCGCGGGCGGCAGGCGCTTCCGCTTCCGGTGGATGATGGCGATGGGACGGACCAGGCCGCCGATCCCGAGCGGCACGGCGCCGAGCATCCGGATCCCGACCTCCTTGGCCACCGCCGGCCGGGGCAGGATGCTCACGCCGGCGGCGATGGCGATCGCCTGCTTGATCGTCTCGATGTTGTCGAACTGCATGACCACCTCGACGCGGACGCCCGCCTGGCGGAGGACGCGGTCGATGGCGCGCCGGATCGGCAGGTCGTGGTCGAAGGCGACGAACCGCTCGCCCTGGAGGTCGGCCGCCTGGGCCAGGCGGCGGCGCGCCAGCCGGTGGCTCGGGTGGCAGACGAGCACCATGGGCTCCTCGCGGAGCGGGAGCACCTCGAGCGCCCGGTTCGCCGGGGGGTACGAGAGGATCCCGAGGTCGGCCTCGTCCCCCAGCACGGCCTCGACCACCTTGTGAGGGTGGAGGCACTCCAGCAGGACGCGCGCGTTGGGGTACATCGCCATGAACGGCTGCATGTGGCGGCTCATGTCGTGGAGTCCGACCGAGTAGATCGCGGCCACGCGGACGGTGCCCTCGACGCGCTGCCGCGAGGAGGCGAGCTCCGCCCGGGCCCGGTCGAACTCCGCCAGGAGAGTCCGGCAGGCCTCGTAGAATCCTCGTCCTTCCGGGGTCGGCTGGAGCGGCCGGCGGGAGCGGTCCAGGAGCTGAATGTCGAGGTCCGTCTCGAGCTGCTGGATCGCCTGGCTCGCCGCGGACTGGGTGACCCCGCTCAGCGCGCCGCCGCGGGAGACGCTGCGGAGGCGCACCACGTCGCAGTAGAGCTTCAGCGTCTCGATCTGCACACGCTCAGCCTACTCTATTAGGAGTGCTAATGCAGCGATTTCTTTCTTTTGGCCTTGGCTAATGCTCAGTACTTGCGGTAGTCTCGGCACCGACCCCGCTCGGGCGGGAGCGCGGGACTCGTCCAGGGCTCCGCGCGCGGGATGACCGCAGGAGTGACTCGATGACGACGCCAGGAATGCCGCCAGCGCAGGGCCTCTACGATCCACGGCACGAGCACGACGCGTGCGGCGTCGGGTTCGTGGCGGACCTCAAGGGCCGAAAGTCGCACACGACCGTGGCCCGGGCGCTGACCGTCCTGAAGAACCTCCTCCACCGCGGGGCCTGTGGCTGCGAGCCGAACACCGGGGACGGCGCCGGGATCCTGATCCAGATCCCGGACCGCTTTCTCCAGCGGGAGTGCGCCCGCCTCGACATTCCCCTGCCCGCGCCAGGCGAGTACGGGTGCGGGCTCGTCTTCCTGCCGCGGGAGACGGCCCCGCGCCACCGCGTGCAGGCCCTCCTCCACTCGATCGTCGAGCACGAGGGCCAGCGGCTCCTCGGCTGGCGAGACGTCCCGACGGACGACTCCCTCCTGGGCGCGACGGCGCGGTCGGTCGAGCCCGTGATCAAGCAGGTCTTCGTGGGCCAGGGCCCCGACGTGCGCGACCGGGAACACTTCGAGCGGAAGCTCTACATCGTCCGAAAGCTCTTCGAGAAGGCCATCGCGGCGGCCGACGTGCGCGAGCAGACGTTCGCGTACCTGCCGAGCCTGTCCTGCAACACGCTCATCTACAAGGGCATGCTGAGCGCGGACCAGATCGAGTCCATGTATCCGGACGTGACGGATCCGGACGTGGAGTCGGCGCTGGCGCTGGTGCACCAGCGGTTCAGCACCAACACCTTCCCGTCCTGGCCGCTCGCGCACCCGTACCGGTACATCGCCCACAACGGCGAGATCAACACGCTGCGGGGCAACATCAACTGGATGCGGGCCCGCGAGGCGCTGTGCCGGTCGAGCGTCTTCGGCGACGAGCTGTGGAAGGTCCTGCCGGTCACCCGGGACGGGCTGTCCGACTCGGCGACGTTCGACAACGTGCTCGAGTTCCTGGTGATGAGCGGCCGCTCGCTGCCCCACGCGATCCTGATGATGATCCCCGAGCCGTGGCAGAAGCACGAGTCGATGAGCCCCGATCGCCGGGCCTTCTACGAGTACCACTCCTCGCTGATGGAGCCCTGGGACGGCCCGGCGTCGATCGCGTTCACCGACGGGACGGTCATCGGCGCGATCCTGGACCGGAACGGCCTCCGGCCGTCGCGCTACTACGTCACCAAGGACGGGCTGGTCGTCATGGCCTCCGAGGTGGGCGTCCTCGACATCCCGCCGGAGAACGTGCTCATCAAGGAGCGCCTCCATCCCGGCCGGATCTTCCTGGTCGACACGGCGCAGGGCCGGATCGTCGACGACGAGGAGATCAAGAGCCAGCTGGCGGCGGCGGCCCCCTACGCCGAGTGGCTCCGGGAGAACACGGTCCGCCTGGCCGATCTCCCCGCCCAGGCGCTGCCCGACGCGGATCACGACACGGTGCTCCAGCGGCAGATCGCGTTCGGCTACACCCACGAGGACATCCGGATCCTCCTGGCGCCCATGGCGAAGAACGGCGAGGAGCCGCTGGGCTCCATGGGCACCGACACCGCGCTCGCGGTGCTCTCGAACCGCCCCCGTCCGCTCTACGACTACTTCAAGCAGCTGTTCGCCCAGGTCACGAACCCTCCCCTGGACCAGATCCGCGAGGAGCTCGTGACGTCGATGGAGTCCACGATCGGCCCGGAGGGGAACCTCCTCGAGGCCGCCCCCGAGGCGTGCCGCCAGATCGTGATCCCCGACCCCGTGCTCTCGAACGAGGAGGTGGCGCAGCTCCGCCACGTCCGGCACCCGTGGTTCAAGGCGACGACGCTGTCCATGGTCTATCCGGTGGCGGAGGGCGCGGCCGGACTGGCGCGGGCGCTGGAGGGCCTCCAGACGGCCGCGAGCCGGGCGATCGCCGAGGGGCACAACATCCTGATCCTGTCGGACCGCGGCATCTCCCGCGATCGGGCGGCGATTCCGAGCCTCCTTGCCACCGGGGCGGTCCACCACCACCTGACGCGCCGCGGGGAGCGCACCCGCGTGGGCCTGGTCCTCGAGACGGGCGACGCCCGCGAGGTGCACCACATGTGCCTCCTCATCGGGTACGGCGCGGGCGCGGTCAATCCCTGGGTGGCCTTCGAGACCCTCGACGACATGATCGAGCAGGGTCTCCTCCCGGGCATCGACCACAAGACGGCGGTGAAGCACTACATCAAGGCCCTCAACAAGGGGATCCTCAAGGTGATGGCCAAGATGGGGATCTCCGCGCTCCAGAGCTACTGCGGCGCGCAGATCTTCGAGGCCATCGGCCTCGACAAGGACGTGGTCGAGCGCTACTTCACCGGCACGCTCTCGCGCGTGAGCGGCATCGGCCTCGACGTGATCGCCGAGGAGGTCCGCCGCCGGCACGAGCACGCGTTCCCGAGCCGTCCGGTGGGCCCCGCGGAGCTCGACTGGGGCGGCGAGTACCAGTGGCGCCGTGACGGCGAGTACCACCTCTTCAATCCCGAGACCGTGCAGAAGCTCCAGCACGCGACGCGGAGCGGCCAGTACCGCATCTTCCGGGAATACACGCGCGCCGTGGACGACCAGGGCCGGAACCTGGCCACGCTGCGCGGCCTCTTCGGCCTCCGCCCCGCCGAGACGCCGGTCCCGCTCGACGAAATCGAGTCGGTCGAGTCGATCCTCCGCCGCTTCGCCACCGGGGCGATGTCCTACGGCTCGATCAGCCAGGAGGCGCACGAGACCCTGGCCATCGCCATGAACCGGATCGGCGGCAAGTCGAACACCGGGGAGGGCGGCGAGGATGCCGCCCGGTATCGCCGGGAGTCGAACGGCGACTGGCGGCGGAGCGCGATCCACCAGGTCGCCTCGGGACGCTTCGGCGTCACCAGCGAGTATCTCGTCAACTGCGACGATCTCCAGATCAAGATGGCCCAGGGCGCCAAGCCCGGCGAGGGCGGCCAGCTGCCGGGGCACAAGGTCTACCCCTGGATCGCCAAGGTGCGGCACTCGACGCCGGGCGTGGGCTTGATCTCGCCCCCGCCGCACCACGACATCTACTCGATCGAGGATCTGAAGCAGCTGATCCACGATTTGAAGAACGCGAACCCCCGGGCGCGCGTCCACGTGAAGCTGGTCGCCGAGGTCGGGGTGGGCACGGTGGCGGCGGGCGTCGCCAAGGCCTTCTCCGACGTCGTGCTCATCTCTGGCCACGACGGCGGCACCGGGGCGTCCCCGCTGACCTCGATCAAGCACGGCGGCGTGCCGTGGGAGCTCGGCCTGGCCGAGACGCAGCAGGTGCTGGTCCTCAACAAGCTGCGAGACCGGATCGTGGTCCAGGTGGACGGACAGCTCAAGACGGGGCGCGACGTGGTCATCGCCGCCCTGCTCGGCGCCGAGGAGTTCGGCTTCGCGACCGCGCCGCTCGTCGTGATGGGCTGCGTGATGATGCGCGTCTGCCACCTCAATACCTGCCCGGTCGGCATCGCGACCCAGGACCCGGAGCTCCGGAAGCGCTTCACCGGCGCGCCGGAGTTCGTCACGACCTTCTTCCGCTTCATCGCCGAGGAGGTGCGCGAGCTGATGGCCGAGCTCGGGTTCCGGACGATGGAGGAGATGATCGGCCGTGTCGACCGGCTGGACGTCCGGGCCGCGGTCGACCACTGGAAGGCGCGCGGGCTGGACTTCACGCAGATCCTCTACCGGCCGCCCATGGCGCCGGAGGTGCCGATCCGGTGCGTCCGTCCGCAGGACCACGGGCTCGAGCGGTCGCTCGACATGACCACGATCGTGCCGCTCTGCCGGCCGGCGCTCGAGTCCGGCACGCCCGTCGACGTGCGCCTGCCCATCCGGAACGTCCACCGGACGGTGGGCACGATCCTCGGGTACGAGGTGACCTCGCGCTACGGAGCGGACGGGCTTCCCGACGACGCCATCCGGCTCCATTTCACCGGGTCGGCCGGCCAGAGCTTCGGCGCGTTCGTGCCCCGCGGCATCACGCTCGTCCTCGAGGGCGATGCCAACGACTACCTGGGCAAGGGGCTCTCGGGCGGCAAGATCGTCGCGTTCCCGCCCCGCGAGGCGACGTTCGCCCCCGAGGAGAACATCCTCGTCGGGAACGTCGTCCTGTACGGGGCCACGAGCGGCGAGGCGTACGTCCGCGGCGTGGCGGGCGAGCGCTTCGCCGTCCGCAACAGCGGCGCCCTGGCCGTGGTCGAGGGCGTCGGCGACCACGCGTGCGAGTACATGACGGGCGGCCGGGTCGTCGTGATCGGCCGCTCCGGCCGGAATTTCGCGGCGGGCATGTCGGGCGGCGTCGCCTACGTCCTCGACCTCGCGGGCGACTTCCGGCGCCGCTGCAACCTCGGCATGGTCGACGTGGAGCCGCTCGCGCAGGAGGAGGATGTCCAGGAGGTCCAGGACCTCCTCCGGCGACACGTGCGGCTACACCGACAGCACGGTGGCCGCGGGTCATCCTCGGCGACTGGGCGGCCGCCCAGCCCCGTTTCGTCAAGATCATGCCGCGGGACTACAAGCGCGCGCTCGCCGCGATGCGCCGCGCCCGCGAGGAAGGGATTCCGTGGGAGCGGGCCGTCATGGAAGGGGCCCACGGCTAGCAGGATGGGCAAGGTCACCGGCTTCCTCGAGTTCGCGCGCGACAAGCAGCCCTACCGGCCTGTCGCCGAGCGCCTGCGGGACTGGCGGCAGGTCATGCTGCCCTGGCCCGTGGCGAAGCTAGAGACGCAGGCGGCGCGGTGCATGGACTGCGGCATCCCCTTCTGCCACCAGGGGTGTCCGCTCGGGAACCTGATTCCCGACTGGAACGACCTCGTCTACCGGAACGACTGGCGGGAGGCGATCGACCGCCTCCACGCCACGAACAACTTCCCGGAGTTCACGGGGACGCTGTGCCCCGCCCCGTGCGAGGGCTCGTGCGTCCTCGGGATCAACGACGACCCGGTGACGATCAAGCCGATCGAGCTCGCGATCATCGACCGGGCTTTCGCCGAAGGCTGGATCGCGCCCGAGCCGCCGGCGGTCCGCACCGGGAAGCGGGTCGCCGTGGTGGGCTCCGGGCCGGCCGGGCTGGCCGCCGCGCAGCAGCTCCGCCGCGCTGGCCACGAGGTCACCGTGTTCGAGCGCGCCGACCGGATCGGCGGGCTCCTCCGGTACGGGATCCCCGAGTTCAAGATGGAGAAGCGCGCGCTCGACCGGCGCCTCGATCAGATGCGGGCCGAGGGGGTGGAGTTCGTGACCGGGGCCAACGTGGGGGTCGACGTCGATCCCGAGCGTCTCCGCCAGGATCACGACGCGCTGCTCCTGACCGGGGGCGCGTGCCAGGCGCGCGACCTGTCCATCCCCGGGCGGGAGCTCCAGGGCATCCACTTCGCGATGGAGTTCCTCCCGCTCCAGAACCGGCGCTGCGAGGGGGACGACATCCCGGACGCGGACTTCATCACCGCGCGTGACAAGCGCGTGATGATCCTGGGCGGCGGCGACACGGGGGCGGACTGCCTGGGCACGGTGCACCGACAGGGCGCCCGCTCGGTCCACCAGATGGAGATCCTGCCGCGGCCGCCGGACCAGCGCGCGCCGGACAACCCATGGCCCCAGTACCCGAACGTCTATCGGGTCTCCTCGGCCCACGAGGAGGGCGGCGAGCGCGTCTACGCGGTCTCGACGAAGCGCTTCCTCGGCGACGAGCGCGGGCGCGTCGTCGGGCTGGAGGCCGTGCGTGTCGAGGTCACCCGCGAGGGCGGGCGGCCGGTCTTCCGCGAGATCCCCGGCTCGGAGCACACCATGCCGTGCGAGCTGGTCCTCCTCGCGATGGGCTTCCTCGGGCCGGAGCGCCAGGGGATGCTCGAGAAGCTCGGCGTCCGGCTCACCGAGCGCGGCAACGTGTGGCGCGACACGAACTGGATGACCAGCGCGCCCGGTGTGTTCACCGCCGGCGACATGCAGCGCGGGCAGTCCCTGATCGTGTGGGCGATCGCCGAGGGCCGCAGCGCGGCCCGGGGCGTCGACCAGTACCTGATGGGGCGCTCGGACCTCCCCGCCCCGCTGGCGTAGCGGACCGCCGTCTCCGCGGCCTCCCGGTCGGGGCATCTGGAGCCGACCGACCGAGGAACGGATGAAGTAGGAGAGGCCGGGCTTACGTGGCGGAGCCACGCCAGAGCGCGTGGCCCACGAAGAACGGCCCGAGCGTCTGGATGAACTCCGCGGTCTGCGCGGTCCGGCGCATCGTCTGCACGAGGTGCGAGAGCGGGTGGAGCTCCCGCCCCACGAGGCCGATCACGAAGTCGTTGTCGTGGGTGTCGAGCCCGTGGCAGGCCAGGCGGACGTCGTGGGCGAGATCCGCCTCGCCGTACGTCCGGCCCAGCACGGCGTGCTCCTTCAGGATCGCCCCCTGCTCCTGGGGCGTGAGCCGCGCGAAGGTCCCGGTCCGGCGGAGGGGATACCAGATCGCCCAGGGCCACTCGGGGGCGAGGGCGGTCCGTCGCGGGCGGCCGAGCAGCCAGTCCTCGAGATCGGCCTCGTAGCCGCTCGAGTACGTGCGCCCGAACATCGTGAGCTCGGGCTTCCGCCGGAGTCCCAGGAACGGCTCGGTGCCGAGGAGCTCCCGCCACCGTCCCACGAAGAACGCGGGGTCCTCCGAGATGCCCAGCACGGCGACGCCGAGGGGATCGATCGCGTCCGCGTAGAGCACGCCCTCGACCCGCGCGCGCTCGAGCGCCTGGGTGAGCCGCTTCGGGTCGTCGCAGGCGCCGAAGGCCTGGAGCTGCATGTAGAGCCGCCGCGACGAGGTCTGGTTGTTGGCGCCGTGCTCCTGGACGTCGACCCGGCCGGGATCATGCTGCGCCATGGCCCGCTCTCTGCCCTCAGCCCGCCGGGGCCGTCTCCGGCGAGAGGCCCGCGCGCTGGTGCTCCCGCAGGAGGCCCGTCTTCCGCACGCCGACGTCGAGATGGTCCCACGGCAGGGTCTCGTCGAGCGGCCGCTCGCGGTGCGTGTAGAAGTCGGCATCGCCCGCCCACTCGCGGAGCGCGCTCCGCCAGTCGCCGTCCCGGCGCGCCGCCTCCTCCAGGAAGTCCGCGACCCGGCGATCCCCGCGCGCGAGGAGCGCCTGGAGGAACGCCTCGCGCGGGTTCTCGTGGAGAACGCGCACGTTGTGAAGGCGGCGGACGCCGGCCTTGATGGTGCGGAGCTTCGCCTCGAGCCGGTTGACCGGATCGAAGGCCGCCCACTGGAACGGCGTCCACGGCTTCGGCACGAAAGAGCTGATCGACAGCGTGAGCCGGCCGAACGGCTCGCCCCGCGGCGACGGCGCCCGGAGCCGCGCCAGGAGGCGCGCGGCGAGGTCGGGGATGGCCTCGATGTCCTCGTCCGTCTCGGTCGGCAGCCCGATCATGAAGTAGCACTTGAGGTTGGGGATGCCGTGCTGCCGCACCAGATCGCAGGCCTCGTAGATCTGCGCGTCGGTGATGTCCTTCCGGATGACGTGCCGGAGCCGCTCGGTCCCGGCCTCGGGGGCGACCGTCAGCGTACGGTGGCCGCCGCGCTTGAGCGACGAGACCAGCCCCTCGGTCAGGCTGTCGGCGCGGATCGACGAGATCGAGACCTGGAGCCCCTCCTCCTCGAGCACCTGCATGAGCCCGCCGATCCAGGGATAGTCGGACACACAGGCCCCGACCAGCCCGACCCGATCCGAGTCCTTCTTGATCTCGCGCACCGTCTCTCGCAGGGCGTCGAGGCTTCGATGGCGGACGGGCCGGTAGATCTGCCCTTCCAGGCAGAACCGGCACCCGCGGCCGCATCCCTTCCCGACCTCGAGGAGCGCCAGATGGCCGTACTCGGCGTTCGGGGTCCGGAGGAGGGACATCGTCCGGAACTCGTCCACCTTCCGGAGCCGGCGCTTCATCACCACGGCCGGCACGCCGTTCTCCGGCCGCACCTCCGCGACCTGACCGTCGTCCCTGTAGGACACCGCGTAGCGATGAGGCACGTAGATTCCCTGGATCGGCGCCAGGCGGTCCAGGAGGTCGTCTCGCCGACGGGCGCCGAGCGACGTCGCGCCGAAGGTCTCCCGGTAGGCGGCCACGATCTCGCCGACGATCTCCTCCCCCTCGCCCACCACCACGAAGTCCATGAACGGCGCGACCGGCTCCGGGTTCGCGAACGCGCACACGCCGCCCATCAGGATGAAGGGGTCCTCCGGCCGGCGGTGCTCGGGCCGCAGCGGGATGCCGGCGCTCTCGAGAAGGCGAAGGGTGTTGATGTAGTCTCCCTCGTAGGTAATCGAGAAGCCGACGAGGTCGAAGTCCGACAGCGGCCGCTTGGACTCCAGCGAGAAGGGCTGGGTGCCGGTCCGCCGGTACTCGGGGAGGTCCCCGGGATCGGGCAGGAACACGCGCTCGCACACCACGTCCGGGAGCGCGTTCAGGTGGCGGTAGATGGTCTGGAAGCCGAGGTTCGACATCCCCACGGCGTAGGTGTTCGGGTAGACCAGGGCGAACGCGACACGGCCCCCCCAGTCCTTCCGGATGGTGCCGGTCTCCTGCGAGAGAAGGCGGTCAGCTTTTTCTTTGAGACTCCACGACATGCGGCTTACAGCCTAACAGACGGCGGGAGACCGGGCAAGGAAGGGACGGGCGGTTGTGAGGCGAGCGCCTACCGGCGACCGGGAACCGGCGATCCGGGCTTCCGCGTGGCCACGTCCTGCGCCATCGAGAGCCGCTCGACCTCGACCTCGAAGTCGGTCTGCGACGTCGCGGTGCGCCGGGCCTCCTCGTAGGAGACCATGCCCTTCTGGTACCACTCGATCGCGCTCTGATTGAAGGACTGCATCCCGTACGTGTCCCGGCCCTCGGCGATCACCTGGGAGAGCTGGGCCGTGCGGCTCTGCTCCTCGATGCATCGCTGAACGGTCAGCGTTCCGACGAGGATCTCCACCGCGGGGATGAGGCCAGGCTCGTCCGACCGATGCATGAGGCGCTGCGAGACGACGCCCCGGAGGACCTGTGCGAGCTGCTGGCGGATCTGGCGCTCGTAGTCCGGCGGGAACTGCGAGATGATCCGGTTGACCGTCTCCGCCGCCGTGATCGTGTGAAGCGTCGAGAGGACGAGGTGGCCGGTCTCCGCCAGCGTGAGCACCGCCGACATCGTCTCGACATCGCGCATCTCGCCCACCATGACCACGTTGGGGTCCTGCCGGAGGCAGATCCGGAGCGCCTCGGCGAATGCGGGCGCGTCCATCCCGACCTCGCGCTGGGTGACGATGCTGCTGCCGTCCTCGAAGAGGTACTCGATCGGGTCCTCGATCGTCACGATGTGATCGGTCCGATGGTGGTTCATGTGGTTCACCATCGAGGCCAGCGTCGTCGTCTTGCCCGACCCCGCGGGGCCCGTCACGAGGACGAGTCCCCTGGGCTCCATGGCCAGTTTCGCGACGGCCGGGGGCAGGTGGAGCTCCTCGAACGTGGGCGGCTCGTAGGGCACGACGCGGAGCGCGATGCCGATGTTGGCCCGGGCCCGGAAGATGCTGGCCCGGAAGCGGCCGACCCCGGCCACGGTGTACTGGACGTCCACTCCCCCGTCGCGCTCGAACCGCTGGCGCTGGAGGTTGTTGATCATGGCGCCCGCCATCTGCTCGAGATCCTTGCCGTCCAGGAGCGGCCAGTTCTCCAGGCGAATCAGATGCCCGCGCACCCGGAGGACGGGATACTGGCGGGCCTTCAGATGGATGTCGGATGCGCCAAGGCTCATGGCCTCCCGCAGGACGCCAGCCAGCTCCATCGCTCCTCCCCGACCGGGTTGCGGATCTCGAGACGCCGCCGACCGCGCGCGATGCGGCGGCCGGACACCGAGCGGGATCATTCTCTTTGCCGGTCCCTGTGGAAGTCAAGCTTTGCGGCGGCGCCCGAAAACCCGTGCGAAGATAGCCTCCGGAGCGCCGCGCGCGGCGCGGGCCCGAGCCGCGCTGGCCCCGCTCCCACACGCGATGCCGCTCTCTAGAGTCACGTTCCGCGCCGCCGGGAGCCTTGCGATCCGATGGACGGTGATGGCGTTTTTCACGCTCGCGCCGGGCCTGGTCGCGGCCGATCACGGCGCGCCGGTGCTGCCTCCCAAGACCGGGGTCGACTGGACGACGTGGCTCTTGATCGCCGGGGCCGTGGCGGCCGTCGGCCTGGCCGCCTGGGCCTTCCTCGCCCCCGACCGTGCGGAGTCTCGCGACGGATCCGCATCCTCCGAGGGCGCTCAGCCGAGGCGCCCGACTCGATGAGCGGCGCCGGCGCGAGCACCGGGCCCGATCCCGGCCGCCTGGTCCGCTGATCCCTCTGATGGAGCTCGCCGCCGTAGCCGTGCGCTGGCTCCACGCCGCCGGCGCGGTCTCGCTCGTTGGCATCTTCGCCTCGCTGGTCCTGGTGACGCGCCCGGCGGCCCGCGCGGCGGGCGAGGCGGGTCGCGACGGGCTCGCCGAGCTGGACGCGCGACTTCTGAAGCTCGCCGGCGCCGCGATCGCCGTGACCTTCGTCGCCGGGGTGGTCGACCTCTGGCGCCAGGTCGGCGTGGCCACTGGCGCGGGCGCCCGCGAGAGCCTCACGTGGAGTCGCCTCCTGCCGGTCCTGCTGGACACGCGCTACGGAACGGTCTGGCTCGCTCGCACGGGGGTGCTCGTGCTCCTCGCCGCGCTTCTCTGGCTCACGCGCGAGGATCGCGAGACGGACTGGGTGCCGCTCCGCCTCCAGGCCTTGGCCCTGGCGTCCGCGAGCCTCGGGCTCGGGGCGATGGCCGGCCACGCCGCCGCCGCGGAAGGCGGCGCCGTCGCCGTTGCGTTCGATGCGCTGCACCTCCTGGCCACGGGCGTGTGGGCGGGTGGGCTCATGCCCCTCGCCCTCTGCCTCGGATGGACGCGGCGGGCCGTGAGCGAGCCTGCGGCCGCCAGGGCGGCAGAGCGCTTCTCCCGTCTCGGTCTCGGGGCGGTCACCGTCCTCGCGGTGAGCGGCATGTACGCCGCCTGGCAGCAGGTCGGCGGGGTACCCGCGCTCCTCGGAACGACATACGGGCGCTGGCTCCTGCTGAAGCTCGGGCTGTTCGCGGCGCTCATCCCGCTGGCCGCGCGGAATCTTCTGGTCTGGCGTCGCCGGCTCGCGGCGGTGGGCGTCGGCGCCGGGGCGGCGCTGGTTGCGCTCCGGCGCAATGTCGTCCTCGAGGCCGTGCTGGTGGCGGCGATTCTCGGCGTGGTGGCGGTCCTCGGGCTCACGACTCCCGCCAGGCACGACGAGATCGAGTGGCCGCTCTCCTTCCGGTTCGACTGGGTCGCGACCAAGGCGCTCCCCGGCGTCCAGACGCGGGTCGCGATCGGCAGTCAGGTGGCGACGCTGGGGCTGGTCGCGCTCCTCCTGGCGCTGATGATCCGGCCGCGGCGCTGGCGGGTGGCCGCGCTCGGCGGAGGCGTGGCGCTGGCGCTCGGCGCGATCCTCGCGCTCCATCCGCTCGCCGTCGACGCGAATCCGGCGACGTACGTGCGGCCCTCCGTACCGTACGCCGCCGCGTCAATCGTCCAGGGCGAGCAGCTCTACCGGGCCCACTGCCAGGTCTGCCACGGAGTGGCCGGTTACGGCGACGGGCCGGCGGCCGCGGGTCTCCCCCGCCCGCCGGCGGATCTCACGGCCCAGCACGCCGCTGATCACACGGCCGGCGACCTCTTCTGGTGGGTCACGCACGGAATTCCCGGATCCGGGATGCCGGGCTTCGCGAGCCAGATTCCGCCCGAGGCGCGCTGGGACGTGATCAACTTCGTGCGGGCCCTCGGCGCGGCCGAGCGGACGCGGGATCTCGGGCCGGTCGCGACCACGCGGCCCGCGGTCGTGGCCCCGGACTTCACGTTCACCACGGGCGTGGGGGAGGGCCGAGCGCTGCGCGACTGGCGCGGACGCGGGGTGGTGCTGCTGGTCTTCTTCACGCTGCCCGGGTCCACGGATCGCCTCGTCGAGCTGAACCGGCTCCTGGTGGCGATGAAGCTGCGCGGTGGCGAGATCATCGGCGTGCCGCTCTCGGATCCCGCCGCGGTCTATCGCGCGCTCGCTGACCGCTCGGTGTACTTCCCGCTGGCGATCGACGGCGCCGAGGAGGCGGGGGCAGCCTACATGCTGTTCCGGCGCGACCTGACGGCTCAGGGGCTCAAGCCGGTGCCGCCGCCGGTATCGCACCTGGAGCTCCTCGTCGACCGTCAGGGGTATCTCCGGGCGCGCTGGATTCCCGCAGCAGCTCGGCCAGAACCGTGAGGGCTGGGGCGACCTGAACCAGCTCCTCGCCGAGATCGACCGCCTGGCGCGCGAGGTCCCCGTGGCCCCGGTGGCGGCCGAGCACGTGCACTGACGGACGATGACCATGCGAGGCGATGCCCCGTGATGCGGCTCTGGAAGGTCCTGGTGCTGCTGAACCTCGCCCTGTGCGTGGGGATCGGGCTCGGTTACCTCCGCTGGGCGCGGGAGGTCCGGAGCCTCCAGGACGAGATCGACCGGCTCCGGGCCCAAGCGGCTCGGCCGAGTGCCCAGTCGTGGACGGTGCGCGGCATCGTGCGCTCGCTCATCCCCAAGCTCGGAGCGGTGTTCCTCACGCACGAAGCCCTGCCCGGCGTCATGGACGCGATGACAATGGGCTTCGAGACGGACGACCCGAAGCTTCTCGACGGCCTGGCGCCCGGCGACCCGGTGCGCTTCACCGTGCGTCGCGAGGGCGAGAAGCTGATCCTCGTCTCGATCGAGAAGATCCGGACGCCGTGAGCGCGCGCGCCTGGGCCGGGCTGCTGGCATGCGTGGGCCTGACCGCCGTCGGCTCGCTGCCGGCCCTCGCGGTCCATGTCTCCACGGACGTCCCGCTGGCGATCGCGTGCGAGGACGTCCAGCGCTACCGTGAAGCCGGCGAGGACGTGGTGGTGATCGACCTCCGCCCGCCGGAAGCGTTCCGGTCCGGCCACCTGCCCCGGGCCCGGTCCCTGCCCCTCGGCGAGGTGCGGCGGCGCGAGGCGGAGATCCCGCGCACGGGTCGCGTGGTCCTCTATGCCAGCACGCCCGAAGAGGCCGCTGCCGCCTACCAGGCGTTGCGCGAGGCGGGGCATCGGAACGTCATGGTGCTGGCGGGCGGGCTCCCCGCCTGGATCCGCCTCGGGTATCCCGTGGAGACGAGCCGATGAGCCGCCTCTTGCGCCTCGCGTCCGTCGGGCACTGGCCGGCGGTCGCCGTGCTCGTGGCGCTCGTCCTGTCGGCGCAGCTGGCGGCGGCTCAGGTCACCGGCAATGGAGTCACCGAGCAGGTGCTCGTCGACAACGACACCGTGCGCGTGGCGCTCCTCGTGTTCCCGCCCGGCGCGGCGTCGGGGGAGCACGTGGGGCTCGACCCGGAGCTCGGCATCGTGCTCGAGGGCGAGCTGACCCTGCTGACCGTGGGAGGCCGCGAGGTACTGGGTCCGGGCGCCGTGCGCTGGCTGCCCGCCCTCGTGCCGCACGACGCGCGGAACGAGGGCGCCGTCCCGCTGAAGCTCTGGGTCGTGCTGGTCAAGCGCTAGCGCAACTCCGGCCGGCCTCGCTGTGAGTGCGACCGGCCGTCCCGGCTCCGCGCGATCAGGTGGTCAACGGAAAGCCGGGCCCCCGCCTCGTGTCAGCAGGAACAGGAGAATGGACCCCCAGACCAGGTGCTCGGACCACGCGCTCGGGTACACGAACAGTTGGATCGTCGCGATCATCCCGAGGAGCGGGAGCGTCGCCAGGCGGGTCGCCAGCCCGAGGATCAGGAGCGTCGAGCAGACGAGCTCGGAGCAGGTCGCCATCGCGGCGGCCACCGCGGGAGGCAAAAGGGGCACGCGGTACTCGTCCCGGAACAGCGCGACGGTGGTCTCCCAGCCGGACGCTTTGATCAGGCCGGCCGGGAGGAAGACGCTCGCCACGCCGAGGCGGAACAGGAGCTGGTGGAGGGAGAGCGGGACTCGCGCCAGACGGCCGACCCAGCCGGCCAGCCCGGACCGCGAGCCGGCGACGGCGCTCCCGTAGGCCGCGGTCGTCATTCGCGGGAGCCTTCCTGCTCCGTGCTCTCGACGCCTGGAGCGTGACTCGGCGCGAGCGCGAAGCTCGTGATCAGCCTCTCGTCCAGCAGGGATCGGAGCCCTGCCGCGAGGTCGAACGCGGCGTCCTGGGCCGTCACCACGGCAGCGACCGCCGCGAGCGTCTCGCCGCTGGCGAGTTTCGATCGGAACGCCTGCTCGACGGACGCCAGGGGCCGCATCGTCACCACGTCGTCCTGGCGCCGGATCTCGAGGCGCACTGCGCCGGTTCCAAGGTCCACCATGGTTTCCGGGTCGGCGCCGGGCTGATTCGTCCGCCAGATCGCGTCGACCGGCCAGGGCGAGGCCAGCCAGGACGCCGCGGGGTCCATCCGGAAGACGAGGCGGCCCACCTCGTCGGGCGGCACCGCGGCGAGCGCCGCCGGCGAGATCGGCGCGGCCTCCTCCGCGTGAAGAGCGACGTTCATCGCCCACTCGAGCCGCGCGACGTCCGCCAGATACGGGTAGTCGGCGCACGGCGGGAAGCCGGCGAGGAAGTCCGGAAAACTCGCGCCGTACTCGAAGAGGCACGGCCCCCCTGGCGGATGCGCGCGGATGTAGCGGTCCGCGGCGAACCCGAAGAAGCGGCGGTCGACGAGCCGGCAGACCACCGGGAACGTGGCCTCGAGGGCATCCGTCAGACTCGAGAAGACGTGGTTCCAGTAGACTTGCACGCGCGCGGCCGGCGTCAGGCCGTCTCCGACGACCGAGGCCGCCACGTCACCCGCGTCCTCGCGCAGGATCGCCTTCGCGAAGCCCGCCTGGAGTTCAGGCAGCGTGAGCATCGTCCGTCACGAGGAGCAGCCGGGCGTCGGCCCGCCTGGCTTCCGCCATCAGGGTGTCGAGCGGCGGGATCGCGGTATCCCACTCGACGAGCGTCGGGCGAGGCCCGAACCGGCGGAGCGCCTCCTCGTAGAGCGTCCACACGGCGTCGCCCACCGGCGAGCCGTGGTCGTCGATCAGGATGGGCCGGCCGGCCGCCTCGTTCACGGAGTGGCCGGCGACGTGGATCTCTCCGATGGCGTCGCCGGGAAGCGCAGCCAGGTACGCCCGCGCGTCGAGGCCGAGATTCTCCGCCGTCACGTGGATGTTGTTGACGTCGCAGAGGAGCCCGCATCCGGTCCGGGCCGTGAGCGCCGACAGGAATTCGGGCTCCGGGATCGTCGACGCCGCGAACCGGAGGTAGCCGGAGGGGTTCTCGACGAGGACCCGGCGGCCGAGCGTCGTCTGAACCTCCTCGACGTTCCGGCACACGGCCGCCAGCGACTCCTCTGTGTACGGGAGTGGGAGGAGATGATTCAGGTAGGCGCCGCCCGCCTGGCTCCAGGCGAGGTGCTCGGAGACCATGGCCGGCTGGAAACGGTCGACGAGGCCCTTGATGCGGTCGAGGTGACGCCGGTCCACGCCCTCGGCGCTCCCGACCGACAGCCCGACGGCATGGAACGACAGAGGATAGTCGGCGCGGATCGCCTCGAGGGCCCGCACCGCGGGTCCCCCGCCGAGATAATTCTCCGGATGGACTTCCAGCCAGGACAGCGCGGGGCGGGTCGCGCGGACCTCGTCGACGTGCGGGCTCCGGAGCCCGATTCCGGCTCGCGCCGGCAGTCCCTGCCCGTGCCCGCTGTCGACGACCACCCGACCCGCCCTCGCCGTCCTGGTCCCGCTCCTCAGGCCCGAGGCTGCGTGCTGCCGTTGACGAGGCGGCCGCAGGTTCCCTTGGGGACGTACACCCAGGCGTCCGACTGACCGTCCCGCTTCGAGGTCCCCGCGCACGACGAGTTCGCGGTCTGGCAGTCGTTCTTTCCGGCCTTCGCGACGCCATAGCACTTCTCGGCGTCGAACTTCGGCATCGGCGCCGGCTGGGCTCCGCTGATGGCGGGCACCGCGATCGCGGCGGCGATGGCAGAGGCGAGGAGCAGACGCGTGTTCATGGGAGCATCCTCCTTCAGTGTTTGAGACGGTCGTTCGGGACGCGGTTCCTTCCACGGCCGTAGTGTCCGCGCGCTCCGAGCCGGAAGTGTCACGAGGGTGTGAAATCTTCGCGCGACGGGCCCGGCGCCCTCGGTCGACGCGCGCGCGGGGACCGTCGGCGCGTCGCGATGGTTACCCAGCAAAGCGGTACCCTTGGCCGTGGACGGTCACGATGTGCTCCGGCCGCTCGGGGTCGCGCTCGAACTTCTGGCGGAGCCGCAGGACGTGGGTGTCCACCGTCCGCGTCGTCGGGAAACGCTCGTAGCCCCATACCTCGTCGAGCAGGCGCTCCCGGGTGAGGATCTCGCCCGGGTGCTCGACCAGATAGCGCAGGAGATCGAACTCCTTGCGCGTGAGCCGCACCTCGGTCCCCGCGCGAAAGGCCTGGCGCGCCCGCAGGTGGATCCGGGTGTCGGCGAACTGGCAGACGTCCATGCGCTGCCGGGGACCGGGTCGACGCAGGACCGCGCGGACCCGGGCCAGGAGCTCCCGCAGCGAGAAGGGCTTCGTGATGTAGTCGTCCGCCCCCAGCTCGAGACCGAGGATGCGGTCCGCCTCCTCCCCGCGCGCCGTCAGCATCACCACCGGGATGTCGATGCCCTTTTGGCGAAGGGCGCGGAGGACGTCCCAGCCGCTCGTGCCAGGCATCGCGACGTCCAGGAGGATGAGATCCGGCCCCTCGCGGGACGCCTGCTCGAGGCCTTCCTGGCCTGACGCCGCGGCCAGGGTCTGGTATCCCTCGAATCGGAGGTTGTCCTCGAGCCCGCGCACCATCGCGGGCTCGTCGTCGACGATCAGGATGCGCGGCATGACCGCGGCTCCCGCCAGGTCAGGCCGCCGCCGGGGCGCACGGAAGCCAGATCGTGAACCGGCTTCCCTCGCCGGGCTGGCTCTCCACGCTGACACGCCCGCCGTGCGCCTGGGCCACGTGCCGCACCAGCGCGAGTCCGACTCCGCTCCCGCGCCGGCTCTGGGTCTCGCTCCGTCCCACGCGGTAGAACTTGTCGAAGATCCGGCGCTGCTCCTCGCGCGGTATGCCGATGCCCTCGTCGCCGACCGTGAGCGCCACGCCGCCGTCCCGGAGCGCCGCCTCCACCGTGAGAACCTTGCGGCTCTCGGAGTACTTGATCGCGTTGTCGATCAGGTTGGCGAGGGCCTGGGTGACGGCGTCGACGTCCATCGGCACGTCGGGCAGCTCCGGCTGGACCGCCACGTCGACCTTGAATCCCTCCTGGGCCAGGACGTGGGCGAAGCTCTCCACCGTGTCCCGCACCAGGGGCTCCACGCTCACCGGCACCAGGGCGTAGGTGCGCCGGCCACCCTCGATGCGCGAGAAGTCGAGCACGTTCTCGATGAGCCGGGACAGGCGCTCGCTCTCGCGGGTGATGACCCGGTAGTAGTCGTGGCGGGTGGCCTCGTCGCTCACACGTCCCATCTCGAGCGTCTCGCCGAACACCCGGATCAAGGCGAGCGGGGTCTTGAGGTCGTGCGAGACGTTCGCGACGAACTCGGCCTTGAGGCGCGCGGTCTCGGTCTCGCGCCGGACCAGGCGGTAGGTCGCGAGAAGGCCGGTGGCGATGACGACCAGCAGAAGCCCGAATGCGATGGCGAAGAGCACGACCTGGCGATCGACGGCCGCCTGCGGGGAGACGCCGGCCGGCTGGTGGAGAGCGAGGCGCCACGCGGGCAGCGCCTCGCTGAGCGGCACCGTGGCGAGGACCTCCGCCGGCCCGGCGCTCGACCGCTGGAAGACCGGCCGGTCGTGGTGATCGGTGACGGTCAGGAGCGGCACCTCGGGCCCGCCCAGGGCCGGCGCGAGGACGTCGCGGCGGAGAACGACCGGGTCGAGCGCCAGGACAGCGAGGAAGGCCGGACGACCCCCGCTGCGGACCAGGCAGGCCACCAGCAGGTCGTCATCGACCACCCGGTGCGCCTTGCCGCCCTCACGCCAGACAGTCTGCGCGAGGTCCGCCAGTGATCCCGTGAGAGCCAGCCCCGGCGGTGGGCCGCCACTCGGGTAGACAGCGAGGCCGGCCCTGTCGAAGAGCGCGAGCCGCGCGATCAGGGGCGTGTCCGCGAGCAGCGCCTCGACTCCGTCGTGGGCGACGGCGCCGCCTCGCGTGGCGGCTTCGAGCCGTCCCATGATCCCGTACTCCGCATTCCGGAGCGCCAGATCGACCTTCTCGGCGACCATGACCGCCATGCTCCGGGACTGCTCGCGGAAGAGCTCGTCGGCGGACCGCCGCCACTGTCGAAGCGAGTGGTATCCGAGGATGGCCAGGATCACGGCGGGCACGACGATCGCGAGGAGGGCGAAGGCCGCGAAGCGGGCCAGGGGCGAGCGGGGCACGCCCGTCATCCTCGCTCGTCCAGCAGGCGCCGGATCATCGCTTCCGTCTCCGCGTAGGCGCCCTCGCCGATGTGGGTGTAGCGGATCACGCCGCGGCGGTCCACAAGGACGGCCGTGGGCCACGCCCAGGTGCCGAAGCGCTTCCAGATCGCGAAGTCGTTGTCCTGGACGACGGGATACCGGACGTCGAGCTCCCGGACCGCGGCCGCCACGCGGTCGTACGAGCGCTCCCAGAGGAATTCCGGCGAATGGACACCGACGATCGTCAGTCCCGTCCCGCCGTACCGCTCGTGCCAGCCCCGCAACTGCGGGATCACGTTCTTGCAGTTGATTCAGCCGTACGTCCAGAACTCGACGAGGACCACGCGCCCCCGGAGGCCGGCCAGTGACAGCGGCTCGCTGTTGATCCACGGTCCGCCGGCGATCTCCGGCGCGGGCCGCCCGACCCCGGGTCTCGCCTGACCCTCGGCGGCCGGAAGCCCCACGATTCCTGCCGCGGTCACCGACATCAGCACGACGAGCCCGATGGCGCGCCCGACGACCGCCCTGCCTTCCCGTCGCATCGGCAACACCTCCGGTCCACGAGCCTACCGAGATGCGGTCCGCGCGATGTCACGTAGGTGTCAAATCCGCGCCGATCAGGCGCCCGTCGTCCAGCTGCCCGCGCTGTCCGCCCGCCCCGGGCGTCAAGCCCGCGGCTGCGAGCTTCCGTTGACGAGCCGCGCGCACGTCCCCTTCGGGACATACACCCACGCGTCCCGCTGGCCATCGCGCTTCGACGTGCCGGCGCACGACGAGTTGGCGGTCTGGCAGTCGTTCTTGCCGGCCTTCGCGACGCCGTAGCACTTCTCGGCGTCGAACTTCGGCGCGGGGGCCGGCTGGGCGCCGGTGATGGCGGGCACCGCGATCGCGGCGGCAACGGCGGAAGCGAGGAAGAGTCGCGTGTTCATGGTCATCCCCTTTGGTCTTGGCCGACGGATGGCGGCTCGGGGTCGCGCCCCTCGCCCACCCGCAGGCCGCCGGCAGGCCATCCCGCGGCCCGCAGCTTGATCGTGTGATACCACGAGGCGACGGAGACCGTGCGCGGGCGCGCCTTGCCGCTAGCCGACCAGCGTGCCAATGGCCTCCTCGTCGGCAGGGCCCAGCGCCGTCAGGCGGAGCCGCACCACGCCGGGCCCGTCGTGGGCCAGGACCTTCGCGTAGATCGCCTCGGAGACTCGGTCGAGCGGCGGCGGATAGCGGAGCTGGAGCTTCACGTTGGTCAGCGGGGGAAGCGGCGCCGCCAGCGTCGCCTCGACGTCCCGCCGGCCCAGGCGGACCACCCGCCCCGCGATGCCCTCTGCGCGGACCACCTTGCCGTCGATCACCCAGCACTCGATGGGAAGCTCCACGGCGACGAGGCGCTCCCCTTCCGCCGCTACGGTCGGCAGCTCCCGCGCGAACCGGCCGCCCACCCCCCGCAGCTCGTGGAGAACGAGAGGCTCGGACAGCCCCTTCACCTCGACGGCGACGGGAGGGCCGACCCGGGCCAGCGATCCGAGCTCGGCGAGCGTGCGAGCCGTCATGAGCACCTGGCCGCCGACGGTGGCGCTCTCGACGCGGCTGGCGATGTTGACAGCGCTTCCCACGACGGCGTACTTGGCGCGCTGCTCCGAGCCGATGTTGCCGACGACGGCCTCGCCCGTGTGGAGGCCGATGCCCATCTCGAACGCGGGAAGACCGCGCCGGGCGTGCTCCGCGTTGACCTCGCCGAGCGCGGCCTGCATGGCGAGCGCCGTGGCCGCCGCCCGCTCGGCGTGGTCCGGATGGGGGACCGGCGCGCCGTACACCGCGAAGATCGCGTCGCCGATGAACTCGTTGATGGTGCCTCCGTGCGCGATCACGACGTCGGCCATTCGCGCCAGGTAGCCGTTGAGGATCTCCATGACCTGCTCGGGATCGCCTCGCTCGGCGAAGCGCGTGTACCCGCGGAGATCGGACATGAGCACGGTGACGACGCGCTTCGTCCCGCCGAAGCGGAGGCCCTCCGGAGATTCCAGGATCGCCTGCGCGACTTCGGGGGAGACGTACCGCCCGAAGGCGGAGCGGATGAAATCCCGCTGGCGAAGCCCATCCAGCATGGAGTTGAACGCCTGGGTGAGCCGGCCGACCTCGTCGCGCGAGGTCACCGGGAGCGGCCGCGAGAGATCGCCCGCCGCGACGCGCGACACGCCGCCCGTGAGGAGCGCGATCGGGCGCGTGAGGCGGCGCAGGACAAGGAGGCCGAGGACGAGGGTGGCGAGCGCGCCCACGCCGGTCGCGAAGAGGAGCGTGTTCCGGAGCTCGTGGAGCCGGTCGAGGTAGATCTCCACCGGATAGGTCACGTGGAGCAAAGCGGCGGGGCGCCCCTGCCCGTCGAGGACCGGTGCGAAGGCCGAGATCCACAGCCCGCCCTGGTGCCGGTAGACCCGCGTGTAGCGAGCCACGCCGTCCCCCATGGTCCAGCCCATGGGCTCGACCAGCTCCGGCGCGAGCGGATAAGGGTCGCCCGGTCGGCCGGGCCCGCTGCTGGCGAGGACCAGCTGCGCGGACTGCCGGGCGGGCTGGAGGTCCACCAGAGTCGTGATCGGGCTCGTCAGGAGCGTCTCGTCCTGGATCGCGCCCAGGGCCTGGCGGAGGCGCTGATAGGCCGGGGAGTCGGTGGATCGCGCGGCGGCGACCTCGCCGTGGAGCCGGGGGTCGAGCTGGAGAGCCGCCACGCGCGCGATGTTCAGGAGCTGCGTGCCGACGGAGTCCTCGACCTCGCGCTGCTGGCGGGTATAGGTCAGGACCCCCACCGCGCCGACGGCCAGGAACGTCACCGCGGCGAAGAACGCCGCCAGGCGGACGCTCAGCCGCTGCCACGGCCGGAGAGGCCGGGCCGCGCTGGCCGACGTGCAGTCCCCGCTCGGGTCTGCCGCGCGATCGGGCATTCGCTCCCTGGCCGCCTCGCCCATCTGCACGCCTTAAGATGCTCCGAGGGCGCCCCTCGGTCCACTGACCCCGCCAGCGCCCGGTTCCGGCAGCCTATTCTCCCCTACGACGCTGGGTTAGGTCGCGGATTCGAGCGCGGGGGTGGCCCGATGCGGTATCCTGACCCTGCTCGGGGTACCGAACCGATCCGAGGAGGGTACGCATGCCAGTCCGCCTTCGCTTCCTCCCCCTGGTCCTGGCTGTTCTGAGCGCCATGCTGGTCGTCGGAGCCCCGCCCGCGGGTGTCGCCCAGACCCCGCCGCCGTCCACGTTCGAGGTCATCAAGGTTGCCCAGCTGAACGCCATGATCAAGAAAGGTGCGCCCGCGCAGATCATCGACGTGCGGAGCAAGCCGGAGTACCTCGAGCGGCACATCAAGGGCGCCGTCTCCATCTCCCTCGACACCCTCGAGGCCCGCGCCAGCGAGGTCTCACGAAAGGATCTGGTCGTCGTCTACTGCGCCTGCCCGCACCACCTCGCGAGCCTCGCCTACGGCAAGCTCTACCAGCTGGGATACCGGAACATGAAGGTCCTCGACGAAGGGCTGCCCGGATGGGTCCAGGCCGGGTTGCCGACGGAAGGCTCTCAGGCCAAGGGGCCCTTCGTGCCGCATGGGGATGAGACCTACCGGGCCGTGGGCGTGGAGCCGCCCTCGCGCACGACGCAATGAGCGCGAGCCCCGCGGCGCCGGCCACCCTCGAGGACCCGCGAGACGCGATCCCGCGGCTCCTCGCGCGGCGGGGCTACCGCATCACCGGGCCGCGGCGGGCGGTGCTGGAGGCCCTGGCCTCGAGCCAGGAGCCGCGGACGGTCAGCCAGCTTCACCGCGCCCTCGGGGTGGAGCGCGTCAACCTGGTCTCGGTCTACCGCACGGTGAAGCTCCTCTGCGACGTGGGCCTGGTGCGGGCGACCGACGCCGCGCAGGGACAGCGCCGCTACGAGCTGGCCGAGCCCTTCACGGCCCACCACCATCACCTGATCTGCCAGCGCTGCGGCCACATCGAGGACCTCGACGGGTGCCTCATCGAGCCGGAGGTTCTCGTTCGCCTGGGACGTCGCGTCCGGCAGTCGCACCGGTTCCACGTCACCGAGCACGAGCTTCGCTTCTTCGGCGTCTGCCGGCGGTGTAACGGCGACACCTGACGGCGGCGCTGGCAGCGCGGGCCGCAGCACTGGCTCCCGTCAGAACGACAGCGTCACGCTCGCGTAGGGCCCACTCAGGTCGACTTCCGCCTCGTCTCCGTCGTTCTCTCCCTCCGCGTGGAAGTACCGGTAGCCGAGCCGGAGGGCGAGCACGGGGATCGGGAGCCACTCGACGCCGCCGTCCGCGTCGATGAAGCTCCCGGCATCGCCGATCGTGCCGCCCGTGAGGCGGGCCGACAGCGCGAGGCTCTTGAGGATGGGGACCGGGAACGGATGGAGGATGCCCACGATCCCGATGGCGGGCAGCGCGACCTGGAGCTCGCCCTCCCCCTTCTGGTTGAGGAGCGACGCCTCGATGGTGGCCTTCGCCGAGACCGCGCGGACGCCCAGCGTCAGGCCGATGGCAATGATCTCGGTGTGCACGAGGTCGAAGCCGTAGTCGGCACCGCCGAACACGACGTCGGCCTCCGAATCGACCTGCGTCCCGATCGGGTAGACCTTGCCGTCGAACGAGAAGGACTGATCGATCCGCTTGCTCCCGTCCACGCTGAAGCCGAACGCCTCGGCCCGGAGCGTGTGACGCTGGGCGAAACGAAGCGTCGCCGACCCGACGATGACCACCTCCGGATCGTCCAGCCCGATCTCGTCGCTGGTGACGAGGTCGCCGGAGATCCCGAAGCTGGAGGAGCGCGCCTTCGCGTCGATGCTCGGGAACCACCCGCCCGCCTCCAGATGGATCGTGGCCTCGTGGAACGCGGCCGCCCCGGTCGGACTCAGCAGGAGGAGCGCGGCGACGATTGCCGACGACAGCAAGGCGGGCGCGACGAGCTTTCGCGTCATGGAGAGCCTCCCTGGGATGTAGTGGCCCGAACCTCTCCAGTCTGCCACTGGCCGGCCGCCAGACGTACGAATACGATCGAGATGGAGGCGAGGGGCTTTCCCATGCGCGCGATGGTGCTGCACCGCCAGGGCCCGATCGGACCGGGTCGGCTCCGCCCGGAGGACCGCTCCGGATCCCGAGCCGGGTCCCGGCGAGATCCGAGTGCGCGTGCGCGTCGCGGCGATCTGCCGCACCGATCTCCACGTCATCGAGGGCGATCTCGCGCCGCAGCGGCTTCCCCTGATCCCGGGCCACCAGACCGTCGGCGTCGTCGATCGGCTCGGTCCTGGCTGTCGCCGCTTCCGGCCCGGGGACCGGGTCGGGATCGCGTGGCTTCGCTGGACCTGCGGCGCGTGCGACTTCTGCCGGAGCGGCGGCGAGAACCTGTGCGCGGCGTCGCGCTACACGGGCTACCACGAGGACGGCGGCTACGCGGACCTGGCCCTCGTGCCGGAGGACTTCGCGTACGCGATCCCGGAAGGCTTCACGGATACGGAAGCGGCGCCTCTCCTGTGCGCCGGAATCATCGGATACCGCGCGCTCAGCCGAACCGAGATGCGCGGCAGCGGGCGGATCGGTCTCTACGGCTTCGGCTCCTCGGCCCACGTCGTCATCCAGATCGCCCGACACCGCGGGGCCGAGGTGTACGTCGCCACGCGGTCACCCGGCCACCGGGACCTCGCGCGACGCCTGGGAGCCGTCTGGGCCGGCGACACGGCCGAGCCGATGCCGGCCGCGCTCGACGCGGCGATCGTCTTCGCGCCCGCCGGTGAGGTGGTGCCTCCGGCGCTGCGGGCCGTCCGGAAGGGCGGCATGGTGGTCCTGGCCGGCATCCACATGAGCACGATCCCGGCCATGGAGTACGGGCCTCACCTCTTCCACGAGAAGACGCTGCGGAGCGTCGAGGCGAACACCCGGCGCGACGGCGAGGAGCTCCTGCGAGAGGCGGCCGAGATCCCGATCCGGCCCGCGGTCGTCCCCTACCCGCTGGACGCGGCAAATGACGCCTTGGCGGCGCTGAAGGCCGACCGCCTGGTCGGGACCGGAGTCCTGCTCGCCTAGGCGGCCAGCCCTGAGCCCGAGGTCGCTGAAGGGCCGACCCGACGACCGCGCGAAGATCAGGCGCCCGGACCGACGACGAGCTGGAGCGGGGTGATCTGCCCTCCGTTGATCGGGCTGAGATCCATCGGGCACGAGGAGACGGCGGCGATCACGTCGGTGAGGCAGCGGAACACGATCCGATCGCCGGGACGTGAGGGCGCCGGGAGGAAGTCGAACTCGCCGTCCGGTCGCGGCGGCGTCCTCATGAAGAGGTTGACGGGATCGGGGATCTGCCACTCCTCGATGCCGTGCGGAGTCAGCGCCTCGAGGAGGTTCATCCGGCAGCTGCGGTGGTCCGTCAGATCGAAGCGCTGGCGGTAGAGTGCCGGGCTGCACGCGCAGAAGAGGAGGTCGTGGACCCCGACGTCGTCCCGCACGATCTCGAGCACCGGCTCGCGATTCCAGTCCACTAGCCGGTCCCCCACCCGGAGCGTGAGGCGCCGGAGGCTCGAGCGCGTCTGGTGCGGCGAGACGGCCTTCCGCCAGTCGCCTCCGGGGAGGGCCACGAAGTCGGCGACCTGGCCGCCCTCGACGTCGACGACCGCCAGGAGCTCCCCGGCCCTGGCCTGGATCGCGCCCCCGTGGGCGGCCGGGACGAACACGCTTCGCTCCTTCACATGGCTCATGCGACGAGACTCCTCATCGGGCGACCTCCTTGATCTCGACGCACTCGGTCGCATCGAGACTTGGTGTGTCGATGCGAGAACTCTAGTGAGGAGGGTCGGCCGGCGTCAAGGTCGTGCGCGCGATCGGTGCGCAGCGTCGCCGGTCCGACACGCCCGGGACTGGCCGCGATGACCGATCCGCCCGGGCACTGGCTACAAGGTCCCCGGGCGGCACCGAGGAGGCCGCCCCGGTCACCCGAGTCGGATCACAACGGCAACCTCCAGCGCAACCAGGCCGTCCGCAGCCGCCAGAGGCGCTCCTCGCGTCGCTTGAACCTCGGAGCCCCCCGGTAGGCTCGGGCAGCCTCGTCGAGCGCGGCCCGTGCTCGCTTGGCGTCTCCGACTGCCCGGTACGCCCGCGCCAGCTTGTACTGGCCCTCCACGCTCGAGGCGTGCATCTCGGCAAAGCGTTCCAGGTGGACGAGCGCCTCGGCGGGCTGGCCGTGCTCGAGGTAGTAGTCACCCAGCCGGAGATGCGGCTCGCCGTAGCCGAGTCGCGGGTCTCGCGCCAGCGCCTCCTCGACCAGCGGGCGGCCACTCGCCTCGTTGCCCAGCCGAAGCCGGGCAGCGCCGAGATAGTAGGTCGTCTCGGCGACCTCGGGAGCGCGCGTGTGGGCGATCTCCAGGTGGGAGAGGGCGCGCGCCGGATCTCCCGCGTCGACCAGGAGGCGCCCCAGGTCGGCCTGGGCGCTGGCGTCGTGGGGATTCAGAGCCACCGCGCGCCCGAGCTCGCGGATCGCCCGCCACCGGTGGATGGCCCTGGGGACGCGGAACAGCCGGGCCGTGATGTAGCCGTACGTGACCGCCGACACCAGCAGCACGAGGACGAGCGCCAGGATCGGGTTGCCGGTCATCCACGTGAGCACCGCGAAGAGGAAGAGGCTGCGCACCGGCCCACCATAGCGACGAACCGCCCGGCGAGGCAAGGCGACGGGGGCCCAGCGCTCACGGCCGCGGTACGTCAGGACGAAGGCAACGCCCCCATGCGATTGACGCCTGTCGCCCGTGGATCTCACCCTTGCGAAGAAGTTCGTGGAGCTGCACGGCGGACGAATCCGCGTCGAAAGCCAGGCAGGCAAGGGGTCCACATTCACCGTCACGCTGCCAGCGCACCGGGCCAGTGGGAGTTTTGCTCCTAGGTAGAGTCAGTCGGGCGGCCGTCGGCGGCCCACGAGATCGGCCACCCGAGGTGTGTGCTTCCGGGATGGTGCCGGGGGAGGGAGTCGAACCCTCATACGTCTCGCGACGTAGCGGATTTTAAGTCCGCCGCGTATCCCAGTTTCGCCACCCCGGCTTTTCTGAAGACTCTCGCATAGTTGGGCGTGATTTAGGGTCCACGCTCGACGCCGACCGATCCGCAAAACCCAAGTAAAACCCAAGTGCCGTGCCGCCATCCGGCACGAGCCGCCCGACGGCATCCTGTAAGTGCCGGGGCGCGAGATGCGCGTACCGCTGCACCATGCTCAGCGTCTTCCAGCCCCCCAGCTCGGCCACCGACGCGGAGATCCACGCCCGGCCATGACGAGCCGACTCGCGAACGTGTGGCGCAGCCCGTGCCACGTGAGCCCGTCGAGGCCCTTCGCATCGCCGCCGGCAGCGCGCTGGGCCTGTTGCGCCTTCGCGACGGCGTTCACGAACCGCTGCGACGTGGAGCGGTAGTCGAGCTGGAAGAGTAGCTCGTCGGGATCGTTCGGGCGCGTGCGTCGCGTCGCGAGATCGACGAGCACGCGTCGGGCGACGGCGTTGAGCGGCACGGTGCGTCCCCGCGCTCCTTCCCCGCGAGCTGGTGTCGGGGCGTCACCGTCACCGTGCCGAGCAGCAGATCGATGTCACGCCATCGAAGCGCCGCTTGCTCACTCCACCGCAGCCCGGTATGAAGGGCGAGCGCCACGGCGGGCCGGAGCGCCGCCGGCAGTGCGTCGAAGAGGACGCGACTCGTCGGTCTCGGCGAGGAAGACGAGCCGCCCGCCCGCTTCCCGAAACTTCGGGACGCCCGTCACGGGATTGTCGGCCACGAGTCCGAGCCGCTTCGCCCGCTTGAACATGGCCGAGAGCAGATCCCGGTAGCGATTCACCGTCGCGGGCGTGCGCTGGGCGGTAAGCAAGCGATCCCGCATCCGCTCGACGTGGGCCGTTGTGATCGCATCGAGCGCGAGATCACCGAGATGATCGTCGACGAGTCGGTCGACGCGGCACCATTCCTTCGCCCCGCTCCGCTTCGTCTGAGCCGCGTGCGCCTTGTAGTCATCGGCATACGCCCGGAACGTGATCCGAGGCCGGGCGTGCGCTCGTGTCGTCTCACGCTCGCGCCGGGGGCACCACGCGGGATCCGCGAGGACCTTGGCCCGCCGCGCCGCGTGCGCCTGGATCGCCGCCCGCTTCAGGGAGCCGATCAGCTCCTCGTGCAGGTGCCCGAGTCCATCCTGAAACCGGATCGCCCATTCGCGGGCGTTCCGCCGGAAGACTCCCTTGGGGGCGGTGTCGCGTTTCACATTGCGGGGCTGGTCCGTCATCGTCGAGAGCCTCTTTTTCGGCGGAGGCGCTGCCGAGCCCCCGCGAGCTTGGGGACGAGTTCCTGAAGGAGTGCGCGTGTCGCGTGTGCCCGGAGCGCCTGGAGGACACGCGGCGGAGTTCCAGGCGCCACGTGCTCTGCGACGCGGCGGTCCCGTTCTTCAGTCAGGCCTCGTCCCCATGTCTTCTGTGCGCCGAGGGCGACGAACATCGCATCGAGCCCGTAGCGGCGCGCCACTTTCTGCTCGAGGTCGCCCCCTGCGGCCCGATAGGCCGCATCGAGGGTCGCCCGGTCTTCTACGACCAGGAAGTCAAGCGACTGTGGCGCGCCCTATTGCTCGCGATCAAGGGCCGGCTGTCGCCGTCGAGAGCGGCGTGGAGATGTTTGACAGCGCGTTCCTCAACTACATCGTCGACCCCCGGTCTGGCCTTACGGTCGGCGAGACGATCATCCCGCAATTGAGGGGGCTAATGCGGCCCTCGCTGGAGGCCGGGCCGCCGCCGCTAGAACTGCCGGCGGCCGAGTGAGCGTACCTGGCTCTAGTCACTTGGTCGCCCGTCGGCGCCGCATTCGCGACTCCACTTCTCGAGCTGCGCGATCGCCCGCCCCCAGCGTTCGCCCGTGGGATCGAGATCCGGTCGGTCGATGAAGACCAGGGTCCACGAAGAAGGCGGCGGGGACTTGGAGCGCCGTGGCGATTTGGCCGAGGGTTTAGACCGTGAGGTTCCCTTTACCGGTCTCGATGCGGATGCGCGACCTGATCTGGACCCCGGACTGCGCGACGACGTCTTCACGCAGCGTGCAGCCCTTCCGAATGCGGGCGCATCGAGCCACGGTGGTACGCTCGGAGTGTCCATTTGCGTCGCGCTCCCCTGCCCGGAGTCGGCGTGCATGGGCCGGACCCTGGCGCTTCACGGGCGCGCAGGGTCGTTCTCTCTGTCTCACATAGCGCGTCGCGGGCACTCTCTTGCAAGGGGATTTTCGCTACCCTATCCCTTGATGATCGAGGGCCGCGACCCCCTATCCCTAGACCCACGTCTACCCCGCAGCATCCCGATGTTGGAATTTCGCACCAAGACACCATCCGCCACGAAATTGTCGGTCTCCTCCACGGTGAGGTTGTACACGCGCTGACGCCGTGGCTCCGTGGTTATCGAACGCACGGGCGTGAACAACACGCCCGGCTCATGGGAAGCGCCACTTCGCTTCATACGGAAAGATCGGCACATGGCGGCGGGTGGTCTTGGTGCTCTGCTGATTCAGGCGCTCGCGATAGAAGTCCGTGTGACTGCCGATCCGTTCATTGGCCTGGGCATTCGTACAGATGAAACTCCACAACGTGTGGTGATGCACCTTCGTCCCGAACTGGCTCTCGATCTCGTCCCGGTAGACGTTCGCGCATCGAATGCCCACACTCATCGCGAGATGCCGCACATCCTCCAGCAATGCGCGGTTCGCCGACACATACCGGATGTCGCCCCTGCGGGTCACGGTTCCGTCGGCATCGAGGTACCCACGGAGGAAGGCCAGCTTGAGTTCGCGACGGTACCGCTCGAGGTCCTCACGGGGCGGCGCGTCGCGAATCGCCGAGGGTCACGGGCCAACCAGCCACTTCACGAGGGTGGTGAACAGCGCGGTCATCGCCACCAGCGTCCCGATGCTCAGCCCGACGGTCCATTTGAGGAGATCCACTTTCATCTCGGCGAGGCCGACCCGGAATTCCGCGAGGTCGGCCTTCATGGCCCGCTGGAGTTCCGTCAGGTCAGGCTTCGTGACCAGCTGAAGTGCCGTCAGGTCCGCTTTCGTCCCGAGCTGCGCCCGATCCTCGACGCCGAGGACGGCCTCGGCGGCTCGGTGCGCGAGGCTATCTTCGACCCCGGCTGCCTTGAGCGCCTCGTAGAGTGCCGTCACCTCGAGCGTCATGGGCGCCCCTCCTGGGCCACCAGGTCCGCGAGCACCGCCGCGACCTGGCGATGAACCATCTCGCGCCAGGGCCGCTCCGTGAGCCGGAGGCGGCGGCCAGTCTGCCGAACCCAGTGCCACTGACCCCCGCCGGTGGGCAGCGGCAGATCGGTGTGCGCGAGATCCACCTTGACGAGTTGCGACAGGTAGGTACGATGCGTCGAAGCCACTTGCGTCCCTCCGAATCAGGGCGTGAGTTGCTGAGGGCCGCCCGCCGGTCGGAACCCGGCGGGTGGCCCGACGGTCTCGTCCGTCTAGTCCAACAGTTGCGTCAGCGGCACGCCCAAGACCTTCGCCAGGCGTTTGCGGACCATCAGCGAGGGCTGCCGCCGCGTCTCCGTGAAGACCATCACCTCGCCGTCTCGTACCGCCGTGGCGGGGCGTTTGTCGCTGGGCTGTTCTACCATCCGCTCTCCTTTCGTCAGGACGTGCGACATCGAGCCGGCGAGCCGGCGGTTCAGCTTCGCGCCATATGGCCGGCATCCCGACAGAACCGGCACACGCGCACAGGCCCCTGCTCTGTCGCGACTTCGTATAAGCCCGCCGAGATCGGCTCGCCGATCATGTGGCTCTTCGGGAAGAGATCCGTGCTCTCGACTCCTTGGGGGAAGTGATCCGGATGCTCGCACTCGCAGTGGTTCGAAGCCTTCTCGTCGGCCATAATCACCCCCCGTGGAGAACCCAAGTAAAACCCAAGTGCCACACCACGGATGCTCCAATGTGTACCTATGTGGACATAGATCGATCCGGCTGAGCAATGGGACCGATCGACGTGAAAACACTATGAGAACGTAGGGGCACGTGGGTAGACGCGGGTGCACGTGCGCACCGCGCCGCTAGGCTTTTAAGTCCACCGCGTATTCCAGTTTCGCCACCCCGGCATCTGCAGAATGGCGCTCCTATGATACGTCGCCTACCGCCGTGGGCAGTATCGCCCACCATCAGCGCCCGTGACTGGAAGTAGGTCTGGTAGCGAGCCCTCCGGAGTGGTAAATCGATGGTACTGAGCGCACGCGATGGATAACGCCGACGTCGTTCTCGTGGCCTTCCTGGTCTGCCTCACGGTTGGCGGGCTGCTGGCGGAGATCCGCGAGGCTTTGGGCCCACCCCTGTCCGATGGACACGATCATGGGTTCGCTTCTTCTGGCGAGCGGTAGTGACGGGGCAGTGACGAGGCGGGAGAGATGAGCGCATCCGAACAAGCTGAGTGCACGCTGTGCAAGGACACGACGGTGCCCCTCAAGGGGGGCACGAGTGTCCGCTGGGAGCGGCAGGACACTCCCGAGCTTCACTACATGGCGACCGCGCCGGCCATGCGGCGCAGGCAGTGGGCCAGCGAGGAGAAGGTGGCACCGCTGCGCGATCAGATCAACGCCATCCACGGAAAGGGTCGCGTGGCGTGGGTCGACGTCAAGGACAACGGCGAGTTCGTCCTGTATCACGCTCCCCACGGCACGGTGCCGGGCAACATCCCCCGTACGCCCCGGTAGCGCCCGAGAGCCGGCGTCAACGGCAGGTCCGCGCGATGTTCCCCGAGAATCTGTCCACGCAGGCCTCGGGCGGGTTGGGGCCAGATTGGACCTGAGGCGCAGACGCGCCCGCGCAGCCCGCCGCCGTCAGCACCATGAGTATCAGCAGAACCATCCGCATGTCTTACTTCAGTCACATCCGGGAGGATGAGAGGTCCCGGTCTGTCTCCTGATTGAAACGCCGCCCCCCGGCGCCGCCGGTTCCATTTTACGAACACGTCGGCCGACGCATGCCCGGGCGTGGCTGCAAAGCTTCCGGAGATGCCGCGGAGGCGGGCGAGACGAGGACTAGGAAGAATGGAGGCGGCGGGCGGATTCGAACCGCCGAATAACGGTTTTGCAGACCGTCGCCTTAACCACTTGGCTACGCCGCCGTGCTTATGCTGACGCGTGGTTACGCGTCGGCCCTGGTGACAACGGGGTGGATTGTACCACTTTGTGCTGAATCATGTGCTGAGGCGGGCGCACCGGGCGCGTCGTCCGACCCTCGAGCCGCTCGACCGCCCCGCGGAGGTGGGCCGGGGTGATCGCACAGCCGTCGTCACTCCGCGCGATTCCGGCGCCTCCAGTCACGGATGCGGTGGCGCGTCGGTCGACCACGTTTACAGATTCCGAGGTTCACCCCTCTCCTCTCCGCACCGCGCGCGGGCGTCTTGCTTACCGTCGATCTCGGGGCAGCCTGACCCACTGGCGGGTCTTGTCATCGAAGCGCCACACGTCGCCGGCCTCGTCGAGGGCGTACAGCAGAATCTCGCCACCGTGAACCGATGCGGTGATCTGCACAAACTTCGAGTCACCCGCCTGTCTATCCTTCATCGTCGTTGGCCCCTTTCCCTCGAGACGCTCGAACGGCGCGCCGGGCCTTCGCACCGCGAGCTTGCTCCCGCGCCTCGTCGAGTCGACGTTGGCCGACCGCGAGCCGAGCCTCTGCCGCGTGCAGCCTGTCGAGAGCCGCATTCAGGTCCGCCTCCGCCGCATCCAAGTTGGCCCGGACCGGCGCGAGCACCGGATCGAGCTCTCCGGCCTTGGCGCGACGAACGAGGATCTCCCGGCCTCGTGTGATCGCCGCGCGCGCTCTCGCCACGCTGGCGCGCCCTTTGGCGATATCGTCGCGGGCAGCCACTTGGCGCGCTTCGGCGAGCTTCAAGTCTTTGGCGGTGAGTGGGAGGTGCGGGTCACTCGGAAGTTCGGGCATGGCCACTCCTCCTCACTCCAGCAGCGCCGTCACCGGCACGCCGAGGGTCTTGGCGAGGCGCTTCAGCACGGGCAGTGACGGACTCTTGCGCTCGCCGTTGTCGATCATCGAACGTAGGGCTTCGTCGGACGCGTGTCCGCTCGACGACTGCGCGCCGTGCAAGACCTGGCATGGAAGTGTGCGAAACGACGAAGGACAGCGACGGTCTTGCAGACCGTCGCCCTTGACCACGGGCGGCGCCGCTTTCTCGGTCGAGTGCGTGAGGCAGACCCACGCATTCTACAGCATCTTCAGGAATACCCGCTCGTCGCTCTCGCGACGCGCGAGTGGCTCGCGCAGAGGTGATCGGAGGCCGCACTTCTCCGCGCCTCGGCAGACGCTGTGGTAGGCTCACGCCGACCTAACCACCTCACGCGGAGGACCGACGCATGGCCGAGACCCCCGATAGTGCGAAGCCGTACGAGCCGCCGCACATCGAGCGCCGCTGACTCCGGAGGATCTGGAGCGTGAAGCTCTCTACGCGGGTGAGCCTGGACCGTGCTGGATGCTCCGCGAGCGGCGCGGCCGCCGTGACACCCTCGCCCGGCTCTACGGATAGAAGCCGCGTAGCTGGAAGGCGTCGGCGACCCGCCGGACGCCGACCATCAGTGCCGCCGTCCGGAGGTCGACCCGTTCGCGCTTGGCCATGGCGTTCACCTGGCTGAACGCCCGGGTCATGATCTCCTGGAGCCGCGAGTTGATCTCGCTCTCCCGCCAGAAGTGGTACTGCAGTCCCTGCACCCACTCGAAGTACGAGACGATGACGCCGCCCGCATTCGCGAGGATGTCCGGGATCAGTCGCACGCCCCGGTCGTTGAGGATCCCGTCCGCCTCGGGCGTCGTCGGACCGTTGGCGCCTTCCGCGATGATCTTTGCGCGCACGCGGTCGGCGTTCTGCTCGGTGATCTGGCCCCCGAGGGCCGCCGGCACCAGCACGTCGCACGGCAGCTCGAGCAGGTCGGCGGTGGTGATGGGATCGGCGTCGGGGAACCCGGCCACCGTGCCGGCCTCCTTGGCGTGGAGCGCCAGAGCCCGGATGTCGAGGCCGCGCGAGTTGAACGACCCCGCCCTTGGCGTCCACCACGGCGGTCACCAGCGCTCCTTCACGCCACAGGAGCCGAGCGGTCACCGAGCCGACGTTGCCGAAGCCCTGGATGGCCACCCGCGAGCCGCGAAGCTCGAGTCCCGCCTCACGGACCGCCTGGGAGAGGACGTAGACGAGCCCGCGGCCGGTGGCGTCGCGCCGGCCCGCCGAGCCGCCGACCAGAAGCGGCTTCCCGGTCACGACGCCGGGCACCGTGCGGCCCTGGGTCATGGCGTACGTGTCCATGATCCACGCCATGGTCTGCTCGTCGGTGCCCATGTCGGGAGCCGGTATGTCCAGGTCCGGGCCGATCACCAGCATGATCTCGGCGGTGTAGCGCCGAGTCATGTGCTCGAGCTCGCGCCGGCTCATCGAGCCGGGGTCGCAGGCCACGCCGCCCTTGGCGCCCCCGTACGGCAGCTGCATCAGGGCGCACTTCCAGCTCATGAGCATCGCGAGCGCGGAGACTTCGGGGAGCGTGACGCCGGGATGGTAGCGGATACCGCCCTTGGTGGGCCCGAGGATCGTGCAGTGATGGACCCGGTAGCCGAGGAACACTTCCGTCCGGCCGTCGTCCATGCGCGTGGGCACGCTGACCACCAGCGCCCGCCTGGGATACCTGAGGCGCTCGTGCACTCCGGGATCGAGCGCCAGCCGCTTGGCGACCGCGTCTAGCTGCTGGAGCGCGGTGCGATACGATTCCGAGCTCTCGAACGTGCCCTCACTGATCGACGTCATACGCGACCCCTCTCAGGGCTCTCCAGGATGCGCCCGCGTCTACTCGGTCTCTGTATCGATGCTCTCACGAGGGAGGGCGAGACGCCTCAAGACGCTGCAGCCAGGCGGCAGCCCGGCGCGGGACGGGGTGCCGAAAAGGCGAGAGGCAGGGGGTCCGGCTCGGCGACTCGCCGCGATGCCGGACACTCCCCGCCTCTGCCGAAGACTGGAGCGGGAAACGGGATTTGAACCCGCGACCCCGACCTTGGCAAGGTCGTGCTCTACCCCTGAGCTATTCCCGCTCGACGCGAGGGATTCTAACAGGGCCCTCGCGGGCGGTCAACGCGCGCCCCTCCGCGCGCCCTCACGCCGGTGCCCGCTCCGGCGATCTCCCCGCCTGGCGGAGGAAGCGCGCGGCGTCCTCCGGCGGCGTCGGGTTGATGAAGAAGCCCGAGCCCAGCTCGAAGCCGGCGAGCCGCGTGAGCTTCGGCATCAGCTCGAGGTGCCAGTGGAAGTGCTCGGGATCCGTCTCCCGGAGGGGTGCGGTGTGGAGCGCGAAGTTGTACGGCGGGTCGCCGAACAGCCGCGCCAGCCGGCCGATCGCTTCGCGGAGCAGACGCGCCAGGGCGTCCACCTCGTCCGGTAGCAGGCTCTCGAAGCTCGCCCGGTGGGTGGTCGGCAGGACGCAAAGCTCGTAGGGGAAGCGCGAGGCGTAGGGCGCGACGGCGACGAAACCCTCCTCCTCCAGCACGAGCCGGGCGCCGTCCCGCCGCTCCTGCCGCACGATGTCGCACCAGACGCAGCGCTCCTTCATTCGGAAGTAACGAACCGCGCCCTCGAGCTCCTCGACCACCAGCTCCGGCAGGATTGGCGTTGCGATCAGCTGGGAATGCGGGTGCTCGAGCGACGCTCCCGCCGCCACACCGTGGTTCTTGAAGATCAGGACGTATTCGAGGCGCGGGTCCTTCCGCAACGCGAGGAGGCGCTCCCGGTACGCCACCAGGACCTCGCCGACGTGGGCGGCGGGAAGCGTGCCGAGCCCCGCGAAGTGGTCCGGTGTCTCGATGACGACCTCGTGCGTCCCGACCCCGTCGATGCGGTCGTAGATCCCCTCCCCGACCGCCTGCACCTCGCCGTCCAGGTGGAGTGCCGGGAACTTGTTCGGCACGACGCGGACACTCCAGGGACCGTCCTCCGAGCCGCCCGAGCGGTACACCTCGGGGGGCGTCCGGTCCTCATGGCCGGGGCAGAACGGGCATCCCTCCCGCCCGCGCGGCGCCACCGTCTCGGGTGCGAAGTCCATCGGGCGTCGCGCCCGCTCGGTCGCGATGACGACCCAGCGCTCGACCACCGGGTCCTTGCGGAGCTCAGGCATCGGCGGCTCCCGTGAGGTTGTACGACTCCTCTTCGGGCCGGGCGGATCGCGACAGGAGCGCGAGGAGGGCTTCTCGCGGCGCCTTGCGGTCGAAGAGCACGGCGGCGACCTCGGCGATGATGGGCGCCTCCACCCCGGCGCGGCCGGCGAGGGCAAGGCCGGCCTGGGCAGTGCGAACCCCTTCCGCCACCGAGCGCGTGCTGGCCTGCCACTCCGCCAGGGATTGTCCGTGCGCGAGGGCGAGCCCGAGGCGGCGGTTCCGGGACAGCTCCCCGGTGCAGGTCAGAATCAGGTCGCCCAGCCCCGCAAGGCCCGCGAAGGTCCGCGGGCGGGCGCCCAGCGCGACCCCGAGGCGCGTGATCTCGGCAAGCCCGCGGGTCAGCAAGGCCGCGCGCGCGTTGTAGCCGAGCTCGAGGCCGTCAGCGATCCCGGTGGCGATTGCCATCACGTTCTTGAGGGCACCGCCTAGCTCGACGCCCGTCACGTCGGACTGCGTGTAGAGGCGGAACGTCGTCGACGACAGCGCCGCCTGGAGGGAGCGCGCCAGCTCGGGGTCGGGAGTGGCCAGGACCGCCGCGGTGGGGCGGCCGTGTCCCACCTCGAGGGCGAACGTTGGCCCCGACAGCACGGCGACGCGGCCCGCGTGCCCCGGCGAAAGCTCTTCGCCGAGGACCTCGGACATCCGGGCGAGGCGGTCCTCCTCCAGGCCCTTCGCCGCGGAGAGGACGCGCGCGCCGGGCGCGAGGTGGGGCGCGAGCGCGCGGGCCACATCCCGGAAGACATGGGACGGAACCGCGATCACCACGGTCTCGGCGTCCCGGACGACCGCCGCGAGGTCCCCATGGGGCTCGATCGCTTCCGGCAGCCGCACGCCGGGCAGGAACCAGGAATTCTCGAAGGATCCACGCAGGATCTCGAGGAGCTCGGGCTCGAACACCCACAGGCGGGGCGTGAAGCCCGCGCGAGTCGCCTGGACGGCGAGGGCCGTGCCCCAAGCGCCCGCACCCACGATCGCCAGCCGGCCTGCCGTCACCGCGCCTTGCCCGATTCGGTCACCACGCCTCCCGAGCCCGGGCGGGATCCGCCAAACTTGTTCTCGGTGCCCGCGAGGAGGCGCTGGATGTTCTGGTGGTGCCGCGCGGTCACGATGATCGCCACGGCGAGCCCGGCGAGGGCGAGCGCCGCCGGGTATCCGAGGGCCAGGATCGCCAGCGGGAGCCCGAGCACCGCGCAGATCGACGCGAGCGAGACGAACCGGAACGAGGCGACGAGGCAGCCCCACACGACCGCGGCCGGGATGAGTGCCCAGGGCGTGATGCGGAGGAACGCCCCGAGGCCCGTGGCCACGCCCTTGCCGCCGCGGAATCCGAGGAAGACCGGCCAGCAGTTGCCGACCACGGCGAGGACCGCCGCGGCGCCCGCCCAGCCGGGCTCAGGCCCCGCCCGGCTGCCGATCCAAGTGGCGACGTAGCCCTTGGCGATGTCACCGAGCAGCGTGGCGACGGCCGGCGTCCAGCCCGCGGTCCGGAGGACGTTGGTAGCGCCGATGTTGCCGCTGCCGCGGCTGCGGATGTCGATGCCCAGGATGCGCGCGACCACGTAGCCCACCGGGATGGCGCCGACTAGGTAGGCGCCGGCGAGCCACAGCGCGCTCAGCGCCAGCGATCCTCTCCGCGGACCAGGGAGTCGACGTCGGACGCGCGATAGAAGCGGACGAAGTAGTCGATGCCCGAGAGCACCGTCAGCGCCAGCGCCGCCCAGAGCATCCCGCGCGAGACGTAGACGAACTCGGAGTCAAACCCGGCGGGCACGCTCCGCTCGAGGATCAGGAGGGACACCGCCAGGTACTGGGCGACGGTCTTGTACTTGCCGAGGTCGGAGGCCTCGATGACGAGCCCCTGGGCCGCCGATACGCTCCGGAGCCCGGTGACGGCGAACTCCCGCCCGATCACGATCACGACCATCCACGCCTGGACGGTGCCCACCTGCACCAGCGAGATGAGCGCGGCGGAGACCAGCACCTTGTCGGCGACCGGATCGAGGAGCTTGCCGAGCGTCGTGACCTGACCCCGCCGCCGGGCGATCAGGCCGTCCAGCCAGTCGGTCAGGGCGGCTCCGGCGAACAGCACCGCCGCCACGATGGCGTGGGTGGACTCGTTCGAGATGAGGAAGGCAACGACGAGCGGAACGAGACAGATGCGGCCGACGGTCAGCTGTGTCGGTAGATTCACGCCTCGCCTCCGGGCGCCCGTCGCACCGAATCATTATGGGGGGGTGCCCCGAGGGGGGTCAAGATATCGGAGGCTGCTACCAGGGCGCCATCCCGAAGGATCGGCACCACCCCGTGGACGTCGAGAGCGACGCACAGGGGGAGGTCACCGCCGCGCCCCTGCCCGACCAGGGCCTGGGCCCACGCGGCGTCAGCCAGCATGGCGCCGAGGTCGCTCGCGTAACGGTCCCACAGCGCCCGGGCCGCGCGCGCCGCGTCCGTCAGCGCGCCACCCTCCCCCGCCAGCCGGGAGACGAGGAGCCCCGCGCAGACCGCGTCTTCCAGGCAGAAGCGGCCGCGCTCGCCGGCGCAGACCAGGAGGACGTTCCCCCGCTCGGCCTCCACCCAGCTGACGACCGCGGCGGCGTTGACGAACCCGCCGACCGCGACCCGGTGAGCGCCGGCCAGGGCGAGGAGGGCGCGCGTGCCGTTCGTCGTCGTGAAGACCACCGTGCGGCCGCGGACGCGGTCGGGCGTGTACTCGGCCGGGGAGTTGCCGTGGTCGAAGCCGGGCGGCGGCGCGCCGCCCCGCTCGCCGCCGATCAGCATCGGGCCCAGGCCATCCCGCCGTCCCAGAACGCGCGCCTCGTCGGGGGTGGCTACCGGCAGGACCGCCCGCGCGCCGCCGGCGAGGGCGGCCACGATGGTCGTGGAGGCGCGCACCACGTCGATGGCGACCGCGGTCACGCCGGCGAGCGGGATCCCCCGCACCTCCTCGAGCGTGAGCGCGACGTCGATCACGGACGGCCGGCGGGTCTGTCCTGGTCGCGCAGGGCGCGGATGCGAAGGCGGAGCGCGTTCAGGCGGATGAAGCCTTCGGCGTCCTTCTGGCGGTACACCGAGTCGGCCTCGAAGGTGACGACGTCCTGCCGATACAGCGAGCGGGGCGACCGGCGCCCGGCCACCGTGACGTTCCCCTTGTAGAGCTTGAGCCGCACGGTGCCGGTGACGTCGCGCTGCGCGTGGTCCATGAAGACCTGGAGCGATTCGCGCTCGGGGGCGTACCAGAAGCCGTAGTAGACCATCTCGGCGTAGCGGGGCACCAGGGAGTCGCGGAGGTGGAGGAGCTCCCGGTCCATGGTGATGGACTCGAGCCCCCGGTGCGCCGCGTGGAGAATCGTGCCCCCGGGCGTCTCGTAGACACCGCGCGACTTCATGCCGACGTACCGGTTCTCCACCAGATCGATGCGGCCGACGCCGTTCTCGCCGCCGATCCGGTTGAGCCGCTCGAGCAGCGCCACCGGACCGAGCCGCTGGCCGTCCACGGCCACCGGGTTGCCGGCCTCGAACTCGATCTCGATGTGGGTCGGGAAGTCGGGGGCCTCCTCGGGAGACCGGGTCAGGAGGAACATCTTGTCCGGCGGCTCGGCCCAGGGGTCCTCGAGGATCCCGCCCTCGTAGGAGATGTGGAAGAGGTTCCGGTCCATCGAGTACGGCCGGGCCGGGGTGGTCGGGACCGGGATCCCGTGGCGCTCGGCGTAGGCCATGAGGTCCGTCCGCGAGCGGAGGTCCCAGTCGCGCCAGGGCGCCACGATGCGGAGATCCGGGGCGAGCGCGGCGTAGGTCAGCTCGAACCGCACCTGGTCGTTCCCCTTGCCGGTCGCGCCGTGGGCGACGGCGTCCGCCCCCTCGGCGCGGGCCACCGCCACCTGCCCCTTCGCGATCAGCGGCCGGGCGAAGGATGTGCCCAGGAGGTATCCGGCCTCGTAGGTCGCGTTGGCGCGCAGCACGGGGAACAGGAAGTCGCGGACGAACTCCTCCCGGAGATCGACGATGTGGACCGAGCTCGCCCCGGTCCGGAGCGCCTTCTCTCGGACGGGGATCAGCTCCTCGGCCTGGCCGAGGTCCGCCGTGTAGGCGACGATCTCGGCTCCGTACGTCTCCTTCAGCCAGGCCAGGATGACCGAGGTGTCGAGGCCGCCGGAATACGCGAGGACGATCTTCTTGGGTCCGTTCATGAGTGGGCTCCCGGCCTAGCCCTTGCCCAGGAGCCGCAGCAGGACGGCCTTTTGCACGTGCAGCCGGTTTTCGGACTGGTCCAGCACGACGCTCCGCGGCCCGTCGAGCACCGCGTCGGTGATCTCCTCGCCCCGGTGTGCCGGCAAGCAGTGCATCACGACCGCCCCCGGCTTGGCGAAGCCCATTACCCTGTCGTTCACCTGGTAGCGGGAGAAGGCCTCGAGGCGGCGCTCGCGCTCGGCCTCCTGCCCCATGCTGGTCCACACGTCGGTGTAGATGGCGTCGGCGTCGCGGGCCGCCATCGGCACGTCGTCGGTCACCGTGATGCGCCCGCCCCACGCCCGGGCCATCTCCAGCACGCGCGGGTCGGGCTCGTACCCCGGGGGTACCGCCAGGGACATCTCCGTGCCCACGAGCGCGGCGAAGAGCATCAGCGACTGGGACACGTTGTTCCCGTCGCCGATCCAGCCGAGCTTCACCCCTCGGAGGTCGACGCCCCGCTCCCACAGGGTGAAGAAGTCGGCGAGCGCCTGGCACGGGTGCTCGCGGTCGGAGAGCGCGTTGACGACGGGGATCCCGGCGTGGCGCGCGAGCTCGTCCACCGTCGCCTGGGCGAACGTCCGGGCGACGATCACGTCCACCCACCGCCCGAGGTTCCGGGCCACGTCGGCGATCGACTCCCGCCTGCCGAGGCCGATGTCCTGGCCGGCGAGGTAGACGGAGGCCCCCCCGAGCTGGGCCATGCCCACCTCGAAGGTCACCCGCGTCCGGAGCGACGGCTTCTCGAAGACCAGCGCCTGAGAGTGGCCGGCGAGCGGAGTCCCCACCTCCCTCGCCTTCGTCCGCCGCTTCCACTCGGCGGCGAGGCGGAACAGATCCTCGACGTCCTCGGCGGACAGGTCCGCGATCGAGAGGAAGTGCTTCATGGCTTGGGTTGCTTGAGGACGTCCCCGACGATCGCCACCGCGCGGTCGGCGTCGTTCTCGTCGACGATGAGCGGCGGCGTCATGCGGAGGATCTTCTCCCCGGCGGTCAGGACGAGGAGGCCCCGATCGCGGCACGCATCGACGACCTGGCCGGCGGGGCGATCGAGGTCGATGCCGATCAGGCAACCCTTGCCCCGGACCTCCTTGATCGCCGGAACCGTCGCCGCCAGGGCGCGCAGGCGCTGCATCAGGTGCGTGCCCACCCGGTCGGCACGCTCCGGAAGCTTGTCCTCGAGCATCGTGGTGAAGGTCGCGACGCCCACCGTCGTGGCGAACGGGTTTCCGCCGAACGTCGTGCCGTGGGTGCCGGCCATCATCACACGGGCGACTTCGTCCCGGGCGACCATCGCCCCGATCGGAATGCCGCTGGCCAGCGCCTTGGCGAGCGTCATCACGTCGGGCTCCACGCCCCAGTGCTGGTAGCCCCAGAGTCGCCCGGTGCGACCCATGCCCGTCTGGATCTCGTCGAAGACGAGGAGCGCCCCGCTCTCGTCGCACAGCCGGCGAAGCACGGCCAGGTAGCCGTCGGGCGCGACGTTCACCCCGCCCTCGCCCTGGATCGGCTCGACCATGATCGCGGCGGTCCGGTTGTCGACCGCGCGCTCCACCGCCTTCACGTCACCGAACGGCGACGTACTTGAAGCCGGGGACCAGCGGCTCGAAGCCGTGCTGGTACTTCTCGTTCGGCGTGGCGGACAGCGCGCCGAGCGTCCGCCCGTGGAAGGCGCCGCGCATCGTGATGATGTCCACCACGTCGGTCGCCCGCGTCTCCTTCGCGTACTTCCGGACGAGCTTGATGGCGGCCTCGTTGGCCTCCGTGCCGGAGTTGCAGAAGAAGGCGCGGTCGCCGAACGAGTGGTCGACCAGGAGCTTCGCCAGGTGGATCTGGGACGGGATCTGGTAGAGATTCGACACCTGGAGGAGCGCGGTTGCCTGCTCGCGGATCGCGCCCACGATCTTCGGGTGCGAGTGGCCGAGCGCGTCCACGGCGATCCCGCCGACGAAGTCGAGGTACTCCTTGCCGTCGGTGTCCCAGACCCGCGCGCCCTCGCCGCGGATCAGGCAGAGCGGCGCCCGCCCGTAGTTCTGGAAGAGGTACTTGTTGCTCCATTCGAGAAGGGTCTTCGTGTCCTGGCTCATCGAGGCCTCCGGAAGCGGCGTAATCGCCGCGTGAGTTCTAGGAGACGCCAGCGGGGCCGCTCGGCGCTTCTAGCGGGCGGCCCGGTCCACGTCGGGAGCCCCGGGGCGGCGGCGGGCAAGGCCCGGCCACGGCCCGGGGCCTGGCCTCATCCGGAGGGAGGGCTGAAACATGGCCCGGCCATTGTACC
>CAVXVV010000073.1:0-60766 GCA_963765195.1 uncultured Candidatus Rokubacteria bacterium
AGCAGACGCACTACCTCCGCGTCTACATGGCGAACCTCCGGCGGAAGCTCGAGGCGGATCCCGCGCGCCCGCAGCTCCTCCGGACGGAGCCCGGAGTCGGCTACCGGCTGCTCACCGAGTGACGCGGAGCTTCAGCCCAGGCCGCCGAACGTGGCCGCCCGCGCCTTGAGAACGCCGTACAGGACGTCGTACGTCGGCGTTGCCACGCCGTGGCGGCGGCCCAGGCGGACCACCGCGCCCGTGATGTCCTCGAGCTCGACGCGGCGCCGGCTCTCGAAGTCGAGCTGCATCGAGGTCCGCATGTCCGCCGGCAGGCTCTGGATCAGGGCGACGGCGGCGTCGACGGCGTCGGCGGGGAGCGCCGCGCCCGCCGCCCGGCCGACCGCCACCGTCTCGCCGATGAGGGCGCGGTAGAGCGCGGCCCCGTCGGGTGAGCTTCGGAGCTCGCCGAGCGTCGCCCGGCACGCGGTGGCGAGAGTCGCGCCCGGCGCCAGCCGGATGAACTTGTCCCAGACCGCCCGGCGCACGTCGCGCGTCACGCGAACCTCGACGCCCGCGTCGCGGAGGGCAGCGGCGATGGCCTCGAGACGTGGAGTCAGCTCGCCGGACGGCTCTCCGAGCTCGATGCGCTGGACCGGGCTCGCCTGGACGATCACGCCGGGCTCGGCAATGGTCGTCACGAGGAGCGTGGTGCCGACCAGCACGCGGTCCTCGCCGATCGCGGCGCCCAGGCGCTCGCCGCTCTCGACGCCGTTCTGGAGGGTGAGGACCGAGGTCGCCGGGCCGACGGCCGGCCGGAGCGCGCGGGCTGCGGACTCGGTATCGTAGCCCTTCACGGTGAACAGGACGAGATCGAACGCGCCGCCCGCCGCGGCCGGGTCGGCGACGGCGTCGAGGGGGCGCAGGACGGTCGAGCGGCCCCCGCCTCGGATGACCAGGCCGCCGTCCCGCAGCGCGTCGAGATGCTTCCCACGGGCCACGAACGTGACCGCGTGGCCGCGCCCGGCAAGCGCCGCGCCGTAGAAGCCGCCCACGGCGCCCGCGCCCATCACCAGGACTCGCACGGCTGATCGCCCGCCGAGCGGCCGGCGGCCTACAGCTTGAAGAGCCGCTGGGCGTTCCGCCCCCGGACGGCCTCGCGCTGCCCGGTCGGCAGCGCGTCCACCCGGGCGAGACAGCCCTTCATGTCCCCGATGTTGTGCGGGTAGTCGGAGCCGTAGAGGACCCGGTCCGCCCCGCCGACGTCGATGCACATGGCGAGCGCGTCGGACCGGTACGTGACCGAGTCGTAGTAGAGCCGCCGCATGTACTCGCCCGGCGGCGTCGACGTCTTCGTCCGGGCGGCGTTCATCTTGTCGAAGCACTGGTCGAGGCGCCCGACGAGGTACGGCAGCGCCCCGCCCGCGTGCGAGACGATCAGCTTCACGTCGGGATAGCGGTCCAGGAACCCGTCGAACATGAGGCGCGCGATGGCGAGGCTCGTGTCGAACATGAACCCGATGCTCGCGATCAGGTTGAACTCCCGGAGCGCCATCTCCGGGGTGCCGGGCGGCGCCGTCGGGTGAACGAGGACCGGCAGCGCGCGCCGATCGATCTCCTTCCAGACCGGAGCGAGCAGCGGGTCGGCGAGCGTTCGGCCGGCGATGTTCGCGAGCACCATCACGCCGACCGCGCCGCGGTCGCAGGAGCGGGCGAGCTCCGACACCGCCGCGTCCGGGTACTCCCAGGGCAGCGAGCAGAGCCAGCGGATGCGCGACGGGTACGCGAGCTGGGCGCTCGCCATGTCGTCGTTGACGACCTGCGCCGCCTTGAGACTCACGTCGCGGCCGCCCCAGTACACGTTCGGGCACGTGAGGGAGATGATGGCGAGGTCGACGCCCGCTTCGTCCATCTGGCGGATGCGATACGGGTAGTCGAAGTGCCCGGGCTGGGGCGTCATGAAGGGAGCGCCGTCGAGGAAGATGCCCTCGGGGGCGTCCAGGCTCTTGCGGAGCTCGTAGCGCGGGCGGCCGTGGGCGCGCAGGAGCTCCAGCCAGTCCCGGTTCAGCATGTGCGTGTGCACGTCGATCGCGGGGGTCATACGCGTTCCTCCGTCACCGGCTAACAGGGCTGTGACCGGTGCCGGGAACGAGAGGAAACCCTGGCTCGCACCTTGTCAAGGGGCGGCCGTGCGACGGGACAAGCCGCTGACAGTTCGAGCATCCGGCGGGCCGGTCGAGATCGACGCTCAGCTCGCCTCGACGTCGAGATCCCGGCGGCTGATGTCGTCGATGGCGGCGCAGCTCACCGGCGGAACGAAGGTGCCCGACGAGGGCTGGCCCTGGCTGTTGGCCACGTTGTTGGCGAAGTCGAAGTTCGAGAACGGCGCGACCTCGAACTCGGCGACGGACGTCGCGATGACGTTGCCGGAGTTCTTCGCGTCGTACGTGATGCGCACCCGTGCGCGCCGGTTCCCGGTGTTGGTGGCGTGCCCCCTGACGGCGCAGAGGTTGCCGGCCACGGTCTCCTCCTCCTCGCCGGTGATGCTGACGCTCGAGAACCCCTTCGTGCTCGAGTCGCTCTCGCAGCCGGCGAGAAGCACGACAGCCATTCCCGCGATCGCCGCGCCGCCCACCCAGTGCCGCATGTTCGTTCCTCCTGGCGAGTCGTGCATGGGCGTCTTGGGTCTCGTCGGATCCCCGCCACACCGTTAGGGCGACATCTAGTCGCCCAGCAGACACCCTGTCGTGAACCGCAATTGCTCTCCCGGCTCGCACCGGTCGGCAAGAAAACCTGATGCTCAGCCTATGAGCAACTGAGGGGCCAGTCTTGTGGCGAGAGGGCTCAGCCTTTCATCGATGGCATAGATTGACGAGTCCCTTTCACTTCCTCGGACCCGATCTCGAAGACCACACGCCCGTTGAACGTCACTCTGTCATCCCGACGTCACCAGATCCCGACGAACTCGGCCTCCCATGCCTTTCCGGCACAGTGCTTGCTCCCACGTTGGGACATGGCTCGAGGATCCCGCCCAGACCCGCGCGGCGCGACAGCGGAGTACCACGACGAGTACTCGGAAACCCTCGGGGCCGAGTTCCGCAAGCTGCAGGACGCGCTCCTCAGCGACACCGTCAGCATCCTCGCGACGCGCGAGCCGATACGACTCCCGCAGGGGGCGAGTGTCGCGGAAGCCCTGGAGGCGATGCTGACGCAGGACCAGGCGGCGGTGGTCGTCGTCGATGAGGGCGGGAGGCTATCGGGCATCGCAACCGACCGAGATCTCTTCAAGCGGGCCGCCGATCGCGATCCGGCGAAGTCGACGGTCGGCGCCGTGATGACGCCCGATCCCGAGGCGGTGGGGCCCGACGACCGCATCTGCTACGCGGTGAACCGGATGATGGCGATGAACTGCCGCACCGTGCCCCTCGTCGACGCCGAGCGCCGTCCCGTCGGCATCGTGACCGTCGACGACATCGCCAAGTGGTTGGCGGCGCTCTTCCCGGAAGCGATCCTGAACCTGCGACCGGGAGACCGGCTCAAGCGGCCGACCGAGCGTGACGGCGGCTAGCCTGCTCGGCGGCCGGGACAACCCATGGCCACTGCTGGCCCGACACGCGGCGTGGATCGCCGCGACGGCCGGCGGGCTGAGAACCCTAGCTAGGCACGGAGACGACGCGATGGCAGCGCAATCAGGCCGAGACACGGGGGCGCGCAAGGTCAGGCGGAAGGGTCCGCCGGGGCCGGGCGCGCCGACCCCTCCGGAACGGTCCCGGACGACGGAGCCCTCGGAGGACTTCGCCGAGCGAAGGGACATCGAGACCGCCGACGAGCCCAAGGAGCAGCACGATCGGCGCCATCACGCGCGTGACGTGGAGTCCGTCCCGCCGGCCTAGCCGGTGACCGACGGACTGGCCCCGGCCGCCGTCTGCTGACGTCGGGCGGGGCCCACGACGCCTCGGCGGCACGATCCGCCGAGGCGTTCGTGCGCACGCTTCTCCACGACCCGCTCGGCGGGCCGCAGTCCTCCGCCCGATTGCGCTATGCTGACCCCGCCGGATCTCGGCGACCTCGCGCGCCGGTCACGGCTCGACCACGGCGGGCGCGCAACGGAGGGGCGATGATCGAGCGACGACAGTTCGGCAGGACCGGCCACCAGAGCACCGTGACGCTGTTCGGAGCGGCCGCGCTGGCCCGCGCCACCCAGGCGGAGGCCGACCGCACGCTGGAGCTTCTGCTGCGGCATGGCGTCAACCACATCGACACCGCCGCGCGGTACGGCGACTCCGAGCTCCGCATCGGGCCCTGGATGGCCCGCCACCGGCGCGACTTCTTTCTGGCGACCAAGACCGGCCAGCGCGCCGCGCGTGAAGCCCGCGAGGACATCCACCGATCGCTCGAGCGCCTCCGGGTCGACCACGTCGACCTGGTTCAGCTCCATTCCCTCGGCCATCCCGACGACTGGGAGCAGGCGATGGGACCGGGCGGCGCTCTCGAGGCGGTCGTGGAGGCGCGGGCCCAGGGCCTGACGCGCTTCATCGGCGTCACCGGCCACGGATGGACGATCGCCGCGATGCATCGGCGGAGCCTCGCCCGCTTCGACTTCGACTCGGTGCTGCTCCCGTACAACTACTTCATGGCTCAGGACGAGCGGTACCGCCACGCTTTCGAAGACTTGCTCGCGACGTGCCGGCAGCGCCGGGTGGCGGTCCAGGTCATCAAGTCGCTCGCGCGCGGCCCCTGGGCCACCACCGAGCGGACTCACACGACCTGGTATCAGCCCCTCGAGGAGCAGGGCGACATCGACCGGGCGGTGCACTGGGCGCTGGACGTGCCCGACGTGTTCCTCAACACCGCGGGGGATCTAACGCTGCTGCCGAAGGTCCTGGACGCGGCGAGCCGCTTCACGCGCCGGCCGGCGGATGACGCGATGGGGGCGATGCTCGCCTCCACCCGGATGACGTCGCTCTTCGGCCTGCCCAGCTGAGCGGCCGCCCGCCGGCTCGGCCGGCGACGGCCGAGTCCGCTAGCGTCGCCGGGTCAGGAGCCGGCCGACGGTGAGGGCACTCCCCGCGGGGCGTCCGGGACGCGCTGAATCCCCGGCGCCTGGCGGGAGATGAGGAGCCAGCGAAGCCGGCCCGCCACCTGCCGCCGATCCGGGACGCCGCCGATCCAGCGCCGCATCTTCTGTACGGCCGGCGCGCGCCCCGAGATGGCGGAGCCGCTCCGTCGCGACCTCCCGGCCGAAGGTCAGGCCGACGCGCGCGAGGAGATGTTGTCAGCTGGTGATGCGGGCCGCGGCCCGAGCGAGCGGGCCGCGGCGCGGTCGTGACCCAGGATCGCGAGAACCGCAGAGAGCGCCGCCCAGAAGATCACCAGGCCCGTCAGCGACAGCGCGCGGAACGGACGGACGATCGTCTGCGAGAGCTCCACGGGATCGGGATTCGACGGCATCAGGAAGTAGATGCCGAGCGCCCACGCGACGTAGAAGGCGGCGGGCGCGAGCCAGCCACCGGTCCGGCGCCGGAGCGCCGTCGCCAGCGCGAGCGCCGAGCACCGCCAGCGCGATGAAGCCGACGTAGAGCGTCTGCCGGTATCCGATCGAATCCGGCTCGCCGACACCGGGCGGATTCGCCGGGTACTTGAGGAAGGGAAAGATCGCCACCGACCAGCCGAGGAGGCCGGCCAGGCACGCTCCGCGGCGGCGCGAGGCTCCACGCGGGGCGCGCCCACCCTCGCGTCGCGTGGAGCGCCAGTCCCACGAGGAGGCCCCAGGTCGCGCCGTACAGGAGGAGGCCGACCACGAGCCCGATCTTCTGCCCGCGCCGGCTCACCACCGGCTCCTCGCCGTGGTGCCTGGGCTCTGCGGCCGCGCGCTGCTCCTCCGCCGCGATGGCGCGGTCGATGACCGGCTCCGTGAAGAGCCCGTGGAAGGCCGACGCGAGCGCGCCCCCGATCAGCCCGGCCGCGATCGTGGAGACGAGGACGGTCTTGAGGGTGCGCATGGCGCTCAGTGGCAGGGAAAGCCGGCGACGTGCCGGGCGTCGTGGACGGCTTCGTGGATGAAGTTCAGGTCGAAGGCGCGGTCGCCCTGGACGAGGGAGAGGAGCCACCCCTGGTCGAGCGCGAGGATGTAGAAGCCGAGGACGGCCAGCCCCAGGAGACCCACCAGGGTCCAGGGCCGGCTGTCGGCGGCGGGTGCGCAGGTCTCATTCATGTCGCTGTCCCTCCTGGGGTGACACGACGGCGGTCGCTGCCGCCATCCGCCCGCTGCGGCGGGCGCTCGCCCGGCGGACCAGGCGGTCCGCCAGGACGGGGTTCGATCCGAAGTGCAGGTGCACGTAGCTCAGGAGCGCCTCGCCGATCAGGTAGCCCTCGGCGCGCGTCGCCTCGCCCTGCCCTGTCCGCACCGAGTAAGCACGCGGTACCCATTCGGGCACCGGGTCGATCCGAGATGCGTGAAACGTGTGCCCGCGCGCGGTGGTACCGGCGGGGCCGAGCGGCGTCTCGCGGGTCGTCTCGATCTCGGCGTACCCGAGGGTGAGATGCTTCGGCGTCATTCGGCCGATCGTCGGCAGCAGGCCGACCATCGGGTGGACCCGGCCGGCCTCGTCCTCCAGCCCCTCCGCGAGGTAGAGAAGCCCGCCGCACTCGGCGTAGATGGGACCGCCCTGCCGCCGCGAACGCGCGGACCGCCTCGCGCATGGCCACGTTGCTCGCAAGGTCGCGCGCATGGACCTCGGGGTAGCCGCCGCCCAGGTAGAGGGCATCCACGTCCGGCAGCTCTCGGTCCTCGAGCGGGCTCCAGAAGATCAGCTCGGCGCCCGCCGCCCGAAGGAGGTCGAGATTCTCCGGGTAGTAGAACTGGAAGGCGAGGTCACGGGCGACGGCGATGCGCGCCAGGGGCCGGGCGGGAGGATCCATTCCGACCGGCGGCGCGGCGAGTGACGTTGCTTCGCGCGAGCCCGAGGAGCCGGTCGAGATCGATCGTGGCGGCCATGGCCGCCGACAGCTCCGCGAGAAACGCCGAGGGCAGGCGACGCTCGGCCGCGGTCACGAGCCCGAGATGCCGCTCGGGGAGGGCCAGCGACTCCCGGTGTGGCAGGTATCCGAGCGGGACCGTCCGGCAGCGCGCGGTCACCGCCTCGCGGAGCCACCGCCAGTGCGCGTCCCCGGCCACCCGGTTGAAGACCACCCCCGCGAGGTCGAGCTCCGGATCGAAGGATTCGAAGCCCAGCACCACCGCGCCCGCGCTCCGCGCCATCGCCCCGGCGTCGGCGACCAGGACCACCGGCGCGCCGAGCCACTTCGCGATCTCGGCGGTCGAGCCCTCGTCACTCTCGGCCCCCCGCCCGTCGAAGCAGCCCATCACCCCCTCGACGAGCGCGAGATCGGCGCCCGCCGAGTGCTGCGCCACGGTGGCGCGCACGTGATCGCGCGAGCACATCCAGCCGTCCAGGCTGTAGGAAGGACGCCCCGCCACGAGGGCGTGGAAGCCGGGATCGATGAAGTCGGGGCCGACCTTGAAGGGCTGCACCTTGAGACCGCGACGGCGCAGCGTCTCGAGGAGGCCGAGGGTGACCGTGGTCTTGCCCACGCCGCTCCCCACCCCTGCGATGACGAGCGCAGGAATCACGACCGGCCGCGTATGGTGCGACAACCGCCGATGACACGGATCGCATTACTCACGCCGGAACGAAAACGGCAGATCGTGCGACGGAACGGCGGGACCACCCGGGCCTCCCCTCGAAGACCGGTTAGGAGCGCTCGGGTCCCAGGCAGGTTTCCTGACTCTCGGATCATCCTACTCACCGCAGTCTTCCCGGCGCCCCTCGTCGGGCACCGGTGGCCCACGCACGGCTTTCGTCCCCGATCACAGCGACGGGGTCGTGGCGGATTCGCACCGCCTTCCCTCTTCGCTCCTCGATGGAGCGCACCGGGGACCCCATCAACTACGGCGGACCATAACAAGCACCCAGGAACGCGTCAAGGCAGGGATTGCCCAATGTTCGCCGGAGTCGAGGCCAGGACGGAACCCGCAAGGGGAGAACACGCTTTCTCAGAACGCGGCGCTGAGGTCAACCTCCCACCCCCTGACGCCAAGCGATTGAAGAAACGCGACGCTCGAAAAGTCTCGTCACCTCCTTCGCGTCCTGGAGATCCATGAACGCCAGGGGATTCCGGGCTAGGTAGCGCCTCGGAGGCCCGAGCGTCGTTCGTGACCCGTGGTGGTTAGAAGACGACGATTAGTCGGACCCCGAATACCACGGCGTCGCGCCGGCTCTGGTTCGCGTCGAAGACCAGCTGCAGGTCGGGCTGAAGCGTGAGGAACGGCGTGATTACCGCCTGGTAGGTGAGCTCGACGATCGCCTCCTGGGAGGTCACCGGCGTGCCCGCCACCCGGTTCGCGTCGACGAAGTCATCGCTGAACCGCGTGTACGTGGCGGCCAGACCCAGCACATCCTTCGGGCGGAATGGCACCAGACCGACGACGTTCACGCCGGCCTGCCCGTAGTAGTAGACCGTGTTGCGATCCTGCTGCGGGCTGAGACCCGAGGCCCGCAAAAACCGTCACCGTCGGGACACCGTCCGCTCCCCCGTAGAGTGTCTGGTCCCCGAGGACATAGAGGCTCCAATTCCCCCGATCCGACGCACCGGTCACGAGATCCGTGAAGGAAGCCGTGTCGTAGTAGCCGCCAAGCTTGTAGACTCCCGCCTGCCCCCCGAGACTCGCCTTGTAGACGGCCTCGGCGAAGACGACCCAGCCATGATCCGTGCTCCAGCCGAAACCGTGGTTCCCTCCATCGTTGGGTCCCGCGTCGGCGACGTACACGCCCGATTGGAGCGTCACGGACTCCACCGCCTGCCACGTCACGACGGCGCCAGGACCGCCCAGAGGGTACGCGGGGGCATTGATGTTCGCCGTGAGAGTGGGGTACGTGCCGAAGCCTGGCATTCAGGTACAGGGCGGCCGCCGACGACACCATGAAGTCATCGCTCGCGACGACCTGACCGAGCTTCACGGTCACCGGCCCGAGGGTTTGCTTGTACCAGAGCTGGTAGACGCGGGCCGCCGCAGGCGCGCTCAGGCTGCTGATGGCATTCAGATTGCCGATGCGTTCGCTCGGATCGGTGCCCTCAATCCAGAGGAAGCTCGCATGAACAGACCCGCCCCCCATCCGACGAGCTTCTCCAGGTCTACGTCGAGGCCGAACTCGAGCTCGCTCGTCCAATCCGCCCCATCGGGGCTGCCCCCGCTCACCGTGCCGAATCCCTCGACGCTGTAGGTCGCGTACGGCGTCACTCCGCGCTCCTCGAGGCGAGTGCGCAGCCCTCCCCAGTCCCCCGTCAAGGATGGCCCCTCCATCCAGCTCAGCGGCGTCTCCGGGACACTGGGCGGAACATTGGGCTTCTCCTGGGCCGCCGCAGGCCCGATCATCATCAGCACCACGATTCCCAGAACTCCGATGACCCGCGTCAACTGGTTCTCCCGCTGACTCCACGAGGATCAGCACTCGGCCAGGACCAGGTCTCCTGGCTTACGTATCTCCCTACTCCCCGCCCTTCCCGGCCGCGCAGCCAGTGGTACTGCGTGTTTCGTCCCCGTTCACCGTTGCGTGGCAGCGCCGGCGTCGCACCGGCTTCCCTTCGATCCGGGCATGGGTTCCCGCGCGCCTCTGCTACATCTCGGCGCCTTCTTGCGGAATTGCCTGGCGGCACGGCCACGTCGGCCACCCCAGGCGCGGGCGCGATTCCCCGCGGTCAGGCTGGGCGGCGCCGTGTCGGGTCCGGCCGTCAAGCTCCGTGATGCCTTTTCCGAAGCTCGATCATCCTGCACACGGCGAGACTCGACGCACCACCGGCCGCGGCGAATCCCAGGCTGACCGGCGGTTGGCGGCATCAAGCCAGGGACCAGAACGGTCCCCGCGCTCACGGCGCGGGGCAGCGAGAATCCAGGCTCGGCGCGAAGTTCTGCGGCACCCGGACCTCCCCTCGAGGACCGGTTAGGGCGCTCGGGTCCCAGGCAGGTTTCCTGACTCTCGGATCGTCCTACTCACCGCGGTCTTCCCGGCGCCCCTCGTCGGGCGCCAGTGACCTACGCGCGGCTTTCGTCCCCGATCACAGTGACGGGGTCGTGGCGGATTCCCACCGCCTTCCCTCTTCGCTCCACGATGGAGCGCACCTGGGACCCATCAAGTGTCGGGGACCATAACAAGGCCCCCCCAACGCGTCAAGCCAGGACCGCCCCGGGACTTCCGGCCTGGCCTCTCCCAGCGGCAGCGCGGGAACTTGCCAAGGCAGGGTAGACTGGGGCCGAGGGAAGCTTCCCCGCGCCGCCCCGCTGGGTCGACGAACGGGACAGGCGCTTCCCGAAGCGCGGCCAACGAGCGCGACGAGCGCCACCTGCGGAGGATTCGACGAGATGCTCACCCCGGACCAGGTCCAGGCGTACCGAAGAGACGGCTACCTCGTGGTCGACGACGTCCTGAGCGCGACGCAGCTCGCGACCCTCCACCAGGTGATCGACACTCTGGTGCAGGCCTCCCGCGAGGTCACCGACCACAACCACATCTACGACCTGGAGCCGACCCACTCGGCCGACGAGCCGCGGGTGCGTCGGATCAAGGAGCCGCACAACGTCCATCCCGCGTTTCGCGAGATCGCCTTCAGCCCGAAGATCGCGGAGATCCTCACCCCGCTGATCGGCACCACCTCGGGCATCCGCTACCAGACCGGCAAGCTCAACATGAAGTCGGCCGGCTACGGCTCGGCCGTCGAGTGGCACCAGGACTGGGCCTTCTACCCGCACACGAACGACGATCTCCTGGCGATCGGTCTCTACCTGGACGACTGCGGGCCCGAGAACGGGCCGCTGATGGTGATCCCCGGCAGCCACACCTGGCCGATCTCCGATCACCACGCGGACGGCGTGTTCTGCGGGGCCATCGACCCGGCCAGCGCCGGCATCGACTTCTCGAAGGCCGTGAAGCTGACCGGCAAGGCCGGGAGCATGACCATCCATCACGTCCGCATGGTGCACGGCTCGGCCCTGAACACCTCCAACCGCCCCCGACGCCTGCTGCTGTTCCAGTACTGCGCGGTCGACGCCTTCCCGCTGATAGGCATCCCGGACTGGGAGAAGTTCAACGCCGACATCGTCACCGGCAAGGAGACGAAGGTGCCGCGGCTGACGCCGGTGCCGGTGCGGATGCCGCTCCCGGTCGCGAAGTTCGCGGGGTCCATCTACGAGAACCAGCGCACCCTGGGCAACCGCTACTTCGATGTCTACCCGGAGGAGCAGAAGGCCGCCCGGTAGGGCCGTCGCCGGATCAGAACGGGTCTCCGCAAGCGCCCGGTGAGTCACTGGCCATCCCCTCGGGGTCGCTCGGCTCGCGCCGACGACTCCGAGATCCCTTCCCTGCGACAAAGCCACGGAGGTGATCGCATGCCTCATCGCCCGTCTCGCCGCACGTTCCTGAAGGGTCTCGCCGGCGCCGCGGCCGCCACGCCGATCGTCGCCCGCCGCGCCACCGCCCAGACGCCGGTCACCGTGAAGTACATGACGTGGTGGTGGGCGGAGAAGGGGCGGAACGACGCCTGGCGGGGGATCGTCAAGAAGTTCCACGACGCGCAGAAGGACATCCGGATCCAGGAAGTGGGCTTCCCCTACTCCGAGTTCTTCCAGCGAGTGACGACCCAGCTGGCGGGCGGCCGCCTCGACGCCGACGTGCTGTCCTTCTACGACGAGCTCGGCATCCGGCTGATCAAGACCGGCGCCCTCGCGCCGGTCGACGACGTCGTCCAGAAGCTCGGCATCCAGGAGAAGCTCGACAAGACCGTGCACCAGTTCGTGACGGCGGGCGGCAAGCTCTACGGCCTCCTGGGCGTCAACGTGCCCTACGCGCTGATCTACAACCGCGACCTCTACCAGGCGGCCGGCGTCGCCAAGGCGCCGACCAGCCAGGAGGAGTACATCCAGGTCGCCAAGCGGCTCACGAAGCGGCCGGACCAGTTCGGCCACGCCGCCCGCAGCACGATGCCGGAGCAGAACGGCTGGTGGTCGGACATCTCCCACTGGGTGATGGGATACAACGGCCAGTGGGTGAAGGCGAAGAAGCCCCAGCTCACCGAGGCCCCCGTCATCAACGCGATCAAGGCGTACAAGCGGCTCTACGACGAGTCGATGCCGCAGGGCGCCGACGCCTCCACGTACCGCCGCATGGCCTGGGAGGGGAAGATCGCGCAGTACATCGACAACTCGGCGAACATCGGGATCCTGAAGTCGGGCAACCCCGCGATCTACCCGAAGATCTTCACGGCGCCGCCGCCCTGGGAGAACCACCGCGCCATCAACATCCCGAACTACGTCGGCATCTACGCGGGCTCGCCCCAGCGGCAGGCCGCGGCCGCCTTCCTCGAGTTCGTCTACCGGCCGGAGAACTTCCAGCAGCTCATGGAGGCGGCCCTCGACATCTATCCGCCGTACCAGGGCGCGGTCCGCGAGGCCTACCTGAAGGAGCTCCACTGGGTCTCGGGGTACCTCGCCTCGAAGGGCTCGCCCATCCCGGCGCTGGTCGAGGGGCTCGAGTCGAACATCGCCGAGGTCCGGCAGATCGTGCTGAGCCAGGTCTCGCAGGTCCTGACCGCCGGCAAGGCGCCCGAGGCCGCGATGGCCGAGGCCCAGAAGTCGGTCGAGGAACTGGCCGCGCGTGTCTGATCGCGTCCATCCGGGTGGCCGCCGCGCGCTCGACGGGTCGGCGGCCACCCCGTACCTCCTCGCCGCGCCGGTCCTCCTCTACGTCGCCGTCCTGATCCTCTACCCGATCGGGCAAGGCATCTACACGAGCTTCACGCGGACCGAGCTCCTGAGCCCGCTGCCGCCGACGTGGGTCGGGCTCGCCAACTACCGGCGGCTCGTCCACGACCCCGCCTTCTGGCGCGCGCTCGGCGTGACCCTCACCTACACCTTCCTGGTCGTGACGGCGACGGTCGTCACGTCCGTGCTGACCGCCCTCCTCATGAACGCGCGATTCCACGGCCGCGCCTTCGCGCGGGCCGCGATCACCCTCCCCTACGCCGTGCCCGAGGTCGCCGCCGTGCTCGTGTGGACGTGGATGCTCAGCCAGCAGTTCGGCGTGCTCAACGTGTTCGCGCGGTGGGTGCTGCCGGTGTCCGAGAACCTGCCGTGGCTGACCAACACGCGGATGGCGATGGTGAGCATCCTCCTGCTCACCCTCTGGAAGATCTTCCCCTTCTACAGCCTGGTCGTGCTGACCGCCTTCCAGACCCTCCAGGCCGAGCTGTACGAGGCGGCCCGGATCGACGGCGCCGGCGCCCTCGCCTGCTTCCGGCACATCACGATCCCCGGCATCGCGCCGACCCTCGGGCTCATGACGCTCCTCGCCACGATCTTCTCGTTCCGGCGGTTCACGGTGATCTATCTCCTCACCGGCGGGGGCCCGGCCGACGCGACGAAGACCCTCGTGGTGAGCGTGTACGAGAACGCCTTCAAGTTCTTCGATCTGTCGTACGGCAGCACGATCGGCGTGGCCGGTCTCGGCGTCACCCTCGCCATCGCCGCCGCCTACTTCGCCGCCCAGCGCCGCCTGGGCTTCGGCGAGGTCTGAGGATGGCCGCGCGAGACGTCGGCGCGGGGCGCGGTCCGGGGCCGCTCCGCCGGCGGCGCCCGCCGATCCGGCTCGCGACGCGCCTCGCGCTCTATCTCACCGTCGCCGGGGTCTGCGGGGCCGTGCTCTTCCCCGTCTACTGGATGGTCCTGACGTCGCTGCGGCAGACGCGCGATACCATCACCTATCCGCCGGATCTCCTGCCGCGGAACGTCCGCCTGTCCGCGTACGGCGAGCTCCTCCAGACCGTGCCGATCGCGACGTGGCTCGGCAACACCGTCGTCATCTCGATCGGCGTCATGCTGCTCTGCCTGGTCCTGTCGGTGCTCGGGGCCTACGCGCTGTCGCACTTCCGGTGGCGCGGCCGCTCGGCGTTCGGCTTCCTGCTCCTGGTGACGCAGATGCTGCCCGAGGCGCTCCTGGTCATCCCGATCTTCGTCATCTTCCGGCGGGCCGGGCTGATCGACACCCAGCCCGGGCTGATCCTCGCCGACGCGGCCTTCGTCGTGCCCGTCGGCGTCTGGATCCTGAAGAGCTACATGGACACGATCCCCCGCGAGGTGCGCGAGGCCGCCCTCATCGACGGGTGCGGACCGATGGGCACGCTGTGGCGCATCACGCTGCCCCTGTCGGTGCCCGCCCTCATCACGGTCGGGGTGATCGCGTTCTTCGACGGCTGGAACGAGTACCTCTTCGCCTCGACCTTCATCACCTCCTCCGACCTCCGGCCGGCCTCCGTCGGCCTCGCCTCCTTCATCGGGGAGCTGGCGACGCCGGTCGAGCTCGTGTTCGCGGCGACCGCGCTCTTCACGACGCCTCCCGTGGTCTTCTACTTCCTGATGCAGCGCTACTTCGTCAGCGGGCTGACGAGCGGCGCCATCAAGGGCTGACCGCCTCCAGAAAGGAACGGCACCCGATGCGTATCACGGCGCTCGAGACCATCCAGCTCGCCGAGTTCCCCAACCTCTGCTTCGTGCGCCTCCACACGGACGCGGGCCTGGTCGGCCTCGGGGAGACCTTCTTCGGCGCGCACGAGGTCGCCGCCTACCTACACGAGACGGCCGCGCCGCGGCTCCTCGGGAAGGACCCGTCGGCCATCGACGGCCTCCGTCTCGCCATCCAGCAGTACGTGGGCACCCGGAGCACGGGTGTGGAGGCGAGGGGAAACTCCGCCGTCGACATCGCGCTCTGGGATCTCGCGGGCAAGGCCGCGGGCTGGCCGGTCGTCCAGCTCCTCGGCGGGCAGACGCGCCCGGCGGTCCGCGTCTACAACACCTGCGCGGGCTACCGCTACGTGCGGGCCGCGATCGGCGCCAACATCCACAACTGGGGCCTCCCCGCGGCCGAGCGGCGGGACGGTCCCTACGAGGACCTGGACGCCTTCCTCCACGGGCGCGCGGGCCAGCTCGCCCAGAGCCTCCTCGCCCAGGGCGTGACCGGGATGAAGATGTGGCCGTTCGACGAGTACGCCTTCGCGTCGGGCGGGCTCAACATCACGACCGCCGAGCTCAACAAGGGGCTCGAGCCCTTCCGCCAGGTGCGCAAGGCCGTGGGCGACCGGATGGACATGATGGTCGAGCTCCACGGGCTCTGGAATCTCCCGACGGCGCTCAAGATCGCGCGCGCGTTCGAGACGGAGGGACTCAATCCCTACTGGATCGAGGACCCGCTGCGGCCCGACGACATCGCGAGCCTCGCCCGGTTCGCCCACGGCACGACCGTCCCGACCACGGCCAGCGAGATGCTCGGCGGCCGTCAGTCGTTCCGCGAGCTCCTGGAGGCGCGGGCGGCCAGCATCGTCATGCTAGACCTCGGCTGGTGCGGGGGCCTCTCGGAGGGCAAGGCGATCGCGTCGATGGCGGAGGCGTTCGGTCTCCCCATCGCGCCGCACGACTGCACGGGGCCGGTGGTGTGGATGGCGAGCGTGCACCTCTCGCTGAACGCGCCGAACGCCCTGATCCAGGAGACGGTGCGGGCCTTCTTCACCGGGTGGTACACGGAGCTCGTCTCCGGCCTGCCGGTCGTCGAGAACGGGACGGTGCGGCTCGGCGCGAACCGCCCGGGGCTGGGCGTGGAGCTGCTGCCCGGCCTCGCCGACCGGCCGGACGCCACGGTCCGCCGGTCGGCCGCCGCGTGACGTACGCCTGCGCGTTCTGCGGCGAGGAGAACGAGGTCTTCGTCGACCCGAGCGGAGGCCGGCGACAGAGCTTCACCGAGGACTGCGCGGTGTGCTGCCGCCCCAACCTGATCACGCTGGTCATGGGCGACGACGGCGAGGTGGAGCTCCAGGCCGTCCAGGAGTACGAGGCCTGAGCGCGATCGTCGTGAGCGAGATCGTCCGGGTGCCGGCGAGCGCCATCTCCGTCCGCGCCGCGCGCGCGTCCGGACCCGGCGGCCAGAACGTGAACAAGGTCGCGACCAAGGTCGAGCTCCGGGTGGACCTGGCCGCGATCGAGGGGCTCGGCGCCGATGCCCGGCAGCGCCTCCGCGCGCTCGCCGCGCGCCGCCTCGACAGCGACGGCCGGCTGGTGGTGACGAGCCAGCTCACGCGCACCCAGTCGCTCAACCTCGAGGACGCGCGGGCCAAGGTGCGCGAGCTGATCGAGGCCGCCCTGGTCCGGCCGGCCGTCCGGCGCGCCACCCGGCCGAGCCGCTCCTCGCGCGAGGCGCGCCTCTCGGGCAAGAAGCAGCGCGGCGCCGTCAAGCGTCTTCGCGGGCGGCCCGGCGACTGGGCATGAGCGCGACGACGGGCGCCGGGCGGGTAATGCGCAGGCGTTGCGCCGGAGCGCGGCGCCATCGGCGATTCGGGGCTCGCGCGATCCTGGATTGCGCTAGAGTGACCATGTTGGAGGCGATCCGGCCTCAGGCCGCGCGCTGAACTCTCTCGCTCTCGTGGAGGCCTCCGTGTCCGAGACCCTCGACTTCTGGACCGCCGCCGAGCTGCTCCATGCCTACCGCACCCGCGCGCTGTCGCCGGTCGAGGCGACCCGCGCCACGCTCGCGCGCATCGAGAGGGTGAACGAGGCGCTCAACGCCTTCTGCCGGATCGACGCGGACGGGGCGATCGAAGCCGCCCGCGCCAGCGAGGCGCGATGGACGCGCGGCGAGCCGCGGGGCCTCCTCGATGGAGTGCCGGTGTCGATCAAGGACGTCGTGCTGACCCGGGGCATGCCGACGCTTCAGGGCTCGCGCACCGTGAACCCCGATCAGCCGTGGCTCGACGACGCTCCGGCGGTGGCGCGTGTTCGCGAGCACGGCGCCGTGATCCTCGGAAAGACCACCACCCCGGAGCTCGGCCACAAGTTCGTCACCGACAGCCCGCTCACGGGCATCACCCGGAACCCGTGGAACCTCGAGCGCAGCCCCGGAGGCAGCAGCGGGGGCGCCGCGGCCGCGGTCGCCGCGGGCCTGGGCCCGCTGGCGGTGGGGACCGACGGCGGCGGCTCGATCCGCATTCCGTCGACGTGGAGCGGCATCTTCGGCCACAAGGCCACGACGGGCCGCGTCCCGATCTGGCCGCCGTCCCGCTGGGGAATGCTCTCGAACGTGGGGCCGATGGCCCGGACCGTGGCGGACGCCGCGCTCCTCCTCACGGTGCTGGCCGGGCCGGATCGTCGGGATCCCATCGCGCTGGCGCCGGACGGCCGCGACTACCGGATCGGCCTCGAGGACGGCGTGGCGGGGCTGCGCATCGCCTACAGCCCCGACCTCGGGCTGGCGGAGGTGGAGCCGGAGATCGCCGCGAGCGTGGAGGAAGCGGCGCGGACGCTCGAGCGGCTGGGCGCCCGCGTCACCACGATCTCCCCGCCCGGCATCGAGGCGATCGTGCCGGCGCATCGCACCGTCTACATGGCGATCTTCGCGCAGTTCCTCGAGGGGCTGACGCCCGAGCAGCAGGACCTCCTCGATCCGTACCTCCGCGCCGGCGCGGAGGCCGGCCGGAAGATCACGGCCGCGGCGTACCACGCGGCCCTGATGACCCGTCTGGCGGTGGCCGCGCGGATGGAGGCCCTGTTCGCGGACTACGATCTCCTCGTGCTGCCCGGCTTCCACGTGCCCGCGCCGCCGGTCCCGGGCCTGCCCGATTGGCTCCGCGGCAAGGCGCCCGCGCTGACGTGCTGGGCGAACCACACCGGCCAGCCCGTGGCCAGCGTTCCGTGCGGGCTCACGCGGGAGCGGCTCCCCATCGGCATGCAGATCGCCGGGCCGCGCCTCGCCGACGCCCTGGTGCTGAGGGCGTCCCGGGCCTACGAAGCGGCCCGCGGCCCGTTTCCCCGTCCACCCCTGTCATGACTCCCACGATCGGTCCGATGACGCGGGCCGACTTCCACGCAGCGAAACAGGAGGAGCGAGCATGAGCGTCCCCGGCGGCATGTCCCGGCGTCGGACCTCGATGGCCCTCGTCGCAGCCCTGGCCGTGACTCTCTTCGCCACCCGCGCCCCGGCGCAGCCCGTCGAGGGCGGAGACTTCACCTTCGGCTACTCGTCGAGCTTCGTCGACATCCTGGACCCGCACGTCACGTCCCAGTCGGTGAGCCACTTCATCATGCTGAACGTCTTCGACCCGCTGGTGTCGCTGCGGGCCGACGGCCAGATCTTCCCCGGGCTCGCGGAGTCCTGGACGTCCAGCCCCGACGGGCTCGTGTGGACCTTCAAGCTGAAGCAGGGCGTCAAGTTCCACGACGGCACCCCGTTCAACGCCGAGGCCGTCAAGTTCAGCTTCGACCGGATTGTCGATCCCGAGACGAAGTCGCGCCAGGCCGGGGTGGCTCTCCGGGGGTTCTACGACCGGAGCGAGGTCGTCGACGCGAACACCGTGCGGATCTTCCTCAAGAAGCCGAAGGCCTCGTTCCTCACCGTGATCAGCCAGGCCTTCTTCGCGCCCGTCTCGCCCAAGGCCGTCAAGGAGCTCGGGGCCGAGTTCGGCCGGCGGCCGGTCGGCACCGGGCCCTTCAAGTTCGTCGAGTGGGTGCAGAACCAGCACGTGAAGCTCGTCCGCAACCCGGACTACAACTGGGGTCCCTCGTACCTCCACAAGGGGCCGGCCCACTTCGCGACGCTCACCTTCCGGCAGATCCCCGACGCGGGGGCCCGGCTGGCCGCGCTCGAGTCCGGCCAGGTCGACGCGATCGACCTGCCGCCGACGCACCAGATCATGCGGCTCAAGGCCGATCCGCGCTTCCAGGTGAAGAGCGCGCCCCAGCCGGGCATGCCCTGGGGCTGGCCGATGAACACCAAGCGCGCGCCCACCGACGACCTCAAGGTGCGCCAGGCGATGATCTACGCCCTCGACCGCGAGGGCCTGGTGAAGAGCGTTCATCAGGGCGTCTTCAAGCCGGCCTACGGACCGCTCACGCCGGCGACGTTCGCGTACAACCCGGCGGTCGAGAAGATGTACCCGTACGACCCGAAGAAGGCGGAGGCGCTCCTCGACGAGGCCGGCTGGAAGAAGGGCGCCGACGGCATGCGGGCCAAGGACGGCGCCCCGCTGACCATCGAGCACTACGTCTTCTACTCGACGGCCGAGGCCGAGTTCGTGCAGGCCGACTTCCGGAAGGTCGGGATCAAGACGAACATCAGCCTGCAGGAGGTCGGCACGGTCAACCAGGTGGCGACCGAGGGCGTGAAGAACAACCTGGCGCCCCTCCCCTTCGCGTCGCTCGATCCCGAGCTGATGTCGATCCTGTTCCACTCCCGCAACGAGGGGAAGGGCTTCTCCTGGACGTTCCAGAAGGTCAAGGGGATGGACGAGCTCCTGGACGCGGGCGAGGTCGAGCTGGACGCGAAGAAGCGCGCGGACATCTACAGCCGCTTCCAGGTCCTGACGATGGAGAACGCGCTCTTCCTGCCGGCGTTCGTCCGGGAGACGATCCACGTCTACAAGGCGCAGGTCCAGGACGTCCAGTTCAACCGCCGGGGCTACGACGCGTACTTCTCCGAGATGTGGCTGAAGAAGTAGCCTTCATCCCGATCAGGCTCGCGCCGGCGGGCCGGGCGACCGTCCCGGCTCGCCGGCCTCCTGGCCCACGCCCCGCGTAGGCTTCCGTGGCCCGCTTCCTCGCCTGGCGACTGGCCGCGACCCTCTTCGTCCTCCTGGGGGTCGCGGCCGCCGTCTTCACGCTCATGAACACGCTTCCGGGCGACCCCGCCACGATGCTCGTCTCCCACTTCGGCGCCTCGGCCAAGGACATCGAGATCCTGCGGGAGCAGCTCGGCCTGAACGACCCGTTCCTCGTCCGGTTCGCGCGCTTCCTCGGCGGCGCGCTCCACGGCGATCTCGGCAAGTCCTTCCAGCAGAACCGGCCGGTCGCGCGCATCCTGATCGAGAACACGTGGCCGACCGTGCAGCTGGCCCTGGTGTCGGTGGGCCTGGCGACGGTGCTCGGCGTCTTCGCCGGGGTCGCCGCGGCCGTGCGCCGCGGCCGCTGGGCGGACTTCCTCACCATGCTGGTGTCGCTGGTCGGCATCTCCATGCCCGGGTTCTGGCTGGGGCTCATGCTGATGCTCGTGTTCGCGGTCCAGCTCCGGTGGCTCCCGGCCCTCGGCGGCCAGGGCTGGTCGGGCATGGTGCTGCCCGCGCTGACCCTCGCGCTGCCCGCGGCGGCGACGGTCGCGAGGCTCACGCGCTCGAGCATGCTGGAGGTGCTGGGCGAGGACTATCTCCGCTCCGCCCGGGCCAAGGGATTGTCCGAGCGCGCGGTCATCTACCGCCACGCCCTCCGGAACGCGCTGATCGCGGTCATCACGTTCGTGGGGCTCCAGTTCGGTCTGCTGCTGGGCGGCAGCGTCGTCGTGGAGTCGCTCTTCTCGCGCCAGGGCCTGGGACAGCTCGTCGTCGCCGCCGTCTTTGCGCGCGACATCCCCATCGTCCAGGGCTGGTGCCTCCTGATCGCGGCCACGTACAGCCTCGTCAACCTCGCGGTCGATCTCTCCTACGCGCTGGTCAATCCGCGGATCCGCTACGATGCCGGGTAGCGGCGCGCCGGACCCGTCGCCCCCGCGGGCCTCGGCGCATCCCGGGCTCCGGCGCTTCCTGCGCCACCGGGGCGCGGTGACCGGTAGCGTGCTCCTCCTGGCGCTGATCGGCATGGCGCTGGCCGCGCCCTGGCTCGCGCCCTACGATCCCATCCTCCAGGACCAGCGGGCGTCGCTGCGGGCGCCGGACCCGGCTCACCTGCTCGGGACCGACGTCTTCGGGCGCGACATCTTCTCCCGCGTGGTCTGGGGGGGACGTCAGTCGCTGCGGGTCGGCATTCCTCGCGGTCGCCGTGGGCGGCCTGGCGGGGAGCGCCCTCGGGCTCCTGGCCGGCTACTACCGCGGCTTCACCGGCACGGTGATCCTGCGGCTCACCGATCTCCTGCTCGCCCTGCCCGGGATCCTGCTCGCGCTCACCATCGTCGCCGCCACCGGCCCGAGCCTCGAGAACCTCATCGTGGCGGTCGGGATCTCCTCGATGCCGGCTTACGTGCGGGTCCTCAACGGGGCGGTCCTGGACGTGTCGACCCGCACGTTCATCGAGGCGAGCCGCGCGTCGGGGGCGGCGGATCTGAGGGTCCTCGGGACGCCACGTCGTGCCGAACATCCTGGCGCCGGTCATCGTCCTCGGCACGCTCGGGCTGGGGAACGCCCTCCTGATCGCCGCGACGCTGAGCTTCCTCGGCCTCGGCGCCCAGCCGCCCACGCCCGAATGGGGCGCGATGCTGAGCCAGGGCCGCGAGTTCATCTTCGGGTACTGGTGGATCGCCACGTTCCCCGGCGTGGCCATCCTCCTGGCGGCGGTCGGCGCGAACCTCCTCGGCGAGGGCATGCGCGACCTGCTCGATCCACGGCTCCGCGTGTAGCGGCGCGACCCCGCTGATGCGTATCGGCGTTCTCCTCCCCACGCGCGCCATCGTCATGCGCTCGGCCCGGCGGCCGGCCGTGGAGGAGTGCTGGGAGATGGCGCGGCACTGCGACCGGGCCGGCTACGACGCGGTGTGGGTCGGCGACAGCATCGTGGCGAAGCCGCGTCTCGAGCCGCTGACGACGCTCGCCTACGTCGCGGCCATGACGGAGCGCGTGCGCCTGGGGACCGCGGTCCTGCTGCCGGCGCTGCGGCACCCGGTGGTCCTGGCGCACCAGATCAGCAACCTGGACCAGATCTCGCGCGGGCGGGTCGTGCTGGGGCTCGGCGTCGGGTGGAGCCTCCCGTCCGCCGAGCGCGAGTGGGCGGCCTGCGGGATGGATCATCGCCGCCGCGCCCGTCGGCTCGAGGAGCACGTCGAGGCCTGGCGGATGCTCTGGCAGGGCGAGCCGGTCACGTGGCGCGGCCATGGCGTGGACCTGACCGAGCACACGATCGGCCCCCTGCCCTGGACTCCGGCCGGGCCGCCCGTGCTCATCACGGCCGGGAACCGCGGCGAGTGGCTCGATGCCCAGTTCGACCGCTTCGCCCGCCTCGGCGACGGCATCATCACGACGTATCTCCACACCGAGGAGTGCCGCGAGGTGCGCCGGCGGGCCGACGAGGCCCTGGCCCGCCACGGCCGCGCGCTGCCGGGATTCCCCCTGTGCGTGTACACGACGGTGCGGCTGGACGACGACGCCGCGCGAGCGCGGCGCGAGACGGCGGAGTTCCTGGCGGCCTACTACGGGGGCGGGGTCCACCAGCGCGGGACGATGGGGCTCGGGCCGGCGGACGCCGTGATCGCGGCCCTCCGCGGCTACGCCGAGGCCGGGGTCACCGACCTCTGCATCCGGTTCGTCGGCGAGGACCAGCGCGCGCAGCTCGAGCGGTTCACCGAGGAAGTGCTGCCGGCCCTGAGAGACTGAGCGGCGCCGCCGTCGCCCGGCTCGCCCGCCCGGTCAGTGCGGCCCGACGATCTCCGTGAGGCGGATCCCGGTCTGCGACTTGTCGCCGCTGACCACCGGCAGGCCCGCCGACTGCCAGCCCGCGGTGCCGCCGGCGAGGCTGAGCGCGCCGGGGAAGTCGGCCTGCTTGAGGAACTGGGCCGCGCGGTGGGACCGCATCCCGCTGTGGCAGACGACCAAGGGAACGCTGCTCCGCGGGATCTCGGAGAGCCGCGTCGCCAGCTCCGACTGCGGGATGTGGTGCGCGTCGGGGATGTGGACGTGCTGCCACTCCTCGTCCTCGCGCACGTCGAGCACCCACCATTCGCCGCTCGCCATCTTCGGCCGCGCCTGCTCGATCGTCACGTCCTGCACGTGCGGGAGCGGATGGCGCAGCATCGCCCAGCTCATCGGGGCCTCGCCCCGGTTCGTCGCGATGATGGCGTCCATGTTGAGCGGGCGGGCCGGGCGCGAGGAGACGAGCTCCCTGACGAAGTCTTCCTTCTTCTCGAGCAGCAGCATCGGGTTGAAGCGCCGCTCGAAGCCGATCGTCGAGCTGGGCCGGCCGCACATCCCGCGCCCGCACGATCCCTCGAAGTGCGCCGGGAACACCTCGACGTAGTCCTCGAGGCCCAGGAGCCGCCGGTTGCTGTCGAACTGCTGGGCGGCGGCGTCGGGGCCGCCGAAGTCGGGCCGGCCGACGTCGCCCACGAAGAGGCAGTCCCCCGTCAGCACCATCGACGGCAGCGGGCTCCGCGGCGGGTTCGTGATGAGCAGCGAGATGGACTCCGGCCGGTGCCCGGGCGTGTGCATGACCTCCAGGACCACGGGGCCGAGCTCGAGCTTCTGCCGGTCGTGGAGCTTCTGGAAGGGGAACAGGACGTCGGCCGACTCGTGCATCGAGACCGGCACGCCCGTCTCGCCCGAGAGACGGCGGCTGCCCGACACGTGGTCCGCGTGGAGGTGCGTGTCGATGATGTACCGGAGGGTCAAGCCGCGATCCTGCATGACCTCGAGGTAGGGCTGAACCTCGAGCCCCGGGTCCACGACTGCGCACTCGCGGGAGCTGCGCGAGGCCACGATGTACGACGAGCAGCCGCAGTCTTCGTTCAGGATCTGCTTGAAATACATGGCGTCAAGGTACGGTGCCGGCCGGGGGCCGTCAAGGCGGATCCCGTGGTCGAGGGCCGGCTGCGCGTTCGCCTGGCCGAGCGGTGAGTCCTGACGCTGCTCGGGACGTGGGCGGCTTCGGCATCGGCTCCGACCGGGCGTAGCGGGCGTTCGGCGGGATCGCGTAGAGATCAACGAGACCTGGTCGCTCAAGGCCGGCTATCGAGCGATGGGGGTCGACTACGAGAACGGCAGCTTCAAGCTCGACATCGTCTCCGCAGGGTCCGGCGATCCGAGTCGGGATCCGCTTCTGACCCAACCCGTCCCCCCGAGGACTAGGCAGAGGTCGAGCCCTCGAGGGGGCCGGCCCGCCCCCCGGCGGCGCGCGCCCGCACTGCCCCACCTGAGAATGACCCGAATCTGCGGGCACACAAAGTCTTGAAAAGTAAGGCTGATCGTGACCTCGAATCAGGACCTTCGGCCGAGAGCATTCCCTCCCGTAGAATTCTAGGTCCCGGTGGTCTTCCCGGGACCGGACCCCCGCAGTGCTCGACTCGCGGGCCCGCGCCGAGGAGGGGACGCGATGAACGTAGCGGAGATCCACGCCAGCCCGACGGCGCCTAGCGGCCGTCCGCGGCGCCATCCTTTTCTGGGCGGGCTCCTGGTCAAGGACCGCCTGATCAACGAGGCCCAGCTGGAGCGCGCGCTCGCCCTCCAGGAGCAGGCCGAGCCGCGCCCGCTCCTCGGGCAGCTGCTCGTCGACCAGAAGCTCCTGACGCCGCACGAGCTCAACGTCGTGCTCGCCAAGTACCGGCGAGAGCACCTGCTGGGCGACATCCTCGTCGAGACGAACCTCGTGACGTCGGCCCAGCTGGACACGGCGCTCGCCGCCCAGCGGCGAACGGGGGCGCCCCTCGGCGCGACCCTGATCGAGCTGGGGTACATCACCGAGCGACAGCTCAAGCAGGCGCTCAGTCTCCAGCTCCGGATCGCGTTCGTCGATCTCGACCGCCGGTCGATCGATCCCGGCCTCGCCGGGCTGATCAGCGAGCGCTACGCCCGCCGACATCGAGTGATCCCGATCGCGAAGACCGACGACCGGGTCGTCGTCGCCATGGAGGATCCGACCGACAGTGATGTCCTGACCGAGCTGCGCGCGTGCACCGGCCTTCCGGTCGAATCGGTGGCCACGACCTCCGACGTGATGGCGCGCGCCCTCGGGCGGCTGTACGCCCAGCCTCGAGACGCCGGCGCCCGCGAGATCGTCGGGAGCGCGACCGTCGCAACGGACCCGGTGCCCCAGCCGGCGCCGGCGACTCGGCCGCTCGACCGGGTCCCCGCCGCCTCCGACCGGGAGGACCCGCGGACACCTCTGGGCCCATTGAGGGAGCGCGCCAGTGGCTGGCAGCGCCGGATGGCCGCGGTCGAGACTGTGCGCCACGAGCGGGAGGAGCGGCGCGGCAAGGTGAGCCGACTCCTCGCCCAGCTCCGCGAGGGCCACGCGGCGCTAATGCACGGGCGCCGGGAGCTCGAGGCGAAGACATCCGCGATGGCGCGGCTCGAGCAGATGCACGACGCGCTGCTGCGCCGTAACCAAGCGCTCGAGCGCTCCCTAGCCCAGCTCGAGGAGCGGCACGCCTCCCTGCTGCGGGACCGGGAGCTCATGCTGGAGCGCGTCGAGTCGGCTCTCCGCCGGCTCAGGTCCTGACGCTCGCCGTCCGAAGGGCACCGTCTCGACAGCCATAGATGATCGGCTGCGATCCGGCGGAACCCGCGGCTTACATCACCTCGCGTCGGCAATCGCGGTAATCGCGTCCGGGTTCTCGAGCGCCGAGACGTCACCGGCGGGGCTGCCGAGGTGCGTGGCGCGAATGACGCGGCGCATGATCTTGGCGCTCCGGGTCTTCGGGAGGTCGCGCGCGAACAGCACCTTCTCCGGGCGAAGGGCCTTGCCCAGCGCCGTGGCAACGCGCTCCGACAGCTCGCCACGGAGGGCCTCCGACGGCGCTTGGCCGGGGCGAAGCACGACGAAGCACACGACGGCCTCTCCCTTGATCGGATGCGGGACGCCGATGACGCCCGCCTCGGCGACGGCAGGATGGCCGACCAGGACCGACTCGACCTCGGCCGGCCCCAGCCGCTTGCCGGCGATCTTGAGCGTGTCGTCCGAGCGCCCCTGGATGAACCAGAAGCCGTCGTCGTCCACGTATGCCCAGTCGCCGTGGACCCAGGTGTGCGGCCAGCGCGACCAGTACGTCTCCTCGTAGCGCGCGGGGTCGCGCCAGAACCCCGCCGTCATGCCCGGCCACGGCTTCTTGATCACCAGCTCGCCGACCTGCCCGCGCACCGGCTCTCCGTTCTCGCCGAAGCACTCGGCCGCCATGCCGGGGATCGGGCCCGTGAACGCGCAGGACTTGATCGGGGCGGTCGGAAAGCAGCCGAGGATCCCGCCGGAGATCTCGGTGCCTCCCGTGTAGTTGATGATCGGGAGGCGTCCCTTGCCCACGTGCTCGAAGAGCCAGCGGTACGGCTCCGGGTTCCACGGCTCCCCCGTGGATCCCAGGATCCGGAGCGACGACAGGTCGTGGGCCTCCACCGGCTGAGGGCCATGGACCATGAGCGCCCGCACCGCGGTGGGAGACATGCCCATCACGCTGATGCGGTGCCGCTCGACGAGGGCCCACAGTCGATCGGGCCCTGGATGGTCCGGGACGCCCTCGAACAGCACGGCGGTGCCACCGTGGAAGAGCGCCGCGGTGATGGCCATGGGGCCCATCAGCCAGCCGAGATCGGTCAGCCAGAACAGCCGGTCCTGCTCGCCCACGTCCATGCAGTAGGCGAAGTCGTGCGCGGTCTTGACGAGGAAGCCGCCGTGGGTGAGCACCGCGCCCTTGGGCCGGCCGGTCGTCCCGGACGTGTAGATGATGAGACACGGCCGGTCGGCCTCGACCTGCCGGGCCGCCGCGCGGTCACTCTCGTCGGCAACGGCCTCGTGCCACCAGCGATCACGCTCCTTCGTCCAGGGGATCTCGCGGCCGAGGGCGCGATGGACGAGCACGGTCTTGACGGATGGGCACCGGGCCACGGCCTCGTCGGCCGTCTCCTTCAGCTTCACGACCTGACCGCGGCGACGAAAGCCGTCGGCCGTGATCACGAGCGTGGCCTCGCAGTCGGACAGGCGGGACGCCACCGCACCCGCGCCGAACCCCGAGAAGCACGGCGTGTAGATGGCGCCGATCTTCGCCACCGCGAGCGTCGCGATCACTGCCTCGGGGGACATCGGCAGGAAGATCCCGACGCGGTCGCCCTCTCCGACACCGAGTCTCGGCAGGGCGTTCGCCAGGCGGTTCACCTCGGCCGCCAGCTCGGCGTAGGTCAGCGTCCGCGACCGGCCGTCGTCTCCCTCCCAGATGACCGCGGGGGCGGGCCCGCGGCCCTTCTCGACATGCCGGTCCAGGCAGTTCTCGGCGAGGTTCAGCCGGCCCCCCGGGAACCAGATCGGCCACGCCTCGCCGCGCGAATCGTCCAGCACTCGCGTGTAGGGCGTCGTCCACCGGATGCCCAGATCGCGCACCACCGCGTCCCAGTACCACTCGGGATCGCGGACCGACCGGTCCTGTAGATCGGCCAGCGTGGCGATCCCGTGGGCGCGCATCAAGCCGCCGATCCGCGAGCGCCCGGCAACCTCGGGGGTGGGACGCCAGATGATGCCGTCAGTCTCTCTCGTCATCGACCTGTCCCAATAGGAGTCGAGATGGTGCCGGCCCGCTCGGCCCATCCGCTATCTCCCTCGATGTCGCTCGTCATGAAGAGCCGATCACTCGATCACCTCGTCAGCCCGAGCCAGGATGGAAGCCGGCAGGCTCAGCCCGATGGCCCGCGCCGTCTTCTTGTTCACGATGAGCTCGAAGCGGGTCGGCCGCTCCACCGGGAGCTCCCCCGGCTTCGTCCCCTTGAGGATCCGGTCGACGTAGGTCGCGGAACGGCGCCAGCTGTCCGTGATGCTCGGGCCGTAGGCGATCAGCCCGCCCATGCCGGCAAAGCCCGACTGCCCCGCGATGGACGGGAGCCGATGCTTGATCGAGAGCTCGCCGATCCTTTGAACGTAGGTGTTGAACAAGGGATCGGGCACGACCACAATTGCCCCCGCACGCTCGCGCACCGCGAGCTGGAAGGCGGCCTCCAGGTCGGCGCTCTGACGCACCTCCAACCGGACCACGTCGAGACGCAGACTCTGAGCCGCGGCGACCGTCTCCTCGATCAGCCCGGGCATCTGGGCGCGAGGACTGAAGAGCACGGCGACGCGTGACAGCGTCGGGATCGCATCCTTCAGCACCTCGACGCGCTTGCCACTCGCCCCGGTCGAGAAGAGCACCAGCCCGGTCACGTTGCCGCCCGGCCGGGCGAGGCTCGCGAACAGCCCGTCGAAGGGCTCGTGAGCGGTCGTCACGACGATTGGAATATCTCCCGTCGCTTTCTTGGCCGCCAGCGCCGCCTCGTGCGTTCCCGCGACGATCACGTCAACCGGAAGCCGCGCCAGATCGGTGGCGAGCTCGGCCCAGCGCTCGAGAGGCCGCGCTCCGGCCCATCGAAGCTCGAAGGCTACGGTTCGACCCTCGACGTACCCGAGCTCACGCAGCGCTGCCCGGAACGCCTCCAGCGTCGGGCGGGTCGGCGGGTCGCCGGGCACCAGTATCCCTATGCGCGGCATCTTCCCGATCCCTTGGCCCTCGGCACCCAGGGGAACGGCGAGCAGCCCCGCCAGCAGGAATCCCCGCCGGTTCATCGAGGTGGCCATGGGCAGATGATAGACCGATGCGGGGCCGTGATGGCGTGCCTTCCCGTCGCCGGCAACCGGAACCGCCTCCGCCCGCCCGGGACACGGTAGGTTCCGCCGGGACACCACGATGCTGGCCCGTCGATGGGCCTTGGATTCAGACTCTGCGCGATCGATCCAGCATGGGACGACGGGTTCCGGCTCCTCCGCATATTCCGGAGTGCTCCGGACTTCTCCGAAAGCGCCGGCTCGTCCCTCTCACAGCATCGCGCATGGCCAGCCCATGGGCGAACCCGAGCCCGAGGGCTGGCGGCAGTGGCAAGCCCGCCGACAGGATGCTCACGCCATGGCCTTGGCTGCCGTTGCGCCCGCCACTATCCCGTCGCACGTCGCCCTGTGCGTCATGACGACCGTCTCGAACGGCCGCCGCTCCCTCCTGCCCGGCGGTGGCCCTGCCGCTGCCGCCAATGCCGGATCGCCTCCGCGTGGATCGGGTAGTGCCCATAGGCATCGAGCCGTAGCCGACGGCGGAACCGGGTCGTCGCCGATGAGCTGATGCTCGGGGACGCTCCGAATGAGCTCGATCAGGCAGCCGTGCGTCGCCGCCAGCTGCTCGCGAACCTCGGACAGCGACAGGCTCCGCTTCTCTTCCGTCGTGCGGGCGTTGAAGGCGTCGATGCCCCCGTACAGGACGGAGTACCGGGGCGGCGTGCCGCCCTTCAGGATGAGCGGCAGGTGCTTCAGGGCCTCCTCTTCCCACGTGGTCACGTGCGCGAGGATGTCGCGGACCGACCAGGCACCGGTGACGCCCGCCTCCATCAGCTGCGCGTCCGACAGGCCGGCGTATGACTCGCTGAACGCTTCCCAGGCCGTGTCCACCCGCTTCAGGAGCTGTCGCCGATCCACGAGTCGCTCGCTCCGTCGGCCGGATCAGGCCGCGCGCCGGAACGTCAGGTTGATGCGGTGGCCACCCGTCAGGAGGTGGTGTCCCGGCTCGAGCGGCAGGACGCCGTGATAGCGGAGTCGGGCGGGACCGCCCCAGACGACCACGTCGCCATGCGACAGCGGCACGCGGCACTTCGGGTCCGCGCGACGCAGTCCCCCGAGCAGGAAGACCGCCGGCAGCCCGAGGGAGACGGAGACAATCGGGGCCGAGAGATCACGCTCGTCCTTGTCCTGATGGAGCGACAGTCTCGCGCCGGGCTCGTACCGGTTGATGAGACACGCGTCGGGCGCGAAGCCTTCGAAGCCCGCCCGCGCCGCCGCCTGGGCCGCGAGGTCCGCGAACACGCCGGGCATGGCCGGCCAGGGGCGCCCGGTCTGCGGATCGTGGCTGTCGTAGCGGTAGCCGGTCCGATCGGTGACCCACCCGGCCGTCCCGCAGTTGGTCATCGCGACCGACATCTGATGGCCCCCGGGGGTGACCATGTGGCGGAACGGCGCGACTTCCACGATCCGTCGAAGGGCGGTGACGCAGGACGCTTCGAAGGGTTCCGCGAAGCCGCGGAGCAGCATCGCCCCCGGCGCGAGCCGGACGTCCCGCATCTCCTCCTCGAAGAGATCTCGGATCATTTCGCGTCGTGAAAGATCAGGCCCACGGTGTAGCGACGGCCGGATCGCAGCCGGCTCACCCCGTGCCGCATTCTGACGCGATAGGCGCCGCGCGTCCCCTGCACCGGTCGATCCCGCACCGCGAAGACCACGGCGTCGCCTTGACGGAGCGGCACGACCTCCGCCCGCGTCTGCATCCGGGGCCGTTGCTCGGTCAACACGAACTCGCCGCCGTCGAACTCCTTCTCCGGGTCCGAGAGCAGGATCGTCACCTGCAGCGGAAAGACGTGCTCGCCGTACAGGTCCTGGTGCAGCGCATTGAAGTCCCCCGCGGCGTACTTCAACAGGAGCGGCGTCGGCCGCGTCTGCCCCGCCTCGTGGCACCGCTCGATGAACTCCCCGAGTCCGTCCGGGAACCGCACGTCGATGCCCATCGACTCGTTCCAGCGATTGGCGATTGCCACGAGGCGAGGATACAGCGCCATCCGAAGCTCGGCGACGATGTCCGGCAGCGGATAGGCGAAGTACTTGTACTCACCGCGCCCGAAACCGTGGCGCGCCATGACGACGTGGCTCCGGAACCGGCGATCGTCCCCGTAGAGACTGGCGATACTCTCGCACTCGTCCGCGGTCAGGAGCGTCTTCAGCATTGCCCAGCCGTAGCCGTCGAGATGCGTCGCGGCGCTCGCCCAGTCGATCGTCGCGACACGCGTGTCGACGTCGACCGAGCTGGCCGGCCTTGCCGTGAGCGTCGTGTTCATGCCAATCCCTCCGACTCCATCATCGCCCTCGGGGCTTCGAATGCTTCCGGCCGCCACGACGAAACGTTCCGGGGTGCCCGTTCGTGAGTCCGTTCCACGGGGCGGCGCTGGTCAGCCACCGTTCCGATCGTCCCGATATCTCAGTCCCCAGAAAGAGCCCGGCGCCCAGGTCATGCGTGCCTTGTGAACGCGCTCGGCCGCTTCCGACATCTGGCCGCTACACTCACGAAGCATCCCGGGCCAGCGAATCACCAAGTCCCGCACGCCCAACACGCCGAGCCGGATGCGGCTCGCCTGCTCCTCCGTCAGCCCATCGAGGATCGTAGGCAGATCCGCATATGCCTCGACCGTCTCCCACAGTATTGTCGCCCTGTCGCTCATCAGTTTCCCCAGTCACGCGGCCGCCTCCAGGGCGAGCAGGGTCTTCTTCGCGTCGATGCCGCCGACGTACTGGCCGATCGAGCCGTCGCTGCGCACCACGCGGTGGCAGGGCACGACCACGGGAACGGGGTTGGTGGCGCACGCGGTCCCGACCGCCCGCACCGCCTTCGGGTTGCCGGCCGCGGCCGCGATGCTCGCGTAGCTGGCGGTCTCGCCGTAGCCGATCGCGCGCAAGCGCGTCAGGACCAAGCGGCGGAACCCGCGCGCGAGGCTCCAGTCGACCGGCACGTCGAATCCCTGGCGGAGACCGGCGAAGTACTCGTCGATCTCCTTCGCCGCCGCATCGAGGCGCGCGGGCGCGTGCAGGATGCGGGGGCTGAGCTCTCGAGCCAGGCGCTCGAGGACCTTCTCGTGGTCTTCGCACCCGTAGGCGACGCGCACCAATCCCTTCGCGGTCGCGGCGAGCAGGAGCGGGCCGACGGGGGAGTCGATGGTGCGGTAGGCAACATCGAGGAGCCCTGCCGTCTGGGCCTCGCCGACGAGACGGTCGTGCAGCCTGCGCGTGGTCTCCTCGTCGATGGCCGGCAGCGCGACGAACGGGTTGCTCCGCTCCGGATCGCGCGGCTCGTGGGTGGTCATCATCGCGGGCCTCCCTCCCCATAGGTCTTGCGTAGTGTGGCGATGCCGTCGGCGGCCGCCCGGCGGGCGGCGTCCTGGCTGCCTCCGGTGAGGGCAGCCACGTCCGCATAGGGCATCCCGGCGACGTAGTGGTACGCCACCGCCACGCGCTGCTTGAACGGCAGGGCCTGCATGGCGGCCCACAGATCCCCGTCCGACCGGTCCTCCTCGCTCGGGGCGGGGCGTTCCGGGAGGGGATCGACCGGGAGCGGGCGACGGGCCCGGGCGCGCGTCTGGTCGATGGCCTTGCGGTGGGCGATCGTGACCAGCCACGCCTCGACGTTGCTGCCCGGCCGCAGGGTCGGATAGGCGCGCAACGCGGCCAGGAACGTCTCCGACCAGGCGTCCTCGGCGTCGATCGGCCCGAGGACGGCCCGGCACACCCGGAGCACGGTCGGCCCGTGCGTGGTCACGATCTCCTCGAAGGGCGGCAGGATCGTGCTCATCTCACCGGTAAACGCTCCGGCGGCTCCAAACGTGAGATCGAGCCCGGAACCCCGAGATCATGGGCATCAAGTGCTCGGCGGGGCACCCACACCGGCAGGCGGCGCCGGGGTGGCAAACACGGCGGGGGGCTACAGCGTGCGCTGTAACCCCCCGTCAGGATGGAGCGGGTCGACCGGAATCGAACCGGCGACGATCGATCATCGCCACTCCGCCGCGCTGTCGCCCCCGCACTCGCGCTATCGGCTCGATCGGCCGGACCGCACCTCCTGCTCGTCGTACTTGTGAACGTACGTCGCGAGACAGGCAGGGCGCAGCTCCGCGTCGCTCGCGAACCGGCCGTCGAACCGGTCGATGCGGAACGGCGCGAGGGGCGGCGGACGCTCGCCGCCAGCGACGATCCAGTCCGCCAGGTCCTCACCGATGGGCGGTGAGATCGACAGCCCGCCTACGTTGCAGCCGCTGGCGACATAGAAGCCGGCGACACCGGGCAGCCGGTCGATCAGGAAATGGCCGTCGGGCGTCATCGTCGGCAGGCCGCCTCGCAGCTCCACAATGCGGGCGCGCTCGAGAAGCGGAAGCTCCGCGTGTACTCCATCCATCGCGCGGCGCAGCGGCTGGAGATCGAGGGGGAGATCCCGGATCTCGAAGTCAGCCGGCCGCTCGCGCGGATCGAGGTCAAGAGGGTCGGGCTCGTAGGCGCCGAACATCAGACCGCCGCGGGCGGGCCGGACGTAGACTTTGGCGTCCATCACGCGGACGGTCGCGTGTCGCGGGTCCACCTGCGCGAGAGGCTCGGTGATGCAGAGCTGGGTGCGCACCGGCCAGAGCGGGATTGGGCACCCGACGAGGTCGCCGACCCTCCGAGCCCAGGCGCCCGCCGCATCGACCACGGCCGGCGCCTCGATGCGCCCCTTCGTGGTGACCACGCCCGCGACCGCTCGGTCCTCGACGAGGATCCCCGTGACCTCGGCATGGTCGAGCGCCACGCCGCCCCGCTCCACGAGCGCCCGGATGAATGCGCGGGGCAAGGTTCCGGGGTCTTCGAGGTAGGTGTCGCCGGGACAGTGCGAGATCGCGAGGGCCCGATCGCCATGCAGCCACGGCGCGGCCGTTCGCGCCGCGCCGGCGGAGACCAGCGCGATCTCGACGCCGAGCGCCTGGCCGCGATGCACCTCCTGCGCGAGCTGCGCCGCGTCGGCCTCCAAACGCGCGACCTTCACGCTGCCGTTCACGACCACGTCGAGCGGCTGGCCCGTGAGCGCCTGGAAGCTCGTGAGCATTCGCACTCCGCGGATCGCGAGCGCGGCGAGCACGTCGTCCACCTGCACCTGCTGGGCGAGGCCCGCTGCCCGTGCCGAGCTCTGCGACGCGAGGTCGGACTTGTCCACCAGCACGACCGCGCGGCCGCGCGCGGCGAGGTGGAACGCGGTGCTGGCGCCCAGCGCGCCGGACCCGATGACGATGGCGTCGGCGACGCGATTCATTCCGGTTCCGCGGCGTCTACCGCATCGGCCCGTGGCTTGACAGTGGATGCGGCCCGGGCTACGGTCCGGCGTGAACACCGGCGCTGGAGGATCGGTGGCGGCGCCTGGTGTCGCATGATGGAGGTCCGCGTAGTACCCATGGAGGATAGCATGATGAGACACGGTCAAGCGCGCGGCGCGTGGCTGGCAGTGGTCGGGGCGTCGGTGATGCTGGCCCTGGTGACCGGGGCGGTGGCACAGCAGCCCAAGGTCGTCGTCGCCGTCACCAGCCCCCAGTCCGGACCCCAGGCGGCTTGGGGGACCGAGCTGATCCGGGGCGCTGAGCTGGCGTTGGCAGAGTACGACCCGGCGAAGCTCAAGTTCAAGTACGAGATCCTGCCCATGGACGACCAGGCCGATCCCAAGGTGGGCATCACGGTCGCCAACAAGCTGAAGGTGAACAACGACGTGATGGGCGTGATCGGCCCGTGGAACAGCGGGGTGGCCATCCCGGCGTCCCCGATCTACTCGGAGGCGAAGCTGCCGCTGTTCGCGGTCGCCAGTGACCCCAAGCTGACGCGGCAGGGCTTCACCAACATCTTCCGGGTCGGGTCGACCAACGACTTCCAGGCTGTCGGCGGGGAAGCGTACATGGTCGGCGAATGGAAGAAGAAGCGCATCGCGATCATCCACGACAACACGATCCCGGGGGTGACCATCGGCGAGATGTTCCGGGACCTTGCCAAGAAGGACGGTGCCGAGATCCTCACCTTCGAGGGGGTGAACTGGGGGGAGCGCGACTGGAGCCCTGTGCTCACCAGCCTGAAGCAGAAGAACCCCGATGCCCTCTACCTGGTCACCGTCTTCGCGGACGTTGCGCTGGCCATGAAGCAGGCGAAGGACCTCGGCCTCAAGCTCGACGTCCTGGGGCCGGACGGCCTGTACTCGGACGACCTCATCAAGCTGGGCGGCCCGGCGGTCGAGGGCGTCTGCGCGACCGCGCTGGGAGCCGACGTCAACAAGCTGCCGACGGCCTCGAAGTTCGTCGAGGGGTTCAAGAAGAAGTACAACGAGAGCCCGCAGCAGTACAGCGTGTTCGCGTACGAGGCGATGCACATCCTCGTGCGGGCCACCGAGAAGGTCGGCAAGAAGGACCGGGCTGCGATCCTCAAGGCCATCCGCGAGGTCACGCCCTATGAGGGCGCGCTGGGCAAGACGGTCTTCAACGACCGGGGCGACACCGTCAACCAGGTCATCGGCATCTTCTGCGTGAAGAACGGGAAGTGGGAGTACGTGAAGGCCGCCAACATCCCCGCAGATCGGCTTCCCAAGTAGGTCAGTCCTCTTCACGGTGAGCGACGGGCGCCGCCGGCCGGCGCCCGTCGCTTCCGCTCCGAATCCCACGGAGTGTTCCCAGGAGTGCTTATGGACGGATCGCTCGGCGCGCTCTACCTGCAACAGCTCATCAACGGGCTGACGGTCGGCGCCCTCTACGCCCTGATCGCGCTCGGGTACACGATGGTCTACGGCGTGCTCGAGATGATCAACTTCGCCCACGGCGACGTGTTCATGGTCGGCAGCTTCCTCGGCCTGGTGGTGCTGGCGCTCCTGGGGCCGTCCGGGGCCGCGGGCGGCCTGGCCATCGTGCTCGTCGCCGTGTACCTGGGCGCCATGGTCGGCTGCGGCGCGCTGGGCGTCGCCATCGAGCGGGTGGCCTACCGGCCCGTCCGGAGCGCGTCCCGGCTCGGCCCCCTCATCTCCGCCCTCGGCGTTTCGCTGTTCATCCAGAACGCGGTCATGCTGCTGGTCGGGGCCCGGCCCAAGCCGTTTCCCCAGCTCATTCCCAAGCAGCTCTACCACGCCGGCGGTGCGGTGTTCACGAACGTCCAGCTTCTCCTGCTGGCGACGGCGCTGCTCTTGATGATCGGGCTCGACCAGTTCGTCCGGCGCACCCGCTGGGGGAAGGCCATGCGCGCGGTCGCCCAGGACGCCGAGGCGGCCGGTTTCATGGGCGTGGAGGTCAACCGGGTGATCGCGCTGACCTTCCTGATCGGGTCCGTCCTGGCGGCTGGGGCGGGCGTCATGGTTGGCCTCTACTACGGCATCATCGACTTCTTCATGGGGTACGTCGCCGGGCTCAAGGCCTTCACCGCCGCCGTCCTCGGCGGGATCGGCAACCTGCGCGGGGCCATGGTGGGCGGGTTGCTCCTCGGCGTGGTGGAGAGCTTCGGTGCCGGTTTCGTCGGCGCCCACTGGCGCGACGTCATCGCCTTCGCGGTGCTCATCGCCGTGCTGGTCCTGCGGCCCGCCGGACTGCTGGGCCAACAGCTTCCGCAGAAGGTCTGACCGCGCGTGGCCGCCTCATCCGGGCCGCTGCGCGGCGGGCGGTATCGCCAGCTCCTGCTGCTCGGCCTCCTGCTGGCGGGCCTCGTCGGCTTTGGTCTGGTAGCCGACGACTACCTGCTCGACGTCGCGGTCCTGGTCGGCATCTACTCGATCCTCGGACTGGGGCTCAGCATCGTCATCGGTCAGGCCGGCCTCTTGGACCTCGGCTACATCGCGTTCTATGCGATCGGGGCGTACTGGACTGCCCTTCTCTCCACGCACTTCGGGGTCAGCTTCTGGGTGCTCCTGCCGACCGGCGCCGCGCTGGCCGCCGTCTTCGGGGTCCTCCTGGGCTATCCGACGTTGCGGCTCAGCGGGGACTACCTCGCTATCGTCACCCTCGGATTCGGAGAGATCATCCGGATCACGCTCAACAACTGGCGCGCCCTCACCAACGGCCCCATGGGCATCATGAACGTCCCGCACCCGCGGCTCCCGATCCCCGGTGGCGGGACGTTCGATTTCGGGCTGGGCCTCCAGGCGTATTACTTCCTGATCCTGGCCCTGGACGTCCTCGCCGTCATCGTGGTCGTCCGGCTGGTCAACTCGCGCGTCGGGCTTGCCTGGACCGCGATCCGCGAGGACGAGCTGGCCGCCGGCGCGATGGGCGTGGACGTCCGGCGCGCGAAGCTCTTGGCATTCGCCCTCGGGGCGAGCTTTGCCGGAGGCGCGGGCAGCTTCTTCGCCGCCCGCGCCGGCTTCGTCTCGCCGGAGAGCTTCACCTTCGTGGAGTCGATCCTGGTGGTCTGCATCGTCGTCATCGGAGGGTCCGCGAGCATCCCCGGCGTCATCGTGGGCGCCGTCGTCTTCATCGGGCTGCCCGAGCTCCTGCGCGAGGTGGCCCAGTTCCGGTTCCTCGCGTTCGGGCTGGCGATGGTGACGATCATGTACGCCCGCCCCCAGGGAATCCTCGGCCGCGTGTGGGTCGGCGAGGCGGGCCGGCGAGAAGACGAGTCCGCCCGCGCCCCGGCGCTGGTCCAGGATGCCTGATCGCCCCGTGGCCACTCTGCTGAGCGTCGAGCGGGTCACCAAGAGCTTCGGCGGGTTACGCGCCCTGGCCGACCTGTCCTTCGAGGCCCGGGAGGGCGAGATCCTGGGGCTGATCGGCCCCAACGGCTCGGGGAAGACCACGCTTTTCAACTGCGTCACCGGGCTCTACGGGGTCAGCGCCGGCCGCATCCTCTTTGGAACGCCCCCGGTGGACCTGGATGGCCGCGAGCCCCACCGGATCGCCGAGCTGGGCATCTCGCGCACGTTTCAGACCTTGCGCGTGTTTCCGAACCTGAGCGTGCTGGAGAATGTCCTGGTCGGCCGCCACTGCCGGCGCCGGGCCGGTGTGATCGCGGCGATCTTCCGCCCCGCCTGGATGGTCGAGGAGGCGACAGCGTCCGAGCGGATGGCCGAGACGCTGCTCGGGTTCTTCGGCGACCGCCTGCTGCCGCGGCGGGACTGGCCGGCTCGCAGCTTGTCGTACGCGAATCGGCGGCGGCTGGAGATCGCCCGCGCCCTCGCGACGCAGCCGCGGCTCCTGCTCCTGGACGAGCCTACGGCCGGCATGAACCCCTCCGAAAAGCTCGAGATGACCGGCGTGATCCGGGCGATCCGGGATCGCGGGGTCACGGTGCTGCTCATCGAGCACGACATGCGGGTCGTCATGGAGGCCGCCGATCGGGTGATCGCGTTGAACTACGGGGAACGGATCGCCGAAGGACGACCCGAGGACGTCGCCCGCCATCCGGCGGTCGTCGAGGCGTACCTGGGGAAGGTGGAGACGGGTGCTCCGACTCCGTGAGGTCGACACCCATTACGGCCGCATCCAGGTTTTGCGCGCCGTGAGTCTGGAGGTCGCCGAGGGCGAGATCGTCTGCCTGCTCGGCGGGAACGCCTCGGGCAAGTCGACGACCATGAAGACCATCCTGGGCGCGGTCCGCCCGACGCGCGGCACCGTGGAGTTCGAGGGCCGGGTGATCAACGACGCCCGCACCGCGAGGCGGATCGAGATGGGCCTCGCCATCGTGCCGGAGAATCGCCGTGTGTTCCCCCGCATGACCATCCGCGAGAACCTGGAGATGGGCGCCTTCCTCCGCACGGATCGGCCGGCGGTTCGCGCCGACCTGGAGCGCGTGCTGGGGCTGTTCCCGCGGCTCCGCGAGCGGCTCGGCCAGCAGGCGGGGACGCTCTCGGGCGGCGAGCAGCAGATGCTCGCGATGGCGCGCGCGCTCATGTCGCGGCCCCGGCTCCTGCTCATGGACGAGCCGTCGATGGGCCTCTCGCCGGCCCTGGTCCAGCGAAATTTCCAGCTGATCCAGGACATCAACCGGAACGGCGTCACGGTGTTCATGGTCGAGCAGAACGCGGCCATGGCGCTGTCCATCGCCCACCGCGGCTACGTGCTGCGGATCGGTGAGATCGTCATGGCAGGCCCGGCGGCCGAGCTCTTGAAGAGCGAAGGGATTCGCCGCGCCTACCTCGGTGAGCTGTAGGCGTCCAGGGACAGGCTTGGAATGAATAGGCGGGCCGCGCGGGCGAACAGCTCGTCGTAGCCAACCGCAGCCCCGAGATCGAGCGGCTCACTCACGGCCCGCCTCCCGAGCTGGCAGGGACGAATCGCATGGCGGCCACCGACCGGCCGCCGAAACGCTGCGGCAGCAGTGTCCTTCTCACCGTCCCAGCAGGCTGCAGAGGACACGGTCGGCCAGCGGCGTCGGGCCCGATGGGGGCGCTCATGCCCTAGAGCACGTATTGCACGATCGCGATCAGCACGGCGATCCATCCGAGAGGCATCGACCCCACCATGCCGAGCAGGAACCCCGCGTCATACCACCAGCCCGAGTTCGGGACGGCGTACATCCTGATATCGATGAACGCGCGTAGCAGAAGAGTCCACGGCGCTATGAGACCATCCCAGATGCCGACGAAGAAACCGGGCGTCGAAGCGACCGACGGCGGGCGCGCGCCGACGAAACCGCATCCCGCAAGCGCGATGGACAGAACCAGCAGCACCGCCAGCATTGACACAAGGCGTCTCACGTCGACCCCTTTCTCCATGGGAGACCTCATCCGCCCGCGCGCGCACCGTCAGCGGGATCGTCAGACCAACGCTCCCGTGCTCTTCGATGCCGCGGGCAACACGCGGACGCATCGATGGTTCCACGGAGCGCACACCCGTGGCCGTCATGTGCCCGTGACGGCCACACCGGTCACTCTTGCCGCCCGAATGGCCACGCTCACCGCGACGATGGCACCCGGGGAGAGAATGCCCACGCGATAGACCTTCCCCGCCTGCTGCGCCCGACGGCGAGCGGCGCGGCGAGAAGCGCGATGATCAGCATGACCAGCGACAGGACTCGCGTCATCGTTCGACTCCACCCAGTTCCGCCTCCGCTTGGGCCAGCCAGAAGCCCATGTCCAGCTCGCGGTACATCGTCGTGGCGGTGGTCAGGTGCTCCTTCGGCCTTCGCGCCGTCACCGGTGCGCCGGTAGAGCTTGCCGAGGCCGAGGTGGCAGTGGGCGACGAGGGGGCGCATGCCGAGCTCGTCGGCTCGCGCGAGGGCCTGGCGGTAGTGCTCCTCGGCGGACTTCACGTCTGGGGGGTCGGCCTTGCGCGGCGATCTCGCCGAGGAGGCGGAGGACCCAGGCCTCGTTGCCGCGCTCCTTCTGCCGGTGCGCGAGGTCGAGGGCGCGCCGGGCAACCGCAGTCGCGTCGTCCGGGCGGCCGGCCAGGAGGTGCGCCTCCCCGAGGTGGGCGAGGAGGAGCGGGTGGTTGGCGCTGCCGGTCGCGCCGGGGTTGGCGAACGCTTCCTCTAGCAGGGCGACGCCCTCGGCGAGGCGGCCGGACAGCGCGTACGCGTAGCCGAGCCAGGCGGCGGGACGTCGAAGAGGGCCGGCGCCGGAGTTACCCGGCACACCTCGACGGACGCGCTCGAGCGGCAGGATGGCCTGCACGAAGTCGCCGCGGCGGAGCGGCACGAGCCCCGACCCCGGTAGGCGACGACGAGGCTGGGAGGGTGGTCGATCTCGCGGGCGACCCGGTCGGCTTCCTCGCTCTCGCCATCGCCTCGGCGAACTCGCCCAGCTCGGCGAGGCACCAGGCCAGCCGCCCGTGCGCGAACACGGATACGAGGGTGCCGGTTTCAAACAGAACGACCGCCGATCGTCCTGAAACGCCTCCGCGACCGGCCGAGGCATTCGTCGCCCGATCGATACTCGCCGATCGTCTGCCAGACGATGCCGAGGCTCTGGGTCGCCCATGCCTGGAAGGGGAGTCACCGTGGCTGGTGGCGAGGAGAGGGTCCGCTGGGCTCGCTCGAAGCGCGCGGTCGGGGTCCCCCGCGATGAAGGTCGCATCGCGAGCCGGCCCAGGGCCCGCCCCAGTCGGCGCTCGTCGCCCAGCGCCTCGGCGAGGGCCTCGGCCTGGCGGGCATGCTGCGTGCACTCGGTACTCCTGCCTGGTGCCCGCCTGTGCGCCTTGCTGGCGTCGAGGTGCAGGTCGATGGCCTGCTCCGTTCGCTCGCGACCCTCCGGGAGATGCCGGAGGACGTCGAGCGTCTGGTCGAAGTCGGCCGCGGCCTCTGGATAGGCGGAGCGGCCCATCGCCTTCCGGCCAGCTTGACGGAGATAGCGGACGGCCTTCTCCCACACCTCGCCCCGGACCGCGTGGTGGGCCAGGCGCTCGACGTGCTCCGCGAGCCGCTCGGGATACGGGCCCTCGATGGCCTCGACCGCCCGGCCGTGGAGGGCCCGCCGGCGGTCCTGGAGGAGGCTCCCGTAGGCCACTTCGTGGGTCAGGGCGTGCTTGAAGGTGTACTCGGCGTCGGGGAACAGGCGTCGTCTCGTAGAGGAACTCGGCCGCCTGGAGCCGGGCCGAGGCCGTCGGCCAGCGCCTCCGCCGACAGCTCGGCGACCGCGGCGAGGACGGTTACGGGAACCTCGGTGCCGACGACCGAGGCGGTCTGGAGCAGAGTCTTGTCCTCCGGCGGGAGCCGGTCGATCCGCGCGGCGAGGATCGCCTGCACCGTCGCCGGCACGTGGACGGTGTCGGGCGTCTTCACCACGCGGTATGCGCCTCGCTGGCCCACGAGGGCCCCGTCGTCCACGAGGCTCCGCACGCTCTCCTCGAGGAAGAGGGGGTTTCCCTCGGTCCGCGCGAGGAGGAGGCGCTTCAGGGGCTCGAGCGTGGCGTCGGCCCCGAGCAGCGTCTCCAGCAGCGCGGTCGCGTTCTCCGGCGCGAGCGGGTCCAGCCGGAGCTGACGGTAGTAGGTCTTCCCGCCCCAGCCGTGCCGGTACTCCGGGCGGTAGTTCACGAGGAGCAGGAGCCGGGCCGTCGGCAGGCTCTCGACCAGCCGATCGAGCACCGCCTGCGTCTCCGCGTCGATCCAGTGGAGATCTTCGAACACGACCAGGAGCGGCTGGGCCTGGCTCTCCCGCAGGAGGAGCCGTCTCAGAGCCTCGATGGTCCGCTGCCGCCGCGCGGGCGGGTCCAGCGCCTCCCACCGGCGGTCCTCCCCCGGCACGTCGAGCAGCGCGAGGAGCGCGGGTAGCGCGGGCTCAAGGGTACGGTCGAGCGTGAGGAGCTTGCCCGTGACCTTCTCCCGGATGGCGCGGGGCTCGTCCCGATCGGCGATCTGGAGGTAGCCCTTGAGGAGGTCGACCACCGGGAGGTAGGGCGTGGCCTTGCCGTACGAGACGGAACCGGCCTGGAGAATCAACCAGCCGTGGGTCCGGTGGGAGTGCGTGACCTCCCAGACGAGGCGCGACTTCCCGACGCCGGGCTCGCCGACAATGGCGACCACCTGGCCATGCCCGCTCGCCGCCCGGCCGAGCGCCTCGCGGAGCTGCTCGAGCTCCGCGTCCCGCCCCACGAAGCGCGTCAGCCCGCGCGCCGCCGCCGCGAGAGAGCCGAGAGCGCCGGGGCCCTCGCGCCGATCAGCTCGTAGACGTCGACGGGCTCCGCGAGCCCCTTGACCGGCATGGCGCCGAGCGGCTTGACCTCGACGTAACCCTCCGCCAGGCGGAGCGTGTCGGCGGTCAGGAGCGTGGCGCCCGGAGTGGCGAGCTGCTCCATGCGCGCCGCCAGGTGCGTGGTCTGGCCGACGGCCGTGTAGTCCATGTGGAGGTCGCTCGAGATCGTCCGCACCACGACTTCGCCCGAGTTGAGGCCCACCCGGGTCTGGACCGTGACGCCGTGGGACTGCCGGAGCATTCTCGGTCAGCCGCCGCATCGCGCGCTGCAGGTCGAGCGCGGCGTAGCACGCCCGCGCCGCGTGGTCCTCATGGGCGAGCGGCGCGCCGAACAGCGCCATGATCCCGTCGCCCATGACCTGGTTGACCGTGCCCTCGTAGCGGTGGACGGCCTCCATCATCCGCTCGAGGACGGGGTCGAGCAGCTTGCGCGCCTCCTCCGGGTCCCGGTCGGCGAGCAGCTCCATGGAGCCCTTCAGGTCGGCGAAGAGCACGGTGACCTGCTTGCGCTCGCCCTCGAGGGCCGCTTTGGAGGTCAGGATCTTCTCGGCGAGGTGCTTGGGAGTGTAGCTCTCAGGGGCAGGGGCGTGCGTGGCGGATTCAGCGCCGGCAGGGGCTCCGCACGAGCCACAGAATCGCTTACCCGACGCGAGCTCTCCGCCACACTGTGAGCACGCCAGTGTCAGGCGGCCGCCGCAGTCCTCGCAAAACCGCAGCCCGTCACGGTTCTCGGCGTGGCACCGGGGGCACGTCATGGCCGCGGGGGCTCGCCTCCGCCCTGATCGCTCGCGCCCCTGTCGTCAAGCCGAACGGGCAGCGTGAAGGTGAACGTCGACCCCTGGCCCACGTGGCTCTGGACCCCGATCCGCCCGCCGTGCAGCTCCGCGAATCTCTTGGCCAGCGTCAGCCCGAGTCCCGTGCCCTCCTGCCTTCGGGTATCGTCCCGGCCAACCTGACGGAATTCCTCGAAGATGGCCGCCTGGTCCTCGGGTGCGATCCCCACCCCCGTGTCGCTAACCGCGATGGTGACGGCGCCGTCGGCCAGGGTGGCGGTCAGGCCGACCCGGCCCCCTTCCGGGGTGAACTTCACCGCATTGGAGAGGAGGTTCAAGAGGATCTGCTTCACCTTCCGCTCGTCGGCGACGATGTCATCCACCCGCTCGTCGACCGTCTGGGTGAGGGTGATCCGGTGCCGGCTTGCGCGCTCCCGCACCAGGGTCAGGGCATTGTCGAGGGCGGTCGGCAGATGGAACCGCCCGAGCTCCAGCTCGAGCCGCCCGGCCTCCACCTTGGCGAGGTCAAGGATGTCGTTGATCAGGGACAGGAGATGCCGGCCGGAGCTGAGGATGTCCTGGAGGTACTCGGCCTGCTTTGCGTTGATCTCGCCGAACATCCGTTCCGCCAGCACTTCCGAGAAGCCGAGGATCGCGTTCAGCGGGGTGCGCAGCTCGTGCGACATGTTGGCCAGGAACTCCGACTTGTGGCGGCTGGCCGCCTCGAGCTGCCGCCCCTTGTCCGCGATCTCGTGGAAGAGCCGCGCGTTCTGGATCGCCAGCGCCGATTGCGTGGCGAAGGTCTTCAGGACCTCGATGAGCTCCGGCGCGAACGCCCCGGGCGCCCGCCGATTGACCGTCAACGCCCCGATGATCTGATCCTCCCGGACGAGGGGCACCGCCAGAATGGCCCGGTATCCGGCGCGCAGGAGCACGTCGCGGAGCTGGCTCTGGTAGGCGCCCTCGATCGCGATGTCCGGCACCTGGATCACCTCGCGCTGCTCGGCGGCGCGGCCCATGAGGCCCTCGCCCAGGTGGAGGGGGGTCCGCCGGGCGGCTTCCACCACGGCCGGATCGTAGTGGTGCGCGGCCCGCAGCCGGAACTCCCGGGTCGCCTCGTCGTACTCGAAGATCGAGCCCGCGTCGGCCCCCGACAGCTGGCTCGCGCGAGACACGACCGTGTTCAGCACGGTCTCGAGATCCAGGGTCGCGCTGACCGCACGGCTCACCTCCCCCAACGCCCGCAACTCCTGCACCGAGCGCGTCAGGTCCGTCGTCCGCGCCCGCAGCTCGTTGAACAGGCGGACGTTCTCGATGGCGATGACCGCCTGGTCGGCGAAGGTTCGCAACAGGGCGATCTGCTTGTCGGTGAAGGCACGGACCTCGGTGCGCCATATGAAGGCCGCTCCGACCAGCCTCCCCTCCCGGAGGAGCGGGACGCCGATGACGGTCCGGAAGTCGCCGACCCGCTGATCCTCGCGCAGCTCATACTCGGGATCGGCACGGATATCGAGGACATGAACTGTCCGCTGTTCGAGGGCGACCCTTCCGACAACGGATCCGCGCCCGGGGCGAATCTCCCTCTTCGCCAGCAGCTGCCTGAGCTCCGGCGGCGCGCCGTAGAACGCCCCTGCCCGAAAGATCTCGCCGTCGAATCTGAAGATGGTTCCACAGCTGCCGTCGCAGAGCTTCGTCGCGTTCTCGATCAGGGTCTCGAGCACCAACTGGAGATCGAAGGTTGACCGGCTGATGACCTTGAGCACTTCGCTGGTGGCGGTCTGTTGCTCGAGGGACTCGGTCAGCTCGCGGTTCCGCGCCTCCAACTCCGTGAAGAGCCGGACGTTCTCGATGGCGATCACCGCCTGATCGGCGAAGGTCTGGAGGAGGGACACCTGCCGGTCGGGGAAAGGCCCGGCCTTCGTCCGCGAGACAGCGATCGTTCCGATTGGGGCACCCTCGCGCAGCATGGGCACCGCGACGATGCTTTGAAACCCGATGGTTCCAGCCTCCGCTACCTGTGCGAAAAGCGGGTCGGCGGACACATCCTGGATCTGGACGACGGCGCGATCGAGGATCGAGCGGCCGGATGCGCTCCCTCGGTCCGGTGGCGTACCCGAGTAGAGCCGTCGGTAGGTCGCCAGACCCGCCGGAGTCAGGTTGGCGTGGGCCGCGAAGTGCAGCCCCTCCCCATCGTAGCGTAGGACGGCGCAGAACTGGCCGTCGCACAGCCGCACCGCGTTCTTGGCAATCACAGCGAAGATCGGCTGGACGTCGGTTGGCGAGCTCGAGATGATTTTCAAGATTTCGCTGGTGGCGGTCTGCTGCTCGAGCTGCTCCTTCGTCTCGTTGAACAGCCGCACGTTCTCGATGGCGATGACGGCCTGGTCGGCGAAGGTCTGAAGGAGCTCGGTCTCCGTGTCGGAAAAGCGGCCGGGCCGCTCCCGCATGACGATGATCATGCCCACGGGCGCCCTCTCGCGCAGGAGGGGCACGCCGATGAGGCCCCGCCAGCCGCCCGCCTGCGCCAACGTATGCGCGTACTCGGGATCCTCCATCACGTCTTCGATGTGCACGACGGCGCCGCTGAGGATGACGCGCCCCGACGCTTGTTCGCGAGTCGGCCGAATCGGGTACATCTGCTGGACGACCCGCAGCGCCTCAGGCGTGTAGTTGTAGTGGGCCGCGATGTGAATCTGCTCACCGTCGAACCGGCCGACGAAGCCATATAACCCATCGCACAGGCGCACGGCGCTCCGTACGATCGTGTCGAAGACGGGCTGGATATCGGTCGGCGAGCTTGAGATGACGCGCAGGATCTCGCCGGTCGCCGTCTGCTGCTCCAGCGCCTCACTCAGGGCGCTCGTGAGCTGCGCATATGACGGCGCTGGCGGGCCGCTTGGAATGGCCGTGAGGGGCGTGCCGCACTCCTCGCAGAACTTCGCCTGCGGGCGATTCTCGTGCTGGCACCGGGGACATCGCATACCGAGCGTCTCCCGAGTCCGGATCGTCAGCGCCTGTCAGGGACTGCACGTCACGACATCCGGGCCCCACCGGAGCTCGGCGTCCCGGCCGTTCCGTAGGCACGGGCGCCCCGACCCTACCGCGACCCGGCCTCGGACACCAGACGGCCGGTTACGGCGTGTCTCGCCGAGAGGCCCTGGCTGGACTACCGCCGGCAGCTCCGACAGGTCGCCTACGTCATGGCCCCAACAGCCAGCCACACGCCATCCTGAGGTCTTGACCCAACCCGCTGGAGGCCCCGTCGGGAACCGGGTGGCATACGCGAGGCGTTCCAGCCTGCGGTCCTTGGGCGGCGAGCGGCCGGCTCGTGCCGGCTCCAGGCGGGGTCATCATCCGCAGCGCTTCTGGGGGCGGTCGGATCAGCGGCATCGCCACGGCATCGGGGCAATCGGCTTCCCGCCGACAATGCCGGTGACTGAGCATCGGTGGCCGGAACCCCTCTGGCGCGGTGCGACGCGATGCTCTATCTTCGGCGTGCGGAGGGAGAGCCTGCTAGGCTCGCCCGCAATGGAGCCCCACCATGCAAGAGACGGCACATCCGCCGAGTGACCCCTCGCCGTCGGACACGTCTCCGCGCGAACGCCGACGAGTCGCGTTCATCGCGCACTGCCTACTGAACCAGAATGCGAAAGTCGACGAGGGCGCGAAGTGCCCGGCCATGTGGACTCCGGTCATCCACCTCCTGCGCGAGCACGGCTACGTCATCCGGCAGATGCCCTGCCCGGAACTGGCCTTCGGCGGCGCACGCCGCTTCTGGGGTGTCCGCGAGCAGTTCGACACGCCGCTATACCGCCGGCACTGCCGGCGGCTGGCCAAGCTCGTGGCGGCGGTGATGGAGCCACACGTCCGCGCGGGGGACGATATCGTGCTCATCGGTATCGACTCGAGTCCCACGATGGGCGTGGACTTCACGCCATCGGCCCCCCACTGGGGCGGGCGTCCGGACCGGGTCGAGGACGACTCCATCCTCGTTCGAGGCGACGGGATCTTCCTGGAGCAGTTGAAGGCCGAGCTCGCCGAGCGTGGCCTGCCGATGCCGCGCTCGACGGGGATCCGGCACTGGCACCCGGACTACGACCCCGAGGAAGAGCGCCGTCGGCTCGAGGCGCTCCTCGCATAGCGCGTGCGCGGAGATCCTCGCTCCTACCAGGTCGCCGTCGTCCCGGACTCGCTCCTCGAGTCGCTCCTGCCGCTGCTCGAAGAAGAACGGTGGGGCGTGATCCAGCTGCCGCCGGTCGAACTCGACGACGAGACGTCCGGCGCGTGGCTCGAGCAAGTGGCCGAGCACGTCGCCGAGTTCCAACGCAGCGGCTACGCGGTCGTTCTCGTCGATCCCGGCGCGGTCGGGGCGCGCCTCGACGCGGCTCTCGCCGCGCTCGGCGTCCCGCCTCTGCCGCGGGCTCGAGGGTCGCAGGAGAGCCTGAGTCGGTACGCCGTGGTCCGGCCGCCGCCGTCCGGGCCGACCTGAGCGGCGGCAGCTCGCGTCGATCCCTCGCCGCCAGAGGGAACGCGTCAACCAGCCGACTGACAGGGACACGAGCGTTCGCGGGGAGGAACCGCCGCGCGCGGTCCCTCCCCCTGCGGCGAGTCGTGACATCTTCGCCGTGCAGGTTTCGCAAATCGCACGTGGCGGAAGGGAAGTTCTTCGCTGCCGCCGGAGACGCGAAGCTCAGTGCCATCGACGTCCGTGACATCGCGGCCGTCGCGGCCGCCGCCTTGACTGAACGGGGTCACCATACGGCGGCGGAGCGTTGAGCCCGGCACCTCCTGGAGAGTCTGGCCGGAGTGCGGCTGCCGACCCGGGAGCGGTCAGGTGGCCTACAAGGACGGCTGTGTTTCGGGTACTCGTTCTGCCCGGGACCCCCAACCGCGGCTCAGCCACGGTGTTTGACCGCCCAGCCGTTGTCCACCGGCAAGATGGCGCCGGTCACGGCGCGCGAGGCGTCGGACGCCAGCCACAGCACCGCCTGGGCCACGTCGGCGAAATCGAGCTGACCGCGCCGGTCGAACAAGTTCTCCTCACCGGATTTGAGATCGAACTCCTCGTAGGTGGCGTCAGGATGGCCGACGACCCGATCCCAGTAGGGGCGCGAGGTGGAGCGCGGCGGCCGGCTCTTGTCCACCATCTGCGTGGGGCAGACGGCGTTGACATTGATCTCGAACGGCCCCAACTCGATGGCGAGGGCCTTCATGTAGCCGAGCAGGCCGTGCTTGGCGGCGACATAGTGGGCATAGTGCGGTTCGGCTTTGAGCGAGTTGCGCGAGCCCGTGAAGATGATCTTGCCCGCTCGACGCGAGAGCATATGTGGCACGACATACTTCGTCGTCAGCCAGGCGCCCTTGAGATTCACGTCGAAGACCACGTCCCAATCAGCCTCCGGCAGCTCCCAGGCTGGCCGCATGTCGTCCAGGAATGCTCCCGCGTTGGCGCACAGGATATCCACGGTGCCAAACGCGTCGATCGTTTTCTGGGCCATCTGCCGACAATCGTCGCCCTTGCGCACATCCGTCAACACGCCAATGGCCTTGCGTCCGAGCGCTTCGATCTCCTTGACCACGCCGTCGATCTGGTCCAGGTCCGGCACCACCGCAAATTGGTTAGCCTGGCGACTCCGGCCCGTATCGGCGATGGCGATGTCTGCGCCCGCCCGCGCTAACGTCAGCGCCAGAACGCGCCCGAACCCATGCGCGCCGCCGGTAACGAGGGCGACTTTGTTATCGAGTTGAGCCATAGACACCGCCTTTCCTGCTCGTAGCACGCTGTGGGGAACCAACACGCGATCCGCAGTCACCGTCTCGTGGCCCCGTTCGGCGGGCATGAGTCAACGGCATCGGATCCTCGCCCAGTGCCATCAACATCACGTCCATGCACGCGCCGACACGCAGGGTCCCGATTCCATTCTCATACGGACCGAGTGTGCCCCGTTGCTGGTCATCATCCCTACCACTTGCAGAAGATGATGGCCCCGGGAAAAGGAATTGGACGTCGTTGTGGCGGGACTGTGGCACGGGTCCTTCGACGTGGTAGATGTGCAGACCCGTGCTGGTCATGCCAGACGTACACTCACCGACACCGCCCTGACGCGGGATACTGCGATTGAAGGGCGAGAGATCCCGTGAGGAGAAGCGCATGGACTACGACCTGGTCATCCGAGACGGCCAGCTCATTTCCCCGCATGACACGTTCACCGCCGATGTCGGCATAGACGGCGAGCGGATCGCCACCATCGGCCACGGCTTGCGCGGCCAGCGCGAGATCGACGCCCGGGGGCTCTATGTGATCCCCGGCGCCATCGACGGCCACGTGCATCTCACCGATCCGGACTACGCCCCGCTGTACCCCCCGAACGCGGACTCGTTCGCAGTCGGGAGCCGGGCGGGAGCGTTCGGCGGTGTCACCAGCTTCGTAGACTTCGCCGCGCCCCAAGCCGGCGTCAACCTGGTGGAGGCTCTGGAACGCCGCCGGAAGCAGGCCGACGGGCAGGTCGTGACGGACTATGCGCTCAATCTGACGTTGCGTGACACCAACCCCGAACGGCTCGACGAACTACCAGGGATCTTCGAGCGCGGCGTCACGTCGATCAAGATGTTCATGGCCTACGAGGGCTATGCACTGAACGACGTGACGATCTTCCGCGCAATGGAAATCGTAGCGGCGCGCAGCGGCCTGGCGGTGCTTCATGCCGAGAACTTCGACGTCATCAAGGATCTGCGCCGCCGGACGCCGGAGAACAAGGCTGACCCGGCGTGGCATTTGGCGACCTGTCCCGCCGCGACCGAAGGCGAGGCCGTGCATCGCGTCATCGCGTTTGCGAAACACACCGGCGCACGCCTGCTCCTCTACCATCAGAGCTGCGAGGAGGGGGTGCGCGAGATTCGGCTGGCGAAAGCGCGCGGACAGCCGGTGCACGGGGAGGTGTGTGTGGCCTATCTCGTCTACACGAGTCATGACTACGCGCGCACGCGTGAACGCGGCCACACGATCCTGGTAGGCCCGCCCATCCGGGAGGCGCATCACCAGGCTGCGTTGTGGCAGGCGCTGGCCGAGGGCACGCTCGACATCGTCTCGAGCGATCACGGCCCGCAGCCGCGCCAACCGGGCCAGCCCGGCAAGGGCGTCTCCAGTATCGAAGCGCGCCTGGCCCTGGTCCATCACCTCGGCGTGCGCACCGGCCGCCTCGGCCTCAACCGCTGGGTGGAGGTGTGTTGCGCCAATCCAGCCAAGATCTTCGGATTGCCGCGGAAGGGGCAACTCCTCCCAGGCTATGATGCGGACCTCGTGCTCTTCGACCCGGACAAGACCGTCACCTTCACACCTCAGACCCTGCACTCCGCGATTGACTATTGCTCGTATGACGGCCTCACCGTGACCGGCTATCCGATCGTGACCCTCAGCCGGGGTGAAGTGATTGTCGAGGAGGACCGGTTCGTCGGCCAGCCAGGGCGGGGTCGCTTCATTCCACGAGGGCTGAGTGAATCCGCGAATGGCCACCGGTAGCCGATTCCGGTCGTGAATATTCTGGTGACCCCCGAGCGAGGCCATCCCAGGGTCGATGACGATCCTGTACACAGAGTCATCAACCCGACTGCCCTCGGGCCCGAAGAAGTCTGCTGGCAACCGGTCAATGATTCGGGAATCTCGATCCGGTCGGTCGTCCGCGCGCGCCAGTACCGCGCCGCGGGATCGTCAGGCCAAGGCTCTTCGCGGTCTTGAGATGAGCACGGACCGCCGTGAACTCTGGCCGCAGCGGAGCGTCTGGCTCATTCGGGAGGCATCACGGCCATACCCCCCGCGACCTGGGTGGCTCCAGCCAGATCGTCCACGCCGAGAACGACGTACCCACGCGTGGTCACATAGACGGAGTCGATGTTGATGCCCGCCTGGGACATGACGACCGCCAGATCACCCAGCGTGCCCGGTTCGTCTAGGACCCTGACGATGAGCACCTCGCGCTTACTATAGGCGATGCCCGCCGCATCCAGAGCGCGGGCGGCCTTGTCCTGGTCATTGGACACAAACTGAACGATCGCGCTCGCTTCACGGGCATTTCCCTGGATCGCCTCAATGTTGACCATGGCATCGCCTAGAACGATGCCGAGTCGTGCCAGGGTGCCGGGCCTGTTTTCGAGGATCACTGTGAATTCGGTGGCCATCGTCCCCTCGCGATCGCGCCACAAGCGACCCTGTCACCGTTGCCGCTTCCCTGTTGGCCCTCGCCGTCCGCTGCGAACGGTCTTTGCCGGGCCTCTCGAGACCGCGGAATCGAGCCGCTCGATGAGCGCCTGAATGATCTTCTCCTCGCGCTTCAATTGGATGTTGAACTCCGGGCTATCGGTCTGGGTCATTTCGGCATGAAGAGCGTCTAGGCGCGCCTTCAGAGTCCGAAGCACGATCCCCCGTTCTTCGTCACTCACCCTGAACGTCATTGACCGACCTCCTTGAGCGCAACCTCCACCTGCTCCAACCAGAAGTGCATGCCCATCTCGCGGTTCATCGTCACCGCGCTGGCCAGGTGCTCGCGGGCCTTCATGTCGTCGCCGCTGCGGCGGTAGAGCTTACCGAGACCGAAGTGGCAGTGGGCGACGAGCGGGCGCATGCCGCGCGGCTCGGCGAGCCCCAGCGCTTCGCGGTAGTGAACCTCGCCGCCCTCGCCGTCGAAGACGTCGGGATGGGTCGCGATGTCACCGAGCAGGTGCCGCGCATGGGCCGCGAACCCGGGCTGCCCTGGAGAGAATTCGACCGCGCGGTCGGCCAGTCGCCGCGCCTCGTCAAGTCGGCCCATTCGCAGAGTGGCGCGACCCAGCGAGTGGTAGTCCCAACCGCGATAGGCGAAGAGTCCCCTGGCCGTCTGGCGTTCGAGGAGTGGCTCGCCCTCTTGGAGCCGGTCCAGCGCCTCGCTCGCTTCGCCAAGCTGCGCCAGTGCCCAGGCGGAGGAGGCGACCGCGGCCGGAAGCTGAAAGACGACGTTTCGCGTGCGCACCACCGCAATCCAGTGCTCGATCAGTGTCCGCGCCCTCGCGGAGCCGGTCCAGCGCCTCGCTCGCTTCGCCAAGCTGCGCCAGTGCCCAGGCGGAGGAGGCGACCGCGGCCGGAAGCTGAAAGACGACGTTTCGCGTGCGCACCACTGCTTGTCCAAGATACTCGGAGACCCAGTCGGCGCGCAGCACCGCGAGGTTGCCCGCCGCAAGCTCGACCACCCGCTCGTACTCCCCCCGGTAGTAGTACCCTTCATCCAGACAACTCGTGATGAGAATGCCGAGTCTCACATCCCCGAGACGCCGGGCGGTCGCCAGCACGCGGGTTCCGGTCACGAGCGCGTCGTCCAGCTCGCCGAGATCGTTGCGGACCATCGTCACGAACGCTCCGACGCGACCTCGCCGGCGATCATCGTTCAACGCGCGGCGAGGATCTCAGCTTCACGCAGCCGCTCCAGCACTCGCCGGACCTCACCGAGCTGATTCAACACCGGCCAAAGATCCAGCCGAATCTCGTAGCCCGTCACGGTTCTCGGCGCGGCACTGAGGGCACGTCACGGCTGGGGGGTCCGCGCTGATCGCTCGCACTCCGATCGGCAAGGCGAACGGGCAACGTGAAGGTAAACGTCGATCCCTGGCTGATCTGGCTCTGGACTTCGATCCGCCCACCATGCAGTTCCACGAACTTCTTGGCCAAGGTCAGGCCGAGTCCCGTGCCCTCCTGGGTGCGGGCGTCATCCCCGCCGACCTGGCGGAACTCCTCGAAGATGGCCGCCTGGTCCCCGGGCGCGATTCCGACCCCCGTGTCGCTAACGGCGATCGTGATGCCGTCCTCGGCGACCGTGGCGGTAAGGCCGACCCGGCCCCCCTTCGGAGTGAACTTCACCGCGCTGGAGAGGAGGTTCAGCAGAATCTGCTTGACCTTGCGCTCGTCGGCCACGAGATCCCCGAGTCCCGCGTCCACGACCTGGTCGAGGGTGATGCCGTGCCGGGTGGCGCGCTCACGAACCAGCGTGAGCGCATTGTCGAGCGTGGTGGGCAGGTGAAACCGTCCGAGTTCCAGGTCAAGCCGTCCCGCCTCGACCTTGGCCAAGTCCAGGATGTCGTTGATTAGGGAGAGGAGGTGCCGGCCCGAGTCCCGGATGTCCTGAAGATACTCGGCCTGCTTGTCATTCACGTCCACGAACATCCGCTCGGCAAGGACCTCCGAGAAGCCAATGATTGCGTTCGATGGCGTCCGCAGCTCGTGCGACATGTTCACCAGGAATTCTGACTTGTGTCGGTTGGCCGCTTCGAGCTGACGACTCTTGTCCTCGCTCTCCCGAAACAGTCGGGCATTCTGGATGGCGAGGGCCGACTGCGCCGCAAAGGTACGCAAGAGATCGACCGTCTCCACCGCGAAGTTGCCGGGCGCCTTCCGGGCCAGCACCAGGCCGCCTAGGATGCGCTCTTCTGCCAAAAGCGGCGCAGCGAGCACACCTCGAAAGCCGGCCCGCGAGAGGATCTCACGTAAGGGGCCACCGTACGCTCCCGACGCCGTGATGTCTGGGATCTGGATGTTGTTGCGGCACCCAGATCAGCTGCAGAAGCTGCGCGACACTCCGTCGCTGATCAGGAATGCGGTGGAGGAGATCCCGCGCTTCGAATCACCGGTCGTGCAGACCGCGCGCATTCTGACGGAAGACGTCGAGATCGGCGGCTGCCCGATGCGTCGGGGCGAGTCGGTCCTCGCGTTGATCGCCGCCGCGAATCGCGATCCGGAGGTGTATCCGGAGCCCGATCGCTTCGATATCACGCGATCGGATCTGCGCCATCACTCGTTCGGCGGCGGCGCTCACTTCTGCCTCGGCGCGCCGCTGGCGCGGCTCGAAGCCCAGCTCGCGATCCTTGCCGTCGTGCAGCGCTTCCCACACCTTCGTCTCGCCAACGAGGCGCTCGAATGGCTCGCGCGCCCCGCATTCCGCGGCCTGGCCAGGCTTCGTGTGCTGGTCTAGGAGGTACATCCTCAGCCCTGGTGGGCCGCGTCGGGGCGGGGTTCGACGGTGTCTCATCGCGATGCGCGGGCCGCACGCGGAGCCGGGTAAAGCGAGAGCGCATCGCCCCGCGCGTGCCCTCGCGCCAGGTCAGGGTCTGCCACGCGGAGGCGGGCAGTTCCGCCGCCAGGCGCTTGAGGCTCACCGGCTGATGCCGCGCCGTCCGTCGCACGCGGATCGACGGACGGCCGCGCCCGCCCTGCCACGGCTTCGGCGGCAGGGGTGCCTGGCCGGGACGCCACATCGTCGTCTCCCCTTTGACCCCCACCACGTAGGCCAGGCCCGCCGCCGTCAGCGCGTCTCGAAATTCGGTCGTGTCGCCGTAGCCGGCATCCGCCGCGATCGGCGCACGCGGCACCCCCTCCGCCTGCAGCGTCCGGATCTGGCCCAGGGCGAGCTGCCACTTGGGCTGGAACTCGACGGTGTCGGGCATGCCGGCCGCCCGCCGCCGCCGCCGATCCTGCGCCCAGCTCTCCGGCAGATACAGCCGTTACGTCACGGGCAGACTGACCGCGTCGTTCGCCAGCGACGCGCTCACGGCCACCTGGCAGTTGTCCGGTTTGCCCAGGGGACCACAGTACTGGCGGGCTACCCCGACCGAGTGCCGGCCCTTCCTGGGATACGCGGTGTCGTCCACGATCCACGCCGCCACCGGGCCGTGGCGGGCCATCGGGGTCAGCACCCAGTCGCGGGCACGCGGAGGAGCGCCGCCCCGTGCCAGGGGGCATTGGCCACAAACTGGTGCATCGACTGGTGCCGCGCGCGGACGTGCCGCGGATGGACGCGGCGGCCATCGGCTCGATGCTCTTGCGCTCCCCCGGCAGGCACAGCCCGGTGAGGTACGCGCGCATCGGCTCGCGGCGATCGGCGTGTCCCAGGGCCACGGTCAACCGCTCGACGTACGCACGGAACCGGCGGGGCCGAGGATCCGGTGTGTGGGCCATGCCGCCGATGCTGGCATAGTACCCTTCGAATTCCCTAGCTTTCCTGAACACAGTAGTACCAGCACCCTCTACTACATCCGTTACGCGTGTCTGCACATCGGTTTCCGGCAGGATCTCACCGCGGTGTCGAGAGCCTGGAGATGGCCTCGTCCTTCTCCGGGAGCGCGCTCCGGAGCCTCGTCGTCGATAACCTCAAGCCCGTCGCCCCAAGGCCGATCGCTACACGCCCCGACAATCGATCGGGCCCTTTCGGTCTTTCCGGAGTACGCGCGGTACCGCGGCTTCTTGGTCGATCCTGCCGTGGTGAACGGGACCGAAAATCGTGCTACAAGGAATCTTCACAGAGAAAGGAGCCCGCATGGCGTGTTTACGATGCCCGCAAAACGCAGACCTGTGACATCCGGGCGCGACGGGCTCTGCGGATAAGCTGGGACAGGGCCGGGCACCTCCGGGAGCGAGCAATGCGCGAGGCGAGGCGGCGGAGAGCGCTGGGGCCCCAACGCGACCGCGCTGACTGGGTCCTCGGGCTGCTCGGCAGGCTGTGGGCTAGAATGGATGAGGGACAGGTTGGCAACTTGCGACCGGACCAGGAGCACCCGTCCCAGTGTGCAGTCCAGGAGCGCGTCGATTGGCGATCGTCTGCGTCTCGACGATTGCGCGAGGGCGTTCCCAATGAGATGGCGGGCAGCTGGGCTGGCGTCCCCGCCGTGCGGTTGATGATCCCGAGCGCCGGGCGAGGAGTGAAGGCATAGCTGTCCGCAGCGGTCGCCGACGGCCGTGGAATCCGACCCTGGCTTGGAGCGGCCAGTGCTGGGCGCGGACTTCCGGGCACCGCCAGGTAACCCGCCCTCCGCCGGGCTTCCCTCCGAGTGTCCGTGCGCGGCCGACGAGGCTCGGATGGGCGACGCATCTCCCCCCGAGGCGGTGGGCGGCGCTGCGCCAGCTTCTGGGCCCGCTGCCCTGAAGCTGCGACTGCGAGTCCCGCGCGGCCGCTCGACGTGAGCGCCACCGCCGGCAACGCGACCTCTTCCGCACGTCACGCCGCGTCGCGTGGCGCGAGGGTTTGACCGAATGGACGCCGAGCCCCAGTGCAATACGTCCGCCGATGATAGTCCGGCCGACTACCTCTTCATCGACAACGCGCGATTCATCTCGATGATCGCCATTGTGATGCGGCACTGCGAGCTATCCTTGTTCGGCTCTTCGCCGCCGCCTCCACTGGAGGACGCGCTGGTTCAATTTCGAACCTTCGGCGTTCAGCTCTTCTTCGTGAACAGCGCGTTCCTCATGTCAGATTGGCTGACCCGTCGCGATTCCGGCCCTCGCGGTTACTGGAATTCCCGGGTAGCTCAGCTGGTCCTCCCCTGGCTGATCTGGGTGGTGATCTACAGTGCCATTGACCTGCTCAAGCTCTTGGCGGGTTACGATCGTCGAACTGTCGAGATTCCGGGAAGAATCCTCCATAACATGTTTGAGACTTCTTATTGGTTTGTCCCGATTCTGTTTGTATCGCTGGCCATTATGCTGCCATTGCGCCGTTATTGGCATTCGTGGTGGTTTGGACTGGCACTGCTCTGTCTAAGTCTGATCTACGGTGTGAACCAGTACGGACGCTGGTTTCCCTCTGGGCATTCGATCGCGTTCTTCGGATACCTGTTCCCGATCTGGTTTGGCATGCAACTGTTTCAACATTTCCGGGCGGTGGTGACCTGGGTGAACAGCGTTCCGCGGTGGCTGATGCTCGTCGTGTTCTCGGTCACGTTCGGCCTCACGATCGCCGAGGATCGAATCATGGAGACTCTTGGGTTTCCCAATGACTACAACGCGTTGCAGATATCCAATCAACTGTATTCCTTGGTTGTCCTGAGCGTGCTGATCAGGCTGCCCGTGCGTGTGGTGCCCTCCTTTATCGATGTGCGCAAAGAAAGCTACGGCATCTACCTGACCCATGAGGTCGTGGCAGTTGTTGGACGGGGAGCAATTAACTTCGCTTCCGGAAGACCCGCCTCAGGTGAGTCGCTGTTTGTTCGGCTTCCGCAGCTCGTTCAGGATCCGCTTGCTCGCATTGGTCTCTGGGTCCTGTGGTCCGCTGTCGTGTATATCGCCTCTCTCCTGGTGACCAAAGCCCTGCGCGGGACTCCGCTCGCCTGGACGGTGGGTATCAAGGAGAGGGGAAAGCCATCCGGCGACCCCGGCTGATAGGACCCTGTCCTGGTTCAGCGTGAAGATGACAGCGGTGTGTGTGCGGCAACGGAGAACCCGGACGGTCCCTCGCCGCGGGAATGGTACCGGAGGGCGCAAGCGCGTCAAGGGTGACGCTCGCTGCGCTCGCCGGCAGACGCCGCCCTTGACCCGCCCCGCGCCCGGGGGTCAGGCCGCGCAGGCGAGGGGGACCGGGATGGGCCATGGATCGGGGTGGTGCGGCGCCGGCTCATCATGCGCTGCTCCTCCCGGCGCGGGCGCCGCTGCTCGCGTGCCGCCTCCTCCCATGGGACCCGACCGAGAAGAAGCTATGAAGGGTGCCAACCCCCGTGCGGATTGCGATAGCGTCTCAAAAACCCCCTCCTCCGTTAATTGGGGACGAGGTCGCACACCGCTCACCACCAGGAGGTTGGCATCCACTACTCTGGGCTGGACGTCTCGCGGACGTCAACGCACGTGTACATCGAGGACGCGCAGGGCCGTCGGGTGACGCGGGGAATCGTGGCGACGACACCGACGGGGTTGGCGGGGCCGTGGAACGCCACACGGCGCGGGACGTGCGAGTCGCGATCGAAGCGGGCAACCAGACGGCGTGGATTGTCGACCTACTGCGGGAGCTCGGGGTGAAGCTTCACGTGGTGCACCCGCTCAAGGTGAAGCGCATCGCGAAATCGAAGAGGAAGACGGATCGGATCGATGCGCAGCTCCTCGCGCATCGGTTGCGGATCCGGGGGGCTGCCGGGCCGGTGCACGTGCCCAGTCACCGGAGCCGCGAGCTGCACCAGGGTCGCCGGGCCGGATGGTCCGCCTCGACGGTGCGCGAGATCCTCCGGAGCGGGATCTACCGCGGGGAGATCGTGTGGGGCCGCACGGCGAAGCGAGACGCCTCTGGCACCGTGAGCCGATGCCCCGTGTCGACGCCGCCGTGGGCCACGCGCGGTCGCGTCCCCCCGCGAAGGTATGCCGCAAGCGAGCGCCTAGTCTGCAGCGCGTATGCCCCTCGGTGCCGCATCGCCCGCTGGCGGCAGGCGTGGGCCGAGGCGACGGCCGCCGCGCTCGCCCGTCGGCACACCGAGAACGCCGCCCTCCGCCAGCGGATGGCCGAGCTCAAGCCCTGGTCGGGGCGCTCTAGGGGCGGCTCCTATCAGAAGGAATCACACCCGTGAAGCCGCGGTTTTAGTCCCCGGAGGGTTTCCCTGCCGTAGGGCAATTCTCCCCTTCGCTTCGCGGGATCGACGGAGATCCGCTGCCCAGAGCGAGAGGCAGTGAGCAGAATACAAGCGGTTGAGGCCCTGAGACGCCTGGCATAAACCCTGCTGTAGTTGGCTGGCCCGCAGCACCCTCCGAGTGCGGATGTTCTGCAGGCTTCGTTCGATTTCATCCGAGCGCCAACCCAGCGCCCGTGTGAGAGGAGAGCTCTATGCGACCCGGGCCGATCCACTCCGCAGCGCGTGCCGCAGTCGGTCTTGGCGAGTGGCGGCAGCTCGTTGCAGACGGGCGGTAGTGAAACCATCTTCAGCGGTAAGTAAGTGATAGAACCAAGCTACCCAAAGGCAAATGGGCAGCTGCAATTAGGAGGAGGGCATGACGGCGACTCGGACGCAGAACCGCCGAGCGAAGGCCGGTGCATCAAAGGAGCAGGACAAAGAGACAGCGAGTCTCGAGGAGATCGTCGAGTTCGGCGAGGTCGTCTACGTTCACTTCTGGGACAGCGGTGGGCCAGGCGTCGGTGCCGAGTCTGAGTGTGTGTTTCGATGGCGCGATAAGTATGCTGGCCACTCCAGTTATGGAGGAACAACGCGGCCGTTCGATGATATTCGGACGGCGATCCATGGCGCCGCGCTCAACGCTGTTGGCTGGGCGACGGTTCATATTAGCTCTACGGAGCTTTCATCGGAGGAGATCGCAGAGCTCCTCTGGGACATGGATTCCATGGGCGCATCGTTTCTCATCAATGGCGAGCCCTGGGGCTTCAACGAGCAAGGGAGCGCCGTTCGAAGGGCGCAGGCAGGCTGTCGATGGAGCTTAAGGCGAGTGGCAGGGGTCCGAGGGGGCGCAACGGAGGTCGTATACGTTCGATCTCGAGGCCGCGACGAGAAACGGCCAATTTCGCGAGGACCTCTACTACCGGCTCAACGTCTTCGAGATCCACGTTCCCCCGTTGCGGGAGCGCCTGGAGGCCATTCCGCTGCTCGCTGAAGCCTTCTTGGCCCAGTTCAACAGCCGATACGCCAGTAAGGTGGCCTGCCTGTCGAGACGATAACCGTCATGGGCACCTACAGCTGGCCAGGCAACGTGCGGGAGTCGAGAACTTCATCCGCCGTTTGGTCGTTCTCGGAGACTCCGCTCGGGCGCATCGGAGCTTCTGACTCGGATCCGCGGGACCACACCCGTCTCTTCGCCGACACCGAGCCCAGAGGGACCTGCTTCCGTGGAGACTCGGCGGCGCGCACCGGGAGTTAGCGGCCTCTTCGACCTCGAGGCCATCGCCCGCCGCGCGGCCCGAGACGCCGAACGGAAGCCTACTCGAGGTTCTGGAGCGAGTGCGCTGGAACCGGACAGTCGCCGCTCGTATCCTGAAGGTCTCCTACAAGACGCTCCTCGCCAAGCTCACGGACTGCGAGATCGTTCCGCCGAAGACTCCGACCCCCGCCTAGCCTGACTTATTCACGACGTACAGACGACGTGAGTCGCACGGCCCTGATGGGCGCCACGATCGCATCTAACGACCTCCTGAAGGTCGACACGGCCGAGACACGGGCCGGGGCCGACCGAGGACCCGCCGCGGGGCACGCGCCGTCCATGGGAAGGAAGACTCGGGGATAGACCATTCCCGCGGTCGGACGCGTGCGCCGGACGGAGGGCGCGGAGGCTAGCCGGCCCGAGCGCCGACCGCTCGCGCGAGCTGACGCCAGAGCCCGAGCCAGGGACAGGCGCGCGGCAGATGCAGCACGATCCGGCGCGCCGAGCGGGTGATCCACACCCCGAGTTTGATCAGGCGTTCCCGCAGCGTGGCGACCTGGGCCCCGACGCAGGCCGTGCCCTGGGCGTGCCGCTGCAGCGTCTGGAAGAGGATGTACGCCGTCGCCGTCAGCACGACGCGGACCTGGTTGGCCAGGAAACGGGAACAACTGGTCCGGCCCAAGCCGAGGCTGTCCTTGAGCTCCTTGTACCGATTCTCGACGTCGCCCCGCTGGCGGTAGACCGCGTAGACCGCCTCGGGCGCGACCGGCAGATTGGTGACGACGAACCGCGGATTGTCCCGCGGGGCCCGACCCGGATACTGGACGACCTCGGCCTTCATGATCACGCGCCGCTTGCGCCGCCAGCTCCGAGCCGAATAGCGCGTTTCGCCGAACACCGGCGTCGCGTGTCCCGTGGTGCGGAACAGCACGCGCGCGCGACCGAGCAGGCGTCGGACCCGCTTGTCCAGGCGCGCATTGCCGGGCAGCCCCATCACGTACTCGACGCCGGCGCGGTCCAAGAAGGCCAGCAGCCCCGGGCCAGCGAAGCCGCCATCCAGCCGGACGCGCAAGAGGGCGCGCGGGAAGGCCTGCCGCAACGCGCGGAACAGCCAGCGCAGCCGGCCGATCGCTCCGCGGCCAGCCGGGGCATTGCCCGGCCGCAGCACGATCCCCACCAGGTACTGGATCGGCTCGTCGTCGAAGGTCAGGGTGGCGACCAGCGGCAGGTAACAGGCCGTGTCGTAGTGGCCGTTGAAGAAGCTCAGCTCCTGCTGCCCGTGCGTCGGATCGTCGGTCGGGTCCAGATCGATCGTGATCCGATGGGCACGCCCGTGGAGTCGGCGCCGATGGTGGGCGATGACCGTCCGGGCCAGGCCATGCCCCACGCGGACCAGATCGCGCCGG
>CAVXVV010000074.1:0-116878 GCA_963765195.1 uncultured Candidatus Rokubacteria bacterium
AGGGATCAAAGAAAGGCGCGGCAGAATAAATGATGCTCAAGTGAAGAACGGGCTCGAGCGATGAGGCTCGCGTCAGCTCTACTGATCGCGTCGTGCGGCCTTCACGCATCAATCGCCACGTTGATGGGGCAAGGGACCACGCCGGAGCCGGTGGTCGTGGCCCAGCGGCCGAAGATCCTGCCCAACCGATGGCAGGAAGACTGGTCGGCGCTCGCCGACCCGCGGATCAAGCGAGAACGCTTCGACAACCTCAAATACATTCCGCTCTCGAACGATGATCCGGGCACGTTTCTGTCGCTGGGGCTCAATGCGCGGGGACGCTTAAAGACCAACCACGGCGATTTTTCGGCATCCCGCCGTCGTACCGAGGGAGAGGGGCTGGTCAGCCGACTGGAAGCGCACGCCGACCTTCGGCTGGGAAGCACCTCCAGGTCTTCACGCAAAATCAAAGCGCATATGCGCCGGGCAAGGCCGTGCGCGCGCCGATTGATCAGGACCGGCTCGATGTGGAGAAGCCTTCGTCGGGATCACCCACGCGCTCGGTGGTGGCATGTTCACGCTGCGAGCGGGGCGCCAGCTCATCGACGTCGATCTGCAACGGTTCTTGTCGATGCGCGACGGACCCAATTTGCGTCAGCCTTACGACGCAGCCTTGGTGGAATACCGAAGCGGTGGGTGGCGGCTGGGCGGACTCTACAGTCAGCCAGTCCAAGTCCGCGACCGCCGACCATTCGACGACTTCAGTGATCGCCGGTTGACCGCTTCCGGCTTCCTGAACGGCGGCCCGTCATGGGGTCGTCGGAGGTGTCCGTCTACTACCTTCACTATCGTCGGGGGGCCGCACATCCCACGAGCGCCAGCGGCGACGAACGCCGGGAGAGTGTCGATGTCCGGCTCAAAGGTGCGGCGAACGGCTTCGACTGGGATATCGAGGCGATGAACCAGACGGGCCGAATCGGCAGCCAGGCCATCGACGCATGGGCGTTCGGTTCGGTCGTCGGCTATACCCTTGCCAATACCAGCTGGACGCCGCATTCGGTCTGGGCGTCGACGCGGCGTCCGGGGATCGAACCCGCACGACGATCGACTCGAGACCTTTAATCCGTTGTTTCCCGAAGGCTATTTCCTCGCCGGCTATACCGGCTATGTGAATTTCGTTCACGTCAAGCCCGCGCTGACGCTGCGGCCGGTGACGGCGTTGAATCTGATGGTGGCCCTGGCCACACAGTGGCGTGCGACCACGGCCGACGCGGTCTACGCCTTCCCCAGCTTTCCTGTCGCGGGCACGGCCGGACGGCCCGGGCGCTACACCGGAACGTACGTCGAGTTTCGGGCGGACTGGAGGCTCACTGCCAATTACGCGATCGGCCTGGGAGCCGTGCACTACGCGATCGGCACCGCGGTTCGCCAGGCGGGAGGCCACGACGCCACCTACGTTGGCGTCGAACTCAGATATGCGTGGTGAGGCTCTTTGGCAGGGTGGCCCCACAACTTGCTCTCGCTGCGTCCGGAGAGACTGCACATGATCCCAGAGCGATTCGCCCCACACATACGCGGTCATGCGGATCGTGTTCGGCACGATGTTCATCGACCCATGGCGGCCGCGTGTCCGAAAGCGCATTCGAGCCCGCCCTTTGGTGAAGACGACGCCGGCGCCCGCGATCAGACTCACGCCGGCGCAGCCTACTGACCTCAGCCTTCCTCGAGCTATGGTCCCACGCAGCACAGGCTAAGGCCTGCGCGCTCCCCGCGTCCATCATGGAAATATGTGATATCGCACGGGAAAGAAACCTCTGTACGTCATTCGTGGCGGACGCGTTGACGACACGCCACCACGTGAGCGAAGGAGGAATTGGTCATGCCCGGAGAACAACAGGTCAAGCGGTGTCTGGGACTCCAAAGAATGCGCATTGCTGTTCATCGACTATAACCCGGCGTCATGAGCTTCATCCGGTCACACGATCGCAAGCTTGTCGAACTCAACGCGCGCTATCTCACCAAGGCGGCGTTGGCATTCGATATCCCCATCATCCTGAGCACGGTCGGTGTCCAGATGGGGGTCGACCAGCCGACCATTGCATCGCTTGGAGTGAAGTCCCGAACGTGCCGGAAATCGACCGGACCTCGATGGACTCCTGGGCCACTGGGCGTTTGTCAGGCGGTCAAGAAGACCGGGCGCAAGCGGTTGGTCGATGTCCGGGATCGTGACGGAGGTGTGCCTCGCCTATCCCGTGGTGGCCGCGCTAAAGGACGGCTACGAGGTCAGCATCGTCACCGACGCCGCGGCGGTCTGACAAGGGAATCGCACGATGTCGCCGTCTTGCGGATGATCGAGGCCGGCGCCGTGCCAAGTACGACCCAAGCGATGATCACGGGAATGGTTTCGCGATTGGCAGGGCCGCTTGCTCCCGCCGCGCGAGAGGTCATCGTGCCTTTCCTCAAGGAAACAGCCATCCTGCAGCACATTATCCCCCTCGGAGATTGCCAAAGCTGGCGGACGCCACAGCGGCTGAATCCCAGCCGTCCAGCCGACGGCCGCGGCGCACGGTTGAGACGAGGCGACAACGATAGGCGACAGCACAGGCCGTCGTTGATGAGATCAAGTCGGCGGGGGATCCGGGGTGGCCAGAGAACTTGACATCAGCGAGGAGACCACGATGGCTTCGAAACGAAGAGATTATCCGCAATCTGTACGCGGTCGCAGAAAAGGAACCCAAGAGGTTTCGGTCACTGTTCACCGAGAACGGCTACTGGTGGGACGTCCCTGCAGGAGTCACATACCGCGGCGACGAAGTCGCTGGTGCGGCAACATCTACTCGGCTGCATTTCCGGACATGCACCGGGAGCTCTCCGCCTGTACTTCGACGGTGACGTCGTCGTCGTTGAGCTGTCGCTGAACGGAACCCACCAAGGTGACCTTCCCATGGGCCTGGGAACGCTTCCCGCGACCGGTAAGGAGATCCACGTCCCGTGCGTCGATGTCTTCCATGTCGAGGATGGGAAGGTGAGCCGTTCCACGGCCACTACGCCGGAACCATCATACTCGCCCGCCCCGGTGTGCTGGCAACCTGGAGGCGTCGCTCAGGAAGAAGGGCTACTTCCCCGCGGGGCAGGTCTTCGCGCCCAGGTCGTCAGCTGCACCGCCGATCGGAAGGGGAAGACGGTCGCCCCTCAACCCGCGTAACAGACGCCATCAGGGAGATATGCATGAGTGATCTCGCGACACTTGCAATCGACGCGCATGGTCGTCTCGACCGATGGCGGCGCTTGAAGACGGTTTCCGCGCGCCTCGTGCAGGGTGGCGTCCTGTGGCAACTGAAGGGCCAGAACGGCGCTCTCGACGATGTCCACGAGCCGTCGATCGCAAGGAGTGGGCGTCGCATCGACCGTTCGGCCGGCCGGATCGACGCTCGTCCTTTCAACCCGACCGAGTCGCGATTGAAACGAGTAACGGCGACGTCGTGGAGGAGCGACCCAATCCACGCGAGTCCTTCGAAGGTCGCAGGTTCGACACTTCGTGGGACAGCCTGCACCTGGCGGATTCGCGGGCTACGCGATGTGGACCTACATGAGTACGCCGTTTCTCTTTGCAATGCCTGATGAAGACCGAAGAACTGGAACCGTGGCGGAAAACGGTGAGATTTGCGCCGCTTGAAGGTCACGTTCCCGGGGCGCATTGCGACGAACTCTACCGAGCAGACGTTCTACTTCGATCGACGGGGCCTGTCAAGCGACATGACTATCAAGTCGACGTGGCCGGAGGTGCTGCAGCTGCACACTACGTGTCAGCGCTCGACGCGGAGCAATCGTCGTGCCAACCAAACACACTATCGTTCCACGTCAGCCTGACGGAAGCTCGCGCCGACGCCGGTCATTGTGTCGATCGACATCAGTGAAATCGAATTCAAGTAGGCTTGATCACTCGTCTGAAGCCGCACCAAACGGAATTTGTCGAGAGCGCGGGCATCATCGTGGAGTCGCGAAACGTCAGGAGGCTGGCCGGTGTTTGCAGTTCTTGGTGCTTCGGGGAACACGGGTAAGGTCGTCGCCGAGACACTCCTTTCGCGGAACAATAAGGTCCGCGTCATGTCGTGCGCGACGTCGCCAAGGGGCAGGTGTGGAAGAGGCAGGCGCAGATGTCTCCATCGCCGACGTTGAGGACAATACTGCGCTCAAGCGCGCATTCAGTGACACGGAAGGCGCGTACATGTCTTCTCCCTCCGAATTTCTGCCGAGCTAATCCAATCCACGGCTGGCTGACGGCCTCGGTTACATGAGCAAGGCGCGGCTCTTCCAATCTATCAAGTCACTGGACCTGGGGGCCGTCAGGTCGATGATCGACGCTCATCCGGAGTTGAGGGATGTCAGGGACGAGCGTGGACGGAATGCGCTGCATCTGCTGTGCAGCCGGCCGTGCACCGAGAAAACCACCGCCCAATCGTTGAAGCTGGCCGAGTACCTCCTCGGCCACGGCTTCAACGTGAATGCGCCCGCGTTCGTGGAAGGCGCATTCAAGGCCACGCCGCTCTGGTATGCGATCTCGCGGGGGGGGGAACATTGCCTTGGCGACATTGCTCTTGAAACGGGGCTCGACTTCAGAGTATAGCCTGTGGACGGCCGCGTTCCACAACGATCGGGAAGCCATCGATCTGCTGATCAAGAGTGGGGCCAGTCTAGATCCGGTGACGGAGGACGAGACCCCGTTCTTTGGCGCGATCAGATGGAGCCGGTTCGTGGGCGCGGAGAGGCTGCTGCGGCACGGGGCGAACGTGAACTTCCAGAACTCGAAAGGACGGACGGCGCTGCATCTGCTCCTCAAGAAGAACAGCGACCGGAAATACATCCAGATGGTCCTCCGCTATGGCGCGGATCCGACCATCAGAGACTGCGAGGGACGGAGCCCAGTGGACATGGTCGCCAATCGTCGGGACCGGACCTACTTCACCTTGTTTAGCCAGCGTCGGGAAGGATAGCGATGTAGTTCTCCGACGAGCGCGACCCCGCCAGCATCCATGTGGACGCCGTCGGGAATGGATCGGACCGACCTCTTTCCCCAGGGGGCCCTGGACATTCGACCCATTGATCGCTCCCTTGAGACAGATGTCCGAATGACAGTCGGTCGCCACAAACCTCCCATCGCGGCCGACCCGGTTCTCCCAGTCGGATGCGCGCTCGTCCCGCACGCCTGCATCCGAAGACGTTCAGCCCTGGATAGTGGGTCGGACGACGATGTCGCCGACATCGACATCGTCGGGCTGCTCGATCGCGAACGCCATCGCGCGGGCGATCGCCTCTGGCTCCAGCGCGATCTCGTCCATCTGCTTCTGAATGTTCGCCCTCATTCCGGAGTCAGTCATCGATTCGGCGAAGTTGGTCGCGACGAATCCCGGCGAGATACCGGTCACCCGGTACTTTCCATCAGACTCGACCCGCAGACCCTCACTCAGGGTGCGCACGGCATTCTTGGTGGCGGCATAGACCGCCCTCGTCGGGTATATCTGGATGCCGGCGGTCGAGATCGTGTTGACGAAGTGGCCAAAACCTTGCCGACGAGAAATTGGCAGCGCGGCCGCGATGCCGTACAGCAGACCCTTGACGTTGATGTCGACCATCGCTTCCCAGTCTTCGACGCGCAGCTCGTCGAGCTTCGAGATGGGGCCGATGCCGGCGTTGTTGATTAAGACGTCGAGCTTGCCATGCCGGTCGCTGGCCAAGGCCGTGAGCGCGGCGACGTCCTCTCGCTTCGCCACGTCGGTGCGTCGGTGACTCGCGATACCCCCGGCACTCTCAATATCGCGCACCACGGCTTCCAGTTCGTCGATCCTTCGCGCCCCGAGCACGACGGTGGCGCCTCGTCCGGCCAGCAGAAGGGCCGCCGCGCGGCCGATGCCACTGCTCGCGCCAGTAATCGCGATCGCTTTCCCGTCGATGCCTGCCATATTGCATCCTCCTTCGCAGCGCTCCGGTCCGAGAGAACCGGACGAGCCGGTCCTGGCGACGGGCGGTGCCGTTGGGTGAGCCGTGGCCGACCGCGTCTACGACGCGCGACGCCGGCGGGCTGGCTGCTTCACAGGCTCGGCCTTCTGATCCGCCCTGGTCGGAGCGGCCTTCGCGAGCCCCTTCCGCCCGAGGCTCGCCTTGAGCGTCGCGACCAGATCGGTTGTCGGGGGCCGATCCTCGACCTCGAGGCGTTGGATCTCCTGGCCGGCGACCTTCTGCTCGATCCCCTTCAGGACGCGCTTCCGGTACTCGTCCTCGTAGTTCTCTGGATGGAATTCGGTCGCGGAGAGTTCACTGATCAGGCGTTCCGCCAGCGTCCGCTCCTGATCGCGGATCTTTGGATCGGCACCGCGGTCGATCTCGGTCGTATTGTGGACCTCGTCAGCGAAGTAAAGCCGCTGGAGGAGGAGCCCCTCCCGGTGCACCCGGATCGCGATCGGCGTCGTCTTCCCGCGCCAGGTGAAGGTACCCACGGCGATGCGCTTCGTCTGTACGAGCGCCTCGGTGAGCACACGATACCCGCGCTCGCCATTCTTGCCGGCGCCGAGGTAGTACGTGTCCTCGAAGTAGACCGGGTCGATGGCCCGCTCGGGCACGAAGGCATCGATGACGACCGCCGAGGAGGACGCCTGCTCGAGGGCCTTCAACTCCTCCGGCTCGAGCCGCACGTACTCGTCCGTGGCGATCTCGAATCCTCGCACCGTCTCTTCGCGTGGCACGATGCCGTGGATGGGACACTCGAGACGCATCTGGATCCGGGACCCGCATTTCGCGTGGAGGAGGTGAAAGGCAACGCCCTGTGAGCTGGTGGCCGTGAAGAGCTGGACGGGCGGCCAGGCCGAGAGAGATGTCGAGATTCTTCAGTGCGCGAGGCATGGTTGTTCGGGTAACCAGAGTGGTCTCGGTTGTTGAGGTAACCAGAGTGGTCTCGCGGTCGATGTGATTCCATTATAGCTCGAGCCAGATAGTCCACTTGGCAGGCGGCCTGGGCGGCGCTCCTCACCTGTTGATGCCTCCATATCGCGAGGCGTAGCATCCCGCCCACATCCACTCCAGGTCATCCCAGCATCCAACGAGCGGTCGGTTATGCCTCGCTACGAGTTCCTCTGTGAGAAGTGCCAGAAGCCGTTCGAGCTGACCATGACCATCTCGGAGCACGAGAAGGGAAATGTCCGGTGCCCGACGTGCAAGAGCACGCGAGTCGTGCCGCAGCTCGGGAGCTTTACAATGCAGACGGCGAAGAAGAGCTGACTACATTCGTGGCCAACGCGAAATGGATCACGCACCGCGCTATCTGAAGCCGGGCTGGCTTACCAGCCGGGTGTTGAGCAGCGCTGACCACGAAGCCGACGACAGACGGAGGTATCTCGATGACGACAGCCGGAACAGCACAAGCCCCGCTTTCGACAGTCTCGGGTCAACCGCAGCCCAGCCCTGACGGCCACCCGCCGTCGTTCGAGGAGCACGTCGCCGCCGCGCGCGACTACTTCGCCAGCCCGAGGTTCGCGGGCATCGTCCGTCTGTACTCGCCCCGCCAGGTGGTCGAGCAGCAGGGCACCGTTCCGACCGATTACCCGGTGGCGCGGCAGGCGGCCGAGGGCTTCTATGCGCGCCTCCGGCAGCTCTTCGCCGAGCGGCGCCAGATCACGACCTTCGGCCCGTACTCGCCCGGCCAGGCGGTGGTGATCAAGCGGTTCGGGATCGAGGGTATCTACCTCGGAGGCTGGGCGACGTCGGCAAAGGGCAGCCTGTCCGAGGATCCCGGCGCCGATCTCGCGAGCTATCCGCTCAACCAGGTGCCGGACGAGGCTGCCGGCATCGTCCGAGGGCTGCTGGCTGCGGACAAGAACCAGTACTTCGCACGCCTGCGGATGACGCCCGCGCAGCGGGCGGCGACACCGGAGGTCGACTACCGGCCCTTCATCATCGCCGACGCCGACACCGGCCACGGCGGTGACGCGCACGTGCGCAACTTGATCCGCCGGTTCGTCGAGGCGGGGGTTCCCGGCTATCACATCGAGGACCAGAAACCGGGCGTCAAGAAGTGCGGCCACCAGGGCGGCAAGGTTCTGGTTACCGCGCACGAGCAGATCCAACGGCTCAATGCTGCGCGCTTCCAGCTCGACGTCATGCGCGTGCCCGGGCTCATCGTCGCCCGCACCGACGCCGAGGCGGCGACCCTGATCGAGGGGCGTGACGACGAACGCGACCAGCCCTTCATCATGGGCGCGACCGATGTCACCGTGCCGACCTACCGCGTGGTCCACCTGGCCATCTTAAGGAAGTTCCACGCGCTGGGGGTCGAGGAGATCCGCGGACACCTCATGTTCGCGGTGCCGGACTCGGAGTACGACGCGGCGGATGCGTGGCTCGCGCGGGCCGGTGTGACGCCGCTCGTGGAAGAACAGGCCCGCGCCTGGCGCGACCACGAGACCTCGAATATCGACACCATGCTCGACGTGGTCATGAACCGCTTCCTCCAAGCGTGGCAGGCGGATGCCGGGCTGAGGACGTACGGCGAAGCGGTCGCCGACGACATCGAGACGCGCGCGAGCAAGGGCGAGCCGCTCGAGATGAGCGTCGAAGAGTGGCGGGCGTTCGCGAAGACGGCGTCGTGGGACACCGCCCGGGCGAGGGCCGAATCGATGGGCGTCCACCTTGTCTGGGATTGCGAGCACGCCAAGACGCCAGACGGCTATTACCAGGTGAAGCCGGGCCTCGACTACGCCATCGCCAAGTCGCTGGCCGTGGCGCCGTTCAGCGACCTGCTCTGGATGGAGACAGCCACCGCCGATCTCGAAGAAGCGCGACAGTTCGGCGAGGCGATCCACGCCGAGTTCCCCGACAAGATGCTGGCGTACAACCTGTCCCCCTCATTCAACTGGGACACGACCGGCATGACCGATGAGGTCATGAAGCAGTTCCCCGACGAACTGGGCAAGGTCGGCTTTGTCTTTACCTTCGTGACCTATGGCGGACACCAGATCGACGGCATCGCCGCCGAGGAGTTCGCCACCGCGCTCAAACAGGACGGGATGCTCGCGCTCGTCCGCCTGCAGCGGAAGATCCGGCTGATCGAATCGCCGTACCAGACGCCGCAGACCCTTGTCGGCGGTCCGCGGCTCGACGCCGCGCTCATGGCCTCATCGGGCCGGACGGCGACGACGAAGGCGATGGGCCAGGGATCGACGCAGCACCAGCACCTCGTGCAGACCGAGGTGCCGACGCGGCTCCTCGACGACTGGCTGAAGATCTGGGCGGAGGCCAACCGGCTGCCCGGCGAGCTCCAAGTCGAGCTGCGGCCGATGACGGCCGGCTCCGAACTTCTGGAGCTGCGGATTCTGAACGCGGCAAAGGAGAAGGTGGCCAACATCGTCTTCGCCAACATCCACGACCGGCGCGGCCACAAGATCCTGTCCGTGCGCGACCAGAACACGTTCGATCGGTCAATGAGGAACAAACGGCTGATGACGCTGGCGCACCTCTTCCTGATCCACCGCTACAAGACGGGATCAGTGCACTACGTGACGCCGACCGAGGATAACCAGCGACAAACAGAGAGGATGAAGACCCTCGGTATCTTCAATTATGTCCACACCGAGATCGGGCAGATCATCGTTGCCGCGGTCAACGCTTCGCGAATCACCGAGCTGGTCGCAGGCGACCGCGAAGCACTCCGCAATCTGATCCAGAAGGGCTGAGACCGAAGCTCGCGAGTCCTAAACGGGCACGCGGCCGCCGTGGTGGGTGGCGGCGCCCCGCGGGGCGGGTTCCGCCCACCCTCTCCCGGTCGGGCGCCCCCGCGCCCGCCTTGTCGGGGCGCCGGCCGGCGCGCTACCAATAGGGTGGCACGGTAAGGAGGTGCAGACTACTGCGCTGCCGGATTTCAATCCCTGTCCTGGTTAGAAACCTGATCGCGGCACTGTTTCGTGCGGAAGAGGTCCCTTGAGGCCTCGGTGGACACCTGAAAACCGGCCAGTCGTGGACAGGTCAAAACCGGCCAGTGGGGCGAGCGCCCCAAGCACGAAGGTTCTACCGCATCGGAGCCAGCGTGCGCAAGAGCGCCGCCGCCGGCGGTGTCGCGGCGAAGCCGGCTGGGGACGGCGCGGGGGTGGTGGCTGGCCGAAAATGGTTGGTTTCAGGGGATGCCGAGATATGGGCCGGCCGGCGATCGTCGATCCTGGAGGCGCTGGGACGCTCGCCGATCTGGGCTGACCGGGTCATGCGTCGCTCCGCTCACCCTGGAGGCGGGTGCGCCAGCTCCGGGGCCCACAGGTCAGGACATGGGCGTGATGGAGCAACCGATCCAGGAAGGCGGCGACGGCGGCGGTGTCGCCGAGGAGCTTGCCCCAGTCCTCGACGGGACGGTTCGACGTGAGGAGCGTCGAGGCCCGTTCATACCGGCGCATGATGATTTCGAGGAGATCCTCGGCGGCGGTCTGCGGCAGCTTCCGCATCGCGAGGTCGTCGATGATCAGCAAGGGGATCGTCGTGACGTCGGCGAGGTAGGCCTTGCGGGTGCCGTCGAGCTGGGCGTCGGCGAGTTCGTCGAGAAGGACGTGGGCTTCCCGATACAGCACGCGATGGCCTTGCTGGATCACGGCGACGCCGATGGCCTGCGCCAAGTGACTCTTCCCGGTGCCCGGCCGACCGAGGAAGAGTCCGTCCTCCCGCTGCGTGATGAAGCGGCCGGTGGCGAGCTCGAAGACGAGGGCGCGGTTCATCTTCTTGTTGAAGTCGAAATCGAACGTGTCGAGGGTTTTGCCGGCGTCGCGGAAGCCGGCCTGCTTGAGGCGGCGCTCGAGCAGCCGATCCTGGCGCTTGAGGAGTTCGTCCTGGACGAGGGTGGAGAGGAAGTCGATGGGGGCGAGCTTCTCGGCCTGGGCCTGGAGGAGGCGGCTTTCGAGGCCGGCGGCCATGCCGGAGCAGCGGAGCTGGCGGAGCGCCCGCTGCAGTTCGATGAGCGTCATGTCGGGACCTCCTGGGTCTTCTGCGCGATCACCGCGCGGTAGTGGGTGAGCTCGCGGATCAAGGGATCGACCTGGCGGAGCGTGAGGGGCGCGGCGGGACGGTGTTCGAGATAGCGGCGGACGAAGCGGTAGGTGGTGGCCCCGCACTCCAGGGCGGCGGCACAGGCGTCGTCGACGACGGCGGGCCCGTACTTCTTGATCAGGGCCACGACGCCGAGGATCCGGCGGATGCCAGGGGTACCGTCGCGGCGGTGGATCGCGTCGCACACGGCGCCGATCCGAGCCCCGGCGCGGGTGGCCCGGGCCAGGAGCGCCAGGGTGGTCGGCGGGGTGCGGGAGGGCTCGTCCACCGGCCGCGGCGCATAGTGGCCCGGACGCTGGGGCCGGTGCTCGCGGAGCAGCTGGCCCGTGGCCGGGTCGAGCAGGCGGACCTGGCGGCCGTCCCACTGCACGGCGACCGCGCGGCCGATCCAGCCGGGCGGTGCGGGGTAGTAGGCGCGGTCGATCTCGACGCAGCCGTCGAGATGGACGGTGCGGGTGCCGTAGCGGTAGTAGCGGAAGGGCTCGACGGGGAGCGGGAGCAGCGCGGGTCGCTCCTCGGCGAACATGGCGGCGACCTGGCGCTTCGTGGTGCCGTGGATGCGCGTATCGGCCCAGCGCGCCTCCCAGCGGTCGAGATAGGCCTGCGCGGCCTCCAGCCCTTCGAAGCGGAGTCCCTTGAGGGGCGTGGCCTGCGCGTGGCCGACGGCCGACTCGACTTTCCCCTTCCGATCGGCATGGCGGACCCGACACGGCAGGGCGACGGCGCCGTAGTGGGCGAGCACGTCGCGGTAGAGCGGGTTCACGCTCGGGTCGTACATGTCGGGCGTGAGCACGCCCTCACGCAAGTTGTCGAGGACGATCACCCGGACGGCACCGCCGAGTCGCCGGAAGCTTTCTTCGTGGAGTTCGGCCCAGCGCTGGGTGCTGGACTCGAAGGTCAGCAGCCGCACGCTCTTGCGGCTGTACCCGAGGGTCAAGATGAAGAGGCGAGCCCGGCGATACTTTCCAGTGCCCGGATGACCGGACCATGGGCCCGTCGCCGTAATCGACCTGCCCCTCCTCCCCGGGGGCGGTCACGATCGCCGGGTGGGCCGCGAGGAGCTGCCGGCCACGCAGCTTCACGACGAAGCGCCGGACACTGGCGTACCGCCCGGGGAAGCCGTGGTCGTCGACCAGGTCCTGCCAGATCGCCATGGCGTTGCGGCCCCGGGCGAGGGCCGGCTCGATGAGCTCCCGATACGGCTCGCAGGCGCTGGCGGTCGGGGCTCGGCTCGTCGGGGGCGGCCAGCCCGAGAGGTCCGCCAGGGCGGCCGACGGGCCGCCAAAGTCGGTGGACACCTCACTGGCCGGTTTTGGCGCCGGAGGGCGGCGCCGACGGGGCAGGCGGACCGGGATCCCGGCCGCCTTCAGGTATGCACTGGCCGTCTCGCGCCGGACGCCCGTCGCCGCCTCGATGCGGCGGAGCGGCCAGCCGAGCCGACCCAACGCCAGGACTTGCTGCTGCTTGTCGTCGCCCAAGATGTTGGTCATGTCGGCGGGGAGACCACAGCCTCCCCGCCGCCGTCAACGTCTTGGGGCGCGGCTACCTCACTGGCCGGTTTTCAGGTGTCCACGACTGGCCGGTTTTGGGTGTCCACCGAGGCTTGAGGTCGGGTTGATCACTTCGGGAGACTTGTCCGCTGGGCGGCACGTCCCCGGGTTGACGGGGATTGCATCAATGGATGCCGCGGCGAACCAGGTCGGGCGAGCCTGGGCCCGCAACGCGAGTGTGCTACGCGCCCCCCCCAGCGCGGCCCGGGATCAGGCGGCGCGCTGGTAGCGGTGATGGAGTCCGCTGACCTGAGGAATGGCGATGATCCGGCCACAGGGTGGGGGTTCGATGGCCCGTGGGTGGGGACTGTTATTGTCAAGCGATTGGTGTGGTCGCGTGGGGTTGTAGTAGGCGAGATACGCGCGCAAGACGCGGCCACGATGGGCCTCGCTTAGCATGATGACGTGATCGAGGCACTCGCGGCGGATGGAGCCGATGACGCGTTCGACGAACGCATTCTCGCCAGGGTGCCCTTGGAGCCATGCGCACCGCTCGAATCCCCATGCTGGCGATGCACCGGATGAAGGCCTCGCCGTCGATGGTATCCCGATCGCGGAGCATATATCTCGGAGCGGTCTCCTCCGGGAAGGTCTGGAGAATCTGGCCATCGCGGCACCCCGGCATCAGGCATTGGAGTCTGAGCCGAGACCCTACCGGATCAGCAGTGGCCGCGGTGAGGAACGTTCTGGTGCGACAAGTGGATGGGGTTTGTGACCGGGACAGGGGGTGGCGAATCGGCTGCTCGGTCAGGCCTGGGCGCTCTCCGGGGACGCTGCTCGGGCGGAGGGCGCGTTTCGTGAGAGCCTCCGGATCCTGGGCGCGATCGAGTCGCGGCCGGAGCTCGCTCAGACACTCCTGGCATACGGGCGCTTCCGAATTGCCGCTGATCTCGTAGAGGGGCGCCGGCTCATCGAGCAGGCCCTGCGTCTCTTCGAAGAGATGGGCGCGGACGGATGGGCGGCGGAGACGGCGGCCGCCCTCAGGCCTTAACAGATGCGCGGCGCCCGAGTCATCGCCTCACTTCGGTCGAATAGGTTGCTTCAATCCGGAGTGGGTTTCGGCCATTCAAAAGGGGAATCCAGTGCTTCCGTCCAGCCGAGATCCCTCCACGACGCCAGGCGTTCCTAGCCGGGCATTCCCTGCGACGCGGCGCCCGGCGCCTGCTGCCCAGGATGCTGCCCAAATTGCGTAAGAAGGAGTGACAAATCGTGACAAGCCGTGACCGACCTGGTGGCCGGAAGTGATGAATTCTGATAGAAGTGACAAATCGTGAGGCCACCGTAAGGAAATTCCCAAGCTGGACGTCGCCGGTACGATCCCGATCGTCACCGATCCTGGCCGTGATGCAGGTCGCCTCGAGCCTCGGCGCCCGCGTCTGCCCACCCCGGCCGGCGAGGTCTTCGGGCGGCTCCACCGGCGTAAGGTCCCCTGATTGTCTGAACTGTCGAGGGGCTGACGAAAGGATCAAAGGGACGGGGTGGGTCCGCGACCGAGATGCGGAGGCCCTGCCCCGGCCCGGGAACCCGGCTGGCAGGTGGGCGTATAGGGAAAAGAATCTGACGGGAGACTGTGGAATTGTCTCCTGGATCGACATCCTGGAGACATGGAGACCTACGGCCGCTACTACTGCACATCCGGAAGGCAGCGGCGACGCGACATATCTCCGGGGAGCGTCGCGCCCTACTCCTCGATCTGATCGAGGAACTCCGCGGCCGTCACGATGGCGATCCGGCGGTATGACCCGAGCGTCCGAAGGTCTCGGTCTCCGGTGATGATGTACGCTACGCGGCCTGCCACCGCGCACTCGAGGAATTTGTCGTCGGCCGGATCGCGGCGGACGACCGAGAGGCGCTCTCGAACCCGCACACTCTCGACGAATGGCAGCACCTCATCGAGGAGCCCGCGAATCTCCCCGGGCGTGAGGCGGAACTTCGGGTAGGCGAGGACCCGCAGGTATTCCTGCAGGATCGGCCGGGAGAGCAGGAGCTGGAGCCGACGCGACTGCCACAGGGGGACGAGGCGGGCGGCCGTGCCGCTGAAGAGGAGGGCGGAAACCAGCGTGTTGGTGTCAAGGACGGCGCGCATCAATCCGAGGCGCGTCGCGCCCAGGCGATGGCGGTCTCCACGTCCTTCTCAGTCATCCCTAAGGTGCGGATTTTGGCCCGCACCGCGTTAAGGCGTTCACCGGGTGTGTGGATGGTTACCGGACGAAGGACGAGCGATCCCTTCCGAAGGGTCACGTCGAAGTACTGCGCCTCGGGCAATTGCTTGAGCAGTGCCTTGGGTAACGTGATCTGGTTCTTCGAGGTTCTCTTCGCAAGCATCGTGGGCCTCCCCTCATTGGGTCGTGTGAGTAAGGATACAAGGAATCCTTACTCGACACAAGGCCTGTCCTCTCCTGGTCCAAAACCTAGCCCCAATCGGCGAATAAATCAGGCCGCCAGACGGTGAGTGATCTGTTCATACAGCGACGCCGTCGCCGGATTGTGTGTGAGGCGAAGCACGTTCCGGCCTCCGAGGCGGGTCAGACGCCCCGCCCGGGCGATGACGAGAAACCGGAGCGTGCGCATGCTGCGGAAGAGGTAGCCGTAGGTGCGCTTCCGGGATCGGGGTTTCGGCTCGGCGAGGGTGTCGAGCTGGAAGCTGCGGATCAGGTTGTGCGCGAGGATGCTCAGCTGTTGCCAGGCGCTGTTGGCCGCGTAGTGCTTCGTCGGGACCACGTCGAGGGCAAACTCGCCCTTGAGCTCGGCGAAGGTCTTCTCCTGCGCGCCACGGCCACAGGCGAAGGCCCAGAGCGCGGACAGACCGAGCGGCAGATTGGTCGCCACGGCCGAGTACTCGTAATGCCCATCGTCGGGCGTGAACAGGTCGAGCTGGAAGTTCTTTCGGGTCTGGTGGGCGACATGCTTCCGGTAGAGGACCACGCGCAGGCGGAGATCGGCCCACTGCGGGATGACCAGCTCGGTCTCGTGCCCGGTGACGCCCGGGGCCACGGGCTGCCAGCGCCGGCAGGCGGCCGCGATCGTCTTCAGTGGCAGCCAACTCCAGTACCCCACCTTGATCGCGTCGCCGCAGTCCCGGGCGGCCAGCCGATGCAGAATCCCGCGCTGGAAGAAGGCCGCGTCCATGCGGAACTCCAGGGCCACGCGCCGCCCGAACCGGGTGCGCAGGTCGTCGATGATGTCGCGCAGGAAGGGCACGGCCTGCTTGGAGTCATGCACATTGCCGGGGCGGTTCTTCAGCCGGAGGATGTGCCCGGTCTGGGCCACGTGGGCGACCAGGGGGTAGTAGCTCGGGTCCTTCCGATGATGGGGGTTGAAGCCTCGGAAGGCCCACCCCACCGTGGCCCCGGTCCGGACGACCGATCCATCGACGTCGATCGTCAGACGCGGCAGGTCCAGGCGGGCCAGCGCCTCGGTCACGAGGTCGCGGTTGAGGGCGACGAGCGGGGCGAGGGTCTCCTGAGTGAACTGGCGCAACCAATCGGCCACCGTGCGGCGGGTGGGCAACCGGGCCAAGCCGCAGAAGCGCGTCACGAGGGGATCGCCGCTGAGATAGCGCAGGTGTTCCAGGCGCCGGGCACCGACATAGAACAGCGCGAGCAGCACCAGGGCGATCCGGGCACTGCCGTAGTCGGTGCGGAGCCCGGCGAACGCCTGGCGCAATCGTGCCCCCAGATCGATCTGGCGCAGATAGCGCCCAAGCAGTTCCAGACCGCCGTACGAGGTGAGGGCCTGGGGGACGAACTGGATCGTGAGTTCACGCTTGACCACCCGTCGCAGACTCGCTACGCTCAAACGCATCAGAGGGGCCTCCAGTGGGTGAGGGAGTGCATTGGCGTGCTCTCCCTTGAGACCGCATTGGAAGCCCCTCTGATTCATGTTTTCCGCAGTTTCCCATCCCGCTTATTCGCCGATTGGGGCTAACGAAGGAGGTGCGATGTCGACGCTCTTCGATCTTCCGCTCCACGAGGACGTCGTGCAGCGCCCCGTGCGGCTCGCTCCCCGACGACAGCCGCCCTGATGCTCGAACGTGACCGCCGCATGCCGCTCGAACCCAGGCGCCTCGTGGTGCGCGGGTGAGCCGGCGGACGGCCGCCCCCGCCCTCACGATCGTCGAGGCGCTCGGGGATCCGCACCTCCTCGGCGGACTCGCCGCCTTCCGCGACCTCGCGTCGTGGGCCCGGTGGCTCGTCTTCCTGAAGGCGCTGCTCGGTCTCGCGCTCGACCCCGACGAGGTCGCAATCTTCCGGCACCACACCGGCCGGACGCGCTACACGCCGCCCCCGGGCGGCTACCAGACAGTGGTCGCCGTCGTCGGCCGACAGAGCGGCAAGACCCAGATCGCGGCCGCCCTCGCGGCCTGGGAGGCCATGATGGCGCCCCGGGAGCCGGGGTCCACCGGCCAGTACGGGCTCATGATCGCGCAGGACTTCCGGGGCGCCTTGCGCGCGCTCTTCAGCTACGCCGCGGGGGTGTTCGACGCGGTCCCGCTCCTCCGGGGAACCGTCGTCGGGCGTACGACCGACACGCTCACGCTCCGCTCGGGCATCGTCCTCGCCGCCTACCCGTGCCGGCCGCCGGCCATCCGCGGGCTCCGGGCCCGGATCGCAGTCCTCGACGAGTTGGGCTTCTACCGGAACGCCGAAGGGAATCCCCAGGACATGGAGATGCTCCGCGCCGTGCGGCCCACGCTGGCCACCACCGGCGGCCGGCTCGTGGTCCTGTCGTCGCCCGCCGGCCAGAGCGGGGCCCTCTGGGATCTCTATCGCCTCCACTTCGCGCGGGACGACGCGCCGGTGCTCGTGTGGCGCGGCAGCGCCCCGGAGATGAACCCGACGCTCTCGGCCGACTACCTCGCGCGCATGGCGCAGGACGACCCCGAGGGGTATCGCTCGCTCCGAGGTCCTCGGGGAGTTCCGGGCCGGGGTGTCGACCCTCTTCGATCCCGAGATGCTGGAGGCGTGCGTCGTCCGCGGCGTGCGCGAGCGGCTCCCTGAGGATGGGGTGACCTATCAAGCCGCCGCCGATCCGTCTGGCGGGCGCCGGGACGCCTTCACCGTCGCCCTCGGGCACCAGGTCGGAGACCGCATCGTCGTCGATGTCGTGCGCGACTGGGCCGCGCCGTTCAACCCATCGGGCGTGGTCGCCGAGGCCGCGGATCTCTGCCGCCGCTACCGGGTCCACGCACTCGTCGGGGACAACTTCGGCGCGGAGTGGATCGTCGAGCCGTTCCGCCAGCACGGGATCACCTATCGCGGCGCGGCGCTCGACCGGAGCCGGCTCTATCTGGAGCTACTCCCGATCGTCAACACGCAGGGTATCGCGCTGCCGGACCTCGCACCGCTTCTCCGCGAACTCCGGGGCCTCGAACGACGCCGGGGCGTGTCGGGTCGCGATCGCATCGTGCCCTCGCCGCACGAGCACGACGACCGCGCCGTGTCGGTCGCGGGACTCGCGGCGGGCTTCCTCGTACGCGGCCAACGGGGTTTTGAAGGATGGCGGCCCTACGCGCCCGAGCCCGGGCCCGTGCGGCCCGTGACCCAGGTCGAGGTCATCGAGCGCGCGTGGCACCTCTGCCCGACCCCCGGCTGCGGCTGGCAGACCCTGGCTGGCCCCGTGGATCCGGCGACGTGCCCCGCGTGCCTGTCGTTCGCCAAAACCGCATCCGACTCGTTTGACGACGACCCATGCTCTTGTCACGAGCGCACCCACGCGAGGACATCGGAGGTAGCGGGTCCGACGCAGGGACAGTCGGCAGCCTCAGACTATCGGCCCCGCCACCCAGAAACGGTGGATGTCGGCGTCGGACCGAATGGCGCAGGAAGGATCGCATGGGGAGTCGCGGGTCAGTGGCGGCAGTCTGGCCGGGCGATGCGAGATCAGGCCGCTTGCCGGACGTAGCGATGATGCAGGCCACCGACTTCGGGAAGCGCCACGACCCGGCCCGCCTCCGGCCGTTCGACGGGCCTCACGGGGGAATCCACGTCGGCGAAGATGGTCGCGGCGCCGGGCCAGAAGCGCTCGAGGAGGGCGCGGAGCTGATTGGCGAGGGCGACGCGCTGAGCGACGAGGTCATCGCGGCCGCGGACGAGGGCGCGGAGGGCGCGGGTCTCATCGGCGAGGGGCAGCAAGGGGCGGAAGCGGTGGCCATCGGTCCGGAGCAGGTCGCCGAGCAAGTAGGCGTCGCCGGGGTCGCTCTTGCCGCCAGCGGCCGAGTAGCGGGGGCGGCAGGCCTTCACGGCATTGGGGTGGATCGGGACGACCGGGAAGCCGGCGTCCAGGAGGGTATCGACGACGAGGCCGGAGGGGCGCTCGAGGGCGACGGGCAGCGTGGCGGGGGGCGCGAAGCGGGCCAGCCGCTGGACGAGTCGGCCAAGCCCGCTGCGGTGTGGGGCACCGTCCCGCGCCAGCGGACGGTGCCGGTCTCGTCGAGCACACAAACAGCGTGCGTGGTGGCGGCCCAGTCCAGGCCGACGACGAAGGACATTGCGTGCCTCCCTGGGACTGCGAGACACTGCCGCGGGAGAGGTCCTGCCGGTCGCTCACTGATTGGCGCTCTGGGCTTCAGGTGCCCGTGGCGCTGCACCCTGTGGCCGGTTGGGGCCTCTCTTGGTGTGAGTCGAGGGAGCAGGTCTCATACTGGCCGTCACGCGGCAAGCCGATGGGGCTCTCCTCGACTCCCGGGACCGTCATAGCGCTCACCATCCGCCATCCGCGGCCCCGGCACCAAGAAACGCGATCGCCAGGAGCCCGTAGGAGCCACGATCTCGGGCCGACCCATATCTCGGTATCCCCCCTCCGAGGCTCTCGTCTCTCTCCTTCGAGGGAAGGGTAGGCCAGTGAGCCGAGAGGCTCACGTACGGTTCTGGGAGAGCGCGGGGGTGCAACTCCCCCGCGCTACTCACCTTCTCGTGCTGAGCGAGCCACACCTGCGTCGCATCCTGACTGCGTACTTTGCGTACCATCACCGCGCCCGAACCCATCTAGCGCTCGACAAGGATGCGCCAGACGATCGCGCTCGCCTTCCTCACGCGCTACCCCACGCCCCAGAGCGCCGAGCGCCTGGGCGAGCGCCGCCTGGCGCTGTTCCTCCGTCGGCATGCCTACTGCGGCCGCCGCTCGCCAGCCGAGCTGCTGACCCGGCTCCGCCGCGCCCCGCTCAGTCGCACCGGCAACGCCGAGACCGAGGCCAGCGGCGAACTGGTCCAGGCCCTGGTCGCGGTTCTCACGCCCCTCGGCGCCCAGATCCAGCAACTCTCCGCGGCGATCGCGGCCGCTTTGGCCCAGCACGCCGATGGCCCGCTCGTCCAGAGCTTCCCGCGCAGTGGGGCCGTCAACGCCGCCCAGATCCTCGCCGAACTCGGCGACGACCGGGCCCGCTTCCCCACCGACGACCAGCTCGCCGCCGAAGCCGGCGTCGCCCCGGTCACCCGGGCCTCCGGCAAACACCGGGGCGTCACCTTCCGCTGGGCCTGCAATAAACGCTTCCGCCAGGCCCTCACGACGTTCGCGGACAACTCCCGTCACGCCTCGACGTGGGCCGCCGCCATCTATGCGCGCGCCCGCGCCCGCGGCTGTGATCATCCTCACGCGATCCGGATCCTGGCCCGCGCCTGGGTCCGTGTGCTCTGGCGTTGCTGGCAGGACCGCCGTCCCTACGACGTCACGCGCCACCGAGCTGCCCAGCCGCTCTCGACTCTTCAACCGGTGGGGGGTTGACACAGGGTGTCTCATACGGCTCCCATCAACCAACCGTCGGCCTCACCCCGAGGCATACGGCTTTGCCCCGTACCACCGGCTCCTCCTGTTGCCAGTTGGCCAGCGTCCGGTGCTGGTTGACGTGCCCCGCCGGGTAGAGCGCTGGCGCGCCCACGGTAGGGTCCGGTGGCATATCCACGGCTTTCGCCGCGGGCCTCAGTCCGGCTCCCCTGGTGACGTTTCCAGCGCCCTCCCTAAAATTCCGGACGTTGACGTTTCGCCAGTCCGGCTTCAAGCCGAGGTGTGTCTCCATCAACCGTGCCCTGCCCACCGAGCCTCCGAGGTTAAACGCCAAGTCCGTATCCCCTCCGAGACCCCCTGGTTTGACATGGCCTTCGTCGCTTATGTCCCTCATGCGGACTCCGCCGGCCCTTTCCGGTACCCGGCCCGCCTCGGGCTCCCTCAGCAGCGACCACCTCGGCCCACGGGTCCGTCGCTCCGGGAAGGTTATGTTGTCCTCCCCCTCCTCGCTACCATGACCCGATCCGCGGATCTCGACGACTCCCCCGGACTTCCCAGGGATCGCCTGGTTATACCAGGGGCCTTGCCCGACGACTTGGTCTGGGCGGCCATCGAGACCGTCCCCACTTTGAGTCACTCTCCCCTCTCTGCGTGCCAGTGCCTGTACGCCGGAGGGATTGATGGGTGCACTGGTCCAGACCCTTCCCCATCATCATCGCCTTCGCCCAGCAAAGGGGGGCTCGGCTCCCTCATCACCCTGTCCCTGGCTTCCTGACAGGCCCGTGTCTCGACGCATCATCAGCCTTCGCTCACGCTCCGGCCCGCAGAGTTGCTCGCCTCTCGACCAGGCCCACCCCCTTCGGGGCAGCAGAGACTTTTACACCCGAGCTTTCCTCACCGCAGGTCACCCCACGGCGAAGTCGGGTATCACTACGCAGCTGTCTGGACTCTTGCTGCGACGGAACTTGCATCCGCTGGGAAAGTGCTGTTATGGGCTGCAACTTTGCTCCACCGGCTTTCGCCGGCTTCCTCGCTACTACGAGGCACTCCGCCCCTGTGCCCCGCCTCGGTACGTCCCCTCTCGAAAGGTCCGCTCCCTTGAGGGGTTCCCTTTGCATCGGGACGACAGGTTCCCACGTTCCGCAGAAGAGCCAGAGTCAGGCTCACGCCGCCTTCATGCCGGACACCACCCAGGTCGTCAGCAGGGCCCCGCCTGGGCTCCTCCCGGGCTAACCACGGATCCCGGTTTCGGTGTCGTCGATGTGCTTTTCGACACGTCATCAGCGGTTCACTCGCGTTCGTCTTCCTGACCCATACCTGACGCGCTCTAGCGCGCCTTTTCCTCACCGTTCACCACGCTGGCTCTTGACCAACGCAGCGTGAGGGGGTTTGGAGCCTGGTCCTGCACCCCGACTCCGAGGGGCCGGCCCTCATCTCTTCCGCAGCATTGCCTCCCTTCTCGGTTCGGCATTCGTGGCACACCATGGTCGAGACACTCGCGCCGGATCGAGCCGATGAGCCGTTCCGCGAAGGGGTTCTGCCATGGGCTGGAAGGTGCGGTCAGGATTTCCCCGATTCCCATACCCTTCACACGTTGCCGGAACGCATAGCCATAGACCGCGTCGCGATCGCGGAGAAAGGTAGGACGGCGCGGTGTCGTTTGGGAAGGCATCCACGATCTGTTGCGCCATCCAGTGGGCCGTGGGGTGTCCGGTCACGTTGAAGTGGACGACGCGCCGGCGATGGTGAGCGAGCACGAGGAACACGAAGAGCACCCGCAAGCCCGCGGTGGGGACCGTGAAGAAATCGAGGGAGACCAGGTCCCGGACGTGGTTGGCGAGGAACGTGCGCCAGGTCTGCGACGGGGGTGCGCGTCGCTTCGGCATCAGCCGGGAAACGGTGCGCTCGGCCACCTCGATGCCGAGCTTCCGGAGTTCGCCATGGATTCTCGGGGCGCCCCACAGGGGATTCATCGCCGTCATGTTTCTGATGAGGGCGGTGATCTCCGCGTTGATCGGCGGACAGCCCACCCGAGGGCGGCCAGAGAGCCTCGTCCAGTGCTCACCGAAGCGACGGCGCTGCCACCGCAGGACCGTGTCGGGCGACACGAGGACCAGGGCCTGCCTCCAGCCGGCCCAGACTCTGGCCAGCCCAACCCACAAGAGGCGATCCATCGTGCGCAATCTGGGCCGAGGCGCCGATCGGTTGTACACGGCGAGCTGCTGACGCAAGGCGAGGTTCTCCAGGGCGAGCTGGCGGTGGCCGCCGCAGAGGAGCGGGAGGAGTCGAACCAGGTGGAGTACGAGGGTGATCATCAAGCTCGGATATTGTCCGGATCAGAGCTGATAGATCAACCACTTGCCCACCGGATGGAGTTTTGGCGAAGGACAGGTTCCGCGCGGAGCCAAGGTGGTCCACGCTGGGTGTCCGTCCTATCCCAAGGGCCGTAGCTGGTCCCAAGGTACCTGGATCGACTAAATGGAAGGGGCAGGTCCCCCGCGTCGTCGTCAGCGCCTCAGACCGGGCCGCCGCGCGGACGGTGGGCCTCAATGAACGCTAGCGCGCGCATCAAACCTGGCAAGCCCTTCCCGCAGCCGGGCGTAAAGCTCCGGCAGCCACGGCACGGCGGTCTTGGTGTATCGTGGCGGCGGCTTCTCCCGGAGATCGCGCGGTGCAATGATCACTTCCGTGTTAGAGGGGCCCGTGCGGACCGCCAGCACGAAGAGCTCCTCGATGTCGGGGTTGCCGACGCCGATACACCCCCTGGATAGGTCGTTGCCGTGGATGAAAATATCGCTGCCCAGGTCCCTCCTCCCGTCTTTCCGGGCCTTCAGCCGGTCGAAGTCATTGGGGTAGTTCAGCTTGAGCGAGAGATGATACTTGCTGTTGGGGTTCAACGCGGTGACTCGATAGGTTCCCTCCGGGATCTGCGAATCACCTGCCCTGAGCTTGGGGCCAGTCTCCCCGCTGGCTTGCAAGATGCGGTAGGCACGGACGAAGGCAGGCCCGTTGCTGCTTCCGGCCCACAGCTCCAGACGCCGCTCCTCCTTGAAGGCCAGGAGGTAGACCTTCCCTGGAGGATACGGGAGGCGTGCCCGCTCGAAGAGCGGCTTGAGCCGGGATTCGACCGTGGCGCCCACTTGGTCGACAACTTCGGCTACCGTACGCCTCTCGGGGGCGGGCGTCGGGGCGCACGCTCCGATCCACACCACGATCACGAGCAGGAGAAACGTCAGCCTCGTCAGTGGCTGGCGGATCAAGATCGGGCGGTGACCATCCACCTTCGGGCACATCGAGTTCCCTACTTAGAATGTAGGCGACGCAGAGCAGGACCGGCAAGCGCCGTGGCGTCGGGGGGAGATAAAGTATCTGCGTAGCGCCTTGGACATCCGTCGGATGAGCGCGCGGACCTCCAGAGCGACGGCCGGGCGGCCTGGTCCGTTCCGGCGGCTCTTCCAGGTCCAGACGAGCTTGAAGCCGGTCCGCTGCCACCGGATCACGGTCGCGGGTTGGACGACGGAGACGGCATCCGTCCAGCCGCTCCACAGTTGGGATAGCAGAACCCAGAACAGCCGGTCGGCGGTTCGCAGCCGTGGACGCGGCGCGGTGCGCTAGAGGACGCCCAGTTGGTGCCGCAACGCGAGGTTCTCAAGCACCAGGGAGCGCTGGGTCCTGACCCCGCGGAGGAGGCCTGTGAGGATGGGGGTGATCATGCCGGCCATCATCGATCAGGCCGGCCGAAAGTCAACGTTGACCAGGCGGACGGAGTAAATAGAAGGCACAGGGTCCGCCGGGGAATCCGCGGTCTGATGCGGACTCAGCCGGGTGGCTGGCAGAGCCCGCTGACGCAGGTACACCCCCCGTTGTCCCCACAAATGGGACCGCCACAGCACTGCGCAGTGCTCGCGCAAGGATCGAGCTCGCCGACGCAGTTAATCGATTGGGCCGTGGCGGCCGTCGGCGCCACGATCGTGGTCACGATCGGCAGGGCCACCGCCGCGGCGCCCAGGCGCCGCATGAGCTCCCGCCGTGTCACCCCGGCCCGAGCGACCGGCCCAGTCAGAAGCCGGGCCTGCCCCAGCTCCCCGAGCGCGTACTGCACGGCCTCCGCCGTGACCGGCGTGCCCTCGGCCCGGAGGTCCGCCGCGATCCCCGCGGCGTCCCGGGTGCCGTCACAGCGGTGCCACACCGCGGCCGCCACCCGGTTGACGCTGTGCGCTCGGTGCGTCTCGAGGTCGTAGAGTCGATCCAGGTACCTTGGGACCGACCGCGGCCCTTGGTCGCTGCTCCACGGCCTTCCCCACCAAACCGTGAGTCGGCTCCTTCAATGTCCCGACATCGGCTCCCGTCGGGGCCCTTCTCTCGACGCTTCTTTCGATGTTCGCTCTGCGACGGCCCGCGTGGTGGCTCGTCCTCCTGGACCGATCCGACCTGGGAGACATCGTGCTCCGGCCGCCGAGGACTTTTCCCTTGACCCGAGCTTTCCCGCGGAAGGTCACCCTCCCCGCGAGTCGGATATCGCGACACGGCGCCCAGGGGCGGACACCGTGACCGGACCGTCACCGGTTGGAGCACTGCCGTTGCAGGCTGCACGTTTTGGCGAAGGACAGGCTTCTGCGACCGACTAGCCTGTCCGGGTCGTCACGCTCGCCTGAAGCGTCGGAGGTCTGAGCCGTGACCGGCCCGCGGCTCTCTTGACAGATCTGCATCGCGATGGCACTTTGATGCATATGCGAACCACCCTCAACATCGATGACCGCCTCCTCACGGAGGCCCGGCGCTTGAGCGGATTGAAGGTGAAAACCGCCGTACTCCACGCCGGACTCGAGGCGTTGATCGCCCGCGAGAGCGCAAAACGCCTGGCCACGCTCGGCGGTCACGAACGGCGATTGAAGCCAATTCCCCGCCGCCGGGCCGCACGCCGAGCTTAGTGCTCGTCGACACCTCTGTCTGGGTCGATCACTTCCGTCGAGGCAATCACCTCTTGGCGGATCGCTTGCGCGGTGGCGAAGTGTGGACTCATCCCTTCGTGATCGGCGAACTCGCCTGTGGGGCCCTGAAGTGGAGGAGCGAGATTCTGGCGCTACTGGCGGCCTTGCCACACGCGCCGCTGCTCAAGCATCAGGACGTCTTGGAGTTCGTCGAGTCTCATCGGCTCATGGCGCAGGGTATCGGGTGGATCGACGTTCACCTGCTCGCCTCGGCCACGCTCGGCGGCATTCCGGTCTGGACGCTTGACCGGCGGCTCCACGCGGTGGGACGTCGGTTGCGGCTGACGCCGGACAGCCTGTGAGTTGGCCTGACCGGGTCAAGAGATCGATCGACGTGTCCCGACTGCATTACTGACCGGAAGTTCCAGACGCGCAGCAGCACGCCCAGCCGTTCGGGCCCCGACGATCTCCTCGTCCGCGCGTCAGGGCGACCGTAGGTCTCCATGTCTCCGGGAAGTCCGATCCAGGAGACAATTCCACGGCCTCCCGTTGGATCACCTTCGGTACAAGCTGACCAGCCATCCCATGGCCACTGGGAGGGAGGCGGGCCACCGCCCGCACGGCTGAAGGCCACTCCCATCAGCCTGGCAGATGCCAGCCGGGTTCCCGGGCCGGGGCAGGGCCTCCGCATCTCGGTCGCGGACCCACCCCGTCCCTTTGATCCTTTCGTCAGCCCCTCGACAGTTCGGACAATCAGGGGGATCTCAGGCCGGCGGGAGCCGCTCGAAGACCTCGCCGGCCGGGGGTGGGCGGACGCGGGGGCCGAGGCTCGAGGCGATCTCACCACTCCGTGAGAGCTGAAGGATCAACCGCTGTTCGTCCGGACGGGGTTTTGGCGAAGGACAGGTCCGGCTTCAAGATCTTCTGGACCTGGAAGAGCCGCCGGAACGGGCCCGGCCGTCCGGCTGTCGCCCCGGGGATCCGAGCGCTCATCCGACAGATGTCCAAGGCCAACCCCCTGTGGGCGCGCCGCGGATTCACGGGGAGCTTCAGAAACTAGGCGTCGAGATCTCGCAGGCGGCGGTTTCCAAGTACGTGGTCCGCCATCGGAGACCGCCATCGCAGACCTGGCGGACCTTTCTCGACGACCACCTGGGAAACCTTGTCTCCGTGGACTTCTTCGTCGTGCCCACCGTGCTGTTCAAGGTCTTGTTCGTCTTCGTGGTCCTGGCGCACGAGCGGCGTCGCGTCGTCCACATCAACGTCACCGACGCCCCCACCGCCCAATGGACGGCCCAGCAACTCGTGGAGGCGTTCCCCTGGCAGACTGCCCCGCGATACCTCCTGCGCGATCGCGATGCGGTCTACGGGGTCGCGTTCTCGAGCCGAGTCCAGACCATGGGGATCCACGAAGTCAAGACAGCGCCTCGGTCGCCTTGGCAGAATCCGTACGTGGAACGGCTCATCGGCACCCTCCGCCGCGAGTGTCTCGACCACGTGGTGGTGCTGTGCCGCCACGCGGTAGTCGCCGGTCGGCGGGTCCACGCGGTTCCTCGGTCTTCCTCCGCCTTGCGTCTGTGGCTCCACAAGGGGGGTGTCCCTCAGAACCAAGACCCAGCTACTTTGGAGAAAGGCCGCAGCCGGTCCTCCGAAATACCCGGATGAGTTAAACGGAAGGCACAGGCCGCGCGCCTTTTCAGGCTAGGCCACGCCGAGCCAGGTACGGCGTGGCTCGCGCGCGCTCAACTCGCCCGATGCCCGCCCGTCACCTTCGAGGCGACCGCGCGTCTGCGCGTCCGGTCGGCCGAGACCGCCCGCGTCATGCCGGCGTCGAGCCGGCCGGCGTATGCCGCCCCCCTGGCGCAGACGCTCGGGCTCTCGGTCGGAGCGTTGATGGAGGAGTGGCTCCATCACGCGGCGGAGGTGCCGTCCGGATGGTGCGCGAGCAGCTCCACCGGTGGCTCTCTGACTGGGGCGGCCGTCTGGATCGAGGCAGTCTGATGGAGCACCTCGACGAAGCGACGCGCGTCCTCGCCGCCGCTCGCACGGACCTCGCTGGGCCGGAGACGGCAGAACTCGGGGTCACGGACTCCCCGGCGCGTGTCTTCTCAGCGCCGACCCGGGCGCGTCAGTCCCCGGCCCGTCCCGCCCTTGGCGCGTGAGGGCGGGACGATCTCGACCTGGAGCCGCCCACCCAGAGCGGTCACCATCCGCACCAGGGTCTTGAGCTGGAGGTTCTTCACCGTCCCCGACTCGAGCTTCGCGATCGCCGGCTGGCTCACGCCCACGAGCCGTGCCACCTGGCGCTGGGAGAGCCCCCGGGCCTCGCGGAGCGCCGCGAACTGATGCTCCAGCCGCAGCTCGTTCAGGCGCACCTCGACCTGCTCCCGCAGCCGTGCGTCCTGGGCGAGCTGTGTCTCGACCCACTCCATCACGTCGGCCTTCGTCGTCGCCATCGCCTGCCCTCTCCCGGTCATGTCGCGTCCCGGCGCCGCTCGGCGGTCTCCAGGGCCCGCTGGTATCGCCGGACCCGCTTGAGCACCCCCGGCGGGATTTCCTGCCGCTTCTTGACCAGGCCGTCCAGCAAGACGATCCGACGGCCCGGCCGGAACGTGTAGAAGAGCCGCACGGGCCCGACCCGCAGCTCGAACAGCCCCTCGCCGAGCGGCTTCGAGTGCGGCATCTTCAACGCATTGCCCTGCTCGGCCAGGAGCTTCAGGAGCGCCAGGGCGTCGACACGGTCTCCGCCGCCCAGGCCTTCCAGGAACACCCGGGCCGGGCTCTCCCCGGAATCCAATACGCAGCGCTCCAGCGTCCAGGGCGGCACGCTGGCGCTCATACGTCCAATGCTATAACTCAGGAGTTATCGCGTCAAGGTTCATTTGGTGAGTGGCCCTTCGCCATCCCGGTTCTCGTGCCCTGCCCCTCTGGTTTCGGACCGCTCTCGACGCACGACCGGCCGTCACCTGGCTCTTATCGAGGTGTCGGTCCGGGCCCCCCGAGGGGCGGATCGCGGTCGGTTCACCCGGTGGCCCGTCCACGCTCCGATTCCTGCAGCCGTAGAAGGCGAGGCTGATCCCATCTCGTTACCGTCATCAGCAGCACATCCATTCGGACGGAACGCACGGCGTGAGCGAACAAGGAGGCAGGGGATGGGGCACTCCGGGGAGCCCAAGCAGACGGCGTGGCGCGCGATCGCCCTGGCGGTCCTCGTCCTTGCGGGAGTACTGGCGCTGGCCCCCGGGGTGCTCTGGGCTCAGGGCGCTGGCTGCAGCGGGACCGCGATCCAGTTCACGAGCCTCGACAACCTGCTCAGGACGGCCTGGGAGTACCTGACCAGCGGCGCGGTCATCCGGATCATGGCCGCGGCGTTCACCATCGCCGGCGTGGCCGGGATGATTGGCCGCCGGCCGTCGGTCGCGGTGATCGGGCTGCTCGCCGGCGCGGTCACCGCGTTCGTCCCGGCCATCCTCGGCGCGCTGATCTCGCAGAACACAGCGACCGCCCTCCAGATCTGCGGCTAGCGCCGAGGAGGGCCGTCGTGACGCACGTCGTCCTCTCGTGTCTGGCCAGCCTGCTCGTGGCGGGCGCGTGCGCGGGCCTGTCCCTGACCGCGAGCGCCCAGCCGACCTCGCCGACTACGGCCCCCGCGGTGGATGCCGCGGAGACCGGGCGCGTCTACTTGAGCCAGAGCCTCGCGGCGCTCCAGTGGGCGCGGCGCCACGCGGAGACCGCCGCAGGGTCGGGACGGCCGGAGGGCTTCGACCTCGAGCGCTACCTTGCGGAGCTCGGCACGATCGCCCACGGCCTCGAACGCTACCTCCGGCCCGAGGGGCCGCCGCCCGGGCCGCTGACGCCGGTCGAGATCACGGGCCAGTTCCTCCTGGACGGGCTCCGCGGTCGAGCCCCGCAACCAAGCCGGGAGCCTCAGCCGTGATGCCCCAACCGTCCGCCACGGGTCAGGCTGGTGAGCGGCCGAGCATGCGGCCATGCCCGCGGATCCTTGACGGGCCGCTCCGGTTCCTCGGCCTCGACGCCGAGGACGGGGCGGTCGGGCTGACGCTGTTCACACTCCTGCATCTCCTGGGCGCCTCGTTCTGGGGCGTCGTCGTTGGGCTCGGCGCGGCGGGGCTGCTGCTCGCGCTCAAGCGGGGCCAGCCTCCGGGCATCGTGCGTCACCACCTGTGGTGCCTGGGCCTCCCCTTCCGACCGCTGCCGCCGCCCCCGGCCGTGACGGGTGAGAGGCGATCCCCGTGGTAGCCGAGCGCCGGCCGACCTACTGGGAATGGCGCGCGGAACTCGAGGTCCACCGAGCCCGCTGGCAGCGGATCGCGGCGGGGCTCGCCCTCGGGGCGCTGGGTCTCGTGGGGCTGCTCGTCTACCAGAGTCTCCGGCCACACCCGATTTACTACGTCACGACGACCCGGGGCGTCGCGGAGCCGGGGCACGTCCCGGAGGCGGTGGTCGAAGGGTTCGCAGCGCGCGTCGTCGGGCTCCTCGGCAACCTGACGCCCGCGACGGCCTTGGTCAGCTACGAGCAGAGCCGGCGGTATCTGGCGCCGAAAGTCGTGGACCTGCTCCACGCCCAGGCGCAGGAGGACCTCAAGCGGATCACGGACCAGCACCTCGCCACGGCCTTCGCCATTCATCAGACCGCGGTCGACCGCGGGGCGACACCTGGCGGGTCAGCCTGCGCGGCACCCGGCAGAGCTGGTCCCGCGGCCAGTTCCTCGGGGAAGACCGCATGCGCTACACGCTCGACGTCGCGCGGACGCCGGTGAGCGAGCTGAACCCGTGGGACTCCAGGTGAGCGGGCTCCGGCTCGAGCGCGATGCGCCGGACCGCGAGCCGCGGGCCGCCGCGCGAGGGGCCGAATGATCCGGTCCGTCATCCGGATGATGCGCGCGACCGCGCTGGTCTCGGCCCTCCTTGGGACTGGCGCGGCCGCCGACCCCTGGATGGTGCGCGGGCCGGCGGCGGGCCGCGGCCCGGGGAGGGAGACCGGCGGATTCCGCCCGAACGGCGGAGAGGCACCCGCCGCGCCGCTCGGGCCGGGCGAGGCTAGCGTGTCTGGGACCGGTGCGGCCCGCCGTTCCATCCCTGACCGATCCGGCCGTGCCGGCTCGCCGGGACCTCGGCGTCACCCGCGCGGTCGAGGCGCGCGGCGGGCCCATCCTGATTCGCCTCGGTCCGCGGCGGATGACCCAGGTGCACTTCCCGTCGGATATTCAGCACGTCGTCACCGCGTTCACGAAGCCGCAGGTTCGCTCGAGACGGCGGGCCCGCGCCTCTTCCTGAGCGCGCTCGACCCGGACGTCTCCGGCGAGCTGTTCGTAACGCTGTCGACCGGCGGGACGGTCGCGCTTGTCATCGTACCCGCCGGCCCGGGGGAGCGCGATGTCGTCGTGCGTGTCGTCTCGCCGGTGACAGAAGCCACGGCCCGAATGGCGGAGACGGCCGGACTGACGCCGCTCCGCCTGCTGCGAGCGATGATCCTCGACGTCCCGCTGCCCGGGTTGAGTCTGGCACCCGGGGACGGGCGCGTGGTGTACGAGGACGGCGCCCTCCGCCTGACGCTCCTTCGGACCTGGACCAGCCCCTCGCTCGAGGGCGTGGTGTTGGCGGCCGAGAACCTCCGGCCGCTCTGGATCAGGCTGCCACTCGACCGCCTCGCGTTCGCGGGACTCCTGGCGGTCCACGCGGAGGCGGAGCAACTGGCCCCGCCGCCCGCCACGCCCGAACAGGCGCTTGCGGCGCGGCACCGCACGCGGCTCTACCTCGTGCAGGTCGCCGAGGGGCGCTGAGGCTCCGCCGATGCTGCCCGCGCTGTGGCGTCTGGCCCGCCGCGCCCCCGAGTTGCCCTCGCGGTCGAGCTCGGCGTCGCGCTCCTCGGGGTGATGTGGCTGACGGGCCGGTCCGCGCCCCGCGGGACCGCCACGGCGCCCGGGAACCCGCTGGGGGAGAGCCGCCTGCTCACGCCAGAGGTGGAACTGCGCGGCGTGGTGCGCCAGCTCCAGGAAGACACGGCCGTCTTGCGGAAGTCGCTCGACGACGTGACCCGCGCGCTGCAGGAGCTGCGGGAGAAGAAGGGCTCGGCGGGCGATGCGGCCCTGTCCGCGAAGGAGCTGGAGCGGCTGAAGCGCGACCTCGGGCCTCTGCCGCCGCCCCCGATCCCCGTGGCGATGACGGCGCCCGCCCCGCCGCCCGTTCCCGCGGCGGCGGTCGCGGCCGCCCAGACCACGACGAGCATCGGGGCGCTCGGGAACACCACCACGACGATCACCGGCAACGAGGCGCTGTATGGCGCGCTGTCCGGATTTGCGAACTCGGCCAACCGCATGGCCGCCTTCTACGAGCGGCAGCTCGAGTCATTGGTCCCCGCCGTCTACGTACCGAGCGGGCTCACGGGGTCTGCCGTCATCCAGGGCGGCGTGACCCTCGACGGCGTCGAGCTCGAGCACCTGCTGGCGCACACGGGAGGCCCTGCGTGGCACGGACTCGACTGATCGCCCTCCTGCCCGCCGCTGGCCTGGCCGGTGCCTGCGCGGGGCATGCGCCGCCCGTGCCCTCCATCCCCATGGAGACGGCCCTGGAGCGGGCAACGGCGACGAGCCGCGCGTCGCTCGGTGAATCCCTGCGCGCAGGACTCCAGGGACCGGGGACGTTCGGCATCGGGCAGCCTGCCGCCCCGGTGCTCGTCCCGCCCGACGTGCGGCGCGTCTGGGTGCCGACGCACGAGAACGCCGAGGGTGAGCTGATCGCGGGGCACTGGGTCTTCCTCCGGGTCCGGGATTTCCGGTGGTTCCTGGAGTCGCCCCCGGTCCCCGACGCGAGCCCGGCGGGCCCGCCGCAGGGATCGCGGGAGCCCGGGCGTGGCCCCGCCGCGGGCCGGGGACCAGCCAGCGGGGTGCCCTGGGTCGAGGTCCCGTCCACGGATTCGGCGGGCGGGCTGCGGTCACCCGCCCCCGGCATGACGGGAGGGCCGTCCATCGGACCCGTGCCGGCCCGGCCCACGCCGACGACGCCGGGGCGCTGAGGCGCGCGATGAATGTATGGACGCACGAGGCGATCGCGGCGCTCCATGCCGACGCCCCGCCGCTCAGTGACCTGTTGCCGTGGCGCTGGGTCGAGGCGGACGCCGTCCACATCCTGGCAGACGGGAGCCTCGGACTCGCGTGGCGCCTTCCGCTCCTCGACGCCGAGCTCCTCACCCCCGAGCAGCGGGAGCCGATGGCGCGGGCGTTCGACGGGCTGCTCGCGCGGCTGCCGGCGGGCGTCGCATTCCAGGTGGTTCTCGTGAGTGAGCCGGGACGGAGCGCGCGCCTCGCCGACTGGACCACCGGGCCAGACTCCCGGACACCCCTCCTCGACGCGATGGCCAGCGCGCGCCTGGCGGCACTCGCGACGTCCACGCCCACGACGTCCCCCGTGCGCGAGCTCGCCGGCATCCTGACGCTCCGGTACTGGCCACCCGCGGCGCGCGACCGCGCGGGATGGCGCCGCATCGCGCGGTGGGCCCGCGGCCCATCGGCGGATGGCGACGCGGCCCGCGCATGGCGCGACACAGAGGCCGCGCTCGCCACCTGCCGGGTGCTCGTCGAGAGCCAGTGCCGGGTCGCGGGGATCGTGCCGGCGCGGCTCGACGGGGCGGGACTCCTGGCGGCCGTGTGGCCGCTCCTCAACCCGGGCTGCCCCGAGCCGCCGCCTCGCTATCGCGACGACTGGGCGCTCCACACCCAAGCCACGCAGACGGACCACGCGTTCCGGCCCGACGGGTGGACTATCTCCGGGCTGAGCCCGCGCCTCGAAGGGCGGATCCTCTCCCTTCTCACGCTGCCCGCGGAGACGTGGCCCGGCCTGGTGACCCTCCCGCGCGCGGTGGGTGGGACCGGGGGCTTGCTCGATCTCCCCGGGGCACTCTGGTTCACGGTGGCCGGCCACGTCCTCGACCAGGAGCGCGCCCTGGCGTGGCTCAAGCTCAAGCGCACGCTCGCCTTCCAGCAGCGCCTCACGCTCCTCGGCGACACGGCCGTCGAGACGACCCGCATCAAGGGGGACATCGACCAGCTCCTCGACCGCGCCTTCGCCGGTGGGAAGCGCGTGTGCCAGGCCGCCGCCTTCCTGGCCTGCCTCGCGCCGCCCGACCGGATCGGCGAGCTCACCGAACAGGCCCGGGCGTGCTTCGGGCAGGCGGAGATGCGCCTCTACCCGGAGCACCTCATCACGCTGCCGTGCTGGCTCCAGTCCCTGCCGCTCGGCTACGACCCGGCGCTCGAGCACTACACCCAGTGCGGACGCCGGCTCCTCAGCGAGAACCTGGCCGACCTGCTCCCCCTCTACGGCGGCTTCGCCGGGACCCGCACCGCGACGCAGCTCCTCGTCTCGCGCCGCGGCGAGTTGGTGACGTTCGATCCCTGGGACTCGGAGACGGCCCCGCACATGCTGGTGACGGGAAAGACGGGGGCGGGAAAATCGTTCCTCGTGGCGGACCTCATCCTCCAGCAACGCCGCCGCGACGCGGCCGTCTTCGTCCTCGACAAGGGGGACTCGTACCGGCGCGTGGCGGAGCTGCTCGACGGGCAGTATCTCCGGCTCTCCGCGGAGCGTCCGATCACCATCAACCCGTTGGCCGGGGCGGGCGACGCCGAGCACCAGGCCTTCCTCCTGCGCTTGCTCGCCGAGATGGCGGCCGGCGGGGAGGCGCGCTCGGCCCTCAGCCGCGAGGAGTACGGGCTCCTGAGCGAGGCGCTCGCCGCGCTCTTCGCCGGGCGCGAGCCGGGGGCCGAACCGACACTGAGCGACCTCGCCGCGTGCCTCGCCGAGCCGCGCTTCAGCGAGGACGGCATCGGCCGGCGGCTCCGGCGGCGCCTGTTCCCGTTCCTGGCGGCGGGGCCCTACGGCCGCTTCTTCGACGGCCCGAACGCCTTTCGGCCCGACGCCGCGCTCACGGTCGTGGAGCTGGGCGATCTCGCCGCGAAGCCGGACCTCCGGGCGGCGATGGTCCTCGTCCTCATGCACGCGATCCGAACGTTCGCAGGCGCGCTCCCGATCGGCCAGCGAAAGCTCGTCGTCATCGACGAGGCGTGGAGCCTCCTCGCCTCGGAGGACTCCGCGGCCGCGCTCGCCGAGGCGGCGCGCACCTACCGGAAGCTGAACGCGGCGGCCGTGTTCATCTCCCAGCGGCTCGAGGACTTCGAGGGACCGCACGGCAAGGCCGTCCGCGATAACTGCGCCGTGCGATGGCTCCTCAAGCAGGCCCCTGAGGCGATCGGCACCGTGCGGGCGCTGCTCGGTCTGAGCCCCGCGGAGACGGCGGCGCTCCGGAGCGTCACGTCGCGAAAGGGGCAGTACAGCGAGGCGCTGCTGGTGACCGGGTCCGGGAGCGGGATTGTTCGGCTCGCCGTGGACGCCATCACCTACTGGACGGTGACCAGCGATCCCGCGGACCTGGCCCGCTGGCAGGCGGCGCGCACCGAGGCCGCCGGTGACCCGCGAGCGGCCCTCGAGCGAATCGTGGGCCGACCGCTGGCGGCGAGCCACGGCCACCCGGGTGGCGAGGCGACCCTCGCAGTCACCGAGGTCATGGCGTGATCAGCGCCCGAGGGCGACGGCCGGTGTTGCTGACCTTGCTCGCGAGCAGCCTCGTCGGGTGCGCGATGGGGTCGCCGCCGCCCGACCGCGGGGTCGCGCCGGCGGCGATCGCCCACGCCTACCAGCAGGGCGTCCGCGATGCGCACGCGCAGCTCGCGGCGGAGACCGGCTCCGATCCGCGCGCGGCCTGGACCGCGCCGACCGTCCAGGAGGTCTGGCTCCCCGCGCAGGTGGTGCACGGCGTGTTCATCCCGGGCCACCGGGAGTGGGTGGTGATCCATCCGGCCGACTGGCAGCGCTCGTCGCCGATGCCGGCGCGCCCGGCCCCGGCAGGAGCCCCGCCGAGCGATCGGAGGCGCCCGTGAGGTCCCTCGTCGGACGCTGGCTACCGAGGGTGCTGGCCCTCCTGGTCGCGACGGCCACGCACGCGGAGATCCGGGACCTCGGCCGCTACGGGCCGACCTGCCCGGTGCCCGACGCGCCGCCGTCGCGTTCCGGCGTGAGGGTCCGGGTAGAGCCCGGACTCGCGCGCATTCCGCCTCCCGTCGAGCCTCCGATGCCGATCGCTGGGATGCGACGAGCGTACATCCTGCCGGGCCGCTGGCCGGCCGGCGCCCCACCCCTCGCGGTGTTCGTGGGCCACGACGCGGCCGGTCCGGCGATCTCGGAGGGCGACACGACCGTCGAGGCGCTGCGCCAGGCGTGTCCCGCGTGCCGGATCGGCATCGCCGGGAGCGCGGGCGCGCGCCGCCTCGGCATCCACGCGGTGCCGGCGGTGATCCGTGTGGTGGACGGCGTGGCCCACGTCACGGAGGGCCCGCCATGATCGCGCGAGGGCGATGGGGGCTGGCCGGCAGCGTCGTGGTCTTGGTGCTCCTCACGGCGCCCTGGTGGAGTGGCGTGCGCATCGCGAGCCCGACACGTCCCGATGCGCTCCGGTGCCTGCTCGGCGGCGCCGCGCTCGCGCAGGACGGCGCCGGACCGGGCCTCAGTCTCGACGTCACGAACATCTTCGGCGACGGCTGCTTCGAGCTGCGGATCGTCGGCGCGTGCCCCTGCGCGGAGCCGCCCTACGTGTGCGTCCAGATCGAGTACTGGGAGCCGCGGCTCCTGATCGTGACCGAACACGCGCAGGCCGACAAGGCGCATGGCCAGCTCGGCCAGCAGTTCGGCGAGGTCGCGGCGTATCCCTTCCCCGTCGGCGCGGTCATGGAGCTCCTCGGCTTTGACTTCCTCTGCACGCCGGACGATCTGCGAGGCCAGACGACGCTGTCCGCGGCCGCCTCGTATTCGTCGCGGCTCGACGAGGGGCCCTGGCGGACCGGCGGGCTGGAAACGGTCTTCGCGGAGGCCACGGCGCCGGGGGCCACCGCGCTCTCGGTCGGCTGCGCGCTCGACAGCCTCGTGTCGGTGCCGTACCTGGGCGGCCTCTGCATGGGCGTCTGGGGGCCGCTCTTCGCGCGCGCGGGCTGGCTCATCCACGGGAGCCAGCCGGTGGGCTCCGGGGCGGTCGCCTATCGCGCGGCGCACATCATCTCGTGGCCGGAGCTCCTCTGGGGGCGTGTCGCGGTGCCGGCCTTCGACTTCCGCGCGACCACGAGCGACAAGATGAACATCGTCGCGCCGACGCTGATGGGGTGCATCCGGCCCGGGGACCCACCCGCTGGGCTGGGAGTCAGCCCGGCTCTCGCCGACCGGGCAGTACGCCTGCGTGTACTGGGTCAAGCGCACGTGCTGCGTGCCGCTCTGATCGTGGCGCTCGCGCTGGCGACGCCAGCGTCCGCGGACCTGTGGACCGCGGTGCCGCCGGGATCGCCGGCGCCAGGGGCGCCGCCATCGCCGATCGTCCAGAGCCGGGTGCCCGACGACGGCGCCCGTGACGCCCATCGTGAGCCGCCGTACACCTTGACCGTCGTGGTGGATCCAGCCTGCCCCGAGACGCCCGCCGTGGTGCAGGACGCGCTCACCTTCGCGCGCACCCACGCCGACGTCGCGGTGCGCGTGCTCCTCGCCACGCGGCCCCCGCGATCCCGGGATGGGATGCAGATCCTCGTCACGGCGGCGGAGGGTGGCGCGACGGTGACGTGGGCGCCGGGCGCGGTGCGCCGGCTGGCGCCCGCCGCCCTGCCGGCGGTGTATCTGGAGGATCGCCGGGGACCGGGCGCACGGGCCACGGGCCGGCCGCCGCTCGAGGCGCTCTGGCGGACGGTTATACGGGGGTCGGGCTCATGACCGTCCCCGCAGCAGACCGAGAGCCTCGCGCGATGCCATCTCCGCTCGACCACGCGCTGGTCCAGCTTCGCCGGCGCCGGGTCCTTCTGGTACCGGCGGAGGCCGACGCGGGGTCCGATGGCCGGAAGCGCTACCCCGTGCGCCTCACCCGATCGCTGCTGAGCCGCGTGCCAAGCTCGCCCGCGCTCCGAGACGCGCTCGTGGCGGCGCCGGCCGGGACGGCGGTCTTCGGCGGCCACGCGTGGCTCGCCCCGGACGAGCGCCCACGGCTCACGCTGGACGGACTCGGGGGCATCTGGCGTCTGGCCCTCCCGGGTCGGCGCGGCACCTTCGCCACGTTGCGCGAAATCCGGACGCGCCGGGATCTGGCGTTTCGGCCGGAGGTCGTGTTCCTCGACCTTGGGTTGCCCGGGATCGATGGGTATGAGCTCGCCCGACGGTTGCGGGAACATCCAGATCTCAGACATGCGCGGCTCGCCGCGTTGAGCGGCTACGGCCAAGAAGCGGATCGGAACCGCACCAAGGCCGCAGGTTTTGACGCCCATCTCGTCAAACCCGTCAGTTACGCGGATCTTATCCCGGTGCTTGCCTTGTCCGAGACGGATAGCCAGTGATCGAAGGGCCAAGAAGCTGAGCGAGCTCCTTCGCTCCATCCTCTACCGCGCTCTCCTCGCTTGCACGGAGGATGGCGAGGACGTCTGACGTGCGGAGACGACTTGGTGTCGCTCAGATGCCGTGGCGTCGCGTTCGAGATCCGCCGAATGGGCTGATACAGGCCGAAACTTCCCCGACAGGGCCCTAGTATCATCACCGGCTGGGACGATCGCATTGGCACTTACCGTGCAGCGGTTAGCCCGATGGGATATCAGAGGCCGACCCCACATGGGCCACCGGATGTCCGCGTCCTCGTCGTGGACGACGACAACGACACGCGGGAAGTCATGGTGCGACTGCTCCAGACCTTCGGCGTGGATGCGCGCGCGGCCCGGGATGGCGAAGAGGCCCTTCAATTGGTCCCGGAAGTCCAGCCCGCGCTGATCCTTTGCGACCTCCAGATGCCGCGCCTCGACGGCTTCGAGTTCGTCAAACGGCTACGCTGCCTCCCGCCCTTCCATGAGACCTTCACCGTCGCGATCACCGGACTGTGCGGGCCGCTCGACGTCGCGGCGACCCGCGAGGCCGGCTTCGACGGCCACCTGGAGAAGCCGATGTCGGTGCAGATGGTCACCCGGCTCTTGCACCGCGCCGGCGGGAGGGTGCACTGACGCGGGGCGCCCTCGATCGCGGGGCGTGAGGCCGATGGCGGCGGGGCTCGAGATCACGGCCGTTGTAGACGTCCGGTCCATCGCACCATGGCTCCTGTGGCACGTCGGGAAACGCGGATCGGCCCTGTCGGCAGGGGGCCGCCGCCTTCGATAGCCTCGCGGACCACGGGCGTTGGAGATCGACCGCATAGTCTCCTCACGAATCGCAGGGAGGCGGATCTCTGCCGGCCACCAGGAACGCGAGGTGCTCCGGGACGCGGATCAACACCAGCCCAGTGTCGTCGGCCAGACCATGACTCGAACGGAAATGAACCCAACTCAGAGCCAGAAGCTCCTGCCCCGCGTCGGATCCATGCCTGACAGATCCCGTCGGCCCTCGCCTGGCGGAGGTGTTCCTGCACGCCGCCCCAGAGGGCCTCTGACACGATTCGCAGGTCAGGCCGCTCGACCGCCCCCGGTCCTCCAGGTAGTAGAAAACGCGGATTCCGGCCGTGATCAGCTGCTTGAGTAGGGAGGCCGTTTCGATCTGTTCCCGCCCCAGGCGGCTCTCCTCGCTCATCACGAGCACCTGGAACGGCGGGCGCGGTGTGAGCGCATTGATCAATCGAACGAGCCCGGGGCGCTTCGCGAAATCTGCGCCGCTGATCCCATCGTCGACGTGGACGTGGGCCTCGGCAACAGTCCATCCCCTTCGCGGCCGGCATACGCGCGGGCGTGGTCGATCTGGCGGGTCACGGACCTCGCTTCCTCAGCGGTGCCAGTCTGCTCGGTGGACTTGCGGGCGTAGTAGATGGCGGCGATCATGGAAGCCTCCGACTCACGGCGTGCGGACACCCGAGTCCGTCGACCTCGGTTCACTTCACCAGGAGAATCGGACACGGACAGCCGATCCCGACCTTGTAGCTGATGGTGCCCAAGCCTCGGCCAGGACGTCCGGGCATCACACGATGGGAGCCCATCACAATGAGCGTCACCTGTCGGGCCGTCGCCGCCTTGATGATCTCCCGGGCGGGATCCCCGATGACAATGACGGCTCGGACGATGACCTGGACGTCGACGAATCGTGTGGCCGCTCGTGCGAGCGTGCGCTGTGACCGCTGCTCGAGTCTCCTGTAGAAGTTGCGCAGTTCCCGCGTCGACCCCCCTGCGATACCTTGAATGACGTGTAACAGGGTCACCCGACTCTGCTTGATCCGTGCGAGCCCGACCGCGAGACGCAAGATGCGCTCATTCCGGTCGCTGAGATCGAGTGGGACCAGGATGTGCTTGAACATGCGTGATTCCTCGGCGCTCGCTGTGTTCTGACGAGGAGTAATCCGATTCTTGGCACTCGCGCGAGTCGTTGGGATGCGCATCGGTGCTCCCGCCTACTCCAGCAGCGCCGTCACCGGCACGCCGAGGGCTTTGGCGAGGCGCTGGAGCACGGCGAGTGATGGGTTCTTCCGATGCCCCGCCTCAATGTCGGCCAGATAGCCTCGCGCAATCTTCGCGCGCTTCGCGACGTCGGCCTGAGTGATCTGCTTCGTGGCCCTGAGTTCTCGTATCATCGTCGCTATCCGTTGTAAGGACATTGTTTTTCCTAGCAACATTAACATGCAAGCCCCTGAGCACTCGGTCGCCATGGACGCAGATGCCACCTTCAGTATGCGGGGTCTTCAAGTAACTCGATCTCCGTGTCCTTGGCGAGAAAATGGCGGTCGTCCGGGAGCTCAACCTCGTAGATGTTCTCGTAGGGTCCGCCATCCGGTGTGTAGCGGGATCGCCCCCACACAATGACGCCGGACATCGCGGTATCCAGCGTCGAGATGACCCGATCCCCCAGGCGAAAGCTGAAGGGCGCGGCGGGATCCGGATCGTTAGTGAGGTATGCAACGACGGATGCCATCTGTCTACTCCTCTCACCGTAAGGCTCGGATACTACCGCGAGCCGGCCACTCAGCTCATCACTCCGCCACCACCGAGTTGGCATAGGCCATCAGCGGTCGATCCGCCGGAGCCAGGCGGGGGCCCGCGCTGAGGGCAAGATAGGCTGCCAGTAGGACCAGGAGCACGACGCCTGCGGCGATCACCGGGCCTGAGCCCACACCGATCATGCGCGCGACCAGCGGCGGCTGCATCAGGGCCCGCGATGGCGCCGAGGGTGGCCACACCAACCAGCACGGTCGCGCCGCAGAACAGGATGATCCGGCCGACGTCGCCGGCCGAGAGGCCCCAGGCGGTGTAAAAGCGATAGCGCACGGCGCCGCTACTGAATGCGGCCAGGCCCAGGGTATGACCGATCGACAGGCTGATCAGCGAGGCGAGCGCGATCCTCCGATATGGGAGGTCGCCCTTAGTGTAGCGGATGGCTAACGTGTCGTTGGCGGTGAGGCACAAGTAGCTGCCGGCGGTGAAGGCTGCGCCGAGCGCCAGATGGGTCGAAGAAATCGCGCCCAGCGACTGGACAATTTCCTCCAGGCAGTGGCCTCTCAGCGCGCGATAGATCAGGAATGCGCCCAGACCGAACACCGTCACGCCAATCCCGGGATACAAGCGCTTGAGGGAGAACGATTTGTCACTCATTTGCGGGCCGGGCTATCCAGCGAGTTCGCGGAGTGTGCCAGACGCTGACCCACGTGTAAATAACGAGCGAGAATCGGGTCGGGCAACTCGCCCGCCGGACAGTCACGATCTCCCTGGCTTGGGACAACACTGCTCCCCCTGAACTCTCCTTCTCCTTTACAGCTTGTAGGAAACGCCTCCACCTGAACCTGTAATCATACGATCAGCCCCAGTCCCGCAAGCGCAGGACAGGCACTTGGCCGGCAGCGCGAGTGAGGCCAATCACCGATCAGCTCGCCACTTGGGGTCCCAGGACGACCCGGATGTGCCGCGTCGCGCCGTCGTCGGACAAGCGGACCGTCCCCCCGGCCGCGTCGACCGGGCGGCCGTCCACCTCGATCGTCGCAACCCCACGCGTGACGCCCTGCGGATTCTCGACGACGATCTCATAGTGCGACGCGTGGTACCGGAACTCGATCTCGAACCGTCGCCACGCGCGCGGGATGCAAGGGTCGAGATGGAGCGTCGCGCCCCGCAGTCGGAAGCCGAGAAGCCACTCCATCCCGGCCCGATACATCCAGCCAGCGGAGCCCGTGTACCACGTCCACCCTCCTCGACCGACATGGGGCCGCTCGGCGTAGACGTCCGCCGCGATGACGTACGGCTCCACCTTGTACCGATGAACACCGGCACGGGTGCTCGTCCGGTTGATGGGGTTCAGGATCGAGAAGAGCTCGTTCGCCTTGTCACCGTCCCCGAGCGCGGCGAAGGCCATTACCGCCCAGATCGCGGCATGCGTGTACTGGCCGCCGTTCTCACGCACACCCGGCGGGTAGCCCTTGATGTAACCGGGGTCGACGGGAGCGCGGTCGAAGGACGGCGTGAACAGGAGTATGAGCTCCTGCCCGCGCCGCACCAGGTACTCCTCAACCGCCGCCATCGCGCGAGATCCACGGACCGGCTCCGCGGCGCCCGAAAGCACGCCCCATGACTGCGCGATCGAGTCGATCCGGCATTCGGTGTTGACGAGCGAACCCAGCGGACTTCCGTCGTCGAAATAGGCGCGTCGATACCAGTCCCCGTCCCAGCCATGCTCCTCGAGCGCAGTCTTGAGGAGATGTACATGACTCCGCCAGGCCTCGGCGCGCACGTGTTCACCGCGCGCATCCGCGTGCTGCGCGAATTCCCACAGCGCGGCGTGCAGGAACCATCCCAGCCACACGCTCTCGCCGCGCCCTTCCGACCCAACTCGGTTCATGCCGTCGTTCCAGTCCCCACCGCCGATGAGAGGCAGACTGTGCGCACCAACCGCGAGGCTCCGGTCCAGGGCTCGGGCGCAGTGCTCGAACAGGTCGGCGCGCTGGGCCGAGACGATGGGCTCGAAGTATGCGTCCGCCTCGCCATCTGCTAGCGGGCGGCCCTCCAGAAACGGCACCGCCTCGTCCAGGACGCCGGTGTCTCCGGTGACCTCCAAGTAGTGCGCGACGGCGAAGGGCAGCCACACCCGATCGTCGGAGATCGTCGTCCGGACGCCCCGGCCGGACGGAGGATGCCACCAGTGCTGCACGTCGCCTTCCAGGAACTGACGGCTCGCCGCCCGGAGAATGTGTTCCCGCGCCACCTCGCGCTTCGCAACCGTCAGGGCCATGATGTCCTGGAGCTGATCGCGAAAACCGTACGCGCCGCCTGCCTGGTAGAAGGCCGCTCGAGCCCAGACGCGACACGCCAGTGTCTGGTACAGGAGCCATCGGTTCAGCATGACGTCCATCGACCGGTCTGGCGTCCTGACCTGGACCGCGCCAACGATGTCGTCCCACTGCGTCGTCACCGCTCGGAGCGCGGCTTCGACGTCGATGGTGCGGTAGCGATTGACCAGCGCCCGCGCCTCCTCGGCGCTCGCCGTCTGGCCCAGCAGGAAGAGGACCTCCACGCGACCGCCCGGGACCACCTCGACCAGGGTCTGGAGCGCGGCACATGGATCGAGCCCGGCGCCGACGAGGCCCGAAAGCCGCTCCCCGCCTTCCAGCGCCGCCGGATGGTCCAGCGTCCCGTTACGGCCCAGGAAGTCGGTCCGGTCCCCGGTCCAGGATGTCTGACGGCCGCCCAGGTCGGCGAACGCGACACGATCGCCGAAGTCGACGTTCCAGGCATTGCGCGCCAGCAGCGCCCCCGTGTCCTGGTCGAGCTCGGTCACGACGAACGGCGCGGCGGCGCTGCGCGACGCCCCCAGCACCCACTCCACATATGCTGTCACCGACAGCCGTCGGGAGCGGTTCGATCGGTTCTCGATGACGAGTCGTGAAATCTTCACGGGATCCTCGAGGGGAACGAACTGGAGCAGGTCGACTGAGATCCCGTGGGACGCATGCTCGAAGCGGCTGTAGCCCTGACCGTGCCGGGCGACGTAGGGCCAGGTTTCCTCCCGAATGGGAAGAACGGTCGGACTCCACAGCGCCTTCGTTTCCTCGTCGCGTACGTACAGCGCCTCACCCGGCGGATCACTGACCGGATCGTTGGACCAAGGGGTGAGCTGGTTCTCCCGGCTGTTCTGACTCCAGGTGTATCCGACCCCGGACTCCGACACCTGGAAACCGAAGTTCGGGTTCGCGACGACATTGATCCAGGGCGCGGGCGTCCACTGCCCCTCACCCAGGATCGTGACGTACTCGCGTCCACCGTCGACGAATCCACCGAGGCCGTTGAAGAACTCGAACTCCGGCCGCACCGGCGGCGCATCCCTCGACGAGTCCGGTGCCACGGTCGGACGAGGCGGCGCGAGAAGGACGGCCGGAGCAGCCCGCGCGCGCCCGAGCTGTTCCGCGAGCGTACCGTGTCGGCTCAGGAGGATGGCCCGGGCGGCCGCTTGCAGGGAATCGTGATCGGCGCTCGAGAGAAGATCCTTCCGCAGCGTGAACACGGATCCGTGCCGCTCGTGCCCCTCGTGCCGCAAGGCGGACTGGCTCGTGCGGACCAGCGCCTCGAGCGCGCTCTGCAGCTCCTGCGTATAGGACTGCGATTTCTCGTTGAGCACGACCAGATCGACCGCAAGTCCCTTCATGCGCCAGTACTCGTGGGCGCGGAGAAGCTGCCGCACGATGCCCCGATCCTCGGGCTCATCGATCCGCACGAGGACGATCGGCAGGTCGCCGGAGATCCCCTGGCTCCACAGGGCGGTTGGCCCCCGGCGGTTGCGGGTCAGCACATCCGGGACCGCGCGCAACGTCGGATCCGAGTACAGGATTCGGCTGGCGAGCTCCTGGAACAGGTGCGCCTCGTCCGCGCTGATGCCGAGGTGATGGAACTGCACCTGCGCCTGCGTCCACGCAAGCGTGGCGGCGCGTTCGAACGTCGCCGGATCGCGATACTTGTCCGCGATGGCAATCGCGGCGTCGCGGGTCGGGGCCACGAATGTCGAGAACACGACGCGGACACTCTCGCCTGGGTCCAGGCGCACGCGGCGTCGGAGACTGAAGATGGGATCCAGCACCGGGCCCGCCGTGTTCGACAGAGGCCGACCATCGATGACGGACATCGGGGTCCGGATGCCCCGCCCCCGCCCCAGGAAGCGCCCCCGATCGGTCTCGTACTGGGCCCCTCCTCCCGCCTGACCGTCCACGACCACGACGTGGGCCGCCCAGACGGTCGGCTCCGACGCCGAGCGGATCCGGCGCGTGGCCAGAAGGGCACCGAGCTCGGCAATCGCGTCCGTCTGGACGAACAAATTGGAGAACGCCGGATGGACGGCGTCCGCCGCGGGCGGCGTGAGCACGAGCTCGGCGTAGGACGTGAGCTCGATCTCATGGGTCCGCGTCCCGAGGTTCGTGAGCGAGACGCGGCGCATCTCCGCGTCGTCCTCGGGCGAGACGAGCACGTCGAGGGTGGTCGTGATCGAGCCATCCCGTCGCTGAATCTCCGCCCGGTCCTCGAAGAAGGTGACGCGGTACGAGGCCGGGTCGACGCCGGCGGGCTGAAAGCCCGCCGACCACACCGCCCCGCTCTGGACGTCGCGCAGGAAGAGGTACGTACCCCAGCAGTCGCGCGTGGTGTCTTCCCGCCACCGAGTGACAGCGAGGCTGCCGCAACGGCTGTAGCCGGAGCCGGCGGTCGTCAGCATCACGGCGTAACGGCCATTCGAGAGCAGGTGCGTCCGAGGCCTCGACTCGTGCGGGGACGTGAACTGGCGAAACGAGGGCGCCACGAACTCGCGCTCATGGGCGGGCGCCTCCACCTCTTCCACGCGAGGGCGCGCGACCGCCACGTCGCGAGGGGCGCGCTCCTGCAACAGGAGCTCCGTCGCCTGAATGATGGGCTCCGCGTGAAAGCGCTCCGGCATCAGTCCGTCCCGCAGGACGTTCACCAGCGCGACGAGGATCATCCCCTGGTGGTGCGCCATGTAGGCGCGGACGATCGCCACGGCTTCTCCTTCCGGGCGCCGCGAGCGCGTGTAGTCGAGCGCCTCGTAGAAGCCGTAGGGCCCCCGGGCGCCGACATCGGCCAGGCGCTCGAAATTCCGCGCGGCGGCCCGCGGGTCCACCATCGCCGCGAGCGCGGTCGCGTAGGGAGCGACGACCAGATCCTCGCTCAATCCTCGCTCGAGACCGAGCCCCGGAATCCCGAAGTTCGAGTACTGGTACGTCAGATCGAGATCGCGCACGTTGTAGGCCGATTCCGAGACGCCCCACGGAACCCGGTGGTCGGCCCCATAGCTCATCTGGCGTCGCACGACGAACCGGTAGGTCTGCTCGAGCAGACTGCCGAGTGGAACCTTCATGACGAGGGCCGGCATGAGGTACTCGAACATCGAGCCGGACCAGGAGACCAGCGCTGCGCCCAGGTCCACCGGCGTCATCGGCCGGCCGAGACGAAACCAGTGGGAAACGGGCGCCTCTCCCTTCGCGATCGCAATGAAGCTGGCGAGGCGCGCCTCGGAGGCGAGGAGGTCATACCCGCCGGGATCGAGGCTCCCGTCCGTGACCCGGTACCCGATGGAGAAGATCTTCCGCGTGGGGTCGAACAAGAAGTCGAACTGCATCGTTTCGAACATGTCCTTCGTGGTCGCGGCGACCGCCGACAGGCGATCGATGAGCGCGTCAGATGCGGCCACTGAACGCTCGAGATTCGCGACCGCCGATTCCAGGCGCGTGCTTCCTCGGGCGCTGGCGATCTTCCTGAGCTCGACCGCCGCCGCTGCGCCACGGTCTCGCAGATCGGCCAGCGTCGTCGGCGAGGCCACGAGGGATCTCAACGCTGCGACGTTCTCCGGCGCTTCGTCCGAGAGCGTCGCCAGCAGCGCCTCGATGTCTTGCGCCCACGGCATCGTCACCTCGACGTCGCGCTGATAGCTCGCGATGGTCCCGCGCACCGCCCGGCCCCACACGAGCACCTCGGACCCCTCGTCGTCCCCGCGCTCCGCCGTCAGCGTCTGGGCGATGTCGACGAGCGTGTCGGCGGCGGCCGCAAGCTGACGGAGGCGGGCCAGCCACCCGGCCGGGCTGGACGGGACGTCGCCTATCGCGTCCGCCAGGGCTCGACGCGCCTGCTCGAGATGCCCCGGCGTGACCGTCAGCGTGCGGCGGTCGTCGCCCAGGCCCGCAGCGGCTTCCTCGACGAGCCGCACGACGTCTCCGATCCCCGCCAGGGCCTCGGGACCCACCAGCTCCCTCCGGGGCGCCTCCCGGCAGGCGTTGCCGACGACGAGAAGGTGGCCCGCGAGATTCCCGCTGTCCACCGTCGAGACGTAGCGAGGCTCGAGCGGCCGGAGGCTGTCGGTCCCATACCAGTTGTAGAGGTGGCCTCGGAAGCGCTCGAGACGTCCCATCGTGGTCAGCGTCGCCTCGAGCCGTTCGAGGGTCTCGATCGTGCCGGCCCAGCCGAGGTCGCGAGCGCCCACCGCCGACAGCAGGTAGAGCCCGATGTTGGTGGGAGACGTGCGGTGCGCGACGACCGGCTTCGGGTCCTCTTGGAAGTTGTCGGGCGGCAGAAAGTGGTCGGCGGGACCGACGAACGTCTCGAAAAACCGCCACGTGCGTCGCCCGGTCAAGCGCAAGAGCCGCGTCTCGTCTGGCGACACCAACGACGTTGATCGGGCACGCGCCGGAAGGCTGATCCATCGAGCCACGATCGGAGACGCACCCCAGAGCAGGACGAACGGCGCGGCGAGGATCCAGCTTTCTGGCCTGAACACGACGACCAGCGCCGCCGCCACCGAGGCCAGCACGACCGCGCCGCGCATCCTTCGGTAGAATCCGACCAGATCGAGGGACAAGGCCGACCGGGCCTGTGCCGCCGGGATCCACTCGAGCAACCGGCGTCGGCTGACGTACACGCGGAAGAGAGTCTGCGCGACGGCGGCGCTCATCAGCCATGCTTGGTGGGCAAGGAACGTGACGCCCAGCGCGATCTGAGCGCCGGCGACGGCGCTACTCTGGACGAGCGCGCGAAAGTGACTGCGCTTGGAAATGCCCGCACGCGCCGGGAGAATCTGCGTGAAGACGGGAATCAGGGCAGGCATTGCGATGGCGACGAGCACGAGTCTCGTCCACAGGAACGGTGCGCCATGGGGAAGCGTCCAGCTCGCGACGAGCGTCAGCCATGCCCCAGGGGCCGACAGCGTCCGGCGCAGGTTATCCAGCATCTTCCATCGGCCGATGAGCGGGATCCCCGCCCTCCGGCCTCCGGCGGCGCCTCGTCCGAAGATCCACGGCAGCAGCTGCCAATCTCCCCGCGCCCAGCGGTGCTGCCGCACCACCGCGCTCTCGTAGTGGGAGGGGAACTCCTCGAACAGCTCGAGATCGGTGACGAGTCCAGCCCGCGCGAAGATCCCCTCGAAGAGGTCATGGCTCAGCAGTGAGTTCTCCGGAACCCGCCCGGCCAGGGCGGCCTCGAAGGCATCCACGTCATAGATGCCCTTGCCTGTGTAAGAGCCTTCTCCGAACAGGTCCTGGTAGACATCCGAGACGGCGGCCGCATACGGGTCGATCCCCGCCGGACCGGCGAAGATCCGTTGAAACAGGGACCCCTCACGATCCGTGGGCATCGTGGGCGTGATGCGCGGCTGCATCACTGCGTAGCCGTCGATGACCCGGCCCGCCTGCGCATCGAAGGACGGGCGATTGAGTGGGTGCGCCATCAGGCCGACGAGACGGGCGGCGGCACCCCGGGGCAGACGCGTATCCGCGTCGAGGGTGATGACGAATCGAACGGAAGGCGGGACGGCAGGGCACCGACCCGCGATCGGCACGAATGTCGTGTCGCTCGCCCCCCGAAGCAGGCGGTTGAGTTCGTGAAGCTTGCCGCGCTTGCGCTCCCACCCCATCCACTTGCCCTCGGCCGGGTTCCACACGCGTCGACGATGCAACAGGAAAAAGCGATCGCCGCCGTCGGGCGCCGGACCGTGACGACGATTCAGATCCGCGATGCCCTCGGCCGCCGCCGCTATTAGCGTCGCATCGTCGGGCATCGTCTCGGCCGGCGCGTCCACATGGTCGGACAAGAACGCCAGGCGAATGTCACCGTCCGCATTGGCGAGGTAGTGGATCTCGAGCCGGCTCATCTGCTCGTCGATGTCGGCTTCGCTCGTGAGCAGCGTCGGCACCACGATGAGCGTTCGCAGGCTCGGCGGCACCCCGTCACGAAGCTCGAGGCGAGGCAGCAGCCGCGGGCCGAGCAGCTCCATCACGGCGCGATTGACGAGGGCGACCGCGAGATCCGACGCCGGGAAAAAGGCGACCAGTCCAAGCATTGCCGCGACCATCGGCGCCATGCCGGAGGTCACCGCAGCGTAGAGCGGGAGGGCGAGGAGAAACGCCGTGACGAGCGCGATGCTGCCGAGGTAGCTCGGTGTTGCGGTGGCGACGTAAGCGCGAAGCAACCACCGCCGCGCGGGGACCCGGTAGCCGAGACCCGTCTCGAAGGCCGCCCTGCCCTTCGAGATGAGGTAGTATCCGGGATCGTCTGACCGGTCCCCAGGAGCTGCGCCGGAGCCCCGGCCGGCCTTCCGAACCCACGCCAGCGCGGTCCGCGTGACATCGAGCTCCGACCGCCCGGACCCCCGGGCGAGATCCTCGATAGCGTGCCGATAACGATCTCGGGTCGCGAAATCCATGGCGGCAAATCCATCACTCGCGCGCAGCAATTCGTCCACCAGACTGACGCTCTCGAAAAATGCGGTCCAGTCGAAGGCGGACATCAGTCGAAGACTGGTGATGATGTTGCGGACCGTGACGTTCGTGGCGGCCTGGCTCTGATGCTCGACGCGTACGATCTCGTCGGGCGTCGTACCCCGCGCCGCCAGGCGCTCGTTGAGCCAGCGCCATGCCGGCGTGGTCTCCGGGTCCTGCTCACGCAAGCGCTGGACGAGCTGGACGGCGAAGGCCGGTTGCACCGTCGCGGTCTCGAGCGACTGGAATGCCGTAGGCCGGGCGACATGACCGCCGACTCCGAGCAAGTCGTTCGCGAGTGAGTCGGCGTCACGACGGGCCGTGCGCGCCTTCACGATGCGCTCGGCCAGGCGCCGCAGGTTCTCGAGCAACACAATGCGCAATACGATCGGAAAGGCCCACAGCTCTCCGATGGTCAAGGGCTCCACGCGCTGGAAGCCGCCGATGTAGCGCCGAAGGGTCTCTGGCTCGAATCGACTGTCGGTGTGCGCCACGAAGCCCCAGGCGAGGCCCAGCACGCGTGGGTAGCCGTAGAGGGGTCCATCCGCGAGCTTTGGGAGCTGACGGTAGAAGCCGCGGGGCAGATCTTCCCGAATCTCCCGCAGCGCGTCGTCCACGATGTGGAAGTTGTCGACGAACCACTCCGCTGCCGGCGTCGTGGCGCTCTCCTCGCGGATCACCTCGGCGAGGATGCGATAGCACTGGAGCAGGACGCGGCCGTTGTCTCGGACCCGCGATGCGAGCCATCGGCCCGGCACATCCGAAGGCAGGATCGGCTGGGACGCGACGCTCTCGGCGTACTGCTCGAGGCGCTCGGTGCTGAGCAGATCCTGTCGGATCGGCTCGTCGGACCGGCCGAATGCCACCAGGTCAGGCTCCGGCGAGGCGATCGTCATGTCTGGTCAGGCTTCACGGCTGGGTCTCGATACATGAACCCTGCCACCGGCGCAGGGCGTACCCGGCAACGACGCCAGGTCAGCTCCGGGACCAGTCGATCTGGCACGGGGCTTGCCGGGTAGTAAACTGAGAGGCATAAAACATTGGTCATAGGAATCCTCGCGGCGATGCTGATTCTGAGCGGAACCATCTCGATCGGAGCCGTGCAACCCGTACTGGATAGCTTCCTCCTGCTGATCGGGATATCGCTCTTTCTCCTCACGGCATGCATGGTTCCGGGATACGTGAAAGTGCGCGCTACATGCTCGACCACACGTATGCCGTCTCGGGCCCGCCAGCCTACCGAGACCGCTGTCGTGAGGTCTGAAGCCTAGGGACTCCGCTCCGTCAGAATGTCGCCCCGCCGCCACGGTGGCATCCTCGGCTGATGGGAGCCGCCATCTCGACGAACGGCTATGCACAATCCGACGGCTCCGTGCACGGTCGGCGGTATGAAGTCGGCGGTATGAAGGGTATGAAGGATGCCGGCCGCTGTGCCTCCTACTTGAGGGTAAGACCGTTCAGATCGGCGAGTCTATGCCGGCACGGGCGCCCGTGATCGACCTCATGGAGGCTTTGCAGGAGAGCCTACGGAAGCCACCCGCAAAGGCCCGGGCGCGAGAAGCCATTGCGGCGCCGGCGCTCCCCGTGGCGCGAGCGCGGAAGGGCCGCAAGAGCGGGGCCGCCTAGCGTCACACAGGCAACTCGAACAACAGGAGTGAGACGATGAGACGCACCAAGGCGCCGTCGCCCAGGATCGTTTTTACCGCCACGATCTTTTCCGTGTTTGCGTTTTCGTTGGTCGGTTGTGTCAGCGTCGGCCCGTTCACGCCCGTCGCCGTGTCCGATGTCAAGTCCATAGCCGGCACCTGGGAGGGCGCGGTGTACCAGTCCGGCATGTCCCAGTCCGGCATCGAGCCGGACCATATCACGCTGACCATCCGGGAGGACGGCTCATACGACGTCGTGTCCCGTCAACCGTACGGCACCTCTCGCGGCAGGGGCCGAATCGTGATCCACGACGGGCGTCTCATCTTAGAGGGCGAGAAGGGGCGCGGCGTGGCAACGCTGTCGAGTAACTCCAGCGGCGACCGCGTTATGAACATCGAGGCGACCCTATCCGACAACCGGCTCCTGACCGCAAAGCTCTCGCCCACCCGTTAGCGAGCGATCACGAGCGGCCAAAGCGTCGGGAAACGTGGACCCGTTCACCGGCAAGCAGGGGACGGTGGACCCGTAGCAGTAACAGGGCCTGAGCCAGACGGCCAGGTGTCCAGTCCACCCCATGCTCCTTCCGATGCTCGACAAGTTAGCCGAGAGCTACGGGGGTGGGCCTACCTGGAATCCGTGGGAATCGGCTCCGGCTCGGGGCAGATTCGAACGGAACGGGTAAGGGCACCCCCTCCGCGCGGAGATACGGGCACGCTTCCCGTGCCACGTGTCCGCAACGCCATTCACACCATCTACAGCATCGATGTACACGATTACTTGCGGACGGTCGAAGCTTAACAGTATCGACACGACGAGCACCCACATCGCGCACGGATGACGAGATAGCCGTTTGATGAGGTTGGACGCTACCGGGAGTGCGGCTCCTCGTCCGGTGGTCACCCTCCACAATCGAGTTGGCGTCGGAGATCCACGGGTCAATCCGGCGTAAGCAGGCATGGAGTCTCGCCGGAATTCTCCGAAGGTAACGCGAGACCCAGCGAGCCCCAAGCGGACCAGCTCCGGTGTACTGCGCCGTCACCAGCACCGGCGGCGGCCGGAGGAAGCGCCGTCGCCACTCGGGCGATGGCGCCGCGCTGAGTTCGACCACATAGACCATCTGTATCTGGCGTAACAACGTGATGCGCGCGGTGGTCGCCAGACTCGGCGGATCGGTTGTCCGTGCGAGCGCGTCACGGTGATCCGGTGCTAGACGACTCTGGCTGTGCACCTGGCGACCCATAAAGCCCTCCGGCTCTTACGACATCCAGGCGTGCGGACGACGCGATGTCCCACACGGCGCGCAGTGGCCCCTTCGGACCCACATGTCCAGCAGGTTGCGTCTCTCCTACGTGCCCGGAACAAATCTTGCTGCGTTAGAAGGGCATGTTGCGCGCCCTAATCGTCTTACTGTTCATCGCAGGCTCCGTGCAGGCGCAGGATGCCGTTGCCCTGCGCGCACGTCATGCGGCCTTGAAGGAGCAGCTCGCCAACAACCCGTTCGGCCGGCCGTTGCATGTGGAGTCGAGCGCTTCCGGCGCGCACAGAGGCCAGATCTACGCCGTAATCGAGCAGCCCTATCCCGTTGTAGCCTCGGCACTCGCGCGCCCGGAGGGCTGGTGCCAGATCCTGACGCTGCAGGTCAACATTAAGCGCTGCAGCGCGGATCAAAGTGGCCAGGCGCTAGCCGCGTTCATCACCCGCAAGCCGCGCGACGCGATTGACAGCGCGTACCGCGTCGACTTCCGCTACGAGCCCACGACCAAAAGCGGCGACTACCTCCGTGTAGCACTCAGTACCTCCTCAGGACCGATGGGAACGCATGACTACCAGATCGTGCTCGAGGCCGCGCCCTTCGACTCGCGGCACACTTTCATGCACATGTCCTATACCTACACCCTCGGCTTGGTCGCGCGCATGGCAATGAAGTCCTACCTTGTCGGCGCGGGACGCGACAAGCGCGGTTTCAGCGTAAATGGTGGCGAACGCGGCGTGGTCGAGCGAAGCGCGATGCGCTACTACCTGGCGGTCGAAGCCTACCTCCAATCGCTCGGCTCGCCCGCCGAGCAGCGCCTGGAGGCGCGCCTGCGCAACTGGTACGCGGCGATCTCCCGCTACCCGCAGCTGCACGAGGCGGTCGGCGCCGAGGAGTACGTCGAGATGAAATACAGGGAGGCGCGCGCCGCGGTGTCGGGATAGCGGCTACTTCAGTCCTCGACGTTCGGGCGCGGCGCCTGGCCGGGCGCCCATTTCCAAGGGGAACGCCGTTCCGACCCTACTGCGAGCCGGCCCCGGGCGCCAACCCGGGCGAAAACCCTCGCAAACCGCCTCGATCTGTTACAGCTCCGTGACCGCGCGACGTACGGCCTGGACCAGATGGTGTTCTACGCCAGCTCGGCCGCCGACGGAATCCGGCAGTGGGAGCCCTGCCCGACGCGGACCGCTCGGCGTCTCTCGTTTCGAGTCCAGCGCCCGAGCGGCATCTATCCAACACTCCGTCCTGCCACCCGAGGGCGACCGCCCCTTCCCGCTCAGACCTTGAGGCCGAGCGCCCCGGCGACCTCGCCGAGCGCCGCCTCCTCCGCGTCGCTCACCGGAACGCCGCCAATGCCGAACACCCCACCCTCCTTCGCCGCCTCGGCCGTCCGCTGGGCCGTCCCGAGCAGCCACCGCTTGAACCCCTCGGCCTCGCCCGGCGCCTTCCGGGCGAGCAGCGCCGTCACGTCGCGGCAGGCGCCGAGCGCCTGCGCCTTCACCTGGGCGAGGTCCTGCGGGCGCTCTGCTGTCGTCGCCGGTCGATTCCCCGCCTTGAAATCAGCCACCACGGCTGCGATCAGCGAATTCGTCGTACCCTCCGCGCCCTCCAGCAGTCCCTTGCCCACGGCGAACATTTCCTTGACCACCCCGATGGGGCCACTGGGACTGGCCGCCACCACCGCCATGGCCGCCATCATCGGCGCCTTCAGAAGCGAATCCCACTCGTCCTTGGAGTAGTCGGCCTTTGTGCTCACGTGTCTCCCCCTCTCAGGTACGCCGGCTCAGGCGTATCCGCCGTTCAGCCGACGCATGACGTGGCATACGTCGGTCAGTCCAGCAATTCCTTCGGAATGTTGCCACCGTTTTCTGCGATCTTGTTCAGCACGGTCTTGTGCAGCCACATGTTCATCTTGGCCGAGTCGCTCATTAGCTCGGCGGGACAGCCGAGTTCGGTCGCAAGCTCCTTGCGCGCCTCATAGCTGCTGTTGAGGTCGAGAAGCTTGAGCAGGTCCACGATCGAGACCTTCCAATTGAGTTTCTGGGGGTTCCTAGCTGCGAGGCTTTCGAGCTTGGCCACGACGTCCACGACCGAGATCGCGGTCGGGCGAGGCGGTGCGGCGGGAGCGGCGGGCGTGGTCGGCTGCGTCGCGGCGGGCGCTGGAGTCCCCGGAGCCTGCGGGGCGGCAGGCGGGGTTGGCTCAGTCTTGGCCTTCAAGCCGAGCTTTTCGAGGATGCTGCCAAAAAGGCTCACGGGAGGCCTCCTTTCTTGATCGAGCGTCGTCGGCGTCCACCCGAACGATAGCCCCAGCCGACGGCGTAAACTTCTCTGCTCACGCGGCGCCCCGCGCCCGCGGCCGTCTCGCTTCGCGGCGCTCATAGCAGCGGGCGTGGTAGTGCTCTTCCTGGACCGTAACACGATCCTGTTCGGCTCGAATCGGCATGTGGCAGATCGTGCAGACCGGTTCCCGCGGCGTCGGGGTACGTTCTTGAGTCACTGCCATTGAACGGGCTTCATTTGCCGGACGCATTTCGGTACACCGATGAACCAGGTCCGCCGCAAGGGCGCGCCGGTCGCGCCGCGCGAATTTGGCGTGGCCGAGGAGGCCCTATCCGGCACGGCGACAAGCGAGGATCCGCCGTCGAGCAGGGCACGCGGATGGCCCATTGATACGGCGGTCTGGGCGTTTGCGCGATTCCCCGGAATGAGCAGTTCGAAAGAGCCGCGACACCATCGCCCTCCGCCTGAAGCGCCATCCGCCTGAAGCGGGCCAGGCCGCTCCAGCTGCCGGCGCCCACGTGAACCTCGGCCTGAACGAGGCGAGACGGTGCAGCAGGACCTCTCACACGTTAACGTCGTCATCCAATCACCAGAATGCGCGGTCGACAAGTGTTAGACATAGTCTTGCCACCCCCGCTGCACCCCGCATCCTTTTGGACGTCGGTCATCTGTCCCGCTCTCTTCTTGCCATGCTCTTTCTCGCTCCGCTCCTCTTGGCGCGGCGTCTTGTTGTCGACCTCTTAGTCGTCGTTGTCTTCTTTTCGCTGGCTACATTCTTTGCCCTGCCGATCTCGTCTAACATGTCTGAAAAGTCAAAACCGAACAGTTCCCGGATCTTGCCGTTCAATGTCGGCATGACGACGCTGTTGCCCACGGCGGACAACTCGTCAATAAGGCTGTTGGCAAAGGCCGCCACTTCAGAGCGCGGCTGCCTCGACCGGCCCACAGTTTTATGCGTATAGCCGAGCGTGTAGCCGAGCGAGAATCCCGCCGACAATGCGCCGACGCTCCAGACGATGGGATCCTTTTGAAATTGCTCGCGCCAGTCGCGCACCCCGTCGACGGTCCTCTTCACCGCCTCGTATTGCTCCTCGACGGTCTCCTTGATTTCCTCGACGGTGTGCGAGATAGAGTCGCGTGCCTCATCCATCCGGCGTTGAAGGTCGGCTTTGGCTCGCCGTCTCTCGACCGGCTGCCCGGAGGCGCCGCTCTCTACAGCTCTTTCTTCAGCCATTGCTTGTCCTTTTGGAGTTCGGTAATGCTTCGCTCGGGCATAATCCTGCGCCTAGCCAGGCGCTTCTTATTGACTAGTACGATCCCGCCGCCGAGGAGCAGATAGATCGCGCCCGTGATGAGAAACCCAAGCGCGTATTTCATCGGTGGGCTGAGCTGAGTCTGTTCAAACAACGCGGAGATGACAAATCCGATTCCCACATTCAGGAGTGCGAACCCAACCGCGGCAATCACGCTGCCTACGCCGATGGCGACGCCGCCGCGCGCGCAAGCGCGGATATCTTCCTCGATCTCGATCTTCAGAAGCCCGAGCTTGGCATCCAGAAGCGTCGCCAGGTCTTCGCCGACGCGCCCGAGAAGGCCAGGCAAGCTTTCGTCGTCCGCCGGCCGGCCGGCTATCGAAGCTTTGTTCTCCGACTTAGCCATTCGTCCGCCCCCTGCTGAAGCAGTAGCGCGCTCTGCTTGTTATGGCAGTGGCAGCAGACAGTCAGCGTAAGGCGACGTTCAACTGCTGACTGCCTACTGCTCACGTCACTGCCCAGACTCTAGAGACGATCTCAGAACGTTCGATCTCGGCTCCCTGTCAATGCGACACTCACTTGCCGGGCTTCCGGCTCCTCGCAGACTTCGCACCGCTGCCGGGAGACGCTGGCTTGATCCCCGCCGCTCGCTCGCTGGTCCCTGCGGCCTCCTCAAGCGGAGGGATGATCGCCCTGACAGCGCCAGCAGCAGCGCCCGCCATGACCTTGACAGCAGTCTTCTTCAGCGTCTTGGTCGTGCCGCTCGTCTTACTTGCAACCCGCTTGCCGCCGGATGTCTTGGCCCCTCTTCTTGATCCGCCAGACCGTGAAGATGATTTCCGACGGCTCCCTTTTGTTGGCATCCTATTCCTCCTGGTGATTGTGGCATTCAGGCTGCGAATGCCGTCAGCTACATGAGTACGTGGAGTCGATGCCGCTATTGTGGCCTCCCCACCGCGGGTGCTGCTCCCCCAGTATGGTCGCCGGTATGATGCTCGCGACCACGGCCTCGGGCTCGTCCTTCCAGCCGCTTAGGAAGTCGCTGGCGCCCCGCATCATCGCGTCGAAGCTCGATCGGGCACCTCGGCTGGGTCGTCCTTCGCCTGTTGCCCGACCCCGGTGTCTTAACCAGCCCGCACGCGCGAAGAATTCGGTCTCGGCGGCTCCCGGCATCCGGAACGTGAGTCTCGGCTCCACGTCGCCCCCCCGGTCTGCCCGCCCCGGCGCCAGCTCACGACGCGTGCGCTCGCATCACCGCGCCTCAGCGGCGGCCCCGGAAGACGATGATGGCTGCAACGGCTGCCACGACGGCGCGCCGAAACGGTCCCGGGGCTGGTTCCGGCGGCGGGGCTGGCAAGAGGCCGCGCGCCGAACGGGGCTCGGCCGACGGGCGTGACGTATATCGCCGGTAGGCGAGCGCGCCGATTGCGCGCTTCGCGCCGGGCACCTTCTCGCCGACCGCCTTCCCGTACGGCGCCGCGTGCTCGATCTCGGCGTTCAGCTCTGCGCCCAGCAGGAAGACCACCCCGGACAGGTAGAACCACAGGAGCAGGACCATCACGCCGCCGATCGCGCCGTAGGTCTCGGTGTAGGTCGCGAAGTTCGCTACGTAGAACTTGAACCCGAGCGAGGCGGCCAGCCAGATGATCGCCGCGAGGATGGCGCCCGGCGTCACCCAGACCCATTCCTGCTCGGCATCGGGCGCGAAGTAGTAGACGAGGCCGGCCCCGATCGAGACGAGGGCCAGAACGACGGGCCACTGGAGGATCTTCCAGATCCAGGCGAAGACCGGCCCGAGGCCGGTCACCCGAGCGATGTACTCGGCGGCCGTCGGCCCGACGAGGACGAGCGCGAACGCGATCAGGATGAAGGCCGCCAGCCCGAGGGTCAACCCCAGCGACAGGAGCCTCACCTTCCACCAGGCGCGCCCCTCCTCGATGTCGTAGGCGTGGTTGAGCGCGTCGATCAGCCCCATGACCGCCGCGGAGCTGCTCCAGAGCGCGGCGAGGACGCCGAAGGTCAGAAGTCCGCCGTTGTTGCCCTCCGAGATCTTGCGCACCTGGTCTTGCACGATCCTGATGATGTCGCCGGGGACGACGCCGGCGAGCGTGGCGACCATCCGGTCGACGAAGTGCTCGAGCGGGAAGAAGCTCGCGAAGGCGAGCCCGACCAGGACCGCGGGGAAGAGCGAGAAGAAGAAGTAGTAGGCGAGCTGCGCGGCGAGCCCGAGGCCGTTGTCCGCCACGAACTCCTTGACGGTCCGGGTGAGCAGCTCCCACCAGCCGAGCGGCAGGTTCGCGAACCCGAACGCGAACCTCCTCACTCGCTCCCTCGCGGAGGTTGCGGGCGATCGGCCGCGACCGCCCGCCACCTCCGAAGCCGACGCGACCCCGTACGACACGTCCCTACCTCTTGGCCAGCACCTTCGCCGAGATGTTCTCGATCTCTCGGAGGTGCTCGCGCAGTGTCGGGAGTGTCTTGCCAGCCCACTCCTTGAGGCTCAGATCCTTCCCACGCACGGCCTGCCGCTCGAAGTCCTTCACGTCCTTCCGGTGGTCCTGGACCATCTCCTCGACGTACGCGCGATCGAAGGCGTCACCCTGGAGCTTCGCCAGCCGGTCCATGGTGCTCTTGTGGGAGCGATCGAGATCCTTCGGAACCTCGACGCCCTTGCCCTTCGCCAGCTGCGCCAGCTCCTGGTTTGCCTTGCCGTGATCCTCGACCATGCGCCGGCCGAACTTCTTGACGGCCTCGTCGCTGGCGTTCCTTCCCGCGAGTTCGCCCAACGCGACCTCGGCCATCCCGCCCTTCGCGACCGTCTGGATGAAGTCGCGGTCCGCGCTCGCGAGCCCCGGCTGGCTCGGGGCGGGACGCGTGGCCGGCGCTGTCGCCTGCTGCGCTGCCGCGCCGACCACCATGATGATCGCGATTCCCAGAGCGGCGATCACGCCCGCTGTCCTCGATCCGTGCATCTCGGGCTCCTTCGGCACCCGTCGAGCTGATGCCGTATCTCGTCGATGTCCGGCCCGGCCTCGCCTCCGCCTAGAGCAGACGCATGAACGCGACCAGGTCTGTCTTCTCCTGTAGGCTGAGCTTCACGCCGAGGACCAGGTTGAAGAACTCCACCGTGTCCTCGAGTGTGAGCAGCCGGCCGTCGTGGAGGTACGGCGGGCTGTCCTTGATCCCGCGCAGCGTGAAGGTCTTGATCGGCCCGCGCGGGGGCTCGTCGACGAACTGCTCGACTCGGAGATCGTGCATCTGCTGGTCGAGGTAGAGCGGCGCTGGATGGCACTGCCCGCACCGCCCCTTGCCGAAGAAAACAGCCTCCCCGCGGCGCTCGCTCTCGGTCGCCGATGCGGCGATCAGGCGGCCCTCGGTGTCGAGCTTCGGCGCCGGCGGGAAGTCCAGCATGTTCTGGAGCTGCGCCATGTGGCTCACGGGAATCCGGTCGAGAATGTTCATGCCCTTCTTCATCGCCCGGATCGGATCGCCGTTGAAGTACGCGGTCCGCTGCTCGAACTCGGTGAAGTCCTCCACCGACCGGAGGCTCCGCTTCGAGCCGTGGATCTGCTGGTGGAAGACCCCGCGGAGGCTCGTCGTGTCGAGCCGGAAACGGCGGTGCTGCGGCCGGACGTCCGGCGTCAGGTGAAACTGCCCCGTGGTGTGGCCGTTGACGTGACAGTCGAAACACGCCACCCCGAGGCTGGGCTGGGCCGTCTTCCGGTCGTCGGTCGGATTGAATTCCTCCTGCGGAAACGGCGTGACGAGCATGCGGAGCCCGTCGAGCTGCACCGGCGTCACAATGTCCTTGAACAGCCGGTGGAAGTTGTTGATCGAGACCACCTCGCCCCGCGACACGTCCCCGAGCTCCGGCCGGCTCTGGAGGAAGATCGCCGGCGGGAACTCCGGGAGGAACGCCTCCGGGAGATCGAATTCCACGTCGAAGCGCTCGAGCCGCGGGAACATCGCGATCTGGAGCTGCGGGAACACCTGCCCGCCGGTCGCCTGCTTCGGATGGGGCAACCCCGGATACGGGAACACCTTGCGCGTCCGGATCTCCTCGGGGCTGAGCCCGGCCAGGCGGTCCCAGCTGATCCCCGACGCCAATCGCGCGCTCGGCCCGACGGCCAGAGGCTTCCCGCGCGACATCTTTCCTGCGGGATCGAGGCGGGGCGTGAGGTCGTATCGAGACTCGAGAAGCCGGCGCTGGGCCGCCGTCACCGCGGGCTTCTCCGCGATGTCGGCCTGCATGATCTCCTCGGCGGTTTGCATCGGACGCTTCGCATTGAACGGGTCGCGCGCGAAGTCGAAGCCGAGTCCCTGCCCCTGGTCCGGCTGCGTCTCCGACGCGGCAGCGGAGGGCGCGTTCTTCCCTGGATCCTGCTGATCATGCGGCGTCTTCTGCTGCTCCGGCCGGGTGCTCGGGACCGCCTGCGGCGTCTGCGCCTGCTGCACGGCATCGGTCGGCGGCTTCGGGGCCGCTCCTTGCCCGCTGCCCGAGCCGATCCAGATCCCGATCACGACCCCGGGGACCAGCAACAGGGCGGCGAGCAAGGGACGGACGTTCCGCATGATGGTCATTCCTCTTGAGCGGCGGCCCCGGCAGCGCCCCGGCGCGTCCTGGACGGCGGTTTCCCACCCTCGGCCTTGACCTCGCTGCCATGGCCACCCTTGTTCGACTGGATGTCCGGGAACTGGCCGGTCTTGGATCGCTTCACGTAGTGCTTGGCGCCAGCCCAGCTTCGGGTCGTGGTCCTCGTCTGAGCCATGGCCGGCTTAGAGCATGTCCTTGCGGGCGCGCCTTGCCCGCGCCGCGCCGATGGCCGTCTTCACGTCCTTCTCCTCCTCCGGCGGCGGCAAAACGGCGGGCATCCCCAGGGCCTGGATCCAGAGCTCCCGGGTCCAGCCCGTCGTGTGGTAGAGGTGCTCGTCCTCCTCCTCCTCCACCTCCTGGTGGGCCTCCTTCAGCGCCGCGCCCTTCTCGCCCTTGACCTTCTTCGCGAGTTCGCCAATCAGCTCCCAATTCAGGTGGTCCTTGGTCTCGGCCAAGACAACGCACTCGGCCGCTACAATCTCGGCCGCCTCCGGCTTGCTGCCATCGAGCGCCATCTGCATCGCCTTCACGAGGGATTCGCCAATGTGCCGGACCACCAGCCGCCCGGGCGTCTCCGCCTCCGGATCCAGCTCAAGCCGCGCGAAGACGTGTTCGACGATGCGGACGTGGTTCTGTGTCTGCTCGAGGTACTCCTCCCACTCTTGCTTGAGGTCATCGTTCACGGCGCAGCGGACCGCCATCTGGTAAACCTGCACGCCGCCGAGCTCGGTCTCGAGGGCTTGGTAGAGCAACTCGTGGACTTCTTCGTCTTTCATCGAACCTCTCCTTGATGGATTGGAATCTCGGAGGCGCCCTCGGAGGGGCGGCCCGCGGTACCCGTAGCGTTTGTGAGCTCAGGCGCTTCGAGCATCGGGGTTGGACGAGCCGATGGCTCATCTCGCGCCAGGAGGTCGACCGGGGCCTTCTGAAGGACTGCCGTATTCATGCGTCTCTTCGGAACCTTCCTACAGCCGGCAAATGCTGTGCCATCACAAAGAGAGCGGGCATGGTGGCGCCGCGATTCAATGCAATGAGGTGGGAATGAGCGTGGACGGCCTCGCACCGCGCCGACCGGTAACGCCGGCGTTTGGACGCGTTCGACGCGCCTATGGTCACCCCCTATGGTCAGCCCATGGTCAGAAGATGCCGCCGTCGGAAGGATCACGGCGCCTATGCAGTCGCGACTAGCTTCGTTCATGTGTGGGAACCATGCATCTATCGCAAATTGGCGTCACCATGACATCGAGACGACAACATGCCGCGGCTTGTATCTTTCTGTCGCCGCAAGGAAGCCTCGAACCGTGGGGAACGGGTGTTCATGCGCATGGGCAGACGCCTTGCACTCGGGGGAGGTCCTCGAATCACGACGGAGCGGCTAGCTCCAAGAAGGAGAAACAAGCAAATGGCATCTCGAGTCATGAGCATCCTGACCACTGTGGCGACCCTCGTCGCCATGGTCGCCCCCGCGCTCGCGCAGAGCAGCGGCGGCAGCACGGGCACGGGCAGCGCCCCAGCAACAGGCTCCGGCGGCAGCACGACGAGCACCCCGCCCGCGCCGTCGGCCACGCCGCAACCCGGTTCCCCGACGACGTCGCCGTCTACCCCGGCACCCGGCACCGGCACGACCGGTAAATCGAAGTCCGCCATGGGCACGACCAGCGCGCCCAGCGGGACCACCAGCGCGCCCAGCGTGGGCAGCACGTCGAAGTCCGGCAGGAGCATGGACGGCGGTGCTGGGAGCTCCGAGCAGGTCAAAGCGGTCCAGAAGGCGCTCCAGGACAAGGGCATGGACCCCGGTCCCATCGACGGTGTCATGGGCCCAAAGACTATGGCCGCGCTCAAGGCGTTCCAGAAGGACCAGACGCTGACTGAGAGCGGCCGGCTCGACGATCAGACCCGGGAAAAGCTGGGGGTGTCGCGCTGACGCGCAACCGATGCGCCAGGGATCGATAGTGCGGTCAGGCGCAGGCCGGCTCCTTGGGCGGTCTGTGCCTGCCGTCCCTCAAATGCGGTTCACCCAGTCATCTCACAACGGAAAGGACGCGCCCTCGCCTCTCCTGGCTCGAAACGTCGCGGCGGTCGCCCAGCTCGAGGCGGCCGATCGCGCCCGGCAGACGGCGGCTGAGCGCTTCTCCGATACGATTGCACGGGTCGCCGGCACGCCGTGGTTCGCCTGGCTACACGCCGCCTGGTTCGCGGCGTGGGTCGGCTGGAACGCTGGACTCGTGCCCGGCTGGCGTCCCATCGATCCGTTCCCGTTCAGCTTCCTCACCCTCGTCGTCTCCCTCGAGGCGATCTTCCTCTCGATCTTCGTCTTGATCAGCCAGAACAACCTCACCCGGCAGAGCGAGCGCCGAGCGCATCTGGATCTCCAAATCAACCTCTTGGCGGAACAGGAATCGACGAAGACGGTGGCGCTGCTGGAGCGGATCGCCCAGCACCTGAATATCCCGGTTCGGGTAGAGCCCAGCGAAAGGGAGCTCGCCGCGCCGACCGACATTCGCGACGTGGTCAGCACCCTCGACAGCGTGCTGCCGGCCGACTCATGTCAGGCAGTTCCGAAGGACGTACCCGGATAATTCTGGTACGGACCGAAGGGTAATTCTGGTACGGACCGAAGGGTCCGGCCTTCGCTCGGCCAGACAATCCCCGCCATGGAGCCTGATCTCGTCCCGAGGAAGTCGTCTTAGGCATGAAACTGCCCCGGAAGTTGGATCAAAGCACGCTTTCGGGGGTGCAGCGCAAGGTCGAGCAGATCAAGGATGCACAACGGCGTGAAGGCCGCCGGATGCCCTTGGCATCGGGGATAGCGTGAGATTCGGGCCGCTGCGGCCTACTCAATCGACCGAGTAGTTCTGGAACAGGAGTCGGCGCGCTAGCCATTGACGATCTCGCCGCCGTTGGGGTGCAGCACTTGGCCCGTCATGTACGAGCCATCCCCCGAGGCGAGTAAGACGTAGCACGGAGCGACCTCCGCCGGCTCGCCCGCTCGGCCGAGTGGCACATCGGAGCCGAATGTCGCCACCCTGCGACGGGGAAACGACGCCGGGATCAACGGGGTCCAGATCGGCCCGGGGGCGACGGCATTGACCCGAATGCCGCGGGCAGCCAGCGCTTGTGACAGGGAACGCGTGAACGAGACGATGGCCCCCTTGGTGGCCGCGTAGTCGAGGAGATGGGGGCTGCCGCGATACGCGGTGACGGAGGTTGTGTTGATGATCGCACTCCCGCGCCGAAGATGCCGGAGTGCCGCCTTGGTCACGTAGAAGAAGGAAAAGATGTTCGTCTGGAAGGTTCGCATCAGTTGGGCCGCCGTGATGTCCTGAAGACGGCGTTGGGGATGCTGCTCAGCGGCGTTATTCACCACGATATCCAGACGCCCGAGCTGCCGGATCGTGCTACGCACTGCGGCACGACAGAACGCCTCACGACCAATGTCCCCTGCGATCCGTATGGCCCGGGCGCCGTATTGCTCGAGCAGGCGAAGTGTTTCTCGCGCATCGCCGTGCTCGTTCCGGTAGACGATCGCCACATCGGCCCCTTCCTTGGCAAACGCGACGGCCACGGCGCGGCCAATCCCACTGTCACCTCCGGTGATCAACCCGACCTTTCCTCGCAATTTCCCGGTACCCCGCGCCCTGGGATCCTCCGCCTGCGGGCGCGGCGTCATGCGTGTCTCGAGGCCCGGCTGGCGCCGCTGCCGCTGAGGCGGTCGTAGGACTCGCTTGGGCGATGTCTTCTGGGGCATATACGCTCCCTTGTCGTCAGATCGGGCCAGGACGCCGATTGTTCCGAGCGGCCGCGCGCTCGCCCAGGATGGTCAGAATCGACGGGGACAGGGCGGATGTGCTCATCTCACCCTTCCGCCTCTCGCGACTGGCGGTCTCATCCGGTGGAGGCAGGAGACGACTGAAACCGGCCACGAGGTCGGCCGTCACGTTCGGCGCAAGCGCCCGCGCGGCGGCCGCCATCTTCGCGGGCACCGACAACACGCGTTCCGCTTTGCCGCGCCGGATCGACTCGACGACGTGGCGGGCCGCCCGGGCCGCATCCATGGAGAGTCCTGACGTCTCGTCCCGTCACTTGATGAGGTCGACCAGCGCCTCGACCGCGGCTGGATGCCCGGAGATGATGAGGCTGTTGGTGGGGTAGTAGGGAACGACCCGCACCGAGGGTGGCGCGACCCACGAGAGGGTGTAACCTCCTCGCGGTCCCGAGACCCGCGCCCACCTTCTCGAAGTCCGCCCGGCGGTCCGCGGGAAGCACGACCATGACGAGATCGCCGGCGCCGCTCTTCACGGTCACGACCTTGGTCAGCATAGGCCCCTTGACGTGCTCGAGCGCCGTGTAGGCCGCCGGGAGACAGGACTCGCGGAAACGGCCTGATGGCTCCGGCGCGTATCAAGACATCCTAGAGGTTGCCGGCGTGACAGGCTGTCGCTCTCAAGACCCTGGTCGTCTTCATGGGAGAAGAGGGGAAGGCCGACCATGATCAACGCCAAATAGGAACACCTCGTCCAGCGGCGCCGTCACGCGCGCTGTTTTAGCAAGAAAGCCCTCACTTGCCGATGGGCTTTCGGGTTCTCCCGCCATCGATCCTGCTTCCTGGATCGGTCTGATCCAGACGCGATGCCAGACTGCGGGATGGTACTACAAGAAATAGGAGAGCGTGTTCCAGAGCCACCGACCAAATCGTCCGTTCAGGGGATGACGGGGTCCCCCGCTTCGAGCGCGCGATCCAGGAGGCCGAGCGCAGACTCGACGAACTCGAATCCGGCAAGGTCACCCGTATCGCCGCGGAGCAGGTTTTCAAGAGGGCACGCTCGACGCTTCGTTGAGAAGCGTCGAGTTTCATCCCGAGGCGGAAGCCGAGCTCGTCTCGGCCGCGCAGTAGTTCGAGAGCCACGTCGAGCATCTCGGTCTAGACTTCATCGTGGCAGCGCTGCTGATCGCGACCTGGCCCGGGAGCTCCCAATTCAAGTGGTCATGGGCCTGCGCTCAGTACCCCTCTCTCGGATCGACGACATTACGGAGCGGTTGTCCCTCGGCGTAGCGCACTAGATTGTCGCAGAGCACTTCCGTCATCCGCTCCATGTATCGTGCCGTATCAGAACCCATGTGCGGGCTGATCAGGACATTGGGAAAGTCCCACAGGGGGCTCGCCGGTGCCAGCGGCTCCTGTTCGAACACGTCGAGAGCGGCGGCGCCGATCCAACCCTCCCGTAGGGCCAGGACGAGCGCAGCCTCGTCCACGGTCCGTCCTCGACCAATGTTCACGAAGATTCCTGATGGCTTCATGGCGCGGAACGCCCGATCGTCCAGCAGCCCTCGCGTCTTCGCCGTCAGCGGCAGAGAGGCAACGACGTAGTCACCTCGTCCCAGGATGTCGGGCATCGCTGCCACCGAAAGCAGTTCATCGAATTCAGGCGCCGGCTCGCCTTCCTGCCGGCGGCGCACTCCAACTGTGTGGATCCCGAACGCCCTCGCCAGCCGAGCGACGGCGCGGCCTATTTCGCCGACACCGAGAAGAATCATCGTCTTGCCGAGAAGCTCCTCGACGAGGAACTTCTCCCACAGGTGCTCTCGCTGATGCCGGAGCATCCGCGGTACACCCTTCGCGAAGGCGAGCACGCAGCTCATTACAAACTCTGCCATCGGATACGCGTGAATGCCTCGGGTTGTGGTGACGGTGATGTTGGCCTCCCCGAGGGTCGGGTGCCAAAGGTGGTCCACACCGGCGCTCGTGAATTGAATCCATCGGAGCCGCGGGGCGCGTTTGACCACGTCCGGTGGGATCCGCGTGGCAAAGAGCACCTCCGCTCGGGCCAGCAAACTTTGGTAATCGAGATCCGGCCGGAACTCAGGGTAGTCGAGCCCTGAGATGCCGATGTTGTGGGCCGCCGCCTCCTCGGCGGTCATGATGGCAACGCCGCCGGGATCCCCCCGGATGACGAGGCGCGGATGGAGGATCCGCACCCGGTCGAATTGCTCTTTCGTAACTCGCGCCGCCAACAAGACCTCGATTGGGTCACGTATCCCCGTCATGCGGTCTCCTTGCGGGCTCAGGATTCAGCCATCTGACATATCTCTGACGTCAAGATGGATTCTGCCACGGAGGCTGTCAGAGACGGCTGCCGGGGCGTAAGGCGGCGAGCGCCGGACGAAAGCGTCGACGACACCACTGATTCCGAGTGACCCTCAGTGCGGCCTCGGGTCTCCCAAGGGGTCTGCGTCGGCCACGGCTGCGGCAACCAGCCGGGCCGCGGCCATGCTGTTGAAGGCTAGGAGGGGTCGCTCGCTCCAGGGTCTCCTGGAGCGAATAGGACCCGGACCGCCAGGCCCCCGATGGAACGCCTTGCTGGATCCCTTCGATGATCGGAACATCCTGCCACGACGCTAACCGGCCACCGCTCGATCCACCAATGCGTCCGTTCGGGACCAACGGGGCGCCACGGTCGGGCTCGAGTCGAGGTGAGGACATACGGGCTGGGCGTCTGGTGGGCGTCCCGCCTCAGAGTCCGAGGACGCGGGCCGCCGTACCTCCCATGATCTTGGCCAGGCTCTCCCGGTCCAGGAAGGTGCAGTACTTCTCGATCCACACGCGGGACTGCCGGTAGGTGCAGAAGCGGTTCTGGAAGGGCATGTCGGTGCCCCACATGAGCTGGTCGGGCCCGACGCGCTCGACCACCGCCTCGAGGGTCGGCCATACCTCACGATACGGGAAGTCGAAGAGGTCGCCGATCCGGACGGGGAAGCACACCTCGAGGTGACAGCGCGGATTCTCGAACGGCCGCCAGATCTCGTCCGGCACGACGATGCGGTCCCCCTCCAGGAACGCGCGCCAGGGAAACCCGTGCGTGAGGCTACAGACGGCCTGGGGATACCGCTCCATCCAGCGCATCAGCACGCGCTGCTCGTCGAGGTACCCCGACCGCAGCTCGGCCACGGACATGCGGCCGGACAGCTCGGCGGTGCCCGCCCCCAGGGTGAAGAAGATCGGCACGCCGAGGGCGACGGCCGCCTCCCAGAACGACCGGTAGGGACCGTCGTCCCAGGGCTGGGTGCCGTCCAGGTAGGCGAGGCGGGCGTTGAACTTGATGGCGTGAAGCCGGTGGCCCGCGACGGCGGCCCTGAGCTCCTCGACGACCGCGTCCGGCTCGTGGATGATCCGCCACTCGTCGGCCGGCGCCATCGAGCGGAGGCGGTCAGGATACAGGCGCACGCACTCCGCCTGGTAGGCGGCATCGCGGCTCAGGAAAGGGTTCGTGTGGAGGAGGGCCACGTCCACGCCGGCGTAGTCCATCTCGCCGATCAGGCCGTGAGGCGTCAACTCCATGTCGTGGAGGTTGGGCGGGTAGAACTGCTTCGTGTAGTCCTCGCCGTCGATGGTCCACGCGACGCGGCCCTTCTGCCGGTCGACGCGAAAGTGCACGTCCGGCAGTTCGGACTTCACGTAGCGAGTGCCCGGACAGAGAACCCGCGAGTCGGCGGGCGCACGGTCGCGGACCTTCCACGCGGGCTGATGGTGACCGGCGTGGGCGGCCTGCACCCATCGTAGGTGGGCCGCCCCGCTCGGGTGCCCCGCGGGGTGGTCCGCGGGAGGAAAGCAGTAGGCGTGCGAGTCGACGATCACGGCCACCCCGGACTACACCGGCTCGCCGATCCGCTTGTAGGTGGCGACCATCTCCGCGTGCAGCCTGGCGACGGCATCCCCTGGGCTCAGGTTGTCGACCAGCATGGTGTGAACCGCCTTGCCGAGCAGGCTCTGGGCTACCACCTCGCCGAACGCCGGGCTCATCCGGCCCTCCCAGCCGAGGGCCCACCCCTCACGCGCCACCTCGCGAAGCGGGACGAACTGCGGGCGCGAGGACCAGAACGGGTCCTCCGTCAGCCTCGGATACGCGGGCAGGTAGCGCCCCTGGGTGGCGACGATGAACTCCTTGTGCCGGGCCGGCTCCATGAGGTAACGGATCAGCCCCTTGGCGATCTCCGGATAGGGGCTCGCCTTGAACACGGCGTAGTAGTCGGTGAGGATCATCTTCGGCCGCCCGCCGGGGCCACCGGGCGCAGGGAACAGGCCCGTCCGGTCGGCCAGCTCCTTGTCGTCGATGAGGAGTGACGAGAAGATGCTGAGGCTGTCGTGAGCGAAGGCCACCTGCTTGCCCTGGTAGACCTTGTTGTTCCCCGAGTTGTCCCAGCTCAGGGCGCCCCGGGGGATCATCTGGTGCTTCTGGTACATGTCCTGGATGAGCTGGAAGGCCTTGACCGCCCCGGGCGAGTTCACCGCCGGGCGGCTTCCCCGGTCGAGCAGCCTGGCCCCGTGCGCCCACAGGATCGCAATGATCTCGTGGGTGCTGTCGCTGTAGCCGAGCGTGGTGCCCAGCGCCATGCCGTAGGCGTAGAGCGGCGGCTTCTGGATCTTCAGACCCGCCTCGACGAGCTTGTCCCAGGTGTCCGGGAAGGCGCCGTAGCCGGCCTTCTCCAGCAGGTCCATCCGCCCGTAGAAGACGATGGGGCTGAGCCCCATCGGCACCGCGTAGTTGCGCCCGCCCTCCTCGGTCAGCGCGACGACGGCCGGGTTGATCCCGCCCGCCGCCTGGCGCATCTCGCCCATGATGTCCGTGATGTCCAGCAGGTGGCCCTGGGACTTCCAGCGGGGGAGCAGGAACTCGCTGGTCCGCGTGATGTCCGGGGGCGCGCCCACCTCGAGGGCGGCCGTCATGCGCGTCGCGATCTCGCCCCCCGGCACCTTCAGGATCTGCAACTCCTGGTCCTTCACGCCGGCCTGCTTGGCGTACGCCCGGATCTGCTCCTCGAGGATCTGGTCGGCGGTAGCGTTGAAATTGGGCTGCAGCCAGAACATGAGCTTGTGATCCCGGGCGGCGAAAGTCTTGCGAGGGTTCAGCCCGTGGGCCGTCGCCGCGAGGGTCGCTGCCACACCGCCCTTCAGGATGGCTCTCCGGGAGGGCTCCTGTAGTCTCATGTGTTCGCTCCTCAGTCGAGGGGGTTGAGGAACTGTGAGTCCCACGCTCGTGCGGCAGCGAGTATAGCAGAGCGGTCTATCGTAGCTTTCGTTCGGATGTGGCGAATCTAGCTCACGGGGTTCGCCACCAGACGGCCTTCGGGGCCTCCCGGAAGTCTCGCTGTCTTGGTCCGATGCGGTGAGAACTTGTCCGGTACTCCGGACGTCGCGGGGGCCAACGCCGGGGCGAGGGACACCTTTCGCAGCCTGAGACCGGCGGGCGAGAAGCCGCGCGTATTCAGCTGCCAGAAGTGTGGGCATCTGGACGTGTTTCGGATCACATTCGATCCCCCTGCATGGCGCGTATGAACTTCCCGGCGCGGCCTCATACTCAGTGGCCTCCGCATGGTCTCGTTCACATTAGACGCGCGTTGGACTTCGAAAGCGAATGGAGGGCTACAGGGTGGAGACGATCGCATCTCGACATGAGAGCGAGGGGAAGAGCGGCTAGAAGCTCAGCCACACCCAGTCATTCTCCAGGCCGAGCATCAATCGCCCTGCTGATCCATAACGCGCGCTGGACTTGGAGGAGTGCTGCAACAGCACGTGAGCATCGCGGAAGTTACGTTCGAACGGGTGCTCCTCGCGGATGGATGACGCCCCCGTCACGTCGTTCACAAACCGGACCGCCTCTGCGCAGGCTTCAGCGGCAAAGCACACGGCGAGCTGCACTCGAATCTTCGCGGCCACCGACAGCAGAGCGGCGCTGCGCTCGACGTCTGCGTATGCCGCTTCCGCCGCGCGGTAGAGGGTATCACGCGACGCCTCCACCCTGGCCTTGGCCTTTCCCAGTTGGAACTGGGCAAGCTGTTGCTCGCGCAACGGCGTCGCATTGTAGGCCGGCGTCTTTGTCCGGCAGAGGTACACCGCGGCGTCGACAGCAGCGGCCGCCACACCGACGGACACCGTCGCTTCTCCGAGGATGGCGGTCCACGGCCACAAGCGGAACACTGGTCCCTCGAAGCCCGGGGCCGGATGCTGGAGCGGCGCCACGGGCGCGGTCAGACGGTCGGGGACGAAGAGGTCCTGCACCGCATAGTCGGTCGAGCCGGTGCCACGCATGCCCACGGTGTGCCACGTGTCGAGAATCTTCGCGGCCGTGCGAGGAAAGAATGCCCCGAATGGCGGCGCCGGCTGCCCTGTCGCCGGATCGACCTTCGGGCGGCCGCCGTCCATCTCCACCGCTGGCATGGCCAGCCACTTCGCGTTGTGGCACCCACTCCCGAAGGGGCACTGTCCCGTGATGCGCCATCCCCCCTCGACTCGGGTTGCAGCCGCCGGGGGATTGAGCGCGCCCGCCACCGTCGGTGGCCCGTCGCGGAAGAGCTCTTGTGCACCGTCGGCGGGGAGCCAGGCCGCAAAGGCAGCAATGGCCTGATTCATCACCAGATTCCATGCCGCGGCGGAGTCGATACGTGTGACAGCTTCCCATATTCGCATGGCTTCGACAGGGTGTACTTCGAGGCCGCCATGGGCCCTGGGGGCGAGCATCGCGAACAACCCTGCCTCATGCATGGCGTCGTACGCCGCGCTCGAGAGCTGTCGGTTCGCCTCGGCACCGGCCGCGTTGTCCAAGAGAATAGGTCGGATCCGTTCGACTTCACGAAGCAGTTTCGCCGTCACGTCATCCGGAGCCATGTTCTCCCCTTGTCATGATGATTCCCTGCAGCGCCGATCTGATCACTCGGGCCTCATGCAGGCGTAGGGCGTAGAAGCGAATCGTGTCCTCGGCGTCGTACTCGCGCCATCTCGCGTACGGCAGCTCCTTCAGCGCCTGCACGACATGCTCGTATCGCGTCGAGTGGCCACCGGATTCCTCCGGATAAACTCTCGGTTCGCCGTCAACATGCAACAAAAGTACTGCGACCACGGCTTGTCCACGCGGCTATCGACGACGACGTGTCCGATCTTGTGTTCCCGAAGCTCTTGCGAGACGGGCGGGAAGGCGACGACGGCATCGATCTCTCCTGCGGCGAGCATCTGCCCGGAGTTCGCGACGGGAGGCGTCACAAACCTGATGTCTTTCTGGGGATTGAGGCCGACATACGCCGCGATACTGGCGACGTACAGGTTACATCTCCCCGAGCACCTCCCCCCAAGACGGGGGCCGGTCGCACGGAGTGTAGCGCGTTCCGAGCCGAACCAGCAACAGACCGGAGCAGAGGCTCGGTCGGGGCCAGCGCGTCCTGCTCAGAGTTCAACGCGCCGGAGGCGAACGAGCTCCAGACACACAACGTGCAGCCAGCCGAGGGCGACGACGGGCTGTCCGCCTCAATGGCAAGGATCACGGCGCCCTCTTTAGGGCGGCCTCGGCCAGCGCCGTCGGCGGCGGCTCGGCTTCGGCCCGGGGCACGCCTAGCCGCCGCGCCAGGCCCACGGGCGCTGCGCATGCATGCCCGCGCGCCGCCCGATCATCCCTTCAGCTCCTTCTTCAACTCGTTGAAGAAACGCCAGTCGGTGCCCTGCGCGATGACGCGCTGTGGCATCGACTTGATCATTCCCGCCTCGCGGAGTCGGAGGGCATACAAGCCGACGGAGTCCTCCGGATCGTAGACGCGCCACTTGTTGTACGGAACGTTCTTCATGGTCTCCAGCGCATAATCGTAGCGCGGCGTGAAGCCACCGTCGACGAGCGCCCGAGCCGCCCGGTCAGGCTCGAGGGCGCAGACGTCGGCCGCCTTCAAGATCGCCCGCAGCGCCCGTTTGGTCGCGATCGGATTCTTGCGAACAAACTCCCGGTGACCCGTGGCGAGGCAGCAGAAGTGCTGCGACCATGGCCGGTCGACCGCGCTGTTGACGACGACGTGTCCGACCTTCCGGGCGCGGAGCTCCTGAGGGTCCGGCGGGAAACCGAGGTAGGCGTCGACCTTTCCCTCCGCGAGCAGCTGCTTGCCCTCAGCCGGCGGATGCTCGACGAAGTTCACGTCCTTGCGCGGATTCAGCCCCACGTGGGCCACCATGCTGGAGAGGTAGACGTGCTGGGTCAGCCCCAGTTCAGTGATCGCGACTCGAAGCCCAGCTCGCGATCCTTGCCGTCGTGCAGCGCTTCCGAGTCGAGGGGCCTTCACAGTCCGCGGTCATAGCCGCGGGCATGGTTGTGCTGTTGCTGGACCGTAACGCCGTCCTCTTCCACTCGAATCGGCTTGTGGCAGATCGCGCAGACGGGTTCCTGGGGCGTGGGGTCTCGATTCGCTGCCATTGGGAGAGCGAGGACTTCGGAGCCGGTGCGCCGTCCATCGCAAGGCCGAACGTTCGAATCAACGGCCAGCGAAGCGTTGACGGCGGTCCCGACTCCGGAGCCTCATCGAGTTCAGCGTGCAGCGACAATGCCAGCCACGATTGGCGAGACTTGGGGCCCGAGCAGCGCCGGACGCACGGGACAGCTGGTCGCCGATGTGTCGCAATGTCGTCCGGGAGACGCGCAATTGGGCTCGCGCCGCCACGCGAGCCTCGTAGAGGCGTGAACAGCACCCGGGGAAGCCAGGCGCGTGAATTAGGGAGCGCGATCGGGCCGGTGGTCGCGGACGACGACGGATGGATCCTCGGGCGTACCGTGGCGCATGGACACCCAGGCTTCGCTCCCCGTGGCGCGGAGATCGTGGATGCGATGGCTCAGTGATTCGCGATCCTCGACCCCCAGGTCCAGCAGACGTCGCAAGAGGGGCGCCCAGAGGAAGTACCCGGCGCAGGGGCAGTCCGCGACGGCGACCCAGGCCAGGCCGGGCCGCCAGTCCGTGACGGTCGCGGTCATGCCGCAAATCGGGCAGTTTTCGACGACAGATCGATGCCGTCGTACTTGGGTCAGCAACTGGCGAGCCTCCGCCTGTGCCTGCGTGGCGCGCTCGACCTGTTCCATCGCCTCGAGTTCCAATGTCTGGCTCCGACACGCCAGGTGGAAGAGCTCGCCATGCCGGAACAGGACGAGGCTGTCATGGCGGATCGGTTGGGCGCAGCGGGGGCAGACCGGGTTCGACCGCGACTCGGTCATAACGCACCTACCCTTGGCGGTGGTGGATCATCGGAAGGACTCGAGCCACGGCGCTGGCCGCACCCGCCCGACGATCCAGGCCGCGACGCCGGTCTGATGGATCGTCGCCGTCCCGCGGAAGACGGCTTCCCCGGCCGGCGCAAAATCGGCCGTCCAAACCGGGTCGTCGCCGTTGAATGGCTTCGGACACCGAGCGCACCACCCGGGTCGCCGCCGTCGGACCTCCCGACGCCACGTGCGCGTGAGCCGCACTCGATCGCACGTGGCCTGAGCCACCGCGCTCAGCTTCCGCGCGATGCCGGGCAAGTTCGCGGCTCGTCCTAGCGGACTTGATCGCGCGCTGCTGGAGGGTCGCTTCGTCGAAGGGTCGGGGCATACTCACCTTCGCCGTCCCGTCGTCGCTGCACCCAACAGGGTCGCAGCCGCTCCAGATGTTGCGTGCAAGGTGGCGCTGCTGCGCCTCTACGTCGGGCCGGCCGGCCGCACGGTGCGGATGATCAAGGCGCCCATCACGGTGCCGTCCCGGGTGGCGAGCCACGCTTCACTCTCGGTGGCGCGGAGATGCCGGATACGCTGGCTCAGGGTCTCTCGATCCTCTGGCGTCAGCCGCTCCAGGCGGCCGTCATCCAATAGCGGCGTCCAGACGAAAAAGCCGTCACACGGGCAATCCTCGACGGTCATCCAGTTGAGATGCGGTCGCCAGTCGGTCATCGTCGCCAGCCCGGTACACACCGGGCAGCGATCGCGCTGCCGGGTGAGTCCTGTGTGTCGCGCGGAACGTCGACGCCGTGTCTCCTCCACCACATCGGTGGCCCGCTCAAGGGCGAGGCGAGCGCGGTCCCCCTGGTCGAGCGCATCCAAGTGGAGCTGTTGCGTTCGGCAACGGATGTGAATGGCCTCGCCGCCCTTGGTGTAGATGAACCCCGACCGAATGGGCTTCGAACATAGGGCGCAGGTGGGGTTTGGCGGAAGCGACGATGACGGAGTCATCGAACCCCTTACGGGGGACCGCCGTGACGGGCGGCGGTATTCGAGGTGCGCGGTCCACGAGTCTGGCACACGTCGGGCCGCTTGCTCGCCGGTTGCCTGCGTGTGGGCGAACTGTCGAGCGCGTGCCCGCGAAGCATCCGAATGCGACAGCCGAGATGGAAGCACTCTCGGTGCTCATAGAGCACAAGCGTGCCCGAGCGGATGGACTTGGTACAGGCGGGACAGGACGGATCGGGCGGGGAGCCCATCGGGACGCCCCATTTCCGTGGCACGGAGTGACTCGTGCGGCACGGGGGTTGGATACCGCGGCCCCACGCTGAATTGCCGCGGCCAGCCCGGGCGTGTCCTGAGGGTCGCCACTATGCCCGCTCGCGGTTAGTCCGTCAAGAGGGGATTCCGCCCAGAGGGGACCGACGCTCACCTGCTGACGTGTGACGGCGAGGTCGCGCCGCTGCCACCCTACGTCGGGCCGTCCGGCCGCACGGTGCGGATGATCAAGGCGCCCATCACGGTGCCGTCCCGGCGAGTCCATTGGACGCATCCTGTCGCGCGGTCACAGCGGAACGGGCCGGATGATCTGTTACGGGGGTCCGGTTGCAGTCTCTCCGGGCAGCCCCGACAAGTCGTCGGCGGCGCCGGCGGCCCGAAACAAGCGCTCGCGCGACTGTGCCCGTGCGAGCCGGTTACGCTCCATGGCCGTCGTCTGGCCGCGCAGCATGAGCGTCCAACATCGGAGGTGCAACGTCTGTCCGAACTTCAGGACCACGGGAGTGCCGTGCTTGATCGGTTTCCGGCAGGATGGACAAGCGGGATCATCGGGGAAGGGGTCGGGGGTCAGTCGCGCGGTGGTCATGGGAGGTGGCTACCGCCGTCGCTCTTGGTCCCGCGCGACCATGCTGAAGGCGAGGGGACGAGCGGGCGGTGAGGTCACTGGCTTCCCCGGTCTCCGTCGAACTTCGTCCGCTCCAGCTCCCACACGGCGAAGCACCGCAAGTGCAGGTGGTACTTGTCCAGCCCGGGCGACCCGCCATCGTGCGCGAACTGGACCTCGTACTCCAGCTCGTCACGCGTCACGGGTTTTTCGCACACGGCGCACGGGGCGCCGACGCCAGGCCCGCCCCAGGTGCGATCGGGTTCTTGTCGGGGCAGCTTCCCGCACGAAGCACTTCGCGGGCGACTTTGCGCAGCTCGGCTTCATTGGGCATCCGGCAGTCCTCTTACACGTACTCCGACCAATAGAGTGTCGTGCTGTGGAGACCGCGTATCGGAGCCAGATGCCAGGGGGCTGGACGCCCGGAACGTCAACCCGGCGACCCCATGGAAGGCGCTTACAGAATATCGCATAGAGGAGGATGCCGCCATGAGGTACCCGAGAGGTAGCCTGACCGGCTGGCGACCGTGTCCGGGACGCGGTACGGTCGCCGGCATGGTCGGGCCCACCTGGTTGGATACCGCTGGCCGCCGCCACTCGATGACGGCGCGCCGGACAACACACCAACGGGCGGCGCCGTCGGGCGATGGGCAATGCACTGCCACATCTTCTTCTTCCACGCCGCGCTCGGGATGATCACGGAGCTCGTGGCCATTCCGTAGGCCGTGTCCCAATCCTCGGCGCGGTGGTCGTCGTCAAAACGACGGCAGCCACCGTGCCGAGCCATCCCGCGCGGATCCCGCGGCCAGTCAGCGAGACCTGCGCCAGGTGCCGCTGTTCGCGCCGGACGACCGGCGGGTTGCCGAATCGCTAGTACAACTGGACGCGCAGGGGCAGGAGGACGGGTCGTCCCGCGTCGTCCCTGCCTCGAAATTCCAGCTCCATGTACCGTCGGCTCGCCGTCACGTTGAACCTCGTGCGGAGTTCCCCTTTCGCCAGGAAGCGGTGGGCGAATGGCTGCTCTCCGGTTTCCGCGTAGTCTCGATGCCATAGCCCGTGGAGGGCACCGGTCGTCCTGAGTGTAGTGAACGTGATTCCGACGCCGGCAGTTTGGCGCGGCCTCCGCGGCCACGCGACCGGCTTCGAGACACTGCGGCCCGTGTTGCGCCACGCCCCGAAGCGCGGCGTCACGGGCACGTCCGCGCGGGCCGTCTGCCGCGCGCTCGCATCTCTCTTGACACGGGGGAGCGTCCCCGGTAGCGTGAGCTTGGCCGGCGAGGACGGTAATGAGAATCATTTCGGAAAGACGAAGGGTCCAGGGCGCCGGCGAGGCGCGCGTGGTAGGCGCGCAGGCTGCCTTGCGGGACCGGGGCCTCCGACTCACCGGTCCCCGTCACGCGGTGCTCGAGGTGGTCCGGAGCGCCGAATCCCATCCGACCGCCGAAGAGGTCCATCGACTCGTTCGCCGCCGCCTGCCCGGCGCGAGCCTGGGCACGGTTTACCGCAATCTCCGGATACTCGTCGACGCGGGGCTGCTCAAGGAGCTGCCCGGTCCCTACGCGCGCTTCGACGCCAACACCCGCGCGCATCATCACTTCATGTGCGAGCGCTGCGGAAGGATCATCGACGTCGACGCGGCGATGGCCGAGCCGCACGCGAGCGCCCTGTCGGCGCGCGTGGCGTCCCGCACCGGGTTCTCGATCACGAATCACCGCATCGAGCTCTTCGGCCTTTGCCGAGAGTGCCAGCAACGATCGCGGGGTACCCGTGGGCGGCGCCGCCGGCCGCTGGCGCGCGGGAACGGCGCGACAGGCTCCGGGCGAGTCGCGTCGGAGCGGGAGCCGTGACGGATGAGCTGTCCCCCGAAGAATTCGAGCGGCTCGAGCGGGAGCTGTCGCTCGGTCGTCGCGACTGGGCCGCGCGGATGCACGCTCATCGCGCGGGAGACAGCCTCCAGTACGGTTGGCGCTGACGAAGGGGGCGGCCGCTACGAAAAGGTCAACCGCGCCGGGTGTGCCGACCTTTCCGAGTTCCAGGTGACACTCCCCGACTACGGGAGGTCGTGTGGTCGTCGCTCTTCCCGGAGGAGGCAAGTTGGTCGCGGCGCCATGACATCGTCGAGAGGAACCCGCCAGAACAAGACAACACCCAGAGAAGGAGAAGGATCGACGTGGCTGACAAGGTGACGACTACGAGCGTCAGCGAGAGCGAGAGCCCTGCAATCCCCTCCCCGACCCCCAAGCGGACTCGGCCGAGGACAAACAAGGACTGGTGGCCGAACCAGCTGGACCTCTCGGTGCTCCACCATCACTCGCACCTATCGAATCCGATGGAAGAGGACTTCAACTACGCGGAACAGTTCAAGTCCCTCGACCTCGAGGCCTTGAGGCGGGATGTCATCGGGATCATGACGGCGTCGCAGGACTGGTGGCCGGCCGACTACGGCCACTACGGGCCGTTCTTCATCCGCATGACGTGGCATGCCGCGGGCACGTACCGGATCGCCGATGGCCGCGGCGGTGGCGGCGACGGCCAGCAGCGCTTTGCGCCCCTGAACAGCTGGCCCGACAACGCAAGCCTAGACAAGGCGCGCCGACTGCTGTGGCCGATCAAGAAGAAGTACGGCCAGAAGATCTCCTGGGCCGATCTGCTCGTCCTGGCTGGCAACGTGGCCTTGGACTCGATGGGGTTCAAGACGTTCGGCTTCGGCTTCGGCCGGCCCGACGTGTGGGAGCCCGAGGATCTTTTCTGGGGCTCCGAGGACACCTGGCTGGGAGACGAGCGCTACAGCGGCGACCGCGAGCTCGCCAAGCCCTTCGGCGCCGTGCAAATGGGCCTGATCTACGTGAATCCCGAAGGGCCCGGCGGCAACCCGGATCCGCGGGCCGCCGCGAGGGACATTCGCGAGACCTTCGCTCGCATGGCCATGAACGACGAGGAGACGGTGGCGCTCATCGTCGGGGGCCACTCGTTCGGCAAGGCGCATGGCGCGGCCCCCGCGGTCGGGAATGTCGGTCCGGAACCGGAGGGCGCCGGCCTGGAGGATCAGGGTCTCGGCTGGAAGAACACGTTCGGCACCGGGAAGGGTTCCCACACGATCACGAGCGGCCTCGAGGGCGCGTGGACCAACAACCCGACCAGGTGGGACAACGGCTTCCTCGAGAACCTCTTCAAGTACGAGTGGGAGCTGACGGAGAGCCCCGCCGGCGCGAAGCAGTGGAAGCCGAAGAACCCCGAGGCGCAGGGCACCGTGCCGGATGCGCACGACAAGTCGAAGCGGCACGCGCCGATGATGTTGACGACGGATCTCTCGCTGAAGGTCGATCCGATCTATGCGCCGATCACGAAGCGCTTCTATGAGCATCCGGACCAGCTCGCCGACGCGTTCGCCCGCGCCTGGTTCAAGCTGCTCCACCGCGACATGGGTCCCCGCGCACGTTACCTCGGGCCGTGGGTCCCGGAGCCGCAGCTGTGGCAGGATCCCGTCCCGCCTGTCGATCACGAGCTGGTCGGTGAGCAGGACATCGCGGCCCTCAAGCGGAAGATCCTCGATTCCGGGGTGTCCGTTCCTGAACTCGTCTCCACGGCCTGGAACGCGGCTGCGAGCTTCCGTGGCACGGACAAGCGCGGCGGTGCCAACGGAGGACGGATCCGCCTCGCGCCCCAGAAGGACTGGGAGGCCAACGAGCCGCCCCGGCTGGCGAAAGTGCTCAAGGCCCTCCAGAAGGTTCAGCAGGACTTCAACAGCTCACAGTCCCGCGGCAAGAAGGTCTCGCTGGCCGACCTGATCGTTCTCGGCGGATGCGCAGCCGTCGAAGAAGCGGCCCGGAAAGCGGGCCACACCGTCACCGTTCCCTTCGTCCCTGGCCGCACCGATGCCTCGCAGGAGCAGACCGACACGAACAGCTTCGAGGTGCTCGAGCCGATCGGCGATGGGTTCCGCAACTACATCCGGAAGGAAGATACGCTGTCACCGGAGACGCGGCTCCTGGACCGGGCCAACCTGCTGAAGCTGACCGCGCCCCAGATGACCGTCCTCGTCGGCGGCATGCGGGTGCTGAACGCGAACCACGGGCAATCGAAGCATGGCGTCTTCACCGACCGGCCGGGGATGCTAACCAACGACTTCTTCGTCAACCTGCTCGACGTCGGCACGGCGTGGCGGCCGTCGCCTTCGGCCGACAACGTGTACGAGGGAAGCGATCGCACCACAGGCAAGGTCAAGTGGACCGCGACCGCGGCCGACCTCGTCTTCGGGGCGCACTCCCAGCTCCGGGCGCTGGCCGAGGTCTACGCGAGCGACGACGTGAAGGAGAAGTTCGTGCGTGACTTCGTGGCGGCCTGGAACAAGGTCATGAACCTCGATCGCTACGACCTTCTCGCTGACGCTCGGAGCGGACGCCGGCGCTCGGCCGCGGCCAGCGCCTAACTTCGTTACCAGTACCGCTGCGGTGGCCACGGGCGACCCCTTGAGGGTCGCCCGTGCTGCGTTCGCGTTCCGTTGCCGTCGTTCGTAGCGGCGGCGCGACGCGCCGGTGACCGAGGCCGGCGAGCAGCCCGACGCCCCACCGCATGAAGATCGGCCCGAATGGCGTTGACGGTTCGCGTCGCTCCGGTAAGGTTGCTTCCGGTTCGGCCATCTCGACCTCGACCGACCAGCCCGCACCCTTGAGCTGGCGGCCTGCTCGATCCAGCTCCCGCTGAGCGACGACTCCAGGGGCTGGCGGGCGGATCGGCGAAGGAATGTCGCACGGCCGGACCGTGCGAGCGGCCGAGCCCGGTCAGCGCGCGGGCGTCGCCCGGACCGTACGGGGCGCCGGAATGATCCGCGACGCGTTCGTCGCTGCCGGCGCCGCGTCGCCCGGCCTGAACGCTGGAACCTGCGCGCCGGCCATTCGAGGCGCCAGATTCGCTAGAGGCGCACTTCCAGGTTGGCGATCTGCGCCAGGGATCGGCCGAGGTGCCAGTCGAGCAAGAGGGTGAGCCCTGTCACGACCCTCGCGTCGTCGTGCAGCACGGCAACGTACCGGTCGCCCCCGTCCTCCATGGTCAAGGTCAAAGACTGAGTCGCACGGTCCCTCCGCGCCGCGACGAGGACGCCGCACTCGCCACGGGCGCCGTGACTGGCTCCAGTGGTCGCTGCTCTCCAGTTCGGCGGCCAGCACGGCAAGTCTCTGACTGTCATGCCGACACCTGGTATGACGTTACGAGTGGGAGGCACTCGCAAGCGTCGTGGCAATTCCCCTCGCCAGCCTGACGAGGGTACGAGTAAGGTCTGTCCGGAGGCAGGACGGGGACGACGACTGATGCATGCGACACTCGGGCCCGACGAGGGACCCGTTCCCGGAGATCGTCGCGCCCCGGCCGCCGGGTCGAGAGCATTCATCCAGGATGCTGGGAGACGGTTCGCCGCCATCCCTCATGATCGACCAGGCTATGCGGGCCCCGCGGTGCGTGGCACCCGTCCGGCTGATCCGCGCCGTGCCCCTCCGCGGCTCAAAGGGAGTGCCATGCCTGAGCGTTTCGTCGGCATCGATGTCGCGTTGCGCGATCACCGCGTCGCCCTGCTCGATCGCGAGGGCGAGGCCGTCGGCAAGAGCTTCACCGTCGCGGCCACCAAGGACGGCGTCGCCGCCCTACTCCAGACCCTGCGGGCCCGCGGGGCGCTGCCGGGGCAGAGTGTGGTCGGCCTCGAGGCCACCGGCCACCTCTGGGAGAACCTGGAGGCGGCCTTGGTCGGCGCCGGCTATCGTGTGGTCGTCCTGAACCCGGTCCAGACGCGGCGCTACCGCGACCTCGTCCGGCGCAAGGCCAAGACGGATGACATCGACGCCCATGTCATCGCGGGCTTGCTCCGGTCCGGCGCCGCCCAGCAGAGCTATGTGCCCGACGCGGAGATCCAGAGCCTGCGTGAACTGGCCCGTCTGCGGGCCCGCCTGATGGGGGACCGACAGGACTATCTGCGGCAGCTCATCGCACAGCTCGACGTGGTGCTGCCCGAGCACCGCACGGCGCTGGGCGATCTGCTGACCGCGCGGGCCCGCGGCATCTTGGCGCAGTTCCCGACTGCCCAGCACCTGGCCCAGGCGAGTCCCCGCGGCATCCGCCGGGCGGCCCAGACCGCCGGGACCCGCGGTTTCTCGCTCGACGAGGCCACCGCGGTCCGCGACGCCGCCCGGCAGTCTCTCTACAGCGGGAAGGCCGCTGACGCCCGGGCCCACGTCGTCCGGACGCTGGTGCGCCAAGTCGAGCGCCTCACCGCGGCGGTCGACGACCTCGATCGGGCCGCGATGGCGCTGCTGCCCCCGAGCCCCCCCGGCACTGGGCCCTCGGACGCCGAGCTGCTCCAGACGATTCCGGGCATCGGGCCGCAGACCGCCGCGACCCTGCTGGGCGAGCTCGGTGTCCTGGGGCGCTTCACCGATGCGCGGGCGCTCGTCGCGTACGTGGGCTTCTACCCCGTGATCACCGAGAGCGGCGAACGTGTCGGGCGACCCCGGCTGTCGAAGGTGGGCTCGCGGATCGCCCGCCATGCCCTCTATCTCGCCGCCGTCAACGCCGTCCGCCGGAGTGCCGAGTGGCGCACGGTCTATCTGCGTAAGCGGGCCCAGGGCAAGAAGGCCAAGCAGGCGCTGATCGTGGTTGCCGTCAAACTGCTCCACACCGCCTACGCCATGCTCACGCATCGTCAGCCCTACCATCCCTCACGCCTACTCGTCGCTCCGGCGACGAGTCGGACTTGACATCTCATGGGATGTCTCCTGATGGCGACACCCAGTGTCCTGCAAACCACGGGACCCGGACAGCTGCCTTCCCCTACCTCGTCCGGATACTGCGGGGACGCGGCCGTTGCCGGGCGAGCGATGCTGTCGCAGCTCGGCGGTCACCGTCGTGTTGAGCCAGAACAGCGCCGAGCGTCTGGATGGCCCGCTGGTTGAGCGCCCGGTCGTCGATGATCACGGGCACGGAGGGATCCACGAGTCTCTTGACCTGCTTGCCGGTCGAGCTCGAACATACGATGACGTTCTTGAGCTGCTCGGACAGCTGCCAGCGGATCGGGATCGGGCTCTGCGCGTCGACGCGCAGGCGAATGGGGATGGCCATAGGGTGTGGCGATGATAGTACAGCCGGAAGGACCCGCGTCAATGCGCCTCGATCCGGGCGGCTCGATGCGGCGAGGATGAGGGTTCGCGCGGAGTCCACTGCGGCATGGCCGGGAAACGATTGGGATCCGCCGACGCCGCCGGCGATCCCTCGTGGGGTCGTGCTCGCCGAGGTCCGCGGCTGGCCGCCGATCCCACCGCATACCCGGGGCGTCCTTCGTCCGCACTCTGGCGCCGAACCACGGACGCCGGGGCGCCGTGGGTTACTGCGGCGTAATCGCAACGGCGCAGGGGCGTCGGCCCCCGCGCCTGTTTCGCGACGTTGCTCGTTCGAGTCTTACCAGCGGCTGGTCCTGCGCGGGCCCCCGAAGCCACCGGACCGCGCCCCACCGCCCGACCCGGGCGACTTCGCCACGTTCACCATCAGCTTCCGACCCTCGAACGGCTGGTCGTTCAGCTTGGAGATGGCCGCCTGCGCCTCGGCCTCCGTGGACATCTCGACGAATCCGAACCCGCGGGAATCACCCGTCATGCGATCGGTGATCACCGTGGCCGACTCGACCGTGCCACACTGGGCAAAGTACTCGCGCAGGCTCTCGGAGGTTGTGGAATAGGACAGCCCGCCGACATACAGCTTGGACGCCATGGGACGTCTCCTTCCGGCCTCGAGAAATCGAGACTCATCGACTCATCCGCATTCCGTGCACGCCCCGTAGACGCGGATGACCCGACGGAGGCGAGGCCAGTCTCTCAGGTCTCGTGTGGCATGCACGCGGTCGCTCAGCTGGAGCGCCCGGACTCTGGGTAGATGGCCTGGTTGGGAGGAAGTGCCGCCGACGCGCCGGACATCCGGCCTGCTTCCGAGCGCGGACACACCATCACCTCGCGCTCGTGCCACGAGTGGTTGCCTCCGCGTCACCTCGCTACCGGCATGCCCTGCAGAGGCGCTGCATCTTCGATTCGCTCGGGAAGATCCGACTACAGTTCAGGCAGAGGAGCTGCCGGATGCCCTCGGGCCACCGATTGCCCAAGGCCGGAGACGTCGGGCACTCGAGGTGCACCATCTCTCCATGATTCGAAATGCCGTGGGCGCCCAGTACCGGGTGGGAGCAGAGTGGGCACGTAGGACTCATCGTAGGCATGGCGTCTCCCTCTCGCGCGGTCACGGCGCCCGCTGGTATCGACCCCGGGGCGGCGGCGGCCGCACGAGATCGCATCCCGACTCAGTCACCCGATGCTCGAGCATTTCGGGCGGCGGCCTTCCGTCGCTTCCTTTGCGCTTCGGCCCGCTTGCGCTTGCGCTTCACGGAAGGCTTCTCGTAGTAGGCCCGCCGCTTCATTTCCTTGAGCACTCCGCCCTTCAGCATCTCCCGCTTGAGGGACTTCAGCGCAGGCTCGATCTGATTATCGAAGACCTCGATCCTCAATAGCGGACCTTCCTCCCTCCGCACGGCGCCTCGTGGCCACCGCTAACACCTCGCCCGGGTCCCCGCCATGGGCGGCCCAAGACGAGCCCCTTCCGAGGCCTCACGCCGCTCGCCGCGGTCCGATCGTGGGGCCGGATCCTGCGCCGCGCGACGATCAGAACGGCGGCGCCAATGATCGCGACCCCTCCCGCCCCGTCACCCGAGGGCCAAGCCGATTGCGGTGCAGGGTGCTCGCGACGAGCCCACGGAGCCTTGACGGATCCGGGCAGGACGCATGGCGAGACTCGCGAGGGTGGTCCTCCCAACAGGGATCGTTGCCCTGTATGACCACAGTAGTACACTAGAACAATGTGGTCAACGGCCCCAACCTCCACCCGCACGCGGTCGAATCGTCCGGTTGAACTGCCCGGGCGGACACGCCCCAATCCGCCGCGAGACGGGGACCGACGAAGGAGCACCGAGCGTACTCGCGGCTCCACCAGCTCCGGTGCCCCGTCGATACGCCCACAACGGATCGCGAAGCACTGATTGCTGCACATCAGGCCGGTCTGATCACGGCGTGGAAGCATGACGGCGAGCGCGGACACCGGCTGGTCATGTGCGGCCCGCCAGGATCGATACGTCGAGGCCGCAAAGCTTGCCAAGCATCTCCCGCGGCTGGCTGGCGCATCCTGAACCCCTGCGTACTTGCAGCGCCGATGCTCGAATGGACACGGGACTCCTGCACGCGAGGCTGAGCGCATCCGCGGCGTTGGTCGAACCGGCGACCGCCGCGCTCGTCTCTCCGACCGTGAGAGCCTGACGATTGGGCTCAGGCCGTTCGCGTGCCCGCGAATTCTGGTGTCCCGTCGTGTCCGAGCACGTGCTCATCCGGCTGACGCGGCTGAATCGCCTGATGCAGCCAGGAGACTACTTCGTCCAGTGCAACCAGTCGGACTGCCAGTACGTCGAGAGGAACGCGTTGCCATGTCCACTCCACGTGGACATGTTCGCCGAGGAGATCCGGGCCGCCGCACTGGCCCGTGAAGCCCGCCGTGAGAGCTACTGAAAAACCATTGCCCGTAACCGGAACGCCCTGGCTCTAAGCGACACGGGAGGAAACCAGCCATCGCTACCCGTATCTTCGTCGGGAACCTCACCTTCAGCACCACCGCCGACGCGCTGACCGCGCTCCTGTCCGAGGCAGGCAACGTCGTCGAGGTCCATCTGCCTTCGGATCGCGAGACCGGGCGGCCCCGGGGGTTCGCGTTCGTTCAGTTCGCCTCCGAGTCCGAGGCCGCCGCGGCGATCCACCTCTTTCACGACCGCGAGGTCGATGGACGACGACTCACGGTCAACGCTGCCGAGGACCGGCCCTCTCGCCCGGCCGGACCGCGCCCGTTCGATCCGCGCCGCGCGAGCGGGGGAAGCGATCGGCCCGCACCCGGGCGCTCGTTCAAGCGCAAGGGAAGCCGCCGGGGCTTGAGAGGTCGGAAGCGGAGCCTCTGACCCACGCGCGGTCGCGATAGCGGGTGGGCGGTGACGCCAGCTTCGCCTGCCGCGGGCGACAGCTGGCGCCCGTGATCGCCCCGAGTGACATGCCGAGGTGTGCGCGTCCGATCGTGCCGGGGACGACTGCCCACCTCGGCCGCTAGGATTTGCCTTCGAGGTTAAGTCAGTTGTAGGGTCCTTGCTTCGGCAGGCCCACGTACTTCGCCAGCTTGTCGGTCAGCTCGGTCAGCATCGCGCTCAGCTTGCTCAGCTGCAGCCGCGCGACATACCGGTGCGAGCGCGAGGGTCAGGCGGCGACGCCCTGCGGGCGGGCCAGCGCGGCGAGATGAGAGAGCGCGGCCTCCGCGGCCACGCGGCCGGCGTCGAGACACTGTGGCCCGAGGTGCATGTTGCGCCACGACCCGGGGCCGAAGCGAGGCGTCACGGGCACGTCCGCGCGAGCGGTCTGACGCGCGCTGGCATCGATCTGGGCGAGCTCGAGCACCTCCATTACCGTGTCGCGAGCCTTGCCGCCGTGGGCTGTGGACGGAGCGAGATGCCCATCGTCACCGGGCCAGCGCGGCAGGGTCTCGCGGCCCAGCAGGTTGACGGCAACGGTCACGTCGGCCCCGGCCTCCACGACCGCGTCGAGCGGCACGGGGGTGAGCGACACGGCATCGACGAGCCGCTGCGCGCCCCGGACGTAGGGCGGATAGAGGCCCGGGATCGAGAGGGCGGCCACGAGCGCCTCCCACACGGGACCGCTCCGGATCGGGGCGGGAGATCGGCTGGCAAGATCGGCGGTCATGACGGTGGCGGAAATCGTCAGGTCCGCGAACGTGCGATCCGCCGTGGTCTCGCGGAAGATCCGCGCGAAGACCTCCCGGCCACCGCCGGCATCCCCCTTCCGGAAGATGGCCTCGACGACGGGCTCGGGGACACATCGCTCCTCGAGCGTTGCCACGATCTGGGCCGCCGTCAGGCCGAGGGCGCACCACACGGCGACGACCGCGCCCATGCTGCTCCCGGCGACGTAGTCGACCTCGTAGCCGGCGCCCTCGAGCGCCTGCAGCACGCCGGCGTGGGCGAAGCACTTGGCGCCGCCAGCGCCCAGGGCGAGGCCAAGCTTGGTGCGGGCCAGGTGACGACCGAGCCAGGCCACGTCCCGGGCCGAGAGCTCAGCGGCGCAGCGGCGCACCACTCGGCCTCCGCTGACCGGCAAGGCGGTCTCCGCCGCTCCGGAAAAGAGCACCAGATCCGCGCCAGGTGACGTCGCGTCAAGGGCCGGCGCGAGTGCGGCCGCCTCCTCCAGGGCCACGAGCGCCAGGATGCGGTCGGCTTGCTCGAGGAGCCGCGCGAGCCCCGGGTCATCGTGCCGGACAGTGAGAATGACGGTCCGATGCATCGCCGTGAGGCCGTGGAGGCGCTCTATCGCGTCGGTGACGGAGGCCGGGACGACGGCATCGGCCAGGGCCGTGCTGATCTCACGGGACGCGAGGAGATCCAGAATGGCGATCGGCCGCGGGCTCGCGCGCCGCGCGGCGCCGATGACGGCCGCCGCCGCCCTGGCGCGACCGGTGCCGGCGACGAGGGTCACGACCTCGCCGGCGCGGTGGTCCCGCAAACTGGCGTTCTCCTCGGCGAGCCGCACTCCGAGAACGTGCGCCAGATTCACCTGCAGCCGCGGGTGACGCGCGACCAGCCGGAGGAAGTCGCCACGCGCGATCTCGATCGCCTGCACGTCCGAGCGCGCGATGACGCTGGCGGAGCGTGGCCGGTCGGTGACGACGCCGACCTCACCGACCACGTCGCCCGGGTGGAGGCACCCGACGGAGGTGGCGCTCGAATCGGTGACCGAGGGCACGAACACCTCCACAAGGCCACGTTCCAGGACCAGGACGCAGTCGCTCGCCTCGCCCTCTCGGCAGATCAACTGACCGGCTCCGTAACGCCGCGTGTGAGCGCAGGCCAGGACGTCGGCGACGGCCGCGCCGTCCAGTCCGGCGAAGAGCGGCGTGACCATCGGGAAGGTGTCGGAGCGTCGATCGGTGTCGTCCGCCGGCCCGCGCTTGACCATGGTGGCCTCCCTGCCTACGCTGCGGAGCCCGAGAGGTGGGACCAGCCCGCCTATGATCTCATCCGGATCCGCCCGTGCGGCGCATGAACACCACGAGGGCCGCCACGAACCCGAACTGGACGGCACGGGCTGACACGACGCGTTCAACCCGTTCCCCAAGCCGCGCTGGGGACCCGGTCGCGTCCTGCCTCAGCTGGACGACGAACGCGCTGTATGGGGAGAGCGTCGCGGTGGAGCCCGAAACCCGCCGCGCGCGGCGCGCTCCGCCTGGGGGCGTCGATCGGGCGTGCTGCGCCATGTGACACGACTAGCCCGACCGGGTGGGCGGCGTCAATAGGAGCGTCCCGGCGCGCGCCGGGACGCTCCTATCCCCCTAGTAGCGGTAATGCTCGGGCTTGTAGGGTCCTTGCTTCGGTAGGCCCACGTACTTCGCCTGCTCGTCGGTCAACTCCGTCAGCATCGCCCCCAGCTTGCTCAGCTGGAGCCTTGCGACCTTCTCGTCGAGCTGCTTCGGCAGGATGTAGACGCCGACCGGATAGTTCCTGGTGTTGGTGAAGAGCTCGATCTGGGCGAGCACCTGGTTGGCGAACGACGAGCTCATGACGTAGCTCGGGTGCCCGGTTCCGCAGCCCAGGTTGACCAGGCGCCCCTCGGCCAGCAGGATGATCCGCTTCCCGTCGGGGAAGATGATGTGATCGACCTGCGGCTTGATGTTATCCCACTTGTACTGGCGCAGCGACGACACGTCGATCTCGTTGTCGAAGTGGCCGATGTTGCACACGATGGCATTGTTCTTCATGCGCCGCATGTGGTCGTGGGTGATGACGCGGAAGTTTCCGGTGGCGCTCACGAAGATATCGGCGTGCTCCGCCGCATAGTCCATGGTGACCACGCGGTAGCCTTCCATCGCCGCCTGCAGAGCGCAGATCGGGTCGATCTCGGTCACCCACACCTGGGCCTGAAGCCCGCGGAGAGCCTGGGCCGAGCCCTTGCCGACTTCGCCGTAGCCGGCCACCACCGCGATCTTGCCGGCCACCATCACGTCGGTGGCGCGCTTGATGCCGTCCACCAGCGACTCACGGCAGCCGTACACGTTGTCGAACTTCGACTTGGTCACCGAGTCGTTGACGTTGATGCCGGGGAACAGCAGGCGCTCGTCCTTGGCCATCTGGTACAGGCGGTGGACGCCGGTGGTGGTCTCCTCGGTGACACCCTGGATCTCCTTGCCGATCATCGAGTACCAGCCCGGCTTCGCCGCCAGCTGCTTGCCGATGGCGGCGAAGAGGACGGTTTCCTCCTCGCTGGTCGGGTTTGCCAGCACGGAGGGGTCCTTCTCGGCGCGCGTGCCGAGATGGACGAGCAGGGTGGCGTCGCCGCCGTCGTCCAGGATCATGTTCGGGCCGCGACCCCCGAACTCGAAGATCCGGTGCGTGAAGTCCCAGTATTCCGTGAGCGATTCGCCCTTGTAAGCGAAGACCGGCGTGCCACCGGCCGCGATGGCCGCGGCCGCGTGATCCTGTGTGGAGAAGATGTTGCACGAGGCCCAGCGGACCTCCGCACCCAGCGCTTTCAGCGTCTCGATGAGGACGGCGGTCTGGATCGTCATGTGGAGCGACCCGGCGATTCGGGCGCCCTTCAGCGGCTGCCGCGCGGCGTACTCCTCGCGGATGGCCATCAGCGCGGGCATCTCGCCCTCGGCGATGGCGATCTCCTTGCGGCCCCACTCGGCCAGCATCAGGTCGGCGACGTGGTAGTCCGGGGTCGACTGGCGGGCTGGTGTGGCGCTCATCGCGCCCTCCTTTCTGTACTAGAAAAGGGTTCGCGAGCGCCGTTTTTACGCGATCCCGAGCCTGGCGGGCGCCACGCGGCGCCCGTTGCAACGCTCCTCGGGACGAAGGCCATTGTAGCAGGAGCCGCATCACGCTCGCCAGCACCATCTCGCCAGTGGGCCGCGTTGTGAACCAACTCGGCCTGGCACCGCTCCTGCTCGTCGGGTTGTCCATGGACGGACGCAACCGCATGGCGGGAAACAGTACAGCTGATCGTGCGGACGAGAGCAGGCGATCCTGGCCCGCGCACTCGAAAGTCGAGGCGGATCGACAGCCCGGGAGGCCACGCTCGGGACTCCGCTCTACCTGGAGTCGGGCGAGTCCGTGAGCCGTCCCGGGCCGCGCGTCTCTACGCGAAGTTGCTGGCCGCCGAGCGGGTTGAAGGCCGAAGCGTCGTAGCTCCGATCGCCACCGCCCGGTCGCCAGCCTGCACGTTTCGCTTTACTGCGGGCCGATGTTGCCGCAGAAGACGTACGTGGAGGCTTCCGTAGCGGACTTGTGACCGTTGATGGCGAACTGCTCCTTCTGCAGCGTGGAGAGCGGCACGTCGATCACCGTCTCAACAGATCCACGGCGCAGACCGGCAGCTCGTCGTCGATACGTAGCGCGCCCGTCACGCGCCGGCAACGTGCGGCCGGTAGCGTTCAAGGGCGTGGTGACGCCGGAGGGCGCGGGTAGGATTCACTTCGTCGGCGTCTCGAAGGTCTATCCCGGGGGCATGGTCGCCCTCCAGGGAGTGGATCTCGACGTCGGTCCTGGGGAGATCGTGGGGCTGCTGGGGCCCTCAGGCGCCGGCAAGTCCACCCTTCTCAGGTGCGTGAACGGTCTCGTCCGGCCGAGCGCCGGCCAGGTGCGGGTGGACGGGCTCGCTGTCGACGACGATGTCACGGCCCTCCGCCGCGTGCGCCAGCGGGCGGCAATGATCTTCCAGCAATTCAATCTCGTCGGCCGCCTTTCCGCCCTCGAGAACGTCCTGACGGCCCGGCTCTCCTACCGTCCCCTCCTTCCGACGCTCTTCCGTCGCTTTCCCCGGGCGGACTACGAGCGAGCCATGAGCTGTCTCGAGCGCGTGGGCTTGGCCGACCGGGCCGGCCAGCGCGCCGACACGCTGTCCGGCGGCGAGCGCCAGCGGGTGGCGGTGGCGCGCGCCCTCGCCCAGGCCCCCAGGATCCTCCTGGCCGATGAGCCGGTGGCGAGTCTCGATCCGCGATCGACCGGCCAGGTACTGGACCTGGTCCGGCGGGTGAGCCGAGAGGACGGGCTCACGGTGTTGATGAGCCTGCACCAGGTGGATCTCGCCCGCCGCGTGGCAGACCGCATCGCGGGACTCGCCCGTGGCCGCCTGGTCTTCGCGGGTCCGGCGGACGCGCTCGACGGGCCCGCACTGGCAACCATCTACGGCGACCGACAGGAGGCTGAAGAGCCCGATGCCCAGCGAGGCCTCGTGGCGCTCGTGGCCCACGCCTGAAGCCTGGCAAGGGACCCGCTCTCGCTGGGCGCCTCTCACGTGGGGCGCGGCGGTGGTCCTGCTCGCCTGGGCCGCGTACGGCGCCGATCTCCGTCTCCACGAGCTGGTCCGCGGCGCTCCGTACATGGCTGACTTCCTCCGGCGCATGTTCCCGCCGAACATCGGCTACGCGCGCGCGCTCCTCGCGCCCACCCTCGAGACGATCCAGATGGCTCTCTGGGGAACGCTCCTCGCTATCGGGCTCGCGGCGCCACTCGGCGTTCTGGCCGCCCGGAACCTCACGCCGCATCCCACCTGCTTCTGGGCCGCCCGGGGTCCTGAACGCCATGCGTGGCATCAACGAGCTGGTCTTCGCCCTGGTGTTCGTCGCCGCCGTGGGGCTCGGCCCCCTGCCGGGCGTCCTCGCCCTCGCCGTCCACACGGCGGGCATGCTCGGGAAGTTCTACGCCGAGGCGATGGAAGGGGTGGACCCGGGGCCGGTCGAGGCCCTCCTGGCGACGGGCGCGGGGCGTCTTCAGACGATCCGCTACGCCGTGCTCCCGCAGGTTCTGCCCGCCATCGTGGCTTTCAACCTCTACCGCCTCGAGGTCTCGGTGCGGTCGGCGACCGTCCTCGGCCTCGTGGGCGCCGGCGGGATCGGTTTCGAGCTCATGACGAGCATGCGGCTCTTCAGGTACCGCGACGTCGCGGTGATCCTCGCCGTGGTCGTGGGCCTCGTCGTCCTGACCGACGGCGTCTCGACACGCGTCCGCAAGCGCTACCTATAAAGGAGGCTCCATGCGCCCTTGGCAGACCGCGGCCGTGGCCGCCCTCGTCGCCCTGCTGGCCTTCTCCCCGGCTCCCGACGGACAGGAGCGGACGCTCCGCTTCGCTCTCACGCCGTCGGAGGAAACCACCGAGCAGCAGATGAAGCGCTCGTCGCAGGTCATCCAGCGGCTGGAGAAGGACCTCGATGCACGCGTCATCCCCTACACCGCCGGAGACTACGTCTCGATCGTGGAGGCCATGCGCGCGAAGAAGGTCGACGTCGCGTGGCTCGGATCCTTCTCCTACGTGCTGGCCGTCCAGGAGGCCGGGGCCGAGGCCTTCGTGGCGGGCGTCCGAAAGAGCACCGGGAAGGCCAGCTACACGAGCCTGATCTTCGTCCGCGCCGATGCCCCGTACCAGTCGGTCATGGACCTCAAGGGGAAGAGCTTCGCGTTCGTGGACCCCGCGTCGACGTCCGGTCACCTCTTCCCGCGGGCCGCGATGATGAAGATGGGTGTCGCCGAGCCCGCAAGCTTCTTCTCGCAGGTCGTCTTCGCCGGCGCGCATGACGCGGTCCAGCTTGCCGTGCTCAACCGCCGCGTGGACGGCGGCGCGTCGAACGACCGCGTGATGGACAATCTCATCAAGCGGGGCGACCTGAAGCCCGGCGACCTGCGCGTCATCCACCGGTCCGAGGCCATCCCCCTCGGCCCCATCGCCTGGCGCCGCGACCTGCCGGAAGCCACCAAGGCCGCGCTGCGCCAGTCGTTCCTCGGCATGCGCGACGTCACGTTCGGCACCCTCGGCGAGCTGACCCACTTCGTCGAGGTCTCCGATCGGACGTACGACGTCATCCGGGAGACGGCAACGATTCTGAAGCTCGACCTCAAGAAGATGGACGACTGAGCCGGCCGCCATGGCGACCGATGTGCCGGCGCGGATCCTCGTCCTCATGCTGGACGGCTTCGGGGCCGACTACCTCGAGGCCAGCGACATGCCGAACCTCCGGCGCATGATGGTGGGCGGCTTCCACACCACGGTCGAGGCGTGCATGCCGACCGTCACCAACGTGAACAACGCGTCGATCTGCACCGGTACCTGGCCGGCCGAGCATGGGATCACCGCCAACTCGTACCTCGACCTGGTGACGCGGGAAGAGCACTACATGGACCGGGCGGAGCTGCTGCTGGCGCCGACGCTCTTCGAGCGCGCGGGGCGCACCGGCCGCCGCTCCGCCCTCCTCACCGCCAAGGTCAAGACCATCCGCATGCTCGCCCGCGGGACCGAGCTGACGCTCGCGGCCGAAGCGCCCGATCCCTCCTGGGTGGCCCGGCTCGGCCCGCCCCCGGCGATCTACTCGGCGGAGATCAACCACTGGCTGTTCGACGCCGCCCTCAGCGTGCTCAGGACGCGACCGGACATCGGCGTCCTCTACTGCCACACGACCGACTATCCCATGCACATGGCGGCGCCCGACGCGGAGCTGTCCCAGCGCCACCTCGCCGAGCTGGACGCCCGCCTCGGCATGATGCTCGACGCCTGTCCGGACCTCGCCATCTACGTCACCGCGGACCACGGCATGAACGCCAAGCGCCGCTGCTACGACCTGGCGCGCGCCCTCGCCGCGGCGGGCCGCCCGATCCTCTTCGCGATGTCGGCGGAGCGCGATCCCTACGTGCGGCACCACCGGACGTTCGGCGGGACCGCCTATGTGTGGCTGGAGAAGCCGGCGGACTACGAGGGCGTGGATCTCGCTCTCCGCGGTCTCGCGGGCGTCGAGGATGTGCTGACCCGCCACGAGGCGGCCCGCTGCTTCCGGCTCCATCCTGACCGCATCGGCGATCTGGTCGTCCTCGGGGACCGTGACACGGTCTTCGGCCCCCTGGATCGACCGGTCGAGGACCTCCCGGCGGGCTTCCGCACGCACGGCTCCGCCCACGAGCTGCGCGTGCCGCTCGTCGTCTACGGCGTCCCGGTGGCCTCACGCGACCGGGGCGCGCACACGCACAACGTCCATCTCACGCGGTCACTGAACCTGGGCGACTGACGTCCGGGCGGCGACCGCCGCGCCGGGCCGTCGGCGCCGGCGCGGCCCGTGGTGCTCGGGGCCGCGGGCGTTGCCGCCGTGCCCGGCGTGATCCGGCAGCCTCCTTCCGGAAGCTCATCGTCTCAGGACAGAACGGCCACGCGTGACAGGCCGTCCAGGCCCTGGTGGTCCTCGTGGTCTGGGCAATGGCCCCATCGCCTGGCCCCTCGGCTACCATGTCCTGCTAAAGGGATGAAGCCCTTCCTGGTCACGTCCCAGAAGGAGCAGACGGCTGGCGGCTCATGATGGCGTACCGCTGATGAAGAACGCACTCGCGGTGCTCTTAGGCCTGGCGATGGCCCTGGTCCTTGCCGAGCTTGGCATGCGGGTCGTCTCGCGCTTTCACGCGCCGGTTAGGTACCTGGTGACCGCCGGCGATGCCCCCGAGCAGCCGGTGTTCCCGACCCTCGAGGCCTATCTGGCCTCGCGACCGGACGTGGTTCCGCACCGCGACTTCCTGAACTACTGGAACAACGCATTCGGACTGAACGACGTCGAGTTCGTGGCCCCCAAGCCGCGGGGCCGCTTCCGGATCATGGCGCTCGGCGACTCGTTCACGTACGGAAGCGCTCCGTATCCGGACGCCGTGATGACCCGGGTGGAGGAGACCCTCCGGGCACGCTGCGCCGGAATGGACCTGGACCTCTTGAACTTCGGGATCGGCGGCACCGGCGTCTGGGACTACAAGCTCCTGTTCGAGCTGGCCGGTCCAACCTTCGATCCGGACCTCGTGGTGGTGAACCTCTATCTGGGCAACGACGGCCCGGACCTGCTCGCGCGCCCGCGGTCGTTCCGCCGGGTTCCCTCGTCGCTGCGGAAGTCCTATCTCGCTCGCTACGTGGTCAACGTGGTCAGGGTCGCGACCGGTGTCGATCGGCACGTCGTCGCTGAAGCCGTGAGCCTACCGCGGTGGTCGCCTCCCTCGCACGCCCGGGGCGGCGAGATCGTGGACGCCACGGCCACGGCCCCCCTCCGACCCGACGATCGGCAGCTGACCGGGCCGATCTACACCCAGGAGAGGTTCCCCGGGATCATGTGGGACGAGTATCGACGCTTCGCGCGCCCGCCATGGGCGCCGTCCACGGAGCGCACGTGGGCTCCCACGCTCGCGGTCCTCGACCTCCTCCGCCACCAAGCGGCCCGGCAGGGCAGCCGCATGGTAATCGCGCTGTACCCCTCGGTGCTCCAGGTGTACCCGGAGGCACGCGACCAGCTCCAGGAAGTGCTGCGGGGGCGGCCGGAGGTGACCGGGCTGGCGGAGTTCGACGTCGATCCCCTGCGCCCGAACCGTGTCGTGCTCGAGTACTGCCGCGCAACAGAGCTCGCCTGCTACGACACCACGGCGGATCTCGTCGCGGCCAGCCGGCAATCCACCGAGCCCCTCTACAAAGCGCTCGACACGCACTGGACGGTCCGGGGCAACCACGTCGCGGCGGCGGCCCAGGCCGGCTGGCTCCAGCCCATCGTCTGTCCCGAGGCCCGAGCGGGTCCCGCTCCCGCGGGGTGACGACGCTCACGCCCGCAGCCACGCGAGAAAGCCGACAGGCCCCGGTCTCGAAGCCGGAGCCAGTCGGGGCTGCGCACCGGCGCCCGCTCGCGGCCGCGACCTGATCGCACGCGAGCGGGCGCCTTCCTTCCCTGGGCGGTTACGGCTCGGGCGCGCTGGCGGGGCGGAAGGTGAAGCGCTCCATCGAGACCGTGGTCTCCCCCGTCGTCGCGTCGTGGCGGAGGCACGAGACCGTCGGGTAGAAGCCGGCCGTCGCCCAGCCCTTCGGCTGCTTGATCGGCGCGCACGACTGGGGCTGCTGCACGAGGTGGCGGTGCGCCACCATCTCCTCGTAGAAGATGATCCGGCCGTCGTAGGCGCCGAAGATCCAGCTCCGCGTGAAGGGCTGCTTCTGGAACTCCGGGCCCGTCAGGTCGACCAGGTGGTTCCCCATCGCGGGCACCACGCCGTCGACGTCCTTGAAATCGGTGTGGATGTAGTTCGACGGGACGGGGCGCTTCGCGATCGCGAACTGGTCGCAGTTCATCAGCTCCGGCCCGCAGGGGCCGGACTGGAGCGCGAAGATCTTCGCGATCGGCTCCATGTAGAAGTGCACGTCGAAGTGCGGCGTGTCGTAGACGCCCGGCGGGATGTGCCCGTGGGGGTTCCAGTTGAGCAGCACCCATTTGAACGGGACGTCCTTGCGCCGCGCCACCGCGTCCGGGAGCGGCAGCACGAACTCGTAGCTGTGGAGGCATTCGGTCGCGCGGTCGACGGCCCCGTCCCCGTTCTTGTCGAAGCAGTGATGGAAGTCCGACCCGTTCGTCGGGAGACCCTCCAGGGCGCCGGCCGAGTAGATGACGCCGATCGCCTGGGGCTCGCCCTGGGCGTTCAGCTCGGCGTACGTCGACACCGTCCCCTTCCCGATCTGGCTCTCTCCGCCGAGCGCCCGGTTGGCCAGGGTCGCGGCTCGCGGCGCCGCCTCGTCAGTCTGAGAAGCGGCCGCGGGCACCGGAGCCGGGGCCGCGACGGCCGGCGCGTGATGGCCAGTGTGAGACCCGGCCTGCGCCAGAACCGCCGGGGCATGGTGAGCGGCGCGCGCGTCGAACGACGTCGCGACGTCCGCCGGGACCTCGGGGACGATGAACGCCGAGATGGCCAGCCATCCGGCGGCGGCGAGCAGCACGGCAATGATCAGGCTCGAAAGGGACGGGCTCGGCGGAAGCTTCATGGCGACCTCCTGAGTGGCCGCCTCCTGCGGGGAGGATCGGCCGGTTGTGCGCCTCTCTCTTCCGTCACGCTCGATCCCGAGCGCGACGGGCAAGGAAGGGGCAAGGACGGTGCCATCGGGTCGGCGTTGGCGTTTTGCCTGAATAATCGGTAGGATGGCGAAAATCGTCAGCGCCACCCGACCAGGGCGCGACGCAGATCAACCGGTGGCTAGCCAGTGGCTGGCCAGCGGCGGCGGCCCGGCGCCAGTCGAATCGGCCGCCGGTGGACTTCCCAGGGACCGGGGACCTTGAAACGGGGGATGCCATCGTGGACATCGACCGCCTGAGGGAGCTGGTCGGGGAGAGCTCGGCGATGGCCGGCGTCCGCGAGACGCTCCGGCGCCTCCTGGTCGCACAGGCGCGGGCTCGCCGGCCCGCGTCGGTCCTCCTCCTGGGCGAGACCGGGGTCGGCAAGAGCATGGTGGCCCGCGTGCTTCACCGCGCCGGCCCGCGGTCCGAGGGCGCCTTCGTCGCCGTCAACTGCGCGGCGATCCCGTCGAACCTCCTTGAATCCGAGCTGTTCGGCTTCGAGCGCGGCGCGTTCACGGACGCGAAGCACGCCAAGCCGGGGCTCGTGCAGGAGGCGAGCGGCGGGACGCTGTTCCTCGACGAGGTGGGGCTGCTCCCGGCGGAGTCCCAGGCCAAGCTCCTCACGGTCCTCGAGGAAGGCACGGTGCGTCGCCTGGGAGCGACGCGCGGCGTGCCGGTCGACGTGTGGATCATCGCGGCGACCAGCGAGGACCTGGAGGCGGGCGCTCGCGAGCGTCGCTTCCGCGCGGACCTCTACCATCGCCTTGCGGTGATCACGGTGCGCCTGCCGGCCCTCCGCCAGCGCTCGGATGACATCGTGCCGCTCGCCGAGCGGTTTCTCCGCGAGGCGTCGGCCGGCACGGCGCGGCCGCCGCAGACGCTGACCGCAGACGCGCGCGCCGCCCTCCTCGCGTACGAGTGGCCCGGCAACATCCGCGAGCTGAAGAACGTCATCACCCGCGCCGCGCTCCTCGCCGAGGCCTCCGAGGTATCGGCGGCCGCCCTCGAGCTTTCGACGACCTCGACCGCGAAGGGACGGCCAGCGGCCGCGAGGGCCGACGACGGGGCGGAGGCGGAGTCCGACGTCCCGGACGAGATCCCGCCGGACCGGATCACGCAGGCCCTTCGGGACACGGGATGGAACGTCTCGCGCGCCGCGGCGCGGCTCGGACTGAGCCGGAGCCAGCTCCGGTATCGGATCGACAAGCACGGCCTGGGCCCCGAGCAGCCCGCCGGATCGGCGGAGCCCGCGATCCCCGTCGACGCGTCACCGGAGCGAGCGCCGGTGGCGGTCCCCCTCCCGGTCACGAGCCTCATCGGCCGGGAGCAGGAGCTCCGCGACGTCGATCGCCTCCTCGGCGCGCATCGCGTGCTGACGCTCCTCGGCACCGGAGGCGTCGGCAAGACCCGGCTCGCCCTGACGGCGGGCACACAGCTCCGTGAGGGCTATCCGGACGGCGTCTGGTTCGTCGAGCTGGCCACGGTGCCGGACGCGGGACTCGTGGCGCAGGCCGTCGCGTCCGCGATGGGTCTCCACGAGGTCGCCTCCCGGCCGCCCCGCGAGCTCCTGGCCGCGGCGCTCGCCCGCCGCCAGGCGCTCCTGATCCTCGACAACTGCGAGCACGTGGTCGAAGCGTGCGCGGAGCTCGTCGAGGCGCTGCTCCGCGCGTGTCCCCAGCTCGCGGTGCTGGCGACCAGCCGCGAGCGCCTCAACATCCCGGGCGAGAGCACGTTCCAGGTGCCGTCGCTCGGCGTGCCGGACGAGCACGAGGAGGCGCCGGATCGCCTGGCGAGGTCCGAGGCCGTCCGGCTCTTCGTCGAGCGCGCCCGGCTGGTGGCGCCGACGTTCGCCCTGACGGCCGAGAATGCGGCGTCGGTCGCCAAGCTCTGCCGGCGGCTCGACGGCCTTCCGCTCGCCATCGAGCTGGCGGCGGCACGCGTGCGCGTTCTCCGCGTCGAGCAGATCGTGGCGCGGCTGAACGATCGGTTCCGGCTCCTGACGGGAGGCAGCCGAACGGTGCAACCGCGCCAGCAGACGCTGCGCGCCGCGCTGGACTGGAGCCACGATCTCCTCTCCAAGCCGGAGCAGACGCTGCTCCGCCGCCTGTCGGTGTTCGCAGGCGGGTTCACCCTCGAGGCGGTCGAGGGCATCTGTGCCGGACCCGAGCTCGACGCCGCTCAGGCGCTCGACCTCCTGGCGCAGCTCGTGGACAAGTCCATGGTCCTCGTCGAGACCGCCGACCCCGGGGCTGCGGTCGCCCGGTATCGGCTGCTGGAGTCGATCGGGGAGTACTGCCACGAGCGGGCGCGCGCGGCCGGCGAGGTCGTGTGGCTGCGCGGCCGGCACCAGGCCTGGTTCCTGGCCCTGGCCGAGGAGGCGCAGCGCCGGGGCGGCGGTCCCGAGCAGGTCGCCTGGCTCGATCGCCTCGAGACGGAGTACGACAACCTCCAGGCCGCGCTGGGCTGGCGCGATCAGGACCCGGCGAGCAACGTGCTGCGCCTGCGGCTCGGCGGGGCGCTGTGGCGGTTCTGGGAGGTGCGCGGCCGGCTCCGCGAGGGACGCGACTGGCTCGAGGCGATCCTGACCGAGGCGGGTCACGATGCACCGGCAGCGCGCGCGGGCGCGCTGAACGGCGCAGGAAATCTGGCGCGCGACGTGGGCGATTACGAGCGGGGGGCCGCGCATCACACCGAGGCGCTCGGACTCCGGCGGCAGATCGGCGATCCGCGGGACATCGCTCGCAGCCTGAACAATCTCGGCGTGATCGCCCACGATCGGGCGCGGTACGCCGAGGCCGAGGCGTTCTTCTCGGAGGCCATCCAATCCTGGCGCGCGGCCGGTGACGACGAGTTACTCCCCCTGACCCTCAACAATCTCGGGCGCACCCGAAGGTTCCAGGGCGACTTCGAGCGGGCCGTGGTCCTGGGTCAGGAGGCGCTGGTGCTGTTCCGAGCCAACGATCACGCCTGGGGCACGGCCCAGGAGCTCAGCAACCTGGCCGACACGGCGCTCTATCAGGGCGACGTGGCGAGCGCGCGGCCGCTCTATGAGGAGAGCCTCCGTCTTCGCCGCCTGGTCGGAGATCGCCGCGGAATCGGCGTGGCGCTCAACAGCCTGGCGCTCCTGCGCGGTCGGACCGGCGAGCTCGACGTCGCCCGCGAGCTGGCGGCCGAGGCCCTGGCGCTCCGGCGAGACCTCGGCGACCGGCGGGGCATCGGCGGCTCGCTCTTCGCGCTGGGCTGCGTCGCCCTGTGGGGAGGCGATCTCGACCAGGCGGAGCACCTCGCCCGCGAGAGCCTCGTGGTCCGGTCGGACCTCGGCGATCGGCTGGGGATCGCGTGCTGCCTCGAGGTACTCGGCGAAGCGGCATTCGCCCGCGCGCAGCACGCGCGAGCCGCGCGGCTGCTGACGACCGCCGCCGACGAGCGGGCGGCGATCAACGCGCCTGTGCCGCCGCTCGACCGCGAGCGCATCGAGCGGATCATGGCGGCCCTCGCGACCCACCAGAACCCGGAGACCGTGGAGGGAACGGTGAGCGCGACGGTCGACGCCGAGCTGAGGGCGCACCTGCCCGGCGCCTCGCCGGTCTCGCTCAGTCGACGAAGTCGCCGGTAGCCTCGGCGGAGTCGAGGCCGGAGGCGAGGTGGGCCGCGCCTTCCCCGGCAGATCTCGAACGTGAAGCCGCTCCAGACCGCGGGCGCTCGAAGTCAGGCGCCATGGTGACTCGCCGCAGCCCGCGGCAGAGGCGGCCGGGCCGCGTCACTTACAGTTCGGCTTGCCGCACGCCGGATAATATTTGGTCGCGCAGTCCGGGGCCTTGCAGCGGCCGCCGGTGGGACCGCCCCACTCGTAGTGCCACGCCTCGTAGTTGAGGCGGAGCGCCCCGACCGCCGGATCGGTGACCTCTTCGTCGAGCATCCTCGACGCGAGCCGCTGATCGATCGACGAGCGCGGAGTGCCGGGAACGCCGGCCCTCCAGTCGAACGAGTCCCGGCCCTGGGCATCGACGAGGATGAGATCACAGGCGGTTCCCGCGCTGTGCGGCGTCGCGCCCGGCCAGGCGAGACCAAGGTTCAGCGGGTTGAGCTTGGGCTCCCACTCCGCCTTCTTTTCCGGATACTTCTCGATGACGCGCATGGCCTTGAGCACGAACCCGCACTCCGCCTCCGTGTCATCGATATGCGGCCGATAGCAGTTCCCGACGCGGACGGTGTAGTTGTACCTGATCCGGTTCGGCGACGTGGCGAGCCGGGCGTCGAGACGTTGGAGCCCTTCGATGACGGGCTGGGTCGCACGCACTCCGGGCGGCGCCGCGATGTAGTTGAAGCTCGGCAGCGGCTGAAGGTCCGGCGAATCCGGCGCCAGCATGCCCGGGCCGGTCGTCGGCGCCAGCGGACACGTCGTCGACCCGTCGTTCGCGACATTGGGCTTCCACTTGCTGGGATCGAAGTTGCACGCGCACGTGCAGAACTTCTTGCAGCTCTCCACGTCCGTGCAGAGCTTCCCGGATGGCGGAACGGTCGCGATGCACGCGTTGGCCGAACCGGGCGCCTGGGCCTGCGAGTCCCCTAGCGCCGCGATGCCGACAGCGAGGCTCACCACCGCCAGCGCGAAGCGGCCCTTCGACATGGCCATCTCAGGACCTCCGTTGTCCGAGGTGCAGCTGATTCACGGCGACTGAAACAGCGCGGGCGTCACGATGATGCTCGCGGTGTCGAACGTCGTGGGCTTCAGCGTCCGGTAGCTTCCGCCCGCGTAGTACGCGCGACCGACCATCGTGATCTGCCGGGCGCCGCGCGAGAAGCGAAGGAGCGGGACCGACACCTCGGAGGCGAGCGTCCCCGCCGCGGCGAGTCGGAACGGGCCCGCGGTGGCCGTGTCGGCCTCCGAGCCTCCCGACGCGCTGGTCGCCAGCGAGACCTCCAGATAGTCGAATGCGCCTCGCGCGTCGTCACTCGTCGGAAGTGCGTTCTTGACGACGACGCGGTCGACAACGTGCTCGCCGTTCAGCACGTAGAAGTCGTTGCTGAACTCCGCGGGGTCGAACGCGGTCTCGATGGCCTCCGGAGGCAGCGTGACCGGGCCGCCCGCGGCGCCTTGCGGCGACGGGATCGGCACCTTCTCGCCCGCGTTTACCTTCAGGGCGGGAGTGAGGGCCCAAAACGTGCCGTCCGCGCGGCGCAGATAGTTGACCGTGGCGGGGCTGGTCCCCGCGTTCACGATCTCGCTCCCCTCGACGCGCACGAGTGGATCTCGCTGTCTCGCGAGGCTCAAGGGCGGGCCAGCCCAGCTGCCCGTCACGATCCGCCCCGTCCGCTGCTCGATGAATCGCCAGTCGACCGACCAAGGCAGGCCGCCGCTGTTCAGCAGTCGCCAGAACACCAGGTTTGCGCGGTCGGCGTCGACGACGAGACGGAGCCGTAGCCGACGACCGCCGGGCTGGAGGGTGGCCGTCCCGGAGCGAATGCCGAGCTCCTGCATGGGCTTGCCTTCGAGCGACCATCCCGTGAAGACTCCCAGGCGCTCTCCCGGCGCCGCCCGCTGTGCCGCGGTCAACTGCTCGATCCACGGATCGACGGTGAGGTCCCACCACACCTCGATCGCCAGCTCGTCGGGGCGTTCGTTGCGATATTCCATCAAGCCGAGCACGGAGCGGCCCGCGACGTTCTCCCGCGCGACCAGGGCGTGGGTCGGCGCAAGCGAGCTGCGGAGCGTGGCGCCCTCCGTGAAGACGCTGACGGTCTGCGGGAGCCCGGCGGGCTGAACCGTCAGCTCCTCGACGAACAGCGGAGCCAGCGCTGTCTCGCGGTACCGATTCAGGTCCGCGAGCACGTCCTGGTAGTCCTTGCGCATCGCCGGCTCGATCATGTCGGCCGACAGATCCAGGCTCTCGTACTCTCGGAAGAGCTTCAGCAGCCGATCGTCGTCCCGGGTCCGACTGGCATCGTAGATCGCGAGCGAGAGGCTCTGGAGTCGCTCCATGACCCAGAGCGACGCGGCTTGTCGCGCCACGGCGTCCGCCTGACCGGCCGCTCGGATGTCGGCGAACGCCTTGACCTTCCCCGGAGGTCCTCCCGGTACGCTCCGCTTGGACTCGATGACCTTCGGACCCCGATGGTCGCGCACTGTCACCTCGAGCCCGGCCCCGCCCTGGGCCACGTGAGCGATGCACGGGGGGCGGCCGCCGCCGGCCGCCACGGGCGCGACGGAGAGATCGCCGCCCGCGCCTCCCGCCTGATTGCCTTGCGCACCCGGGCCTTTCGCGACGATCTGCAGCGAGCCGCCGGCGTCGCACATGATTCGCCTGGCCAGGAGCATGACCGCCCCGGCGGGCTTGCCGGCCGCGCGCGCCGAGACGTCGATCGTCGACTTGCCCCGGATCCGGAGGGAGTCCGCAATGACGACGAGCAGCGGCGTCTCGAGAGAGTACTGGCGATCCGATAGCACGAGATCGCGCGCCAGCACGATGGTGCCGCGGGGCGCTGCCTGCAGCGACGCCGGGGCCTCGGACAGGTCGAGCCAGCGTTGCACGTCGTATGCGCCGCCCGCGACGAACATCCGCGTACGCGCCGCGATCGCCGTCGGAGGCGGAGGCGGCGGAGCCGGCGTCACGGGACGGACGATCGTGACGCGCGGGACCCTGGGGGGAGCACGAGGCTCGGGCTTTGCGCGGATGCCGGCGCGAGCTCGACTGCCGCGGCGATGACGCTGACCGCCAGGACCGTTCTGAGCGCGCGCCGCGGCCATCCGATCGATTCGAGGCGCATGCCTAGCCTGCCGGGCGCACGAACAAGTGCTAGCCGCCCGATCCCGACCGTTGCCAATCCGCGTCGATCAGGTCGACGAAGAGATCCGTGCTGTTCTCCTGTCCCGACGCCAGGTTCTGGCCGTTCCGCGCCCAGTTGATCGTCGATCCGTCGCTCAGACGGAACGTGATCGTCGCGGTAACCGACGGGACCGCGCGCGGCATGATCCAGGTCACCGGTGCGGGAGGCGCGAGCTTGGAGTCGAGCAGCCGAGGCTTGACGAGCGTGTTGAAGGATCGGTCGCCCGCCCGCACTGACACCGTTGCCGAGACGAGCTTGGAGGTCGGCTCCAAGCCCGCCCAGCTCAGCGATGTCGTGTCGAGGCGCAGGACCTTTACCGCCGACAGCGGTGTCACGATGGCCCGCTGGTCGTCGACCGGCATGGTGTCGGTGACCCGCAGGACGTCGTTCTTAAGCGTGATCTGCGTGACCGTCTCGAACTTCACGTTCGCCAGCGTCGGGTCCTTCTGATAGAGGTCCATCAGCCCGAAGGCGACCAGGGAGCGCGGCGCCGCGCCCCCGATGCCCGTCCACCCGTTGGCGGGCTTCCAGACCGCGACCTGCGTCGAGTGCGTGTCGTTCCCCTTGCGCAGCCGGAGCTCGAGGTCCACCTGGCTGATGCCGATCTCCTGCGCGTCGCCGACGTTGGGCAGGAGGAAGAACGCGCTTTTCCACGGTCCCGGTGGAACCACGGTCACCAGCCGGCGCCGCATCTCCTCCGGATAGGAGCCGATGCCCACGAAGCCGGCGGCGATGGTCTTCCGTTCCTGCAGATGGCGCGAGCGGAACGTCACCTTCTCCTTGCCCTTCTTGACGATCTTGCGGTCCTTGATCGCGACCGAGTATCCGCCTGCCGCATAGAACTTGCCGGTGAGCCTGTCCAGAATGGACTTGTCGGGGGTCGGATCGCCCGCGGCCGCCTCGGGGACCTTGTCCGGCGGCTTCATCGCCTCCAGCAGCTCGTTGTTGATGCGGTTGAGGATCATCTCGAGATACTTGGCGCCGTTGTCGGGGTTGTCGATCTCGTCGATCTCGATCACCTTGTTCTGCTTCAGCGTCTCGACCAGCTTGTTGCGGTCGATCTGCGCCTTGGCGCCCAACCAGCTCCCGATGCCGAGCTGCGCGCGAATCTTCTCGTCCTTGCTGTAGAAGGTGTACGCCGAATCCCAGTCCACGGTCACCGTGAAGCCGACCGGCGGCGTCAACCCCGTGTAGGTGAACTCAACCCCCGCCGCGAGACCGGTCGTCCCGTTGGCCAGCGTGTCATACACATCGGAGCCGATCTTGCTGAGGGACATCGAGTACGCCATCTTCTGCGTGGAGAACGTCGGAGCGATACCGGGCCCCACGGGCTCGGAGGCGATGAGGAGCCCCGACTTCGGGACGTACAGGTTCGCGGTCGCCGTCTTGAAGGGCAGCGCGGCCAGGCGAATGGTCTCCGGCTTCGCGTTGGTCCGTGTGGCGATCGCGGACTTGAGCTGCGGGAGCGCTTCGGGCGGGAGCGCGAGCGTCATGGCGAACTGGAGGAACCCGCCCTCGGCCAGCTTCTCGGGGTCGGCGGGATCCTTGAACTGGTATCGCACGAGCGCGAACTCGGGCTCCCGCTGGCCGTTGCTCATAACGCGCTCGGACAGGCGCGGCTGGCTGGGCGCGTAATACCACTGCTCCGGGCGGAGAGCGTCCCGGATGACCGTGAAGCGGTCCGTCACGTTGCCCAGCTTGACCGGGACCTCGTCGATGATGTCCTCCGCGGCCAGACTCGCCTGCGAGTGCGCCGCACGGGGACCGACGATCAGGACGAGGGCCAGGGCCAGGAAAGCGGCCGCCGTGTGGCGGCACCGCGCAGCGCACGTGCTCGATACGATCACGGTCGGGCCTCCTTAATCCTCTCCCGCATCGGAGACGAGCCTAGGGCACCATGAGGAGGTCGGCGGTCAGCCATTCCTGAAGGATCTCGGCGTACTCGGCCCTCAGGCACTCGAACAGCTTCTCCCGCTCCACGCCGCTGAGCCCGCCCGGGTCGGTGACGCCCGGGGGCATCGGGGCCAGCTTGTTCTCGACGAGCTTGTGGCGGAGGGTTCCGAGATTGGTGCTCGCGTTCAGGATGCCCCGGTCCGAGGGGGCGTCGTTCTGGCCGTTGTGGCACTGCTCGCAGTCCATTCGGTCCACGATCTCCTGCTGCCGCGCCTTCGGAAGGCCTGCCGCGCACCCCTTCGCCACGAACTGGGCGCGGTTGAGCCGCTGGGACGGCCCGAAGGGGGGCCCGTTCTCCGACACCGTGTATCCGGTGGGCCCGAAGACACCTCGCCCGCTCGTGAGATCCGTGATGTCGGCCGCCGGGATCGTAGGCGTCTTCCCGCTGGGCACGCTCACGCCGAGTCGAGCCGCGGGAACGACCGGCCGGAGCCCGCTCGGGTGGCAGGAATAGCACTTCGAGAGATCCCCGCTTCCCCCGCCTTCCGCCACGAAGCCCGAGGCCGTGCGCGAAAAGCCCCGGAAGGTCACCGAAGGCATCTTGAGCTTCTTCGACGGCGCGGCGTGCTCGGTAAGCTGGACAGCGATGAAGTCCACGTTCCGACCCAGGTTGCCCGTGGTGTCGCTGATCGCGATCTGGATCCATTGCTCGAACCGGGGCGTCGGTTTGGTGTCGGGCACCCGGATGATGATGCGATCGAAGCCCTGATCGTCATTGTTCACCGAGGTCGAGCGGAACAGCGTCCACGTTGCCCCGGGAAGGGCCTGGACCGCGTTGATCAGATCCAGCACCTTCCCGCTGCGCGACGCGCGCTCGAGCGAGGGTGGAACCTCCATCAGGGCGCCCACACCGGTCGACCCCGAACGAAAGATCTTGTCGGCCTCGTCTCGGTACTTCTCGTCGGTGATCGACAGACCCATCTCGCTAGCGGTGTCCTTCCCGGTGGGTCGCCGCGTGCTCGGGGCCGTCGTGCTTGCGCAGTTGTATTGCAAGAAGCCAAACGCATTGGCCACGGACGTGATGACGTGCCCGCCGCCACACGTCCAATTGCACGCTCGCTCGATCGGGCTTCCACCCGAGGTCTTCCCGTTGAGCGACAACTGCTTCGTCGTCCCCAGGTAGGCCTTGGCGATCTCGGCTGCGCCCTTCTCGACCTCGGCGTTCAGGGCCCTGCCGGTGAGCGCGCAAACGTCCGGCTGGGCGGCCGCCGACGCTGGCGCGAAGACCAGGAGAGCTCCCGTCAGGATCCGGGCCCACGGGCGCTGATGCGTCATCTTGCCACTCCCCATCGGCGTCACGGTGCGGGGCGGGACGTCGTCGGTGCCGCACCGCATTGCCAGGCCGAGCAAGGCACGTGCCACGGAGGGCATGGAGGACAAGTGTTGGCCGTAATGACGGAATCCGGGCTGGCTCGCGCATCGTGGTGCACAGCCTGCTGTGCACCGCTCGCCCGAGGGCCCGTCGAAGACGGTAGAAACGTCCAGAATCCGCAGGTTTATCCGTAGTGCACAGCCTACTGTGCAGACTGCACTGTGGACTGTGCAGTGTGTCGAGCTAGATCAGTGACGTTCGGGGGTAGTGGTGGTGGATGCGCGGCACTGGTGGTGGTGTGGCGACCCGCGCACTGCTGATAACGCGCGCGAACCGAGGTGTGGCCAGCCCAGGCGGATGTCGTCGGCCCTTCTACTGCGACGCCAACAGGAGCGGCTTCCCCGTGTCGAACACGTCCCTGGACAGGAGTTTCCCGGACAGGAGCTCGTCCACGCTCTCGAACGGGCGTCCGCCCACGACCTTCTCGACCCAGGCGCCGTGCGGCATGCCTCGCGGTGGCGGCCCGCGCCTACTGCCCGGCCGGGGCCGTCGGCTCGCCGAGCGAGAGCATCAGCCGGTTGGCCCAGCCGAAGAAGGCCGCGGCGTGGATGACGTCGGCGATCGCCAGGTCGTCGAGGCCGGCGCGGCGCAGGCGGTCGACGTGCTCCGGTCCGAACGCGCTCGGCGTCGCGGTCAGGGCCGCCGACGCCGCGACGATGGCGTTCCATCGCTCGCCCAGGTCGGCGGCGACCCCGTCGTCGAGCAGGCGCTCCACGTCGGCCTCGCGCTTCGAGTAGGTCGCGGCATGCCGCGCGTGCACGGAGGCGCAGTAGAGGCAGCCGTTGAGACGGGACGTCGCGGTGGCGGCCAGCTCGCGCTCCGCCCGCGGCAAGCCGGCGTCGGGGTTGTAGAAGATGTCCTTGTCGGTCAGCGTCCGGGCCTCGAGCGCGTCGGGGTCGCGCGCGAGGAGGCGGAAGTACGGCGACTTCACGCGCGCGGCGTCGACCAGGCTGGCGAGGTGGCGCTCGGTCATCGCCTCGACGGCCAAGGGCTCGAGCCACGGGAGCCAGTCGAGCTGGGCCCGGGTGAAGGCGGTCGGGGCCGTGTGCGGCGGAGGCGTCAGGACCTTGTCGCTCATGTCATGGACCTCGCGCGTCAGGGGCGGCCGGCCAGGACACGCAATCCGGCGACCACCCGGATCTGGAAGGCCAGGAAGGCGACCAGCTGGGAGAGCGTCACGATGTCGGTCGTGGACCAGCCCGCGTCGAGCAGCGCCTGGAGATCCGCCGGCGCGGCGTCGCGCGGGTGGAAGACGAGCAGGTGCGCGTGCTCGAAGGCCGCGGCCAGGCGCGGACCGAGCGCTCGGCGGATCGCGCCGTCCGCGCGATAGCGCGGGCCGGCGGAGTCCTCGCGGCTCAGCGGTCCCGCCGGGTAGCGGCCGTAGGGGCCGGCGGCCGCGGCCGCCGTGACGGCGGCGCCGACCGCCTCGCGGTGCGCCGCCGCAGCCCCGCTCGCGACCAGCCGCGCGGCGAGGTGATCCGCGATCGCCGCGTCACCGTGGAGACCGGCGACGAAGGCCCCCACCGCGAATCGCTCCTGCTGCGGTGAAGCTGCCCGGTGACGCCGGCTCGAACAGCGCCCGGTACGTCGCCTGCGCGTGAATCCGCGCCTGGAGCCGCCGGGCGCGGATCGCGTCCAGCGGCGATCCCGGCGTGATCCCGGCCAGCGCGTCGATGACGTCGGCGTCCGTCCCTGCCATCCTCAGCGTCCCTTCGGCTCGGTGGTTACGCGGGACGACCGGAGGTGGCCTGCATCGCGTCCCCAGCCGACCGCCGGCGCCACCGCCTCGGCGACCAGCTCGATCGACCTCAGGATGAAGGGATGCGGCGGGTCGATCGAGTGCACCTGGACCGCGACGTCCGTCGCCCGGGCGAGCGCGCTGTCCGTCTGGAGCGACGCGATCACCTCGTCCGGCGTGCCGAGATGCGCGTCCATGGCGGCGATCATCGCGTCCAGCGACTCGCCGCCGAGCTCCCGGCCGATCGTCGCGAGGTACGCCCGATGCCGCCTCAGCCCGATCCCCGCGAGGCGCCGGGCCTCACCGCCGTCGTCGGCCACGAACACCGTGCGCGAGGCGAGGATGCGGGGCTCCCGGCCCTCGGGCAGCGCCGCAAGGTAGGCGTCGATCATCGGGTTCTGGATGTCGGCCAGCGAGAGGTCGGGCGCGCCGGCCGGACGGGGCTGCGTGCGCGACAGCATGAGACCGTCTCCCGCGGCGCCGGCCCGGCGGGCGCCATCCACCGAGAACGTCGCCTGCCAGACGCGCTCGACCAGACTCGGGTTCGGCGGGTACAGCCGGTCCCGGCCCCCGGGCAAAGGCCGCCCCGCCCACGCGTCGCGCAGCACCCGGAGGTGCGCGGCGAGCACCTTCCCGCGCTCGGCGCCGTCCTGGCCGAACGCGCCGTAGGCGGACAGGTTGCCCCCGCTGCCGACGCCGACTTCCAGGCGGCCGCCGCACATGAGGTCCAGCACCGCGGCATCCTCGGCCACCCGGACGGGCAGCTCCAGCGGCAGCGTCACGATCCCCGTCCCGAGTCGGATCCGCGAGGTCCGGGCGGCGACCTGGGCCAGGAAGACGAACGGCGCGGGTAGACCGCCCTCGTCCTCGTGGAAGTGGTGCTGGGCGACCCAGGCCGAGTCGAAGCCGACCCGCTCGGCGTGGACGATCTGCGCGATCGCCAGCCGGTACCGCTCGGCGGGGCCCGTCTCATCGAGGAGGCGCGTGAAGAACCCCAGGCGCTTCGGCCGCGTCGCGAGCGTCATCCGCGGTCATTATGCCTCATCGGCTCTCGACGCTGGCTGTCGCCTCGCGTGATCGCGCGGAACGGCCATGCCTTCCGAGGGGTACCCGGGGACCGTCATCGCCGACGCGTGATGCGGCGGCGATGGGTCCCCGGGTATCGCCGAGAGCTACTGCTTGTTGCGCGGGTCGTCCTTGGGATCGACGTACGTCACGTCGAACGGGCCGACGCCGTTGATCTGCACGACCGCCTCCGCCTCGACCCAGGCGTAGTGCGGCATACCGGCCGGGAGGTGAACGAAGCTCGCCGTCGGCAGGAACGGGCTCTTCGTGCGATCGAGCTTCTCCCCCGACGCGACCGCGAACTGCCCCGCGATCACGGTGAGGAGCTCGTCCTTCGAATGCTTGTGCGGCGGCACCGCGTAGCCCGCCGGGAACTTCAGACGGAGCACGAACGGCCCTTCCTTGGCCGGGTTGCCGAGGAGGACGGCCGCCTGCGCGCCGGGCGGCAGGGACGGCGGGGCCGGGCCCCACTTGACGGCGTCGGCCGCCACCACCGTGTGGTGCATCTCGGTGGCCTGCGTCGACGGCAGGAGGGCCAGCATGGCGCCGAGGCCCAGGGCCACGGCGGTGGAGCGGATCACTCCGAGGGAACGTCCAGCATGGTTCATGGCTGCTTCCTTTCCCGTGGGCGCGATAGGCCCACGCTCGTCAATCTCTGGTGATCACGACCTCGAGGTACTCGCCGGGCACGACCATGGAGCCGTCCCGCGCGCGGTTGAGCTGATCGATCAGCGTCAGCAGATCCGTCTCGAGCGCCGCGCGCGATGCCGGCTCCAGCGCGGCGAAGGCCTTGAGGAGCGGGCCGTAGTAGGCCCGGAAGACCTCGAGCCAGTGCGCCGGCGAGCGGTAGCGGAACACGAAGTGCCGCTGCGCCGTCGTGATGGAGGCCGCGTGGATCCCGAACAGCTCGTGGATCCGGTTCCGGGTGCCCCAGAGCGCCGGGGACCTCGCGCCCGCGGGCGGCGGGAGGTAGCGGCCGATGGTCTTGAAGACCTGGCCGATGAAGCCTTCGGGGGTCCAGTTGGCCAGCCCGATCTTCCCGCCGGACTTCACGACGCGGGCCATCTCGCTCGCCGCCATCTCCTGGTCGGGGGTGAACATCACCCCGAACGTCGACACGACGACGTCGAAGCTCGAGTCCGGGAACGGGAGGGCCTCGGCGTCGGCTTCCTGGAACGCGATGGGGAGCCGCTCGGCGGCGGCCCGCTCGCGGGCGCCCTCGAGGAGCTCGGGCACGTAGTCGGAGGCGACCACCTCGCACCACCGGCGGGCGGCCGCGAGCGCCACGTTCCCGTTGCCGGCGGCGACGTCCAGCACCTTCTGTCCGGCGCGGACGTCCAGGGCCTCGCACAGCTCCTCGCCGACGATCTGCAGGGTCGTCCCGACGATGGCATAATCCCCCGAGGACCAGGCGGCCCGCTGGCGCGCCTTGAGCGCCTCGAGGTCTGGTTGGGCGGCGGGCTCCCGGGTCCGGGCCATGGCTACGGTGCTTGCGTCCATGTCATCTCTCCTCGTCGTCCTTCGATGCTTCGTCTCGCATCGGCCACTGCGGTCATCCGGGCACCGCTCCATCTGCGGGCCGTGACCGTCGATCCCGAGCGTAGCGGCCCGACGTGGGAGCCACCGTGGTAGCCGCCGTGGGAATTCCCGAGGAATTCGCCGGGCTGGGCCGGCCCGGGCCGACACCCGCGATCCACGTCCGGCTGCTCGGGCGCCTGACGGTCTGGCGGCGGGGCGCCCCCGTGACGCTCCCGGCGTCCCGCAAGGTGCGGGCGCTGCTCGCCTATCTGGCCCTGGCGCCGCGGCCCGCGGCGCGGAGCCAGCTGTGCGAGCTCCTCTGGGACGTGCCGAACGACCCGCGCGGCGAGCTCCGCTGGTGCCTCAGCAAGGTCCGGGGCCTGGTCGACGATCGCGGCCGGAAGCGCGTCCAGACCCGCGGCGACACCGTGTGGCTCGACCTCTCTGACTGTCTCGTCGACGCGATCGAGGTGGCCCGCGCGGCCGGCGAAGGCATCGAGAAGCTCCCGCCGGACCGGCAGCGTGCGCTGGCCGCGCTGTTCGGCGGGGAGCTCCTCGAGGGTTTCGAGATCGGCCGCAGCCCGGTCTTCGACGGCTGGCTCACCGCCCAGCGCCGGCGATTCCGCGGCAGCCACGCCGCCCTGCTCGAGCACCTCGTCAAGCGCCTGCCCGACGACGAGGCGTTCCCGTACCTCGAGCAGTGGCTCCAGCTGGCGCCCTTCGATCCGCGCGTCCACGAGCTCCTGCTGAGCGCGTTCGCCCGGGGCGGCCAGATCCGGGAAGGCGAGGAGCATCTGGCGGCGACCGCGCGGCTGTTCGAGGGCGAGGGCCTCGATACCGCGCCGCTTCGCCACGCCTGGCAGTCGGCGCGGGCCCACGCCGCCGCCCCGCCGGGCATCCAGGTCTCCGCTCCCGCCGCGCCGGCGACCGGTGACACCCTCATCATCCCGGCGTCCCGCCGCGCCTCCGTCGCGGTGATGCCGTTCGTCGACCGGTCCGCGACCGCCGAGGCCCGCGGCGGGCTCGCGGACGCGCTCGCCGACGACGTGATCACCCGGCTCGCCAAGCTGCGCGTCCTGTTCGTCATCGCGCAGGGGACGGTGTTCGCGCTTCACGACCGCCACGTCGGCCCCGAGGAAGCGGGCCGGATGCTGAACGTCGACTACGTGGTGAGCGGCGCCATTCAGCGCGACGCGAAGCGCCTCACGGTAACGGTCGAGCTGACCGAGACGCGGACTGCCCGGATCGTCTGGGCCGAGATCATGAAGCACAAGCTGGACGACGCGTTCCTCGTCCTCGAGGAGATCGGCAACCGGATCGTCGCCTCCGTCGCGAGCGAGATCGAGACGATCGAGCGGAACCGCGCCATCCTGCGCCCGCCGAGCTCGCTGGACGCGTGGGAGGCGCACCACCGGGGCCTCTGGCACATGTACCGGTTCAGCAAGGCCGACAACGCGCGCGCCCGGCACTTCTTCGAGACGGCGGTGCGCCTCGACCCGACCTTCGCGCGCGCCTACGCCGGCCTGTCCTTCACGCACTTCCAGACCGCGTTCCAGGGCTGGGCGAAGCGTCAGCCGGCCATCGACCGCGCCTACGAAGCCGCCGGGCAAGGGCTCATGGCGGACGACCGCGATCCCGCCGCCCACTGGGCCATGGGCCGAGCACTGTGGCTGCGCGGCCAGGACGACCAGTCCGTCGTCGAGCTGGAGCGCGCGATCGATCTGAGCCCCAACTTCGCGCTGGGGCACTACACGCTCGCCTTCGTCAACTCCCAGACGGGCGACGCGAAGGCCGCCATCTCATCCTCGGATCACTCGCGCCGGCTGAGCCCGTTCGACCCGCTCCTGTTCGGGATGCTCGGCGCGCGCGCCATGGCGCTCGTCCGCCTCGGGCGGTTCGAGGAAGCCGCCGATTATGCCGTCAAGGCGGCGTCCCGCCCGAACGCGCACCCGCACATCCTCGGGATCGCGGCCTTCAGCCTGGCGCTGGCCGGGTCCCTCGAGCAGGCGCGCGCCTGGGCCGCGACGCTGCGCCGCGCGCATCCCGGGTACGACATCGGCGACTTCCTCGCGGCCTTCCGGTTCGATCCGAACGGCGCGGCCCTGTTCCGCAAAGGGGCCAAGCGCATCGGCATGGCCTGACGATCGCGGGCGATCAAGAGACCCGCGCTTCCCCTTCCCCGCGCCGGAAGAGCCCGGCGACCTGTTCGTTCTTGACACTGCCCGCGCCGGCGGCGCAGGATCGGGCGCGCGTCGAGGCGCTCCACGCCCGGCTGGCGACGCTGGGGACGGAACTCCAGCACTTCACCGAGCGATCGCCCAAGGCGGCGCCGCGCTGCCGACAATGATCGCCGCGATCACGCAGCGGGAGGCGGAGAAGGCCGACCTCGAGGCCGAGATCGAGCGCTGCATGGCCCCACCGCATCACGCGCGGGCCGCTCGCGGCTACGCCGGGTCTAGGCTTGGTACTGACGCTTGCTTCGCATTTGCTGCAGACGGCTTCACACCCCTGTCGGACTCCTTCACATGTCCCGCAGCCCGAAGCCTCCGCCTGACCTGGGGGTTGAGGCCGCGACGCCGTGGCCCCCCGTGTAGGTGCCGGTGGCTACTGGGTTTCTGGCTAGCCACGATGCACCTCTTCTCCCTCGGCGTCTTCACGGCTCCTTCGAGCCCCCCTGGCGCGACTCTTGCGCGGCTTGTGGGGAACTGCAGGAAAGAACTGCCAAACGCGTAAGGCGCGGGGGCTGGGGTGGAATCGACGCCCGGCGCACATGGACCCACAGGCGGCCCAAGATTGAAGGAGCGATGCAATGGGTACTCGGGTGATGACGGCGGTGCTGGTGGCCGCGCTCCTGGCCGGCAGCGCCGGTCATGCCCAGGCAGTGGGCTGCGCCTACCCGGCAACCTTCCCGGGAGAGAATGCCGCGCCGGCCACCATCGCGGCGTGGATGGCGGCACGCGCCGTGGAGCGCGGGTTGCCGGGCGAGCTGCCGGTGCTGGCGGCGCTGGCGCGCTCCGGCCTCAGCAATCTGCCCGTCGATCGCGCCGGACGCGCCGGCTACTTCGGGATGCTCGAGCGGCTCTGGGGCGACGGGCCGTACGCCGGCTTCCAGGGCGATCCCCCGCTCCAGCTGGAATGGCTCCTCAATCAGCTCATCGCGATACGCGATCGCGCCGTGTTCCTCGGCGCTCGCCACTTCGGTGAGCGCTCCTCGCAGTGGGGCGAGTGGATCACGCTCGCGCTCGTGGCGGGGCGGCCCGCCGCCTACGAGGCCCGGCTGCAGGAAGCCCGCTCGCTGATCGACACCGGTTGCGCGACACCGCCCCCGTGCCTTCTCCTCACGAGCTACCCGGGCGATGACGCATCACGGGTCGACATCGCGAGCTGGATGGCCAACCGCGCGCGGGAGGCAGGGCTGCCGCCCGAGCTCCCGATCATGGCGGCGCTCGTGGCCTCCGGCCTGCGGAATCTCAATTTCGGCGACGCCGACGCCGTGGGCTACTTCGAGATGCGCGAGAGCATCTGGAATCGGGGCCTGTACGCCGGATTCCCCGACAATCCGGAGCTCCAGATCAAGTGGTTCATCGATCAAGCCAACGCCGTCCGCGCCGCGCGCATCGCCGCAGGCGACGCCGACTTCGGCAAGAATCCGGTTCATTGGGGGGAGTGGATCGCGGACGTCCTGCTGCCGGCGGAGCAGTTCCGCGGGCGATATCAGCTCCGGCTCGCCGAGGCGCGCCAGCTCGTCGAGCTCGCCTGCGCGGGCGGCGAGTGACGCCCAGCCCCGTGCCGATCCATCCGCCCGCGTTCGAGATCCGGCGGCGAACCCCCTGACGATCCCGATGTTCCTCGCCGACGCGGATTACCTCGTCGCGAGGGAGCTCCTCCGGGGGCGCGCGCCGCGCCCCGGAACGCGCCCGGCCGGCGCCGGCGCCAGCGCGCCTCCGTAGATCCGGGCACCGTCGTCAGCCGCGACGACGGGAGTCGTGCCACGCGCGGGCGACGCTCCTCCGGATCGGTCGATTCGCCCCGCCGCGCTGGAGCCGGCTCCGGCGTGAGGACGAGCTCGTACCGCGCGATCCGAAGGTCTCGCAGTGTCTCGTGGGTGATGGCGAGGACGCGGCTCACCAGCGCCGGCCGGGTCGACCGGCACCCGCATGGCGACCCGCCAGCGGGCGCCCAGCGGCTTCGAGACCACCGGGGCGACGACCCCGCCCAGCTCCGTCGAGATGGCGTCGGTGAGCCGGACTTGCCAGGCGATCGCCGCCGCCCGGCGTCGATCGCGCCACTCCGCGAGGGCCAGGAGCCCCAGCGCCGTCAGGACCGGCGACAGCGCCAGGAGAGCCCCGATCGCGATGCGGACGGCGCCGCCCGGCACGCCGTCGGCCTAGAGTCGCTCGACCTGGACGCGGTTGTCGTGGAAGACCGCGCCGCCGCCCATGTCGGCGTCGCGCTCGTCCACGGTGGCGTTGACGGTGGCGCCCCCCGGCACGAACCGGGGCCACTGCCCCTTGGTGCTGGCGACCACACCCCGGCGCACCCCGTCCGTGACCTCGACCAGGGCCACGAACGCGCCGCGGTCGTTGAAGACGCGCGCCTCGTGCCCCGTCTCGAGCCCGCGCGCCGCCGCGTCGTCGGGATGGATCCGGACCGCCGGCCGGCCCGATCGCTTCCGCTGGCTCGCGACGTTCGCGAACAGCGAGTTCAGGAAGTAGTGGTTCGCGCCCGCGATCAGCGCGAGCGGGTAGCGCGCGGCGAGCGGCGTCCCCTGCTGAGCCGCCTCGTACGGCGGCGTGTAGCCCGCGAGCGGATCGAGCCTGGCCTCGATCATGCGCTCGGTGAAGAACTCGAGCCGCCCGGAGGGCGACGGGAACCCGGCGGCGAACGGCACGAACGGCTCGGGATAGTTGAGCCGCATCCATCCGCGCGCCTTGAGCGCCTCGAGCGTGATGCCGGAGAGCGACGGGTGATCGGAGGCGAGGACCTGGCGCGCCATCTCCTCGTCCTCGTCGTAGAGGCAGGGCTCGTCGAGGCCGAGGCGCCGCGCCAGGCGTCGGAACATCTCGGTCGACGACAGACACTCGCCCGGAGGCGGCACCGCCGGCTCGTTCCACGAGATGTAGAGGTGCCCGTAGGAGATCTGGAGATCGGCGTGCTCGAGCTGGGTGGTGGCGGGGAGGACCAGGTCCGCGTACTCGACGGTGTCCGTGCGGAAGTGCTCCGCGACCACCGTGAAGAGGTCGGGTCGCTCCAGGCCCTGCCGGATCTTCGTCTGGTGCGGCACGCTGGCGAGCGGATTGCTCGCGTAGATGAAGAGCGCCTTGACGGGCGGGTCTTTCGCCTCGAGGAGGCCCTCGCCGAGCCGCGTCATGCTGAGCGCGCGGGTGACGGCGGGCCGCAGGTCGTCGCGATACAGGGCCGGCCAGTTCACGCCGAAGAACCCGCGGGTGTCGTAGCCGGCGCCGCCGCCGGGATGGCGCCAGTCCCCCGTGACCCCGGGGATGCAGGTGATGGTCCGGACCGCCATCCCCCCGCCCCCGTGCCGCTGGAGCCCCATGGTCAACCGGATCCCCGTGGGGCGGGTGTGCGCGAGCCGCCGCCCGAGCTCCACGATGGCCTCGACCGGAAGGCCAGAGATGCTCGCGACGCGCTCCGGCGGATACTCGAGGATGCGCTGGCGGAACGCGTCCCAGCCGAGCGTGTGGCGCGCGATGAAGTCCCGGTCCTCCGCGCCCTCGGCCAGCACGACGTTCAGGAGGCCCAGCGCCAGCGCGGCATCCGTGCCCGGGATCGGCGCCAGGTGGGTGTCCGCGACCCTGGCGGTCCGGGTCCGGACGGGGTCGATCACGACGAGGTGGGCGCCCGCCTGGCGGGCCATCGTGATGCTGCGCCAGAGATGGTGGTTGCTGGTCAGCGTGTTGCTGCCCCACAGGATGATGAGCTTCGAGAAGCGCAGCGTCTCGGGATCCATCCCCACGCGGTTGTCGCCCAGCGTGTAGCCGGTCCCATACCCGCCCGCGATCGTGCAGATCGTCATCAGGTGCCGCGAGGCTCCGAGGACGTTCCACAGCCGGCGCCCCGCGGCATACACGCCCTGGAGGAGGCCCATGCTGCCGGAGCCGACGTAGGGCCAGATCGCCTCGGCGCCGAATTCCCGGATGATGGCCTCGAACCGCCCGGCGATCTCGTCGAGCGCGTCGTCCCAGGTGATGCGCTCGAGCTTGCCCCGGCCCTTCGGACCGACCCGCCGCATCGGATAGAGGAGACGCTCGGGAGACTGGGTATAGGCGACGTAGTCGTTGAGCTTCGCGCACAGGACGCCGCGCGTGAACGGGTGCTGGGGATCGCCCTCGAGCCGCACCGCGCGCCCGTCCTTCACGGTCACGATCCAGCTGCACGTGTCCGGGCAGTCCATCGGGCACGCTCCGAGAACCCGCGATTCTCCGCCCATGGCCACGCTCCCTGCGTCA
>CAVXVV010000075.1:0-146522 GCA_963765195.1 uncultured Candidatus Rokubacteria bacterium
GGGGATCGCTGGGCCGAACACACCGGGGCCGTGTCTGCGCGATGGCGGGCGCGACGAGCCCAATCGTGTTCTGTAGCAGTCGTCGCGCTCAGCGCGGTGCGTGCGGCGTTCGGGCTGACGAACGAAGGCTGTCGCGAGCGGCGAAGCGTGGTTCGCCCGGCCGCCTATCCACGGATGCGCGAGGCTCGTTCGGGGAGGAGAGCGTCGAGATGACCGGCCGATATCTCGAAGACTATGCCGTCGGCCAGATCTTTCGCTCCGATCCGTTGGCGGTCGACGAGGAGCGAATCAAGACCTTTGCCGCTGAGTTCGATCCCCAGCCGTTCCATCTCGACGAGCACGCCGCGCGTGACACGATCTTCGGCGGCCTGGCCGCCAGCGGCTGGCACACCGCCGCGATCACGATGCGGCTGCTGGTCGAGAGCGACCTCAAACCCGCCGGGGGCATCGTGGGCGGTGGCTTCGACGAGTTCCGTTGGCCACGGCCCGTGCGGCCCGGGGATACGTTGCGCATCGAGGCCGAGGTCCTCGAGATGCGGCCGTCACGGTCGCGTCCCGCTCAAGGAGTGATCAAGGTGCGAACGACGACGCTCAACCAGCACGACGAGGCTGTTCAGGTCACCATCGGGAACCTCGTGGTACCACGCCGCCCGAAGTAGGCAGGCAACGAGAGGGCGCGGCGTAGGAGAGTGAGGAGAGACGCATGGGTAAGCTCGACGGAAAGACCGCACTGATTACCGGGGGCACCAGCGGCATCGGCCTGGCGACAGCGAAGCAATTCGTGAGCGAGGGCGCCTACGTCGTCGTCACGGGGCGCCGTGACCCCGAGTTGGCAGCGGCAGTCAAGGAGATTGGAAGCCATGTCACCGGCGTGCAAGGCGACGTGTCGAACCTGGGTGATCTTGACCGCCTCTTCGAACAAATCAAGCGCGAGCGGCCCCGACTCGATATCGTATTCGCGAATGCCGGTGTGACGAGGTATGCCCTGTTCGGCATGATCACTGAGGAACTGTACGCCTCGATCTTCGACATCAACGTGAAAGGCCTCCTGTTCACCGTCCAGAAGGCGCTGCCGCTGATGCCGGATGGTGCCTCGATCATTCTGAACGCGTCGATTGTCGCCAGCAAAGGGCTGTCCTCGAATAGTGTCTATAGCGCCACGAAAGCCGCTGTGCGCTCGTTCGCTCGGACCTGGACAACGGACTTAAAGGAGCGCCGCATTCGCGTGAACGCGGTGAGCCCAGGCTCCATCGACACGCCTGGACTGAGTGACCTGCTGGCATCGTCGGAAACGGGCCAGCAACGACGGCAGATGATTTCCAACAGTGTTCCGCTCGGCCGACTCGGTACCCCCGAGGAGATCGCGAAGGCCGTGGTGTTTCTCGCCTCCGACGACAGCAGCTACATCACCGGGACGGAACTGTTCGTGGACGGCGGGATGGCCCAAGTGTAGAGCGGGCCGGCGCTAGGACGGTGCGGTCGAGCAAGTGCCAAGAAATCACGATCGTCATCACCCGATCTCTCCGTCGCGACTGACGGCGGCGGCCTCGATGGCCGCGAGTCGCGTGGAGCGGCAGAATGCGCGGTCAAAGCCGGGATCCAACGCCGTCCCTCCCTGGATGACGTGGGGTAGCAGGGCGCGCGTGTGTGATGGGTGGGCCGGCCGGCGAGAGACTGGATGGCGTCAATGGCCGACGGTGTCGCCGCAGACTGGCCGGCTCCATACTGGCGTCAAGGGGTGTGCGGGGGTGGATGATGAGGAAAGGCTGGTGACGACTCACGCAGGCGCGATCTGTGGCGGTGAGCGTCGCATGGACTCACTGTAAGGCGCGAGGGTGTCGTTCACGCGACGAGGGAAGGTGGCTCATGACAGAGCAGGAGAGCGATCGGCCGGTCCTGAAGCATATCGAGCGACTCGTCAAGGAAGAGCATGCGCTGTACGGGCAGGGGAAACTCTCCGAAGGTGACCGCCAGCGACTCAGAACCCTCGAGGTGGAGCTCGATCAATGTTGGGATCTCCTGCGCCAGCGGCGCGCCCGCCGCGAGTTCGGAGGCGATCCGGATGCGGCGCGCGTTCGACCACCCGAGGTTGTGGAGAACTATGAGCAATGATGAGGCGTCACGGACGAGGGTGGGCTACCGGTCGCTGGTGGCCGAGGTCGGACTGCCGTTCTACCGAGCGTGGTCCGGGCGCGGGCCCGGAGTCAGCTGCGACCTGCGTGAATAGGCCGATCGGGCGCGTCTTCAGCAGGTGGACGGCTCCGGAGGTGTACTGATGAGCGACTGCTTGGAACTTAAAGGTAAGCGCGCGCTGGTCACAGGCGGCACGAAGGGGGTTGGCCAAGCGGTCGTGGCCACCCTGCGGGAAGCCGGCGCGATCGTGCTCACCACCGCCCGGTCACAGCCCGAACGGGCCGATCATGCGGATGAGTTCGTCGCCGCTGACGTCTCGACCGCTGAAGGCTGCGACGTCGTCGCCCACGCGGTCCGCGAACGTCTGGGGGGAATCGACATCATCGTACATGTCGTGGGGGGCTCCTCGGCGCCCGCCGGCGGTTTCGCCGTGCTCGACGACCACGAATGGCACAAGGCCCTGGACCAGAACCTGCTCGCCGCAGTTCGTCTGGACCGCACCCTGCTGCCCTCGATGATCACGCAGGGCTCCGGGGTGATCATCCACATCACGTCCATTCAACGTCAGTTGCCGCTGCCCGACGCCACGATTGCCTACGCCGCGGCGAAAGCGGCGCTTTCGAACTACAGCAAGGCCCTGTCCAAGGAGGTCTACGGGCACGACCGGGTGATCCACACGGCGACCCTCGAATGCGTGGCCGCCGATCTCCCGGTGGTCATCGAGACCATCGATTCCCCCGGGCACGTCGAGGAGCTCCTCGGCAAGATCGACACCCTCATGACAGGGGGCCTCGTGCTCACTGAGCGGGCCCACGTGGTCCGCTACGGATCGGGATCGTAAGGCGGGACCGTCGAGTCCGCCCCGCTCCTGGGCTCGACGGCGGGTCAGCGGCTTCGGCCGCTATTCGCCGCCGCGCTGTACGTAGCTCTTCACGAACTCCTCAGCGTTCTCCTCGAGTATGCCGTCGATTTCGTCGATTACCTCGTCGATGTTCTTCCTGATCTTCGCACCCTTCTCGGTCAGTTTCGTGCTCGCGGCTGGCGCCGGCTCGTTCTGCTGCTCGGACTCGCTCCTCTGCTTCGCCTTGCGCTCCTGCTCGGCCATGGTCCACCTCCTGGCGCGACGCCCCAGAAACAAAAGACTCCCACCGGGTGTCCCCAGTAGGAGTCATCAGCTGCCTGTCCTGGTTAGAAACCTCATCGGCGCCAGTGTCACGCTGGCACCACGCTGAGTTTGACTGTCCAGGGCCGGAAGAGCAATGTCCCACGGAGATGGGAAGGCCGCAAGGGGAGGCGGTTCAGACGCGACCGTGAAGCGCCACAGTGCTGACGGCAGCCTGCCGGATCTGGGGAACGAGCGAAGGGTGAATCGCGGCGGGCGGTGATCAGGCGGCGCGCTGGTATCGGTGGTGGAGTCCGCCGACCTGAGGAATAGCGATGATCCGGCCGCATGGTGGAGGTTCGATAGCTCGGGGCTGGGGACTGTTCTTGTCGAGCGATTGGTGTGGCCGCGTGGTGTTGTAGTAGGCGGCGTAGGCGTGCAGGAGTCGGCGGAGGTGGGCCTCGTTCAGGATGAGGAAGTGATCCAGGCACTCGCGCCGGATGGAGCCGATCCCCCGCTCCACGAAGGGGTTCTGCCAGGGCGCGCGGGGGGCGGTGAGGACCTCGCGGATCCCCATGCTCTTGACTCGCCGTGCGAACTCCTCGCCGTAGATCGTGTCGCGATCGCGGAGGAGGTAGGCTGGCCCGGTGTCGTCCGGGAACGCCTCGACGATCTGCTGGGCGGTCCATGCGGCGGTGGGATGTTCGGTCACGTTGAAGTGGAGGATGCGACGGCGATGGTGGGCGAGGACGACGAGGACGAAGAGCACGCGCAAATGCGCGGTGGTACTGTGAAGAAATCGATGGCGACGAGGTCCGGGACATGGTTGGTCAGGAACGCGCGCCAGGTCTGGGAGGGCGGGGAGCGTCGCTTGGGGATCAGCCTGGAGACGGTGCGCTCGGCCACGGCGATGCCAAGTTTGAGGAGTTCGCCATGGATTCTGGGGGCGCCCCACAGGGGATTCGCTTCAGCCATTCGTGAGACAAGGGCTCTGATCTCGGGGCTGATGGGCGGGCGGCCCCCGGCGGGCCGACCGGAGAGCTTGGTCCAGTGCAGGCGGAAGCGGCGCCGCTGCCAGCGCAGGACGGTATCGGGGGCGACGATGACCAAAGCCTGCTTCCAGCCTCTCCACAGCCTAGACAGCGCGACCCAAAAGAGCCGGTCGCCACGGCGCAGCCTCGGCCGGGCCACCGTCCTCCTGTACACAGTGAGCTGCTGGCGCAAGGCGAGATTCTCGAGGGCGAGTTGGCGGTGGCCGCCGCAGAGGAACAGGAAGAGGCGAAGCAGATGGAGCAGCGTGGTGATCATGGGACGGCGATTGTCCCCGGGTCAGAGCGTGAAGGTCAACCCCTTGTCCGCCGGACGAGGTTTTGGCGAGGGACAGGCTGGCGGGGAGGACTACCTCGGGATGGGTGACATGGCGACGTATTGCGGCGTGGACATCTCCAAGGCGAGGCGTGCTTTTGGGCTTCGACCCCGGTTCAATCTGACACGGGCGGCTGAGGACTATTTCGAGATCCTTGCCGATTCCGACAATGGCTCGAAGTCCCGGGCGCCCGAGTTCTGATGCGCTACGGCTTCGTGATCGACCAGACGCGGTGCATCGGCTGCCACGCCTGCACGGTGGCGTGCAAGGAGGAGAACCGCGTTCCCCTCGGCGTGGCCCGGACGTGGGTGAAGTACGTCGAGAAGGGGGAGTTCCCGAACACTCGCCGGCACTTCGCGGTCCTCCGCTGCAACCACTGCGACAACGCGCCCTGCGTGACGATCTGCCCGACCGTCGCGCTCTACCGGCGGCCCGACGGGATCGTCGACTTCGACCGCGACCGCTGCATCGGCTGCAAGGCGTGCATGCAGGCGTGCCCGTACGACGCGCTCTACATCGACCCCGACACGCAGACGGCCGCCAAGTGTCACTTCTGCGCCCACCGGGTGGAGCGGGGGCTCGAGCCCGCGTGCGTGATCGTCTGCCCCGTGCGGGCGATTCTCACCGGAGACCTCGACGACCCCGAGAGCGAGGTCTCTCGTGTGATCGCCCGGGAGCACGTGAGCGTCCGGAAGCCGGAGCAGGGGACCCGCCCGAAGCTCTTCTACGTCGGGGCCGACCACGCCACACTCGCGCCCACGCTCCAGGAGGCGTCGCCGGCGACCCTCTGGGGACAGAGTCCGGGCGAGCCGCTGTCGCTCATCGCGCTCGCCGGCGGATGGCAGCCGGCCCGGCCAACGCGCGCGACACCGAAGCCCGTCGAGGCCCTGGGCCGGACCGTGTACGATGTGTCGCACGAGCCCCGACCCTGGGGGTGGCGCGTCGGGGCGTACCTCTGGACAAAGTCGGTCGCCGCCGGCGCGGCCCTCGCCGCCGCCGCCGGCGTGCTCGGCGGGGGGAGCGCCGCCGAGTTGGGCCTTCCGCTCATCGCGCTGCTCTTCCTGCTGCTCACCGGGGGCTTGCTGATCGTCGACCTCAAGCGTCCCGAGCGGTTCCACTACCTTCTCCTCCGGCCGAACCCGCGCTCCTGGCTCGTCCTGGGCGCCTGGATCCTCCTCGCGTTCGGCGTGGCGCTCGGCGCCTGGATCCTCGCGGCCCTCGCGGGCGTCGTCGCCGTGCTCACGGTCCTGGCGGCGCCGCTCCTGCTCCTCGCGCTTGGGGCCGCGGGTTACAGCGCGTTCCTCTTCGCCCAGGCGGAGGGGCGGGACTTCTGGCAGAGCCCGCTCGTGCTCCCGCACCTCCTGGCCTCGGTGGTGACCGCCGGCGCCGCCGCGGCCCTCCTGGTGACCCCGCCGTCGGCGTCCTCGCGGGGGCTCCTCCTCCTGGGGCTGGGCGTGAACCTCCTGCTCGTCCTCGCCGAGTGCTACACGCCCCACGCGAACAGGGACGCGAACGCCGCCGCGCGGATCATCACCCGAGGCCCGCTGAGCCGCATCTTCTGGGGCGGAGTGATCGCTGCTGGCACGCTGCTCCCCGCGCTTCTCGTGATCCCGGCCTCCGGCGCCACCAGCGTCCTGGCCGGCGCCCTGGCCCTCGTCGGCCTCTACCTCTGGGAAGACTGCTGGGTGCGGGCGGGACAGGCCGTCCCGCTCAGCTGAAGGGCGAATGATGCCGCAATCTCCCTCGATCGAGCCGCTCCATCCGGCGGCGCAGAACCTAACGGCGCCGCCGGGCGGCCTCGCCAGCTACCCGCCGGTCGAGCGCTGGGAGGACTGGGCCGAGTACAACCCGCAGGCCTGGCCGCGCCGCGTCGAGCGCCGCTATCAGCTCGTCCCACCATCTGCTTCAACTGTGAGGCTGGCTGCGGGCTGCTGGCCTATGTGGACAAGGACCGTCTCACGATCCAGAAGTTCGAGGGGAACCCGGAGCACCCCGGCAGCCGTGGCCGCAACTGCGCGAAGGGACCGGCCACCCTGAACCAGGTCGAGGATCCCGAGCGCATCCGCCATCCGTTGAAGCGGGTCGGGCCGCGGGGCGGGGGTCAGTGGGAGCGCGTCACCTGGGGCCAGGCGCTCGACGACATCGCCGCGCGCATCCGGAAGGCGCTCGTCGAGGGCCGGCGCAACGAGGTCATGTATCACGTCGGCCGCCCGGGCCACGAGCTCGTCTATCACCAGCGCATCATGCATGCCTGGGGGATCGACGGGCACAATTCGCACACCAACGTCTGCTCGGCTTCCGCGCGCGCGGGCTACGCGTTCTGGAGCGGCCTCGACCGCCCGTCGCCGGACCACGCCAACGCCCGATTCATCCTGCTCTTCATCCACCCGGACGAGTGCATCGACTGCGGGGCCTGCGAACCGGTCTGCCCGGTGAAAGCCATCTTCGCCGAGGACGAAGTTCCGGAGCCATCGAAACCCTTCATCGAGCTCAACAAACAGTTCTTCGTCGACAACCCCGGGGTGAAGCCCTGCACGACGAGGAACTGATCGCTGGAAACCTGGGCAAGGCCGTCGAGACGACGAACGGTCGTCGGCCGACAGGGCGTCCAAGGAGGAGGCATCGATGACCCGCTTCATCAAGGTCGCCACGACCGACGAGCTGGAAGACGAACAAGCCAAGCTGGTGGAAGTGGAAGGTCAGAAGATGGCCCTGCTTCGCGTGGAGGGGACCTTCTATGCCTTGAGCGATACCTGCACGCATCGAGGGGGGCCGTTGTCCGAAGGGACGGTGGAGGGGGCCGAGGTGACGTGTCCCTGGCACGGGGCGAAGTTCGACATCCGGACCGGGGCCGTCCTCGGGGCACCGGCTCGGCAAGACGTCACGAGCTATCCGGTTCGCGTCACCGGGGCGGACGTCGAGATTGAGGTATGAGGGGACGATTTGCTTGGCCCCCCAATGGGGCCCGCGCACCGGGCCGAGAATCTGTATCCCGGAGAAGGAGTGAGCTGCTGCGCGTACTCGCCGCGCTCGCGGACCATCCTCTTTCTGCCTTCGGTCCGTCGCGATTCCCTTCCGGCAAACGTCGCCGAGCGAGGCGGGATGTGGAGGTTGCTGAGGCATGCAGGCGCGCCACGGAAAGGTGCGCGGTCAGGGGCAGCGATCCCAGGTCCGTGACGGACCAGCAGCGGAACGTGGCTTTCGCGTGGAGAACGCTGAAGTGAGCAGGCGCGTGAGGTGAGGATGGAATACTCGTCGGCGCCCTCCCGGCCGATTCTCTACGTGAATGAGACGCGCGAAACTGAGAAGGTGAGGGCCATGCTTCGAGCGTACGACATCGATTTCGAGGAGAGGCCGACGACTGAACCCTTCGTGTCGCTGCACTGGAACGGTATCGTCTACACCGACGTGTTCGGCATTGCAGACTTCCTGATGTTCGCGGGACGGCTGCCGATCGAAGGGGTCCGCACCGGTGCGAAGCGAAGCGACGGCAAGGTTCCCGGGTCGCCGATACCGTTGCGATAGCGCTCGCCGGCGTTTGATGGCCCACCGAGGGAGGCCCCAGATCCCGAGTCCTACGAGCGGGAGGTCCCTACGGACTATGCGCTCAACCACTTGATTTCACTCGCCACTTGCTCGCCGCTCGGAAACGCAAGTTAGCATAGGCATGGAGTAGGAGGTAGACTCGCGCGAGAATGGCGCTGCTGGCGTGTCCCGTCGGGGACACGCCCGCTTTAGGTTGCGGGTTTCGTTGGTCGGGCGGGTACGGGCTGCCTAACATGGACACGCCCCCGCTCGACCCCACGCTTGGGCCTAACCCCGAGCCGCTACGGAAGAAACGCCGAAACACGGGCGAGTCCTCCGGGGGACCCACCCGTCCCCGGACCCGTCTGAACGCTCTCAAGGCCCAGGTGAAGGTCCGGGGACTGGCCGTGCTCGACCGCCGAACCCTGGCCGCTCGCCATCTCCTCGACTGGCGCGGCACGCTCGTGAACGACCTCGGCGGAGCGGAACGCGTGACGGCCGCACTGCTCGCGTTGGTGGAAGACGCGGCGCGCACGCGTCTCTACCTCGATCACGTGGACGCCTTCCTGATGGAACAACCCTCTCTCATCGTGCGCCGCCGTCGCCTACGTGGTCGGCTCATCCCCCTCGTGCTGGAGCGCATGCGAATTGCGGATCACCTCACCAAGGTGTTGACGACGCTGGGCCTCGAGCGACGGGCGCCGAAGCCTCTCGAGCTCGGCCAGTACCTGGCTCAGAATTATGGCGAGCGCGACAGCGCTGTGCCACCCGATACGGCAGGGGAGCCAGCGCCGTGAGCCTTAACCCACTACGGGGAAGGATGGGAAGGGAACTACCTACTACTACCTACTACTCCTCCTACTCCGCCTACTGCGCCTACGACCCAGTACTGGTGCGGCCACCGCTCGTAGGCGGTCCTCAGGGGCTTGCGCCTACTGCGCCTACGACCCAGTACTGGTGCGGCCGCCGTGCGCCTACGACCCAGTACTGGTGCGGCCGCCGTGGGCACCCCCACCCCCCACCGCCAGGCGCCCGCAGGCCCCATCCCGCCCCACCCCGGCCTACCGGGCTCGCCGCCACCCCCGCACCCACGCTGCGGCGCCCTGCGCCCCGCCTGCACCGGTACCTGGACCCCGTACCGGGGCACCCCGGCGCCTACCGCGCTCCGCGCTCTGCACGTTCCGCGAAGCTCTCACCCGTACGGGGCTCAGGCGCTCTCCTCAAATGAAGCTCTGCACGTTCCTCGATCGCGAGACGCCGCATGAGAGTTAAGCCGCCACGGCTGGCAGCGTTCCCAAGCGTCGTCGACACGCTGCGCGACCCCACCCTCTTCGCCCCGGCGTTCACCCCCGCCGCCAGCTGGACCGCCTGGGTGACGGCGTTGAAGGCGCTGTTCGCGCTGCCGCCCACGGCCGACGATCTCACCCGCTACCAGACCCACACCGGACGCGCCACCTGGCCCGCGACGCCAGCGCGAGAAGCCTGGCTGATCGTCGGACGTCGTGGAGGCAAGTCGAGAATCGCCGCCCTCGTCGCCGTGTACCTGGCGTGCTTCCGGGACTACTCTCGCGTCCTCGCCCCAGGGGAGCGGGGTCACGTGATGGTCCTGGCCGCCGATCGCCGGCAGGCTCGGGTCGTCTTCCGCTACATCCAGGGCCTGCTCGATGCCGTGCCCATGCTGTCGACCCTCGTGGAGCGGAGGACTGCCGAAGCGATCCACTTGACCAATCGGATCACGGTGGAAGTGCACACCGCGAGCTTCCGGGCTGTGCGAGGCTACACGGTCGTCGCCGCGATCTGCGACGAGATCGCCTTCTGGCCGAGCGAGGACTCCGCGAACCCGGACACCGAGATCGTGAACGCGCTCAAGCCGGCGATGGCGACGGTGCCCGAGCCCCTCCTGCTCGGGATCTCCAGCCCCTACGCCAGGCGCGGCGTGCTGTGGGAGTCGTTCAAAGCCCACTACGGCCAGGAGGCCGACCCGGTCCTCGTCTGGAACGCGCCGACCACCGCGATGAACCCGACCATCACGGAGGCGTTCGTCGCCGCGGAACTGGAGAAGGACGAGGCGGCGGCCCGGGGCGAGTACCTCGCGGAGTTCCGGACCGACATCGAGGCATTCATCACCCGGGAGGTCGTCGAGTCGTGCGTCACCCCGGGCTGTCGCGAACTGGCCCGGATGCCCGGGGTGTCCTACCGCGCCTTTTGCGATCCGTCCGGGGGCTCGGGGGCCGACTCCTTCACGCTCGCGATCGCCCATGCCGAGACTCGCGACGGGCGGCTGATCGCTGTGATGGATGCCCTCCGGGAAGTCCGCCCACCCTTCTCGCCCGAGTCGGCGACCGCGGACCTCGCGGCGTTGCTCCGGTCGTACGGCATCAACGAAGTCACCGGTGACAGATTCGCCGGGGAATGGCCCAGGGAAGCGTTCAGGAAGCACGGCGTCAGCTATCGGCTGAGCGAGAAGCCAAAGAGTGACCTGTATCGCGATGCCCTGCCGTCATTCAACGCGGGGACAGTCGCGCTGCTGGATCACCCGCGCCTCGTGGCCCAGCTCTGTGGCCTGGAGCGTCGGACCAGTCGCGGTGGACGCGACTCGATCGACCACGGGCCCCATGGCCACGATGACCTGGCCAATGCCGCGTGTGGCGTGCTCGCCGATCTGCTCGTCCATCAGCCGGGATCCGAGGGCGGCCCGGTGCCGATGTTCGGCGACAGCATTCGGGTCGACCTCGCCGCGTGGAATCAGATCCCCGGCACGGAGCAGTTCAATTCGGGTCGGATCGACTGGGGCCCGCTGGATGCCGAGGACCGCCGCAGGCGAGCCCGGTACGGCCTGCCCTGACCCTCCCCGGAAGCCCGGCTCCTGGGAGGCGAGGTCAGCCCCCTGGACGCGTGGGGCCCCAGGGAGAGGCGCTCCGGGCCCTCCACGCGTGCCCTGGCCCCCTACTCACGCGCCAGGAGGGGGTTCTGGCCCCGGGTCCCCCCTGGCCGCCGTCTAGCCTAGCGGCCCGGGTTCTTCAGAGGTTGACGGGTCGGTCCGCGATCGAAAAGCGAGAGACGTCCACGTTACCTCTCGGCGGCCGTAGAAATCGGCTTGATGTTCCACCTTCGCGGTGACGTGCAAGCCGTGGACACCAGCCAGGGCGATCGTCTCATCCGCCGACGTCTCAAAGAGGTGGCGTCGACCGGGCGGGGCAGGGCCATGGCGAAGCGTCATCAGCAGGACCCCGCCGGGGCGAAGGAGACTGGCGACCGTCGGCATCGCCTCCTCACGTTGCAGCCGGTCGAGGTGGATCCAGACGGCCGTGAGCATGACGACGTCGAACCGGTTACCGCGTCTCATGAGACGTGCGAGGTGGGGGAGATAGTCCTCGATCCATTCAATGCGGGGGGACGGATGTAAGCGAGCCGCCCGATCGCCGAGGGCGGCGGTCGGCTCGACGGCAACCACTCGATGCCCCATCCCGGCGAGGGCCGCAGCATCGCGTCCTGTCCCGGCCCCGATATCGAGCACATCGCTGGGTCCTGTCGGGAGCAGATGCAGGACCGGACCATGCACATCGATGAAACGGACGCTCTCGTACTGCCTCGTGAGCGCGTCCGCTTCCTCCGTATACCCCTCGTTGCCCTTATGGCCCACGCGGAGGTCCTTTGCTTGAACTGGTTCTCGAGTTCAACTCGCGCGGCCTCGTCGAGCCCAGGGCTGCGTGGTTCATGTGAATCTGGGAACGGCATGGAACCGAGATCGAATCCCGATCCTGGTTTCCCAGAACCACACTACGGTCGTGGGCCCGGTCTCGTCTATCGGACTTTGGTCCTAGGGGCAGACATGGACTCATCGGCAGAAGCGCTTGAGGAGTTCGCCCGCTTCTATCCGATGGGTGTGGTGCCGCGACCGAGCGCTGTACCAGAGGAGAATCGACCAGAGGAGAATCGACTTCTGCCTGCGCGTAGAGTATCGTGCACGCGCTACCTAGGCGAAGGCGGGCAAGCGTGACAATAGCTGACCACGGCTCCCCCAGAAGACGTCCGCGCTCCCTCTGGCCATGCGGCTTGGCCCTGCTCGCCGTGCTGGTGGGCCTCGAACCCCACGACCCGAGCACGGAGGCGGCCGAGCGCACGGGCCCCGTCAAGATCGGGGCGCTGACGCACTCCTGGGGTCCGACTCCCCAAATGGTTGGCCTCCGGGACGGCCTCCTCGCGCTGGGCTACCGAGAGGGCGAGCAGTTCGTCATCGGCGTCAGGTTCACCCAAGGGGACTCGAGCCTCCTTCCCGAGGCGGCCCAGGGCCTGATCCGGGACGGGGCGGACATTCTTTTCCCCACGGACGCGAACTCGGCGAGGGCGGCCCAGAAGGCCACCACCCGGGTCCCCATCGTCTTTGCCGCAGTCGTGGGCGACCCCGTCGAGTTGGGGCTCGTGCGGAGCTTTGCCCGGCCCGGGGGCAACATCACCGGGGTGACCGACGGCGACCTCGACCTGAACCCAAAGCGCCTGGAGATCTTCAAAGACCTGATCCCGGGCCTGAAGCGCGTCCTGTACGTCTACGATCCTAGCGATGCGCACGCGGCGGCAGCCGCGCGCGCGTACCGCGACGGGGCCCGACAGCTCGGTGTGATGCTCGTGGAGAAGCCGGTACGGACGGAGGCGGAGGCACGAGCGACCCTCGCCAAGCTCCGGAAGGCCGAGGTGGACGGGATCCTCGCCCCGCCGACGACGTCGCTGAACATCCCTGGCGTCGTGCTGGAAGCCACGGCGGAGCGCAGCCTCCCGGCGATGTTCAACGCCGCGTTCATGGTCGAGCGCGGCGGGCTCGTCAGCTACGGCTCGGACTGGTACGACACAGGCCGCCAGGCCGCCCGCCTGGTCGACAAGATCGTGAAAGGCGAGGATCCCGGACAGATCCCGGTCGAGGTGAACCCGAAGGTCGAGCTCGCGATCAACATGAAGACGGCCAAGGCGTTGAGACTCTTGATTCCACCCAGTGTCCTGCAGCGGGCCAACCGGCTCATCCAGTAACCGCGCGGTTGAAGGGAGGAGACATGGAGACCACGACGCGAGCGACAGCACGGATCCTCTCCGGCATACTCCTGGTCGCTGCCCTCGGAGTGGGGGGAGGGCAGGAGGTGGCGGCGCTGGAGATCGGCAAGCCGGCGCCCGACTTCACCCTCGCGAGCACGACCGGCGAGAAGATCAGCCTGAGTCAGTACCGAGGCAAGCTGGTCCTCCTCGAGTTCTATGGCGCGGCGTTCGTTCCCACCTGAGCGGATAACCTGTCGGCCAGGAAGGCCGACTACACCAAGTTCACCGAGCTGGGTGTCCAGATCCTCGGCATCAGCTCCGACAACCCCTTCGCTCAGAAGACGTTCGCCGATTCCCTGAACCTGGGGTTCCCGCTCCTCAGCGACTGGCCCGATCTGAAGGTCATCCGGAGCTACGGCATTCTGGGCGCGAGCAACTTCATGGCCAGTCGGTCGTTCTTTCTGGTAGATCAGCAGGGGATCGTCCGGCAACAGTGGCTGCTCGGCGCCGCTGGGGGCACCATGGTCATGCCCAGCGAGCCGATCCTCAAGGCGGTGCAGGAGATCAAGGGCAAGCCGTAGGGGGGGACGTGCACCCGGGACTTCGCGGGGTTCTCGCGGGCCTCCTCGCCTCTCTGACCCTGATGGCGCCAGGCGGTCGGTCAATCCGCCGGCGCGCTCCAGCAACTCGGTCTCTCGGCGTATCCTCCTGACACGCGGCCTCCAGGATTCAGTGGCGCGACGGTGGACGGCTTCCCGCTGTCGCTGGAGAGCTTGCGGAGCCGTGTCGTCCTGCTGAATTTCTGGGCCAGCTGGTGCCTCGAGTGCCGTGCCGAGCTGCCGGTCCTCGAGCAACTCCACCGCGACTACACCTCTCGCGGACTCACAGTCCTGGCCGTGAACTTCCGGGAGGAGCCGGGGCCGATTCGCCGGTACGCCAGCCAGCTCGGGCTCACCATGCCACTGCTACTGGACTCTGCCGGCGCCGTCGGACAATTGTATGGGGTCGTCGGGCTCCCGACGAGCTTCCTAATCGCGCGAGACGGACGGGCGGTGGCCCGGGCCATCGGCCCGCGGGAGTGGGCCAGCGTCGAGGCCCGCACGCTTATCGAGTCGCTGCTGATAGAGGCAATCGAGCGGCGTTGAAACCGCCGCGCTTAGTGCGCTTGTTCCGCATCGAACGAAGGTTGCACTCAGGAGCGGGGGATGCGCCCGACGATCAGCGGAGGCGCTCCAAGAACCTCCCTTGGAGGCGGGCCGGATGGGCAAGGGGCGTGCTTAGGTGACATAGAATTCGCTTGCCGGAGACGCTCGGGCCGCCTAAAATTCTATTTTAGGCAGTAGACATCGCACAGGTTGTCTTGTTCGGCCCGGCCCCCGAGGGGTCGGGAATTCGCGCGAGGCAACCGATCGAGCGCTGGGTGCTCGAGTCAGAGCAGACGCTGCCTGGCCCCCGAGGGGTCGGGCAGGGTCGCCCCCGAGGGGCCGTGGCTCTGCCGGCGCGTAACGTTCGAGAAGGGGCTCCCGAGGAGTCCTGAAGCCCGCCGAGCGGGCAGTGTGAGACGAGCAGTAGGCTCTCGCACTGCGGCGCTGGCGGGTTTTCGTTTTCCAGTCAGTGCCGCGAGGGGGCAAAACGCGGTGCTGACTGAGCATCTCGCTCACAATCTGCGGCGTCTCCGCCGGGATCGTGACCTCACCCAAGTCCAGATCGCGACGCTTACCGGACTCACCCAGTCGTACATCAGCGCGCTGGAGCGCGGCTTGCGGCCGACGCGGCTGGATCATGTGGAACATCTCTCGCGGGCGCTCGCCGTCCCGTCAGCCGCGCTGCTGGCCCCGCCTGTCGATGCTCGTACGCGGCCTGTTGCCCCTGACCCCGGAGCTCCGGCGCCGGATCGAGCGAGCGCTCGGCCCCAGCGTGTAGCCGGCCGATGACTGCGCGGGCCGCTGGATCGACACGGATCGCGACCGATGAAAGGAGAACCTAGACCATGGCGCTTGCGCCGAACGCCGCAGAGATGGCCCGGACCGTTCGCACCGAGCTCGAGTTGAAGGAGAAGGCCGGCTACGCCGAGGACGACCCCGAACTCCACGGTCTGTTCCAGACCTTAATCGCCCATGCCGAGGACTTCGCCGCGAAGGTGCGGGCGATCGAGACATCGCCGGAGCTGACGCCGATCGGCATGGCCGCGCGGATCAAAACGCTCGCCGAACCGCACGTGCTGACCGGCGAGACGCTCGATCGGCAGGCCGGGAAGCTGGAGCGGCGCGAGCGAATCAGCGCCGAGGAAGCCTGGACAAAGGAGATCGCGCCCCCGTCCGGCAACAACCTGCTCGCGGTGCTCCAGTTCACGGAGGCGCGCAAAGACCTGGCGGGGTTGCCGGACATCCAGCAAGACCTGCTGCTGCGAGATCCCGGGCCGGCGGGCCGCCTCGCGCGACAAGCCGCCTATGGCTTGCCAAGCTTGCGCACGAAAATCTGGGGCTTGCCGACGACCGAGCAGGCCGCGCGCCAGGGGGTCGTCGAGCGGGCGGATGTCCACATCGCTGGGCTCCGGGCGCTCGAACTGCGAGGCCTGGCCCGACGGTATCGAGTCATGGTCGGCGTGAGCGAGCCGCCGCACGTGCTCGGGAGGAACGGTTCATGACACCGACGAGCCGGACGAGGCCTGGCTGGCCTGGCTCGAACGTCGGCGCGCAGCCCTCGATCCCTCACGGAGTCTCAGGATCCGAGGGGTGGACGGCCGCATCCTCGCCGAGCGGCCACCGAAGGATCGCGAGATCCACGACCTGTTGAGCGACATGACGGATGACATGACGGACTGACGGACGAGAGCGGAGGAGGACTGAGCATGGCGAAGAGAACCTGGGCCGCTACGCATGGCGATCTGGCGGTGGGTCCACGAGCGAAAGCCCGCAGCGTCACCCTCGCCATTCGCGGGATCCGCAGGACCCAGGACATCGTCACCCTCATGACCGCGCTCGTGGCGGACGTGGCCGCCGGACGCCTCCCGCAGCACGAGGCCGCCACGCTCGCCCGCCGCGCGAGCCTCGAGCTCCTCCGCGTGCTGGCGCGGCCGAGGGAGCGCGTCAGGTGATCGGCAGCGCAGCGACGACCACCAGCCGCCGACTACCTGGCTGCGCTGCGCGAGGCCACAGAGGCGGGGTTAGACACGCCGGGACGCCAAAGCCGCGGTCGGCGCGATGCGGGCGCAGGTTGTACCGCCCCCAACGGCTCCCCAGGAGGGCCTGGCGTGGACGCGAGAGCCGCCCGACGCCTGAGGCGGCCGGGTGCGGCGCCCATGCCGAGAGACGGACCGACCGCCGGGGTCCCACCGGCGAGTCGGCCCTAATCAATCACGTCCCTTGTGAGGAGGGGAACGCAAATGACTGAACGAAGGTATCAAACCCCGTGACCCCGATGAGCCACGACCACCGCCTTCGTATCTGGGTGGAAGCCCGTCGCGCTTCGATGGGACCAGCTGTGGGAGAAGCGCCGAGGCCAGGACACGCACATCGGGTACGCGGGCATGTGCGAGTACTCGGGTCGGGTTTCCACGGTCTGTGGACTCTCGAACGTGGACGTGCTGAGGCGGATCGTCGTGGTCGATCTCTATGTCAACGAGGAAAAGAAACAGTGCGAGGAGTCGCGCCGGTGTGTGGACCGGCTGTGCCCCCTCAACCGGACGACGTGGAAATCGTTCTGGGCGTCGCAGGGGGTGACTAAACGGCTGCCGCCGGAGCCGGGGTGGTGGACACACAAGCGTCCGTACCCCGTCGGGCAGGGCGAGGAGTAGCCGCCGTGGCGCGTCAGGCTGCCCGCCGGTCCCTCGCGGTGAAGGCCCTCCCGGCGGACCCTGACGCCTATCTGCGCCAGTCGGGCCTCAGCGACAAGACGATTCACGCGGCAGGGCTCCGGTCGCTCTCGCCCGACGAGTGGGCCCAGTACCTGCCGGCCTCGTATCGAGACGCCCTGGACAAGGTCCACGGCAGCGCCCTGTTGATTCCGTACGTGTTCCCCGAGGAGTTCCCTTCGGCGCCGAACATGTTCCGGGTCCAGCTGTTTCCCCCGGTGCCGACGGCGGACGAGCGCACCCTGCGCTACGACTACTACCAACCGCCCGGCATCGAATCACGGCTGTACCTGCCTGCGCGCGCTCGCACCGTGCTGGCCGATGCGGCGAAGGCACTCTGGCTTGTCGACGACGAGCAGAAGGCGCTGGCCGCCGAGCAGGCCGGCCTCGCGTGCATCGCGTGGTCGAGCTCTGGAATGGGCTGACGAACACGCGGTGGGCAGAGCCAGCCGATCGCCGATCTCGACCACATCGACCGGACCGCGAGGTGTACATCGTGCCTGACTCGGACACTTGGAGCCGACAGGACCGCTTGCGGGCGGTGTATGCGCGCGGGGTCGAGCTGCGCGACGTGGCGCCGCCGTTCCGTCGTGAAGTTACCGCCCCGGCCCGGTGGCACGACGCAAGGGCTCGCCGACTACGCTAGCGGCGGGCGGGACACGCAGAGGCGGCTCGAAGAAGCGGCCCTCGGGCTGAACACAAGGTCTTCAAGCACGCGGCCGAGGCGTACAAGGGCGCGGCAGCAGGGCAAGGACCGCCCGCGCCGTAGATGGGCTCGCGGCCCTGAAGGCGACGATAAGAGCGCGCGCCGTTCCACCCGGCCCAAGACATGTTCGACAGCGTCCTGTACTACGGATTCACGATCGGCTCGGACGTTGTCTTCTTGACCTCTCAGCGCGAGGTGCTCAACCTCGCCCAGCTCCCGGCGGGCCTCCGCCCGCGCCACACGGACCCGGGGCCGGGGTCCTTCAGTCAGGAGGCCGTGGAACGCCTGGCTGGACAAGACCGAAGGGGACCGGGGGTCCCTCGCGGGCGCGCTGGACGCCCTGCGCGACTGGTACGCCGGTACATCGTCTTCCGCGATCCCCGCAAGGCGCTGCTGGTGGCGACCTGGATCTTCGGCACGTGGCTGTATCGGGGCTTCGCCATCTATCCCTACCTGGCGATCCACAGCCCTTCTCCGGACTGTGGCAAAACGACGCTGGTCGATCTCATCTCGGAGACCGCTTTTAATTCCGGGTCGTCCGAGACGCTGCCGACGCCCGCCAACATCTACCGAGGGGCCGACGCCAACGCCGGGACCCAGCTCTTCGATGAGGTCACAGCTCGACGACGACGAGCTGGCTGCGGCCCTCAGCCCGGTGCTCAACGCCGGGTTTCGGAAGGGCGCCGTGGTGACGCGCAGCGAGAAACAGGGCAACGGCCCGTACAAGCAGGTCCCGTACGAGGTCTACGCGCCGCGGGTGTTCTCCGGCGTGACGGCGCTGTATCCCACGCTCGAGAACCGCAGCATCTACCTCGCGCTGGTGAAGAAGCTGGACACCAGGACGAGCAGGTGACGGAGTTCCGATGGCCGCCCGTGCAGGCCGAGGCCGCGCCCCTACGGGACCGCTGCACGTTGGCGGCCCTGTCGACCTTCAAATCGATCCTCCACGCCTACAACACGACGGCGGACCCGGTCCTGGCTGGCGTGGGGATGAAAAATCGCGCGGCCGATCTCTGGCTGCCGCTCATTGCCATCTGCCAGGTCGCCGATGCCGAGGACGGCGGAGGACGCGGGTCAACGACCTGCGCGAGCTCGTCCAGGAACAGAAGCGCCTGCGCGCGGCCGCGACACCGAGGCCGGGGGCACCGTCGCGTTCGTGCAGGCGTTGCAAACGGTGCTGCATGGACAGTTCGTTTATGGCAAGGCCACGGACGAGGCCCGGGTTCGCCCGGCCGAGCTGTTGGAGCGACTGCGGGCGCCGGGGAGCGGGTTCCCCTTTATCGAGTCCGCGAGAAAGCTCGCGTCCATGATGAAGCCGCTCGGCTTCGTCGCGGGTTCCACCAGGATCGACAAGGTTCCCGGTATCCGGGCCTACACGATCCGGTGGAAGGACTTGGCCGAGCTGTTGGAGCGCTTCAACCCGAAGTTCGAGACGGCGGCAGATTAGTGCGACCGACCCTGACCCCGACGACCCTTGACCCCGCTGGCGGCCTCGACGAGGCCCCGGTGAAAAAGGGTCCCTCGACCCCCCGTACCTCCCCCTACCGCCCAGGACTGGTGCGGGCTGGCGGGAGCCCGGTCCAGGCACGCCGGTGTTTATGCGGGCCGTAGGCGGTAGGCGCAACGTTTTTCCTCCGCCTTCGCCTTGTTCGCCCAGTGTTTATGCGGGGCGTAGGCGCGAATGCGCTATTTCCCGGTAGGGGTACCCAACAGGTGATTTCTCTCTTCTTTCTGGCCCCCGCCCCGGCCGGGACAGGAATCGTGCGTAACTCGCAGGTTCCCAAAACCCTGGGACCCCGCCTGTGAACCGTGCCGCGCGTGAGAGTTTGAGAAAAGCGCTCCGCGCGCTCTGGGTGGAAGCCCTCGTCGCCGACGTCAAGAGCCACCCGACCCTGCCGCCCGTGCCGGACGGTGCTGGTACGGACCCGGGGCCGGGTAGGGCCTCGAGCCCCAGCCCTGCGGCCACCCCCGGGCCTGCGAAGTTTCGCGTTGTTCGCAAAGTATCCACCCCGTATACTAGTACCCGTGAGAAATCAACAGGAGATGACAGGGGCGGCGGTACGACGGCTACGGAAGCGGGCCGGGTTGACGCAGCGCGAGCTGGCGACGCGGGTCGGCATCCATTGGAACACCCTCGCCCGGCAGGAGCGGGAGGAGATCAAGATCTCCAAACCGGTGGCCCGGCTGATCCGGCTCCTGACGGCGGGGCCCCCACCGACACGCGCGCCCAGACGACGCGGACACGGAGGAGAAGGAGCAGCTGATGGCTAGTAGGAGGGTCGCCATCGTGTACCAGACAAACCAGGCGTTGGAGTCGGTCGAGGTCGGCCGCATCTGGATCGAGCGCGGCCAGTTGGTGGGCGAGCCCGCCAGCAACTCCTCGGTCGACTTCATCCTGGGGCGCTCGTTGGTGCGCAAGGACACGTTGGAGGTGGTCTCGCCGGAGGGCGACCCCGAGCGCTTTCTCGAGGCGCTCCCGGCCGGATACACCGGCACGCTGTTGCGAGTTGGACTGACGACGGAGACGACGAGGAAGGCCCCCGGACGGGTGGCTGCCCGCCCGAGGGCCAGAAGGCCCATCACCCCTACCGAGGAGAGGCGATGAAACCCGCTACTAGTATAAACGTCCGACCACCGACCGAGGGGCTCCTGACCGCCGCCATCTATGCCCGCAAGTCCACGGAGCAGACCGGCGTGGCCGACGAGGCGAAGAGCGTCACCCGGCAGATCGAACACGCCCGCGCCTACGCGACCACGAAGGGCTGGACGGTGGGCGAGGAGTACATGTACATCGACGATGGGATCAGCGGCGCCGAGTTCGCCAAGCGCTCGGGCCTGATGGCGTTGATCGCGGCGCTGCGCCCGCGCCCACCGTTCCAGGTGCTCGTCATGTCCGAGGAGGCACGCCTGGGCCGCGAACAGATCGAGACGCCGTATATCCTCAAGCAGCTGATCACGGCCGGGGTCCGGGTCTTCTACTACCTGGAGGACCGCGAGCGCACGCTCGACTCGCCCACCGAGAAGCTCCTGCTCTCCGTCTCCGCGTTCGCCGACGAGATGGAGCGGGTGAAGGGCCGCGCCCGCACCCGCGACGCCATGCAGCGCAAGGCCAAGGCCGGGTACGTGACTGGCGGCGTGAAGTTCGGGTACGACAACATCGAGGTGCCGGGTCCGGATGGGCGCCGGTCGCACGTGGACCGGTGCATCAACCCGACGCAGGCCGTGGTGGTGCTGCGGATCTTCGTGCTGGCCGCCGAGGGCTACGGCTTCCGCCGCATCGCCCACCAGTTGAATGCCGAGGGGGCGCCCACACCCCGCGCCCATCAGGGCCGGAAGGCGGGGTGGTCGGCGTCGACGGTGCGCGACGTGCTGAAGAGCCGGATCTACATCGGTGACCTGACGTGGGGGAAGAGCGTGAAGCGTGACGCCTGGGGCCAGCGGCACACCGGTCAGAGCCAGCGGCGCCGCCCGGCGGACGACTGGGTGCGGGTTGACCGGCCCGACCTGCGGATCATCCCCCAGGACCTGTGGGAGGCGGTGCAGACGCGGCTGCGCGCGTCCAGTGCCGCGTACCTGCGCGCGACCAACGGGCAGCTCCATGGCCGCCCGTTGAACGGCGTGGCGTCCAAGTATCTGCTGACGGGGCTGGCGGTGTGCGGGGTGTGCGGCGGGGCGTTGACCATTCGGAGCCGGGCGCAGGCCGGGGGACGCGTGCACGTGTATGGGTGCCTGACGTTCCACACCAAGGGGCCCCGCGTGTGCGGCAATCGCACGGGCGTGCCCCAGCACGACGCCGAGCGCGCGGTGCTCGACACGGTGCAGGCGGGCCTGCTCCAGCCGGAGGACCTGGTGCCCATTCTCGACGAGGTGCTGCGTCAGGTGCAGGGGGATGACGCGACGGCGACGCGCGAGCGGCTGGCGGCGGAGCTGGCGACGCTGGAGGTGCAGGTGGGGCGCCTGACGGAGGCGATTGCGGCGGGTGGGGGCGTGGCCCTGGCGGCCGGGATCAAAGCGCGGGAGACGCGCCAGCAGGCGGTGCGCGCGGAGCTGACGGCCCTGACGCGGTTGGCGGGCGTGGGGCGGGTGGACCGGGCGCGGCTGGAGCGGACCCTGCGCGAGCGGCTCACCGACTGGCAGGGGTTACTGGAGAGGGAGCCGGGACCGGCGCGTCAGATGCTGCGGAAGCTGCTGGAGGGGCGTCTCGCGTTCACGCCCACGGAGGACGGGTCGATGGTGGAGTTCACCGGGACGGGTGTGCTCGAGCCGATTCTCGAGGGTGTGGTGGCGGGCACGGGCGTGCCGCTCCCTAAAGCGAGCGGATCCCCTCGGGGACTCCAACCCGTGCGGGCAGAGGGGTAGGTCGGCGTGGGCGTCAGGTCAATCCAGTAGGCGGTCGGAGTCGCCTCCTCCCACGTCAGGGAATCCAGCCCGTGCTACCACGCTGCTACCACTCCCAGCCGAACCAGGGTCACTTAGGGGCACGAACCTCTACCAAGAGGGCTCGTAGTCGTCTACGCTTAGCTCATGCGGGGTGGGGGTGATATCCGCCGCGAGACAACTCTTAATCAGTAGGTTGAAGGTTCGTTCCTTCACGGCTCACCATTCAAATCGGGGGGTTCCGGGAGACCGGGGCCCCCGGTTCTGTGCGATGGGCGCGGGCATTCCGTCCCTTCGACCCCACCGGGTCCTTGTGATGGATCGTGACAGCATGTGACCCATTTTGATCCGGACTCCCCTTCGTTCCCACCCTCGTCTTTCCGGGGTGGTGGGCGTCGCCCTTCGCGTCCCAGAGGAGGCCAGGCCTGGAACGGCCACCGCCGCCAGGCAAACTGATTTCCCGGGCGACGGGAGGCAATGTTGGGGGGGCCGCACTCGGTCAGGCGCCCACGACCCGTGTCGGAGTTCCTCTGCGAGCGAGAGGCTGTTCAGCTCCACTGTGGTGGCGAGGGTGGATTCGCAGAATGCTACACGCTCCTGACCGTCAACTGGACCATCCTGACCGATCGGGATGCGCGTCCGCTTGGCGCCACCCACCCCTGGTTCTAAGCACCCGATGAACGAACGCGTCTCCCTGTCGGTGATCGGCGTCGTCTCCGCGGCCGCAGTCGTGGCGGTGGCCGTGCTTCTGCTCGGGCGCGGCCCCCACGCGGCGGCGCCGCTCGAGGTCTCGGCGTTACCCACGCTCAACGCGGTCCTCAACGGGACGAGCGGCGTCCTGCTCGTCGCCGGTTACGTCTGCATCCGCCGCCGTCGGCGGACGGCGCATCTCACCTGCATGCTGACAGCCTTCGCCGTCTCCACGCTCTTCCTGATCTCCTACGTCGTCTATCACTACTCGGCCGGGTCGCGGCCCTTCGCCGGGCTGGGCTGGGTCCGTCCGGTGTATTTTGTGCTGTTGGTCTCGCACATCGCGCTGGCGGCGGCCATCGTGCCGCTCGCGCTGATCACGATCTACCGCGCACTCTCGTCGCAGTTCAGCCGCCACCGGCGTCTCGCGCGATGGACGCTCCCGATCTGGCTCTATGTGTCCATCACGGGCGTACTCGTCTATTGGATGCTGTATCACCTCGGTCCGTGAGCGACAGAGTCAACCGGCCCCCGGTCTGGTCGAGGATCTCGGCCGCGGTCGTCTCGTAGTGGGCGCGCCGGTTGTCCTCGTTGCTGTACTGGTGGCAGAAAAAATACTGCTCCGGATCGGCCGCGGCGCGCCGGTGCACCTCCCGAAGCGCTTCATCGTACCCCTGGATCGCGTCGGTGAAGATGAGGCGAGCCCCGTGGGCCAGCAGTCGCGTCTTTCGCTCGGTACTCGCATTGTCCGGGATCACGATCTCCACCGGGACGCCGATGATCCGGCCGATCATCGCGTAGGCGATGCCGGCGTTGCCCGACGAGCTGTCCAGAATGGTCTTCCCGGGCTGGAGCTGCCCCGAGCCAACGCGCTCAAGCAGATGCTCGATCGAACGATCCCAAGGCACGGCTGTCCGACCGCCAGTCAGTTCGTCCTCAGCTCCGAGTGCACCCACAAGGTTCCCCCATCATATCAGCGACCACCCGGGTCACGGCCTCCGGGCACGAGGTACTCGGTGCCTCCTCACGGTCGTACCCGAATCGGCTCTCTCAAGGACCTGTCCTTGTCAGAAACCTGATCGGCGCTTCTTTGAGCATCGGTTGGGAGGGAGGTCGGTTTCGGGGACGGCGTCTTGGCGGACTCAGCCAGGATCGATGCGAGACACGCCTCATCCAGAATGAGCACGTGATCCAGGCATTCGCGGCGGATGGAGCCGAACACCCGCTCGACGAAGGGGTTTTGCCACGGCGCTCGGGGGGGGCGGTGATGACCTCCTGGATCCCCATGTTCGCGACGCGCGGCGTGAAGGCCTCGCCGGAGATCGCGTCTCGGTCACGCCGCAGATACCTCGGCGCAGTCTCATCCGGGAATGCGCGGATGTTCTGGCGCGCCGTCCACAGCGCCGTGGGATGGTCGGTGACGTTGAGGTGGAGGAGTTCGCGACGGTCATGCCGCAGGACGACGAAGACGAAGAGGAGACGGAAGGCGAGGGTGGGGACAACGAAGAAGTCGATGGCGACGATGTCTCGGGCATGAGCGGTCAGAAACGCGCGCCACGTGGGCGACGGCCGAGGCGAGGTCCGGTGCATGTACTTGGAGACGGTCAGCTCGCCGACCTCGTAGCCGAGAATGGCAAGTTCGGCCTGGAGCCGCCGCCGGCCGCCCTCCCAGCCCCCGTATCGGCCTAACCATGGACCGGTCACTTCACTTGTCAAAACCCGAGCGGTCAGATCACTTGTCAACAACAGCGCGAAGTTTGGTTGCTGTTCTCGCGCGTCACCGGTCAAACCCGCCGGCGGCCCTGCGCCGGTCGTTGGACGCGATTCGCTACCTGGAGGCGACCGTGCTCGAGACTCGGGGATTCGAGGGCCTCGTGTTGCGCTACGGGGCCTTCTATGGACCCGGCACGTCGCTGGGCGAGGGAGGCTCGCTCCAGGACGACGTCCGCCGTCGACGCGTCCCGATTGTGGGACGCGGCACCGGCGTGTGGTCGTTCGTCCACATCGATGACGCGGCCGCGGCCACCTTGGCCGCGATCGAGCGGGGAGCCCCAGGCGTGTACAACATCGTCGACGACGAGCCGGCGCCCGTCTCCGAGTGGCTCCCGGTCCTCGCCGCGGCCGTGGGCGCCAAGCCGCCCCGGCATATTCCGGCGTTCGTGGCCCGGGTCGCCATCGGTGAGCACGGAGTCGGTCTCATGACACAAATCCGCGGAGCCTCGAACGCGAAGGCCAAGCGCGTGTTCGGCTGGCGGCCACGATATCCCACGTGGCGTACGGGCTTCCGCGAGGCGCTCGGTCCAGAAAGGACGTGAGGCGGGGTGCCACAGATCTCGACACAAGAGTTCGAACGGCTGCCACTGCGGGTTCACGACTTTCTTGCCGGCGTGCCGCTCCATGACGTGTGGGTCGTCGATTTGCCGCGGATGCGCTCCGGCATCACGCTGAATGAGTTTTTGCGAGCCACCGGCGCGCTGCCGTTCACACCCTCGCCGGTCGTGCGAGCGCTCCTGAACATCCGTCTCTTCGTCGGCCGGGGCCTCGGTTGGGATCGCGAGCCAGCCGTGAGGGAGACCTTCGCAACCCGTCTGACAGCGGCCGATCTCTCGAAATCCCTTGCGCTGGCGGGCACACGCGAAGGACTCTTCCGAATCGTGTAACGCTTCGAAAACGAGCAGCTGCTCGAGCTGATCAACGGTACCGCCCACGCCGCCGCGCTGAGCGCCCTCGTCGAAACGGCCAATGCCTACCGCTTCTATTTCGGCGTGTACGTGCGCAGTGTCGGCCGCGTGACGCCCGTGTACATGGCCCTCATCGACCCATTTCGCCGCTGGATCGTCTATCCGTCGCTCCTGCACAGCGTTCGCATGACCTGGAACCACACCTTCGGCCCAGCCTGACAACGCCGCAAGCGCCGCCTCCGCGTTGAGGTCCACTCCGACCTGAAGGCTTGCGACCTCTCCACCTGCTGGCGGAGGGGCGCCGGCTCGCCGATGGGACGACGCGCGCCTTCGGCCAGCTCCTCCTCGGACCAGGTCAACTGGAAGCCAAGCGAGGGGGAGTGGAGCGTCTGCCAGTGCTTCGACGACCTTATCCGGGAACTCGAAGGCGCGGTGGCAACCGCGAGTGGCAACCACGCGTAACTCCGCGTCACTACAAGCGACGCCCCAGCCCTCTCAAGGCTGAAACACGGGTTCGAAGCCCGTTGGAGCCACCACGCGCCTGCGCGGGCCAACCACCCGCCGCCGGCAAGCACAAGGCCGCACACGAGGAGCAGTCCACGGGGATCGGCGCTACAATCGCAAGCGATGAGTGACCCGACACCGGCCCGCCCACGCTTCGGCGTCGGCAGTGTCGTGCGCCACGCGCACTTCGGCAGCGGCCGCGTGATGGGCTACGACGGCGACGGCTACATGATCCTCTTCCGCGGCGGCGAGACGCGCCGCGTGGGCTTCGCGTTCCCCGACGTGCAGGCGGAGTCGGCCGCCGGCGATCCCGAGATCGACCGGCTCAAGCAGGCGGTGCGCGAGGTGCTCGGCGACCATGGCTGGATCGACGTCGACCTCGAGTTCGGCAAGCGCTGGGTCGGGGGGACCCTGCGACTCGTGCCTGGCAAGGAAGGCACCCAGGCCAAGGACCTGCCACTCGAGATCTTCTTCAAGAAGATCATCGGCATCCGCGACCGGCTGCGCGTGCTGGAGCAGAAGCTCAACAGTCACCCCAGCCTCGCCCCCGAGGAGAAGCTGGAGCTCCAGGGGTACATCAGCCGCTGCTACGGAAGCCTGACGACCTTCAACGTGCTCTTCGGGGCAGCCGAGAGCCAGTTTAAGGGACAGGGTGACCGCGAGGGCTGATGGACAAGCCCGGCATCTCCGCGGCCGCGCGGCGCCTCATGGAGGAGGACGCCCGGCATGGTCGCTTCGCCGTGCGCGAGGTGATCCATCGTCCCGGACGACCGACATGAGCCTGTCCCTTCCATTTAGTCGATCCAGGTACCTTGGGACCGGCTGCGACCCGTGGTCATGGGCCTCTGATACGACGGACACGCAGCGTGGACCTCCTTGGCTTCGCGCGGAGTCACCGAGGAGTGGGTTCCAGTGCACCGGGGCGCACGCACCGCCCGGCGCCGTCGATGTAGGCGGAACGGCCCGGCAGGAGCTTACGCCGCTCGCCGACCGTAGCGATGATGGAGGCCGCCGACCATCGGCGTCTCGACGATGCGGCCTTCGTCGAGTCGCTCCACCGGTCTTGGCTCCGGGGCGTCCTTCTCCAGGGAGAGGTGGGTGCGGGCCCGTGGTAGTAGATGAGGTACGCGCTCAGCAGGCGGCGCAGATGGGTTTCGTTCAGCACCCCGACGTGGTCGAGGCACTCGCGGCGGAGGGTGCCGATGAGCCGTTCCACGTAGGGATTCTCCCAAGGCGCCCGAGGCGCCGTCTTGACTTCATGGATCCCCATGGTCTGGACGCGGCTCGAGAACACGACCCCGTACACCGCATCGCGGTCGCGCAGGAGGTAGCGCGGGGCCGTCTCCCAGGGGCAGGCCTCCACGAGTTGCTGCACCGTCCACTGGGCCGTGGGGGTGTCGGTGACGTTGATGTGGACGACGCGTCGCCGGTCGTGCGCCAGGACCACGAAGACGAACAAGACCTTGAACAGCACGGTGGGCACGACGAAGAAGTCCACGGAGACGAGGCTTCCCAGGTGGTTCGCGAGAAAGGTTCGCCAGGTCTGCGATGGCGGCTTCCGATGGCGGACGACGTACTTGGAGACCGCCGCCTGCGAGATCTCGACGTCCAGTTTCTGAAGCTCCCCGTGAATCCGCGGCGCGCCCCAGATGGGGTTCGCCGTCGACATCTGTCGGATGAGCGCTCGGACCTCCAGAGCGACGGCCGGGCGGCCGGGCCCGTTCCGGCGGCTCTTCCAGGTCCAGAAGATCTTGAAGCCGGACCGCTGCCAGCGAATGACGGTCGCGGGTTGGACAATGGAGACGCCATCCGGCCAGCCGCTCCACAGGCGGGACAGCAGGACCCAGAACAGCCGGTCGGACCGCCGCAGGCGTAGGCGCGGCGCGGAACGCTGGAGGACGGCCAGCTGGTGCCGCAGCGCGAGGTTTTCGAGGACCAGGGCGCGGTGGGTCCTGATCCCGCGGAGGAGGCCGATGAGGATGAGCGTGATCATGTCGGCCATCATCGATCCGGCCGGCCGACGGTTCAATGCAGACGAGACGGACGGAGTAAGTAGAAGGCACAACAGGCGCCCAGGCGGTCTCGGCCGAAGACATCCGAGACCGCCGGTTCACGAACCATCTCGAACAATACTACGCGGCGGTCACCTCGCGGATTCGTGAAACCGAATCCATCCTCCTGTTAGGCTTGGGTCAGGCTAAGATCGAACTCAAACACCATCTTGAGCGTGAAGGGCTCGGCGACCGCATCGTGAGGGTTGACACCGTCGACAAGATGACGGATCGCCAGATCGCGGCGAAGGTTCGACATTACTACTTTGGGCAGTCGGGGACATAGGTGACACTTTCTTGCGCCCTGCCCCTTCCACCTAGCCCATCCAGACGCTCGGAGGACGGGTTGCAGCCGGTCGGCTGATTCACTGAGCCTTGGCTTCGGGCAGCCGTCCTTCGCGCCGACGATGGCATCGTGGCCTCGCTAGGTTCCCAATTCGCCCGGCGCTGAGCATAAAGCATCCGGCGCTCGGTCAACGATCACCGATCGGCCACGACCGCAAGCTCGGTGGGACGGACCCGGTTCCGTCGATCCTGAGCGTAGACGAAGGTGATCTCGGCGCCGAAGAACATGATGAGGGACGAATAGTAGACCCACACGAGGAACACGACCAATGATCCCGCAGCGCCATACGAGGAGCCGATGCTGGCGCGGCCGAGGTACAGGCCGATCAGGAACTTCCCGACGCCGAACAGCAGTGACGTGGTGACCGCCCCGACCCATACGTCTGGCCAGTCGAGCCGAACATCGGGCAGGACCCGATACACCATCGCGATCAGAACCGAGATCACCAGCAACGAGACGAGGAAGTTCAGGATCTGCCACAGGGTGCCACCGCCCGGGAACGCCCGCGACAGATAGGCCTGGAATGCGGCCAGCGCGGCGCTCACCACCAGAGACACCAGCAGAAGAAAGCCAACCGCCAGGACCAGGGTCAGCGACAAGAGTCGCGTGCGAATCAGGCTCCAGAGCAGACCGCGCCGGGTGACAGTCTTCACCGCGGTCTTCACATCCCAGATCTGATTCAGCGAAGACTGCAACTGTGCGAACACCGTCGTGGCGCCGAACAGAAGCGTGATAATGCCGAGGATCATGGACCCAATGCTCTGACCCGATATCGTGGTGCTTTCCAGAACGGTGCGGACAGTCTCTGCGCCAGCGTCGCCGGTTAGCTCTCGGATCTGGTTGAGTAGCTCGGAACGCACGGGCTGCTCGCCCCAGACGAGGCCAGCCGCGGCGACCACGATTAAGACCAAAGGCGACAGCGACAGGACGGTATAGAAGGACAGGGCGGCCGCCAGTTGGAACGGGGAATCCTCAAAGAATTCGTCGACGGATTTCCTCGCAAGCTGCCAGTACTTGCGCCGCATCATGGCGTCCTGTCCCTTCGGTTTATCCATCCCGGCTGCTCCTGAGAGGGAACATGGGTGGTGGGCGGTCGGGCGGTCGCCCTTCACCCGGCGAGGACACTGATCGCGAGCAGAATGTTGCCAAGGACCGTGAGCCCGACACCCGGCTGGCAGGAGGGGAGGGAGACGCTGGTCGGGAGGGGAACCCGGTCGCCATCGACGTCAGCATAGCTGGAGCCGCCACCGGCCGGCGACTATGCGGCCCGGCGGGTGTACCGATGATGAGAGGCCGCCGACCATGGGCGTCGCGACGATGCGGCCCCGGTCGGGACGCTCCACCGATCTGGGCTCCGGGGCGTCCTTGCCGAGGGACAGGGGAGTCCGGGCCTCGTGGTCGTACGCGAGATAGGCGCGCAACACGCGGCGCAGGTGGGCGTGGCTCAGCACCACCACGTGGTCGAGGCACTCGCGGCGTAGGGTTCCGATGAAACGTTCCACGTAGGGATTCTGCCACGGGGACCGCGGGGCGATCTTAACCTTGTCGATCTCCAAGGATCGAACCCGGCTCGAGAACACTGCCCCGTACACCGCATCGCGGTCGCGGAGCACGTATCGGGGTGCGGTGTCCCACGGGAAGGCCTCGAGGAGCTGCTGGGCCCTCCATTGGGCCATCGGGGTCTCAGTGACGTTGACATGAACCACGCGCCGCCGATGGTGCGCCATGACGACGAAGACGAATAAGACCGTGAAGAGCAGCGTGGGCACGGGGAAGAAGTCCGTGGAGACGAGTGTTCCCACGTGGTTGGCGAGACACGTTCGCCAGGTCTGCGAGGGCGGCATCCGATGGCGGACCAGGTACTTGGAGACCGTGGCCTGCGAGATCTGGAGGCCGAGCTTCTGGAGCTCGCCGTGGATTCGGGGTGCGCCCCACAGGGGGTTGGCGCGAGCCATGGTGCGGATGAGCGCGCGGACGTCCGGGGCGACGGCGGGGTGGCCGGGCCCGGGCCGGCGGCTCTTCCAGGTCCAGACGAGCCTGAAGCCGGCCCGCTGCCACCGGATGACAGTCTCAGGTTGGACGATGGCGACGACCTCTGCCCAGCCGTGCCACAGACGGGCGAGCAGGACCCAGAACACTCGGTCGGAGGGGCGCAGGCGTGGACGCGGCGCGGTCCGTTGGAGGACGGCCAGCTGATGGCGCAGCGCGAGGTTCTCGAGCACCAGGGCGTGCTGGGTCCGGGCCCCGCGGAGGAGGCCGCTGAGGATGAGGGTGAGCATGGCGGCCATCATCCATCGGGCCCGCTGGAACTTCAATGTTGACGAGGCGGACGGAGCAAGTTGAAGGGACAGGCAGTGTATGCCACCACGTCGAGCTGGGGGTCAGCCGCTTCATCCCATCTACTCTCAACAACAGGAGGAAATCACATCATGAACGGTTCAAATATTGACCCTAGAAATTCGATTCACCGCTCGCCTCGGGGGACGTATCTACTAATCGCCGGGTTGCTCGCGGCTTTGCTCGTCGGCTTTTGGGTTTTATCGAGAGCGCAAGCCACGAACGCCGCACCGCCTCCGGATCCAGCGCTGACCGGAAATTTTGGCCGGATGTTCCGTAATTTGCCACCGTTCGCCCCGCCAACGGATGCGGTTCGCGACGCTCTTGTGGAGCTCGGTAGTCCGGGCGGGATTATGGATGCGAACGACGACCTCGCAGCAGGCCCTGTGGCGCTGATAACGGATCCCAACCTTCAACTGATTAACCGGAACAATCCAACCCACACCGCTGGAGTGACGTTCTTCGGCCAGTTCCTTGACCATGATATGACGTTTGACCAGAGGTCCCGACTCGGATTCCCGACTCAGCCTATCATTTCACCCAACGCTCGCACTCCCTTCTATGATCTGGACTCCGTTTACGCTGGCGGACCAAGCGGTAACCCGGAGTTATACGATCCGGCTGATCCAATCAAATTCAGGATCGAAAGCGGTGGCCAGTTCGAGGACTTGCCGCGAGATCCGATTAACCACGTGGCGATTATCGGTGACCCACGCAACGATGAGAATATGATGATCGCCGGCCTGCACGCGGCCTTTCTGTTGTTTCATAACCATGCCGTGGATCTCATTCGATCACAAAATCCATCGATCACCGACATTCAAGCTTACTTCCAAGCCCACCGCCTGTCCGTGTGGCATTACCAGTGGATGATCGTTCACGAGTTCCTGCCACACATTGTCCCTCAGTCGGTGATAGATGATGTTCTAACAAATGGTCGCCATTTCTATAACCCGTTACAGAACCGGGCGTTTATTCCGGTAGAGTTCCAGATCACCTACCGATTTGGGCACAGTATGGTGCGGCCCTCATACCGTGCCAACCTCCACGGTGATAATGGACAACCATTCTTTGCTATGATTTTCGACCCGGCGGGGGAAGGCAGCTCCGATCCGGTGGACTTGCGTGGCGGCGCGAGAGCTCCGAGGCGCTTCATCGGCTGGCAGACTTTCTTCGACTTCGGCGGCGCTTTCAGTGCCGATGCACGCCCGAACAAAAGAATCGACACAATAGTTTCGACTCCACTCTTCCGCCTTCCGCTGGGGACGATATTCAATGGGATGCCGCCGGACTCGCTGATGCAACGCAATTTATTAAGGTGTCTGACTTGGCAGCTGCCCTCCGGTCAACGCATCGCGCAAGAAATGGGCATCCCGCCGCTCAGTAACACCGAACTGGCGGAGCTGCAGGCGATTTATCGCTCGTTTGTCCAATCGACTCCGCTTTTCTATTACATCCTGAAAGAGACTCAGTTGAGGGAGGATGGACTACGTCTTGGTCCTATGGGCGCGCGTATCGTGGCCGAAGTATTCATCGGATTACTCCAGCTAGACCCTGACTCTTACCTTAGCGTGCAACCGGGTTGGGTACCCACGCTACCGACCCATGACGGAACGCCGCAAAGTTTTCGAATGATCGACTTTTTGACCTTTGCCGGCGTGGACCCGACAAGCCGCGGTCAGTAGTCGTCAGTTAGAGACAGGAGTAAAGAGTTCGCGTTTTTCCCGACCAGGGTATCATCGTTCGGCGTGCTAGGACCGTGACAGCTGCCCAAATGGCGTGAGAAGGAATGACAAGGCGTGAGATCCGGGCTTCGGGGCCCGGGCCTTAAAGGATGAATTCTGATACGAAGTGACATTTTGTGAGACCACCGCGAGGAAATTCCCAAGCTGGACGTCGCCGGTTCGATTCCGGTCGCCCGCTCCAGCGACGACGCGGGGTTGCAGGGCACCTGCAGCCCCGCGCTCGTGTCAGGAGGTCTGGACCCGGTGTGGACTCGTGACGGACTCCGTCCTATTCTTCATCCACCTGGCCAGCCGGAGGGTCCACGTGGCCGGGGTGACGCCGCATCCGGATCAGGGCTGGATGGGCCAGATGGCGCGGAACGTGACGATGGCCGAGTGGGGATCGCTGTCGCCGGGGGAGTATTTGATCCATGACCGCGACGGCCGGTTTTGTCCGGCGTTTCAGCGGACGGTTGACGCCGTCGGCGTGAGGCGGGTCGTCCTACCGCCGCGGAGTCCGGACTTGAACGCGTACGCGGAGCGCTGGGTGCGCTCGGTCAAGGAGGAGTGTCTGTCCCGGCTGATCCTGTTCGGGGAGCGCGCCTTGTGGCACGCCCTCACGCAGTATGAGGAGCATTATCATCGGGAACGCCATCACCAAGGGAAGGGCAACGTGTTGCTGATCCCGCCCGCCCATCTGGGCCGGGCGCCGACGTCTGATGGGCCGATTCAGTGCCGGGGCCGGCTGGGTGGGCTCTTGAAGTACTACCATCGCGAGGCAACCTGAGGATCGCCAGCATGGCCGGTGAACTGGGCATCAATCCTACGAGCGTGTATGGGTGTGCTGGCATGACCGTGCTCATGCTGGCCTTGAAGCTCACCGTCATCGACCGCTGGTCTTGGTGGCGGGTCTTGCTGCCGCTCGGTCTGCTGGTCGGTTTTAGCGTAGTCCATGTCTTGGTCGCCTTCATCTACCTGTCATTCGCCAAGATTCCGGAGAGGCCTACACAGCAGGAAGCGTCCCTTCTGGAGCCCCACGAATTCAACGCTCACTACGTGGCGGCCCTGCTGTTCTTCATGGTCTTCGGCGACAACGCCGTGCGTTGGCTGGATGGTCACGAGACATCTCACTGGTTTTGGCTGTTCTCCGGAACCGGTGTGGCCGTCGTGGTATTCGGAGGTCTTAGCGTGCTCGCGCTGTTTTGGTACTGGTCACGGCTTGGCCGAGCGCTGAAAGAGGCAGATTGACATTCTCCAATGTATGCCGGGACACATCCGGGGGCGAAAATGAGTTCTTTGGGGGCATCTCCGCCGTGGGGCCGCCGCGCGCCTACCGCCTCGGCGTTTGGCTGGTTCGGGTGCTAGGAGGGAGAGGGGGAGTCGTTAGGCGGGGTAGGCGGTTCGACCGGGACCCCCGTGTCTTCATGGATCGCCCGCAGCAGGGAAATGAGGCCGCAGTGCGGAGGGGCGCCAGCCGGCGTGCCGAGCCCTCCGTGAGCCCGGTGCCCCTCCGCGGGTTACTTCCGCCATACCACCCGCCCCGAACGGATCACGAGCTCGACGTTCCGGAACCCTGAAGATGGATGTGATCGTGACCGCCGCCAACTACATGACTCAACAGGCGAAGGCGAGGATCCAGCCGGAGTGACTGCAGGCTGCTCCGAACACGGAGGCCCCAAGCGTACACGATCATCAACTGAGGCCCTTTGGCTCGTGCCATGCTGACGAGCTTTTCTGGGTCCTCCTGTGGAGGCAGGGACCGGAAACCTAGGGCTCAGGGGCGACGAGGTGGTACGGTTGGGCGATGCCTCTCCGGTGCGTCTTCGCGGCTCGCCGCCCACGAGTTCCCACGACGATCCCGGTCCACTACCACTACTGCGACATCTGCGATCACGAGTGGCCCCACGAGGCAGCGATGTGCGTCCAGCACTGGGCGTGGCGTTGCGCTCGGTGTTTCCAGGCTGTCTCAAGTCCAGCGTCTGCCGAGCGGCGTCCGAGTGCGGGCTGACCGGTGCCCGCTGCTTGCATCCGTTGAACTGTTCAGCCTGACCCTGTGACCTGAACCGGAGGCGCCTGTGCCGAAGATGGAGATGGCCATCAAGGACGCCATCCAGCGAGGGGCCCGGCGGGAGATCCGCCTGGTCGCCACGCCGCTCCGTCGCGAGGTGCGGCGGCTCCGCCACACCGTCGCCGGGCTGCGGAAGGAGCTGATCGCCCTTCGGGCGACGGCTGCGCAGTGGGAACGGGTGGCGGCGCAGACCCCCTGGTCCTCGATGGTGTCCGATGAGGCCGTCAAGGCCGCTCGCCTGTCGCCGAGGCTGATCCAGAAGCTCCGGGCGCGGCTCGGTCTGAGCCAGAGCGCGCTGGCCAAGCTCACGGGGGTGAGCGGGGCGGCGGTCCTACAGTGGGAGCAGGGCCGGGCTGCGCCGTCCGGGGACCGCCGGAAGGCGGTCGTGGCGCTCCGGACGCTCGGGCGGCGAGGGGTGAAGCGCCTCTTGGCTCGGATGCCGACGCCGGCCGCGAAACGGGAATCACGACCCCGGAAGAGACGGAGCAGGGCACGGCGGCGCAGCTAAGGGCCACTCCAAGGGCCCCTCGGCGAGAACGGGAGCGAGGCGCGGTGGTGATCTTCGCCGACCTCCACTCGCCAATCATGTCCAGAGTGCCCCGATCCCTGGTGCCGGTTTTGGTGCCGGTTCGGCATCGAAATGAGGCATCATCGATCATGGCACGTCAACGGCGCGGCCCCGGCAAGTGCTGATTCCGTCGTACGTCATCGCGCTCGGGCACAGGAGGTCGCAGGTGGCCCGCACGCACTTCTAAGCCGTGGGTCGGGGGTTCGATTCCCTCCAGGCGCGCCATCCCCAATGGCCACCAAACGCGCAAAGTCCCCAATATGGCGCGGGGATTCCTGTCATCTGACGCCGACGGTCGTTGGGACGGGGCGTGATGGCCTGAGATAGGTTGTGATGAGGGACCGTAGCGAAATTCGTAGCGAAGTCTTCGGCCTCACGGATCGACCTGGAGTTGGCCCGGTTTCGAACGGCTTAGTACACGCAATCATGAATTCGTTCCGAGTTTCAGCCTGCCCTTCGCCAAAACCCTGTCCGGCGGACCCGAGGTTGATCTTTCCGCACGGCGACGGGGGTAGGCAGGACGACCTCGCGTCAACTGTCCGTGTTCTGTCCGTGAATGCTTGCCAACCAGCCCCAACCCGGACCAACGGGGCGCGCTACAATCTCCAATTTCCTTTGGGGCCAGGCCTCGGTGGACACCTGAAAACCGGCCAGTCGTGGACAGGTCAAAACCGGCCAGTGGGGCGAGCGCCCCAAGCACGAAGGTTCTACCGCATCGGAGCCAGCGTGCGCAAGAGTGCCGCCGCCGGCGGTGTCGCGGCGAAGCCGGCTGGGGACGGCGCGGGGGTGGTGGCTGGCCGAAAATGGTTGGTTTCAGGGGATGCCGAGATATGGGCCGGCCGGCGATCGTCGATCCTGGAGGCGCTGGGACGCTCGCCGATCTGGGCTGACCGGGTCATGCGTCGCTCCGCTCACCCTGGAGGCGGGTGCGCCAGCTCCGGGGCCCACAGGTCAGGACATGGGCGTGATGGAGCAACCGATCCAGGAAGGCGGCGACGGCGGCGGTGTCGCCGAGGAGCTTGCCCGAGTCCTCGACGGGACGGTTCGACGTGAGGAGCGTCGAGGCCCGTTCATACCGGCGCATGATGATTCGAGGAGATCCTCGGCGGCGGTCTGCGGCAGCTTCCGCATCGCGAGGTCGTCGATGATCAGCAAGGGGATCGTCGTGACGTCGGCGAGGTAGGCCTTGCGGGTGCCGTCGAAGCTGGGCGTCGGCGAGTTCGTCGAGAAGGACGTGGGCTTCCCGATACAGCACGCGATGGCCTTGCTGGATCACGGCGACGCCGATGGCCTGCGCCAAGTGACTCTTCCCGGTGCCCGGCCGACCGAGGAAGAGTCCGTCCTCCCGCGCGTGATGAAGCGGCCGGTGGCGAGCTCGAAGACGAGGGCGCGGTTCATCTTCTTGTTGAAGTCGAAATCGAACGTGTCGAGGGTTTTGCCGGCGTCGCGGAAGCCGGCCTGCTTGAGGCGGCGCTCGAGCAGCCGATCCTGGCGCTTGAGGAGTTCGTCCTGGACGAGGGTGGAGAGGAAGTCGATGGGGGCGAGCTTCTCGGCCTGGGCCTGGAGGAGGCGGCTTTCGAGGCCGGCGGCCATGCCGGAGCAGCGGAGCTGGCGGAGCGCCCGCTGCAGTTCGATGAGCGTCATGTCGGGACCTCCTGGGTCTTCTGCGCGATCACCGCGCGGTAGTGGGTGAGCTCGCGGATCAAGGGATCGACCTGGCGGAGCGTGAGGGGCGCGGCGGGACGGTGTTCGAGATAGCGGCGGACGAAGCGGTAGGTGGTGGCCCCGCACTCCAGGGCGGCGGCACAGGCGTCGTCGACGACGGCGGGCGCCGTACTTCTTGATCAGGGCCACGACGCCGAGGATCCGGCGGATGCCAGGGGTACCGTCGCGGCGGTGGATCGCGTCGCACACGGCGCCGATCCGAGCCCCGGCGCGGGTGGCCCGGGCCAGGAGCGCCAGGGTGGTCGGCGGGGTGCGGGAGGGCTCGTCCACCGGCCGCGGCGCATAGTGGCCCGGACGCTGGGGCCGGTGCTCGCGGAGCAGCTGGCCGTGGCCGGGTCGAGCAGGCGGACCTGGCGGCCGTCCCACTGCACGGCGACCGCGCGGCCGATCCAGCCGGGCGGTGCGGGGTAGTAGGCGCGGTCGATCTCGACGCAACCGTCGAGATGGACGGTGCGGGTGCCGTAGCGGTAGTAGCGGAAGGGCTCGACGGGGAGCGGGAGCAGCGCGGGTCGCTCCTCGGCGAACATGGCGGCGACCTGGCGCTTCGTGGTGCCGTGGATGCGCGTATCGGCCCAGCGCGCCTCCCAGCGGTCGAGATAGGCCTGCGCGGCCTCCAGCCCTTCGAAGCGGAGTCCCTTGAGGGGCGTGGCCTGCGCGTGGCCGACGGCCGACTCGACTTTCCCCTTCCGATCGGCATGGCGGACCCGACACGGCAGGGCGACGGCGCCGTAGTGGGCGAGCACGTCGCGGTAGAGCGGGTTCACGCTCGGGTCGTACATGTCGGGCGTGAGCACGCCCTCACGCAAGTTGTCGAGGACGATCGACCCGGACGGCACCGCCGAGTCGCCGGAAGCTTTCTTCGTGGAGTTCGGCCCAGCGCCGGGTGCTGGACTCGAAGGTCAGCAGCCGCACGCTCTTGCGGCTGTACCCGAGGGTCAAGATGAAGAGGCGAGCCCGGCGATACTTTCCAGTGCCCGGAGACCGGACCATGGGCCCGTCGCCGTAATCGACCTGCCCCTCCTCCCCGGGGGCGGTCACGATCGCCGGGTGGGCCGCGAGGCGCTGCCGGCCACGCAGCTTCACGACGAAGCGCCGGACACTGGCGTACCGCCCGGGGAAGCCGTGGTCGTCGACCAGGTCCTGCCAGATCGCCATGGCGTTGCGGCCCCGGGCGAGGGCCGGCTCGATCAGCTCCCGATACGGCTCGCAGGCGCTGGCGGTCGGGGCTCGGCTCGTCGGGGGCGGCCAGCCCGAGAGGGTCCGCCAGGGCGGCCGACGGGCCGCCAAAGTCGGTGGACACCTCACTGGCCGGTTTTGGCGCCGGAGGGCGGCGCCGACGGGGCAGGCGGACCGGGATCCCGGCCGCCTTCAGGTATGCACTGGCCGTCTCGCGCCGGACGCCCGTCGCCGCCTCGATGCGGCGGAGCGGCCAGCCGAGCCGACCCAACGCCAGGACTTGCTGCTGCGTGTCGTCGCCCAAGATGTTGGTCATGTCGGCGGGGAGACCACAGCCTCCCCGCCGCCGTCAACGTCTTGGGGCGCGGCTACCTCACTGGCCGGTTTTCAGGTGTCCACGACTGGCCGGTTTTGGGTGTCCACCGAGGGTGTTCTGTCCGTGAATGCTTGCCAACCAGCCCCAACCCGGACCAACGGGGCGCGCTACAATCTCCAATTTCCTTTGGGGCCAGTTGGGAGGGTTTGGTGCCCGTCGCACCCACCGTTGCCCTCATAACCCAAAGGTCGCTGGTTCAAATCCAGCCCCCGCAACCAGGTAAATCAATGGGTTACGGCAGGCAGCCGTAGCCCGTTGGTTTTTTAGCCCAACGTTCGGCTCGAGATCGCCGCTAAAACACTGGTCTTCCGCGGACGGACTGTCTGGCAGATTGCGGACAGTTCGCTGTGGCCCGCGCTGGTGCGACTCGCGCGGCGGCCTACCTTGCATCAGCAGGCAGGGAGTCGATATGGTGGGACCGCGCGACGCGCTGGCTGGACGTGTGATTCCTCCCGCAGGATTTGCCGCGCGAACCTACAGCGTAGCCCGCTACGCGCGCACCGCGCCGAGCACGACCTCGGCTATTTGCCGCGCGCGCTCCAATCCCCTCAGACCTGACGGCCGGAACCCCGAGGATCCACGTCTACGCGCTTGTTACGGCCCTCTCAAGGCTGAAACACGGGTTCGAATCCCGTTGGAGCCACCACCGCTTTAGGTTGACCGTCCCGCTCCGGGGACAGGTGCGCGCGGCGTAGCCGTCTCTATAGTCTCAGGCCCGCCTACGGGTCCCGCGAGACGAGAGGCGGCCGGCGCGATCCAACCCGTGCTTGAATTTCGATCACGCTTCCGGCAGTTTTAACGCTGGCTTACGTGCTGTTCTGCTCCGAAAGAAGCGACGGGACTACAACCTCAAGACTCGACGGTCGCTTGGTTGAGATCCCGGGGGTGCTCACGCCGGCCAGTAAACCGGTGCTCGACTTCCGCTGGGAAGTGTCGGTCTAAGACCTAGGAGCCGGGTGCCGCCCAGTTGGAACGTCCCCCGGACGTGCGACGCCAGATATAGCGGGATCGACGGGATCTGAACGCGCGGCCTCTGGCTGGACAGTCCAGGTCCGGCCGCCACCCCTGCCGACCGCTGCCGACGAACCCCAAGAGTTTTCTACCGATAGGCTACTACGCTTCGAAGCCGTTTGGGGGGGTCGGCAGGGGTCCCCGCACAAAACCCGCACACTCGTGGCCCCCGTCGGGACCGGAGCCCCCGCGGGGATCGCCGCCCGGTGAAGGGCGTGGATCTGTTGGTGCCGGGAGTGGGGTTCGTGTGGTGTGGCATGGATTCCGTTCAGGGCCGGTTCTGGTCCTGCGCCGCCTGGTGTAACGCGCATTAGGCACCCCGCCATGCCGGTACTGGCGTCACGATCTACAGATGCACCAACGTGAAACCGCCCCCACAGGCGGTGGAAGCTCTCTACTCCCCAAGCGACCGATCCGGTCTCTGCTCCATGGTGTGAAACAGCGTGCACCAGGTGTTAAACAGCGTGCACCGGGTGTGAAACAGCTTGCACAGAACTCAGTCGGTCCGGACGCCGATTTCTCTCGATTCATCCGGAGTCCCGCTCTCTACGTCCACGGTGTGAAACTTGCACAGCACTCGGTCAGTCTGAACGCGATGACCGGTGACGACTCCCGAGACCGCTCGATCGATGACGTCGCGGCTGAGCACGGCTCCGTGGCGACCCCTCAGAAGCCGCTATGCCTTCTCCCTCCTCCGTGAGCCAGTGCGGCGTGTCATGCCGTGCCTGGCTGGAACACGCAGCCCGACGGCCTCTTCGGCGCTACACCTCCAACGGGCGGCTTCGCCATCCAGTATGGCGAGGGCCCGCAGTCTCCCCGCAGAGTGGACCGGAGCCGGCCTTGGCCTCGGGCCGGAGAGCCCGGGCTCGCCGAGGCGTTCGTGTTCTGGGTGTGCCAGCAGCTGGGAGCGCCGGAGACGAGTGCGACGGCTCTGTCGAATCTACCAGTTGTCGGAGTCCGATGGGCCGTCCCCGCGAGCGAGCTCACGGCCGGTCCGTCGGCGCCGGGGCTGACGCACATCTCCCGCCAAGCGGCGCGTTCGGCCGAGAGAGCCGTCCTCACGGAGGTCCTAGGTTCGCTGGAACCGTGGCTCGCCACACGTCGGCTCAAGACCAGCTACAACGAACTTCATCTTTGGGCATTTCAGCAGGCTTGCGGGGGAAAGTCCCCCACGCGACCTGTCCTTCGCCAAAACCGCATCCGACTCGTTTGACGACGACCCATGCTCTTGTCACGAGCGCACCACGCCAGGAGATCGGAGGCAGCGGGTCCGACGCAGGGACAGTTGGCAGCCTCAGACTATCGGCCCCGCCACCCAGAAACGGTGGATGTCGGCGTCGGACCGAATGGCGCAGTAAGGATCGCGTGGGGAGTCGCGGGTCAGTGGCGGCAGTCCGGCCGGGCGATGCGAGATCAGGCGGCTTGCCGGACGTAGCGATGATGCAGGCCACCGACTTCGGGAAGCGCCACGACCCGGCCCGCCTCCGGCCGTTCGACGGGCCTCATGTCTGGCGCATCCTTGTCGAGCGATAGATGGGTTCGGGCGCGGTGATGGTACGCAAAGTACGCAGTCAGGATGCGACGCAGGTGCGGCTCGCTCAGCACGAGAACATGGTCCAGACACTCGCGCCGCACCGAGCCGATGAGCCGTTCCACGAACGGATTCTGCCATGGGCTGGAGGGCGCGATCAGGACTTCCCCGATGGCCATGCCCTTCACACCGTGCCGGAACGCGTAGCCATAGACCGCGTCGCGATCGCGGAGAAGGTAGGACGGCGCGGTGTCGTTTGGAAAGGCATCCACGATCTGTTGGGCCGTCCAGTGGGCCGTGGGGTGTTCGGTCACATTGAAGTGGACGACGCGCCGGCGATGGTGAGCGAGCACGAGGAACACGAAGAGCACCCGCAAGCCCGCGGTGGGGACCGTGAAGAAATCGAGGGAGACCAGGTCCCGGACGTGGTTGGCGAGGAACGTGCGCCAGGTCTGGGACGGGGGGGCGCGCCGCTTCGGCATCAGCCGGGAAACGGTTCGCTCGGCCACCTCGATGCCGAGCTTTCTGAGTTCGCCATGGATTCTCGGGGCGCCCCACAGGGGATTCATCGCCGTCATGTTTCTGATGAGGGCGGTGATCTCCGCGTTGATCGGCGGACGGCCCACCCGAGGGCGGCCGGAGAGCCTCGTCCAGTGCTCACGGAAGCGACGGCGCTGCCACCGCAGGACCGTGTCGGGCGACACGATGACCAGAGCCTGCCTCCAGCCGGCCCAGACTCTGGCCAGCCCAACCCACAAGAGGCGATCCATCGTGCGCAATCTGGGCCGAGGCACCGATCGGTTGTACACGGCGAGCTGCTGACGCAAGGCGAGGTTCTCCAGGGCGAGCTGGCGGTGGCCGCCGCAGAAGAATGGGCAGAGTCGAAGCAGACTTTCTCTGGTTCATGTCAAGCGATTTTTCTCGGGCGCTGCCGCAGCTGCTGCCGCGCCATCGTCGCCAAGTGGTACTGCTCGTCATACGGCACCTGGCGTTCCCACAGGACGAAGATGATCTTCACCCACTTCGCGCCCAATGCCCGAAGCGCCTCGTGATGCGAGTGGCCCCGCGCCCGCTGCTCGTCGTAGTACGCCCGGGCCCACTCACTCGAGCGCAGCGAGAGGAAGGCCACCTGATCGACCACGTACCGCAACATCTTGTCGCAGGCGAAGCGGAAGTGGACGACCCGCTGCTTGCCGCTCCGCACGGTCACGGGCACGGTGCCGGCCTGCGCCTGCAGGTGCTGAAACGACTCCCACCGCCCGGGGGCGTCCCCCAGGCGGGCCCAGAGCGTGGGCGCGGTGACCCCATGGTCACCGATCGGGAGCGTCCGGATCCACTGCGCCGCCGGCATGGCCGCGAAAAAATCCTCGACCGCCTGCCGGTACTCCCCGACGGCTGCCACCACCGGCCCGAGCTGGGTCAGCAGGGTCTGCATCAACCGGGCCTTGGCCCGCACCACGTGGGCCGGCACTGGCAACTGCGGCCGCTGGAGGACGGCCCAGAGCTCCTGGGTCCGCGCCTCGCTCAGCCGATGGGCGCGCGCCCACCGCTGCCACTGGCGTTCGGTGAGGCCGGCCACGGCGGCCGGCGTCGGATAGGCCTGCAGGAACTCTCGCGCCAGCGCCGTCGTCAGCTCGGCCACCTCCAGGGCTCGCGGATAGTACGCCTTGAGCGTGGCCGTCAGCTGGTTGACCAGGCGCGTCTGCTGGCGGACCTGCCGCTGGCAGTCCTCCGTGAGGAGCTTGAGTTCCTGGGCCGCCTCCGAGCTCGGCTGCAAGGCTCGCAGGTGCGCGTGATCCGTGCGGAGGAACTCGGCCAGCACCCGGGCGTCAAACGGATCACTCTTCGCCCCGCTCTGCCGAAACCGATCCCGGGCCCGGTCCAGCGCCTTGGGGTTCACCGGGTAGACCACGACGCCATGGTCGAGCAGGAAATCCACCACCCGGCCGTCGGGCCGCTCAATCGCCGCCCAGAGCTCGAGCTCTTGCGCCCGCCACTCGTCCAGCTCCCGGCCCCACTCGCTCAAGCCCTCCGCGGTGTGCGGCACCGTGCGCGCGGTGAGCTTCGTCCCGCGCTCATCCACCACCCAGACCGCATGCGTCTGATCCGCCCAATCGACTCCGAGGTAGTAGCGCATTCGCCCTCCTCCTTCTTCTGGCGTCGCGGCCGCGGAGCAGGAACGGCGGGTTGGCCTTATACCGGTCCTCCGGGGGACCACTTTCTCTGGAACCTCCACTGCCGTTCTCTTGCCGACCGGGACAGTCTGCTTCCAAGCCTCCGGGGGCTGGGTGGAGCACGGTCCTCTGGTCAGCAAGCTCCTGGCCGTCATGCGTGGCCGCCTATGCGTCCACCCACACTCTTCCCTCCTCAGGAGAGAGTTACTCTCCTGGAGGTCGGACTGAGTATAAGGTGGAGCAGGAGGGTGATCATCAAGCTCCGATATTGTCCGGATCAGAGCTGATAGATCAACCACTTGCCCACCGGATGGAGTTTTGGCGAAGGACAGGCGGTGTCTGGAACACGAGCACGTCCGCGCGGGCTGACAGGGGCAACCTGTCGGTGCACCCGAAGAAGCGGGGGTCGCCACGCTGGTCGTACCCGCCGTTGGGCAGGATCTCGAACCCGACGGAGATGTTGCCCCCGATGGTCGGCACCGGGTCGCGCGGATCGAAGGTGTAGCTCGAGGGGGACGCCGCGGCGGCGGGTGGCTCCGGGGCGAGCGTGCCGTCACCGTGGAGGTAATACGGCGTCCATGCGGTGCGGGCGAGCGGCCACTCGCGCTCGGACCGCCAGGCGCCGCCGTGGAATAGACGGCCTTCCGGCGTGGTGTACCCGCCCCCGCCGCCCATCACGAACAGGCGCACGGGCGGCTCCGCGTCCACGCCGGTCGCCAGCCCTTTGAGGTGGTGGTCGAACCAGCGCAGGCGCAGGTCGTTGTAGGAATCCATCGCCCCATCCTGGCCGAAGTCCACGTCGCCGTTCCAGCACTGCTGCATCGTGCCCACGCCATGCACCCATGGACCGACGATCAGGCGGACGGGACCGCGCTTCATCTTGGACAGGGCGACGTACATGTCGGTGGTGGAGCGGGTGTAGGAATCGTACCAGCCCGTGAGCAGCGTGACGGGTACGTCCTTGTGCTGGTTGTAGTACTCCTCGGCTGAGTAGCCGAGCTGCTTCCAGTAACCGTCGTAGTCGCCGTGGGTGGCAATGTCGATCACCCACTGCTCGTAGGTCGGCAGGTGGCGCAGCGGCGTCTGGCCAGCGCCCAGGGGCAGGCGGCGGAGCCAGTCGCCCAGATGCGCCCGCTCGCGCTGGAGGAGCAGGCGGAGCCGCCGGTCGGCGATGGCTTCCTTGGAGGAGATCGCCATGTAAAAGGCGTAGATGAGGAAGCGCTGCTCGAGCGCACCGTTCTGACGCATGCCGGAGGTGTGGTAGTTGGCCATGCCCTCGGACACGAACATCGCCGCCAGCCCCTCGGGCGCCATGGAGGCGAGCGCCGTCTGGTCGGAGGCGCTGTAGGACAGGCCGATGGTGCCGACCTGGCTGTCGCAGTAGGACTGCGCCGCGAGCCAATCGAGCGCGTCCTTGCCGTCCGGCCCCTCCTTGGCGAAGGCGTACCACTCACCCTCGGAGTCGTAGCGCCCACGCACGTCCTGCACCGCCACCACGTAGCCTCGGCGGACGAAGTACTTCGCCATGGCGGTGAGGTCGTCGCGGACCTTGCCGTAGGGGGTGCGCTCCATCAGGACGGGGAAGGGACCGGACAGCGCCTGGCCGTCCAGCGCTGGGCGGTAGATATCGGTCGCCAGCCGCACGCCGTCCCGCATGGGGACCATCACGTCGCCTTCGCGCACCCAGTCGTACTGCTGCCACGAACCCTCACGGACGCTGATTCGTGTCTCCAAGGGCATCGCCATTGCGCGCGCTCCCATGATCGAATTCGAACATTGCTCAACCGTCAGTATGCTGGGATGAGGGCGCCGGAAACAGCGAGAAGTTTCAAGCGCTGCTTCCACGTCTTTTGGCTGCTCTGGTTTCTGACGGCATTTGTTTATCGTCTTGCTGTTCTGAGGCAGCTTCTCCGAACTCGTGGCGCGAATACTGCTCGCCGGCAACCATCGCGGAGCGAGTGGCCGGCGCGGACGAGATGACAAGCCCGTCGGCGCCGCGGCGGGTGGTCTGAGCATGGGCTAGGTTTTCGGACACTACGGGTGCGGACGACGTGCTTCCCCAGGCCGTCGGATCTCGCCCGCCGGGAAGGCGAACTCTATCGCAGGTGCTCGAACTCCTCGAGAGTGAGGCCGAGTTGGCGGAGGATCTTGTGGAAGAGTGGCGGTCCGATCTCTCGGCCACCATGGATGGGAATCGTCACGGCCCGGCCATCGGGGTGGTTCCAGCGTTCGTGGCTTCCGGTCTGTCGACGCCTCACGAAGCCGATCTGACGGGCCACCCGCTGGAACTCCCGCGCGGTGGCGCTAGGCATTCACGATTTCGGTCGTGTCCTCGGGCAGCGGGGTGCCCCGCTCCTGATACTCCTGGGCGATCATGTCGAAGACGTGCCCCAGCTCCGCCAAGGCCTCTTCCCGCGTGGCCATCAGGGCGTAACAGCCGGAGATGGCGGGCACCTCGGCGACCCACGAGCCATCATCTTGGCGATAGAGCACGATCTTGTAGGCGTCGAGGCCTGGGCGGTTCACGTCGAGAGAATACCACGGCCCGGCGCCTCCGCTCCTCGAGCGCTTCCGACGGGAAGTGTCGCCTCAAGAGGCTTGTGCCGGGCGGCCACGGAACCGGGTGTTCGGGCTGTGCGGAGCGGCATCCACGCCCTGGAACTGCTGGTGAGTCTCACGGGCGACGTCGGCGAACTGTCCGTGTTCTGTCCGTGAATGCGTGCCAACCAGCCCCAACCCGGACCAACCGGGCGCCCTACAACCTCCAATTTCCTTTGGGGCCAGTTGGGAGGGGTTGGTGCCCGTCGCACCCACCGTTGCCCTCATAACCCAAAGGTCGCTGGTTCAAATCCAGCCCCCGCAACCAGGTAAATCAATGGGTTACGGCACACAGCCGTAGCCCGTTGGTTTTGGTTCATCCGGCTCTTCCGTGGGTAGCGGGTGGTGTAAGGATGGCTCCAGCTCGGTCGTTCCAGGAGGGCTGGTGCCATGCGCGATGTCGAACTCTACCGCCATCTGCTGGGCCTCGAGACGCCGTGGACCGTCCGCTCGGTGGACTTGAACGTCCCGGGGCAGCGGGTTGACGTGTGGGCGGGCCACGCCGAGGACGTCCGCTGGCCGTGCCCCGAGTGTGGGACCCCGCTGGGGCTCTATGACCACTCCGAGGAACGCGTGTGGCGGCATCTGGACAGTTGCCAGTTCATGACCTACCTGCACGCGCAGCCGCCCCGGGTCGAGTGCCCGACCCACGGGGTCCGGCAAGTCCGCCTGCCCTGGGCCGAGGTGCGGGCCCGGTTCACCGCCCTCTTTGAACGGCTCGCGATCGACGTGCTCCAGGAAACCGACGTCCGCGGCGCCACCCGGATCCTGCGCATCAGCTGGGACGAGGCCTGGCATATCCTGGAGCGGGCCGTGGAGCGCGGCCAGCGCGCCAAGCGCCCGCGCGTGACGCCCCACCTCGGCGTCGACGAGAAGGCGATCGCCAAGGGGCACCAGTACCTCACGCTTGTCTGCGACCTGGACCGGGCGACCGTCGAATACCTCGCGGAGGATCGCAAGCAGGCCAGCCTCGCGGGCTACTTCACCGGCCTGGCGGCGGATCAGCTGGCCGGCATCGAGGCCATCGCCCTGGACATGTGGGAGCCCTATGTCCAGGCGATCCGCGCCCACGTGCCGGGCGCGGAGAGCAAGATGGTCTTCGACCGCTACCACATCATGACCCACATGGGACAGGCCGTGGACAACGTCCGCAAACGCGAACATCGCGCCCTGGCCGCGGCCGGAGATGCCACGCTGAGCGGCTCGAAATACCTCTGGCTCTACGCCGAGGAGAATCTGCCGGAGCAGCACCGGGCGCGGTTCGCCCAGCTCAAAGCCCTGACGCTCAAGACGGGCCGCGCCTGGGCGCTCAAGGAGAGTCTGCGCGAGCTCTGGGAGTACACCCGCGGCGGCTGGGCCGAGCGCCACTGGAAGCGGTGGTACTTCTGGGCGACCCACTCGCGCCTGACGCCCGTGATCGACACCGCGCGGACAATCCAGCGCCACCTGCCCAACGTCATGACGTTCTTCGCCCACCGCATCACGAACGCCGTCACGGAGGGGCTCAACTCCAAGATCCAGACCATCAAGAAGATGGCCTACGGCTTCCGGAACCGCGAGCACTTCAAGACGGCCATCTACTTCCACTGCGGCGGCCTCGACCTCTACCCGGCTACCCACGGAAAAGCCGGATGAACCTGGTTTTTTAGCCCAACGTTCGGCTCGAGATCGCCGCTAAAACACTGGTCCTCCGCGGACGGGCCGTCCGGCAGATTACGGACAGTTCGCTGTGGACCGCGCTGGTGGACTCGCGCGGCGACATACCTTGCATCAGCAGGCAGCGAGTCGATATGACGGGGCCGCGCGACGCGCCGGCTGGACCTGTCATGCCGCCGAGACGGCGAAGATATGGCTCCGACGAAACGGGCGATGCTGGGAGATGTCGCGAATTCGAGCGAGGCGCGATCACCGCAAACGGCTTGGCGTGGTCCTGATCGAGGTGGCGGAAGGGCCGACTGCGCCTGGGGCTCGACCCGCTGATCGACAGGGAGTGTGAGCCTCTGGGGGGGAGAGCGTCAAGGAAGAGTGCGGGGTGAAAGGCCGAACAGGATGACGCGTGACCGGCGCAGCGCTTTCAGATATGGAGCCACCACTTCTCCTTACGAATGCGCCGGACATGAACCGTCCGAGACGCTGGCGCAGAAGGAGGCGGGCTCGGTGCGGATGAGCCTTTGCTGTCGGCACCGTAATGTCCGCGTGCGCCATCCGCTTGCGGTCCTCAGGATGTGGTTCTTCGACATGTCGACCCCTCGAGGGAACGCTTGGCCCGGGCCTCACGGTGCCTGCCGAGGACGGACATCCGACTGCCCTACGGGCGGCCGCGTACAAAATGAACGATCAAGGAGATGACCGCCACAACCAGGAGAATGTGAATCAGGCCCCCCGCGACATGGAATACAAACCCACCAAGGACCCATGCGGCGAACAGGGCCATGAATAGGATCAAGAACCGCGAGAAAAACATGGGGTTCTCCTTTTAGCTTCCTCAGGTTAGCCTGAGTGATCGCCGCGAATACATGGGGGGCTGGGTGCGTAGACGTGAAGATGCGCAATCCACATCGAGGCAGTGAACACATGCGTTCCACGTTGACCTGAATGGTCGACCCAGTGGGTGGACGCTAGTCGACAGCCGCGGCCTCTGTCAAGGCACGAGTTGTGCTCGTCGCGTTGCGACGGGCGGGAGAAGAAACATGAGAATCAGTTGAGCCAGGATTTCCAATAGGCTCGACGCCATCTTTGAGGAGTACGTGCCGCGAGCCGAGGAAATGAACCTGGAGCGGTGGCGCCAGCGCGGGCTGTGGCACAAACTGAAGGACAGCGCCCTTCTATCTGATCAACGAGCTGCTCTGACTCACCGCGTTCGTGGGCGAATCTTCCGGGCCTGAACACGGAGCTACTCCCGTCAGATCCTTCACGTCTGAAGACCTCCATGGACTCCGGGGACTGACGCGTATTCCTCGCGCCTCACCCGGTTCGCGATCCCGCGGAGCATGCGGTTGAAGACGAGCCGATGGAGAGGATAGAGCGCGTACCAGTAGGCGAGACCCATCAATCCCACGGGATCGAACAGGGCGGTCTGCCGGATGAGCGATCCTGGACCGTCCGGTTCGATCTCGAAGACGAGCCACGCCCGACCAGGGAGCCGCATCTCGGCGGCGAGCCGGAGTAGCCGGCCCGGCTCGATGGCTTCCACCCGCCAGAAGTCGAGCGCGTCGCCGACGATCAAGTGCCCCGGATCGCGCCGGCCGCGGCGGAGGCCGACGCCGCCGACCAGCAGGTCGAGGAATCCGCGCAGGCGCCACAAGGTCTCCGCCGCGTACCAACCCGTCGTCCCACCGAGCCGCACAATCGGCTCGAACGCAACCGGTGGTGGCGCGGCGACTCGGATCGTCCGCGAGTCAACGAAACGCGAACCGAAGCGGACGCCCGTCGAGCTCCGCGGCAGGCCACCGGCCGACAGGGCGTCTGACCAGCGGGTCTCGGCGAGCTCGCGGTCCTCGTTGGTCAAGGCCCGCGCGATCGCCTCCCGGTAGCCTCGGGGCCGCACGGTGAAGGCCCGGCCGCCGTCGTCCATCACAACGGTGGCGTTCCGCAGGCTGTCGATGAGCTTCCGGCCCACGCGCGCGTACAGCGGTGTGACCAGCCCCAGCCAGAGGCTGGAGAGGGCCGGCGAGAGCACCGGGACCGGCAGGAGCAGCCGCCGGAGCCCCCGCTGGCGCGCGTACTCTTTCATGAGCCCCTCATACGACACCACCTCGGCGCCGCCGATCTCGAATACCCGGCTCTCTGTGGCGTTGAGGTCGAGCCCAGCGAGGAGGTAGGCGATCAGGTCCTCAACCGCGATCGGCTGCGTCGGCGTCCGCACCCAGCGCGGCGCGACCATGACCGGCAGCCGCTCGACGAGGGCCCGGATCATTTCGAACGACAGGCTGCCGGAGCCGATGACGATCGATGCGCGGAACTCGATGGTCGGGACGCCGGAGGCGGCCAGCAGGCGGCCAACCTCCTGGCGGCTCGCGAGGTGCGGCGACAGGGCGTTTCCTGATCCGAGCCCTCCGAGGTAGATGATCTGCCGCACGCCCGCCACACGGGCCGCCCAGCCGAAGCTCGTCGCCGCCTGCCGGTCCGCTTCTTCGAACCCGCTACCCGCGCCCATGGAGTGGACGAGGTAGTAGGCGACCTCGCACCCGGCCAGGGCGGGGCCGAGGGACGGTGGGTCCTGAACGTCGCCCGCCACCACCTCGAGGAGCGGTCCCGCGCGGTGCTGGAGCGCCTCGGGCCGGCGGGCGAGACATCGGACGTGGTACCCGGCGGCCTCGAGGGCAGTCAGGAGCCGGCCACCGACGTAGCCGGTGGCGCCCGTCAGGAGGACGGGGCCGAAGGGGCTCACCCTGTGAAAGCGTATCCATGAATCACGATGTTCCATGGAATGACTTTCGCACTGTGCCTCCCCTGGGCATGACCGCGGTCGCGTTCACCCACCGCGCGAGTCTGGATTCGTGGCTAGCCGTGGGTGAACCGCGTGACAATCCACCGGCCGGTCCCGTGCTCCTGGTAGCCGGTGGCGGTGACCGTCTTCCCAGGAGCGAGGCCGCCCATCGACACGCCCGGATCGACCCAACAGTCGCGCGTCCAGATTTGCAAGGACCGGTGGATCGGGTCCACGGAGGTGATGCGGCCGCCAATGGCAAACTGCAGAGGCTCCCCGTGCGAAGGGACATTCCCACGGCCGTCGGCGGCCTCAAACGTCACGTTGCCCTTTACCTTTGGGCGCTCGCGGTTTCATTCTCACTCCTAGGTGTGCGCGGTCCGCTAGGCTGGCAAAGTGGGAACCGAACGCGACCGGATCTGCCTGGGTTGCCCGAGAGGTGACCGGCTCAGACGCGTGGCGGGTCGGTCGCGCGGTCCCAGTTGCGGTGCTTGCCCACGGCGTCGATGAAGGCCGTGATGTCGCGCACGATGGCCCAGTCCGAGCCATCGCGGATGGGCACGCCGGCCGCCTCGACCACCCGTTCGCCCGCGCCCAGCATCAGGATCGGCCTTGCAGTGGCGGTACTGGTCCTTGCAGGAATTCGCGCGCGTGCCCGAGGGCGGCTCAGCCGGTCGGCGGCGCCCTCGCCATCGGGCACGACGACGGCGTCGAAGAGCACCGAGGGCATGGTCTCGAAGGTCGCGTCTGGCTCGAGGGCGTCGCCGTCGACGCGTTTCGATCCCGCCCAGGCGTGCCGCGATCAGTCGCACCACCGCGCCCGCCTTGGTGCAGGGCTGCGTGGGTCCGCGTCACCGAGTCCGCGTCGACGCCCGGCGCGATCAGGATGGCGATCTTGCGCCCGCGGATGCTGCCGTCGCCGGGACGAAATGGTGAGGGACAAGGCCGGCGACTTCGTCGACCTCGGCGGCGCGGCGGGTCGATCAGGCGCGGCATGGGCCGGGGCAGACGCAATGCCCAGGCCGTCGGCCACCGCCTGGGCGAGCTCGTCCGAGACGTTGCGCAGCATCGAGACGGTGCGCTCGCGAATCGCGGGCACCTGCACCTTCGTGAGCTCGAAACGGAAGCCGCGGACGATGTGCGCCTTCTCGTAGGGCGTCTGGCTGTTCCAGAACAGCGTGGCCTGCGAGTAGTGATCCGCGAACTTCTCGGGCTTTCCGCGCACCTTGTCGTCCGCGATCGGCTCGGGGAAGGTGGTGAAGCCGCGCGCGCCTGCCTGGAACGGGCAGCCCCCGGCCAGGGAGTTGGGCTCGTAGGAGACGCGGCCGCGATGGATGGCCTGGCGGTGGAAGCCGTCGCGCTGGTTGTTGTGCGCCTGCGCGACCGGCGCGTTGATCGGGATCTCGTGGAAGTTCGGTCCGCCGAGCCGCAGGAGCTGCGTGTCGAAGTACGAGTGGATGCGTCCCGCGAGCAGCGGGTCGTTCGAGAAGTCGATGCCCGGCACGAGGTTCTGGACGCCGAAGGCCACCTGCTCGGTCTCGGCGAAGAAGTTGTCGGGGTTGCGGTCGAGCACCATGCGGCCCACCGGGATGACGGGGACCAGCTCCTCCGGGACGATCTTGGTGGCATCGAGCACGTCGAAGCTGAACTTGTTCGCCTGCGTCTCGGTGAAGATCTGGAAGCCGAGCTCGTACTCGGGAAAGACGCCGGACTCGATCGACTCCCAGAGGTCGCGGCGCGTGTAGTCGGGATCGGCGCCGGAGATCTTGACGCACTCGTCCCAATCGAGCGAGTGCGTGCCGGCGGCCGGCGTCCAGTGAAACTTCACGAAGCGCGACTCGCCCTTGGCGTTCACCAGTCGGAAGGTGTGCACGCCGAAGCCCTGCATGGTCCGGAAGCTCCGGGGCAGCGCGCGGTCCGACATGACCCACATCAGCATGTGGGTGGATTCCGGCATGAGCGAGACGAAGTCCCAGAACGTGTCGTGAGCGCTGGCGGCTTGCGGCATCCCATGGTGCGGTTCCGGCTTCAGGGCGTGCACCAGGTCGGGGAACTTGATCGCGTCCTGAATGAAGAACACCGGGATGTTGTTGCCGACGATGTCGAAGTTGCCCTCGTCGGTGTAGAACTTCGTCGCGAATCCCCGGACGTCGCGCGGCGTGTCGGTCGAGCCGCGCTCGCCCGCGACCGTGGAGAAGCGCACGAAGACGGGCGTGCGCTTGCCCTTCGCGGACAGGAAGGCGGCGCGCGTGTACTTCGCGAGTGAGTCGTAGCACTCGAAGAAGCCGTGGGCGGCGGACCCGCGCGCGTGCACGATCCGCTCGGGGATGCGCTCGTGGTCGAAGTGGGTGATCTTCTCGCGGAGGATGAAGTCCTCGAGGAGCGCGGGCCCGCGGAGCCCCGCCTTGAGCGAGTTCTGGTTGTCGGCGATCGGCTGGGCGAAGTTGGTCGTGAGGAGCCTGCCCGCCGGAATCGACGCGCACGCGATCGAGGGGCGCGTTGCCGGGATTGACGCCGGCGCGCGGCTGGCGTGCCCGTCTTGGGCGAGGCGGTCGACTCGGTCAGCGTGCTGCCCGTCACCGCCGGATCGGGCGGCTCCGCGGTGGCGCCGGGCTTGGGCGTCCTGGCCGCGGCGCCGATCTCGCCGGGCTTGTTGGCGTTGAACGGGAAGGCGGCGGCCAGAGCCTGCGTGTCTCTGCATCTTGCGCACAGCGGGATCCCGTTGCCGGCGCCCCGTGGGCCCTTTCTCGGGCCGCTCACGGTGGACTTCGCGGGCCCTTTGCTGTCAGCGGGCGCGGGCGTGTTTCGATCCTTCCGCATGGACATCTCCTCCATTAGGTGTGATGGCGCCGGCCTGCCAGCGGGACCATGAGATCCTCCAGCCTTCCGGTGATGTCGTGTCTCGCAGACCCGGCCTCTGCCCGCGGATCAAACGGACGCGTGGGTCGCAGTCCCCAACCCGTCCAGTGAGGGTCGTGCGCGTCCCCGATCCCAGCCGTCTTCTCCCTGAAACGCTCGCAGAAGCGGCGGAGCGCTCAGCTCTTCGGGTATCAAGAACAGGCCCCATCGTCGGGCCAGGCGACCCGAGGCGGCGCGACTGCTGCCGATGGACAGCGGAATCGACAGGGCGAGCCCCGCCAGGGTGGGCACGAGCCAGACGAATAGGTGCGGGTCGAGCAGGTACGCGATCGCGCTTCCGATCGTCCCGCCCAGCGTATGCGCGGCGTGCGCGTTCAAGGCTTCGGTCACGGATGTGGCGGTGTCCCCTCGGGCTTGACTGCCCCAGCCGACTGCCGTGCGCCCTACCACCGCCAGCACGGCCTGCGTCTGGAAGGCTAGGAGCACCGGGGTGACGAGAACCGCGAAGATGCTCTCCGCGGCGACACTGGCGATCACGACTCCGGGACCTCCTCGAGCGCTGAGTGCGCCGGGTACCAGGGCCAGCCTGACCAGGGCGAGCACTTTGGGCAGGAACAGCAGCACGAGCATCACGTTCAGCAATAGGAGCGTCGGCAGGCGGTCGCTCGCGCTCAGCGCCAGACCCGAGATGTTCAGGCGACCGGCGGCGGCCAGGAGACCTGCCGGCGTGCCACCCACCGTCACGAGCAGAACAAACATCGCCCAGGCCGGTGCGCAGAGATAGGACAGCGCCCCCACCACAAAGGTCAGCCGGCTGGCCAATCTGAATCCCGGGGTGAAGACCAGCCGCAAGTGCTGGAGATTGCCCTGGCACCATCGACGGTCCCGCGCGGCGTGAGCGATGAGGTTGGCCGGCACTTCTTCATAGCTCCCACCCAAATCGGCCGCCAAACGGACCTCCCACCCTCCCCGCCGCATGAGGGCGGCCTCCACGACGTCATGGCTCAGAATCTCCCCACCAAAAGGCTCACGGCCCGAGAGGCGCGGCAGCCGGCAGTGCGCCATGAATGGCGCCACGCGGAGGATGGCGTTGTGTCCCCAGTACGGCGCCCCACTCCCGAGCCAGAAATCGAGTCCATCGGTGGTGAGGGGGCCGTAGACACTCGCCGCGAATTGCTGAATCCGTCCGAAGAGCGAACTGCGGTTCACCGGTCGGGTCGGCACCTGCAGGATCCCGACATTGGGACAGCGATCCATGCGGTGCACGATTTCACGGATCGTCTCCCCGTCGAGGAGACTGTCTGCGTCGAGCACCACCATGTATTCAAATGCGGCCCCCCAGCGGTTACAAAAATCCGCGAGGTTGCCGCTCTTCCGTTCGCTGTTCTCCGACCGACGTCGGTAGACGAGACGCCCAGCGGCGTCCAACTCGCAGTTCAGCGCGTGAACGGCCTGTTCCTCGGCCGCCGCTACGCCTAAGTCGGTCGAGTCGCTCAGAATGAAGATTGTGAACGGATCGAGCGAGCCGCTGGCGGCGAGCGACCGATACATCGCGCGAACGCCCGCCTGGACGCGGCTCACGTCTTCGTGACGGATCACCATGACGAGCGCGGTCCGCGATGCGCTGCTTCGTACCCGGGCTCGGCTGGCGAGAGACTTGGCCGGCGGACGTGAGCTGTTCACTATGCCACGGATGAAGCCCGCGCCGGCGAGGAGGAAGCCAAAGACCAAATTGCCGAAGAGCGGGACGAACAGGACGAGCGCCAGGCCCTCGAGGATGGTGACGCCGCCTGGGCGCACGAGTCGGTAGAAGAGGGCACTCGCGCCGAGCGCGAGCGCGAGCACAAGGCATGCTAGTAGCGCGGCATGATCGCCGGGAGGTTCCAGTTTTCGAGCCTCGGCGGGGCCTTGCTCAGCAGGTCTCGGTACTCGGCGAGGCGCTCGACGCTGATGGGACGGGGAATCAAGGTGCGTATGTTTCACAAGTGAGGCCGAGTGCAATGACGATGCCAGTCCTGGTGGTGACCGTGAGATACACTGAGTGCCATGAGAGCAGCCAGTCACGAGCTTGGGGGCCGCGGCGCAGATCCGCGACTCTCGCGGCGCTCGCTCCTCACCGGGGCCGCCGGAGCCGTCTTCGCATCGATAGCTTCGGCGCCCGATGGCGTCGAAGCAGCGCGCAGCCCATTCGGGTTCCCGGACGTCACACGGCGGGCTGCGGCCTTGACGCGTCGAGCATTTTCCCCTGAAACACCACCAGTTCCCCCCGGAGTGCAGGCATGGACCTATGAGGACTACCGCCGGGTCCAGTTCGAAGGTGCCCACGTGTTGTGGCGCGGAGAGAACCTCCGCTTCGAGATCGACTTTTTGCCTCGGGGGGGGATCTACAGAGACCTCGTCCGGATGAACCTGGTGGACCGCGAGGGTGTCCGCCCGCTCGCCTTCGCGCCGTCGATGTTCCGAGGCTGGCCCTCGGGCTCCCCGATCGAAACCTTGGCGAACCTGGGATTCGCCGGACTCCGAGTGCGATTTCCGCTGGCGAACCGAATCCCTCACGAGTGTGCCGCATTCCTCGGCGCGAGCTACTTCCGCGCGGTAGGAAAGGGACAGCTCTACGGCGTCTCCGCGCGGTGTCTGGCCGTTGACGCGGCCACGGATCGGCTTGAGGAATTTCCGGCGTTCCGGGAGTTTTGGCTCGTGCGCCCAGACCCCGAGGCGGAGGAGATGACCCTCCTGGCGCTTATCGACGGCCCTAGCCTCGCGGGCGCCTTTGAGTTCCGCATTCGCCCTGGCCTGGTCACGCGGGTGCGCGTAGTCGCCGAGATCTTCGCCCGCCGAACGATCCGGAAACTGGGGCTGGCCCCGCTATCGAGCATGTTCCTGTACGGGGAGGCCCGGACGAGGACGTTCGATGACTTCCGTCCTGAAGTCCACGACTCCGATGGGCTCCTGTTTGCCACCGGGGGCGGAGAATGGCTCTGGCGGCCGCTCGATAACCCGGCGCGGCTTCGAGTGAGTCGTTTTTCGGATCGCGCCCCGAAGGGCTTCGGTCTGTTGCAGCGGGACCGCCAGTTCGACCACTACCAGGACCTCGAGGCGCTATACCATCGACGGACGAGCGCATGGGTCACACCTGGCTCTCACTGGGAACCCGGTGCGCTCGAGCTCCTGGAGTTCCCGAGCGACGTGGAGTACCACGACAACGTGGCGCTCATGTGGGTGATGGACCGGCCAGTCGCTCCCGGGCAATCGCGCCGCTGGGAGTACGAATTGCGCTTCGGCGGTGACGAGGTCGACCTCTCGCCGCAGGGTCGGGTGGTAAGCAGCCGCATGGGTCGGGACCGCACCACGGGGGCGCGTCGTTTCGTCGTGGAATTCGAGGGCGGTTCCCTGCTCAGCCTAAGGGAGGACCACGTCAACGCCGTGGTAAGCGGATCGACGGCCACGGTGACTCAGCCGGTCGTCCAGCCCACCCCATCGGGGGGATGGCGGGCGGCGTTCGAGGTTGCCCCCATGAGCGTGCCAGTCGAACTGCGCTGCTTTCTGCGCTCCGGGTCAGACGTGATCACCGAAACGTGGAGCTACCAATGGGTCGTGTGACTCCAGCCATCCTGTCGTCGATACGACCTCCTGTCGGGACGGAGCCCTGCATTAGCCGCGTGCGCCGATGCCATTCAATGCAGCTGGAACTTGGCCGCACCAGGCGCGGTATGAGGTCGGCCACGGGGCCTTTCTTGACCTTGCTTGCTCGATCTCGCCGCGCCACGCTCCGGTATCGCGGCCGCGCACGCGACGAACTCCTTGAAGCGTTGCAGGTCACCCTTGACCCGAGTCGAGACCACGCCAACGGCATCGTCCTCCAGGTGCAGCATTGCTTTCGACCGGCCGTCGGCCAGGAGGACACTACCGGCGAATGGCGGCGCGCGAACGGCCGGTGATGAGGCGATGAAGACGAGCAGAACCACGGCTCCGACGATAATCTGACCTTTCACCATCCGGGGCGTCGCGCCCTGCCCGAGGGCCCCGCTCCACAGTAGGGGCGGGGCGGCGATGCCCAGCCGAACCGCCCAGATCTTCATGACGCCTAGGGTCAGTTTTTTCATGGAGTCGTAGTTCGCTCCCACGGCCGCGCCGCCGCCCGTGCTGATGAGTGCGCCGTTGCCGGCACCGTAGCCCGTGCCCGCACCGATCGCCGCGTCGAAAGTTGCGCCCACCGCGGCGCCACCCATCGTGCCGCACGCCGTGAGGAGGGACACGAGCAGCAGGCCCGTGATTGGGCTCATGCACCATCCCTAGCTTTCGTCATAGGGACCTTCTCCGGGAACGAGCCAGTTCATGCTCGGGGCGGCGCCGTCCCGGCGGAAGGCAGGACCCCGCTCAATGCCTTTGATACGCCCTGCTGGCAGCCGGAATTGGCAATGTTAACCTGCTGAAGATCTCGAGTATCGTCCCTCCGAACACGAAAAGTATCGCGATACCTCGACTCAAGCCAGGCTTCATCATCCCGACGGCGTACGCGGCTATGTCCAGCGAGGTCCCGGGTGAGGTCATCACGGCCGCTGTCGGCTGGGCACTGCCCGAGAATCGCGAGAAGGCCGGAGTGATCATGGAAGTGCACGACAAAACGGCTCGCGCGGAGCCAGAGCACAGTGGTCCAAATGCTCGGCGAGTTACCCGTCTTCGCCAGCGAGCATCAGGTCGAACGCACAGGTTGCGAACTGACCTCGACAGAGGCTTCCACCGAACCTTTCGATGCGTGGCGGCCTTCGAAGAGCACCTTCCCTGTGGCTGCCACAAGCGTAGTCTTACGGGCTGGTCTCGTCTGATTCGGCGGCGCCACTATGTCGCCAGAGCGACACTAACGTCGAAGAGCGGCACCCAATCACCGCAAACAAAAGAAGAAGTGTTAACGTTCGTGCTCCCTTCAGTCTGCCTTGTTTGCTTGGCGCGCTCATTGCACCGAGGAGAACAGAGAACGCGTAGCCGGCCTTCTCGCAAGAAGGTTTGAAGCGCGCGAGGAGGCACCATGAAAGCAACGGAACCGCTGTCGCCCGTACACCATGTTGGATCCACTCGATCCACCGGCACCCCCGTCGACGAAGCACCTGTGTCCGCGGTGTCGTGGCCCGCGATCGTCGGAGGGGCGTTCGTCGCCGCTGCGATGGGGCTGATTCTGCTATCGCTTGGAAGTGGACTGGGCTTGTCGGCCATCTCCCCATGGTCTAATTCGGGGATCTCATCGAAGACCCTCGGCATCGCGGGCGCTATCTGGCTCCTTGCGATGCAGGCCATCGCCGGGGCCCTCGGCGGGTACGTTGCTGGACGGCTACGCACGAAGTGGGTCGCCGTTCACACCGAGGAAGTCTACTTTCGAGACACGGCGCACGGGTTTCTGGCATGGGCAGTTGCGGTTGTTATCTCCGCCGGATTGCTTGCCTCGGCCGCCGCTGCGCTAGTCGGTGCGGGTGCTGGTGTCGCTGGGACTGGGCTGGCTGCAGCTGGTGCGGTTGCGGCCACAACGTCGACAGAGATTCCAGCCGCGCGACAACAGCCGGGGTCCGATGGAGTCGCCTATTACGTGGATGCTCTCTTCCGGACTGCGCACTCGAGCGGTGCTAGCACTGAGGTGCCGACTAGCATGGAAGCGGGCCGCATTGTGGCGGCGGCTTTGAGCAAAGGAGATCTCGCACCGGCCGACAAGACGTATCTCTCTCAGTGGGTTGCGGCACGCACCGGCCTGAATCAGGCGGACGCCGACAAGCGTGTCACGGAGACGATTGCACAAGCCAAGGCGGCACGCGCGGACGCGGAAACCAAGGCGCGTGAGGCGGCGGAAGCCGCGCGCAAAGCGGGGGCGTACCTGTCCTTGTGGGTGTTCGTCTCGATGCTCGCGGGGGCATTTTGCGCCAGCTACGCGGCGACCATCGGTGGTCGCCAACGTGACAGCATCGCTGTCGTCTAGGTCGCACCGACACAAAGCGAGGTTCAATCATGCGCTCGATTCTCTTATGGATGCTCGGTGTACCGATACCAATCATCATTCTGATCGCCCTGTTCATGCGCTAAGCGCTGGCCTGGCCCACGAGTCATCGGAATATGATTCGTCGGCAGAGGGGGCACGAGTCACGAGCCTCGAGTCAAATGCGCGCAGCGGTAGGTACGAAGTGGCCGTGACCGTGGCCTCAGGCGATCGACAGTCGACCTCCACGACGAGCTTCTCGTTGCAGTAGGGGGCCGTTCCCGCCCCCCGGCTCATTGCGGTCGTGGCGATGTCAGCCTGGCGCCCCGTAGCGGCGTGGGCGACGCCGCGCGCCGTCGTCTCATGAAGGTTCCCGGCAAGACCATGAGCAGGGCAGTCGTTCCGAAGGCCCCGGTCCACTGCCTGTCGTCGGATGGAGCAGGCAAAAGGTCGGGCCACGCCGAGGGTCGACGGGCTCCAATCCTGAGCGCGGGGACTAGCGTGTCCACCCCCTCACCGACGGCGCGCCCGTCGGGTGGGAAGCATGGCTCACGCATCGAAGGCGGCGCGGGCGGCGGGACCGAGGGCGCCTCCGATATTCCGATTTACCGAAGGAGAGTTCCATGAAAGACCAAGAAGTGCGCGAGTTGCTCTACCAGGCCCTCGAGACGGAGCTCGGCGGCGTGCAGATCTACCAGACGGCGGTCCGCTGCGCCGTGAACGACGACCTCAAGAAGGAGTGGGAGGAGTACCTCGAGCAGACGAAGAACCACGTGCGCGTCGTGGAGAACGTTTTCGCGCGCCTCGACCTGGACCCGGAGGCGGAGACCCCCGGGCGAATGATCGTGCGCCACATCGGCGAGTCCCTGGTGAAGGCCATGGAGATGGCCCTCGATGGCGGCAAGCCGGAGGCGGCGCAGCTCGTGGCGGCTGAGTGTGTCGTGCTCGCCGAGACCAAGGACCACCTGAACTGGGAGCTCATCGGCGAGCTCGCGAAGAAGGCGAAGGGCGAGAAGGGCTCGGCGCTGAAGGAAGCCCACAAGGAGGTCGAGGACGAGGAGGACGAGCACCTCTACCACACCACCGGCTGGACCCGGGAGCTATGGATCGAGGCCCTGGGGATGCCGGCTGTTCTGCCGCCGCCCGAGGAGGAAAAGGAAGTGAAGACGGCGATCGGCGCGGCCCGGGCCAAGCGGGCGCGGAAGGACATGCTGTAGAGCTGCCATGGCGCCAGAGCCGCCCGGAGCTGGGGCGACGTGTCGCGCGGGGGGAGGCGTCTTGTTCGCCAATTTTCTACGCGATCATCTCCGGGAGATCGAGAACATCTCAGCGAAGGTCCTGGCCAAGAAGTAGTGGGTGCGATCCGGTCGGCGGATGGCCGGCGCTCAGCGCCGATCGCCGGCCATCCCCGCGGTGAGGTGAGCAGGGATGTTCGTCTTCACGCGCGTGCCTCGCTTGCCTACTACGGGGGCGCGATTCTCGCTGGCGGTGACGGCGGCCAGGGATGTCTTCAAGGAAACCGGGCTGCTAGTCGAGATCGGCGCGTTCCTCGTCGACTCCAGGCGTGACACCGCGTCGCGCGGTACTTTCTGGCCAGGCGGATCGCGGATCGCCGTGCGAGATGGGCTGGGAGAGTTAGGCGGTGTGGCTCGTGCCCCGGACGCAGCTCGGGGGCCATGCCCCGCACCGGAACGACCGGCCCATCGTCGAGGCGGTGCTTCGAGGCCGGCTGAAGGGACGCCTCCGGGACAAGAGCGTCCGTGACAATTCACATCCCGCGTCCACGAGGCTAGGGAAGGCTGGAGAGGGGAGGCACCACCGCAAGCCCCCCTTGGGGGCGGGAGAAAACGACTGGGAACGGGCTTTATGTCTCCTACGCTCAACCCCACTAAAGACGGTGAGCAAAATAGCGCTCCCAGGGTTTGTCGGCTTTCGGTAACATTGAATTGAAAAGAGGCACCATGACATCCGCCCCTCGGAGCAGGGAACAAGCGCTCCGCGAAAGTGAAGAGCGCTACCACGTCTTGTTCGACTTGAGCCCCGTGGCCGTCTATTCCATTGATGCCTCGGGAGTGATTCAGGAATTCAATCGTGTCGCCGCGGAATTATGGGGCCGCCAGCCAACGTTAGGGGATACCGACGAGCGGTTTTGTGGTTCGTTTAAGTTGTTCCGTCCGGATGGTAGTTTCATGCCGCATGAGCAGTGTCCCATGGCCCAAGTAGTGAGCGGAGAAATCTCGGAGGCTCGTGACGCGGAGGTGCTCATCGAGCGGCCCGACGGCTCGCAGGTCATCGTGATCGTGAATATCCGTCCGTTGAAAGGCCCAAGCGGAGAGATTACGGGCGCAATCAATTGCTTTTACGACATCACCGAACGCTCGCGCATGGAGCACGAACGGCGACAGCAAGCCGACACCCTGGCCGATCTGAACCGTCGCAAAGACGAATTTTTAGCAATGCTCAGTCACGAACTGCGTAACCCCCTCGCACCCATCGTGAATGCTATGCATCTTCTGCGATCTCAGCCCAATGGAGACCCGCTTCAGGAGCGCGCCCGCAACATCGTTGAGCGTCAAGTGACTCAACTGACCCGCCTAGTGGACGACCTGATGGATGTCTCCCGTGTCAGCACGGGCCGGGTCCACCTGCGGCTTGATCACGTGGCCGTGAGTGGCATTGTGGAGCGTGCGGCAGAGGCTATTCGCTATCTGACCGACGAAGGCGGGCATGAACTCACAGTGTCGCTGCCGCCGCAACCCATCTGGCTCTATGCTGATGCGGCCCGGCTGGAACAGGTTGTCGTGAACCTACTTACCAACGCCGCTAAGTACACTGAGCCCGGCGGCCACATCTGGTTGAGTGTCGAGCAGGAGCGCGATGAATGCGTATTGCGCGTGCGGGATACAGGGATTGGCATCGCTCCCGAACTGCTGCCCCGTGTCTTTGATCTTTTCACACAATCGGAGCAGTCGCTCGCCCGTTCACAAGGCGGCTTGGGTATCGGGCTGGCGCTCGTACAACAGCTGGTAGAGATGCATCACGGGCGGGTAGAGGCTCATAGCACGTTGGGGCAGGGCAGCGAATTCGTCGTAATACTACCGACGGCGCTTTCTTCGGGCGCACAGCTCCCCTCCGTCCTTCCCGACACGAACACGTCGGCTACGCGAGCGTTGCGGGTGCTGGTCGTGGATGACAACGCGGACACGGTAGAGAGCTTGGCCATGTTGCTGACCGCGTGGGGGCATGATGTTCGGAAAGCCTTTGACGGTTCGGCCTCGTTTGAAATAGCGCTCGATTACCAGCCGCACATCATGCTCTTGGATATCGGCTTGCCGGGGCTCGACGGTTATCAGTTGGCGACACGAATCCGCGAGCAAGCAGCCTTTAGGGATGTCGTGCTCGTCGCCTTGACTGGATACGGAGATGAGTCAGCCCGTCAGCGTGCGCTTGGAACGGGGTTTGATCACCACTTAACTAAGCCTGTCGATTTTAAGAAGTTGAAACAAATCCTGGCGACCATTTCGTAGAAGCTGAAGTGGAGCAGGCGCATCCTCTGATGATTGTTGAGGACTTGGGCTTCGCAATTGCCCAGAGGGCCCGACGGTCCCCCGGGGCGCCAGAAAGGCGATAGGCTTAGGGCCTCGGGACACGCTTTCGGGGCGGCCCGAAGGTGCCTTCGCACGTCTCCTGGCCGTGCCGTTCGCTCGCATGCTGTGACATTCAACGCCCTGGTACCCAAGGGGTCGCGTAAACTCCGAGACCGCACTGCTGGCGCGGGTCGCCAAGATCGGCGTCGACGCGGGGACCACCACCCTGGATGCCACCACGCTCTCGCCTGAAATGAAGGCCGCCAATCGAGCACGGCATGGCCGACGCCTGGGCTGACGTCGCGCGAGCCGCTAGAACTGCTCGGCGAAGATGACGAACAGCCGTTCGCGCGCGCGGGCCCAGAGGCCGCGCCGCCGCCACGGCTCGAGCCGAACCTCCCAGCTGTACTCCAGGTCCGCCAGAAAACTCCGATCGAGCTCGGCCCCGAACCGGCGATCCTGGATGGCGAGGACGTTCTCTTCGTTGAGCTCCTTGGAGCGCACGTCCATGTTCGGTGACCCGACCACGCTCCAGACCCCATCCACGCTCAAGCTCTTGGCATGCATGAACGTGGGCTGGTACTCGAAGAGCCGAACGCCTGCCCCCAGCAACTCCTCGTAGTAGCTCTGTCCTGCCCACCAGATCGGTTTGGCGTCCGTCAGCGCATTCGGCAGCAAGATCCGGACATCCACGCCGGCGCGCGCACGATCCATCACGGCACGGCGCAGCTCGGGATCGGGCACGAAGTATGGGGTGGCGAGGTACAGGGTCCGCCGTGCCGCACTGAACGAGAGCCAGTACAGCGTCCGAAGCGGATGGGCCTCGGGCGCTGGCGAGCTGGCCACGCTCAGGTGGTGGAGGACGCTCTCGGGCGGGGGACTCGATCCGCTCGCAGTGGCCGCCGGGAAGAAGGACGGCCCCACCAGGACCTCGCCGGTCGTGTTCGACCACGTCTGCGCGAAGGTGGCTTGCAGGCTGTGCGCGAGGGGCCCCGCGACGCGGACCATGTTGTCGCGCCACTCATCGGGGCCTCGGGCGTTCCCCCGCCACTTGTCCGCGACGGCCGCGCCGCCCGTGAAGCCGACACGCCCGTCGATCACGATCGCGCGTCGGTGATTCCGGCGATGGAACCGTGTGAGCTTGCCGAACGTCGGCGGGCGATACCACGCGACCCTGCCGCCGGCGCGCTCCAACTCCGCCAGCCGATCGCGTGGCGCCAGCGCGCCCCCGACGCCGTCCAGCAGGAGCCGCACCGCCACGCCGGCCTGGGCCCGCGCGATCAGCGCTTGCAGGAGTTCCTCACTGGTGCGTCCCGGCTCCCAGATGTAGGCGAGGAACAGGACACTCCGCTCGGCCGAGTGCACCGCGTCGAGGATCGCCGGGAAGAACGCGTCGCCGTTTCGCAGCAGCTCGACCGTGCCGCCGGCGTGCACCGGTGCGTCGACAGCCCGGCTGAGGGCGGTCAGGAACTCTGCGCTGTCGACCGGCGGTAGGACCGACGCGGTCATCCGGGCAGGGCGTCGCCCCAGCGAGAAGAAGAGCCCGAAGACGACCGCGGCGGTCGCGAGCACCCCCACGATGAAGAAGACGAGCACCCACCACGGGCTGCCGCGAAGCGTCGCCCGGGTCTTCATCGCCCCCTGCCTTCGCGCGCGCGCCACCCTCGATGCGAGGATGTCGACGGTCGCTCTTGGTTGCCGTGTATGCGGGTCTCGAAAAAGCGCCCGATCAATACCAATCCCGTCGTGGATGCCCAACCATCGCAGTCTCGAGCACCTACGCGAATGGCATTGGCCGGCGAGCACGTGACGGCCAGATCTGCCGCGGATTCACGCCGCGGGCCACCAGGTACGCGATGCGCTGGGCGAAGACGCGGGTCTTGCCGCTCCCCGCGCCCGCCAGGACCAGCAGAGGGCCTTCATGGGGTCGAGGGCGTAGTGGAGGTATCCGGGCGATCTACACCGCCGCGCGCGCACCATGGGTTTGACGTCCTCCGGCTGGAACAGTCTGCCCGACGCCCTTAGGCGGCAGGGGCATTGATCCCCGTCGCGTCCCGGCCCGAACTGAGTGGGCTCTCGAGGGGAAGGAGCTTGCCAAGGGCGTGGCGGAGGCCAGCCCATGGTGCGGCCGCCGCTCGCCGGGCCGCGACCCGGGACCGCGCGGACGTCGCCGCTCGGGCGCCGATCACGGCGGCCCAACAAGGCGCGAGGACCGACCGCCTCGGGCACGCTCCACGGCGAGCCCGCGAGCGGGTTCATGCTCGAACCCTACCATGCGGTCGCAGCGTGAGAAACGGATGACGGGGATGATCCCGCGCTCCGCCGCGAGGCCATGCCGTCGTAGACACCGGAGGGAGGTGATCGTCCGGCGACCACTTCCGGAGGCTGACGGCGGGCCGCTACGGGATAGACTGTCGTCTGGCGTCATAGGCCGTCGCGTGACGTTCGACTTGAGAGGAACAGGAGATCCCCATGTCCTCCAGCACTGCGACGATTCCCCCGGCAAAGGCGCTGCAACTCCACTCGCTCATCACGCTCACCGCGCAGGGAATCGCGAGCCGAGTGCTGACGAAAACCTCTGGGGGCAATCTGACGCTCTTCGCCTTCGACGCGGGGCAGGGACTCGCCGAACATACGTCGCCGTTCGATGCGCTCGTGCTGGTCCTCGAAGGCACCCTCACCCTGACGATCGGCGAGACCGCGGTTCGCGCGAAGCCGGGCACCATCGTGCGCATGCCGGCCGGCGTGGCACAACGTCCTCGCCTCGAAACTTACCTGTCGGCCGGCGCCGCGGCCAACACGCTGGTCAGATCGTCCAGGGAAACTGGCTTGACTAGGTAGACGTTGAACCCCACCTCCAGAGCCCGTCGGCGATCCTGCGGCTGCCCGTAACCGGTCAAGGCCACGAGATAGAGCGACTCACCGCCTGGCGCGCTTCGGACCGCTTGGGCCAGCTCGTACCCATCGCGGCCCGGGAGCCCGAGATCGATGAACGCGACATCGGGGCGGAGACGTAGGAGCACCTCGAGGGCCTCCACGCCGTCGACCGCTTCGTCCACCTGATGCCCACCGACCTGGAGCAGCATCCGGAGGGTGGTTCGCATGTCGCTGTCGTCGTCGACGATCAGCACTCGACAGGGGCCGACCCCGGCCTCGCTCGGTGAGATCACCTCAGGCTCGCCTCGGGCTTCGGTCAGCGGCAACTGCACCAGGACTTCCGTGCCGTGCCCGAGTCCCCCGCTGTGGGCGGCGACCGTGCCACCGTGTAGCTCGACGAGACGCTTGACCAGCGTCAATCCCAGGCCGAGGCCCCCTCGGGCACGATCGAGCGTTTGGTGGGCCTGCGCGAACGGCTCGAACACCCGCGACACAAACTCCTCGGTCATGCCCACTCCGGTGTCCGCGATCCGGAGCACCGCGAGCTCCCCCTCCTCCGCTATCGTGATCATGATCCGCCCATCCGGAGGGGTGTACTTCACCGCGTTGTCCAGCAGGTTGAAGATCACCTGCTCGAGGCGCGTGGGGTCTCCATCCACCCAGAGGGTCTGCCCCGTGAACGAGATGGCGTGCTGGGCCGCTTTGCCGCCCTCCGCGAGGCTGCGGAGCGCGCCCTCCGCGACGGCCTGGAGGTCCACGGGACGCCGCTGGAGCTCGATCTTGCCCGTGGCCAGTCGCGTGACGTCGAGCAGATCATCGAGCAGCCGTGTGAGATGGGCTGCCTGCCGATGGAGGATCTCCCGCAGCTGCGCGGTCTCGTCGTCCGCCTTACCCTTCAGGTCGAGGACGCTGACTGCTCCGTGGATGGCGCCGAGGGGGTTGCGCAGCTCGTGACCGAGCATCGCGAGGAACTGGTCCTTGGCGAGGCTGGCCGCCTCCGCCGTCTGCTTGGCATGCCGCAGCGCTTCCTCGGCGCGCCTGCGCTCTGTGATGTCGCGCGCGATTTTCGACGCGCCGATGATGTGACCATCAGCGCTTTTCACGGGGGAGATCGTGAGCGAGACGTCTCGACGCGACCCGTCCTTCCGCACTCGGATGGTCTCGAAGTGCTCCACGCGCGCGCCGGCCTTGAGCCGCTCGAGAATATGGGTCTCCTCGTCGAGACGGTCAGCAGGGATGAGCATCGTAATCGGCTGCCCGAGCGCTTCCGAAGGGGCATATCCGAACAGGTGTTCGGCACCCTTGTTCCAACTGGTGATGATTCCATTGAGGTCTTTGCTGATGATGGCGTCGTCGGAGGAATCGACGATGGCGCCCAGCAACGCCGTCGCTTGATCGGCTCGCCTGCGCTCAGTGACGTCGCGAAAGGTCCACACGCGACCGACGTTACGGTCGTCGATCGTCTGAATGCGGGAGTAGCGCTCGAAAACGCGCCCATCGGCGAATTCCAGGATGTCCGAGCTCTCTCCTGGGGAGGTCAGGTAGATGGCCTCCACCCGCTCCACGAAGGCCGGTGGATCTCGTAGCTGCGGGGCGACGAACGCGACGATCCTCCGGTGATCTCTGCTCTCCATAATCGTGGCCGGCAGGCGCCACATCCGGACGTATGTCTGATTGAAGGCGGTCACGGTGCCGCGTTCGTCCACGGCCAAAGTGCCATCCCACGTGGACTCCAGCGTCGCCTGCATCGTGGCCAAGGCCCGAGACAGCTCTTGCGTCTTGTCCTCCAGCGCCTCCTTGGCCTTGAGCATCTCCTGCTCGGCTCGCTGGCGAGCCGCGAGAATGCTCTGCGCGTTCTGGATCGCGACGGACCGGAGAAGCTCCTCTTCGTCGTCCCGATGCACTATCGGGCTCCCAGGATCTCGGCGGCCATCGCCGTCCCGAGGACGCGGGCGCGGATCTTCGCGAAGGCGGTGTCCCGGCTCGTCGACGTGTCGTCACTGAACGGCGCGAAGCCGCAGTCGTCGGTGGTGCCGAGATTCTCGAGAGGGATGTATTCGGCGGCTTCGAGAATCCGGTCGCGCACCTCCTCAGGCGTCTCGACATGGGGATCGATCGGCGCGATCACCCCGACGAAGACCCGCTGGTGTGGCTTCCTGTACCGATTGATCATCCGCAGCACACGACGGCGGTCCCGCTCGCCCGCGAGCGCGACGTAGAAGGTGCCCAGGGTGAGCTCGAGCAAGCCCGGAAGCAGCTCCTCGTAGTCGACCTCGGCGCTATGGGTTGAATCCCGGTCGCCCCCTGGGCAGGTATGGACCCCAATACGCACTTGCTCCGCCGCCGAGAATCGGGAGAGGGCGAGATTGTTCAGGTCGATGAAGCTGGTCAGCAGGTTCCCCGAGGGATCGACCTTCATGGCGAGTCGGCCTTCCGTGAAGTCGATCTGAACGGAGTGGGCGCCGGCCGTGAGACAGCGACGTACCTCCGTCTCGTGCTCGTGCAGCAGGTCGTCGACGAACTGTTCTCGCGGGTACCCCGGAAGGTCGTCGACTGGATACATGAGACTCAGGGCGGACGGCGAGATGACCGCCTGCTTCAGGGGCAGGCGCGTGTGGCGCTGCACCTCCCGCAGGAATTCGTCCGCATACCGCCGGTAGCGAAAGGGGCCGCTGGTGAGCCGCGGCATCCGTCGGGTGTGGCCGGCGGCGAAGGGTATCCGGAAGCCGTCCGGATGCGTGTTCGCCAACGCGTACACTGGATAGGTCCAGAAGTTCTGGTACTTCCGTTGTTCGCCGTCAGTGATCACCGGGGATCCCGTCGCCTCGAATCGCTTCACGGTGTCGCGCACGGCGTCCTCGTAGAGTGGCTCGAGGCTTGGGTCGTCGGCGTCCTTTCGGGCGAGCGCCTGGATGAGCTCGAGTGGCCTTGGGATGCTCCCGATGGGCTCCGTCGGGAGGGTCATCGCCACCTACTCATTTCGGGTTGCGTGCGACCCAGGCGCCTTGAGATACCTACCTAGGCGCGGGGTTCCCTTGTGCCGTGACCATGCCAGCGCCGATCCGTGGCACAACTGTTGATGAACATTGGTCTTCCATGCAATTCTCGCCGTTCTTACCCATCCAGGGCGGCGAGTCGCGTCGGATATGCCGAGTCTAGCCCATGCCGCGTGAACCAACAAGAAGGCCGCTAACGCCCCTAGCGGGGGCGCATCATTTCGGGGGATGTGGCGTTTGCGGTGGAACGCACACAAGCTGAGATCCAACAGCGGCTCGCGGTGATTGTTGATTCGTCCGACGTGCGATCGTCGGCAGGAACCTTGACGGAATCATTCCGACCTGGAACCAGGCCGCGGAGCGGCTGTTTGGATGCACGGCCGAGGAGGTGATTGGCCGGCCCATCACCATGCTCGTTCCCGCTGAGGACATCCGAGAGGAAGCGGACATCCTTAAGCGCATTCGCCGTGTGACCGCATTGAACACTATGAGACCGTTCGGATACGAAAGGATGGCCACCGGATCAACGTCTCGTTCACGGTCTCACCCGTCCGCGACGGCCAGGGGCTCTCCTTGTAGGCGCCTCGAAGATTGCCCGGGACGTCACGGCGTCGAAGGAGGCCATGAAGGAGCGCGAAGAGCTCCTGGTCCGCGCGCAGCAGGCGCGCGCCGAAGCTGAGGCGGCGAACTGCGCCAAGGACGACTTTCAGGTCACGCTGTCGCCCGAATTACGGACCCCCTCAATTCGATTCTCGGCTGGACAAAGATCTTGAGGGGCGCCTCGCATGATTCAGACGTCATTGCGCGTGGGCTGGAGACATCGCCCGCAATGCGGAGCAGCAGACCAGTCTGATTCAAGATCGACTAGATCTGTCGAGCATCCTGGGTGGGCGGCTACGGCTCAAACCCCGTCCTTGATCTCGTCGCCGTGCTGGCGGCGGCACTTGAGACAGTCCGGCCCGACGCTATCGCGGGTTCGAATTCGGCTGGAGCCACCACCGCGTTAGGGTGACACTCGAGCGCTGCGGCCGGTGCGGTCGGCGGCTATCAAAACGAGGACAAGCCGCTCGGCGAGCGTCCGCTCCGGTCGCGGATCCTCGGAGCGGTACTCCGGATCGATCTCCGTCGCGTTCTGCACTTCGCCGCAGTAAAGCCGCTGGAGGAGGCGCGCCTGCTGGTGGCCTTGGATCGCAACGGTGTATCGTACCGCGCCACGTGAACATCCCGACGGCACCCGGTGTGGTTACCTCGACAAGCCCGGGGCGAGCGACCTCGGAGCGAGCTATGGCACGAGGCGCGCCGAGGAGCCGGCCGAGGGGCGCTCGGACCCCTCCGGGGACGGCTCGACTGGCGAGGACGAAGGAACGGTCACACTCATGGCCGGTTCGGCTGGCTTGAGCAGGTCTGCGACCAGACTTGCGGTGCCCCGATGCTGGAGCCCGTGACGATAACTCACCGAGACGACCGCGACGACCGGGATAGCCAGAAAGATCCCGGCCACGCCCCCCAGTTCCGCTCCGGATAGAATGGCCAGGATCACTACGAGTGGGTGCAGGTGAATCCCCTGACCGATCAGACGCGGGTAGATCACGTAATCATGAACGATGCGGAGAATCCCGAGGAATGCGACGACGGCGATGGCCTGCTTCGCCGAGTAGAAGCTGGCGATCAGCGTGGCGAGCATCGCCACCACGAGGGGTCCGACGAGGGGAATGAATTCCAGGAGGCCCGCCACGACACCGAGCAACAGGGCGTATGGCAAGCGGATGAGGGACAAGCCCAGGGTGCAGACAGTGCCGATTAACAGACAGGCAAGCAGCTGGGCGCGGATGTATGCGGCGAGGGTGCTGTTGACCTCGTCGAAGAACTCATCGCCTCGCCAACGCCAGATTCCGCGCGGGAGCACCCGCAACGCGGATTGCCGAAAGCGACCGGCATCCTTCAGGAGAAAGAAGGCCAGGATCGGAATCAGGATGAGCCAGGGCAGATAGCCGAGCGACTCAAGGAGGACGCGGCCGAGCCCTTCGGTGACGGACCGACCCGTCGTTTCGATCGTGTGCACGGCGGCGCTGTTGACGGTCTCCCGGACGGCCGCTGGGAGTTGGTATCTCTCGTACAGCTGAGCCAACCGCTCGATCTGCGTGCGCAGGAACCCGACGTAGAGGGGGGCCTGTTGCGCAAATTGCGTGATCTGCGTACCAAGTCGCGGGAGAAGGAACGCGAGCGCGGCGCCCAGAGCCCCGAAGATGAGGAGGTACACGACGCCAATCGCGAGCGCTCGGGGCATGACCCGCGCGCGCCCGCTCAGGGTGCGGGGCCGGCACGCCAGTTCGACGAGGGGTGCCACCAGGTAGGCGAAGAATACCGCCAGAATTACGAGCAGGATGACACTGGTGAGCCGGTAGAGCACCCACAGGACCAGGGCAAACGTGAGGGCAATGATGATCAGCCGAAGGATCGCGCGGGTCTGAGGCCATGACGCGTCGGCGACCGTCCCTGCCGTCTTCGTCGCTCCGTTGGCCTCTTCCGTGTGGGTCACCCGTGACACTCCCGACGGCGCTCAGGCCGCCGTACCGTTCGTTCGCCCTTTGTCCCATCGCCGCTCGGCATGGCGTCGCGGACCGCTCACCAGAACCGTCCTCTCGTCGGGGACGACGTCAGGTGTAGGGATCTGTGCCGAGTAGTCGCCTCACCGTGAATATGGACCAGGGACGAACGATTGCGACGGCACGGTGGCGCACCTACGACTCCTGTCCAGAACGACTCGGTCGACCGAGCAGGCCGCACCGGCTCGAAGCTCTACGCTGTCCACGATGCCCAGGGCCGCCTCGCGAGGACCGTACCCTCTCGGCCCGTTCCGGCGTCCTCGGGGTACTTCCTTCGGGACTGCCAGACATGAGTCGGCAGGCAGGACGCTGTCGAGCGTGCTGACGACCTCCTGAATGTCTGTCGGGACGGCGAGCCCGCTCTCGGAATCGGGCGGCACCGGTACGTGAAGCTGCCGGGCGATCCGCTCTAGTAGCTCCACCGTCCTGGTCGATTCCTGCTCCGCCAACAGATTGATTTGGAGATCGAGGTGCGCCCGGCGTTCGCTCTGCCGGGTGAGGTTGTTCTGGCTGATCAGGACGAAGAGCGACAGGAAGATCGCCTCCAGGGAGACGACCAGCGTGAGGAAGCTGAAGGGAAACGGGTCGATTGGCCGCCAGCCAGGCGCGAGCCCATCGTTCCAGGCGATCCACGCCGCGAACCATACGACGTGGAGTCCCGCGAACCATCCCGTGCCGGCCATCCGCGCGATGGCGTCCGAGAGGCGCTCCGCGGCCGTCTGCCGCGCTCGATCTGCGGCCTCGAGCTGGGCGACCGCCTCGACGTTCCGCGCCAGTAGCGGGGAGGCCGGCGCGCGGCCATTCGGCGATCGGTTCCGTGGAGTCGGCATCGGAGAATGGGGCAGGCGCAGGCTGGCCACCGACTTGCGCCTCCGCTGTGCTCTACCCATTTCAGTCGCGCCGGTCGCGCGTCAGCGAGTCACTCCGAGTTTCTCGCGGGTCTGACCGTCTAGGCGGCCGCTCTCCGTCAGCTTCTGGTCTTTCTGGAATGCCTTGAGAGCCGCCATCGTCTTCGGGCCCATGACGCCGTCGATGGGACCGGGGTCCATGCCCTTGTCCTGGAGCGCCTTCTGGACCGCCTTGACCTGCTCGGCGCCGCTGGCGCCGCCGTTCATGCTGGTGCCGGACTTCGTCGTGCTGCCCATGCTGGGCGTGCTGGTGCTGCCGGCGCTCGGCGCACTGGAGCTCCCGCTGGGCGCGCCGGTGCCCGACTTTGATTTCTGGGTCGCGCCGGAACCCGCGCCGGCCGGTGGCGTCGACGGCGACGTCGTCGAGCCGGGTTGCGTGGCCGACGGCGCGGGCGGGTTGCTCGGCGTGCTGCCGCCGGAGCCCGTCGCCGGGGCGCTGCCCGTGCCCGTGCTGCCGCCGCTGCTTTGCGCGAGCGCCGGTGCGACCATTGCGGCGACGATCGCCAGAGTGGCCAGTATGCTGAGGACTCGAGATGCCATTGCTTGTTCCTCCTCGGAGCTAGCCGCTCCGTCCTGATTTGCGGATCTTCTCACTCGAACCCCCGGGAACGTCGCCTCGATAGACGCGGTTTGGATGAGCGTGACCAGTGCCTACGTCCTGCCTCCCGGTTGCCGAGTCGTCCAGAGATGCCCTACGGGTGCAAGGGAACTGCCGATGCGCTTCGATGCAGTTCGCCCCGGTTCGAGGCTCCTTGCGGCGACAGGAAGATGAAAATCAACGGCACACTGTCGTCGAGATGTCAGCGTTGCGCCAATTAGCGACGGTTTGCAGCCTTCGCACACAAAACGTGGCTGCCGGGAAGGGGCCCAGCGACCTTGCGTTCGCGGGTCGCGACGCCACTAAGCGTTCCCGGTTGCTTGTGGCACAGCGTTTGCCAGTTCCTTGGCAAGCCTCATGAGCGCGGCAGTCCCTCCGAAGGACCCGGTCGACCGTCTCTTGAGAGATCAGCGGCTGGGTCGTCCTACCCGGATTCTCGAAACGTCTGGACTCACAGACCCGAGGAGTGAGGGACCAACCTCCTCACCGATGAGGCGGACATCAGTGTCGAAGTGCGGCTCACCGCGAGGCGGCTCGGGCCGCCCGGCCGAGGGCGGCGTCTCCGCGATTCCGATTCAGCAAGGAAAGGTCCCATGAAAAACGAAGAAGTCCGCGAGTTGCTCTACCAGGCCCTCGAGACCGAACTCGGCGGCGTGCAGATCTACCATACGGCGGTCCGCTGCGCCGTGAACGACGACCTCAAGAAAGAGTGGGAGGAGTACCTGGAGCAGACGCAGAACCACGTGCGGATCGTGGAGAACGTGTTCTCGCGGCTTGAGCTGGATCCAGAGATGGAGACTCCCGGACGGATGATCGTGCGCCACATCGGCGAGTCCCTGGTCAAGGCCATGGAGATGGCCCTCGATGGCGGCAAACCGGAAGCGGCACAGATCGTGGCCGCCGAGTGCGTCGTGCTCGCCGAGACCAAGGACCACCTGAACTGGGAGCTCATCGGTGAGGTCGCCAAGAAGGCGAAAGGCGAGAAGGGCTCGGCGCTGAAGGAAGCCCACCAGGAGGTCGAGGAGGAGGAGGACGAGCACCTCTACCACACCACCGGCTGGACTCGGGAGCTGTGGATCGACGCCTTGGGAATGCCGGCGGTCCTGCCGCCGCCGGAGGAGGAGAAGGAAGTGAAGACGGCCATCGGCGCGGCGCGGGCCAAGCGCGCACGCAAGGACATGCTGTAGGGCTGCCATGGCGCAGAAGCGCACGACGCTCCGAAGCCGGGCCGGCGCCAAGCTCTACGCGAAGCGCTCGAAGACCGGGCAGTTCACCGACATCCAGACCTACAAGCGCGCGCACGGCAGCGACGTCAAGCGGCGCGCCAAGGCCGAGGGCGGACAACGGACGTCCAGAACGCGCCGGGGCGTCGCCGAGACCGCCGCTCGAGAGGAGTGACCGGGCCATGCGGAACGTCCGTCCCTTGCTCGTGGCCCTGCTGCTCGTCCCCGGGGTCTTGATCGGGATCCGGATCGGCACGGGCAGCGGACAAGGGACGGCCACGCCGAGGCCGCCGGCCGATGCGGTGCAGCAGGCGCAGGCGCCGCAAGCGGTCCCAAGCACCAGGCCGGAGCAGCAGAAGACGCCGCACGATCAGCAGGACCCCGGCAAGAATGCGCCCCCCGCCGCCGCCACGGAGACGCAGCCCGACAAGGGACAGGGGCTCGGCTTCGACTTCGCGCGCGACCCGTTCAATGCGAAGCGTCCGATGCAGACCGCCGAAGAGATCATGCAGGCGGACATCGCGGAGAAGCCGGGGGTGACGGTGGCCCAGCGGCGGCTCCTCGAGTCCCGCTACGACCTCACGTCGCGGCTCGATCCCGCGGCGAAGATGTTCCGGGGCAAGCCCTTGGCCGTCGGGCCGACCGCCCGCCTGGCGGGAGGCCTCACCTGGGACGGCCTCGCAGGGCTGAGCCCGGACGAGATCCGCTCGCGAAAGCTCTTCCCGTATCCGGGGCTGCCGCATCCCAAGCAGGCGACCGGCGGGCAGGTGTTCCCGCAGCTGCAGATCGCGATGTTCCCCCGGCTCGAGCGATTCGACGTGGAGTTCGATCTCCCGGAGGCCTTCCTCCCCGAGTTCCCGCCGGCGATTTTCCTCCAGAGCCGGCCGGAGCTCGGCGACGTGTCGCGCGGCGAAGTCGTCTCGATCAACAACTTTCACCGGCTCTTCAAGGACATCCTGACGCCGGTCCAGCTCGACGGGCTCCGCCTGCTCGTCACGCCGTTCCCCCAGGAGGAATTCAATCCGACCGACGATCGGAAGACGGCGCAGCCCAGCCTGGGGGTCACTTGCTTCGACTGCCACGTGAACGGCCACACGACCGGGCAGTTCCACCTGACGCCGGACGTCCGGCCCCAGCATCGGCGCTTCCGGCTCGACACGACGAGCCTTCGCGGGGTCTTCCACCAGCAGATCCACGGCTCGAAGCGGAGCCTCCGGTCGGTCGAGGACTTCACGGAGTTCGAGCAGCGGACCGCGTACTTCAACGGCGATCCGATCCGGGCGATGAAGAAGGGCATGAACATCCTCGACCGCATCCCGGTGAGCCACATGGCGCAGCTCCAGAACATGCTGGACTTCCCGCCGGCGCCCAAGCTCGACACCGAGGGGCGCCTGATCGCGGCGGCGGCCACCGAGAGCGAGCGCCGCGGGGAGGCCGTCTTCTTCGGGAAGGGGCGGTGCGGGGCGTGTCACCCGGCGCCGTTCTACCTCGACCAGCAGATGCACGATCTGCGCGTCGAGCGGTTCGTCGATGAGCCGCCCCGGGGACCGATCAAGACCTTCACCCTGCGCGGGATCAAGGACAGCCCCCCGTACCTCCACGATGGCCGGCTACTCACGCTCGAGGACACGGTGGAGTTCTTCAACCTGATCCTGGGGCTCCGGCTGACCCCCCTGGAGAAGACCGATCTGGTCACCTTCATGCGCCAGTTGTAGAGCCGCGATGCTTCTCGTTCGGCTTCTCGCGGCTGCCGCTCAAGGCCGTGGTGACACGGCAGAGAGGGACTGTGCCTTCCACGGCGTCGAGGATCCTGGCCGGTCTCAGCCTGGGGTGGACGAGTACTGTCGTCATCCAGACTCTTGCGGGCCGTCGGAGCGCGCGGCATCGCGCCCCCCCCAGCACCGGGGCCTTGCGGCCACTCGCACGGCTCCTCTCCGCGACGCATGAGCCAAGGCCGGGGCGCAAAGCGTCGGGACTGCGAATCCCTGGAGCGTCGTGAAGGTCACGGCCAGATCCAGCGATCAGAACAACCGCAGAAGAGGTCGGCGGACGCGAGGACTTCGGGCCTGGACGTCGAATCCAGACGAGCATGGAGTCGGAGACAGGGTGGGAAGCAGGCCGGCTCGCGAGCATCATATCGGCGAGCATATTGGAGGACCAGCAGCGACGTTCGCAGCGCCGGGGTCGGGCCAGATAGCGGCATCGACTCCACGTACACATGTAGCTGACGGCATTCGTAGCCTGAATGCCACAATCACCAGGAGGAATAGGATGCCCGCAGAATCGGGTCGTAGGAAATCATCGTCACGGTCTGGCGGATCAAGAAGAGGGGCCAAGACAGCCGGCGGCAAGCGGGTTGCAACTAAGGAGAGCGGCACGACCAAGACGCTGAAGAAGACTGCGGTCAAGGTCATGGCGGGCGCTGCTGCTGGCGCTGTCAGGGCGATCATCCCTCCGCTTGAGGAGGCCGCAGGGACCAGCGAGCGAGCGGCGGGGATCAAGCCCGGGTCTCCCGGCAGCGGTGCGAAGTCTGCGAGGAGCCGGAAGCCCGGCAAGTGAGTGACGCATTGATAGGGAGCCGAGTGCGCACGATCTGAGATCGTCTCTAGCGTCTGGGCAGTAACGAGAGTGAGCAGTAGGCAGTCAGCAGTTGAACGCCTTACTCTGACTGTCTGCTGCCACTGCCATACAAGCAGCGCGCGCTACGGCTTCAGCAGGGGGCGGACGAATGGCTAAGTCGGAGAACAAAGCTTCGATAGCCGGCCGGCAGGCGGACGATGAAAGCTTGCCTGGCCTCCTCGGACGCGTCGGCGAAGACTTGGCGACGCTTCTGGATGCCAAGCTCGGGCTTCTGAAGATCGAGATCGAAGAAGATATACGCGCTTGCGCACGCGGCGGCGTCGCCATCGGCGTAGGCAGCGTGATTGCCGCGGTTGGGTTCGGACTCCTGAATGTGGGAATCGGATTTGTCATCTCCGCGTTGTTTGAACAGACTCAGCTCAGCCCACCGATGAAATACGCGCTCGGGTTTCTCATCACGGGCGCGATCTATCTGCTTCTCGGCGGCGGGATCATACTACTCAATAAGAAGCGACTGGCTAGGCGCGGGATTATGCCCGAGCGAAGCATTGCCGAACTCCAAAAGGACAAGCAATGGCTGAAGAAAGAGCTGTAGAGAGCGGCGTTGCCGGGCAGCCGGTCGAGAGAAGGCGAACCAAAGCCCAGCTTCAACGCCGGATGAATGAGGCGCGCGACTCTATTTCGCACACCGTCGAGGAGATCAAGGAGACCGTCGAGGAGCAATACGAGGCGGTGAAGAGGACCGTCGACGGGGTGCGCGACTGGCGCGAGCAATTTCAAAAGGATCCCATCGTCTGGAGCGTCGGCGCATTGTCGGCAGGATTCGCCCTCGGCTACACGCTCGGTTACACGCATAAGAATGTGGGTCGGTCGAGGCAGCCGCGCTCTGAAGTGGCGGCCTTCGCCAACAGCCTTATTGACGAGTTGTCCGCCGTGGGCAACAGCGTCGTCATGCCGTCATTGAACAGCAAGATCAGGGAACTGTTCGGTTTTGACTTTTCAGACATGTTAGAAGAGATCGGCAAGGCAAAGAATCCAGTCAGCGAAAAGAAGACAACGACGACTAAGAGGTCGACAACAAGACGCCGCGCGAACAGGAGCGGAGCGAGAAAGATCATGGCAAGAAGAGAGCGGGACAGATGACCGACCAAAAGGATGTGGGGGTGCAGCGGTGCGGCAAGACTATGTCTAACACTTGTCGACCGCGCATTCGGGTGCTCGATGACGACGCCAACGTTTGAGAGGTCCTGCTGCACCGTCTCGCCTCGTTCGGTCCGAGGTTCATGTGGGCGCCGACAGCTGGAGCGGGCTGGCCCGCTTCGCGCGGAGGGCGATGGAGTAGCCGTTCTGCCGAACTGCTCACGCCTTTCACTCGCCTTATCCTGGGGAATCGCGCAGACGCCCAGACCGCTGCACCAATGGCCATCCGCCGTGCCCTACTCGACGGCGGATCCTCGCTTGTCGCCGCGCCGGATAGGACTCGGTCCACCGGTGTACCGAAATGCGTCCGGCAACTGAAGCCCGTTCAATGGCAATGACTCAGGAACGTACCCCGACGCCGGGGAACCGGTCTGTGCGATCTGCCATATGCCGATTCGAGCAGAACAGGATCGTGTGACGGTCCAGGAAGAGCACTACCACGCCCGCTGCTACGAACGCCGCGAAGCGAGACGGCCGCGGGCGCGGACCGCCGAGCGAGCCAGGAGGTTTACGCCGTCGGCTGGGCTATCGTTCGGGTGGGCGCCGACGACGCTCGATCAAGAAAGGAGGGCCCCATGAGCCTTTTTGGCAGCATCCTCGAAAAACTCGGCTTGAAGGCCAAGACTGAGCCAACCCGGCCTGCCGCCCCTCCGAGGACTCCACCTCCCGCCGCGACCCCGCCGACCACGCCCGCCGCTCCCGCCGCGCCGCCTCGCCCGACCGCGATCTCGGTCGTGGACGTCGTGGCCAAGCTCGAAGGCCTCGCAGCCCAGAACCCCCAGAAACTCAATTGGAAGGTCTCGATCGTGGACCTGCTCAAGCTTCTCGACCTCAACAGCAGCTATGAGGCGCGCAAGGAGCTTGCGACCGAACTCGGCTGCCCCGCCGAGCTGATGAGCGACTCGGCCAAGATGAACATGTGGCTGCACAAGACCGTGCTGAACAAGATCGCAGAAAACGGTGGCAACATTCCGAAGGAATTGCTGGACTGACCGACGTATGCCACGTCATGCGTCAGCTGCACGGCGGATGCGCCTGCGCCGGCGTACCTGAGAGGGGGAGACACGTGAGCACAAAGGCCGACTACTCCAAGGACGAGTGGGAGTCGCTTCTGAAGGCGCCCATGATGGCGGCCATGGCGGTGGTGGCGGCCAGTCCCAGTGGCCCCATCGGGGTGGTCAAGGAAATGTTCGCCGTGGGCAAGGGACTGCTGGAAGGCGCGGAGGGTACGACGAATCCGCTGATCGCCGCCGTGGTGGCGGATTTCAAGGCGGGGAATCGGCCGGCGACGCCAGCAGAGCGCCCACAGGACCTCGCCCAGGTGAAGGCACAGGCGCTCGGCGCCTGCCGCGACGTGACGGCGCTGCTCGCCCGGAAGGCGCCGGGCGAGGCCGAGGGGTTCAAGCGGTGGCTGCTCGGGACGGCGCAGCGGACGGCCGAGGCGGCGAAGGAGGGCGGGGTGTTCGGCATTGGCGGCGTTCCGGTGAGCGACGCGGAGAAGGCGGCGCTGGGCGAGGTCGCCGGGGCGCTCGGCCTCAAGGCCTGAGCGGGAAGGGGCCGGCCGCCCTCGGGGTGGCAGGAGGGTGGATGGATGCCCTCGATGGACTCGCTGCTTGGCCTCGCGGTTGGTCTGGCGCTGAGCACGGCCGCGGGCCTCCGGGCATTCGTCCCTGTTCTTCGCCAGAACCCCGTCCGGCGGACCCGAGATTGATTTTTCCGCGGGGCGACGGGGTAGCAGGACGATCTCGCGTTAACTGTCCGTGTTCTGTCCGTGAATCCCTGCCAACCAGCCCCAACCCGGCCCAACCGGGCGCGCTACAATCTTCAGTTTCCTTTGGGGCCAGTTGGGAGGGCTTGGTGCCCGTCGCACCCGCCATTGCCCTCATAACCCAAAGGTCGCTGGTTCAAATCCAGCCCCCGCAACCAAGAAAAGCAAGGGGTTACGGAACATTCCCGTAGCCCCTTGGTTTTTCAACCCAACGGTCGAATAGAAATCCACGTATAAAGCCTGGTCGTCCGCAAACAGATCGTCCCCGACTTCGCGGACAAGTGTGTCCCGGCCCTCTCAAGGCCAAAACGCAGGCCGCTGGACCGGTCTCGTCCGGCCTGAGCTACAATCCCGGGGAGGCCGGCCGCCCCGGCCTCCCCCGTCCCATGTCTGACGAGATGCCCCTGACGCCAATCGTGTCCGTCGTCGGGCGGACCAACAGTGGGAAGACCACGCTCATCGAGAAACTGATCCCGGCGCTCGCGGCGCGCGGGGTGCGGGTCGCGACGATCAAGCACCACCACCACGGCGACTTCCAGGCCGACCACTCCGGGAAGGATTCTTGGCGCCATGCAGAGGCCGGCGCGATTGCGACCGCCCTCGCAGGCACGCATCGCGTGGCCGTTTTCCAGCGCGTGGAAGCCGAGCTGTCCCCTGAGGAGATCGCGCGGCTCTTCGTCGCACGTCCCGACCTCGTCCTGACCGAGGGGTACAAGGAGTCGCTCTTCCCCAAGATCGAGGTGATCCGCCGGGCGCAGGGCGTCGACCCGCTCTGCCGCAAGGAGGATCAGCTCATCGCGCTCGTGACGGACGGTGCATGGGACCTCGGGGTGCCGCGATTCGGCCTCGAAGAGTCGGAGCTACTGGCTGAGTACTTGATCGGGCAGATTCGGACGGTGTCGGTATAAGACCAAACGTTGATCAGGGGTGGGGGCGCCTCCGGCGTGGCTGCGAACTAACGCCTTAGCGTCCGTTTCGCATCCTGACGGGCTCCCGGCCACGTTCGTGATTGAGTTGTAGTTCGAGGGCGGGAACCGACAGGTGCGCCGGCCCTATCGCGGGGAGCGGTGCCCTCGCGCCTCAGATAGGATCGACTTCGACCAATGACCGATGAAGGCGTTGTTGTGCTCGGTATTCCCATCCCCTCGTCCTCGCCCGTGTTCCTCGGCATTGTGGCGGTGCACGTGGTGGCTGGGCTCGTCTGTACCATCGCCGGGATCGGCGCGATGTTGGCGCCGAAGCGTGCGGGCCGTCATCCGTCTGCGGGCACCATCTACTACTGGAGTCTCATGGTCGTCTTCCTCTCTATGGCTGCCCTTTCTATTCTTCGCTGGCCAGCGGACACGCACCTCTTCATGCTCGGCATCCTGTCGTTCGGGGCCGGAGTTGTCGGACGAATGGCGAAACGAAGGCTCTGGCGCGGCTGGCTACCCGTGCACGTCACCGGCATGAGCGTCTCGTACATCTTCCTGCTCACGGCATTTTACGTGGACAACGGACCCCATCTGCCACTGTGGCGGTCGCTGCCCACCTTGACGTATTGGCTCCTCCCCAGCCTCGTTGGCGTTCCCATTCTGGCCTGGGCGCTCAGACGCCATCCGCTCATTCTGCGCTCCCGCGCCCTTCACTAGCTCTATGCGCGCGACGACGGCGCCATCGGGCCGCCGATATTGTCGTAGTAGTCATTTGACCGGCCCGCGACAGACTCTGGTCGCGCATTCAGCACGAAGAGCGTCGTGGGGTGGGTGTCGGAGCGAAGTAGCCGATCTCTCCCGAGCAGCGTATGCTTTGACGTGCTCAACGACCGGGCGCCTTCCGCGATGACGCTGAACCGCGGGGTGCTCGCGATGTGCGCGGGACAGGCCTGCGCCCAGATCGGCGCCTTCAGCGTGGCGGCGCTCCTGCCGACGCTGATCGCCTGTCCCGGTTAGAAACCTCATCACCCTGACCTTCTCGTCCGCCGACGCGTGGTGCGGGGGTGTGCCGGTCTGAAACCTCATCGGCCAACCGTTGAGATCGCCTGACACTTGGTGCGAACGTCCGGAACCACGTCCACGTCGTATTGAATGTGATCAGGATTGCGGCGTGGATGGCGCCGAGGGCCAGAGGGCGGATTGCCGATTCCAGTCAGGGTGGATCGCACGAGCGGGCGACGGCTGGCCCGCTGGGCGACCACGATCAGGCGACGCGAGTATAGCGGTGATGGAGCCCACCGACCTGAGGGATGGCATGATCCGGCCACGGGCGGGGGTTCGACGACTCGTGGCTGGGGACTGTTGTTGTCAAGCGATTGGTGTGGCCGCGCGGTGTTGTAGTAGGCGAGATAGCCGCGCAAGAGCGCGGCGGAGATGGGCCTCGCTCAGAATGAGGTACGTGATCGAGGCACTCCCGACGGAGGGAGCCGATGACGCGTTCGCGAAGGGGTTCTGCCAGGGCGCTCTGGGGGCCGATGATCACCTTCCGGATTCCCATGTTGGTCGACGCACCGAGTGAAGGCCTCGCCGTAGATCGAGATCTCGATCCCGAAGTAGGTATTTCGGACCGGTCTCCTTCGGGAACGATCTCGATGACCTGCCGGGCCGTCCAGACTGCAGAGGGATGATCCGTCACGTTGACGTGGAGGAGTTCGCGGCGGTGATGCCGAAGGACGACGAAGACGAAGAGCAGACGGAAAGTGAGGGTCGGGACGACGAAGAAGTCGATGGCGACGATATCTAGGGCATGCGCGGCGAGAAACGTGCGCCACGTGGGTGACGGTCGAGGCGACGTCCGATGCATGTACATCGCGACGTGAGTTCGGCGACGCAGTAGCCGAGCAGGGCCAGTTCCGCCCGGATGCGCCGGCGGCCCCAGGTGGGATTCTCGCGAGCCATGCGCCGGATGAGCTGGCGAAGCTCGGGGTCGAGCCTCGGGCGGCCGACTGAGGAGGCCCTGGACCTCCACCGCCAGTAGAGCTGGAAGCCTCGGCGGTGCCAGGCGAGGACGGTGGCGGGTTGGACGATGACGAGGCTGGCGCGCCAGTCGGTCCAGAGGCGGGACAGCCAGACCCAGAGGATCCGGTCCCATCGCGACAGATGGGGTCGGACCACGGATCGCTGAAGGACGAGGAGTTGATGGCGGAGTGCGAGGTTCTCGAGGGCGATGGTCGTCGACCCAAGGAGCCAGGCGCGGAGGAGCGTCCACAGCCCGATCACGAATATCATCGGCGCACCCCGGCTTCCGGCATGGCATCTGAGCCGAGACTCTACCGGATCAGCGGGGGAGGTGGTTCGGTAAGTTCAGGCCGGACAAACAAACGGAGTTCTTGACCGGGACAACGACCCGGGGCAGGAGCCCCACGGGCAACCGCTAGTCAGACGGGGGAAGGGGTCGGTAGCGGCGTACGCCCCATCGTCGTAGACTTTACCCGCTGTCGGCGGGCATCGTCCGTCGACCTGCCGACCTGATGATGGCCGGATGGACGGACGGAGCGGGTGAGCGACCTTGGCGCACATACGAGGAGTAGAGGAGCGATGCCGAGACTGACCGTTGAAGGGTTCGAGCCAGTCGACGTGGCCGATGGCAAGCGACTCGTGCTCGCGATCGAGCAGGACGCGAAAGTCGACGTGCTGCACGCGTGTGGAGGCAATGCGCGCTGCACGACGTGCCGCGTCGAGTTCATCGCGGGAGAACCCTCGGCGAGGACCGCCGCCGAGCGCGAGGTCCTGGCCGCTCGCGGGCTGACGGGCGTTCGACTCTCGTGTCAGATCATCTGCGACCACGACATGACTGTGCGCGCCATCTCGCGCCTCACCGGGAGCGGACGCCCGGATCCCGGCCCCACCCCCACAACGGAGATCACGCCGCCGGCGGTCTGGACCTAGTGGGGGAGACAGCAAGCGTATCGCTGTCGAATTAAGCCCAATCGGCGAATAACGGGGTCGGTGAAACGGCGGAGAAGATGAATCAGAGAGGCTTCCAATGCGGTCTCAAGGGAGAGCACGCCAATGCACTCCCTCTCCCACTGGAGACCCCTCTGATGCGCTTGACGATAGCGACCCTGTGACGGGCGGTCAAGGGTGGTCTTGCGATCCAGTTCGTGCCCCGGGCGCTCACCTCGTACGGCGGCCTGGAACTGCTCGGGCGCTATCTGCGCCGGAACGATCTGGTCGCACGGCTGCGCCAGACGTTCGCGGGACTCCGCAGTGACTACGGCAGTCCCCGGATCGCCCTGGTGCTGCTGGCCTTGTTCTACGTCGGGGCCCGGCGCCTCGAGCACCTGCGCTACCTGGGCGGTGATCCGATGGTGACGCGCTTCTGTGGCTTGGCCCGGTTGCCCACCCGCCGCACGGTCGCCGACTGGTTGCGGCAGTTCACGCAGGAGACGCTGGCGCCGCTGGTCGCCTTGAATGGGGATCTCATGACCGAGGCGTTGGCCCGACTCGAGCCGCCCCGCCTGACGATCGACGTGGATGGCTCGGTTATCCGGACGGGGGCCACCGTCGGCTGGGCCTTCCGCGGCTTCAACCCTCATCATCGGAAGGACCCGAGCTACTACCCGCTGGGTCGCGCACGTGGCCCAGACCGGGCACATCCTTCGCCTCAAGAATCGGCCCGGCAACGTCCACGACTCCAAACAGGCAATCCCGTGAAGAACCCGTTCTGGGCGTGCACGAGGAAGATGGCGCCCAGCATGATCGCCGCGATCCCGGCGAAGGTCTTCTCCTGCCCCCCGCGCCCGCAGGCGAAAGGCCCACAGCGCCGAGAGCCCCAGCGGCAGGTTCGTGGCCACGGCGGAGTACTCGTAGTGCCCGTCATCAGGGGTGAACAGATCGAGCTGGAAGTTGCGACGCGTTTCGTGATTGACGTGCTTCCGGTACAGCCGAACGCGCAGGCGCAGGTTGTTTCCACTGTGGGGATGCTCAGCTCGGTCTCGTAGCCGGTCACGCCGGGGGCGACCGGCTGCCAGCACCGGCAGGCGGCGGCGATCCTGTCCTTCGCCAAAATTCCATCCGGTGCACAAGTGGTTGATCTATCAGATCTGATCACGCCGCGATCCGGATACTCGTGCCGTAGTAGAGGCCGTAGGTCTCCATGTCTCCAGGATGTCGACCCCGGAGACAATTCCACGGTCTCTCGCAGGATCCGCCTCGGTACACGCTGACCTGCCCCCCAAATGGCGGCTGGGAGCGAGGCGGGCCGCCGCCCACGCGCCTGACCGGCGCTCCGTTCCCATCGGCCAGCCTGGCACATGCCAGCCAGCCCTCGGGCCAGTGCCGTCACGGTACCGGCCCCGCACCCGCCCCGGCCCCTTGAGTCAGGGGCAGACCGGAGCGCTCGCGGCCAGGCGTGTCCAGAAGGCCTCGGGCCTCGCTGGAAGTCGAGCGTGGCGATCGCGGTCGCACTCCCGAGGCCGGTGCAAGCCAACGCCCCGTCACCGAGCGCTAACGGTGCGAAAAGACGGCTGGATGAAGTTTCTAACCGGGACAACCGTTGCCCCAGGTTCGGGGCCGTATCGCCTATCGTCATCGACACTGGACGCATATGGGGCTTCCGCTTCGACACTCGGCTCACGATGCAGTAGGCTGGCTCCGCCCTCCACGGGGACGCAGGGCTAGACGCTGCGAGCGTCGGCGCTCCCGGGGCATCTGGCTCCGCTACGACAGTGCCCTTGCACGATCCTCAGCGAGGGCGAGGCGCAGGCCGATGCCCAATGAGAAGCAAATCCGGGCTCTGGCCCGAAAAGCCTTGGAAGATGGCAGGCTTCCCCGGCGCGACCCCGATGGCACATGGGGCGGCAAGGGGGCCGACGTGCCCTGCGCGATTTGCGGGGAACGCATCAGGCCCGATCACCTGGAGACGAGCTGCTATTCGGGCCTCAAGGCGCCAAGGCCCGCGCGGACGCGTTCCATCTCCACCTTCGCTGCTTCGCGGCGTGGGAGATGGAACGGACGAAGCTCGATGGTGGCGGTGACACGCCGCCGGTCCCACGAAGCATTGGGCTTTAGGCACCGCAAGCAGATGCTTGCGGAGGGGCCATCTTGGTGCGGCTCCTCGTCCGGTGGTCACTCCTCCACAATCGAGTTGGCGTCGGAGGTCCACGGGTCAATCCGGCGTAAGCAGGCATGGAGTCTCGCCGGGATTGTCCGAAAGGTAACGCGAGACCCATCGAGCCCCAAGCGGACCAGCTCCGGCGTACTGCGCCGTCACCAGCCCCGGCGGCGGCCGGAGGAAGCGGCGTCGCCACTCGGGCGATGGCGCTGCACTGAGTTCGACCGCATAGACCGTCTGTATCTGGCGTACCAACGTGAGGCGTGCGGTGGTCGCCAGACTCGGCGGATCAGCTGTCCGTGCGAGCGCGTCACGGTGATCCGGTGCTAGACGACTCTGGCTGTTCAGATGCGGCGGAAGTTCCGACGTGTCGGGATTCTTGGCGGAACGATCAGGCCGCCAGCAGCGGACGTGACTGAGCTTCCCCTTTCCCGGGAACACAGCCGGGTCATCGATGAGACTTCCCTGACAATGGGTGCCATCCATGCAACACGGGGTGTCGGCTACCGGGGCGTCCAGATACCGTCGCGGCCGATCCGAGCGTGCCCTGAGACTTAGTGTGTACCGGCACCCTGGCGATCCATCGAGCCCTCCGGCTCTCACGACATCCAGGCGTGCGGACGACGCGATGTCCCACACGGTGCGCAGTGGCCCCTTCGCACCCACATGTCCAGCAGGTTGCGTCTCCTACGTGCCCGGAACGAATCTTGCTGCGTTAGAAGGGCATGTTGCGCGCCCTAATCGTCTTACTGTTCATCGCAGGCTCCGTGCAGGCGCAGGATGCCGCTGCCCTGCGCGCACGTCATGTGGCCTTGAAGGAGCAGCTGGCCAACAACCCGTTCGGCCGGCCGTTGCATGTGGAGTCGAGCGCGTCCGGAGGGGCGCACAGAGGCCAGATCTACGCCGTAATCGAGCAGCCCTATCCCGTTGTAGCCTCGGCGCTCGCGCGCCCGGAAGCCTGGTGCCAGATCCTGACGCTGCAGGTCAACATCAAGCGCTGCAGCGCGGATCAAAGTGGCCAGGCGCTGGCCGCGTTCATCACCCGCAAGCCGCGCGACGCGATAGACAGCGCGTACCGCGTCGACTTCCGCTACGAGCCCACGACCAAAAGCGGCGACTACCTCCGTGTAGGGCTCGGTGCCTCCTCAGGACCGATGGGAACGCATGACTACCAGATCGTGCTCGAGGCCGCGCCCCTCGACTCGCGGCACACTTTCATGCACATGTCCTATGCCTAGACCCTCGGCTTGGTCGCGCGCATGGCAATGAATTCCTACCTTGCCGGCGCGGGACGCGACAAGCGCGGCTTCAGCGTAAACGGTGGCGAACGCGGCGTGGTCGAGCGAAGCGCGATGCGCTACTACCTGGCGGTCGAAGCCTACCTCGAATCGCTCGGCCCGCCCGCCGAGCAGCGCCTGGAGGCGCGCCTGCGCAACTGGTACGCGGCGATCTCCCGCTACCCGCAGCTGCACGAGGCGGTCGGCGCCGAGGAGTACGTCGAGATGAAATACAGGGAGGCGCGCCCCGCGGCGTCGGGATAGCGGCTACTTCAGTCCTCGACGTTCGGGCGCGGCGCCTGGCCGGGCGCCCATTTCCAAGGGGAACGCCGTTCCGACCCTACCGCGAGCCGGCCCCGGGCGCCAGCCCGGGCGAACCTATCGATGCCCCACGTGATCGCGGCCCGCGCAGCTTCAGGCGCGAGCCCTTGCCCCCACCAGGCACGTCCAATCGCATACCCAATCATCGCCGTTCGCGTGTCTGCCTCTACCTTGAAGTTCACCGTCCCGATCAGCGTTCCGTCCAGCACCACGGCGAACGTGGGAGACCGCTCCCATGGTTGCGACATGCTCAGTGCCACGAACGCCTCGGCGTCCCTTCTCGTGAACGGCTGCGGAATGTGCGGCAGAAACCGTGCGAACTCCGGGTCGTCTCGATACGATAGCGCGTCCTCGACATCGCTGTCTTGGAACGGACGAAGTAGGAGGCGTTCGGTATGGAGTACGGTTGGCGCCGTCATTTCACCCGCCCGTGCACAGCGTGTCCAGCACTATCAGCGTCATCACCGCACAACTGGCGGTGCGCTCCCCAACTCGCCGTTCCAGCGGACGTGGTCCTCCCGTAGGCTCGGAACGACGCCGCTGAACGGCAAGGACGTCACGCAGCAAACCTGGCCGCGAGTGCTCACCAATTTACGATGCCGACTGTCTCATCTGACGTGACAACCTCCGCCGGGCGCGCGACGGCCAAGCGTGCCCCGGGCCAGCATAGGACGATTCCAATGGCTGGCTGGGTGCGGACCACGTCTGGACTGGCACGAGGGTTGAACACCATAAGCCTTGATGCCTCTTGCGCTCGGAAACGCGCCCGGAAAGGGCGCGGCGACCACGGGCCGCAGACCCGGGAGGGGTCGACAGCGTGCCGCGGACACGACAAGCGCGACAGGTGTCAAGGAGGTAACGCATGCGGCACAGGATGGCGCTCAATCTGGCCATGCTGGTGGGGATAGCGATGCTGGTCGCCTCGTCCGTCGGGGCCCAGCAGCCGCCGCCGAGGCCACAGCAGCCGATGCCGGCCCCGCGAACGGCACCGGCTCCGGAAATCCCCAAGGAGCGGCACATCGAGGGGACGGTCAGCAAGGTGGACGTGATGGACATGACGGTCGGGGTGTCCACCGGGTTCTTCGGTTTCCTTGGAAGGACTCTCCAGGTGGATAACGGGACCCAGATTCGGGTCCAGGGTCAGCCGGCCTCGCTCACCGAGATCACGGAGGGGGCCAGAGTCAAGGCCGTCTACGAGGTCCGTGACGGCAAGAACGTCGCCAGGATGATCGACGTGACGGCGGAGAAGTTGGAGTCCCAGGCCGCACCGGGGGCGAAGCCCGGCAGCGCCCCGACCCAGTAAACCGTCTCCTGCGGAGCGCCCGGGGTGAGGCGCATGGCTCTGCCCCGGGCGCCGTCATCACGGCCAGGGCCGCTGTCAGGCCGGCCGCATCCCCGCGTCGACAAGTTCGCCCCGGCGCCAGGCCCGGTGCTGCCGACGGAGACCGGCGACGAGAGCAAGGGCGAAGCCCAGCCCGGCGCCGAAGGCGAGGGCGGCCCGCGGAGCCATGAGGACGCGGACGCCATCACCGTGAAACTCGCGCGCGAGGACGAGGCCGATGGCGCTGTCGCGGGCCCGGATAGTCCTCGAAGCGACGAGCCCGGCGGCCGCTTGGTCCAGGGTCACCGACTCCTGGGCGACCACCGCCTGGGCCCAGCTCTGCTGGAGTGTGGCGCTGTCGGCGATCGCCCCCCGACTCCGCCAGCGGTGACCTCCAGCGCCTGCGTCGAGGCCAGGGCCACGCCGCCTTGCGTGACCGAGACCTTCTGCGCCTCGAGGCGGCCGACGCCACCCTGGCGGACGACGACATCGCGGGCGGTGATGGAGCGCACCCCACCCTGGCGGATAACGACGTCCCGGGCGGCGACGGAGTCCGCGCCGGCTCGCTGGATTGTCACCATGTCCGCGGCCATGTCCCCCGCGTCGCCGCGTCCGTCCTCATTCGGTCGCTGTTTCCCGACGTCTGGCATGCGAAACCCCCGCAAGGTGCATTCGGCTGATCCACTGCGCTGCTCATGTCAATTCGCGCGGAGCGCTTTAAGGGCATTCATCCGCCAAACACCCGGCATAAACGCCAGCCGTGCCGGAGCGGTCGTGTCCGCCCTCAGCTGCTGTGTGGTGGGCTGATCTTGAGATGCGATTTCCCAGCAGAATCGACGCAGTCGATGGTGGCTCCTGTCAGACGGCTGGCAAGGGCGCCGTCGATGAGCAAGACGATCGCGCCCTCGTGCTCTACGACATCGTCACCTTCCATTTCCTTGTCCGGGAACACGCTGAGGTTGCCGGCGGCTGTTTGGGCGAGCCGAGCGCTCGCGCCCGGGGTCTGAGCCTGGATCTTCGAGAGTACGGACTCCTTCAGATACGTCTTCGCTCGATCGGTCACCACGACCATGGTCTTCCTTTTCCTTCCCTGGTGATTGGTCCCTTCTGTGACTCGAATCTCCAGCAATGATCCAGTCTTTTAGAGGGGCTGAGGGAGCATCGTGCGGTACCGCTTAAGCTGAGTGACCCTCTACTTCAGCCTAGCAGCATGGTAGCGGGAGGCAAGGGCGGATCAGGGTCTCTGTCTCACACACCGACACTTCGTGGCGCGCGAAAACCTCGCGTGTGAGGCTAAAGGCCGAACGGAGGCCCCGGTGTCGTTGATCAGACAGTCAGTGATGCCAATGTGGCCGAAGGGGACGTGTGGGCGGCGAAAGAGTAGACGGGCAAGCTGAGGCGCTCCTTCCTGTGGTACATCTCCACGTGGATCATCTGGTGGGGGAGACAGGCTGGCCCGCGTCACGTTCCAGGCGGATGGACGTACCGCCGAGCCAGGCGGGGCCTCGACGTATCTTTCGGAAGGAGCCGCGGCCTATCGAGTCGCCACGAGCGGGAGCCCGTTCAAGGCCGAGGGAAATAGCATGTCGTATGTCATTACGGAACCGTGCATCGACGTCAAGGACAAGGCCTGTGTCGAAGTCTGCCCGGTCGACTGCATCTATGAGGGCCCGCATCAGCTCTTTATCCATCCCGACGAGTGCATCGACTGCGGGGCCTGTGAGCCGGTCTGCCCAGTCACGGCCATCTTCACCGAGGACGAAGTCCCGGAGCCGTCGAAAGCATTCATCGAGCTCAACAGGCAGTTCTTCGTCGACAACCCCGGGGTGAAGCCCTCCACGACGAGGAACTGACGGAGAGGGATGGGCTGGTCCCTGCCTCGGGGTGGCCGACATCTCCCGTCCCATGAGCCCGGCGCATACCAGTCGGCCGATCCGCCTAGGTGTCCAAGCATTGCCAACCTGACCAGCGTTGCGGAGGTCGCCAAGCGGGTCGCCGACAGTCCGTGGCGGCCCGTCGCGCATGACATGCCTGGCCTTCCCGCCTGGCTTAGGGCACAGGACCGTCGTCCTCCGACTGGTACCGTGTCTCTCCATGGGAGACCCCGCGGAGCCACCGGGGGCCCGCGGACCTGCACGCCCGAGCTAGGGGGCGAGGGTTCGGAGGACGAGCGCCGGAAGCAGGGCGTCGCGATGCTCCGGCAACTGTCGGTGGAGGAACGCGCGCAGCTTCGCACGCTGTTGGAGACGGCCTCGCGAGCGCGCCGAGCGCGCCGGCGAGATTCCTCCGTCGCTTCCATCCTGACCGCCGGACGGCGGCGCGCCAGGGGAAGGAGGACCGCATGCCGACTTCGAGAGCCGCGAGGCGGGTGCTGGCCACCTGGGGGGTGGCACTGCTCCTGGCGGGCTGTGCCCTCCCCATGCAGGACAGCAACCGCGAGAGCCCGTACACCGGCCGCTACGGCGGGGTTGGGGGCGGGGGCCGGCAGCGCGACGAGTACCGGGGTCCCCTCCCGGCGGGGAGCTACACCGAGAGCTGTCGCGACATGCGCGTCGATCGGGATCGCCGCCGCCTCGAGGCCGAGTGCCTGGGGGGCGACGGCCGGTGGCGCGACACCTCCCTCGACCTTCGCGACTGTGACCGCGGCATCATGAACGCCGACGGTCGCCTGGTCTGCCCACGGCAGGAGACCCTGCGGCTGCCGGCCGGGAGCTACCGGGAGACCTGCCGGGACTTCTCGGTCGATCAGAAACGTCTCGGAGCGCGGTGCCGGCGCCTGAACGGCGAGTGGCGGGACACCGAGATCGACCTCAGCCGCTGCAAGGGTCCGATCCGGAACGACGACGGCCGCCTCGTCTGCGGCTGATGGGCGAAGCCAGCCCGCTCGCGTACATGGTTGGCGCGTTCCGCCCGGGCCGCCTCGGTCCTCTGGCGCTTTGAAAATACCGGAGGCAGAGACCTGCGCCCGGACCGAATGTCATCCCCTAGAAGGGGGCGATCTAGGGATTGGCAGGTAAGGTGGAGCTGAACCCGTAACCGCCTGTCGCAGGTTGACGGTGGTCCACCCCCGGGCGTAGCATCCCAGCATTCGGAGATGGCCCATGCAGAGAACGGGGCACCACCCTCCTTTTGACCCTCGTGCTCTCTCTTCTTGCAGTACCCTTCGCCGTTGAGGCGCAGCCCGCGGGGAAGGTCCATCGTGTGGGGAAGGAAATGATGAGCCAACCGCCTGCCGCCAATAAGACCAGCATGACTGAAGCGCAGATCAAGCAACTCATCAAGAGCCTCGCGAACACCTTCGGCCATCCGATCCGCTCGCCGATTCTCCACTGGCCCGAGGAGTACGGCCTCGAGTACGAGAACGTGTCCTTCCCCTCCTTCGACGGAGTTCCGCTGGACGCGTGATTCATCCCCTGCAAGGGTCCGACAAACTGGTCATCGCGAACCACCCGCTCTGGTTCAACCGGTACGGGTTCCCGGGCATCTGGAGCCGTGGAAGCAGATCGGCGGCGCAGGCGGCAACGACTTCGAAGTCAACTTCATGCCGGATTACAAGCATCTGCACGAGGCCGGCTGCAACGTCCTGTGCTACGACATGCGGAACTTCGGCCACAGCGGCGGGATCGGCAGCAATGGCATCTTCGAGTCCCGCGACGTCATCGGCTCACTGCAGTACGTCACGGCGCGCGAGGACCTCCGAGACATGACAGTCGGCCTATTTAGCCGCTGCTGCGGCGGCAACGCCACGATGATCGCCATGACCAATCACCCGAAGTATTTTAAGGACCATCCGGTGCATGGTCACCCCGCAGCCGGTCTCTTTGCGCCCGTTCTACGAGCGCATCACCGAAATCCTCGGCATCACCGACCGGATCGACGACATCGACCGGGAGATCGAGCTCATCACCAGCTTCACCATGGATCAGATGTCGCCCATCCCGTACGCGAAGAACGTCCACGTCCCGACCTTCATCACGCAGGTACACGACGATGCGCTGACCAAGCCTAGCGACGTGCAGCAGATCTTCGACAACATTCCGGTCAAGGACAAGAAGCTGTTCTGGATCGAGGGGACGACCCGCCGGTGGGACGGCTACAACTACTTCCCTGAGCACCGAAGCTGATGATCGAATGGTTCGACACGCACATGCAATGACAAGCGACAGATCGTAGGCGCCAGTACCCGGCAACTCGAAGCGTTCGCAACGGACTTTGCTATTGTGTTCCTTCATGTCACCACCGTGTAGCCAGCGGGGTTGCTGTCCGGTCGGACGGGCGATGCGGAGTGTTGCTAGATGAGAGCGATCCCGGGCGTCCGTCCGTTAGCATCTGTGGGACGGAGATGGGAGATGATAGGAGATGACAGACTATCGCGGTATAGAGCAACGATTAAGCGAGGCCCTGGGTCTCTCTCGGCGTCCAGTCGCGGTCGCGTTCGGAGAGACCCCGCCCGTAGGCGTGTCCAAGTTCACCGGAACAGAGCCCTCGGGCTGCAGTTTCTGGCGGCTGGCCGTGGGAGGGCAGACCTTCTACACAGTCCCTGCTGACCATTACAACTGCCCGATTGGCAGCTACACCCATAACATTCCTCTACCGCAGAACCGCGCTTCGGAGCTCGACCAGACGCTCTCGCTCATGGCCGGGATCGGCTACGTCAAGATGGAGGAGGTTTCCGAGATCCCGCGGCTGCCTCGCACGCCCGGCGTCGTAGTCTACGCGCCCCTCGGAGACACGCCAGTGGACCCGGACGTGGTGCTCTTCGCCGGCCGGCCCGGGCGAGTGATGCTCCTTCAGGAAGCTGCCTTGCGAGCAGGGGTCGGGTCGCAGGTCCCGTTCTTAGGCCGTCCGACGTGCATGGTGCTGCCCGCAGCACTCGCTCATGGTGTGATCGCGAGCACGGGCTGTATCGGTAACCGCGTCTACACTGATCTGGGCGAGGACGAGTTGTATGTGGCGGTTCCTGGAAGGGACTTGGCCAAAGTTGCTGATGACGTTCAGACCATTGCTGCCGCCAACGCCAAGTTGGCCGAGTATCATCGCGACCGGCGACAGGCACTGGCGACGGACTGAGAGGGTGGCTGCCGAACGCGGGGCAAGTGGCAGGGAATTTCGGGATCAAACTTTGGAGAAGGGAACGCGAGCGCCTTTCTGTGGCGCGGTCTCTTCTTTTGTTCCTGGAACAGACCGATCTAGGGACGGCCGGCGGGCCGCCGGGGCCTCGCGCTGTAGTTCGCTCCGAGGCCCGGCAATGCGCGGTTCGGTGACCGGCTAGCTCGACGCTGTGAGGTGATCGCGCTCTAGTCGGGCGAGGAAGGTAAGGGGTTCCTCCCAGTTCTCCCGGAAATGCCGGGAGGCGCGCTGATCGCCCGGTCCATAGATGTTTTGCCACAGAGAGCTGACTCGATCACGGAAGTAGCGGACCTCTAGATGGAGGTGGCAGCCGGTTGTCCTGGTTAAAAACCTGATCGGCCCGACCTTTCCGATCCTGTGACGCGGGATGGGGGCCATGAGCTGTCCGGCATCTGGGGCGACGGTGATCAGAGATTGCCACGCGCGACCGCGAAGCCAAGACATGCCACTACTGGCGGGTGGTGAGTGACACGAACGGCCGAGCGTGGGCCGGGCGACCGACCGCGATCAGGCCGCCCGCTGGTAGAGGTGATGGAGCCCACCGACCTGCGGGATAGACACCACGCGCCCGAGCTCGGGCGGATGCACCTCGCGTGGCTGGGGACTGTTGTTGTCGAGCGATTGGTGTGGCCGCGCGGTGTTGTAGTAGCCGATGTAGCCGTGTAAGAGCCGGCGGAGATGAGCCTCGTTTAGGATGAGGACATGATCCCACGCACTCGCGACGGATTGAGCCGATCACCCGCTCGACAAACGGATTCTGCCAGGGCGCTCTGGGGGCCGTGGTTACCTGGCGGATCCCCATGTGGTCGACGCGCCGAGTGAAGGCCTCGCCGTAGATCGAGTCTCGATCCCGAAGGAGGTATTTCGGGCCGGTCTCCTCCGGAAACGCCGCGATCACCTGCCGGGCCGTCCAGACTGCGGACGGGTGATCCGTCACGTTGACGTGGAGGAGTTCGCGGCGGTGATGCCGCAGGATGACGAAGACGAACAGCAGGTGGAAGGTGATCGTGGGGACCACGAAGAAGTCGATGGCGACGAGGTCTCGGGCATGCGCGGTGAGAAAGACCCGCCACGTGGGCGACGGCCGAGGCCACGTCCGGTGCATGTACTTGGCGACGGTCAGTTCGGCGACCTCGTAGCGGAGCAGGGTCAGCTCTGCCCGAATGCGCCGGCGGCCCCATGTCGGATTCTCCCGCGCCATGCGTCGGATCAGGTCTCGCAGCTCCGCGTCGAGTCTCGGGCGGCCGACCGGGTTGGGCCGGGACTTCCGGCGCCAGTAGAGCCGGAAGCCTTATACTCCTCCGGACAGTCTCCTGACCAGGAGACAGAATGGAGGAGGAGGAAGAAGAAGAAGAGGGGACGAGGCGGCCGCACATGGCGGCCAGGAGCTTGCCGACCAGAGGACCGCCGAAAGCGGAGCCCTCGGAGGCTCACGCCAAGAGTGTCCCGGTTGGCAACAGGACGGTCCTCGAGGTTCAAGAGAAAGTCGCCCCTCGGAGGGCCGGTATAAGGCGAACCTGCCGTCCGCGCTCCTCGGTCGCGAGTCCATGAGGCTGACGAAAGGAGGCCGCGTGCGCTATTACCTTGGGGTCGACTGGGCAGATCAGGTGCATGCGGTGTGGGTCGTGGATGAGCAGGGGACGAAGGTCGGCATGCGCACGGTGCCGCACACGGCGGAGGGCTTGAGCGAGTGGGGCCGTGAGCTGGACGAGTGGCGCGCTCGGGGGATCGAGCGGTGGGCGGCGATCGAGCGACCCGAGGGCCGGGTGGTTGATTTCCTGCTCGACCATGGCGTCGTGGTCCATCCCATCAATCCCAAGGCGCTAGACCGGGCCCGGGATCGGTTCCGGCAGAGTGCGGCCAAGAGTGATCCGTTTGATGCGCGGGTGTTGGCCGACTTTCTGCGCACGGATCACGCGCACCTGCGCGCCTTGCAGCCGAGCTCGGACGCCGCCCAGGAGCTCACACTGCTCACGGACGACTACCAGCGGCAGATTCGGCAGCAGACGCGCCTGGTCAACCAGCTGACGACGACGCTGAAGGCGTACTATCCGCGGGGCCTGGAGGTCGCCGAGTTGACGACGGCGCTGGCCCGGGAGTTTCTGCAGGCTTATCCGACGCCGGCGGCCCTGACCGCGCTGACGGAACGCCGGTGGCAGCGGTGGGCGCGGGCCCACCGGCTGAGCGAGGCCCGGACACGGGAGCTCTGGGCCGTGCTGCAGCGGCCGCAGCTGCCGGTGCCGGCGCACGTGGTCCGGGCCAAGGCCCGCTTGATGCAGAGCCTGGTGGCGCAGCTGACGTTGGTGCTGGAGGTCGTGGGCGCCTACCGCGAGGCGATCGAAGATTTTTTCGCACAGCTCCCGGCGGCGCAGTGGATCCGGACGCTGCCGATCGGTGACCACGGCATCACGGCACCCACACTCTGGGCTCGCCTGGGTGACGCGCCCGGCCGGTGGGAGTCGTTTCGGCATTTGCAGGCGCAGGCCGGGACGGTGCCCGTGACGATCCGGAGCGCCAAGCAACAGGTCGTCCGGTTTCGCTTTGCCTGAGCGCCCGCCGGAAGCCCGTGATGACGTGGTCGTCGTCTCCCTTTCGCGTGAACGGGGTTCTCAGGCGTGTGGAACCTCACGCTCCGTCTCCCGGACGGCCTGGATGATCGTCCCGGCCAGCGTGTCGACCTCGGGCTCGCTGATGACCAGGGGGGGACACATGGCCACGACGTCCCCGAGCGCGCGGAGGATCAGGCCTCTCTCGAGGCACTTCCGGCGAACCGTGGCCCCGCCCACTCCCTCGGGGAACGGCGCGCGGGTCCGCCGGTCGGCCACCAGCTCGACCGCCGCCAGGAGACCCAGGCCTCGGACCTCGCCCACGATCGGCGAGTCCTCCAGCTCCCGGAGGCGTCCGAGCAGCCGGCGCCCCATGATCTCGGCGCGCTCCACCAGGCTCTCCTTCTCGATGATCTCGATATTCTTCAGCGCGGCCGCGCAGCAACCGGGGTGGGCATTGTAGGTGAAGCCGTGATAGAAGGTGAACTCCTCGGGGCGCGTCGTCAGCGCCTCGTAGATGGCGTCGCTGATGGCCACGCCCGACAGGGGCATGTAGCCGCTCGTGAGCCCCTTGCCTATCGTCAGCATGTCGGGCAGGAGGTTCCAGTGGTTGACGCCGAACATGCGGCCTGTCCGGCCGAACCCATTGATGACCTCGTCGGCGACGAACAGGATGTCGTGGCGCCGGCAGATCTCGCGCACTGCGGGGAGGTAGTCGGCTGGAGGGACGATGACCCCGCCCGCGCCCTGAACGGGCTCGGCGATCATCATGGCCACGGTGTCGGGGTCCTCCCGCCGGAGAATCGCCTCGAGCTCGTTCGCACACGCGTTACTGCACGTCGGCTCCGTGTGGCAGAGCTCGCACCGATAGCGGTAGGGCGCCGGGGCCTCGAGGAAGCCCTGCATGAGGGGATCGACGAACTCGTGATACTGCCGGAGCCGCGTGGCCGAGAGCACGCCGTAGGTCGCGCCATGGTAGGCGCGCGCGCGGGAGATGACCTTCACCTTGCGCGGGTGGCCCCGCACCTTGTGGTAGGAGCGGGCGAGCTTCACCGCCGTCTCGTTCGCCTCGGAGCCGCTGCCGACGAAGAACACCCGGTTCAGACCGGTCGGTGTCAGCTCGGCGAGGCGAGCGGCCAGCTCGATGCCCTTCGGGTGGGCGAAGCCGAAGAACGACGTGCTGAATGCCAGGTCACGCATCTGGTCGGTGATCGCGTCGACGATCTCCTGGCGTCCATGGCCGCAGTTGACGTTCCACAGGACCGACAGGCCGTCGATGTACCGATTGCCCTTGGCGTCGAACAGGTAGATCCCCTCGCCTCGCGTGAAGATTCTCGGGCCCTGCTTCGCGTACTGCTGGAGCGGCGTGGCCGGGTGGAAGAAGTGAGCCCGGTCCAGGGCCGTCAGCCGCTCGATCTCCTCGTCACTCAGCCAGGTATTCGCCATGGCGATCTCTCCCTCACTCGGGCAGCGCGCAACACTGGGGCCGCACCGCAGCCTGGACCCCGCGGGCTCGCACGAACTGGGTGATCCGCGACGCTGTCTGACGCCGGCGGTCGAACTCGACGGCCAGGATCGAATTGCGCGTACACACCTGCACGCCCGTGACCCCCGGCAGCCGCCTCACCCTCTTCTGAAGCGACTCGAGCGACTCCTTGCCGTCGAGGTCCCAGACGATGATCATCGCGGGCGACCCCTCCGGATCGACTTGGGCGCCTGGGGGGAGGATGCAGCAGGCGCTCTGTCCCCAGGCCGTCCCGGCGATCAGCGCCAAGAGGATCATCCCGGTCACTAAAGAGGCCCCCCCGATTCGGAGCGGTCCAGGGCTGGTCGCCCATCCGCCGCGGGTTCTGGTGCCGGGGCCGGCCTTCCGCCCGGACGCTCCGTCACTCTGACGAGGGTCCCACTTCGCGTCGGCTCGGAAGGCCGGCCCCGGCGCCACCCGCCGCCGTGCCCGGCTCGCTCCGAATCGGGGGGTTCCCTGTAGCGCCACGCAGTTCGACGACAGGTTCATCTCACTCGACCTCCTTCAGGCCTGACGTTTCGCTGGAGCAGGAGCTGGGATAGGACTATGAGTACGAAGGACGCGCCCAGCACGAGCGTGGCCAGCGCATTGATCTTCGGCGTGATCGCGTACCGCACGAACCCCCAGATGTACATCGGCAGGGTCTTTTGCGTTCCGGTGGTCATGAACGTGACGATGAACTCGTCGAAGGACAGGGTGAACGTGAAGAGGGCCGCGGCCAGGATGCCGGGAAAGATCAGGGGTAGCGTGACGTGGCGAAAGGTCTGGGCGGGCGTCGCCCCACAGTCGGCCGCCGCCTCCTCCAGGCTCCGGTCGAACCCGTAGAGACGCGAGGCGACCGCGATGATGGCGAACGGGATGGTGACGACCACGTGCCCCAGCACGACGGTCACGAGCGACAGCCTGATCCCCATCCACACGAAGAAGATGAGCAGCATCACGCCCACCATCAGGGACGGAATGATCATCGGGAGCATGATGACGTAGTTGTAGGCATCCTTGAGCGGGAAGGCGCGTCGCACGAGCGGAAAGGCGGCCATCGTCCCGATCGTGGTGGAGGTCATGGTGGTCACGATCGCCACCATGAGGCTGTTGCGCAGGGCTTCGAAGACGATCGGGTCCGAGGCCAGCTCGCGGTACCACTTCAAGGTCAGACCTTGCATCGGGAAGGTCGGGAGGACCGCGAGGTCGAACGAGAAGAGGATGAGGATACCGATCGGGGCGTAGAGGAACACATAGCCGGCGACCCCGTACGCGAGGAGAGAGCCGTGGGCGAGCCTATTGCGAATAGATCTTCTCAAGGTTGATGTACCGTCTGAGCGCCAGCAGGAAGAGGATGACGAGGAGCGTGATGAGGAAGGAGATCGCCGCGCCCAGCCCGAGCCTGAACACCTCGAACTGGTTCACGACGAGGTTGGCAATCATCGCGCCGTCCGCCCCGCCCACCAGGGCCGGGGTGATGTAGAGCCCGAGGGAGGGGATGAAGACGAACAGGATCGCGGCCCAGATCCCGGTCATCGTCTGCGGCAGGGTCACCCGCCAGAAGGCCCGGATCGGGCCGGCACCGAGATCCTTGGCCGCATCGACGAGGCTCCAGTCCATCTTCTCCAGGGCCGTGTACAGCGAGATGATCGAGAAGGGGATGAAGAGGTGAATCGACGCGATGATGACGGAGAACTTATTGTACAGAAGGAAGTCGAGCGGTTCGCGGATGACCCCGAGGTAGATGAGCGTCTGATTGATGACCCCCTTCTCGCCGAGGACGCCCATCCACGAGTAGGTCCGGAGCAGGAAGCTCGTCCAGAAGGGGACGATGACGAACATGACGAGGATCTTCTGGTGCTGGCCGCCCTTCTTCACCAGAAAGTAGGCGAAGAAGTAGGCGAGGGTCGTCGTGAGGAGGGTGATGACAGCGGCCATCCAGAGGGTCTTTCCGAGCACGCGGACATAGGCGGGTCGCTGGAAAAACGCGAGGTAGTTCTCGAGCGTCCAGACGGGAATGATCTGGAAGCTCTTCGACACCCACAGGCTGTATACCCCCATGATCCCGAGTGGCACGATGAACAGGAGGAGATAGACGACCGACACCGGACCGAGGAGCGCGACGACGCCCCAGAGTCGCCGCCGCTTCCGCGCCAGCCGGGACGCTTCAGGGCGCGAGGGGTCGGCGACCGCCGGCCAGACCCGTCCTGTCCTGGGCGTGAGCGTCGGTTCGGACAGGGCCATGGAGGCAGGCTCGCGAGGCTCGGGGCCTGGATGGAGGGGGCGGCCCCGGCGGCCCGCCCCCCACCGCCCGGCGGCTAGCCGGCCAGCACCTCGTTGTAGGTGTCGGTGTACTCGTCGACGTTCTTGGGCGGCTTGACCAGCTTCATCTTGAGCGCCGCCTCGGGCTTGTCCATCCCGAGCTCCTGGACGGCCTCGGCGACCGCGCCGCCCATCTTTTTCAGGAGGTCGACCGCCGCCTTGTTCGTCGGCCCGAAGAACACCTTGCTGATCAGCAGCGCGTGGTTCTCCGGCGTGGATCGGTAGTCGATCCACTTGAGCGCCGCGTCCTTGTGGGAGGCACCGGTCGCCACCATGTCACAGTCCACCCATCCGATCGTGCCTTCCTTAGGAATGGTCCAGCCCATCGGCGGCCCACCCGCCGCGCGGGCGCGCCGACCGACGCCTGGCGCCGACTCGAAGACCGCCCAGACCGACTCGTCCGCGAGCACCCGCACACTCTCCCCCGAGACCGCCGAGAACTGCTTGACGTTCTTCTTGAGCTTGATCGCGAGATCCTTCGCCTTGTCGAGCTGAGCCTTCGTCATGTCGAATGGTTCGTACCCCAGCATCAGGGCGCAGAACGGCAGGACGTGGGTGGCGCCCCCGCGCACGGCCACCCGCCCCTTGTACTTCGGGTCCCAGAAGACCTCCCAGCTCGTCGGGGCCGACGAGAAGTGCTTCTTGTTGTACACGAGACAGAAGGGGGCCCAGGCGTTCGGATAGGCCATGAGGCCGTTGCCGGCCTTCCAGGCTGGGAACTGCCGGAACTCCGGGAAGAGGGTCTTCGCGCTCTCGAGCGCGCTCATGTCGATAACCTGGACCAGCTTGTCCTCGTAGTACTTGACGGGCCAGAAGGCGTCGGCCTGGATAACATCGTACTGACCCCCCCCGCCGATCTTGAGCTTGGCGTAGGCCTCCGTGTTGTCGTTGAAGGGGATCAGGTTGACTGCGGTCCCGGACTTCTTCTTGAAGGACTCCATGACCTCGGGAATCGCGTAGCTTGTCCAGCCGAGCCAGTTGACCTGTGGATCGGCCGCCTGGGCACGATGGAGCCCCAGCCCCGACATCTCCCCGGCGGCGAGGCCCACGCTGGCGGCCCCGGCCCGCGTCGAGAAACTCGCGTCGGGGCATCCTGTCTCTGGTCGGTTCCCTAGTGGTCTGCGTCATCGTCGCTCCTCCTCGTGTGGCTCACGCATGGTCCCTCTTCCTCTGGCGATCGGATCGAGTACCTCCTATTCGCGCTGCAGGATGATCGAGCTCTCCGCTCGCCAGCAGACGAGGGTCTCGTCCGGATGATCGGATCGCGGGCGCCCGTTCGACGCGTTCTGCCGATACGCCACCACCTGTCGACCGTCGGGCAGCTCGACATAGCAATGGGCCACGCTGCCGAGGTACGCGACCTTCCGGAGCTTCCCGGCAAAGCAGTTGCCACTCTCCTCGGGTGGCAGTTCGGCGAGGACGATCCGTTCGGGCCTGAGCGCCACCGTGACCCGGCTCCCCTCCCGGTGCGGTTGCTGAGATACACTCCAGACCGTCCCGAGCCCGTCGATCGACACCCCCACGAGGTGGGCATCCGCATGGGGCAGCGATTTCTCGACCGTACCCTCGAAGAAGTTCGACGTCCCGATGAAGTCCGCCACGAACCGGTTCGTGGGGCCTTCGTAGAGCCCCTGAGGCGTGTCGACCTGCTCGATCACCCCATCGCGCATCAGGGCGATGCGGTCCGACATCGACAGGGCCTCTTCCTGATCGTGGGTGACGTAGATGAACGTGATGCCGACGCGGCGCTGGAGCCTGCTGAGTTCGAGCTGCATCTGTTTCCGGAGCTTCAGGTCCAGCGAGCCGAGAGGCTCGTCGAGCAGGAGCACTGGGGGTTCGTTGACCAGGGCCCGGGCGAGGGCGACCCTTTGCTGCTGTCCACCCGAGAGCTGCCCGGGCTGGCGCTCGCGGAAGTCCTGGAGCGAGACCAGCTGGAGCGCCTGGTCGACCCGCTCGGCCGTCTCGCGAGCCGGGATCCGCTTCATGCGGAGCCCGAAGGCGACGTTCTCGCACGACCGACATGTGGGGGAAGAGCGCGTAGTTCTGGAAGACCGTGTTCACGTCGCGCTTGTACGGGGGAAGATGCGTCTCTCGACGCCCCCCGATGAACACCTCGCCCTCGGTCGGCTCCACGAAACCCCCGATGATCCGGAGCGTCGTGGTCTTTCCACAGCCGCTGGGGCCCAACAGCGAGAAGAACTCGCCCTTTCGAATCTGCAGCGACAGGCTCCGGACCGCCGCCGTCCTGCCGTAGCGGTGGGTGATCCCACGCAGCTCGACGCAGACATCGAGCGTGTCGCTCATGTAGGGGAGTGTTGGGACTCTGCCGCACGCATGTCCCGGTACCTCCAGTGGACCCTAGCACGCCGCCGAAGCGAAGGTCAATTGGCCACGACGCGGGAGTCCCGAGCCACGTGTGCGCTCCACACCCGGCGAGATCTCGGTTAGCCGCGCGCGTCCTCGATCGCGGCGGTTCGGAGGGGTTGTCCCGGTTGCGCGGGGGTTGCGTTATGTTGCGCCTCTAGCGCTTGTCGATGACCGAGTGAGCGCCGCTTCCTGGCACAAGGGATCCAGCGGGGACAGCTCGATCTCGGCTCTTCCCCAATCCTACTGTGACGTCTCGCGCGTCTCCACCATCAGCACCGCGAGCGCCGGCCGGGCCTTGGCGATGCCCTCGAGCGCCAGGCGCAGGCCGAGGGCGTAGCGGCCCGGCGCCGAGCCCGGCTGGAGGTAGGGAGGTAGTGGTGGCGGGCCAGGACCGCGAGGAGCCGGTACGCCGTGCTCGCGGGCAGCCCGACCGCCCGCGCGATCTCCTGGATGCCCAGCTCCCGCCGCGCCTCGCCGAGGTGGGCGAGGACGCGGAGCGCCTTCTCCAGAGTCTTGACCTCGGGTCCCTTCCGGTCCCGGGACCTGGACGGAGCGGCGCTGCGCGGGCTCATCCTGCTCGGTGCCCCGGGCCCGCCACCGGGCAGCGTGGCGGCTCTCCCGCAGGACCCGCAGGACGTCCTCCGCGAGGAGTCGCTGGAGATCGCGCATGGCCTCCTCCGAGTACCAGGCGGAGTGCGGCGTCATCACCACGCGGGGGTGACCGATGAGCGGATGGCCCGCCGGGGCCGGGCTCCACGGCAGGACGTCGAGTCCCGCGCCCGCGAGCCGGCGCCCGTCGAGGGCCTCGAGGAGCGCCGACTCGTCCACGAGCCCGCCCCAGGCGACGTTGATCAGGTAGGCCCCGGGCCCGAGGCGGGCGAGCTCGGCGCGCCCGATCAGTCCCTCTGTGGCCGGGAGGAGCGGCGCGTGCAGCGAGACGAAATCTGACTCCGCCAGGAGGTCGGGGAGCGGGCGCCAGTCGATGCCGGCCCGGGCCGCCTCGGCCGGCACGACCGCCGGATCCGTCCCGAGGATCCGGAGCTCGAGGGCGCGCGCCTTCGCGGCCAGGCGGCGGCCGATCCGCCCGAGTCCGACGACGCCGAGCGTCCGGCCCCTGAGCCGGTGGAGCGGCCGCGCCGCGGCCCCGTAGTCCCACGCTCCCGCCCGGAGCGCGGCCCCGAGAGGCGCCAGTCCCGCGCGCACGCGAGCAGGAGGCAGAGCGCGTGGTAGGCGACCTCCTCGGTGCCGTAGTCGGGCACGTGGACCACGACCATGCCCCGCCGTCGCGCCGCACCGAGGTCGGCATTGTCGACGCCGGCGCCGTAGAGCCCGAGGACCCGGCAGCGGCGAAGCCTCCCGATGAAGCCGGCGTTGATCGGCGTGTCCTGGACGAGGAGGGCATCGCACACCTCGGCCGCCGCGAGGCGCGTCTCGGGCTCGAGGGGGGCGCCGTCGATCACGTCGATCCCGTGGGGCTCCAGCACGGCGCGCTCGGGTGCGAGGTCGGGGAACACGTGGGTGAGCACGAGCGCGCGAGGCCGGGCACGGCCCTTCATGCCCGGAGGAGCTCCGCGAGCCGCTCCCGGTCGAGCGTCACGCCGAGGCCGGGGCGGTCGGGGGGCCTGTGCCTTCTACTTACTCCGTCCGCCTCGTTCGCATTGAACTTCCGGCCGGCCTGATCGATGATGGCCGGCATGATCACCCTCATCCTCACCGGCCTCCTCCGCGGGCTCAGGACCCAGCCGCGCCCTGGTGCTCGAGAACCTCGCGTTGCGGCACCAACTGGCCGTCCTCCAGCGCACCGCGCCGCGTCCACGCCTGCGGCGCTCCGACCGGCTGTTCTTCTCTGAAGCGGCTTGTCAAGAGGAAAGTTCGTTGGTCGTATCAGCTCCTTTGCTCTGTCCCTCCTCCGTGAGGCCGACGACCGCGTCTGGGTCGTGCTCGCTGTGCGAGGTGTGTCATCCTTCTCTTCGCGCTGTCAGTGGCGAGTGGCAACTCGCCCGCGCATGATGGTGATGCGATCGGGCGGCGGCGCCATCTGGGTCACGGCCCTCAACATCAGCCAAGAACAGCCTCGCGCTCACCGCCCATTCACCTCGTCTCACAGCTGAGCCACCGATCAGTCTGCCCCCTCGTGCAATCTACGCGGCCCGCCGGGCCGTCAACGGTCCCCGCACTTTGGTCGCGTCATAGACAGTCCCGTCCCGCCACATCGCAAAGAGGATCCCCGCCAGACGTCGCGCCAGCGCCACCGCGGCGATGGCCCGGCCACGCCGGCCCGCAATCCCCTCCGCCCAGTCGCGCAGCGCGACGGTCTCGAGTCTCTTCCGCCGGCGCAGAATGCACCACGCCGCCTGAACCAGGAGCCAGCGCATGCGGCCATTGCCCGCCTTGGTGATGTGGCCGCGGCGCTGGACCTCGCTCGAGCTCCATTCGCTGGGCACCAGCCCCACATAGGCTTCCACTTGATGCGCGCCCCGGAATCGCGTCACGTCGTCCACGGTGGCGACGAACGCCGTCGCGGTCACCGGCCCCACGCCGGGCACCGTGGTGAGACGTCGGAGGACCTCATCGGCCGCGACGATCCGCTCGAGCTCCTCATCCAGGGCCTCGATCTGGGCATTGAGGGGCCCGAGGAGGTCGACCAGCGGGGCGATCACCGTCATGAGCGCGGGCGGGAGCGCCAGTTCCGCCACCCGCGTGAGAAAGGTCTCGGGCGCGCCGGTGCGGAGGCGACACCCCTCACGGCGCACGAGCGATTGGATGCGAGTGATCCACGCGGCGCGGGTGCGGACCACGGCCTCGCGGACAGCCAGGCGCGCGCGCAAGGCCCGACGCTCGGTCGACGTCCGGTGGGCGGGCCGATAGGTGCCGGCCCGGCACGCGTGCGCCAGGGCGTGCGCATCGCGGCGGTCGGTCTTCACCCGACGCGTCCGCCGCGCGTACATCGGCGCGTAATTCGGGTCAGCCACGATGACCTCGTGGCCAAGGTCTTCGAGGCAGCGGGCGACCCACTCACTCTCCGTCGACGCCTCCAGCAGGATCCTGGCCTTTGGTCGACGGCCGAACATCTCGGCCAGGCGAGGGCGCTCCGTGCGAATGCGCCGGTTGATCAGCTCACCGTCCTCCGTGAGGATCGCAATCTGGCTTTCCCTCTTCCCGAGGTCTATGCCAACATGGTCCATGGCTAGCCTCCCTTCGCGGCTTTGCCGCGTATAGGTTGTGGGCTCCTGACGCCACCACTTTAGGGGATGGCTAGCCGCTTCATCTTATCTGGGTCCTGCTGTCCCGCCTGTGGAGCGGCTGGGCGGAGGCCGTCTCCATCGTCCAACCCGAGACCGTCATCCGGTGGCAGCGGACCGGCTTCAAGCTCTTCTGGACCTGGAAGAGCCGGCGGCACGGGCCCGGCCGCCCAGCCGTCGCCCCGGAGATCCGCGCGCTCATCCGACGGATGTCCGAGGCCAACCCCCTGTGGGGTGCGCCGCGGATTCACGGGGAGCTCCAGAAGCTGGGCGTCGAGATCTCCCAGGCGACGGTCTCCAAGTACGTGGTCCGCCGTCGAGCAGGCCCCCGTCGCAGACCTGGCGCACGTTTCTCGACAACCACTCGGGAGCCTCGTCTCCGTGGACTTCTTCGCCGTGCCCACCGTGATGTTCAAGGTCTTGTTCGTCTTCGTGGTCCTGGCGCACGAGCGGCGACGCGTCGTCCACATCAACGTCACCGACGCCCCCACGGCCCAGTGGACGGCCCAGCAGCTCGTGGAGGCGTTCCCCTGGGAGACCGCCCCGCGCTACCTCCTGCGCGACCGCGATGCGGTCTACGGGGTCGTGTTCTCGAGCCGAGTCCAGGCCATGGGGATCCACGAAGTCAAGACGGCGCCTCGGTCGCCTTGGCAGAATCCGTACGTGGAACGTCTCATCGGCACCCTCCGCCGCGAGTGCCTCGACCATATCGTCGTGCTGAACGAGAACCACCTGCGTCGCCTGCTGCGCGACTACCTCACCTACTACCACCGTTGCTCGGACCCACCTCTCCTTGGAGAAGGACGCGCCGGAGTCGAGACCGGTGGAGCGCCTCGACCAAGGCCGAATCGTCGAGACACCCATGGTCGGAGGCCTCCATCATCGGTACACGCGGCTGGCGGCGTAAGACTCCGGCCTGCGGGTGTGCCCGCCACGCGGAACTCGCCGGTCGGCTGGTCAGTACGGTCCGCCTGGGTCTTCCTCGGCCTTGCGTCTGAAACTCCACACGGTCCACGGTAGTCCACGCTGGGTGTCCCTCGGAGCCAAGGCCCGGTGCTCCTGACGAACGGCCGCAGCCGGTCCTCCGAACACCTGATGGGTTAAACAGAAGGGACAGGTCGCGGCGCGCCAGGAGGCGCCGCACGCGGCGATGTACGCGCGTGAGGAGCGCGGCGATATCGAATCGGCGGGCGGCGGTAGCCGGTAAAACCGAGGCCGGCCGGTTGGGCCGCGCGCGTGTAGACGCCGTCGAAGAGCAGCGAGTGAAATTGAACATTAGTGTTCAGGGATCCGCCAAATCTCTGGATGGCCGTCATGCGGAGTGGGCTGCCCCGTCGATGCCTGGCGTCGCGCTCGAGTGGATTTTCGAGAAAGCGATACCGTGCTTTGGTACCTGATTGGGGGGAGGGGCTGGTGAGCTGGTGACCTTGCTTCGATGAACCCTCAAACGCCGGTCACACCCCCACAGGGGGGGTTCGACTTGGCCAACGTGGCGAAGGCCTTCCAGCGAGTGCTCCGCGCCATGATGCCGGACGGTGGGCACGGGGACCAAGCGAGTAGTGGAGATCTAGCGTCCGCCGCTCGCGGTCCTTTGGGAGGCCGAGGTTCCCCTTCTTGTCAACGGCGCGCTCGATCTGGAGCCCGAGCCTGGCGAAGTCCACGTCACGGACCTGAAGGGCAAGCCCTTCTCCCGGACGGGGTCCATAAGGCCACGGACCAGAAGAAGAGGGTCGGTGACCGAGGACGGGCGCCACGGGCCGTCGCGGTGCGTGAGCACCCAATCTCCGTGGCCACGAAGCGGCGGCCAACATGGCGTAGAATGCTTTCCGCGCGCACTCACGACACGCCGGGGGACTTGTTGCCGAAGGCCGTCCGCATCGTCCGGATCGAGACGTTCATCCATCCGATCTATCCGAAGCTCCTCCTCCTTCGGCTCCATGGGGACGACGGGCACATCGGCCTCGGCGAGACGTCATACGGGGCCGAGCAGGTCTCGGCGTTCGTGCACGATCAGGTGGCTCCGTATCTCCTCGGCCAGGACGCGGGCCAGCTCGACCGGCACTGGACGGTGATTCGCCGACTCGGCCTGGGGGCCAGCGCCCGCGCCGGCGAGATGCGCGGGCTCTCCGCCGTTGACATGGCGCTGTGGGACCTCTTCGCGCGCCGCGTCGACGAGCCGCTCTACCAGGTCCTGGGTGGCCTCTCGCGCGAGCGCCTCCGCATCTACAACACCTGTGCGGGTTACGCCTACGGTGTGGGCCTCGTCGGCCCCACTGACCCCGCCGTCGTCGACTACCGGGCGGCCGGTCCCTACGAGGACCAGCACCGGTTCTTGACCGATCCGGCCGGCCTCGCCCGGGACCTCCTGGCCGAGGGCATCACCGCGATGAAGATCTGGCCCTTCGATCGATTCGCGGCCAAGACGAGCGGTCAGTCGATTACGCGCGCCGACCTCGAGACCGGCGTCGGCGCGTTCCGCGAGATCTGCGAGGCCGTTGGACGCCAGATGGACGTCGCCCTCGAGCTGCACGGCCTGTGGAATCTGCCCGCTGCCGTCCAGATCGCCCGTGCCGTGGCGCCGTACGCGCCGATGTGGGTCGAGGACCCGGTGCCCATGGACAACCCCGACGTGGTGGCGGAGTTCCGTCGCGCCACTGGCGTACCGACCTGCGCGAGCGAGACACTCTCCACCCGGTCGGCGTTCCTCTCGCTTTTCGCGCGCCAGGCGGTCGACGTCTGCATGTTCGACGTGTCGTGGGTGGGCGGCATCTCGGAGGCCCGACGGGTCGCCGCGTTGGCCGAGACCTACCACCTGCCGGTGGCGCCCCACGATTGCGTCGGGCCACTCACGCTGGCCTTCTCGGTCCACCTGAGCCTCAACCTGCCCAACGCTCTGATCCAGGAGACGGTCCGCGCCTTCAACACCGGCTGGTATCGCGAGGTCCTCACCGAGCTGCCGCCGATCCGCGACGGCCACGTGTACCCACCTGAGGGCCCCGGCATCGGGACCGAGCTGCGGCGCTCGTTCCTTGCCGACCCGAGGCTGGCTCGACGTGCGTCCGAGCTGTGACCCCGGCCGCTCCACCACGGAAGGAGAACGCGCCATGACCCTGACCCGCAGGACGTTCCTGAAGGCCACCAGCTTTGCGGCGACGGGCGCCGCCGTCGGCGCTGCCGCCCCTGGGGCGGCGCGCCGGCGCTCGTGCACGCCGCCGGCGGCACGCTCCGCATCGGCATTCCGTCCGACATCCAGCAGATCGACCCGCACCTGGTCTCCTCGGCGATCGACTACACCTCCATGGAGGCCATGTTCGAGTCGCTCACGACGTTCGACCGCAACATGAACCCCGTGCCCAGCCTGGCCGAGAAGTGGGACCAGCCCGACCCCCGGACGTACGTCTTCCACCTCCGCCGTGGCGTGAAGTACCACACCGGCCGCGAGCTCAAGGCGGCCGACGTGAAGTGGTCCTTCGAGCGCATCATCGCGTTCGGCGGCAAGAGCAAGTGGGCCTCCTACCTGGCGGACGTCGCCAGCGTCGAGCCGCTGGACGACTACCGGGTGCGGATCAACCTGAAGAACCCAAGCGCGCCGTTCCTCTCGAGCATCCGCTACGCGGCCATCGTGCCGCCGGAGGAGGAGAAGAACCTCGCGACCCGCCCGGTCGGAACCGGGCCGTTCCGCTTCGTGGAGCGCGTTCCCAACGTCCACGTGAAGGTGGCGCGCTTCGGCGACTACTGGCGGAGGGACGTCCGCTACGTGGACGAGATCGTGCTGTCCCCGGTGCCCGAGGCGCAGACCGCGGTGGCGAACCTCCAGGCTGGCGTGCTCGACCTCCACTACAACGTCCCCCCGAAGTTCAAGGCCGAGCTGGACAAGGCCCCGAATGTCCGTCTCTACGAGCCGCAGCCATTCGCCACCAACTACATGCTGATGCTGATCCGCCACGCTCCGCCGCTGGACAACGTCAAGGTCCGGCAGGCCCTCGCGCTGGTCACCAATCGGGAGCTGATCCACCGGGCCGCCATGTTCGGTGTCGGCGAGACGGGCTGCAGCCCGTTCCCCAAGGCTCACTGGGCCCACAGCCCGGACGTCGCCTGCCCGCCCTTCGACCGGGCCCGGGCCAAGCAGCTCCTCAAGGAGGCCGGTTTCCCGGATGGCATCGAGCTGACGCTCAAGGCCAGCCCTCAGTACCCGGAGTTCGTCCGGACGGCGGAGATCTACGAGGCCCAGGCCCGGGAGGCCGGCATCCGGCTCAAGATCCAGGCCATCGAGTGGGCGACCTACGTGAAGGACCTGTACGGCGAGAACAACTTCCAGCTCGGCCAGAGCGCCGTGGTCCGCGAGTTCGATCCGGACGCCCTCACCTCGGGCGTGTTCGGCACCAAGGCGAGCGGCAACCCCGGGCTCTACTCGAACCCGCGGATGGACGAGCTCCTGCGGATGGGACGGGCCGAGCTGAACCAGGAAAAGCGCAAGGCCATCTACAAGGAGATCGCGCAGCTCGTGATCACCGAGGTCCCGGCCATTCGCCAGCAGACGTGGCCGGTCCTGTGGGGGGCGACCAGCAAGGTCAAGAACCTCCAGATCAACGCCCTCGGCCGGCCCGAACCTCCTGGATATCGAGCTGGGCTGAGAGGTCGTGAACCAATCCGTTGGGCACATGACCACTGATCAGTGCGGTGGGGTGGTCTGGGGGGAGCGGCGGCGCTCGCCCCCCAGGTGGACTGAACGCGTGCGGGGCGGGGGAGCCAGGCCCCAGCGCCCTGCCTCCCACCTTCGTGAAGCGCTACCTCGCCGAGCGCCTGGTCCAGTTCGTCGCCGTCCTGTTCGTGGTCTCGGTCATCGTCTTCGTGCTGGTGCGGATGATCCCCGGCGATCCGGCCACGGTCCAGCTCGGAAGCGAGTCGACGCCCGCGGCGCTGGCCGCCCTGCGCGCGGACCTGGGACTCGACCGGCCGATGCTGGTCCAGTACGGGCTGTGGGTCCGCAATCTGCTCCGCGGAGACTTCGGCCAGTCCTGGGTCAGCAGGCAGTCGCCCGCTTTCGCTGATCCGTCGCTTCTTGCCGGCGACGCTCCAGCTCATGCTAGCGGCCTTCGTCATCGCGCTCGGCGATCGCCTTCCCGGCCGGGATCCTGGCCGCCCGCTACCCGCGCTCCTGGCTTGATCGCGCCATCACCGGCTTGGCCCTCATGGGTGTCTCGCTCCCGAGCTTCTGGCTCGGCATCATGCTGATCCTCGCGGTCGCCCTCCGTACCGGCTGGTTCCCGCCGTCCGGTTACGCCGCCGTCTGGGACGATCCCGTGCAGGCGCTCCGCACCACGGCACTCCCCGCCTTGACCCTGGGCGTCGGACTGGCCGCTCCGCTGTCGCGCTTCCTCCGGTCGGGCATGCTCGACGTGCTCGGCGCCGAGTACATCCGGACGGCTCGGGCCAAGGGGCTGGCCGAGCGGGCCGTGGTGGTTCGCCACGCTCTGAAGAACGCCATGTTGCCGGTAGTCACCGTCCTCGCGCTTCAGGTGGGCAGCCTGGTGGGGGGAACATTCGTCATCGAGCAGGTGTTCGCCTGGCCGGGGATCGGGCGGCTCTCGCTGACCGCCATCCAGAACCGGGACTACGCGATCATCCAGGCGGTCGTCCTGCTGGTGGCCGGCGGCTTCGTCCTGATCAACCTCCTGGTCGACGCGGTCTACGTCTGGCTCGACCCGCGCATCCGTTTCGAGGCGGAGCGCTGACGCCGTGGGGCGCGGGCCGTCATGGGTGGCGCTGGCGATCGTGGGGCTCGTGGCGATAGCGGCGCTGGGCGCGCCCGCTCTTGCTCCCTACTCCCCGACCGAGATGCACGACGACCTCCTGGCCGCGCCCGAACGCCCGCTACCCCCTGGGTACCGACGACCTCGGCCGCGACATCCTCAGCCGCGTCATCCACGGGGCCTCGGTCTCGGTACTGGTGGGCGTGATCTCGATGGGAACAGCCGCGTGCGTCGGGGTTCCGCTCGGCCTCTTGTCCGGCTACCGGGGCGGTCTGGTCGATACGATGATCATGCGAGTCCTGGACGGACTCATGGCCTTCCCGGCGATCCTGCTGGCCATCGCCATCATGGCCGTCCTCGGCCCGTCGCTCCAGAACGCCATGCTCGCCATCGGCGTCATCTACATCCCGCCGTTCGCCCGGATCGTTCGGGCGAGCGTGCTGTCCCTCCGCGAGCGCGAGTTCGTGACCGCCGCCCGGGGCCTCGGGGCGGGGTCCTTCCGGGTCGTCATGCGCCACGTGTTGCCGAACTGCCTCTCCCCGATCATCGTCCAGGCCTCGCTGGGCATGGGTTACGCGATCCTGGTGGAGGCGGCGCTCAGCTTCCTTGGCCTCGGTGTCCAACCGCCCCAGGCCTCCTGGGGATCGATGCTGGCGGAAGGTCGAGGCTTTCTCGACCGGGCGCCGTGGTTCGCGACCTTCCCCGGGCTCGCGATCTTCGTGACCGTCCTCGGCCTGAACCTGGTCGGCGACCGGCTGCGCGAGACTCTCGACCCACGCCTCCGGACACTCTGATCCAGGACGACAAGGAGCCCCGCATGCAGCGTGTTCCGCGCGATCGCCATGCCTTCGTATTCGCCGCGGATGTCGAGCCCGTGCTGGAGGTCGACGCCGGCGAGGAGATCGTCTTCGAGACGCTCGATTCGTGGGCGGGCCGACTTCAGCAGCCGGAGGACATCCATCGTCTGAAGCCGGACTACACGCGGTCGAATCCCGCGGCGGGACCCGTCTTCGTGCGAGGCGCCGAGCCGGGCGATGCCCTCGCGGTCGACATCCTCTCGATCACGCCCCACTCGCCGGTAATCAGCAAGATCACCGGCTTCGGCGGCGTCCTCGCCGGCGACATCGGGGCGCCCCACTGCCGCTTTGTGCCGGTCGAGGACGGCCACCTGTGTTTCTGGGACGGCGTCCGCATTCCGCTGCGCCCGATGATTGGCTGCATCGCCACCGCCCCCGCCACCGGCCGGCTCACCACGGCCGACCCCGGCGACCACGGCAGCAACATGGACCACAACGACATCCAGCCCGGGCGCGCGGCTCTACTTGCCCGTTGGCGTGCCCGGGGCCCTCTTCGGTCTCGGCGACGTCCACGCCTCGATGGGCGACGCCGAGGTCTCGGGCGCCGGGGCTGGACTGCAACGCCGACGTGCGCGTCCGCCTGGGCGTGGTCAAGGGCGCCGCGCCCCCGCGTCCGCTGATCGAGACTGCCCAGGCGTGGATGACCTGCGCCTGCGCCCCTGCCCTCCAGGACGCGGTCGCGCGCGACGCGCGACATGGTGGACCTGCTGGCCCGTCGGTCCGCGGATCAGCCGGGAGGATGCCTTCCTGCTCGCCACCGCTGCCGGTGACGTGCGGATCGGTCAGGCCTGCGCCTCGACCCTCGACTCGACGGCGCGGATGCGGTTTCCCGAAGATCCCGGGGCTTCAGGGCCCGCTGGCCTGAACGGCGGTTGATCGCATGCGAAGGCCGACCTCCACAGCGGCACCCGCAACCTGTAGGAAGCCGGCCCGAGCAATGGACTAGAAGCACCTCTCGACTCCGTAGGTGAAACCGCTCGGATCGGACCGGGTCAGTGTCCGAGACTGTCCGAAAACCTGCGCCATGCTTGCCCAACCGGCCCAGAAGAGGGCGGGGTGAAACCCGTGAAAAGACTTGGTCTCCGTTGGTCTGGATTGGCGTGGGGTCTCGCCGCCGGCGGTCTCTTAATCAGTAGGTTGAAGGTTCGATTCCTTCACGGCTCACACTCGATCGGGAGGGCGGCGACGGCCTCCGATCCGTCTTTCTGGTCGTCAGTCGGTCGGACGCCCTACGGACAACCAGATTGCTCGGCCCGCCGCCTCCCAGCGGGGCCAAGCCCCGCCCATCGGATCGGCAATCCAGCGTTTCACTCTGGGAACCCAGAAGACGGGTGACCGCGCCCGCCGGCTTTCGTCACAGCTGTAGAGCCGTGCGCAGTTGTCCCACAGGATCTTCCGCTTGCTCTCCGAAGAGAGATGCGGCAGCTCAAGGAAAGCCATCAATCGCGTGCGGATACCGGGAATCGTCGTGGGGCAGTCGGTCAGAGCACCAGGTTGTCGTCGCCAGTTCGGTCACGACGTGCTTCGCCAGCTCCTCCTCCGGCTCGACCGAGACGAAGCACTGGCGGCGGAAGAGGTCGGAGGGCTTCGCGTCCTGCTTGAAAGCTCGTCGTCGCCCCAGGCCTCCCATCGCTCGTCGAGCGCCCAGAGCCACCACGGGAGCCAGCTGCAGTTGCCCTCGAGGAACGCCATCCTGAGGCGCGGGAAGCGGGACAGCACGCCGCCCGTCACCACCGCGCCTAGCGCCAGCATCATCTCAACCGGCTGTCCGCACGCGTGGCTCAGCACGAGGTTGTCCAGATAGCGGCGGGCCAGGTGCTCGGCGTAGGCGGCGTGGTTCCCGTGGAAGGACACCGCGATGTCCAGCTCCTGCGCCTCGGCCCACAGGGGGTCGTAGTACCGGTCGTAGAGGGGCCGCTGGTTGATCATGTGGGATGGGAGCACCAGCGTGAGGGCCCCCAGGGACTGGACGGCGAAGTGCGTCTCCGCCACCGCTAGGTCGATGTCCTGGAGCGGCACAAGCGCCGACGGCTTGAATCGTGCGGGATGCTCACGGCAGAAGTCGGCGATCCAGCGGTTCCACGCGCGGCTCATGGCCGCCGCGAACGCTGGCTCGAGCCCGTCGATGTTGATGGCGTGGGTCGCCCACGTCCGGAACAGGATTCCCACGTCGATGCCCTCCACGTCCATCGCCTCGAGCACGGCCTTCGGCGGCGTGTTGCGGCTGATGCGCTGCCACGCCGGTGGGCTCGTCCTGAACGACCAGGCACGGTCGCGCTCGGGGCGGCCCGCATAGGGCGGGAGGAACCTTGCCGTCCACGTGGGCGCGCATCTGCCCGTCGCTGAACGGCAGCGTCTCGATGCGGCCTCGGAACTGCGGGTCAGGTTGTCCTTCGCCAAAACCCCGTCCGGACGAACCAGCGGTTGATCCTTCAGCACTCAGGAGTGGTGGGGATCGCCTCGAGCCTCGGCCCCCGCGTCCGCCCACCCGGCCGGCGAGGTCTTCGAGCGGCTCCCACCCGGCCTGAGGTCCCTGATTGGCCGAACTGTCGAGGGGCTGACGGAAGGATCAAAGGGACGGGGCGGGCCCCGACCGAGATGCGGAGGCCCTGCCCCCGCCCGGGAACCCGGCTGGCATCTGCCGGCTGATGGGAGTGGCCTTCAGCGCGCGCGGGCGGTGTCCCCCGTCCCTCCCAGCGGCCATCGGCTGGCAGGTGAGCGTATAGGGCAAGGAATCTGACGGGAGGCCGTGGAATTGTCTCCTGGATCGACGCCATGGAGACATGGAGACCTCCGGCCGCCACTACTTACACGGACCGGACCACGGCATGATCAGAGCTGATCGATCAACGACTCGCTTACCCAGCCGGATGGACTTTTGGCGAGGGACACGTTCCAGGCGTTCCGGACCGTGACCGTGACGGTGCGCTTTGCGGGGTTCGTGACGAGGAGTCGGTCGCATACGGGCGCCGGCCCTTCCGGAGCGAGGCGGCGCTGCAGGCCGAGGTGCGGCGCTTGCTCGAGCCCTTCTTCGACGCGCGGGAGAACCCGAAGGGGAAGAAGATCCGCCTCATCGGCGTGCGGGTGGAGAAGCTCCTGCGCGAGGACGGGCAGGGCGGCTCCGCCGGCGATCGTCCTCGAGGCCGCTGAGCGAGCGTGATGGACAGACGTCTCCGGGGGCCGAGGGCCAGCGGGTCGCCCGGGGCGCGTGGCCGAGGAGTCCCCGCGTGGGCCTCCTGTCGCATCGGACGGATCGCGGGACGCCACGGGGCCAGGCTCGCGGCGCTCGGGCTGATGGGCGTGGCGGCTGTCGCCGGCGCCCTGGGGGCCCGTGCCATGTTCCGGCTGAAGCCGGCGGTCCCCGCGCCGGCGATGACCGCGGCGACCCGGGCCGAGACCGCGGCGCTCCAGGCGCGGCTGATGGCGCACGTCCGCACCCTCGGCGCCGAGATCGGGGAGCGCAACGTCTTCCGGCCGGCGGACTCGAAGCCGCGGCGGGCTACATCCGGGACGTGTGGACGGCGCAGGGGCTCACCGTCCGGGCGGAGCCGTACGAGGTCCGCGGGGTGCGGTGCGCCAACCTGGTCGTGGAGGTGGCGGGGTCGAGCCGCGGGCCGGAGCTCGTGCTGGTGGGGGCCCACTACGACTCGGTGCGCGGGAGCCCGGGCGCCAACGACAACGCCACCGGGGTCGCGGTCCTGCTGGAGCTCAGCCGGGCGCTCCGGTCCGCGGCCCCGGCGCGCACGCTCCGCCTGGTGGCGTTCGTCAACGAGGAGCCGCCGTTCTTCCAGACGGCGGCGATGGGGAGCCGGCGACACGCGCTCGAGGCTCGCCGGCGGGGCGAGATGATCGTGGCCATGCTGTCGCTCGAGACGCTCGGGGCCTACTCCGCGGCGCCCGGCAGCCAGCGCTATCCCGTCCCGTTGGGCCTGTTCTACCCGCGCACGGGGAACTTCCTCGGCGTGGTGGGCAACCTGCGCTCGCGCGCCCTCGTGCGGAGCTCGTCACGCACTTCATGGCGGTGACGGACTTCCCCGTCGAGGCGGCGGCGACCTTCGCCTGGATTCCCGGGGTCGACTGGTCCGACCACTGGGCGTTCTGGAAGGCCGGATACCCGGCGGTCGATGCTGACCGACACGGCGCTCTACCGCTACGCCGAGTACCACAGCGCCGCGGACCGCCCCGAGGTGGTCAACGCGCGCGAGTTCGCCCGGGCGGCCCACGGGATCATCGAGACGGTGCAGCGCCTGGCCGGGCGCGGTGACCGGATGGGGGGCGCCAGACCCCGAGGGGTCGTGGCCGTGGTAGGCGCTGGAGAACCAGACGGCGGTGCTGCGGGGACCCGGCCGCGTCGCGTCACTGAATCGCCACTTGACACGGTCCGGCATTCGCGGCGGACTGAGAGTCGCCCGCCGCTCGGAAGCCCTGGGCGCGCTCCGGGCCTGGGGCGAATCTGGCGAGCGCGTCCCCGAAGGACGGGTGACGGCGTCCCTCCCCACACATCCAACTTCACGGAGGAAGTCAACCATGGCGTCGATGGCGACCGTGGCGAAGGAATTCTTCGAGGCCTGTGAAGCCGGCAAGGGCTGGGAGGTGTGCAAACAGTACTGCAAGCCGGGCGCCACGTTTTCGGCGCAGGCGGAGCCGCTCGCGGAGGTTCGGAGCCTGGAACAGTACACGGAGTGGATGAAGGGCCTGCTGACCTTCATTCCCGATGGCCGGTACGAGCTGAAGTCGTTTGCCACCGATGACCACGGCACAACGTCTGCGCGTACGGCGTGTTCATGGGGACGCATACTGGCCCCGGTGGCCCCTGTCCCCCACCGGCAAGAGCGTGAAGACCGACTACGTGTACGTGATGGACTTTGACGGGGACAAGATCCGGCACATGACCAAGATCTGGCACTCCGGCTTGGCCGTGAAGGAACTTGGCTGGGGCGTAGCTCGGCGACAAGACTGGCTCCGGAGCACGTTGGCGCTACTGGCCCGCGGCGCCTGAGAACGGCACACTCTATCGGGTAGCCGCCACAGGGCGAAGGCTGCGGCTGACGATCGAAGCCGAGAACTACGCCTCGATCTCGGCGCAACCGCAGCACGCTGTGCCTGCTGAACCGCACTCCGGCGCACTCCCGGGGCCTTCGGCCTGCATCCGCGGGCACGCCTGGGCCCCGGCGCAGGCTCAGCGTGCTGTTCCCGGAGGTTGGCGTGTCCAGATCAGCCCATTCTGGAGTCTCGGATCTCAGTCGGCCGTGTGGACCTCCAAGACCTCGATCAGGGCGTCGGGCGCGACCAAGAGGACGGTGTCTCGGAGGTCCTCGAGGTGGTGGCGCGCGCGGCGGCACACCGATTCCGGCGGCGCGTAGACCGCAAAGAAAACCTGGCGCGTCTCGGGTGTGATCCGGGTCCTCTGATCGGGCCCAGAGAGAACGCTCGAGATGACGCCCTGGCGGTCCGCCATCATCATGTCGCCCGTCTTGCAGGGCTTCCTCCCGGCCATTCAAGAGGCGATAGCGTCGCCGCCGGCCGCCACGCCGAGCGTGACCGGGATCTCGACGGCCGCCAGGTCGTGACCGGCCGTGAGGAGGCCGTTCTTGAGTTCCGCGGCCACCATGGCGGCCACGAGGGCGGGGCTTCGCGGCATGGCCTTGGCCTTGAAGAGGACGGACTCCAGCTGGAGTTCGACGTGATAGGTCTTGTGAAAGGGGCGGTAGACGCCGGCGTAGGCCTGGAGGATGGGGTGCGCCCGGAGCGCGGTTCGATCGCTCCCACGAAACCGCGTGCGGAGCTCGACGTCCCACGTCGCGATCCGCTGATCGAGCCCTGCGTGATGCGTTGGGTTGGAGACGCCTCGCACGACCAACGCCCCGGCGACAGCCCCAGGGTAGGTAGTCTTCCAAGAGTCCGAGACGGTGAGCACGGGCCGATTGGACAGGCCCTGCCGGAGGCCACCGGGGTCGAGGCGTTCTCGCCCAACTGGGGACGAACTGGTCGCACGCCCCGACCGGCCGCTGCGGACCCGGAGGGCGGAGAGTCCGAAAGACGACGGGAAGAAGGTCCGCGTTTTAGGGATTCCGGCCATCCGGGATCGCGTGGGTCAAAAGGCGCGCAAGCTGCGTATCGTGGAACCGATCGTTGAAGCGGACTTTCACGACGGCTCGTACGGCTACGGACCGAAGCGGAACGCGCAAGACGCGGTGGCGCGGGTGACGACGGCAATCCTCGAGGGCAAGACGCCGGGGATCGATTTGATCTGGCCGCCGACTTCGACACGGTCCGGCACGATCGGCTGGTTCAGAAGGTGGCGCACCGTGTTCAGGATGCGGAAATTGCGTACTACCACAGCGTCCGGACGCACCTCTCCCTGGACAAGGACTCCCCGGAACCGAGAGCGGTGCATCCTCCCGACCTGGGCAGAATCGTTGAGACGCCCCTTGTCGGCGGCCTCCATCATCGCTACAGCCGGCGGCGGCGTAAGATCTCGCCTCCGCTGGGTGTACCGGCCACGCCGTCGCCGCAGGCCCGTGGGTTCGCCTCGCTGTCTGGGGTTCTCCTCCCTCCCGCCGGCGCCGTCAGTCCCAAAATGGGCGCGGAACCCGTTTCATCTGTACCGTTCTCGGCGTCCGAGGCGCGGGTACCGACCCGCCAACCGCCCGCGGTCCCTCCATGAGCACCCGGAAGGGCTAAACGGAAGGGACAGGCGCGCAGCAGCGTCGGCAGCATGGCACGCCACAACCGCTTCCAGGTGCGCCAATCGTGACCGCCGGACGACGTGTCTTCTGAACCTGCCGCACCGAGTTGATGACGCCGGCGTGACTGCAGGAGGTGATCACGACGAGGCCACGATCCTGGATGTTGGTAGGCGGTGGCAATCTCGGCCTGGAAGTTGTCCGGGACGAGTTCGCCGGGTTTGACTCCAGCTTCAGGGTCCCCGGCGGGAAGTGGAGCGAGGCACGCACGCCGAGTCCATCGGTCTGCGACCAGCCTGGCCGCGGCCGGCGGCTTCTCGAAGTCCGTAAGCCGTGGGATCTGGCCGGAGGTCAATGCGTGGCCGGCCACGACGGTCGGTTGCTTGGCGAGAACGACCTTGAGACCCCGCGCTTCGAGGCCGGGGCGGTCCAATTGCCCCCCGTCCAGCAAGGTTCCGGCTGGGGTCACCACGATCCTATGGCAGAACGTGTCCTCGCCACCGTACTCCATTTCGCAACTACGGTGACGTATTCCAAGCGTGAGCCAGCCGGCTGCGCATTTCGGTCATCGTGATCAGTCCGATCGGAGCATCGTGATCACGCCGATCGGAGGATCATGATCGGAGCGAAGCGACGCTGGCCGGCTGGCGGTTAGGTGTCGAGCTTGTCCTCCTTTCGTCGTGAGGGTCCTTTTAGCACAATCCGGTGGGAGTTGTGCAGGAGCCGGTCACAGATGGAATCGGCGAGGGTCGGCTCGCCGATGTAGTCGTGGTACTGGGTCGGGGGCAGTTGGCTGGTGATGATGGTCGACCGGGTGCCATAGCGATCCTCGAGGATCTCGAGCAGATCGCGCCGCTCCTGGTCCTGGAGCGGGGCCAGGGCGAAGTCATCGATGAGCAGCACGTCCAGTGCGCGCGAGCTTGGCGAGGAGGCGGATGTAGCTGCCATCGGCGCGGGCGAGGGTCAGCTCGTGGAAGAGGCGGGAGGCGCGGCGATAGAGGGCGCGGTAGCCCTTGCGGCAGGCCTGGTGGGCGAGGGCGCAGGCGAGAAAGCTCTTCCCGGTCCCCGTCATCCCGGTGATGAGGACCCCTTGGTGTTCCGCGACCCAGCGGCAGGTGGCGAGCTGGCGGATGACGGCTTTGTCGAGCTCGCGCCGCGCGGGGTAGTCGATCGCCTCGAGGCACGCCTGCGAGAGTTTCAGCTTGGCGTCCTGCAGGGCGCGGGTGAGGCGCTTGTTCTCCCGCGCGCGCCACTCGGCATCGACGAGGAGCGCAAAGCGTTCGTCAAAGGCGAGGGCGGTCATCTCGGCCTGCTGCTGTTGCTCCGTCCAGGCCGTCGCCATGGCGGCGAGCTTGAGGGCCTGGAGCTGTTCGAGGGTCGGGGCGTTGAGCATCCGTCCTCCTTCGTGAAGGGGTGGTTGGTGAGGGCCCGCCCCCGGCGCCGAGGGTTTGGGGGATCCGGGCGCGGCGGGCGAGGGCCTGGGCGCCTCCAGGCGCGACGATCTCGGGTCGACCCATACCGGGACATCCCCCTCAGCGGGCTGCTCGCCCGCGGCCGCCGGGGCCGGGGCCTCAGGCGCGTCCGGGTCTTGGTAGTACTCCCGCCCGCGAATCTGCGCGTGGGCGGGCATGAGCGGGAGCGGGGGTGGGGCGCATCGGCCCGGGCAGCCGGTCGAGGCCATGTTTGAGGATCGAGTCGACATGCCGGTAGGAGCGCGCGCCGACGGCGACGGCGCGGGCACACGCGGCCTCGAGCCGGGTGTCGCCGTCGCGTTTGGCGAGACGCAAGATGCCGAGGCACGAGCGGTAGCCCTGCTCGGGGTGCGGCCGATCCGCGAGGATGGCCTCGACGAGGGCGGCGGTCTGCGGGCCGATCGTGCCGGCCCAGGTGATGAAGCGCGAGGGCGTCCACTCCAGATGGCGCTGATGGGCTTTGGGCATGTGGGCGGGGTCGGTGGTGTGCCGGCCGCGGAGATGGCTGCGGACATGGGCCGCCACCCGCTGCCCGCGATGGAAGAGCTCGACCGTCGTCACGGTCAGGCGGGCATCGACGAGTTCGTGGCTGAGGGGGTGGGGGACGGAGTAGTAGTGCCCGTGGAGCTCGACGTGGTAGTCGATATTCACGCGGGCGTCGTAGTGCCATTCGCCGACGATGAACGCCTCGGCCGGCAGGGGCCGGAGGGCGGGGCGATCCAGGCGCTCGAAGAGCTCCCGGCGGCTGGCGCGGTAGAGACGCATCGGGCGCGTGTTCAGGACCTCGAGCAGCTCGGCGATGCGCGCGTTGAGCGCGGCGAGGGAGAAGAACCGCTCGTGGCGCAGCCGCGCCAGGATCCACCGGGTGACGACGAGCACCCCCGCCTCGACCTTGGCTTTATCTCGTGGTTTTCCGGGTCGGGCCGGGAGGACGACCGTGCCGGCGAACCGCGCGAACTCCTCGTACGTCTTCTGCAGCCCCGGCTCGTAGCGGCACGGGACGGTGACGCCGCTTTTCAACTGATCGGGCACCAGGGCGGTGGTGACGCCCCCAAAATACTGGAAGGCCCGCTGATGGCTCGCGATCCAGTCGGGGACCTGCTGCGTGCGGGTGGCTTCGGCGTAGGTGTAGTTCGAGGCGCCGAGGACGGCGACGAACAACTGGACCGGGATCACCTCGCCCGTCGCGGCGTCGATGATGGAGGGCTGCGTCCCGGCGTAGTCGACGAAGCACTTCTCGCCGCCTCGATGGACCTGGCGCATCGAGAGCCCGCGCCGTTTGCACCAGCGGCGGTAGAACTCGCAGAACTGGGTATAGCGATAGCCCTCGGGGTGCTGCTCGAGGTACTCGAGGTGCAGCAGCTCCAGGGTGACGCCGGGCTTCCGCCGCTCGGCGTGCAGGTAGGCGCAGTCGGGGACGACCCGGTGGTGGGTGGGGGGCGTCGGGGGCCCGTACACGCGGGCCTCGAGGACCTCGTCGGTCAGGCGCTCGACCTGGGCCCAATCGAGCCCGGCCGCCCGGGCCCGCAGCACCGTGGTGCCGACGGTGCCGTTGCCGATCCCCAGGCTCTCGGCCACCGCCCGGTGGCTCTGCCCGAGGCACCACTTCTGTCGCAGAATCTCTCGGATCTGGCGCATGGATAGTCGCTCGGTGGCCATAGGCCCCTTTCTGGGACGAATGACCCCGTCTGCCGTCCAGCGCCGCTATGCTCCAGCCATCCTCCCGAGAGAGGATGCCCTACCGAGGACCGGCGGAGGGGTGATCACGATGGACCGATCCGCGTGATCACGATGCCGATCTCGGTGATCACGATCGACCGATCCTGGTGATCGCGATGGACCGATCTGAGTGATCATGATGGTCCGATACGCGCAGGCTCGGACCCCGAGGGGTTTGGCCCACTGGAGGCCACCTTCGTCGTCGAGGGCCGCGCCGCCTAGGTGGGTGGCTGGAGTCCCCGACGGGACAGTGATCCCCTTTGTATCCCGCTCCGGGACCCTCGCGCGCGTGGCATAGCCGGAACCCATGGGTGACCTCGCGCCCGCTCTCCAGCGCCCGCGCCGGCTCAGGCAAGGGTCTACTCCTGGGCCCGGCCCCGAAGTCGCGCCCGGTGACGTACGTACGCCGCCAGACCTCGGTCTGTGCGGGGTCTGTGGTCGGCCTCTGACGGGTCGTCGCCCGCAGCGGGTCTGTTCCCCGCGGTGCCGCATCGCCCGCTGGCGGCAGGCGCGCGCCGATGAGACGGCCGCCACGGTTGCCCGGTTCGAGGCCGAGAACACGGCCCTCCGCCGGCGCGTGGGCGAGCTCGAGCGCCGGGTCGGGGCGCTCACGGGCCGCCTCCTCTCGAGGGGGCCGCACCGGTGAGGCGGCGGCGTTAATCCCCGGAGGCTTTCCCTGCCGCAGGGCAATCCTCCCCTTCCCTTGGCGGGATCCACGGAGATCCGCTGCCCAGCGCGAGAGGCCGGTGGGACAATCCAAGCGGTTGCGGCCCTCGGACGCCTGGCATCAAACCTGCTGTAGTTCCCCTGCTCCCATGCGTGGAACGCCCCTGCGCGGGAAGTCCAGGCGCCCCAGCGTTCCACGGTCCTGAGTAGCTCACCCTAGCGTCCAGAGCCTAGACCGCTGTGCCTCAGCTCCCGAGGCGGCCGGCTGCTGAGGAGGAGTCAAGAAATGCATCGGATGAGATCGATCGTGGCCGGAGTGTTCATAGCTGGCGCGGTGTCGGCGCTGACCCCGACGTCGGCTCTAGCAGTGCCGATCACGACGCCGACGGGACTGAATCCGGGCGATCAATATAGGTTGGCCTTCATCACCAGCGAAGCCCACACCGCAACATCGGGCGAGATCGCGGACTACAATGCATTCGTCGATGGACTGGGTGATAGTGCCTTCCCCTCTCTTGACACCACCTGGACCGCCATCGCCTCGACCTCGACGGTGGACGCTCGTGACAACACAGGCACGAACCCGGGCAGCAGCACGGGCGTGCCCATCTACCTCCTGGATGGCGAGTCGAAGATCGCCGACAACAACGCTGATCTGTGGGACGGCGACATTGATCACGCCCTGAACATCAACGAGGCGGGAAATGTGGTAGGCGTCCTTGTCTGGACGGGCACTAACAGTTCCGGTGTCAAGGTTACCTCGCCATTTCACCCACTGGGTGGCGGTTTTCCCACCGCCGCAGGCTCCGGCGCCGCTACGAATTCCCAATGGGTGTTTGCTGGGGGATTTGACCCGTCCAATAACAATTCACTGACGCTCTACGCCCTCTCCGGCGTCCTGACCGTTCCAGACGTAACACCCGTCCCCGAACCCGCCACTCTCCTCCTCCTCGGCTCCGGACTCACCACCCTCGGCTTCACGACCTGGAAACGGAAGCGCACCCGCAGAGAGTAGCACCGGCCCGCGCTGTATCCTCCTCCCCAGGCGTCGAGGGCAACCTCGGCGCCCGGTGTGTTTCTGGCTGACCAGCGGCGCCCCGGCTCGCCCGGCGTTGTGGTCGACGGCATCGAGGAGCGGACACGCTGACCAGGTCGAGCTTGAGCCGCGCACTTGGCCGCCCCCCGAAAAATGAAGACGAAAAGCAAGATGAGGCCGCCCTGTGCTAGGGCTTCCGCGCAATGTTGCGCTAACCGAGGCCTGAAGGCCGAATGCCCGCTCCTCGACATCCCGCAGCCGCACGATACTTAGAACGCGGCGTCTTCGTGGAACTACGGTCCTTTGCCACGCTCGAACAGCGCCTGTCGGAACTCCCGACCGACCAGGATCGGGGCGCCGCCTTCGAGGTCTTCGCCGAGGCCTACCTGGCCACGCAACCGGTCGTTCGGGCCACCGACGTGTGGCCCGCCGACTCCGTCCCGATGACGATCTGTGCCCGCCTCGCACTCGACACGCCGCGCGACATGGGCGTGGACGGCGTGTTCATGACGCGCCCGGATGCTTTGAATGCCTATCAGGTCAAGTTCCGGCGCGGGCGCCCGTCCTTGTCGTGGCGCGAGCTGGCGACGTTCATGGGCCTGACCGATCGCGTCTCGACTCGCGTCGTCTTCACCAACTGTGACGACCTGCCGCCGCTCATGGAGCAACGAAGCGGCTTCGATTGCATCCGAGGCACCGATCTGGACCGACTCCAACCATCCGACTTCGAGGCGATCCTCGCGTGGCTCAAGGGCGCGAGGGTGGCCGCCCCCAAGAAGGAACCCCTCCCGCATCAACGGGAGGCCCTTGATCGCCTGGTTCCAGCGCTCCAGCGACATGACCGAGCCACAGTGGTCATGGCGTGCGGCACCGGCAAGACTCTCGTCCAGTTGTGGACAGCGGAAGCATTGGGCTGCCAGCGCGTGCTCGTCCTCGTCCCCTCCCTGCTCTTGCTCAGGCAAACGCTCCACGAGTGGCTCAGGGAGACCCGCTGGGATGATGTGGAGTATCTCTGTGTGTGCTCGGACCGGACGCTTCGAGGTTCAGGTGACCCCGTCGTCGTCCGGCAGTCCGAGCCGGCCGGACCGGCCAGGCGACTCCGCAGGTGCTGCGCATGGGCGCGGGTCAGCTCCAGCGTGCCGCCCCCGCGGACCGACGCCTGCGCTTCGCTGCGAGCAACCCGGCTTCCAACAGCAAGCGCCGTTGATGGCGCGCGTACAGCGGGCTGGCGCCGTTGTGCGCCAGCACGCGCAGCCACAGGTCCTGCCAGCGAGCAAGGCGGGGGGTCAGCGGCACCAGCACCTCCGCACCCACTTCCGCATCGCGGATGCCGATGACGCCGCCGCGCCGGAGCACGCGGCGCGTCTCCCGCAGGGCGGCGAGCGGGTCGCGGAGATGCCAGAGCACCTCGTTGGCGAACACGGCGTCGAACGCGGCCTCCGGGAAGGGGAGGGCATAGACGCTCGCCACCTCGAAGGTGACGTTGGCCACGCCCTGCTGGGCGGCGAGCGCCCGCGCCGCCGCGATCTGGCGGGCCTCCGGATCGATACCGACGGCTGATGCCGGGGGCCACCGCGTGGGCCAGGCCGAGGGTGATCGAGCCGGGCCCGCAGCCGCAGTCCAGCAGGCGCATCCCGGCCCGCAGATGGGCAGGAAGAAGGCGCCCTCCCGCGCTGCGGTCCGCCCTGTCAGGAACGCGTCGAAGGCCGGGCCATGCGTATAGACGTCCCGTGCACTCATGGCTGCGCCTGTACGCTCGTCACGTGCGGGCCGCGTCCTGCCACGCCACCTAGCTCGACGAGGGTCAGCGGCGCCACATCCGCGCGGCGCTGACTGACTTCGGCACTTGTGCCAGTGGCGCGCATGATAACCCTCCGTGGGCGTGGCGCCTTTCCCCCGCGCGCGGTCGGCTGAGTCGAGTTCGTCGGCTACGCGTCGATTGGGCCGTTAGCCGCCAGCGCCCGAGCTTCCCTTCGTCGCTCCTCGGCCCGCTGGTCCACCGCCCGGCACGGACCTGCTTCTCGAGCATCTCCCATACGGCAGGTGTCTCGCCGACCAGGGTGGCGGTCTTCGGGGTGAGGCAAAGAATCATGGGTCGGTGGTCGCCCAGTACGGGACGGCAGGCTCCCACCGCCGCAGCGGATTCGGCGTCTGCGTCGGCTCCCAGATCGGCACGAGCGACCACCAGCGGTCGCCCGCCGGCGCGGGCAGTTACTCTGTCGAGCAGCCGCACCAGTCTGGGATCTGCAGTGTCTGCGGCGGCACCCAGCCTAGTCGACGGAGTCGCTCGCGCCCAGAGGACCGGTAGGGCGCAGCCCTGGGCGTGGAAGCGCATCGGCGTGACTTCGCGACCGCAGGTCCACCACGTTGGCAGAAGTGTGACTTAGGGCGCGGGTTCTCATCGACGAGCGCGACCTCTGGGGCAACGCTCGCTCCGCGATTCGACTGTCAGGCACGAATGCCCTCGACGATACTCCACTGCGAGGGCGTCGGCAGAATCCGCATCAATGCAAAGCCCGCCGATTCGAGTAGGCCACGGAATTCTACGGCGGTCCGTTCTCGGCCGGCGAGCAACACAAGCATATTCAGGTCATCGAACTTGCCCGGGTGTGGATCATTCCCGGGCGGGATGACCTGCTCCACGAGCAGCAGCTTCGTCCCAGGATCCATCGCGCGGTGGCATGTCTTCAGAATGGCTGTCGCCGCTTCATCACCCCAGTCGTGGATCACGGTCACCAGCATGTAGGCGTTCCCGCCTGTCGGAATAGATTCGAAGAAGCTGCCGCCAACGGCTTCCCAGCGATCCGCCGCGCCAATGGATTGGAACTCTTCGCCGGCGCCTGCGACAACCCGCGGCAAGTCAAAGAGGACACCGCGCATGTCCGGATTCGCCGCCAGCACCGCCGCCAGAATGCTGCCGTGTCCGCCGCCCACATCGACCAACGTCCGGATGCCGTCGAAATCATACCCCGCCACGACCGCGTGGCGCTTGATCGTCGCGGTACTCGTCATCGCTCGATTGAACAGCTTGCTGTCTTCTGGATGCGCCTCGTAGTAGTCCCAGACGGGTTGTCCGTGGGCCTCGTCGAAGCCGGGCTTTCCGGTGCGGACGCTGTGCACCAGGTTCTCCCAAGCGCGCCGGTGGAGCGGTTCATTAAGCAGCAGCACCCACGCCAGCATGGACTCCGATACATCGGACCGCAGACGTTCGCCGAGCGCAGTCAGGCTGAACTGGCCGTCCGTTGCCTCCTCGAACACGCCGACACTCGCGAGGGCCCGGAGCAGACGATAGAGCGAGGACGGATCGCTCTCTGTCTCAACTGCGAGTTGCTTGGCAGTCTTCGAGCCGGACGCAAGCCGGTCAGCGATGCCGAGGCTCGCGGCCGCGTGCAGTGCTTGGGACACCCAGTGGGCCGTCGCCATACGCCGCAACGCAACGGTGGGAGGGAGGTCTTGCGTCGGGAACATACTTGCCTCCGATCAGCTTCTGGCGCCTGCACTTTAGCACCTGCTTCCGACCACCCTACACTCTAGCGGCGGGAGCCGACGCATGACGGTGAGACGTCTCTAGGTCAAGAACTCCGCTCTTCGTGCAACATGTCTCGGACTCCGAGAGCCACCCTGGATCACCGTGATCTAGGTACTTTCCGCCTCGAGCACTCGTTGCTGGACCTCAATAAGGAACTCGGATGGACCGCGCACAAACCGTCGGCCATAACGATTCTCCGTCCATCCGCAAGAGGGTGGTCGATATAACGCCCCTTCTCGGTCGGGTCCCCTGGGGGGCGCACGACTCACTTCCTAACGATATCCACCGCGATTACGACTACCTGGCCTGTCCCACGGTTCTCCTCCCAGTGCCGGGTGCGAAGCCCCACAGCAACTGCCTGCCCGGCATGGTGTTCGCGGGCCTCGGCGCCTTCCGGATACTCGGTGATCGTGCCCTCCTGAATGTAGAAGAGGCCCGGCCGATCGCGGTGGTCGTGAAGCGCGAACTGTCCACCCGGCTCGGCCGTGATGCGGCGCATCCGCAGCTGGCGCCCGGCCATCCCCTCGATCTCGTTCCCGAGGTCTATGGTCGCCAGAAGTTCCGTGCGGGAACCCTTGGTCTCCGCGGGCGGCATCCGCTGCTGCTGTCCCAGCGCGAGGCCTGCGAACACGCCGACCAGCCCGACCGCGCACAACACGCCTGACAAGGCGATCCTATGCATGGCAATCTCCTTACGGGACCACGGTTGCTCGCTGGACTGGTCTGATCCCGGTTCCCACCGTAGTCCTAGCGCTATGGGACATGACAGTCTACCGTCCGGTCAACGTCGGCATTGCCGGAGGGTAGTCGACGTACAGCCCCTTCTCGGTCGGGTCCCCATGGGGGCGCACCGCATCCCATCCACGCCCACGAGCTCGATACCGCCGCGCTCGCAGCGCTCGGGGAATCAGCCGATGCCAAAGAGGGCATCGAAGCGTTCCTCGCAAAGCGCCCAGCGAAGTTCACCGATCGCGTGAGCCAGGACATGCCGGCGATCTATCCTTGGTGGAAGGATCGCGAGTTCCGAAAGCTGTGACGCGCGTGGCTCACTCGCGCGGCAGCGTCGCTTGGTTGCATCGCCGCGATCACATGCTCGTGGCGTGTCCCTGCTTGACGTGACTCGCGTCGTTCACTCGCGCGGCGCGAGGTCCTTGCGCAGAAACACTTGCTTCTGGCCCGGCGGATAGTCGGCGAGCTCGCCGAAGACCTCGTAACCGTGCTTGATGTAGAAGTCCGGCGCCTGGAAGCTGAACGAGCTCAGGTGCGCGTGACGCGCGCCACGCGCGAGCGCATACGCTTCGGCCGCACGCAGCAGTTGGCTGCCGTAGCCCTGCGCGCGCAGCGCATCGTGCAGCCACAACACCTTGATGTTCAGCCAGCCGGCCCAGATCGCGCCCGACAAGCCTCCGCACAATCGACCGCCGTCGTCGCGCAAGCAGAACGTCACGGGCCAGAAGTCGCGCTCGCGCGTGACCTCGACGTTGAAGTCATCGATCGCGGCTTGCAGCGCGTCCACGTGAGCGCCGTGCTCGGCGTGCTCTTCGGTGATCTCGTAGGTCGTCATGTTGCGTTTCACCCTTGCGCGGTTTTATCAGCGACGAGCTCGGCCCTCACGAACGCGGCGCCGACCTTTCCGACGACCTAGACCCGTTGGATTGGCCGCCATGTACACGCGAGCAGATCGAGGCGTTCGTCTTCAAACATTTGAAAATATTGTTGATTATGTCGAGTGGGTAGTCGACATGAGGCCCCTTCTCGGTCGGGTCCCATGGGGGGGCCCTCCGCGCGACCGGTCGCGGCTGAGCGCGGCCGAACCCGTCAGCGCGGTTCGAGCAACTCGATCCGGTTGCCGAACGGGTCGTCGACGTACACACGGTCGTAGCCGTCGAGCGGCTCGTCGGCTCGTGCCGGGTAGCCGGCCGCGTGGAGCGCGGCGACGAGCGCGGGGAGGTTGTCGACGAGCAGCGCGGGATGCGCCTTGCGGGCGGGGCGGAAGTCGGCCTCGGTGCCGAGGTGGATCTTGAGGTCGCCCCGCTCGAACCAGCACCCGCCGCGCACGGCGAGGTGCGGCGGCTTCGGCATCTGCGGGATGCCGAGGACGCCTTCGTAGAACGCCGACGCGTCGGCCTCGCCGCCCGGCGGCATCGCGAGTTGCACGTGGTCGATTCGCTGGACCGGCATCCGCGTCGGCCTCCTTCGGAGTAGTAGAGGGTCGTCGACATAAAGCCCCTTCTCGGTCGGGTCCCATGGGGGGCTCGTTCGTCAACATCGAGATCGATCTTCTCGCGCTACTGCGAACGGCTCCTGGAGAAGAAATCGTAGAGGGCCTGGTAAGTCTCCTCCGGTGCTTCCTCCATGGGATAGTGCGCTGACGGCAGTGTGACGGCTGGGAGAAGGTTCGTGGCGTACGGGGCCCACGCCTCGTTGATATCGAACAACGTGTGCGTGACGGACTTCTTCCCACCCCGCATCGGCAACAGCGGACACGTCACCCGCTTGCCCGCCTTCCAGTCCGCATCGTCCATCGGGAAGTCGACCGAGAGGCATGCGCGATAGTCTTCGGCCATGCCGTGAATGTGCTCGGCGGTGCAGCAGCGCACGTATTCCGCCATCGTCTCGGGGCTGAATTTGCCTTCGCCTTGCTTGTTGAACTTCCAGCGGATGTAGAACTCCTCCTTGCCGGCCAGGAGCTGCTCGGGGAAATCGTATTTCTGCGCGAAGAAGAACCAGTGGTAACTGTTTGCCGCGTAGGTCCACGGCATCTTTTCGAGCATCCAGTGCGTAGGGATGATCTCGATGCTCGCGAACCTGAGGATCCGCTCGGGTTGGTCCAGCGCCATGCGATGTCCGACACGCGCGCCGCGATCGTGGCCCGCCAACATGAATTGCGTGAACCCCAGGTGCTCCATCACGTCGAACTGGTCCTGCCCCATGCGCCGGAACGAGTAGTTCGTGTGATCGGGGAGACCTTTCGGCTTGGAGCTGTCGCCGTATCCGCGGAGATCGGTGCACACCACGGTGAATTCCTGCGCGAGCCGGGGCGCAATCAGATACCAGGTCACGTGAGTGAGCGGATTGCCGTGGAGCAACAGTAGGGGCGGACCCTTCCCACCGACGCGGCCGGTGATCTTCACGCTGGGGTCGGAAGTCTCGATTTCGAAACGCTTGAAGCCTTCGAACATTCTTCCTCCATCAGATCGTGAATTCGGGGCGGGCGCCGGATGCCTTGGCCCAAAGGGCGCCGCTCGACCCGGACGCCCATCGCCGGCGCGGACGTGGTGTACCAGGCGCGGAGCGTCGCGGCGATGGCGTCGTGCTGCGGATGACGGTGTTCCATGCGCCTGAGACTCCTCCGCCGGAATTCACCGCCCCCAACATAGCATCGGCGCGGCGGCCACGGCGCTGCGGGGCCACAACCAGGCGATTTTCAACACGCTGCCTCGTTTCTGGGACATCGGCCACGTAGCTCACAATAACTTTCATATTGGTGGCTACGCTCAACTCGTAACTGGCAGCCCGAAGAAGCGAGCGGCGTTGCCCCAGCGGATCGCTTCCAGGTCAGAGTCGGGCAGCCCCAGCGCGTTCAGGGTCTCGATCGGGCCGTCAAGCGGCACCCAGACCGGCGGCAAGTCGTTGCCGAACAGCACGTGCTCCAGGCCGAAGGTCTCGATCGCCAGCCTGAGCGCCGGCGCGGACCAGGTGTTCGTGTCGCAGCAGAGTCGACCGAGGTAGCTGCTCGGCGGGCGGGTCAGGAGGTCCGGGCCGTCCCATCGGCCGGGCCGATACCCCTGCCAGGTGGCGTCGAGCCGGCCGGCCACGAACGGCAGAGTGCCGCCAGCGTGCGCCAGCAGCATTCTCAAGTTTGGGTGGCGATCGAACGTGCCGGCGTAGATCATCCGGGCGATGCAGGTCGCCGTCTGGTGCGGCCGAGCCATGCTGACGTTGAGGGCGAACTCGCGCGAGTCGTCCGGGGCCGGCATGTCTCTCGATGGATGGAGGAACAGCGGTACCCCAAGCGCCTCGGCCGTCGCCAGGAACGGCTCGGCCTCCGGACCGTCCAGGTACCCCTCGCCGAGCGACGGGTTGATCAGCACGCCGTACAGCCCGAGATCGCTGGTCAGCCGTTCCAGCTCACGGGCGGAATTGTCGCCGCCGAACGGATCGATGGAGCCGAGGCCGAAGAACCGCCCGGGGTACCGACCGACCAGCTCGACCATGCCGTCGTTGAACAGCTTCGCGCGGTCCACGGACGACCAGGCAGGCAGGGCGTCGCGCGAGGACTCCATGAAGAAGGAGTCGGAGACGACGGCGTGGGTAATCCCCACACGGTCGTGCTCGTCGAGCATGCGCTGGAGCGCGACCGGCTCAGCAGTCACGTAGGCCGGCTTGCCGGGTCCGGAAACCGCCGCAACGCCTGCTCCGGAATGATGTGGGCGTGACAGTCGATCAACATGGGTCATGGATCCTGGGTGGTCGGTGATGGGCCGGGATCGCGGTCATGCGCCAGACCTTTTCACCTCTGACCTGTCCCCTCGCGTCTGATCGTCCGCCGGTATACCACGGACGGGCTTTCGCCACCGACCGGCCGCGCCCCGGACCGGCGGGGCCTGTGACCCAGGCCAGCGAGGTGTTCGATGGGTTCGTGGCGCTGCCGCTCATGGGCCAGAATCGTCGCACACACTCTGGTGCCGCCGCCGCGCCGATGCGGATGGCCTGAGGCTCCTTCGGACCTCGGCGGCGGCGTCGCCGATCGCGCGTACGAGGCGGGTGCGGTCCCTGGCGCGCGCAGTACCAGCCGTTTATCAGGAAGAGCGGCGTGATACCGACCGAGGTCACAGGTTCCAGTCTGTTTCATGTGGGGGTCTGCTCCGGGCCTTCGCCTCCTAAGCAAGGCGATTGCCATCCCCAGGACACCCGCCCCCGTGAGACCAGGGACCGTCAGGGCGCGATGGCGGACGCACAAAGCGGCGGGCCGGGCCCGAGCCGGCAAATCAAATATATGGACCACTTCGATCATCTGGGCTTGGGTAACCTTGGGTTAGGGGAGAGGGGCGAGTGTTCTGCCATCAGGCCGCCCGTACCCGGACGCGGATGGGTACGAGCAACCTAAGGGGGGCAGTTCCCGTCGGGGACACCACCCATCGGGAGCCACCCGCCCAGTCGGTCCCCTCGCTCCGGCGGGTGGCCCGCGCCTACGGCCGGGCGGTGCGGCCGCCGTCCACCGGAAGCGCCACGCCGGTGACGAACGAGGCCGCATCCGAGCAGAGCCAGATGACGGACTCCGCGACCTCCTCCGGCCGAGCGGTGCGGCCGATCGGGTGCATCGCGAGCGCAGCGGCGGCCATCTCCGTGTCCTGGAACGGCGCCGTCATGGGGGTCTGGATCCAGCCCGGGCACACAGCGTTGATGCGGATACCCCGGCTTGCGTACTGCACGGCGGCGCTCAGCGTGAGCCCCACGACGCCGTACTTGCTGGCGGCGTAGATCGGGTTGAAGGGATACCCGCGGAGCCCGGCAACCGAGGCGTTGTTGACGATCGCGCCACCGCGTCCGGCCAGCATGGTCGGGATCTCGTACTTCATGCAGAGCCACACGCCGGTGAGGTTCGTGCCGATGACGGTGTCCCACGCAGCTTTCGGCGCCTCGGCGAGGGGACCGGAGCCGCCCAGCGCGCCCGCGTTGTTGAAGGCGCAGTCCAGGCGACCGTAGACCCGCGCGACGCTCTCGACCATGCCCCTGACGTCGTCCTCGCTTGAGACGTCGACGCGCACGAAGAGCGCGTCGCCGCCTGAGCGTTCGATCTCGCCGACCGTCTCCTCGCCCTCCGCCTTTCGACGTGCGGCAACGGCGACCTTCGCCCCTTCGCGGGCGAACGCCAACGCCGTCGCCCGGCCGATCCCGGAACTGGCACCCGTGACCAGCGCCACTTTCCCCTCAAACAGCCCCGGCATGCAACCTCCTCGGGCGTCCTTCGCGGCACGCGCCTCGGCGGCGTCAGGATCGCGTCGGCGCGGCCGGCTGGCACGACGACGATGCCCGCGTTCGTCTCCGACCAAGATATCGCCATGGGCCACCTCGACGCCACCGCGCCGGCCCGGGGCGAGGTGCGGGTGTTGAACGGGCTGGTGGTGCTGGCCCGACCAAGCCGCGAGTTCTAGCTCTAGCGTCGCCGCGGGGTTAGGCGGCGCGCCCCTCCACGACGAAGGTGGGCCCCGAATGGGCAAGCCCACTCGGGGCTGTGCTCGAACTGTGCTTGCACCCGCCCAATCCCGCCCAAACAGCCCGGATCGCGATGGGTGGGGGCGCCAGCGTTTGCTTGGGGTTACTTGGTGGCGGTTGGCGGCGATCTAGGCCATACCGGGGCTCATAACCCAAAGGTCGCTGGTTCAAATCCAGCCCCCGCAACCAGGTAAATCAACGGGTTACGGCACGCGCCGTAGCCCGTTGGGTTTTTCGGGCAACGTCTGGCTCGAAATCGCCGCTCCGAATCTGGTCGTCGCATTCAGATCATCGGGCGCTTCACGGACAATCCTATCCACACCGTGGACAGCCAGACCCAGACGAGCCGATCGCGCCTGCGCAGCGGGGGCCGCGCCGCCGTCTGGTACACGGTGAGCGGCTGGCGCAGGGCGAGGTTCTCAAGAGCGAGCTGGCGGTGGTCGCCGCGGACGAACGGGAGGAGTCGAAGCAGACTTTCTCTGGTTCATGTCAAGCGATTTTTCTCGGGCGCTGCCGCAGCTGCTGCCGCGCCATCGTCGCCAAGTGGTACTGCTCGTCATACGGCACCCGGCGTTCCCACAGGACGAAGATGATCTTCACCCACTTCGCGCCCAATGCCCGAAGCGCCTCGTGATGCGAGTGGCCCCGCGCCCGCTGCTCGTCGTAGTACGCCCGGGCCCACTCACTCGAGCGCAGCGAGAGGAAGGCCACCTGATCGACCACGTACCGCAACATCTTGTCGCAGGCGAAGCGGAAGTGGACGACCCGCTGCTTGCCGCTCCGCACGGTCACGGGCACGGTGCCGGCCTGCGCCTGCAGGTGCTGAAACGACTCCCACCGCCCGGGGGCGTCCCCCAGGCGGGCCCAGAGCGTGGGCGCGGTGACCCCATGGTCACCGATCGGGAGCGTCCGGATCCACTGCGCCGCCGGCATGGCCGCGAAAAAATCCTCGACCGCCTGCCGGTACTCCCCGACGGCTGCCACCACCGGCCCGAGCTGGGTCAGCAGGGTCTGCATCAACCGGGCCTTGGCCCGCACCACGTGGGCCGGCACTGGCAACTGCGGCCGCTGGAGGACGGCCCAGAGCTCCTGGGTCCGCGCCTCGCTCAGCCGATGGGCGCGCGCCCACCGCTGCCACTGGCGTTCGGTGAGGCCGGCCACGGCGGCCGGCGTCGGATAGGCCTGCAGGAACTCTCGCGCCAGCGCCGTCGTCAGCTCGGCCACCTCCAGGGCTCGCGGATAGTACGCCTTGAGCGTGGCCGTCAGCTGGTTGACCAGGCGCGTCTGCTGGCGGACCTGCCGCTGGCAGTCCTCCGTGAGGAGCTTGAGTTCCTGGGCCGCCTCCGAGCTCGGCTGCAAGGCTCGCAGGTGCGCGTGATCCGTGCGGAGGAACTCGGCCAGCACCCGGGCGTCAAACGGATCACTCTTCGCCCCGCTCTGCCGAAACCGATCCCGGGCCCGGTCCAGCGCCTTGGGGTTCACCGGGTAGACCACGACGCCATGGTCGAGCAGGAAATCCACCACCCGGCCGTCGGGCCGCTCAATCGCCGCCCAGAGCTCGAGCTCTTGCGCCCGCCACTCGTCCAGCTCCCGGCCCCACTCGCTCAAGCCCTCCGCGGTGTGCGGCACCGTGCGCGCGGTGAGCTTCGTCCCGCGCTCATCCACCACCCAGACCGCATGCGTCTGATCCGCCCAATCGACTCCGAGGTAGTAGCGCATTCGCCCTCCTCCTTCTTCTGGCGTCGCGGCCGCGGAGCAGGAACGGCGGGTTGGCCTTATACCGGTCCTCCGAGGGACCACTTTCTCTGGAACCTCCACTGCCGTTCTCTTGCCGACCGGGACAGTCTGCTTCCAAGCCTCCGGGGGCTGGGTGGAGCACGGTCCTCTGGTCAGCAAGCTCCTGGCCGTCATGCGTGGCCGCCTATGCGTCCACCCACACTCTTCCCTCCTCAGGAGAGAGTTACTCTCCTGGAGGTCGGACTGAGTATAAGGTGGAGCAGAAGTGTGATCATCGAGCTGCGCTTCTCTCCGGATCAGAGCCGACATATCAGCCGGTTGGCCGAGGACGGAGTTTTGGCGAAGGACAGGACTGGCGACGCTGTGACGGATCCAGGGCCTGCCATTGCGAGTCTTCCACCGGCACGTCCAACAGGGCAAGCAAGGCCGGCAGGGCCGGCTCCAGGGCCCTGTCGAGCGCGAGCAGCTTGCCCATGACCTTCTCCCGCATCCTGCGTGGGTCGTCGCGATCCTCGACCTGGAAATAGCCCTTGAGCAGTTCGACGACCGGCAGGTACGGCGTCGCCTTCCCGTAGGACACCGAACTGGCCTGCACAATCAGCCAGCCGTGCGTCCGATGGGAGTGGGTCACCTCCCAGACGAGGCGGGACTTGCCCACACCGGGCTCGCCAACAATGGCCACGACCTGGCCATGGCCGGCGGCGGTGCGGCCCGAGCGCCTGTCTGAGCTGCTCTACTTCGGCGTCGCGTCCCGACGAAGCGGGTCAGGCCCCGGGCGGCCGCCGCCTGCAGGCGGGACCGGTCGGGCCAGCTCCTGATCAGCTCGTAGACCTCGACCGGGGCTGCCAGGCCCTTCACCGGGACCGACCCGAGCGGCGTGACGGCGACGAAGCCTTCTGCGAGCCGGAGCGTGTCGGCCGTCAGCAGGGTGGTGTCGGACTGGCGCGAGCTGCTCCATGCGGGCCGCGAGGTGGGTCGTCTGACCGACGGCCGTGTAGTCCATGTGCAGGTCGCTGCCGATGGTGCGGACGACGACGTCGCCCGAGTTGAGACCGACGCGGATCTCGAGCCCGCGATGCCGTGGTTGCGTCGCATTCCTCGGCGTACCGGCGCGATGGCGGCCTGCATGTCGAGGGCGGCGTAGCAGGCCCGCACCGCGTGGTCCTCGTGGGCGAGGGGCGCTCCGAAGAGCGCCATGATGCCGTCGCCCATGACCTGGTTGACGGTGCCCTCGTAGCGGTGGACGGCCTCCATCATCCGCTCGAGCACGGGGTCGAGGAGCTTCCGCGCCTCCTCGGGATCCCGATCGGCGAGCAGTTCCATCGAGCCCTTGAGGTCGGCGAAGAGGACGGTGACCTGCTTCCGCTCGCCCTCGAGGGCGGCCTTGGAGGTGAGGATCTTCTCGGCGAGGTGCTTGGGGGTGTAGGACTCAGGGGAGTCGAACTTCGGTTGCGCGACGGTCGGCGAGGACCGCATCGATGCCCCGCAGCCTCCACAGAACCTTTCGCCGGGCTCGTTCGAGAACCCACAGGCCGGACAGGCCAACGCCAGCGACGCCCCGCATTCGGCGCAGAAGCGTCGGCCCTCGCGGTTCTCGGCTTGGCAGCGCGGGCAGCGCATCAGCCGACCTTCGCGAGCGCTGTCTCGGCCTGCTCCCGCCAGAAGCCCATGTCCATCTCGCGGTACATCGTCGCGGCGGTGGTCAGGTGCTCGTGGGCTTTCGCCCGCTCGTCCATGCGACAGTGAAGCTTACCGAGGCCGAGGTGGCAGTGGGCCACGAGGGGCGCATCTCCAGCTCGGTCGCCAGGGTCATCGCCTCTCGATAGCGCGTCTCGGCAACCTCCTCGGGTAGCGTCGCGGTCGCAGCGATCTCGGCGTGAAGCCGTAGAGCCCAGGCCTCGAATCCACGCTCCTCCCGCTCCCGCGCGAGCTCGAGGTCTTGAGACGCCGTGCGTGAGGCCTCATCCGGGCGACTCGCTAGGCGATACGCCCCCCCCGAGATAGTGAAGACACTAGCACTGAAGCCACGTCATGCGGAACGCATCAGCCTGCCGCACTCCCTGCTCTCCGCAAGCCCCCGCGCGCGGGGGATTCGATTCAGGCCCGGCGGAGCCGGAAGTTGAAGCGCCGAAGCTCGAGCTGCTGGTCGGGGTTCGGTGTGAACTCGACGTAGCGCCGAATGCCGTAGTCTTCGAACGGTTGGATGACGACGATCCAGGGATTGTGCTCCAGGAAGATGGCCGTCATCCGCCGATACGCGACGGCCCGTTCGGCTTCCTCACCGGCGCGCGCGGCGAGTCGCAGCCGCTCGAACTCCGGGTGGCGCCAATAGTCGTGGGGTTGGCCAGGGCTCAGCAGCCGCCCCATCATGCCATCGGGATCCCGTATGGTGGAGGTGGGGTCCGACCACCACAGACCCTTAAACGTCTGCTGTTGATTCTTCAGGTGGCGCGTCGCGCTGTCGATCACCTCGACGACAACGGTGACGCCGACGTCCTCCCACATCTCGGCGATCGCGTCGGTCATGAGCCGGTCGTTTGCCATGTAGCCGGACGTCGTCTCGAAATAGACAGGCTCCCCGCGATACCCCGCCCGGCGGAGCCGGCGTCTGGCCTCTCCCGGGTCGTACGCGAGGGCCGGCAGGGAGGGGTCGTAGAGGTTGTCCCCCCGAGGGATAGGGCCGCTCGGCACGAGGCCACGCCCGCGCCAGAGCTCCTTAACGATGGTCTCGCGATCGATGGCCAAGGTTAGCGCTTGCCGGACGAGCGGGTCTTTCAGGGGGAGACCAAGACGTTGACCGCGAGTACGTAGAGTCCGGCATAGGGCGCGCCCACCGCTCGTGTCGTTGGATGAGCAGCCACGCCCTCCACGTGCTCGGGCAACAGGCCGGTAATGAAGTCGGCGTCACCGCGGAGCAGCGCCTCCAGCCGCGCCGTAGGCGCGACTACGGGGCGGAAGATCACCCGGTCGAGATCGAGGCGCCCGTCCCAGTAGTCGGGGTTCGCCTCGAGGACGCATCGCTCTCCCTTGGTCCACGACACGAGGCGGAGCGGCCCAGTCCCCACGGGGCGCTGGTTGAATCCCGTGAACCCGATCCGGTCGATGTACGTCCAGGGCACCATCTGGCCACAGAACGCGAGCCGGGAGGGCATGAGCACGTCGGGCTGTTTGGTGTGGATGACGAGTGTTCCCGGGTCTGGCGCCTCCGTCCGGTCGATCGTCTGGAACATGGGCAGGAGGCGGGCTGCCTTCACCGACGGATCGAAGGTCCGGTCGAGACTGTACTTCGCATCGCGGGAGCTGAAGCGCGAGCCATCGTGCCAACGCACGTCCTGCCGCAACGTGAGGTACCAGACCGTCGGCCCTGCGCGCCGCCAGGCCGTCGCCAGCGCCGGGTGGAGCGTCCCGTCAGGATGGCGCCGGACGAGAGTGTCGAACACGTTGAAGGCAACCCGGATGTCGCTCGAGTACGTCGACCGGTGTGGGTCGAAGGCGGTGATGTCGGTTGCCTGGAGGATGACGAGGTCGCGTTTTGCCGTAGTGTCGACAGCGGCCCGCGCGGCAGTGGGCAGGAGCGCGCAGCCGCTGGCGGCGCCCAGCCCGACCGCCGCGACACGGCCGAGGAAGTCCCGGCGGCCGAGAAGGCGGTCCGGGGCCCGGTCACTCGGGGAGTCCGCTGGCCTCATGTATCCCCCTCGGGGAGCTTATCATCCCGAAGCGCGGCTCACATGGGCTGTCCCTTCTGTTTAACTCATCCAGGTGTTTTAAAAGGAAGCTGCGGCCGTTCGTCAAGCGCCTGGGCCATGGTTCCGAACAACATCCCGCGTGGACCAACGTGTTCTGTGTGGAGTGTCAGACGCAAGGCGCGGGAAGACCGAGGTGAATCGCCCTGACCGGCCGACAGGCAGCTTTCGCCTGGCCGGCCCCTGTGCCTTCTACTTACTCCGTCCGCCTCGTCAACATTGACTTTCGGCCGGCCTGATCGATGATGGCCGGCATGATCACCCTCATCCTCACTGGCCTCCTCCGCGGGGTCAGGACCCAGCGCTCCCTGGTGCTCGAGAACCTCGCGTTGCGGCACCAACTGGCCGTCCTCCAGCGCACCGCGCCGCGTCCACGGCTGCGGCGCTCCGACCGGCTGTTCTGGGTCCTGCTGTCCCGCCTGTGGAGCGGCTGGACGGATGCCGTCTCCGTCGTCCAACCCGCGACCGTGATCCGGTGGCAGCGGTCCGGCTTCAAGCTCGTCTGGACCTGGAAGAGCCGCCGGAACGGGCCAGGCCGCCCGGCCGTCGCCCCGGAGGTCCGAGCGCTCATCCGACGGATGTCCAAGGCCAACCCCCTCTGGGGTGCGCCGCGGATTCACGGGGAGCTTCAGAAGCTGGGCGTCGAGATCTCGCAGGCGGCGGTGTCCAAGTATGTCGTCCGCCATCGGAGGCCGCCATCGCAGACCTGGCGAACCTTTCTCGACAACCACCTGGGAAGCCTCGTCTCCGTGGACTTCTTCGTCGTGCCCACCGTGCTGTTCAAGGTCTTGTTCGTCTTCGTGGTCCTGGTGCACGACCGGCGACGCGTCGTCCACATCAACGTCACCGACGCCCCCACGGCCCAGTGGACGGCCCAGCAACTCGTGGAGGCGTTCCCCTGGGAGACTGCCCCGCGATACCTCCTGCGCGACCGCGATGCGGTCTACGGGGTCGTGTTCTCGAGTCGAGCCCAGGCCATGGGGATCCACGAAGTCAAGACGGCGCCTCGGTCTCCTTGGCAGAATCCGTACGTGGAACGCCTCATCGGGACCCTGCGCCGCGAGTGCCTCGACCACGTCGTGGTGCTGAACGACGCCCACCTGCGTCGCCTGCTGCGAAACTACCTCACCTACTACCACGGTTGCCGAACGCACCTCTCGCTGGAGAAGGACGCACCGGAGCCCAGACCGGTGGAGCACCCCGACCAGGGCGGCATCGTCGAGATACCCATGGTCGGAGGCCTGCATCATCGGTACACACGCCAGGCGGCGTAAGATCCTTCCGACCTGCGGGCTGTGCCGCCACGCGTAAGTCGCCGGTCGGCCGGTCCACGCGGTTCCTCGGTCTTCCTCCGCCTTGCGTCTGTCGCTCCACAGGGAGGGTGTCCCTCGGAGCCAGGCCCAACTACTTTAACGAACGGCCGCACCCGATCCTCCGAATACCGGGATGGGTTAAACGGAAGGCACAGCCTTGGCCACCCGTAGCTCGGCGCGGCGCGCGGAGGTCTTGAGCTTGCCGCTGATCGCGCCGAAGCTCCGATGCAGCCGGTCTTGCTCGACGGGGAAGTGCAGCACCCTGGCCATCTGGGTGGCGGTTTGGCCGCGGGCGCCAGCGTAAGTCATGGCCAGGGCAGTCGAAATGCTGTATGGGGACAGGAACAGATTGCCGTCGCGGACGCGCAGCCGGCCGTCGAGGTCGAACGCGAACGCGGAGTTGCCCCTCACCTGTGCGGCCTCGTCGGACTCGGCCGCCCGGCCGCCGCCCGTGCCCGCCGCCGCCGACCCTGCGACAGCACCGACACCAAGAGCACCGCAATCCATCTCGCCCTAACCATTGCGCACCCTCCGTCGCGAAGACTGCGTTTCGGTGCTTAGACCCCGGTGGGCGGCAGAAGTTCCGCCACCGGTGGCATTAAAGTCCAAGTGCCAGCCAACACTGGTCGGCCTGGGACGCTGCCCTCCCGCCTCGCAACAGAACGTGGACGATCGTCATGCGGCGAGCATTCGCCATCGACAAGCGGGGGATCCCTCCCCGCGGGGGGCGCCGTCCGTGGCAAGGCCAAGCTCGCCCAGGCGCTGGCCACCTTCTCGGCGATCGAGGCCGCGCGCGAGGTCGGCTACACCCACCGCCACACGCGCGCAGGGCAACGTCGCTCGTCGGCGCGGCGCGGGACGGGCCTCAGAGGCCTATGGCGGCGCGTGATGGTCTGTAGGTCGGCCAAAGTAGCCACGGCCAAACTGGGCCGTCCGACCACGTCAGTTGGGCCGGCCTGGGGAGAGGTTGGAAACCAGGGAAGAAGGCCGCCCGCCGTGCCCGGGGGCCGGCTTTCACCCACCTCCCCACGTCCACCCCGGCCCGCTCTGGCCCTGTCGCTGTCCAGTGAAAATGTCCGCGTAACCGCTCCGTGAAAATGTCCGCCCATCAGGGGGTGAGGGTATCCTGACGCTGGCGTTCGCGTTGGCGGCGCGAGAAGGTTCGCCGCCAGGGGTGTGGGCGTGCCGGACGGCGTAGGTCGCGGGCCAGGGCCGTGAGGGCGGCGATCACCGAAGATCGTCCGTTTTGGCCAAGGGGGAGATGGCGGCCCCCCGCCTCAGCCGCGCTCTGGGAGGCGCGTCGGCGTTGCGCCCGATGGGGGATGAGGACAAAGTCGCTCGCCGCGGCGGCGGCGGTGACCAGGCGGTGCCCCTGATAGTCAACGAGCAGCCGGCCATCGAGAGATTCGCGCACGTCGACGCGGCACCGGGCGTAGGACCGGCCGTGGGGACCGCGAGTGATCTGGACGAAGTCGCCCGTGAAGGACCTCGGCGGCGCAGCCGGCGCGCCACTCGCCCGCTCGGTGCCTGATCCAGACGACCGGCCGCTCGGCCATCACCGCTCCCGGCGCGGTGGCCTCCGGAATGCTTCGAGGTGGGGCATCAGGTCGCGGAGCAGGATGCGCGTGTTGAAGGGGAGAACCGCCTGGGGCAGGGCGCCGGCCTGGACGGCCAGGGACCGTCGCACCGCGACCAGGAGGTTGGGCGCGCGGACCCGCCCCAGCTTGCGGAGCTTGCTCGCGAGGTACTCCGGGGTCCAGTAGCCGACGATCTCGAGCGCGACCTCGGTGCCGTCGGCGTGGGTGAACACGAAGTCGGGGATGAGGAGCTCGCCGCCCGCCTCGAGGATCATCGCCTCCCGGCGGAGGCGCCAGCCGTCCCGCTCGCGGCCGAACTTTTCGGCCAGCGCCGCCTCGATCGCCGAGTCGAAGAGCCTCGGCGCCGGGACGCGGGATCGAAGGCCGTCCGCGGAGGACAGCGTGAAGGTCAGCGGACGCCAGCCCTTCCGCAGGACGATCTCGGCGGTGAGGCGCCAGTCCCGAGCCTGCACGAGGGCGGCCAGGAACCGGGCGAAGTCGACGCCATAGGCGTGGGTGTGGCGGAGGATCGAGTTGGGGCCGTCGAAGACGAACCGGTAGCCGCCGCCGGCCGGCTCGATCCGATGCAGGAGGCGAGCGAGACGTGCGTACTGGACGACATGCCGGAAGTCCCCGGCGGTCTCCACGCTGATGCGGACCGCGGAGTAGAGCAGGGCCTGGGCCTGGCCGAGGTCGTAGTCGGCCCGGAGATCCTCCGGGGTGTAGTCGCCGGGGAACGAGCGGAGGCGGTGGAACTCGGGGTAGTCGGCGTACAGGAGCGCGACCAGGTCGTCCGGCTGGCCCGGCGCCTCGCCGAATACCTGGGCGACGACGGCACCCGCATCGGCGCGGTCGAGCACGGGGTGGCGGCCGCCGGCCAGCTCGAAGACTCGTACTCGACGCTCTGGCGCCTGCGGGCCGCGAGGCCACTCGTAGGTCGCGGTGTCATCGAGGAGCTGCACGATCGCCTCGACGCGATCCGGGCGCACGTTCTCGAGGGCTGCCCGGGCGGCATCCCGCACGCGCCCGAGCCGTGTGCCCGCACTGGCCCGGTAGACGGCGAGCGCCCGCTCCAGGTGCGCGACGTCCGCCTCGGGCAGGCGGTCAGAAGAGATCGAGCTGTCGCGCCTGTCCCAGTGATAGACGCGCTGCGGCTTTGTAAGCACCCGTTCGGCCGCGCCGCCGCGAGGTCTCGACCTCCGGCGTTTCCTGGAGCACCACCTCGTAGAGCCGCGCCGCGCGGTCTCCGGAGCGCCGCAGCAGGCGACCGATGCGCTGCACGGCCTCCTTGGCGCCCTTTTCGCCGCCCAGCACCACCCCCACCTTGAGCGCGGGGGCATCCCAGCCCTCGTTGAGCACCTCGCAGGCCGCGATGGCCCGGATCGTCCCGCGGGCGAAGGCGTCCAGCACGGCGTTGCGCTCGCGCTTGTCCGAGTGCGCGGTGAGCGCGGGAACCAGGAAGCGCGCCGAGACCTCCAGCGCCATCCGGTTCGAGGCGGTGAAGATCACGCACGGCTCGTCGGGGTGCAGCCGCAGGATGTCTTCCACCACCCGGAGTTTCTCCGCCGACCGGTGGATGAGGGCGAGCTTCCGGCGGTAGGCGCGGAGGACCTCGCGGGCCTCGGCGTCGGTCCGCGACAGGCGCGTGAGGTCGGTCCACTCGAAGTCCGGCTCCTCGCGCCGGCGCTCGGCGATGTACGCGCGCACCCGGCGGGAGAGCCGGTCGAACTCGTCCTGCTCCTCGGCGCCGAGGTAGATCGGCACCCGGACCAGGCTGTAGTCGGCGAGCGTCCGGCCCTTGGCCTCCGCGATCTCCTCGCGGAAGACGAGAGGGCCGATCAGCTCATCCAGCAGCCGCTCCCGCTGATCGGCCCGCTCCGGGGTCGCCGTGAGGCCGAGTCGCAGCGGCGCCAGGGAGTCGAGGGCGCTCTCGTGCAGGGTCGGGCCGGGCAGGTGATGGGCCTCGTCGAAGACGACGAGGCGGAAGCGGTTGCCGATCTCCTTCATGTGGATGTAGGCGCTGTCGTACGTCGTGACCGTGATCGGCCATACCTCGCGCCGCCCGTCCCCGAGCACGCCGGCGTCGAACCCCAGGCCCTGCCGGATCCGCCGCTGCCACTGGTACATGAGGTCGCGGAGCGGGGCGACGACGAGGGTCGAGACGCGGTGGCGGGCGATGATGGAGAGCGCGACCTCCGTCTTGCCGGTGCCCGTCGGCTTCACGATCACGCCGCGCCCGCCCGCCCGCTCCCAGGCCGTGATGGCCGCCTCCTGGTCGGGCCTCAGCGGGGGCAGCGACGGCCGGAGCGGTGGGCACTCGAAGAAGCGCGCGGCCGTGTCCTCGAACGAGAGCGAGTAGGCGGCCGCGTCCTCGGACAGGCGCAGGTGGTTGATCGCCTCGGTCCGCCAGGCCCCGACCCGCGGGTCCCAGGTGAGGTACGGTGGGACCGGTGTGCTCCGCGGAGCCTCGAGCCGGAGCGATCCCCGGTCGAAGGCGAGCCGAGCGCCGGGCAAGGGCGCGGGGAGGCGTCCGGACGGTCGTCGGGGGCGTCTCAGGTCAGGTCGGGCTGCCACGACGTGATCCTATCAGAAGGTGGGAGGGCCGCTCGACCCGCTCAGCCTCGCCCAGCCCGGAGCATCCTGATCTCCTCCAGCTGTCGCTGGAGCGCGCGCCCGGGGTCAGGCAGCCCGCGCGTCGTCGTGATGGAGGCCGATCGACCGGGCGCCCCCGGCGCTCCGGGCGTTCCTCGGGAGCTTCCGGGCTGACGCCGCCTTGGCCACTGGACGCGGATCCGCGGGCGACCCGGCTGTCGGTGAGATACGTTCAGTCGAGACGCGCCATCCGTCAATCCTGACCGGCCCAGTGACTCAGGTCTCACTTTACGTTATACTGCCTTCGTAAAGGAGGACGCTGACGGTGCCGACGAAGGAAGTGACGCTCAGTTCCAAGCATCAAATCGTCATCCCTCGGGAGTCGCGCAAGGTCCTCGGTCTCAAGCCGGGTGACAAGCTGTTGATCGTGACGCTCGGGGAACAGGTCATCGTGCTTCGCAAGCCGGTGCGTCATGCTGACGCGACCCGGGGGCTCGCTCGGGGCCTGTACCCGAAGGGATACCTCAAGGCCGAACGCACCGCGTGGGGATGAGCCCGCCCCTGGACTGGCGGCTCGCCCGAACGCTGGCGCTCGACACGGCCGCCTTCATCTATCACCTGGAAGCCCATCCTGTGTACGCGCCACGCCTCCTGCCCATCTTCCGGCAGATCGAACGCGGTCGATGTCAGGCCGTGACCTCGACCCTGACGTTCCTCGAGGTGCTGGTGCAACCCTACCGGACGGGTGACGACGAGAAGCGGGCGGCGCTCTCCGCGCTGCTGGCGTCGTTTCCCGGGGTGACCTGGATCGCCCTGGACTTGCCCGTCGCCGATCGTGCCGCCGCTCTCCGGGCGCGGTACCGGCTGCGAACCCCCGATGCGATCCAGCTGGCGACGGCGCTCCAGGCGAGGGCGGACGTCTTCCTGACCAATGACCGCGATCTTCGGCGGGTCGAGGAAGTGCCGGTGCTGCTCATCGACGAGTGCGTCGACCGATAGACTCCCTGGGGGGCAGTCGGGAACGGGATGGCGTGTCGATGGTGTCGGCCAGGCTTGAGACGCCGTGGTGAACAATGTAGAGGTGGGTGTCTTGCGCGAACGGCAGGCATGACGCCGATACCCCGAATGTTGTCGATCAACGCGGTCACCCTAGCGACGCATGACATGGCCTGGGCCGTCCGCTTCTACGGCGCCCTCGGATTCCAGGTCGAGTACGGAGACGAGCGGACCGCGTTCACGTCGTTTGCGGTGGGTCCGGGACACCTGAACCTGACGGCGGAGCCGCCGAAGCGACGCTGGTCCTGGTGGGGCCGGGTGATCGTCTTTGTCGAGGACGTCGACGCCCTCTACACGCACACCCGGACCCAGGGCCTCGGGCTGGAGCTCGGTGCCCCGGATGCCGCGTGGGGCGAGCGGTTCTTCCACATCACGGACCCGACGGCCATGAGCTGAGTTTCGCCCAGCCGCTCGGCGTCCGGCGTGGACGTCCATGACGGCGTCGCCGTTTGCGATCTCAACGTGGCGCGGCATCTCCGATCTCGTGGCCCGGGCGGGCCCCGATGACGACCCCACGTCCGCGCGTTCGACGGAAGAGTGACCCCGTTCGCGCCCCTTTTGGCCTCGTTTTGCCATGGTCTGCCAGGGGCCGCGCTCGAAGTATTCGGTGGTTACGATGTGAGCAGCGAAGAAACTCTTTCGTCTGCTTGCAGGGGCGTCAGGTCGGCGAACTGTAGACCGTCACTGACTTTTCGGTCGCGTGGCGTCCTCCAATATCGGGTCACCTTCGGCCGGCTGTTGCGGATTTGTTGCGGATGCGCCGGCCTTGGCGGCCCGTCGTCGAGCCGATTCACGATCACCCGGCGCCGGGTGGGGGCCAGGTGTCCATAGTAGTCCACGGTGATTTTGATGCTCGAATGACCCAGTTGTTTGCTGACGTAGTGCAGGATGGCCTCGCCGTCCTGTCCGTGGTCCACCGCCTCGGCGATCAGTCGTGTCGCGTAAGTATGCCTCAACCCGTGGGGTTTCCGGTATCGGACGCGGGCCCGCGCCAGAAGTCGCCGCCAGATATTCGAGAACGTCGTATGGCCGATGGGTTCCTCGGGTCGGTACCACCTGGAGGAACGGGGTGAGCCTGAACCCGGAAATCTCGGCCTGACGGCGTGCGTTTCTCGTGGGCTGTCACCCGGCTCTCGGACGGCGGCGGGAACAACCAAGGGCCCGCGGGCCCATCGCGTTGACGGATCGCCAGGTATGCCTCCATGTCGGCAACGAGCTGATCGCTCATGTCCACGCGGCGGACCTGGTGGCTTTTCGGAGGTGTTCA
>CAVXVV010000076.1:0-8873 GCA_963765195.1 uncultured Candidatus Rokubacteria bacterium
AAAACCCCCGTCCGGCGGACAAGTGGTTGATCTTTCAGATCGGATCGTACGGGGATCCGTCACGGTCGGGCTTACGGCGAGCAGTTCGCCAGCCCCACGCTGAGTGAGCCTGTCGCGTTCTCCGTGACACCGGAGAGGTGGCCGCTGACGACGAAGTGTCTCGGATCCATGCCACCGTGGCGGCCGAACTCGATGGGGACATCTGAAGGCGGCGCTGCGCGATTCCTCGCTTCGTGGGCGGCGGCGGCTTCCGGGCTACGCGAGGGTCACGGAGATGACCCACCCGGTTTCGACGAGGCGATTCGTACCCTCGAACGTACCCCTAGGTCCGCAACCTAGCGGAAACACGGGAAGATCTGACGGGCTTCTAAGTCGTGGGTCGGGGGTTCGAGTCCCTCCAGGCGCGCCAATACACCAACTGTAACAGACACTTAACCTGCCTCGCGGTTTGCGCCTGTGGGGTTGAAGCGGCCGCTGGAATGGGCCGTTGCTCGCCGCCCGCATGACGCGAGATTGTCTCCGGATCGGAGCTGAAAGATCAACCTCTTGCCCGCCGGACGGGGTTTTGGCGAAGGACAGGTGACGGTGATGCGAGCGCGGCACGCCATCACACGCTTCTGCGATGGCGGTCTCGGTGCCATCGAATGTCTCGCGCGCCGCATCCCATTGAAGGGTACACTTCTTGCCTCTCGATCCGTCGTCATAGGAGCCGAGTTGTGCGGATCGCGCAGGTGGCCCCGTTGTGGGAGGCTGTCCCCCCGGTCGGATATGGTGGAACCGAGCGGGTCGTTTCGTATCTCACCGAAGAGCTCGTTCGGCGAGGGCACGACGTCACGCTCTTCGCGACGGGCGACTCCCGGACGACGGCCAAGCTCGTCCCCGTCGTCGCCCAGGGCCTCCGTCTCATCGAGGCCAGCCCCGACGCCGCGACCGCCGAGCACGTCCGGATGCTCGGGCGCGTCTTCGGGAGCGCCGACCGCTTCGACGTCATCCACTGTCACGTGGACTACTGGGCGTTCCCCTTCTCGCATCTGGTGCGCACCCCCACGGTCCACACCATCCACGGCCGGCTGGACCTGCCGTACTTGCAGGCGGTCTACCGGGAGCTCGGTTGCGTGCCGCTCGTCTCCATCAGCCATGCGCAGCGCGCGCCGCTCGCCGCCGCGCGGCCGTCCTGGGTCGCGACGGTGCACCACGGCATCCCGCTCCGCGATGTCGAGTTCTCCACGACCCACGGCCGGTACCTCGCCTTCCTCGGCCGCATCTCCCCGGAGAAAGGGCCGGACGTGGCCATCGACCTCGCCGTGCGCACGGGCATGCCGCTGACCATCGCCGCGAAGGTGGACCCGGTCGACCGGGAGTACTTCGAGCGCGCCATCGCCCCGCGCCTCGGGCACCCGCTCATCACGTTCCTCGGTGAGGTCAACGGCGACGAGAAGTTCGCGCTCCTCCGGAACGCCCGCGCCCTGCTGTTCCCCATCGACTGGCCGGAGCCGTTCGGGCTCGTGATGCTCGAGGCGATGGCCTGCGGCACCCCGGTCGTCGCCCGACGCATGGGCTCGACGCCGGAGATCATCGAGCACGGGCGAACCGGCTTCCTCGCCGATACCACTTCCGCCCTGATCGAGGCCGTCCGACGGATCGAGGACATCGACCGGGCGGAGTGCCGGCAGCACGTCGAGCATCATTTCAGCGTCGACCGGATGGTCGACGACTACGAGACCGTGTACCGTCGGCTGCTTACCCGAGCGGCGGCAGCGTGACGCCCAACAGCCCGCGCGACCTTGTCGTCGGCGACGACTACTACATCCTGGCGTCGAGCCTGGCCGAGCTGCCGAAGCTCGTCCTCAAGCACGACGAGGCGTTCGTGGTCGCCAATCAGCACGGTGACCTGCCGCGTCTCCCGCCGAGCGAGCTCGGGTTCTACGTCGAGGGGACCCGCTTCCTCCGGCAGCTCGAGTTCCTCGTCCTCGGCGAGCGCCCGCTCATGCTGTACGCCGACGTGTCGGAGGACGCGCTCCAGGCCTCCGTGGAGCTGACCAACACCGATACCGTCCTTCCGCCCCACGTGGTGCTGGCCGGCCGGTCGGTGCGGATCACGCGCCGCCTGTGCGTCTACGACAACACCCTCTACCAGCTGGTCGTCGTCGAGAGCTTCGCGCACGAGCCCATCGATCTCACCGTCAGCTTCCGGTTCTCCGCCGACTTCGTCGACATGTTCGAGGTTCGAGGCCTGCCGCGCGAGCGGCGCGGGACGCTCCTGCCCCCGGAGGTCGACGCCGCCGAGGTGCGGCTCGCTTACCGGGGGCTCGACGACGTCGTTCGCACGACGGCGCTCCGGTTCGACCCCACGCCCGCGCGGCTCGCGGCCGACGCCGCTGAATATTCGCTCTCGCTGAGGCCGCGGGACTCGGTGCAGATCAGCCTCGCCGTGAGCGCGCTCCCGCGGTCGGATCGCCCGGCGCGGCCGGTACCCTTCGGCGACGCCCTCCCGCGCCGCCGCGCGCCGGTGGAGCGCCTCGAGCAGCAGGCGACGGCCATCCGCTCGACGCACAACCTGTTCGATCGATGGATCGCTCGATCCCGACGAGATCTCCATCTCCTCGTCACCGAGACTCCGGAGGGGTTCTTTCCCTATGCCGGCGTGCCCTGGTACGTGGCCGCGTTCGGCCGCGACGCCCTCATCGCGGCCCTCCAGGTCCTGCCCTTCGAGCCGGAGATCGCCAAGGGGACCTTGCGCTTCCTGGCGAGTCACATCGGCACCGTGGACGACGCCTTCACGGACCAGGAGCCGGGCAAGATCCTCCACGAGTACCGGCGCGGGGAGATGGCCGCGTGCCGTGAGATCCCGTTCATTCCGTACTACGGCTCCATCGATGCCACGCCGCTCTACCTCATGCTGCTCGCCGAGTACTTCGACTGGACCGGCGACCTGGCGCTCGTGCACGAGCTGTGGCCCGCCGCCCTGAGCGCCCTCGGCTGGATGACGGCGGCCGCGGATGCCCAGGGCGCCGGCTATCTCGCCTACCAGCGTCGCTCGCCCCGGGGGCTCGCCAACCAGGGGTGGAAGGACGCGTTCGACGCCGTGATGCACGCGAACGGCGACCTGGCGAATCCGCCGATCGCGCTCGCCGAGGTCCAGGGGTACCAGTACGCGGCGCTGCGGGGCATGGCGCACCTCGCCCAGGTCCGGGGAGCCGCCGAGCTCGCCGAGTCGCTGACGAAGCGCAGCGAGCGGCTTCGCGAGCGATTCGAGAGCGATTTCTGGATGGCCGACGAGGCGTACTACGCCATGGCCCTCGACGGCGAGGGGCGCCCCTGCGGCGTGGTCACCTCGAATCCGGGCCACCTGCTCTGGACGCGCCTGCCCGGACCGGGGCGAGCCCACACGGTGGCGGCCCGCCTCATGGACGACGATATGTTCACGGGCTGGGGGATCCGGACGCTCGGGAGCCGCAACCGGGCCTACAATCCCATGAGCTACCACACGGGCTCGGTGTGGCCGCACGACACGGCCATCGCCGCGGTGGGCATGCGGCGCTACGGCCTGGTCGAGCCGTTCCTGACCCTGACGACGGCCCTGTTCGAGGCGGTCCTGCAGTTCGAAGCGATGCGGATGCCCGAGCTCTTCTGCGGCTTCCCGCGTCTCCCCGGATACGGCCCGACGCGCTATCCCGTCGCCTGCTCGCCCCAGGCCTGGTCCGCGGGCGTCGTCTTCCAGCTTGTCGCCGCCATGATGGGGCTCTCCGCGTCCGCCGAGCAGAACCAAGTGACGCTTGAGCGGCCGCGCCTCCCCGGCTGGCTCGCCTCGGTGGAGGTGCAGAACCTCCGCGTGGGGCGCTCCCGGCTCTCCTTCCGGACGCAGCGCGGGCGTGACGCGGCGGCTGTCGAGCTCCTGGAGCGAGAGGGCAACGCCGAGCTCGTCGTGCGCCCGTAGCGAGGTCGCGGCCTGGATGGCCCGTCAGTATCCGCGGCGACATCCCGCGGTCGTGGTCGGTCCGCCAGCGGCGCCGCGGTCCATCTCTGGGCGGCCCTCGCGAGCAATATCACGATCACGAACGCCAGCGAGCCCACGTAGAGTTCAACTTTGTCGGATCACGCGCGCTCGACCTCGGGAATCAAGCGCGAACATCCGGCCCCAGTGCCGCGCGAAGGTGCGTCACCGCAACGGTCGCTCTTGGTCGCAGTCGGCCCGAATACCCGGGCCCCGGTCCCCCGTCTTCACGCGCGCAATTGTATGCGGATTTGTATGCCGAGAGGCCCAAGCGCTGCCGCGAGCGTCACGCGGCATGCTGACCGAGCCGGGGTCTTACAAAGTCTTACGCGATCGAGACGGGCAGGACGGGCATCAATGGGGATTGCGGCCTCGGCCGGGACGACTCGGAGGCCTGAGATTCCGTGCGATTGACTCCGATGCGGGCGGATCGGGGCCGGCCAGGGGACGATTCGTGGCCTTAGTTCTCCTGAGTGCGGGGGAGTTCGGCCCCGGAACCACCTCTTAATCAGTAGGGTGAAGGTTCGATTCCTTCACGGCTCACCATTCGATCGGGGGGCGGCGACGCCCCCCCGATTCGTCCTTCCGGTCCATCAGTTGCAGCCCATTCCAGTCCCGGCATCGAGGCCTGATCCCGGCCGCCCGGAGCCCGTAGCGCGGGGCAATTCGGTGACCGATCGGCCGAGACTGACCGGCATCAGTCGGTAGGACGACCCTACGGATAACCAGATTGCTCGATTCGCCCGCGCCTGCGGGATCAGGCCCCCGCCCGTCGGATCGGCAATCCCCGGATCCTCCTGCGAAATTCCAGATCGCCAGCCGGGAGGCGGTAGCTTCCGTCCCCGGCGTGCGCCTACCGAAGCGCGCGCGCGATGTCCCGGATCTGACCGGCGTGCTCCGCCGTGTGCGCGCCGACCCGGCCAGCCAGGAGCTCGACGGACATCGCGCCCAGCTCGGGATGGCGCCCCTGTCGCTGCCACCGGTCGTCGGGAAGCCCGGCGAGAAAGAGGGCGATCTGCTCGTGCTCGATGGTGATCATTCGCCCAAGATCCTCGATGGACTCGTGTCGCGCGAGGTCCTCCCGGCGGAACGTCTCCTCGTCGTAATCGGCGAACACCGGGTCCCGCTCGCAGAGCAGGCGGCGGAGGCGGAGGCCGTAGACCATCACGACCACGTTCCGCACGTGGATCAGCGTCTCGCGGACCGACCACTCCCCCGCGCGGGGCGGCCGGTCGTGTTGACCGGGCGGAATGGCCCCGACAGCCTCGGCCAGTGCGGCCGGGGTGGAGCGGATCTGCTGGAGAACGGCGCGATGCTCTGGGCTCACGAGGCACCTCCTTCGGTCGAATCGGCCGGCGAGTCGAGGGTAACGTCTCCGGGGCTCCGGTCCAAACAGAGGCTGACATACCAGTCGGCTACAGGTGCGGGGTACATCGTGGTGGGCAGGTGCGGCCGGGGACCCGGCATCAGTCGGTAGGACGACCCTAGGACAGCCAGATTGCTCGATTCCCCCGCGCCTCCCAGCGGGGCCAAGCCCGCCCATCGGATCGGCATTCCCCGGGTTGTCCTTCGCCAAAACGCCGTCCGACCCTCGGCGGACACCGAAAACCGGCCAGTCGTGGACACCTGAAAACCGGCCAGTGAGGAGCCGCGCCCCAAGACGTTGACGGCGGCGGGGAGGCTGTGGTCTCCCCGCCGACATGACCAACATCTTGGGCGACGACACTGAGCAGCAAGTCCTGGCGTTGGGTCGGCTCGGCTGGCCGCTCCGCCGCATCGAGGCGGCGACGGGCGTCCGGCGTGAGACGGCCAAGCGCATACCTGAAGGCGGCCGGGATCCCGGTCCGCCGGCCCGTCGGCGCCGCCCTCCGGCGCCAAAACCGGCCAGTGAGGTGTCCACCGACTTTGGCGGCCCGTCGGCCGCCCGGGCGGACCTCTCGGGCTGGCCGCCCCCGACGAGCCGAGCCCCGACCGCCAGCGCCTGCGAGCCGGGCGGGAGCTCATCCAGCCGGCCCTCGCCCGGGGCCGCAGCGCCATGGCGATCTGGCAGGACCTGGTCGACGACCACGGCTTCCCCGGGCGGCAGCCAGCGTCCGGCGCTTCCTCGCGCAGCTGCGCGGCCGGCAGCGCCTCGCGGCCCACCCGGCGATCGGACGCCCCCGGGGAGGAGGGGAAGCTCCATTACGGCACGGGCCCATGGCTCCGGGCATGGAAAGTATCGCCGGGCTCGCCTCTTCATCTTGACCTTCGGGTACAGCCGCAAGAGCGGGCGGCTGCTCGACCTTCGAGTTCAGCACCCGGCGCTGGGCCGAACTCCACGAAGAAAGCTTCCGGCCACTCGGCGGTGCCGTCCGGGTGGATCGTCCTCGACAACTTGCGTGAGGGCGTGCTCACGCCCGACATGTACGACCCGAGCGTGAACCCGCTCTACCGCGACGTGCTCGCCCACTACGGCGCCGTCGCCCTGCCGTGTCGGGTCCGCGATGCCGATCGGAAGGGGAAAGTCGAGTCGGCCGTCGGCCACGCGGAGGCCACGCCCCTCAAGGCACTTCTGCTTCGAAGGGCTGGAGGCCGCGCAGGCCTATCTCGACCGCTGCGCACGGGGGCGGGCCGAACGCGCGCACCGACGAGACCACGAAGTGCGAGGTCGCCGCCATGTTCGCCGAGGAGCTCACCTGCGCTGCTCCCGCTCCCCGTCGAGCCCTTCCGCTACTACCGCTACGGCACCCGCACCGTCCATCTCGACGGTTGCGTTCGAGCCCAACCCCACGGCGTGGACACCACCCCGCACCGCCCGGCTGGATCGGCCGCGCGGTCGCCGTGCAGTGGACGCCCGCCAGGTCCCGCCTGCTCGACCGCGCCACTGGTCAGCCCCCCCGCGAGCATCCGCCCCAGCGCGGTCACCATGCGCCGCGCCGGGCGGACGAGCCCTTCCGCACCCCCCCGACCACCCTGACGCTGCTGGCCCGGGCCACCCGGGCCGGCGCCCGGATCGGCGCCGTGTGCGAGGCCATCCACCGCCGCGAGGGAAGCCGGGATCCGCCGGATCCTCGGCGTCCTCGGTCTATCAAGAGGCACGGGCCCGACCGTCGTCGACAACGCGTGTGCGGTCGCCCTGGAGTGCGGGGCCACCGACTACCGCTTCGTGCGGCGGTAGTCGAGAGCACCGGCGCCGCCCCTCACGCTCCGCCAGGTCGATCCCTTGATCCGGGAACTCACCCATTACCGCGAGGTTATCGCCACAAGACCCAGGAGGTCCCCAGATGATGCTCATCGAACTGCAGCGTGCGCTCCGCCAGCTCCGCTGCTCCGGCATGGCCGCCGGCTTCGAAGCCGCCTCCTCCAGGCGCAACGGAGCAGGTCGCCCCGATCGACTCCTCTCCGCCCTGGTCCAGGACGAATTCTTCCGGCGCCAGGACCGGCTCCTCGAGCGCCGCCTCAAGCGCGCCGGCTTTCGCGACGTCGGCAAGACCCTCGACACCTTCGATTTCGAGTTCAACCGCAAGCTCGACCGCGGTTCGTCTTCGAGCTCGCCACCGGGCGCTTCATCACCCAGCGGGAGGACGGCCCCTTCCTCGGTCGGCCCGGCACGGAAGAGTCACTCGCGCAGGCCCTCGGCGTCGCCGCCATCCAGCAAGGCCATCGCTGCTCTACCGGGAAGCCCACGCTCGACGAACCGCCGACGCCCAGCTCGCCGACACCCACAAGGCGAACCTCGCGATGTCACCACCATCCCCTGCTGATCATCGACGATCTCGGGATGCGCAAGCTGCCGCAGACCGCGGCCGAGGACCTCCTCGAAATCATGATGCGCCGCGACAACGACGCCTCCACGCTCCTCACCTCGAACCGTCCCGTCGAGGACTGGGGCAAGCTCCTCGGCGACACCGCCGCCGTCGCCGCCCTCCTCAATCGCCTCCTCCATCACGCCCACGTCCTCACATGCGGCCCCCGCAGCTGGCGCACCCGCCTCCAGGGTGAGCGGGTAGCTGACGCATGACCCGGTCAGCCCAGATCGGCGAGCGTCCCAGCGCCTCCAGGATCGACGATCGCCGGCCGGCCCTGGATATCCTCGGGCATCCCCTGAAACCAACCATTTTCGGCCAGCCACCACCCCCTGCGTCGTCCCCAGCCGGCTTCGCCGCGACACCGCCGGCGGCGGCACTCTTGCGCACGTTGGCTCTGATCGGGTAGAACCTTCGTGCTTGGGGCGCTCGCCCCACTGGCCGGTTTTGACCTGTCCACGACTGGCCGGTTTTCAGGTGTCCACCGAGGTCTGCCATGGTAAGTGGTTGATCTGTCGGCTCGGATCCGGAGAGAATGCCACTTCGATGATCACCCTCTCGCTCCTCCTCGTCTCCACTCCTTCCGTTCCTGGGCGGAGGCCACCGCCAACTCGCCCTCGATAGAGCTTCCGCCTGGCTCTGCCACCAAGCCCACCGTGTTCAAGCTAACGGTGCCACGGCCCAGGCTGCGCAGGACAGATCGCCTCTTGTGGGTCGGGCGGGCCAGCGTCTGGGCCGGGTGGAGACTGCCCCTCCTGATCGTGACCCCCGCCACCGCGCCCTCCGGTGGCAGCGGCGCCGCTTTCCGCGCGCACTGGACCAGGCGCTCCGGCCGGCCTCCCTCGGGCCGTCCGCCGATCAGCGCCGGAGACCGCCGCCCTCATCGGAACGATGGCCGCGACCAATCCCTTGTGGGGCGCCCCGAGAATCCATGGTGAGCTCCTGAAGCTCGGCATCGACGTGGCCGAGCGCACCGTCTCCCGGCTCAATCCCAAAATCGGCCCTCACGACCCTCCCAGACCTGGCGAATGTTCCTCGCCGGGACCATGTCACAGGACCTGGTGTCCCTCGATTTCTTCCACGGTCCCACCGCG
>CAVXVV010000077.1:0-13309 GCA_963765195.1 uncultured Candidatus Rokubacteria bacterium
GCCCCTGCCAGTCGGTCAAGCACTCGCGCGTGGTCTGCTCCAGCTGGACCCGGTCGAGCCGCCCGACCTGGGTCAGCTGGTCCAGGCCGCAGTTCCCCTCGGAGGGTCTCCCGCTGGGCCTCGCGGGCTTTCACCGCCTCCACGAGGGTCACACCCCCGCCTGCGGCGATCGCCTCCGCCAGCCGGCCCAGCTCCGTCGCCAGCCGGGCCCGTCCGGCCTCCAGTTGCTGTCGCTTCGTCTCGGCGTCACTCCCCTGCAGCTCGCGCACGGCGCCCTCGATGATGGGCAGCACGTCGTCAGGGTGAAGGAGCTCGTGCTGCACCGTCTCCAGGACAGCCGCCTCCGCCTCCCGCTGGCGCATGGCACTCCGGTTGGCGCAGATGCTGGGCCCTTTCGTCACATGCGTCAGACACTGGTAGAGCGCCAGCCGGCGGGTCCCGTGCGCGCGCGTCCGAATCGTCAAGGCCCCACCGCATTGGCCGCAGACCGCCATGCCGGTCAACAGGTACTTGGCCGCGATCCCGTTCAGCGGACGTCCATGGAGGCGCCCATCGCTGCTGCGGAGGTATGTGGCCCTCGTCTGGCGGAGGCGTTTCTGCACGCCGTCCCAAAGGGCCTCCGAGACGATCCGCAGGTCGGGCCGCTCGACCCGAATCCAGTCATCCGGCGGGCGCTGCCGGGCGGTGCGCCGCGTGACCCGCTGCCCCCACCCATCTCGCTTCTGCGTCTGGCCCCAAATGAGCACCCCGCGATAGATCTCGCTCCGCAGCACATCCCGGACCGTCGAGGCGGACCAGCCCTCTTGCGGCCATGCTGGTGCGGGGGGCGGGCGCGGCTTCGCCGTTCAACGTGTGCGCGATGCGGCGGAACCCGTACCCGGCGCCCGCCAACTCGAAGATCCGCCGCACGACGGCCGCCTCGGCCTCGTTGATCTGCCGGTCGACATGGGAGCGACGTCCCATCCGCGCCGGTCACCGCCACATTGTCGTACCCGTACTTGCGGCCGGCCGCCACATGGCCCGCCCGGGCTTTCCGTACCATGGCGTCCCGGGTCCGGGCGCGAGCCTTGACCCGTTCCATCTCGTCGGCGAAGGTGGCGACCGATAGGAGAAGCTTCTCGGTCGGACTGTCCAGCGTACGCTCGCGATCCTCGAGGTAGTAGAAGACCCGGACCCCAGCCGTGATCAACTGCTTCAGCAGGTAGGCCGTCTCAATCTGTTCCCGCCCGAGGCGGCTCTCCTCGCTCATCACGAGCACCTGGAAGGGCGGGCGCGGCGTGAGCGCATTGATCAACCGGACGAGCCCGGGGCGCTTCGCGAATTCGGCCCCGCTGATCCCATCGTCGACGTAGACGTGGGCCTCGGCAACGGTCCACCCCTTCGTGGCCGCATACGCGCGGGCGTGGTCGATCTGGCGGGTCACGGACTTCGCTTCCTCAGCCGATGCCGGTCTGCTCGGTGGACTTCCGGGCATAGATGGCGGCGATCATCAGGTCACTCCTGTCTGTAGGTCGGACGTGTGAGCCCGTCTCTGGCCCTATCCGTAACGCGCTCGTGATTGACAGCGGGATAACCGCGAGACCGTGTCCGCTACTTCGTCGCCGCGCCGACGAGTACCTCGCCCGGAAACGCCACGCCCGAGGGCGTCTCGAACTGGCGATACACGCGCTCGATCTCCGTCCACGCGTCGGCGCGTGCCGCCTCGTCCAGGTGCGCCATGGCGCGGGCGAGCGGGCGCGAGTCGTGCTGCGCGGCGATCGCCTCGGCCACCGACGCATGCCGCCGCGGTGCGGGCACGGGTTCGACGACGATGTCGTGGAACCCGGCGGCCGCGAGGGCGCGCGCCAGCACGCCGGGCGCGGAGAGCGAGAGGGCGCGCACGAGCTCGGCGTCGGGCGGTGCCGGGCGCCCCAGCGCGCGCATCACATTCCAGCGGGGTCGCGTGGAACGGGTTCCGCTCGGGGGTCGACCACACGATCACGGCGAGGCGCCCGCCGGCGCGCAGCACCCGGCGCGCGCCGGTAAGGGCGGCCGCGAGGTCGGGCGTGAACATCAGTCCGAGCCGCGAGATGACAGCGTCCCACCGATCGGGCTCGAGGTCGATCGCCGCGACGTCGAGGACGCGCGTGGCGACGTTGCTGAGCCCCGCGCGCGCGGCGCCCGCGGCCGTCTCGGCGACCATCTCGGCCGAGATGTCCGTCGCCAGCACGTGTCCCTGGGGCCCGACCCGCGCCGCGGCGGCGAACGCCTGGTCGCCGGCGCCGGTGCCGAGGTCCAGCACGCGCGCGCCCGGGCGCAGCGCGGCAAGGTCAAGCATGCGTTCGGTCGCCGCCGCGAGCGTCGCGTTGCGTGCGGTGCTCGACCGCTGCCATGCCTCGACGGCGTCTCGCGAGCTCCACGCACCGACGTCCTGTCCGTCTCCGGCTCGTTCCATGGTTCCTCCGTGGGGGCGGAAGGCGGTCAGTGGACGATCTGCCTACTCCAGCAGCGCCGTCACCGGCACGCCGAGGGCCTTGGCGAGGCGCTTCAACACGCCGAGGGACGGATTCTGTTCCGCCGCCTCGAGCCGAGCGAGATAGCCACGACTGATCTTCGCCTTGGTCGCCAGGGCTTGCTCGCTCAAGCTCCTGCCGATTCGTAGTCGCTTGAGAGTCTTCGATACACGCTTGATGGGCAACATTGTCCTCTATTGGTGACAGTGATGTCAATGGCCCGCAGATCCATCAAGGACTGTTCATACGTGCGCTCGAACTGCCGCCCAAGTCGTCTCCTCCTCCACAATCCTGGGCGATGCCGCGAAGGTGCTATGGAGGAAGTCGATATAACTCATCACTGCTGTCCAAATTGACGGGAATTCCAATCGGAGATCTCACGATTTGCCAGGGTAATTGGACGGTCTGGGCGCCGGGCCGAGATGAGGTTGCCGTCTGCTGCTGTCCCGATTAGCCAAGAGCCAGCTCCCCCTGCACGGTCACGAGGACGGCTGGGGGACCCTCGAACGGCCGATCGAGCCAGGCCCAGAGATCGCGATGCGTGAACAGGTTCATACGCAGCAAGGCGACCAGGTTCGAGAGCGACCAGGCGAAGCGCGATCGCAGCTGGAGGTACTTGAGAAGCAGCATCGCGATCAGCGCCGTCCAGACCTGGACCTTCAGGGCGTTGGCGCTGGTCCCCACGAAGGTCTTGATCTTCAGGTTCTGCTTCAGGGTCTTGAAGAAGAGCTCGATCTGCCAGCGGTCCTTGTAGATCGCGGCGATCGTCGTGGCCCCGAAGTCCAGGTGGTTGGTCAGGAAGACCAGCGTAGTGTCCTGCTCCGGGTCGTAGACCTCGACCCGGCGCAGGAGGTGTGGGCACTTCTCCGCGGCGCCCACCCCGGTCAGCCGAATGATTTCGTCCCGCTCCACCCGCCCGTGGGTGGGGATCCGGCGGGTCTCGACCACCGTGTACACCGCGGGGTCCTTGAGCCTGGTCACGAACCACACTGCCTGGGCGGTCAACTGCCCGAACCACGCGTAGTCGGTGTACCCCCGATCCATCACCACGATGGTGCCCGGGTCGAAGCGCAGGGTGCGGGCCACCCGCACGTCATGCCGCTTGCCCTCGGTGATGACCACCACGCTCGGCAGGTAGCCATCGTGGTCCAACAGGCAATGCAGCTTGACCGCCCCTTTCGTCCGCCGGAACTTCGCCCAGTCGAACAGGGTCGCGCACAGGTCGATCACCGTCGAGTCCAGACTGACCAGCTTGTTCTTGAACCGGAACTTCCGCCGGCCCTGGGCCAGGGGCTGGCACCGGAGCAGCAACGCCTCGAACACGGCCCGGTAGAGTTGCCAGGGCCGATGTTCGTTCGCGTAGGCGAGCGTCGAGCGACTCGGGGCCGTGATCCCGAGGTGCTTGAGCTTGCCCTCGCTGCTGCGCAGCCCCCCACAGATCTCCCGCAGCGAGTGGGCCCGGCCGAGCTGGCAGAACAGCATCGCTACGAACTGCCCCCAGCATGTGAACCCGCGAGCATGACGCTCGGCGTGCGTCCGCTTGACCAGCGCCTGGAACTCCGTCCGCGGAAACAACTTGAGCAGCTGGCTGAACATGCTGCAGAATCCGCTCACGGGTGAGCCTCCTGTCGCGTGGTGGTGTCGAACCTTGGTCGGTCTCGACCTCACCGTACTCCAGGGGGCTCATCCGCTCACAACGCAATTTGGACAAGAGTGGATGTCTTCAGAGCCGCGGTCGGGGTCGAGGCGCACGGTCATAGGCGTTGGCTGACGGCCCCAGTCCGAGACGCCGCGTCGAGCTTGTGACGCCCTGCACCGGCGGACTGCCTCGTAATCCTTCGGTGCCACTCGTGTGGGTGCGGCCAGCGTCCACACGATGCGGGTCTGCGTCCACGCGCGGCATTCCTGAGGGGAGCGTGCCAGTTCCAACCACGCGGCACGAGGCGCGACAGTCGTTCGCCTGCGTCACCACTTGTCCGCTGGCCTGGCACCGCAAACACGTCGGTCCACATGTCGAGCGAGCGGCATGAGGTAAAACCGGGCCTGCGCACCCGGCCTGGAAAGGACACGGGTCCTTTTGTCAAACCGAGCCGAGCAGGCGAGTTCATGAAGTGGCGACATTCGGCCGATCATCCGCCCTCGAGTCAGCGGACAGCATCACTCCGATGCGCGAGAACTATCGACGGTCCGATGGCCTGGCGTTTTCCAGTTCATCACTGCTGTCCAAATTGACGGGAATTCCAATCGGAGATCTCACGATTTGCCAGGGTAATTGGACGGTCTGGGCGCCGGGCCGAGATGAGGTTGCCGTCTGCTGCTGTCCCGATTAGCCAAGAGCCAGCTCCCCCTGCACGGTCACGAGGACGGCTGGGGGACCCTCGAACGGCCGATCGAGCCAGGCCCAGAGATCGCGATGCGTGAACAGGTTCATACGCAGCAAGGCGACCAGGTTCGAGAGCGACCAGGCGAAGCGCGATCGCAGCTGGAGGTACTTGAGAAGCAGCATCGCGATCAGCGCCGTCCAGACCTGGACCTTCAGGGCGTTGGCGCTGGTCCCCACGAAGGTCTTGATCTTCAGGTTCTGCTTCAGGGTCTTGAAGAAGAGCTCGATCTGCCAGCGGTCCTTGTAGATCGCGGCGATCGTCGTGGCCCCGAAGTCCAGGTGGTTGGTCAGGAAGACCAGCGTAGTGTCCTGCTCCGGGTCGTAGACCTCGACCCGGCGCAGGAGGTGTGGGCACTTCTCCGCGGCGCCCACCCCGGTCAGCCGAATGATTTCGTCCCGCTCCACCCGCCCGTGGGTGGGGATCCGGCGGGTCTCGACCACCGTGTACACCGCGGGGTCCTTGAGCCTGGTCACGAACCACACTGCCTGGGCGGTCAACTGCCCGAACCACGCGTAGTCGGTGTACCCCCGATCCATCACCACGATGGTGCCCGGGTCGAAGCGCAGGGTGCGGGCCACCCGCACGTCATGCCGCTTGCCCTCGGTGATGACCACCACGCTCGGCAGGTAGCCATCGTGGTCCAACAGGCAATGCAGCTTGACCGCCCCTTTCGTCCGCCGGAACTTCGCCCAGTCGAACAGGGTCGCGCACAGGTCGATCACCGTCGAGTCCAGACTGACCAGCTTGTTCTTGAACCGGAACTTCCGCCGGCCCTGGGCCAGGGGCTGGCACCGGAGCAGCAACGCCTCGAACACGGCCCGGTAGAGTTGCCAGGGCCGATGTTCGTTCGCGTAGGCGAGCGTCGAGCGACTCGGGGCCGTGATCCCGAGGTGCTTGAGCTTGCCCTCGCTGCTGCGCAGCCCCCCACAGATCTCCCGCAGCGAGTGGGCCCGGCCGAGCTGGCAGAACAGCATCGCTACGAACTGCCCCCAGCATGTGAACCCGCGAGCATGACGCTCGGCGTGCGTCCGCTTGACCAGCGCCTGGAACTCCGTCCGCGGAAACAACTTGAGCAGCTGGCTGAACATGCTGCAGAATCCGCTCACGGGTGAGCCTCCTGTCGCGTGGTGGTGTCGAACCTTGGTCGGTCTCGACCTCACCGTACTCCAGGGGGCTCATCCGCTCACAACGCAATTTGGACAAGAGTGGAAAGCCCCATTCGACGAAGCGTCCAGCCAAGAGGTGTCCTCGCGCCCTGCGACACGCGGTTTACTTTCAGGTTCAGACTCGCCATCACGTTCTTGTTGCGATGTGCTCCGCCAGGTAGGCGGCATCCTCTTCGAGGCCGTAGAAGAAGGACGACTTCCGCTTGTAGAGCCACTGGAGGCCAAGAAAGGAGAGGCCGGGGATCGCGGTAATACCCCGGCGGTGCACGGGCTCGCCCTGTTCGTCGGAGGTCGGCAAGTCGATCCACCGGAAGTCGTAGCGGAATCCCGTCGCCCAGATGACGGCGACGATTCCCGCCCCACGGAGATCCAGTTCTCGGATCTCGCCGGAAGGAATCGGTGGGGGCAGCCCGGGATCGCGAGGCGGCTCCTCAGGCGCATCGATCCCCATCTTCCGGATGTACTCGTCACAGACCTTCAGGATGGCCGCGAGCGACTCGTCTCCCTTCGCCAGGTTCTCCTCGAGATCTGCCGCCAGGAAAAGCTTCCCGTCCTCATAGCCCTCCAGGTGACCGAGCAGGACGGCACCCTCGCTTGCGTACCGGCGAAGGTCGATGTCGTGGCCCCCGTTCACGCCGGTCCACAGAAGGCCAGGTCTCCGCCTGACCTCGGGAGACGGCAGGCTGTCGATGGTCACCTCCATGAACGGCGGGTAGGCCCAGGTCGAAATGTCACGCCCCCGATAGCGACGCACCGCCCGACGGTGGCGCCCCACGGACAGGTACACGCGACGGCCGGCCGCTAGGAGATCCTCGACGATCTGACAGCCGGAGGTCGCGGATCCCACGACGAGGACGGGACCGGCGGGAGTTGGGCCGGGTTCGCATATCGGTTGGACGTGACCTGGACGACCTCGGGCGGGAGTGACGCCGCGAACGGTGGGATGACAGGCTCCTGGAAGGGGCCGGTCGCGACGACGACATTCCGAGCCTCGAGCGTGACGTGGTCGGTTTCGACCACGAGCCGCTGGGTTCCGGGTTTCGCCCGCAGCGCCGTGACGCGCACGCCGCACCGGAGCGGCGCCCGGATGGTCGACGCGTAGCGATCAAGGAACCGCACGACCTCGTCCCGCGTGGCGAAGGCGTCTCGATCTGCCGGGAAGGCGTGGCCCGGCATGGGCGCCGTCCAGTTCGGCGCGAGGAGCGTCAGCGAGTCCCAGCGCTCGCTCCGCCAGCGCTCGGCGACGCGTCCTCGCTCCAGTACGACGTGTTCGCGGCCGTGCTGGCCGAGGTAGTAGCTCAACGCGAGCCCCGCCTGGCCCCCGCCGACTATGACAGTCTCAATGGACTCACGACGCGCGTTCACCTTGTTCTCCGCACCGGTGTCTGCCCGTCCAGAACAAGGGGCGTGGCGAGGAGGGCCAGGGCGAAGGCGGCGACCATCGAAACTTGGGTCATGGGTCACCTCCGGCACCTACTGTGTCCGCCTGCGCCAAGTAAAACCCCATGTCCATCTCCCGGTACATGGCCTTCGCGGTGGCGAGATGCTCCTCGGCCTTCGCGTCGTCCCCGGTGCGGCGGTACAGCGTGCCGAGGCCGAGGTGGCAATGGGCGACGAGGGGGCGCATGCCGAGCCGATCGGCTAGCATGAGGGCCTCATGATAGTACCCCTCTGCCGTGTCAGCGGCCGTCGCGCGTGGATCCGCGGCGATCTCGCCGAGGAGCCGGAGCGCCCACGCCTCGTGTCCCTGCTCCCCCCGCTCCCGGGCAAGGTCGAGCACGCGCGTCGCGGCTACGCGGGCCTCGTCGACGCGGCCAGCCGCGAAGAGCGCCTCACCCATACGCAGTGCGGCCAGTACCTCGAGATACCCCACCTCCCCCATGGCAGCCGTTGTCTCCTGGAGGAGGGCCAGGCTGACTCCAGCTCGCCCCTCCAGGACATGGAGCGCACTCAGATCCAGCCCCACCGAGGGGATGAGGAAGCCGATCGTCAGCTCCTCCGCCACAAAGCGCGCCTGGCGCAGGAGCGGCCTGGCCTGGGCGGGATCGCCCCGGAGGGTGTAAGCGGTTCCGAGCCGCCAGCACGCTATGGCCAGGCTATACGGGTGGCCGACCTCCTGGGAGAGCTCGATCGCGGCGTGGCCGTGACGGACCGCCTCGTCGAAGACGCCGCGCTGGGCCAGGGCCGTCGCGAGATTCCCTAGCGCGTTCACCGCTGGCAGAAGGGCACGCCCGAAGCGCTCACGGAACCGTTGTGGCGGGATCAGCTGTAGGATTCTCTCCTGGAATGCCTGAGCCCGGCGGTAATCCCCGGCTGCGTAGGCGGTGAGACCGAGGTTCGTGTTCGCCGAGATCTGCGTGATCAGGTCTCCGATCCCCTCGCCGGCCGCTCGGGCCCGTTCGGAGATGGCCACCGACTCGGCCCGGCGACCTGTGGCCAACAAGGCATTACCCATCAACCCCCAGACTCGACCGAGCCGTCGCTGGTCGCCAAGCCGCTTCGCGGCGCCCTCGGCTTCGCGTGCCACCTCGCTGGCCCGTGCGAACTGCCCGAGCGGGGTGAGTGCGTTCCACAGCTCGACGCGGAGGTCGAACGCCGACTCCAGGGTCTCGGAGGACTCCGGGACGTGTCGCAGCGCCTCGAGCGCCCGCTCCATATGCGCGGCGGCGTCCAGGTTGGCCGAGCGGGCCAGGGCCTTGGCGCCGACCTGCCGCAGATAGCCGACCGCCTTGTCCCACTTCTCGGCCCGGAACGCGTGGTGGGCCAGCCGCTCGACGTGCTCGCCGAGCCGGTCGGGATAGCGCCGCTCGATCGTCTCCACGATCTGGCCGTGCAGGCGTCGCCGGCGTTCCTGGAGCAGTCCGCCGTAGGTGACGTCGTGGGTTAGGGCATGCTTGAACGTGTACTCGGTATCCGGGAGGAGGCGGGCCTCGTAGAGGAACTCGGCGGCTTGGAGCCGGCTGATCGCGGCGGAGAGCTCGGCCTCGCCCTGCCCGGCGATCGCCTGGAGCAGCCCGAGCGGGACGTCCTTCCCGACGACCGACGCCGTCTGGAGAACGGCCCGGTCCGCCGGCGGCAGCCGGTCGATTCGGGCGGCCAGCACCGCCTGCACCGTCGCCGGCACCTGGATCGTCGGCAGGGCTCGCGCCAGCCGGTAGGCGCCGCGCTCCCCGACCAGCGACCCGGTCTCGACGAGCGACCGGACGCTCTCCTCCAGGAAGAACGGATTGCCCTCTCGTTCGCGCGATCAGCACGCGCTTGAGCGGATCGAGAGCGACGTCGGACCCGATCAGCGCGCTGAGGAGCTCTCGGCGTGATCGTGCGGCAAGGGATCGAGCCGGAGCTGCGTGTAGTAGGTGCGGCTGCCCCACTGGTGCTGATACTCCGGCCGGTAGTTCACGAGGAGCAGCACCCGGGCCGCCGGCAGGCTCTCGACCAGCGCGTCGAGCAGCGCCTGGGTCTCGGAGTCGATCCAGTGGAGATCCTCGAAGACCACCAGGAGTGGCTGGACCTGGCTCTCCCGGAGCAGGAGCCGCTTCACCGCGTCCAGCGTCCGCTGGCGGCGTTGCGGGGGGTCGAGCCGTCCCAGCGGGTCGCCGGTCGGGACGTCGAGCAGCGCCAGGAGCGCCGGCAGGCTCGCCTCCTGCGCGCGGTCCAGCGTCAGGAGCTTCCCCGTCAGCTTCTCCCGCACCGCTCGCGGGCCGTCCCGATCCTCGATCGCGAAGTAACCCTTGAGGAGATCGATCACCGGCAGGTACGTCGTCGCCTTTCCGTAGGAGACCGAGCCGGCCTGGAGCACCAGCCAGCCATGGACGCGGTGGGAGTGCGTCACCTCCCAGACGAGCCGCGACTTCCCGACGCCCGGCTCGCCGACGATCGCGACCACCTGGCCGTGCCCCTGGGCCGCGCGAGCGAGCGCCTCGCGGAGTTGCGCCAGCTCGCCCTCGCGCCCCACGAAGCGGGTCAACCCGCGCGCCGCCGCGGCGTGGAGCCGCGAGCGCAGGGGACCGGCGCCCGTCAGCTCGTAGACCTCCAGGGGGGCCTCGAGACCCTTCACGGGCACCGGCCCGAGCGGCTTCGCCGTCACGTAGCCTTCGGCCAGTCGGAGCGTGTCGGCCGTCAGCAGCACGGTGCCCGGGCGTCGCGAGCTGCTCCATCCGCGCGGCTAGGTGCGTCGTCTGGCCGACCGCGGTGTAGTCGACGCGGAGATCGCTGCCGATGGCCCCGACCACGACCTCGCCCGAGTTCAGACCGACCCGGATCTTCACCGTCATGCCGTCGGTGCGCCAGACCTCGTCGGCGTAGCGACGGATCGCGCCTTGCATGTCGAGGGCGGCATAGCAGGCGCGAACCGCGTGGTCCTCGTGGGCCACCGGCGCGCCGAAGAGCGCCATGATCCCGTCGCCCATCACCTGGTTCACCGTGCCCTCGTAGCGGTGGACGGCCTCCATCATCCGCTCGAGGACGGGATCGAGGAGCTTCCGCGCCTCTTCGGGGTCGCGGTCGGCGAGCAGCTCCATCGAGCCCTTGAGGTCGGCGAAGAGGACCGTGACCTGCTTGCGCTCGCCTTCGAGGGCGGCCTTCGAGGTAAGGATTTTCTCGGCGAGGTGCTTGGGGGTGTAGGTCTCGGGCGGTCCGAAGCGGGGGGCCGCCTCGGCCGCTTGCGGCGGAGTGGCCGCGAGAGAAGCCCCGCAACTGTCGCAGAACTTGCTGCCGGCGTCCACCTTGGCGCCACAGGCAGCGCAGACAGCGGGAAACGTTGCGCCGCACTCTCGGCAGAATCGTGCGCCGTCGCGGTTAGCGGCCTGGCACCGAGGACATGTCATCGCGGGCGGCCTCCAGTTGGGGGGAGCCGAGGCGGCCTCCTGCGTGGAATGAGCGGGCCGAGCTTAGCTGGAGGTCCCCGATCGGTCAAGGATTCGCCGATCCAGGCACGGCTCGATCATACTGATCGTGGACTTTTACGAAAATGGGCTGGCGATGGCGAACCAGGCAGCCGTCGACCGGCTGGAGTTTCGCCGCAACATGAGCGAGAAGAGGTCGGATCGCCTCGTCGAATCCGGCCGAGTGACTCACACCTCGGACCCCGTGCCCCGGTTGCGGTCGAGGGTCTCGCGGACGGCATTGAGGAATGCCTTCACCGTGATCGGCTTCGGCTGGTAGGCGTCGAAGCCAGCCGCCAAGATCTGCTTCCGGTCTTGGGTCATGACCGAGGCGGTCACCGCAATGACGGGGATGTCGCGGGTCGCCGGGTCAGCGCGGAGACAGCCGAGGGCGTCGATCCCGTTCATGCCTGGGAGCTGAATGTCCATCAGGATGAGAGCCGGCCGCATCTCCCGCGCGACTCGCAGCCCCTCCTCGGCGGTCTCGGTCTCGACGGTCTCGTAGCCCTTGAACTGGAGGACGTCGCGCACGAGGCGCCGGCTCTTCTCGTTGTCCTCGACGATTAGGATGCGCTCGTTGGCCATGGCCTCACCGGGAGTGTGAAAGTGAACGTCGACCCCTGGCCCACCTGGCTCTGGACCCAGATCCGCCCCCCGTGCAGCTCCACGAACTTTTTGGCCAGCGTCAGCCCGAGCCCCGTGCCCTCCTGCTTGCGGGCGTCGTCCCGCCCGACCTGGCGGAACTCCTCGAAGATGGCCGCCTGGTCCTCGGGCGCGATCCCGACCCCCGTGTCGCTGACGGCGATGGTGAGGACGCCGTCGGCCACGGTGGCGGTCGAGGCCGACCCGGCCGCCCTCCGGGGTGAACTTCACGGCATTGGAGAGGAGGTTCAGGAGGATCTGCTTCACCTTCCGCTCGTCCGCGACGATGTCGCCCACTTCCGCGTCCACGGTCTGGGTGAGCGTGATCCCGTGCCGCGTCGCCCGCTCCCGGACCAGGGTCAGGGCATTGTCGAGGGCGGTCGGCAGATGGAACCGCTCCGAGCTCCAGCTCGAGCCGGCCGGCCTCCACCTTGGACAGGTCGAGGATGTCGTTGATCAGGGAGAGGAGGTGCCGGCCCGAGGACAGGATGTCCTGGAGGTACTCGGCCTGCTTCTCGTTCACCTCCCCGAACATCCGCTCGGCCAGGACCTCCGAGAAGCCGAGGATCGCGTTCAGGGGGGTCCGCAGCTCATGGGACATGTTGGCGAGGAACTCGCGACTTGTGGCGGCTGGCCGCCTCGAGCTGCCGGCTCTTGTCGGCGATCTCCCGGAAGAGGCGCGCGTTCTGGATAGCCAGCGCCGACTGGGTAGCAAACGTCGTGAGGAGGCGCACGATCTCCGGCGCGAACTCTCCTGGCGTCTTGCGGCTCACGCCGAGGGCGCCGATGACGCGCTCCTCCAGAAACAGGGGCACGGTCAGGATTGCGCGATAGCCGGCCCGCATCAGGGGGCCGCGGATCGGGCTCTCGTAGCTGCCTTCGACGGCGATGTCGGAAACCTGGACGGGCTGCCGCGACGCGGCCGCGCGGCTGGCGACGCCCTGCCCCTTGGGAATTGGCGTCGCCCGACCGATCGCATCCAGCGTCTCCGCCTCCCCGGGATCCCGGTAGCTGCTCGCTCTCAGCCGAAACACCTCCGCGACCTCGTCGTACTCGAAGACGGAGCAGGCGTCGGTCCCGGCCAGCTGGCTGGCGCGAGTCACGATGGTCTGGAGCACCGTGTCCAGATCGAGGGTCGAGCTGAGCGCCCGGCCGACATCGCCGAGCGCCTGAAGCTCGCCCACCGAGCGCGTCAGGTCTTGGGTCCGGGCTTCGAGTTCCGTGAACAGCCGCACGTTCTCGATGGCGATCACCGCCTGGTTCGCGAAGGTCTCCAGGAGCGCGATCTGCTTGGCCGAGAAGGGTTGGACCCCAGTCCCCCGATTGATGAAGAGGGTGCCCACCGGCGTGCCCTCGCGCAGCAGCGGCGTCCCCAGGATTGATTGGCTGCCCAACCCGGCCTGCCTCCTGCGGGACACGGTCACCGGGAACTCCGCCTCGGCCGCCATGATGTCCTCAACCTGGATCGTCCGCCGCTCCCGCACAATCCGTCCGGCTACCGTGCCAGGATCGACCGGAAGGGCATCTCCGATCGCCATTGATCGGCGCATCGGTCCATGCAGCGCCACCAGGTGCAGGCGCTCGTCCTCGAGACGGTAGATCGCCGAATTCGTCGCCCCGCAGACCCGGGCGGCGTTCTCAGCGACGGCTTCCATGACCGGCTGGAGGTCGGTTGGCGAGCTCGCGATCACCCGCAGGATCTCGGCCGTCGCCGTCTGCTGCTCCAGCGACTCGGTCACCTG
>CAVXVV010000078.1:0-231010 GCA_963765195.1 uncultured Candidatus Rokubacteria bacterium
GGCCCGGAAGCGGTGCCCGGGCTCGTCAGCTCCGCCCTGGCGGGGCTCCGCCGGTAGCCGGCGGCGCGAGCGGTCCCTTCAACGAAGCGCTGGCTGGAGGATCCCGAGGCGCGCGAGGATGTCGGCGAGCTCCTTCCGCGTGACGTCGTCCAGCACCGGCCCGGGCTGGCGCACGGCGCTGCTGGCGATGGCGCCGCGGAGACGCAGGAGCTCCTTCCGGAGCGCGAGGCCGATGCCCTGCTGGCCCTCGTACCGGATGTAGGAGGCGTAGCGGTCGTAGATCGCCGCCGCACCCGCGCGGTCGCCCGCGGTGAAGGCGGTGTAGATCCGGACCAGGATGTCCGGCACCGCGACGCCGGTCATGATCCCGATCGCCCCGCGCGAGAGCTCCTCGTAGAAGTACATCGCGTTCTGACCACCGAAGATCCGCACGCCGTCGCCGCCCGGGAGGCGCCGCATGGCGGTGATCTTGGTGGGCGTCGGGGCCTCCTCGAGCTTGATGTAGCGGCAGGCCGGGACCTCGGTCGCGATGCGGACCAGGAGCTCGGGCGACATCAGGACGCCGGTGGTGACGGGCTCGTCCTGCACCACGACCGGGATCGCGATCGCCCGCGCCACCGCGCGGTAGTGCGCGAGGATCACGGCCTCGCCGCGCAGCCCGATGGGCGGCGCCACCATGACGGCCGCGGCGCCCGCCGCTTCGGCCGCCTGGGAGAGCTCGGTCACCACGGCCGTCCCGCCGTGCGAGGTGCCGACCACGACCGGGAAGCGGCCGGCGGCGGACTTCACGAAGACCTCGGCGACGCGGCGCCGCTCCCCCTCCGACAGCTTGTGCGCCTCGCCCATGATCCCGAGGACGTTCAGGCCGTGGACGCCGCACCGCGCCTCGAACTCGACCAGCGTCGCGATGCTCGCCTCGTCCACCTGACCCGAGTCGTCGAACGGCGTCGCGGTGATGGGGATGACGCCCCGGAGCTCCGTGGTCATGCCGCGCTCCTCCCGAGTGAGACCGCGCTATAATCCGCCCCGGCGGCCGGACCGCCCGACGCAGTCGCCCCCGCCCACCCGTCCCCACATCGAAGGAGGCGGCCATGACGCTGCCCATCGCTCTTGCGGCCATCGCCCAGGACCTCGAGGCCGTGCGCGCGGAGGTGCTCCGCGAGACGGAGGGCCTCTCTCAAGCCCAGGCCGACTGGCGACCGAGCCAGAGCGACTGGTCGGTGGGCGAGATCCTGCACCACCTGACGCTCGCCGAGGTCAACACGGGCAAGCTTACCTCGAAGCTCCTGAAGGAGACCGGCAGCGCCGTCCTGCCCTACCCCTCCGATCTGGCCGCGTTCGGCTCCTTGCCGCCGTGGCCGCCCGGCCCTCGCGAGGCGCCGCCCGTCGTCCGCCCGGACAAGGGCCATCCGATCGCGCAGCTCCTCCAGGACATCCGGGCGGCGCGGGCGCGAAGCCACCAGTCGCTCGAGCGGCTGGCGACCGTCGATCCCCGGACGTTCACGTGGCGGCACTTCACTCTGGGCGAGATGGACCTCGGCCAGTGGTGGATGCTCACGGCCCACCACGACCGCGATCATCTCCAGCAGATCCGGCGGATCAAGAAGACTCCCGGCTTCCCGCGGTCGTGACCGCCGCCCCGCTCGCCGGCTCGTAGGTCACGAGCCGGATCGGCGTGGGGCGCCCGCCGTTGCACGGGTTATAGATCTGCGGGCAGTTCGAGATGGCGACCAGCACGTCCATCTCCGCCCGGAGGTCCACGTGGTCCCCCGGCTTCGACCAGCCGTCGACGATCGCCATCTGGCCGTCGGCCTCGACCGGCACGTTCATGAAGAAGTTCACGTTGGCGACGATGTCCTTCCGGCCCAGCCCGAAGCGCTCGAGCGCCCGGAGGAAGTTGTCCCGGCAGTTCGGGGTGTTCTCGACGTTGTAGCGGAGCTTGTTGGACTCGGCGCTGCAGCAGCCGCCGATCGTGTCGTGCCGGCCGCAGGTGTCGGCGACGATCGTGAAGAGGCGCCGCCCCAGCCCCGAGTAGAGGCCGTGGCCCGTCGTCAGGAAGATGGTCTTGGCGAACTTCATGGTGTCGGCGGCGTTGTACCGCTCGCTCGGATCGGCGGCGCTGTAGCAGAGGAAGTCGACGGCCTGCCGCCCTTCGAGGTCCACGATGCGGAGGACCTTCCCGGCGGGGACGACGCCCGACCAGTCGCCGCCGGCCGGAATGACCCGATCGTCCACGATGCGGCCGGGGATGGCGGCGCCCGGCATGTCCGTTGGCGTCATTCTCGTGTCTCCTCTATCTTGTCGATCTCGTCCCAGAGCCCCCGCTCCGTCGCGACCGGGCTCGGCGCCGCGCGCCGGCGCCCGGGGCGCCAGCTCGCGCGCACCGTAGCGAGGTCCGGCGCCTCGAGCCCGAGGAGGCGCTTGAGATCGAGCGCGTTCTGCGTGGGGAAGTCCTCGTTGTTGTTGTTGAACGTCACCGCCACCCGGCGAGCGCGTTGGCGGAGACGCCGGGCGCGCCCGGCCAGCTCTCCCAGCTCCTCCGGCCCGTAGAGGTAATCGTACTTCTCGGCCACCGTCGGCTCGAGGCCCGCCTGCTGGTCGAGCCAGCCGCGGAGGTTCCGGCCGTGGAGGCGGAGGACGGACCACTCGGGCGTCGTCGCCGCCTCCACCCAGGGCTGCCACACGGCGTCGAGCGTCACGAGGGTGAGGCCGTGCTGCCGGAGGAACGCCACGACCTCGTCCGTGCGCTCCGGGATCCACGTCTCGTTCCGGAACTCCACCGCCAGCGTGAAGCCCGGGAGCCGCGCCGGCAGCGAGGCGAGATACTCGAGCGTCGCATCCTCGTAGCGGACCCAGGGCGCGAGCTGGAAGAGGACGTAGCCCAGCTTGCCCGCGGCCGCCAGCGGCTCCACCGCCGCCCGGAACAGCTCGACGCAGCGATCGAGCGCCTCGGGCGGGATGCGCGCCCGGTCGATCTCGCCGCGACGGCGCAGGGACACGTTCTCCGGCAGCATGAGGCGGATCTCGGGCGGGAGCGTGTCGAGGCGCGGGTGGTGGCCCGTCATGAGGCTGTAGGCCTTGATGTGGAACAGGAAGCCCGGCGGCGTCCGCTCCGCCCAGCGCGCCGCGTTCCGCGGCGAGGGCAAGGCGTAGAAGCTCGAGTTGACCTCGACGCAGTCGAAGAAGCGCGCGTACCAGCGGAGGCGATCCTCGGCCGACATCGCGGACCGCGGGTAGAAGCGTCCGGAGGCGATCAGCGCCTGATCGAGCCAGGACGCGGTGCCGACGCGGTACTCGATGGCGGGCGAGGCCGCGCCCTGCCCCGCCCCGACCGCCTCAGACGGCGTCGACGAGGCCACGGGCGCCGAGCCACCGGAGGGCGTCCGCCACCAGGAAGAGCGAGCCGGCGACGCAGATCACGTCGATCCCGGGCTCGGCGAGCGCGCGCTCGAGCGCCTCGCCGGAGCTCCCCGCGAGCACGACGTCGGCCTCGATCGGCGGCAGCTCGTCGGCGAGCTCCTTTGGCGGTGTGGCGCGCGGATGGTCCGCGGGCGCGAGATAGATCCGGGCGGCCAGCGGGGCCAGCGCCTTCAGGATCCCCGCCCGGTCCTTGTCCGCCGAGACGCCGAGCACCAGCGCCAGACGCCGCCCGGCGAAGTGGTGGCGGAGCGAGGCGGCCAGCGCGGTGGCGCCCTCCGGGATTGTGCGCCCCGTCGAGGACGAGCGTCGGCCGGCCGGCGGCGCCGGGGATGACCTGGAAGCGTCCCGGCCATCTGACCTCGGCGCAGCCCGCCCGCACGGCGGCCTCCGTCACCGGAAGGCCCGAGGCCTCTGCGAACACGCGCACCGCGCCGACGGCGAGCACGGCGTTGGCCGGCTGGAACAACCCGGGCAGCGCGAGCCAGACGTCGTCGTACGCCCAGCCCGGCCCGCGGAGCCGCACCCGGTGACCCGCGAGGTCGCTCGCGAGCGTCTCGACCCGGAGCTCGCGGCTCTCCACGAGGAGCGGCACCCCGACGTCCCGGCACCGAGCCTCGATGACCGCCATCGCCTCGGGCGCCTGCGCCGCCGAGAGCGCCGTGCCGCCCCGGATGATCCCCGCCTTCTCGCCCGCGATGTCCGCGAGCCGCTTGCCGAGGAACTCCTGGTGGTCGTAGTCGATCCGCGTCACCACCGACACCAGGGGCTGCCCCACGTTGGTCGCGTCGAAGCGGCCGCCGAGCCCCACCTCGAGCACGGCGGCCTCGACCCCGGCCTCCGCGAAGGCGCCCAGCGCCACGGCCGTCAGCGCCTCGAAGAACGTGGCCGCGCCGGCCTCGAGCGCGCGCTCGATTCGCGCGGCGTGGCGGGCAAGGACCTCCTCGGGGACGGCGCGCCCATCGATCCGGACGCGCTCCGTCACGTGGAGCAGATGGGGCGAGGTGTAGAGGCCCGTCCGGAGTCCCGCAGCCTGGAGGATCGCCGCCGTCAGCGCGGCGACCGAGCCCTTCCCGTTGGTCCCGCCGATGTGGACGATGCGAAGCCCGGCCTCCGGGCGGCCCAGCGCGGCCAGCAACGCCTCGATGCGGTCGAGCCCGAGCCGCATCCCGGCGCGCTCCCAGCGCGCGAGACCGAGGAGCCGCTCGAGAGGGGCGGTCACGGCACCGGGGGCTCGGCGGGCTCCGCGAAGAAGGCGAGCAGACTCCGGAGGAGGTCGCGCAGATCCTTGCGCTCGACGACGCGGTCGACCATCCCGTGCTCGAGGAGGAACTCGGCGCGCTGGAAGCCCTCGGGCAAGGGCTGGCGGATCGTCTCCTGGATCACGCGGGGTCCCGCGAAGCCGATCAGCGCCTTCGGCTCGGCGAGGATCAGATCGCCCAGCATGGCGAACGACGCCGTCACCCCGCCCGTCGTCGGATCCGCCAGCAGGACGAAGTAGGGCACGCGCTCCTCGGCCAGCCGCCCGAGCGCGGCCGAGGTCTTGGCCATCTGCATCAGCGACAGCACGCCCTCCTGCATCCGGGCCCCGCCCGAGCACGTCACGATGAGGAGCGGGATCCGCTTGCGCGTGGCGAGCTCGATCGCCCGCGTGATCTTCTCGCCCACGACCGAGGCCATGCTCCCGCCCATGAACCCGAACTCGAAGACGCACACGACGATCGGGTGCCCGTCGATCCGGCCCACGCCGGAGACCAGGGCGTCCTCGCGGCCGGTCTTCCCGCGGGAGGACTGGAGGCGGTCGGTGTAGCGGCCGCGGTTGTCCTTGAACCCGAGCGGGTCCTGCGAGCGGAGCCCGGCGTCCCGCTCCTCGAAGGAGCCGGGATCGAGCAGGAGGTCCAGCCGTTCCCGCGCCGACAGCCGGAACGGCTGGCCGCAGCGCGGGCAGGTCCAGGCGTTCTTCTCCACGTCGGCCCGGTAGACGATCTCCCGGCAGCTCTCGCACTTGGTCCAGAGGCCCTCGGTGGTGGCCTTGCGCGGCTTGTCGCGGCCGAACAGCCAGGACATGGGGCCGCCTAGCCGCCGGGCCCGCCGCCGTTGCCCGCGGCTCCGGCTCGGGTCGCGGCCTTGAGCGACCCGATGAAGGCGCCCACCGTCGGCACCAGCTCGGGATCGCCGGCCAGGTTCTCGACGAGCCGCACGATCGCGCTCCCGACGATGGCCGCGTCGGCGTGATGGACGACCGCGGCGACCTGGGCCGGCGTCGAGATCCCGAAGCCGACCCCGATCGGCTTGGTCGTCACCGACGCGCAGGTCGCGCACCAGCCGGACGAGCTCCGGCGGCAGCTCCGTGCGCTCGCCCGTGAGGCCCGTCAGCGGGACGAGGTAGACGAACCCGCGACTCGCGCGCGCGATCCGGCGGAGGCGCTCCGGCCCGCTCGTCGGCGCGACGAGGGCGATGACGTCGAGGCCCGCCGCGCTCGCCGCCTTGCCGAGCGGGCCGCTCTCGTCGACCGGACAGTCCGGGACGATCAGCCCCGCGACGCCCGCGTGCGCGAGGTCCCCCGCGACCTTCTCGAGGCCGTAGCGATGGAGCGGGTTGAAGTACGTCATGAGGACCAGCGGGGCGCGGATGCGGCCGCTCACCCCCGCGAGCACGGGGAGGAGCCGGTAGAGGCTCGTCCCCCGCTCGAGCGCCCGGACGGCGGCGCGCTGGATCGTCGGGCCGTCCGCCAGGGGATCCGAGAACGGCAGGCCGATCTCGATCACGTCCGCGCCCCGGGCGTCCGCCTCCTCGATCAGGCGCGCGGTCACCTCCAGGCTGGGGTCGCCCGCGACGAAGTACGGGATGAGCGCGCGCTCGTGTCGGGCGCGGAGGCCCGCGAACGCCGCGTCAATGCGCGACACGGCTCTCCCCGGCGGCGTGGCCCGGCTGGCTGCGCGCGGCCCGCGCGGCGCGGACGGTGTCGACGTCCTTGTCGCCCCGGCCCGAGAGCCCGATGACGAGCCGGGCCTCCCGCGGCAGCGTGGCGGCGAGGCGCACGGCGTGGGCCACGGCGTGGGCGGTCTCCAGCGCCGGGATGATCCCCTCGAGCCGGGTGAGGAGCGTGAGGGCGTCGAGCGCCTCCTCGTCGGTGACGGCGACGTACTCGGCGCGGCCCGCGTCCTTCAGCCACGAGTGCTCGGGGCCGACCCCCGGGTAGTCGAGGCCCGCGGAGATCGAATGGGCGGGCAGGACCTGGCCGTCCTCGTCCTGGATCAGATAGGAGAGGCTTCCATGCAGCACGCCGGGCAGACCCGCGGACAGGGGCGCGCCGTGGCGGCCGCTCCGGAGCCCCGCGCCCGCCGCCTCCACGCCGACCAGCCGCACCTCCCGGTCGCCGAGGAACGGATAGAAGAGGCCCATCGCGTTCGAGCCGCCGCCGACGCAGGCCACCAGCACGTCGGGGAGCGCTCCGAGCTGCCGCCGCACCTCGCGCCCGATCACCGACTGGAAGTCCCGCACCATCATCGGGTACGGATGGGGACCCGCGGTGGAGCCCACGCAGTAGTACGTGGTGCGCACGTTGGTGACCCAGTCCCGGAGCGCCTCGTTCATCGCGTCCTTGAGCGTCCCGCTGCCCGAGCGCACCGGAATGACACGGGCGCCGAGGAGGTCCATCCGGAAGACGTTCAGCGCCTGGCGCCGGGTGTCCTCCTCGCCCATGTAGACCTCGCACTCGAGGCCGAGGAGCGCCGTGATCGTCGCGGTCGCCACGCCGTGCTGCCCCGCTCCGGTCTCCGCGATCACGCGGGGCTTGCCCATGCGCGCGGCGAGGAGGCCCTGGCCGAGCGTGTTGTTGATCTTGTGGGCGCCCGTGTGGCAGAGGTCCTCGCGCTTCAGGTAGATGCGCGCGCCCCCCGCGTGCTCGGTGAGGCGCTCGGCGAACGTGAGCGGCGTGGGGCGCCCGACGTACTCCCGCGAGAGCTGGGCCAGGCGCTCCCGGAAGGCCGGATCGCGCCGCGCCTCGCGGTAGGCCGTCTCCAGCTCGAGGAGCGGCGTCATCAGGGTCTCGGGCACGTAGCGACCGCCGAAGGCCCCGAAGTGCCCGGTGCGATCGGGCAGACGTGGGAGCTTGGAGGGATTACCCATGGTTGGCCTCTTCTGCCTCATCCGGCGCCGCCGCGCGCGCCGCGCGGATGAAGCGCGCCACCTTGGCGGGATCCTTCTTGCCCGGCGCGGCCTCGACACCGGAGTTGACGTCGACGCCCCACGGCCGCGCGACGCGGACGGCCTCGCCCACGGTCTCGGGCGTGAGCCCGGCGGACAGGATCACGCGGCCCCGGCTCGCCGCCTGACGGGCAAGCGTCCACGAGATCGGGATCCGCGCCTCGCCGCCCTCGCTCCAGCGTGACGGGCTGTCGAGCAGGAACGCCGCGGGCTTGTACCGGTCCAGCTGGGCGAGATCGGCGGCCTCGCGAACCTTGACGGTCTTCAGCACAGGCCGCGGCATCGCCGCCACCACCTCGGGCGGCTCCACGCCGTGGAGCTGGACCGCGCCCAGCCCGCACTCGGCGACGATGGCCGCCACGTGCGCCGGCGTGTGGTCCCAGAAGACGCCCACCGGACACACGAGCGGCGGGAGCTCGGCCACGATCGCCGCCGCGGCGGCCGGCGTGACGTAGCGCGGCGTGCCCTCGACGAAGATGAAGCCCAGTGCATCGGCCCCGGCCTCCGCCGCCCAGAGCGCGTCGTCGAGCGACGTGATCCCGCAGATCTTGACGCGGAGGTGGGTCATCGGGGTCGCTCCCCGCTGGTGGACGGCCTGCGGCCTGTGGCGACCCCTCCCGGTACATGCCGACGGTCTGCGGCCTGTGGCCGGGGAGAGGGGCGACCTAGCCTTGCCGGGGCAATGCGGCCGAGCGTTCGGCGCGCGCATCACCCGAGCAGCTCGCGGAGCTTCCCCGCGGGGTCGCCGCTCCGTGACAGGGACTCGCCGACGAGCACCGCATGCGCGCCCGCGGCGCGCACGCGGATGATGTCGGCGCGCGTCGCGATCCCGCTCTCGGAGACGAGGCACGCGCCCACCGGCGCGCGCGGGGCGAGCCGCTCGGTCGTCGCGAGGTCGGTCTGGAAGGTCGTCAGGTCCCGGTTGTTGATCCCGATGACGCCCGCGCCGAGGTCCGCCGCGCGGTCGAGCTCGGCCTCCCGGTGAACCTCCACCAGGGCGGAGAGCCCGAGGCCCTTGGCCGCCTGGAAGAGATCGACGAGGCGCGCCGGCTCGAGGATCGCCACGATGAGGAGGATGGCGTCGGCGCCGTGCGCCCGCGCTTCCCACAGCTGGTACTCGTCGACCACGAAATCCTTCTCGAGCACCGGGCAGTCCACCCGGGCCCGGACGGAGTCCAGGTCCTCGAGGCTCCCCTGGAAATGGGGATCGGTGAGGACGGACAGGGCGGCCGCGCCGCCGTGGACGTACTCGGGCGCCCGGGCGACCGGGTCGAAGCCTTGGGCCAGAACGCCCTTGACCGGGGAGGCGCGCTTGAGCTCGGCGAGGACCCGGACCTCGCCCGCCGCGCGCGGCGTCAGCGCCGCGGCGAGACTGCGCGGGGGGGCGAGCGTCGCGGCGCGCGTGGCGAGCGCGCCGCGCGGGACGGCGCTCCGGCGGCTCGCAACGTCAACGTGCTTGCGGGCGACGATCTCGTCCAGGAGTCCCATGGCATCGAGTCGCTCAGAAGTCGCCGCGGGGTCCGCCGGCGCCCGGCAGCTCGAGCGGAACCCGCCGGAGCTGCTCGAGGACGTGCTCGCGGAGCGTGCGCGGCGGCGGCAGGTCCCGCACGATGCGCCCCGCCCGGATCATGGGCTTCAGGAGGTCCTCGTAGGCGCCGCCGCACGGGCACGCGCCGACCGGCTTGTGGGCGGGGACAACGAGGGTCTTCCCGCAGGCGGGGCAGCGCAGGACGCGCTTCGAGCCGGAGTGCTTGCCGCGCTTCGCGATCGCCCGGCCGTCGATCTCCATGATGTCGAGCCCGAAGTTGAGCACCGGGGCGCTGGCGATCGCCGTCCCCACGCCGTAGGCGTCCACCAGCGGATTGAGCCGCGGCATCTGGTACTCGTCGATCCCGCCCGTGGCGATGATCCGCACGTGCTCGAAGCCGCGATAGTCGAGCTCCCAGCGGACCTCCTCGAGGATGCGGTAGAAGTCGCCGCGCCGCGACGACGGGGTGTCGAGCCGGACCGCGTAGAGGTCCCGGCCGAGGGCCTCGGCGACGCGGATCGCCTCGAACTTCTCGTCCTGGAGGGTGTCGATCAGCGCCACCCGGCGGACCTTCGGATCGATCACCTCGTTGAAGGCCCGGAGCGCCTCCACGGTATCCCCGATCACCAGGACCAGCGCGTGCGGGATCGTGCCCATCGGATCCGCGTCGATCAGCTCGGCCGACTTCGTCACCGCCACGCCGTCGCACCCGCCGAGGAACGCGTTCCGCTCGATCATCGGAGCCAGCCCCGGGTGCATCCGCCGCGCGCCGAAGCTGATGACCTGCCGCTCGCCCGCGGCCTTCTTGCAGCGCGCCGACTTGGTCGCGATCCCCGAGGCCTGGCAGAGGAGCCCCAGGAGCGCCGTCTCGTACTCTGCCCAGTCCACGTAGACGCCCTCGACGGTGAGGACGGGCTGGTAGGCGCCGAACACCGTCCCTTCGACCATCGCGGTCACGTCGACCGGCAGCCCCTCCAGGAGGTGCGCGGCCTCCTCGATCCCCGCCAGGATGCCCCACTGCCAGTCGCCGGGCAGGCTCTTCAGGTACACCTCGGCCTTGACCCGCGCCCGGTTACCCCGCGCCCGGAGGATCTGGACCGTCCGGTTGAAGTAGACGTCGGTGACCTCGCCCGCCTTGATCTCCTGGGGCGTGGCCATGTGGAAGGGGCGCTTGTCAGGCACGGGCGGCCCTCCGCTCGAGCCCCGGACGCGCCTCGAGCCGTCCCGACGGCCGGCAGCCGGTGGAAGCCGACTGCTCCGGCGGGAAGAGAGACGCTCGGCCCTGCATGAGCGAGGTCAAGAGGTTGTCCCTGCTAGCTCGAGAACGGTTAACGGTGTCAGGATTTTAGCAAAGCCCCCCTACCCCCACAAGCTAAGGCCGGGTCCGGATGGGGCTGCTAGGCAGGTCGCGGCGAGAGGGTTCCCCCGGCGTGCGCCCGGGCCGGAAGGCCGCCTTCCAACCCCGGGCCGCCGGTCTGGCGGATCAGAGCTTGACCCCGCGCAGGTACTCCCGGAAGGCGTCGCCCAGATCGGGACGGGCCAGCGCCATGTCCACCGTGGCCTTCAGGAAGCCGAGCTTCTCGCCGGTATCGAAATGGTGCCCGGTGAACCGCACCGCGTAGATGGGCCGCCGGGCGCGCAGCTTGCGGAGCGCGTCGGTCAGCTGGATCTCCCCCCGGTGGTCGGGCGCCGTCTCGGCGAGGATCGGGAACACGTCGGGCGTCAGGATGTAGCGCCCGATGATCGCGAGGTCCGACGGCGCCGCCTCGGGCGCCGGCTTCTCGACCAGATCGTCCACCAGGTAGACGTTCTCGCCGACCGGCGTCCCCTTGATGACGCCGTACCGCGAGAGCTGGGCCCGGGGCACCTGCTTCACGGCCAGGACGGGGTCGCCGTGCTGCTCGTAGACGGACAGGAGCTGGCCGATGCAGGGGGGGTCCGACACGATGATGTCGTCGCCGAGGAAGACGGCGAACGGCTCGTCCCCCACCAGCGGACGGGCGCACAGGATGGCGTGGCCCAGGCCGAGCGGCTCCTTCTGGCGGACGTACGACACCGACGCCAGGTCGGAGATGGTCTTGATCTGGGCCAGCTCCTCCCATTTCCCCCGCTCCTGGAGATAGAACTCCAGCTCGACCGCCGAGTCGAAGTGGTCCTCGATGGCCCGCTTGCCGCGTCCGGTGACGATGCAGACGCGGTCGATCCCCGCCGCCACCGCCTCCTCGACGACGTACTGGATCATCGGCTTGTCGACGAGCGGCAGCATCTCTTTCGGCTGCGCCTTCGTCGCGGGCAGGAAACGGGTGCCAAGACCTGCGGCGGGGAACACGGCGATGCGGACCCTCATGCGACCGACTCCTTTCGACTGTCCTCGGCGGCGCCGGCGGCCGGCGGGACGAGGCGGACCTCCATGGCGGCGCGCGGGGTCCGGATGTTGGCGGCGGCGAACGCGTCCCTCACGCGCCGGCGGGCCTCGAACTCGAGCGGGGTCTTCTCGAGCGCCACGACGCGGGCGTGCAGGCGCAGGACCATCTCGGGCGCGCCGCCCTGGCCGAACCGGAGGATGCCCTCGGCGGTCGGCGGGTCGAGCACCATCGCCGGATGTGCCGCGGCCAGGCCCTTGCCGACCTCGCCGAGCACCCGGAGCGCGCGATTCACGTCCTCGTCATAGTCGATCGAGGCCTCGACGACCAGACGGCCCCAGCCCGCGGTGTGATGCCCGAACGCGGTCAGCTCCCCGTTCGGGATGATGCGCAGCTCGCCCGAGAACTTCCGGATCTTGGTGACGCGAAGCCCGACCGACTCGACCACGCCCGTGTGCTGGCCGACCTCGATCACGTCGCCCACCGCGATCAGGTTCTCCAGCAGGATGAAGAGCCCCATGATGACGTCGCGGATCAGGCTCTGGGCCCCGAGCCCGATCGCGACCCCGACGACCCCCGCCGACACCAGCAGGGCCCGCACGTCGATGCCGACCTCCTGCAGGATGACGACGCCGACGAGGAAGGCCATGAGGTATCGCACGGTGCTCGTGAGGAGGGGACCCAGCGTGCGGGCCCGCTGGGCGCGCGCCGGATAGTCCGTCGCGCCGGCGAGCGGCTCGAGGAGCCGGCGAATCACCACCGTGAGCAGGCGGTAGCCGATCCAACCCGCCAGGATGGCGCAGAGGATCGCGCCGATCCGGGCCAGCACGTGGGCGGCCTCCTCGCCGAGCGACAGCATCCGCGCCGCCATCAGGGAGAGCGCCTCCAGGAGAGAGCGGAAGCCCGGCATCAGGGCATCCGCCCGGTCTGGGGCGGCCCGCTCTGGGCGCCCGGGACCGGATGGATCCGGGCGCGCAGCCGACGGACGTCCCGCACCGCCTCGAGCGTGAAGAAGTAGGCGGCGACGCCGAGGACGATCCCCACGACGGTCGTCCCCACGAACAACGGCTTCGACGCGACGAAGAGCATGCTCCACACGAGTTGCCAGAGGTTGTCCGCCGTCTCGCGCGGGCCCGCGCGGAGATAGGCCCCCGCCGACTCGGCCAGCCCGTGGACGCTCGCCATCGAGAACCGGCTCCAGTCGCCCGTGAGCACCGCCTCCCCCAGGGTGAGACAGAAGCCGTAGACGAAGGGCGCGAACCAGGGAAGGTTCAGCCAGGCGCCGGTGATCGTCGCGGCCTTGTTCAGGCGGAACACATAGGCCGCGCCGAGCGCCAGCAGCGTGTGGAGCCCGTAGAAGGGGGTGACTCCGATGAACACGCCCACCGCCATGCCCATGGCCAGGCGCGACGGCTCCTCGTCCAGGTGGAGCACGCCGGTCGCGCGCTCGCGGAGGCGGCGCCAGGAGAAGACCATGCGGCCGGGCGCCTCAGGACGCCCCGGGGCGCTCGGCGGGCGCCTCGGTGATCGTGACCGACACCTGCACCTCCTTGCCCTGTCGCAGGACGCGGACGCTGACCGGGCGCTCGACCGGCGCATCGAGGACGAGACGCTGGAGGTGTTGGAGATCGCCCACCGTCGTGTCGCCGAAGCGCACAATGACGTCGTTCGGCTGGATGCCAGCCTTCTCGGCGGGGCCACCGGGCAGGACGCGCTTCACGACGGCGCCCTTGCCCTTGGGGGCCCCGAGGGCCTGGGCGAGGTCGTCGCTCATGGGCTCGAGCGCCACTCCGAGCCAGCCGCGCTGGACCCGGCCGCGGGCGATGAGGGCGCTGGCCACTCGCTGCGCGGTGTTGATCGGGATGGCGAAGCCGATGCCCTGGCCGGACGAGAGGATCGCCGTGTTGATGCCGATCACCTCGCCCTGGGCGTTGAGCAGCGGACCCCCGGAGTTGCCGGGATTGATCGAGGCGTCGGTCTGGATGAAGTTCTCGTTGGGGACGATCCCGACCTCCGAGCGGCCTGTCGCGCTCACGACGCCGACCGTGACGGTCTGCTCGAGCCCGAACGGGCTCCCGATGGCGATGGCCCACTCCCCGACCTCGATGCGGTCGGAGTCCCCCAGCTTCGCGGCGATGATGCTCTCGTCGGCGGGGATCCGGATGACGGCCAGGTCGGTCGTGGCGTCCGTGCCCACGATCTTCCCGGCCACCTCCTTCTTGTTGTGGAAGCGGACCGTGATCTCGTCCGCGCCCTTGATGACGTGGAGGTTGGTGAGGATGTGGCCCTGCTTGTCGATGATGACGCCCGAGCCGACACCCGAGCGCTCCCGCTCCCCCGGCGGCATCTGGCCGAAGTACTGGTCGAAGTAGTCTTTGATGCTCGGCGGCCCCGGCGCGGGCCCTCCGCGGGGGCGCTGGCGGCGCAGGAAGTGCGCCGTGGCGATGTTCACGACGGCGGGCCGGAGGTGCTCGGCGACGCCGACGAACGCCCGCTGGATGTCAGCGGTCGTCGGGCCGGTGACGCGGGGCGGCGGGGGCGCGGCGGCCGGCCAGCGGAGGCCGGTCAGCTGAAGCCCCAGTCCCAGGCCGAGCCCGGCGGCCAGCGCGACCAGGACCGCGAGCCCGCCCTTCAGGAGAAGTCGGCTCACTCGACGCCCGGCGCCGGGACGCCGTCGACAACATTCTTGACTTCACCGAGCATGCTCTCGAACATCATTGCAGACCTCCGATGCGCTGGCTCATCTCACGGTACACGCATGTGCCCCTCGCGGCCGCGAGCGTCGTCCTGCTCGCCGCGGTCATCGCCTGGCTGCTCGTGGACCGCCTCGCGGGGCCCTGGCCGCGCTGGCGCGGACTGAGTAGCCCTCCGCCGGCGGTCGTGGCGGTGCCCGCCGTGCCGGACGCGGCCGATGGCGCCGTCCCCTCCGAGCGCGCGCCCGGGCCCGGACAGCCCGAGCCGCCGCCCGCGCCCGTGGCCCGCCCGCCGGCGCCGACCCCGGAGCGATGGGTGCTCGAGAGCGGCCCCTTCCTCGCCGGGGAGGCGATGGACAAGCTCGAAGCCGAGCTCAACCGGCTGGGGCATGCGACGGTGCGCTTCCGCAAGGAGGATACGGCGACCCTGTTCGTGGTCACCGCGACGGGGTTCGCGTCCGCCGACGAGGCGCGCCAGGCGGTGCGGGAGATCGGGCGCGGGACGATCGTCGAGGAGGCCGGGGCGTCCGAGGTGATCCTCGGGCGCCACGCCTCGCTGGCGGCCGCCGTGGCGGCGGCGCGTCCGCTGCGCGCCCGAGGCTTCGAGGTGCGCGTCAGCGAAGCGCTGGCGCCCAGCGGGCAGTACCACCTCCGGTACGGCCAGTTCGCCCGCCGCGCCGACGCCCAGGCGTACCGGGAGGCGCTAGCGCGCCGAGGCATCGCGAGCCGGGTCGTCAAGGTGCGGTAGGGCGCGCTCGGTCAGGCAACGAAGGGCGGGATCGGCGGCACCTCGAGCAGCTGGCCCTTCACGTCCACGACGCCCTGCACCGTTCGCGCCACCTCCGCGGCCCGGTCGAGCGCGGCCGTGCCCTCCAAGCGGATGATCCCCCGCTCGGCCTCGACGGTCAGCCGGTACTTCCTCGTGTCGGGGTGCGCCGCCAGCGCGGACCGAACCCGAGAGGCGAGCGCCCGGTCGCGCACCTGCTGCCGCGATTCCGGGGTCACGGTGAGGCTCCGGACGAGGCCGGCGATCGCCTCGACGCCCGCGTCCACCGTGAGCTTCTCGGTGTTGAGGACCAGGTCGTACAGCGCCGGGTCGCCCCAGTCGACGTCGTAGAGGTACCGGATGCGGCCGTGCTTCTCCTGGTCGCTCCGGCGCACCATCTCCACCGTCGTGCGAACGTCCACGCCTTCTTGGGCCTGGCCGGACATCTTCTTCATGACGCGCTTGACCCGGAGCTCGAAGGGCGCGATCACGAAGACCCGGAGGACGTGCGAGATGCCGCGCAGCAGCATCTGGCCGCCCCGGGAGTTGATCACGACGTTGTCCTGCTCGGCGTTGTCCAGGAGGGCGGACTGGAGGACGGTGATGTACTGGCGGGTCTCGACGTCGAACCGCTCGAAGAGCGAGGGCTTCTTCTCGTCAAGCTCGGTCAGCTTGTCCTCGCCCACGCCGTAGCGCTGGGCCGCCTCGGAGAGCATCTCGCGGTCGACATAGCGCCATCCGAGCCGCTTGGCGAGCTCGATCCCAATCTCGGGGCCGCCCGAGCCCGTCTCGTGCGCGATCGTCACGATGGCCATTCGAGCACCTCCCGCCCGGCGCGAGAGCCGGGCTCAATCCTCTTCCACGAGCTCGAAGTCTTCCGTCGGTGCCCCACAGTGGGGGCAGCGCTCTGGGGGGTCGTCCCCGGGCTGAACATAGCCGCAGCGTAGGCAGCGACAGATTAGTACCACACGCGGCCTCCGGCGAGAGCCGCGCCTAGTCTAGCCGATCAGACGGCCGGGGTGAAGCCGGGTGCGAGGGCGGGGCGTCGGGCATGACCCGGACGGCTGGGCTCTTGCCGAGCGCGGGGCCCGTGCGTCACACTGTCGCGCATGGACCAGCTGCGGCTCGCCTATCTCGCGCTCGCGCTCGGGCTCATGGGGTTCGGCGCGATCTGGGCGTGGCTGGGCCTCCGTCGCGCGGCCACGGGGCTCCCGCGTGGTCCGCGGCTGCTGGCTGCCCTGTTCCTCCTGCTGGCCGTGGGCGGCACCGTCCTCGCCGTGATCCTGGAGGGGCGCGCCGCGCGACCCTGGTGAGGGCGGGCGGTCTGGTCGGCGGCTAACGCCGGGCGCGCGGCGTCCGGCGCTTCGGCGGCGGCGGCGCCACGGGGCCCGAGCCGGCCGGCCCGGCCGACACGCCGTCGGTGATTCCCGGCAACGTGATGCCGGCGTCCGCCAGCGGCTTTGCGATCCGATCCTTCAGCCAGTGGTCGTCCCACCACTCGATCGGACTCGTGTAGACGCCGCGCACCAGCAGCGCGAAGTGGAGATGGTCGCCGCCGGCCAGCCCCGTCTCTCCGCTGCGGCCGAGCGCCTCGCCCTTCTGGACGTTCTGGCCCACCTTCACCGCGATGTCGGAGAGGTGCCCGTAGAGGCTCATCAGCCCGAGGCCGTGGTCCACCATCACCATGTTCCCGTAGATGCCGTTCGGCCCGGTGAACACGACGCGGCCGGCGTTCGAGGCCTCGATGGGGCTCTGCTTGTTCGACGCCAGGTCGATCCCGAGGTGCCACTGGGTATCGACGGTGCGGCCGTCCATCTGGTAGGTCCGCTCCTCGGGGAAGTTGGCGAAGACCTTGGTGTTGGACTGCTGGCGGAAGGCGCCCGTCCAGAGGGGCTTCGGCGAGCTCTCGCCGGACCCGATCTCGCGGTTCTTCGCCTCGAATCCCTTCCGCCCCTCGCCGTTGACGCGGAGGAAGGCCTGGAGGAGCACGTCCGTTCCCGCCGTGCCCGGCGTCTGCGGCGCGAGCTCCGGCATCTTCCGGCGCAGGAACGCCTCGGTGAGGTTGATGGTGTCCTTGGGGAAGCGCACCGGCAGGAAGGTCACCGGCACCCCGATCACGCGCTCGTTGCCGGCCTCGTCGACCGCCACGACGGACGGCGCCACCGCGGGCGTGTTGAAGGGGATCACGAACAGCGCCACCTGGACGGCCGGGTCCTGGGCCAGCCCCGCCACGCCGGGGAAGAACTCGTTGCCGATCCGGACCCCGGAGCGCGCCGCGCCCTCGGGCCGGTAGACGACGATGCCGGCGCCGGCGTGCTTGATGTAACCCGTGGCGGTCTTGAGCTCGAGCTTCGGCGGCGTGAGGTCCACCGTGAAGCGATGGACGAGCCGCGGGCCGCGCGGGGGCCGGGGGCGCCAGAGCGTGTCGCGCGCCTCGATCTCGAGCTCGGCGGGCCCTTCCTGGAGCTTCAACGCGGCCGCGTCGAGCGTGACCGGCTTCCGCAGGGTCCGGGTCGCGCTCGCGCTCAGGTCCTCGGTGAGCACCGGGTGGACCGTGCCCTGCTGCACGACCCGCACGTCGATCGCGGCGAGGTTGGCCGCGGGCGAGTCCAGAACCACCGTGATCGGGCGGGCCGTGTGCCCGAGCGCGGCGGGCGCGGGCTCGATCGTCACGCGCACGGGGGGCTGGCGCTGCCGCCAGATGAGGAAGCCGCCCCCGGCGAGGAGCAGGAGCAGGAGGAAGAGCCAGAGCTTGCCGCGCGTCATTTCGAGCGCCAGGCGTCGGGGTTGACCAGGTCCGGGGGCCGGTGGCCCTCGAGCGCGGCGATGCAGTTCTCCGCGGCGCGCGTCGCCATCCGGCGCCGGGTCGCGCCGGAGGCCGAGCCGATGTGCGGCGTGAGCGCGAGGTTCTCGAGCCCGAGCAGACCCGGGTGGAGCTTCGGCTCGTCCTCGAAGACGTCCAGGCCGGCGCCGGCGATGCGCTTCGCCCGGAGCGCCTCGACCAGGGCGGCCTCGTCGACCACGGGGCCGCGCGCGACGTTCACGAGGAACGCCGTCGGCTTCATGAGGGCGAGCTCCGCGGCGCCGATCAGGTGCCGGGTCTCCGGCGTGAGCGGGATCGAGAGCACCACGAAGTCGGACTCCCGGAGAAGCTCGGCCTTCGTCCGGTACTCGGCCCCGACGCTCCGCGCGGCCTCGGGATCCGGCGTGCGCTTGTGGTAGAGAACGCGCATGCCGAAGCCCTGGGCGCGGCGCGCGATGGCCTGCCCGATCCGGCCCAGACCGATGATCCCGAGCGTCCCCCCGTGCACGTCGGTGCCCATCAGCTGGCTCCAGTAGACGCCCGTCCACTTCCCGGCACGGACGAAGCGGTCGCTCTCGGGCACGCGGCGCGCCACGCCGAGCATGAGCGCCCAGGCCATGTCCGCCGTCGTGTCGGTGAGCACGCCGGGCGTGTTCGTCACGAGGATGCCCCGGCGGGTCGCCGCGGCGACGTCGACGATGTTGTAGCCCACGGCGGCCACCGCGACGATCCGCAGCCGCGGCGCGGCGGCGATGACCGGCTCGGGGATCGAGTGGGCGCCCATCGGGATGATCGCCTCGACGTCGGCGACGTGGCGGATCAAGTCGGAGATCGGGAGCTCGTGCTCGGTGGTACTGGTGTGGACGGTGCCGACCCGCTCGAGGATGGCGCGCACATCCGACTCCATCGGCCAGGTCACAAAGATCGAGCGTGCCGCCATCGTCCCGGCGAGCCTACCCGTCGGCGGCGCCGACTGTCAAGCTTGCGAGGCCCGAATGCTGTTTGCGAGGCCCGAGGACGCGCAGCGCCGCGCGCGCCGTCGGGCATTCCGGGCTTGACGGCGCCGCTGGATTCTGGCGCCATGGGGCGCGAGACCATGCCCCGACACCGAGCCGCCGCCCCGCGTCGCGCACGGGTCCCCCGGTGAGCGCGTACGCCGGCCTCGCGCTCCGGACCGCCCTCGGGGCCGTCTACCTCTTCCAGGCCTATCTCGCGCTCTTCGCGGCAACGCCGAAAGGGCTCGCCGCCTACATCGAGAAGCTGGGGTTCAACGCTCACACGATCCTCGCCGTCGGCGTGATCGCGATCAACGGCATCGGCGGGGCCATGCTGGTGATCGGGCTCTGGACGCGCCTGGCGGCGTCGCTCAACGCGGCGGTGCTCCTCCTCGGCCTCCTCACGGTCTACGTGCGCCAGCACATGCTCCTGAAGGGCACGGTGGTGGACGCGGCGATCGGGCGGACGTGGGCCGGCTACGAGTACGTGGCGGTCCTCGCCGCCGCCACCGTGCTGCTCGCGGTCGGCGGAGGCGGCGGCGGGTCGGGCGGGAAGAAGTAACCCGGCGCGCGCGGCGGGCCCACGGCGCGCGGACGAGCGCCGGATCCCGTGACACGCGAGAGGTCCCACGTGGCGGGGCACTGGTCACATCGGGTCAAGGACGCGTACGCCCGCGGCGCGCGCGCCGCCGGCCGCGCGCTCACGGGCCTCGGCGTCCTGCCTCGCACGCCTCCTGACCGGCGGCAGCGGTTCCGGCACTGGCTGGTGAGCCTGACCCGCGTCCACGATTCGCTGGCGATCGCCGAGCTGGACGTGCCCTGGTGGACGTACGCCGCAATCGACAGCGTCGACGCGTGGCTCGAGGCCCGGCCGCGGCCGATCCGCGTCTTCGAGTTCGGATCGGGCGCCAGCACCCTGTGGCTCGCGCGCCGGGTCGACGAGGTGCACACCGTCGAGCACCACGCAGGCTTCGCCGCGCGCATGCGGCCGGAGTTCGCCGCGCACCCGCACGTCACGCTCCATCAGGTCGAGGCGCGGTGGTCGACGCGGCCGGGCGTCCCCTCCGGCAAGGCCGGCCACGAGGGGCTCGACTTCGCCGACTACGTTGCGGCAATCGACCGGGTCGGCGGGCGCTTCGATCTGATCGTCATCGACGGCCGCGCGCGCGAGGCGTGCCTCCGGGCGGCGATCCCGCACCTCGCGGCCGACGGCCTCATCGTCTACGACAACTCGGGCCGGCGCCGGTACCGGCGCGTGATCGAGGAGTCGGGGCTGGTCGAGCGGCGCTTCGCCGGCCTGACGCCGACCCTGCCCTACCCGGAGCAGACCTCGCTGCTGGCGCGTGCCGGGCGGTCGGCGCGCTGACGGCGCGTAGGAGCGAGCCGGCGCCAGCGAATCTAGCGACCGGCGTCTGACCTTCTGGAGGGCGGGGCGCGGGACCCGCTACTCGCGGATCCAGCTCTCGGCGAGGGGGATCTCGGGCGTGGCGGGGAAGGCCGCCGCGCTGGGCTGGAGGCGCCGGAGGTCGTCGACGTCCGCGCGCCGGTAGAGCCGCTGGCGGCGCATGCCCTGCCGGTAGCTTCGCAGCACGCCCCGGCTGACGTAGGCGTAGAGGGTCGCGGGCTTCACCCCGAGCCGCCCCGCCGCCTCGTCGACCGTCAGGTACTCCTCGCCCCCGATCACCACCATCGCTTCCGCCACCCTAGCAACCCTCCTTGCCGGCGTCCAGAGGGGTATCTTGCTAAATCAATCATAATCAATAATAATCAATCCAGCAACCGGTCCGGCGACCACCGCGAAGAGGAGGCAGCCATGGAGACCACCTGGAAGGCGGGGCTCGAGGACGTGATCGCGGCGCGCTCGGCGATCACCGCGATCGACGGCGCGAAGGGCCGCTTGTATCACCGCGGGTACGAGATCGGGGATCTCGCGGCCCACGCGAGCTTCGAGGAGACGACCTACCTCCTCTGGTTCGGAGAGCTCCCGTCCCCCGCGGAGCGGGAGGCGTTCACGACCCGGCTGCGCGCGGCGCGCCCGGTCCCGCCGCCGGTCCTCGCGCTCCTCCGCACGCTCCCGCGGGACGCGCATCCGCTCGACGTCCTCCGCACCGCGGTCTCGCTCGCGGCCACGGTCGATCCCGACGTTCATGCCGGCGACGACGAAGCGAACCTGCGCAAGGCCTTCCGCCTCACCGCGCTGATCCCCGGGGTGGTCGCCGCCTGGCAGCGGCTCCGCACGGGGCAGGAGCCGGTCGCCGCGGACCAGGAGGGCTCGCACGCCGCCCACTTCCTCCGGCTCCTCCACGGGCGCGCGCCCGCGCCGGACGTCGCCCAGGTCCTCGACACGATCCTCACGCTCCACGCCGACCACGAGCTCAACGCCTCGACGTTCGCGGTGCGCGTCGCGGTCGCCACGCTGGCGGACTTCCACGCGGCCCTCACGGCCGCGATCGCGACGCTCAAGGGGCCGCGCCACGGCGGCGCCAACGAGGACGTGCTCGCGATGCTGCTCGAGATCGGCGACCCCGGGCGGGCCGAGGCCTACGTCGCCGCGCGCCTGGACGCCCACGCGCGCGGCACCCGCCGGGAGCGGGCGGACCCGCGGACGCGCATCCCGGGCTTCGGGCACCGGGTCTACCGCGTCGACGACGCCCGGGCGCGCGTGCTCCGGCAGATGGCGAAGACGATGGCCGAGGCGACCGGGCACGCCCGGCTCTTCGAGGTCGCCGAGCGCGTCTACGCGGCCGTGACGGCGCGCACGAGCCTGCCGGTCAACGTCGACTTCTTCTCGGCGGTGGTGTACCACGCGCTCGGGATTCCGGGCGACCTCTGCACCTCGATCTTCGCGGTCGGGCGCGTGGCCGGCTGGTGCGCGCACGCCCTCGAGCAGTACGCGGACAACCGCCTGATCCGGCCGCGGGCGGACTACGTGGGCGTGGCGCCCCGCGAGATCCCCGCCGGCGCGCGCTGAACGGCGCGCGCCGCGGCGCGGACGCGGCCCGGCGCTAGCGGTGGCGCCAGCGAGGGGGCTCCTTCGCGAAGAAGGCGCGCACGCCCTCGCGGGCGTCCTCGGTCCGGAAGATCGCCTCGGACAGCGCCAGCGTCCGCTGGATCGCCTCGTCCTCGGGCGTGTCCTGGGCGAGGTCCGTCGCCTCCTTGATGAGCTGGAGCGCGCGATTCGGCCGCTCGGCCAGCGTGCGCGCGAGCTCGAGGGCCGCGGCCAGCGCCTGCCCGGGGGGGACCACGCGGTTCACGAGCCCCCAGCTGCGGGCGGTCTCGGCGTCGATCGGGTCGCCCGTGAACATGAGCTCCTTGGCCCGTCCTTCCCCGATCCGACGCGGCACGCGCACCGTGCCGCCGCTCCCCGGGAGCACGCCGAGCTTCACCTCCGGCAGCGCGAGCCGCACATCCGCCCCCGCGATCAGGATGTCGCAGCAAACCGCCAGCTCGAGCCCGCCGCCGTAGGCGAGCCCGTTGAGCGCGGCGATCGTCGGCTTCGGGAAGTCGTCGACGCGGCTGTACGCGTCGTTCTCCGGCGCGAGCTTCTTCCGGACGACGTCGTCGGAGACCGACGGGAACTCCCGCACGTCCGACCCGGCGCAGAACGCCCGCGACCCCGCGCCGGTCACGATGAGCACGCGCGCCTCCGGATCGGCCGCGAGGCGGTCGAGCGCCGCGCGGAGCCGGCGGGTCAGCTCGAGGGTCACCACGTTGAGCGGCGGGTTGTCCAGGGTCAGGACGGCGACGCCCGCGTCGACGGTGACGCGGACCAGCTCCGGCGTGCTCATGGCTCGGGACGCCTCCTCTGGCGGGGGGACCGCTGCTGGCGGAACTCGGCGGCGATGCCCATCGGCGCGGCGCGGAACAGGCGAGCGTCCATGAGGCGCGGCGGCCGCGGCATCCGCACCGGGAAGCCCACCCGGGCGAGGACATCGCGATCCAGATCGACGCCGGGCGCGATCTCGACCAGCTCGATCCCTTCGGGGCCGAGCCGGAACACCGCCCGATCGGTCACGTAGAGGACCTCCTGGCCCCGGGTCCGGGCGTATCGCCCGCTGAAGGTGATCTGCTGCACGGCCGGCACCCACTTCGGGGTCCGCCCCTCGCGCACGAGGCGCACCCCGCCGGCCTCGTCCGGCCGGATGTCCAGGCCGTCGGCGGTCAGCGTCCCCGAGAAGACGACCTTCCGCGCGCCCTGGCTGATGTTGACGAAGCCGCCCGGCCCGTTGACGACGCGGCCGAAGCGGCTCACGTTGACGTTGCCGTCGGCGTCGACCTCGGCGAACGAGAGGAACGCGATGTCGAGCCCGCCGCCGTCGTAGAAGTCGAACTGGTAGGGCTGATCGATCATCGCGTCGTAGTTGTGCCCGGCGCCGGCGTCGTTGCCGCCGGCGGGCACGCCGCCCACGATCCCCTGCTCCACCGTCAGGGTCACGTCGCGATGGATCCCCTCCTCGGCCGCCACCGGGGCGATCCCGTTCGAGACGCCGAACCCGAGGTTGACGATCGCCCCCGGAAAGAGCTCGAGCGCCGCCCGCCGGGCGATGACCTTGCGGATGTCGAGCGGCAGCCGCGCGAGCGCCGCCTCCGGGCGCCGGACCGCGCCCGCGTACGCGGGATCGAACCGCGTGACGTAGGTCTGCCACTCGTCGGGCACGACGACGAGGTAGTCCACCAGCGCGCCCGGCACCTTCACCTGCTTGCCGGGAAGGGTCCCCGCCGCGGCGAGCCGCGCGACCTGGCAGACGACGGTCGCCCCGCGGTTGCGCGCGGCCTGCGCGATGGAGAGCTGCTCGCCGAAGTACGGCTCGTCTTCCATCGTGACGTTGCCCCGCTCGTCGGCGGTGGTCCCGCGGATCACCGCGACGTCGATCGGCTGGGCGCGGTAGAAGAGGTACTCCTGGTCGTGAAGCCTCACCAGCTCCACCAGGTCCTCGGTCGTCCGGGCGCTCTGCTTGCCGCCGCCGAGCCGCGGGTCGACGAAGGTGTGGAGGCCGGTCCGGGTCAGGAGGCCCGGACGGCCCGCCGCCATGTCGCGGCAGAGCTGCGAGAGGGCGCCCTGCGGCAGCGTGTAGGCCTCGATCTCGTCGGCGGCCGCCATCGCGCCGACGGCGGGGCTGTTGTTGAAGCCGGCGGACACCACGCGCCGGATCAAGCCCGGCTGGGCCAGCCGGTTGAAGCCCGTCGTCTTCCAGTCACCGAGCGCGACCACGCTCATGAGCGACAGCCCGCGGGGCCGGCCCGTCGTCCGGAAGCGCTCGGCCAGCGCCACGATCCAGGCCTCGGGCACGGCATGCCCGCCGCCGGAGCCCCCGACCAGCACGTGGTCCCCGTCGCGCACGAGGCGCGCGGCGCCCTCGAGATCGATGATCTCCGCCACGGGTGAGGAGACTAGGGCAGAAGCCGGATCGGCGCAAATGCGACACCGGCGTCCCGGCTCGTCGCGGCGACGAATTGCTTGACACCGCTCGGGGCGGCGAGCACGATCTGGCCGTCCGCCCGCGGGCGCGATGAATCTCGAATCCCGGAGCGATCATCCATGAAGCTCTTCCGCCGCCTCCTTTTCGCCATCGGCGCCCTCCTGCTCGCCGGCTGCGCCTCCACTCCGGCCAAGGTCGACACCGGCACGATTCGCGCCGGGACGTTCAACTTCGTGGACGGCGGGGTCAAGCAGCCGCCCGCGTATGCCGACAACCGGGAGGCCGTCCACGCGATGATCCAGGCGGCCATCAAGAAGAACCTCGCCGCTCGCGGCGTGAAGCGCGTGCCCTCCGGCGGCGACGTCACGGTGGCCTACCTCGTCATCCTCGGAGACAACGTGTCCACGCGGTCGATCAACGACTACTTCGGCTACAGCGACGACGCGTGGCCTCTGCACGAGAAAGCGCACGCGGCCTACACGGGCACGGGGAAGCCCGACTCCTTCGAGGCCGGCACGCTGCTCATCGACATCATCGACAACAAGAGGTCCAAGGTGCGCGCGCGCAACTACGTCACGCGGTCGCTCCTCCGCAACGTGCCCGAGAACGAGCGAGCGGCGCGCATCCAGGACGTGGTGGACGCCGTTCTCGGGAAGGTGGTCATCGGGCCCTGACGCCGGGCCGGTCCCGGCCACCGGACCGCGCGCGTCAGTGGGGGGGAGTCTTCTTCCGGTCCGGGGACCGCCGCGTCGAGATCCCGCCGAGCCACCCGAGACGCCAGAACACGCCCACCAGCCCGAACCCCACCGTGGCCATCACGCCGAGGACGCCCGCGTAGCCGAGCTCCCATTTGAGCTCCGGCATGTGCTCGAAGTTCATGCCGTAGATCCCCGCGATCAGCGTCAGCGGCAGCATGATGCTCGACACCACGGTGAGCACCCGGGCGATCTCGCTCGTCCGGTTGGCGGCGGCCGCCTGGATGCCGCCCAGGATGCCGTCGAGGAGATCGCGGGACGAGTCGACCGCCTCCCGGATCGCCAGGGCGTTCCGGAGCATCTCGAGGAAGGCGTTCCGGCCCTCGTCGCTCACGAAGCGGCTCCGCTTCGTGCCGAGGAGCATCAGGACGATGTGGAGGCTCGCCGCGAGCTTCTTCAGCGTGAGGATGTTGCGGGCCGCGACGGCCACGCTGTCAGGGACGCCCCCGGTGCTGCCGGCCGCCAGCTCGGCCTCCAGGAGATCGAGATAGTTGTCGTTGGCGAGATTGAGGTGCGCGTAGTCGTAGAGGCAGCCCTGCAGGAACAGGAACGCGATGAAGCCGGGGGTCCTCCCGGCCAGCTGGAAGCTGTCGACGCACGTGCCCTTGATCTGGTCCACGGCCTGGAGCCGCTTCCGGTGATACGTGATGACGTAGTCCGCGCCCAGGATCAGGATCATCCGGGCGAACTCGATCTCCGCGATGGTTTGCGCCGTGTCGAGGTGCCGGTCCGGCTCGTAGATCGGGTAGAGATTGAAGGCCAGGCACTCCGGCCGCTCCACGATGCGCGGCAGCACCTCGGGGCGGTCGAAGTGCGAGACGAGCACGAGATCGATGTCCATGCGCCGGAGGACCTCGTTGAGCGGGGTGATGTCCGGCGCCTCGATGTCGATCCAGGAGAACACCGTCGGGTCCTTCAGCTCCGCGTCGAACCCGGCGAGGTCGAAGTTCCGCACCGTGCGATTGGCCGGATCGAAGCTGATCCCGTGGAACACGAGACCGGGCGAGACTGCCAGCGGCGACGGCGTGTCCTTGACCGACGTCATGCGGCGCTAGTGTGCCACCGCCGGGCCGCGCGCAACAAGCAACGCGGCGGGCGGGCAACCCCGCGTCGCAGCGGGACGCAACCGCCCCGCCGGGAGGCGCCTGAATAGGGGCCGGGCCCCCGTCATCCAATGTCACGAGTGCCAAAGGAGGCAACGGCCATGAAGAAGATGCTGATCGCCGCGCTGGTCCTGCCCGTCGCGCTCCTGGGAGCCGCGCGGCCCGCGAGGGCCGGCAGCAACACCGCGGCGGCCGTTCTCGCCGGCGTGGCTGTGGGCGTCGGCGCCGCGGTCATCCTCGACGCGCTCATCCCCCGCCCGGTGGTCGCCGCGCCCGCGGTGGTCTACCCGCCCCCGCCGCCCCCGTCGTGTATCAGCCGGCGCCGCCGCCGGTCGTGTATCAGCCCGCGCCGGTGGTCGTGACGCCGCCGCCCGTCGTGGTCATGCCGGCCCCGGTGGTGTACCGGACCCCGCCGCCGGTCGTCGTGCACAAGACCGTGATCGTGAAGGGACCGCGGCGCGTCGTCCACAAGCCGCATCCGGTCTACGTCGCCCGGAATCCCTACGGGTACTGGTCGGAGCGCTACATCCCCGCCCGCTGAAAAGCGGTCAGCATCAACTGGGAAGGATGGCGCACGGGCGGCTCCGGGTCGCCCGTCGCACGTTCGGACGCGGCGCCCGGACGCGGCGCCGCTCAGCGCGCGGCGCGCAGGCGAGCGGTCTCGTCGGGCTGGATCTCGAGCGTGGTCGGGTCGAGCGCGACGCCGTACTCGCGGCGCGCGTGCTCGACGCTGATCTTCTCCTCCAGCACGTCCCAGCGGACCCGCTCCGGGTCCCGCGTCATCGGATCGCCCCAGCCTCCAGGGCCGGCGTACACGTGCCGGAAGACGTCACCGCGCTTGAGCGTCAGGGTGCACTTCGCCGGCAGCTCCTGCGCGGCCGGCGTGCCGGGATTCATCAGATTCGCGGACGGCGTCCCGGAGCGTCCGCCCTGAAGCCCGTACGGGAGGTGCCGCCGGCGGTCGGTGCGGAGCTGCAGGGTCCCCTCGGTCTCCTCGAACCGGTACTCGCGGATCAGCGCGAGCCCGCCGCGAAACCGGCCGGCGCCGCCCGAGTCGGGCAGATAGCCGTAGCGCTGGATCCTGATCGGATACTCGGCCTCGATCACCTCGATGGGGTTGTTCGAGAAGTTCACGACGGAGCTGCTGCAGGCGTCGATGCCGTCGCGCGTGGGCCGCCCGCCCCACGAGCCGAAGAGGAACTCGAGGAACACGAACGCCCGACGCTCGGCGTCGTAGCCGCCGATGCTCACCCCGGTGTCGCCGCCCACCTCGCACGCGAACACGCGGTCGGGCGCGACCTGCGCGAGCGCGCCGAAGACCACGTTGGCGATGCGGAAGCCGGTGAGGCCGCGCGCGGCCACCGACGCCGGCAGCACCGGATTCACGATCGTCCCCGGCGGCGCCACGACCTCGATCGGGCGGAAGTACCCCTCGTTGTTGGGCGGGTCGCCGCCGATCAGGTGGCGCACGCACGCGTAGACCGCCGACTTCGTGAACGGGATGGGCGAGTTGATCGCACCCTTCACCTGGGGCGCCGAGCCGGTGAAGTCCGCCACCAGGCGGTCGCCCGACACCGTGATCGTCACCACGATCGGGATCGGGTCCGGATCGATGCCGTCGTCGTCGATGTGATCCACGAACCGGTAGACCCCGTCCGGCATCGCCTTGATGGCGTTCCGCGCGAGCCGCTCCGCCTGGTCGAGGAGCGCGTCGGTGCAGGCCCGGAACCCCTCCCGGCCGTGGCGCTCGAGGAGCGCGAGGTAGCCGCGCTCGCCCGTGAGGCACGCGGCGACCTGGGAGCGCACGTCGCCCAGGACCTGGCGCGGCACCCGCACGTTCTTGTCGATGAAGTCGAACACCGCCTCGGCGGGCTCGCCCCGATCGTAGAGGCGGACCGGCGGGATGCGCAGCCCCTCCTGGAAGATCTCGGTCGCGTCGCAGCCATTTCCGCCCGGCGTCTTGCCGCCGACGTCCAGCTGGTGGCCGATGCTCGCCGACCAGCCGACCAGCTCGGCGCCGACGTGGATCGGCTTCAGGATGTAGAAGTCGGGCAGGTGCGTCCCGCCCTCGAACGGGTCGTTCAGGATGAACACGTCACCGGGCCGGATCTTCCCCGCGAACTTCGCCTTCACGGCGGCCATCGCGTCGGGCACGGACCCGAGGTGGAGCGGCAGCGTCAGCCCCTGGGCGATGAGCCGGCCCTCGGCGTCGCAGAGGGCGCACGACATGTCCATCGAGTTCTTGAGATTGTTCGAGTAGGCGGTGCGCACGAGCGCGATGGCCATCTCGTCGACGATCGCGTCCAGCGCGTTCTTGACCAGCTCGAGCGTGATGGGATCCGGGGCCACCCTCGAGGTCACGATGACGCTCCCGTCTCGATGAGGATGTTGCCGTGCGCGTCCAGGCGGGCGGCCGCGCCGGGCGGGACCAGCGTCGTCGCGTCGTACTCGTCGACGAGGAGTGGACCCGGGCGCAGCGCCAGCCCGAGCTCCACGCGGGTGAGCACGGGCGTGGTCAAGAGACCGCGCTCGCGCCCGAAGTAGGCGCGCCGCGTCCCGCCCCCCGCCAGGACCGGCTCGCTGGCGAGCCGGACGGGGGGCCGTCCGCCCGGCCGGACGAGCCGGGCCGTGACGCGGAGATTGACGACCTGGATCGGGTCGCCCGCCGCGGCGTGCCCGTACGTGCGCAGGTGCTCCTGGGCGAAGGCGGCCGCGAGCGCGTCGACGCCCCCGGCGCCGCGCCACTCCGGCGGGACCGGGATCGTCAGCTCGAACGACTGGCCCTCGTACTTGAGATCGACGCCCCGCTCCATCGCCACCGTCTCCCGGTAGCCCTCGGCGCGAAGGAGGGCCTCGGCCTCCCCCTCGAGCGCGCGGAGCGCGGCGGCCACGCCCGCGGCCGTCTCGGCGGAGAGCGGGCGAAGCACGCTCCGCACGAGGTGATGCTCGCTCTCGGCCTCGAGGAGGCCGACCGCGCTGAAGACGCCGGGCGCGGGCGGGACGAGCACCGTCGCGATCCCGAGCGAGCGCGCCATCTCGGCGGCGAAGAGCGGCCCGTTGCCGCCGAAGGCGACGAGGGCGAACTCCCGCGCGTCGCGCCCGCGCTCGATCGTCACCGCGCGGACCGCGCGGGCCATGCGCGCGCAGCCCACCAGGTAGACGCCGTGCGCGGCCGCCTCGAGCTCGAGGTCGAGCGGCCGCGCCACCTGCTCCGCGATCGCCGCGCGGGCGAGCGCCGCATCCAGCGCGAGCCCGCTCGGCAGCCGCTCCGGGTGGAGGTAGCCGAGGACGACGTTCGCGTCGGTCAGCGTCGCCTCCTTCCCGCCCTGCCCGTAGCACGCCGGGCCGGGGATCGCCCCCGCGCTCCGGGGCCCCACGTGGAGCTGCCCGGCGTCGTCGACCCGCACGATGCTCCCGCCGCCCGCGCCGACCTCCGCGATGTCGATCGCCGGCACGCGCAGCAGGAAGCCGCTCCCGCGATTGAGGCGGCTCCCTTGCGACAGCGCGCCGCCGATCTCGAACTCGCCGGTGCGCTTGAGCTCCCCGCCCTCGATGACCGACGCTTTGGCGGTCGTCCCGCCCATGTCGATGCTGATCGCGTTGGGCCGGCCGATCCGGCGCGCGAGCTCGGCGGTCGCGATCACCCCGGCCGCCGGGCCCGACTCGATCACATGCACCGGGCGCCGCCGCCCGCTCGCGGCCGTCATGACCCCGCCGTTCGACTGCATGACCAGGATCGGCGCGCCGACGCCGAGCCGCCGCAGCTCCGTCTCGAGGCTCCCCAGGTAGCGGCTCATCACCGGCATCACGTACGCGTTGGTCACGGCGGTGCTGGTGCGCTCGAACTCCCGGACCTCGGGCAGGATCTCCGAGGACAGCGTCAGCATCACGCCCGGCGCCTCTTCGCGGACGATCGCCGCGGCTGCCTGCTCGTGGGCGCCGCTCGCGTACGCGTGGAGAAACGCGATCGCGATCGACTCGACGCCCTCGCGGGTCAGGAGGCCGACGGCCTCCCGGACGCTGGCCGCGTCCAGCGGCGTCAGGACCTCCCCGCCCGGGCCGAGGCGCTCGACCACCTCGCGCCGCCAGCGGCGCGGGACCAGCGGCGCCGGGCGCTCGAAGTCGATGTCGTAGAGCCGCGCGAGGCGGAGGCGCCCGATCTCGAGGAGGTCGCGGAACCCTGCGGTCGTGAGGAGCCCCGTCCGCGCCCCGCGCCGCTCGAGGATGGCGTTCGTCGCGACGGTCGTGCCGTGGATCAGCTCGCCGAGGTCCGCGGCGCCGATGCCCGCCGCCGCCATCAGCTCGCTCGCGCCCCGGACGATCGCCTCGGCGTAGTCGCCGGTGGACGAGAGGACCTTCCGCGTGAGGGCACGCCCGTCCGGCCCGACCAGAACCAGATCGGTGAACGTGCCCCCGACGTCGACTCCGAGACGATAGCTCATCGAGTCTCCCACGATCGGCCGCCCGCCGCGGGCCGAACCGTCGCTCGGGCGATTGTACGGCACCGGGTGCCAACCGTCTTCCGGGGCGCGGCGCATTGACACTCTCCGGGAAGCCGGCCTACGATCCCATCACGTCCACGCAGTCGCTCGCATCCGAAGACGGGAGGCCGAACATGCGCGAAGAACTCAGAGCCGTCGACGGTTCCGTTGGCCGCCGTGACTTCCTCCGGACGGGCGTTGCCGGCGCGGCAGCCGCCGCGGCGCTGTCGGCGCTTCCAGGCCGGACGTGGGGAGCCGGAGGCACTCTGATCGCCACCGCGCCCGGGGACCTTCAGTTCGACCCGTACTTTGCCCAGACGCGCGCGTGGATCGTCCAGGGGCAGGTGTTCAGCGCGCTATTCGACTACCAGGGCAAGAATCCCTTCGTCCCGAGTCCGCAGCTCGCCGAGTCCTGGAAGGAAACCGACAAGACCCTGACGGTGAAGCTCCGGAAGGGCGTGAAGTTCCACAACGGACGAGACTTCACGGCCCAGGATGTCATCGACAACATCACCCGAGCCAAGGACAAGTCGATCGGGCACTACCTCTTCGACTACTTCGACCCCGCCGTGGACGGCGCGGAGGCGATCGACGCCAGCACGGTCAAGATCACGTACAAGCAGGCGTATCCCCTCAAGTTGGACGACCTCACGCTGCTCTACATCATTCCCAAGGAGACGATGGCCGACGTCGCCACGAAGCCGGTGGGCACCGGCCCCTTCAAGTTCGTGAGCTATGCTCCGGGTGACAAGCTCGAGCTCCAGCGCTTCGAGCAGTACTGGGAGAAGGGGCGTCCTCAGCTGGAGCGGGTGACGGTCAAGATCATCGCCGACGATCAGGCGCGCATCGCGAACCTCCTCGGGGGGAGCGCGGACTTCGTCGATACCGTGGCGCCGTCGGACGTGGTCCGGCTCAAGACCGACAAGCGGGTCCAGGTCATCACACCGCCGCCGGGCGGATTCTGGTACACGAACGTGATCAATACCTCGCACAAGCCGTTCGACAACAAGCTCGTGCGGCAGGCGATGAACTGGAGCGTCGACCGCGAGAAGATCGCGAAGCTCGCCTACTTCGGCCTCGCCCCGGCCACCCAGTCGCGCTACTTGCCCTCGGCGCCTTGGTACAACCCGGCGGCGAGCTCGATGTACAAGTTCGACCTCGGCCGCGCCAAGGCCCTTCTGAGCCAGGCCGGGCTCCCCAACGGATTCGAGACCACGATCATGCTGGGCAAGCTGGCGGGCTCCAAGGAGATGGCGCAGATCTGGGCGCAGGACCTGTCGCAGATCGGGGTCAAGCTCTCGATCATCGAGAAGGAAGAGTCGGCGTTCTGGGACACGTACGGCAAGGGTGAGTGGGACACCGTCGCGTTCGGCCTTGGCGACGGGCGGCTCGACCCCGCCTCTGGCATCAACAACAGCTCTCCGCTCCGCATCAACAACAACCGCGCCAAGATCGAGGACAAGCCCTTCTTCGAGGAGTACAAGAAGCTGGTCCTCGAGGGCATCGGCACGACGGACGTGAAGGCGCGGAAGCGCACGTACGACCGTCTCCAGATGATCTGGGCCGAGGAGAGCTGGACCGTCAACCTGGCGTTCTGGGTGATCCCGGTTGTCATCAGCCAGCGGGTGAAGAACTACCGGCACCCAGTCGACCAGGTGCCGCACTTCGCCGCCACCGACCTCTCGTCGTAGAGCGGAACGTCGAGCGGCTCAACGGCCGGACCGGCCGATGCTGTCGTACGTCGGGGAGCGGCTCCTGCAGGCGCTCCCCGTGTTGTTCCTGAGCAGTATCGTCGTGTTTTGCTTCGTTCGGCTGATTCCCGGGGACCCCGCGGTCACGATGGCGGGTCCGAATGCCACGCCCGGCCAGGTCGAGGCGCTGCGCCATCTCTATCAGCTCGACCGCCCGCTCGCGGTGCAGTACGTCGCCTGGCTCGGGCGGCTCGGACGGGGTGACCTCGGCCAGTCGTACACAACCCGACGTCCGGTGGCCGAGCTCGTCGCGCAGCGGCTGCCGGCGACGCTGCACCTGGCGGTGGGGACGATGGTGGTCATGCTCGTCCTCGGAACTCCCCTGGGAATCCTGTCCGCCGTGCGGCCCCGATCGGCGGTCAGCCGGGTGATCGCTCTCCTGAACGCCCTCGCGCTGGCGCTGCCCACTTTCTGGTTGGGGATCCTCCTGCTGCTCCTCTTCGCCGTGTCCCTGCAGTGGCTTCCTCCATCGGGCTACGTGAGCATCGTCGAGAACCCGTGGGAGGCGCTCCGGCTCCTCGTTCTCCCCTGCCTGACGCTGGGCGCCTCGGCAACCGCGATCCTCATCCGATTCCTGCGATCCTCGATGGCCGAGGTCATGCACGCGGACTTCGTGCGGACCGCCGAAGCGAAGGGGCTGCGCGAGCGAGTCATCGTGACGCGACACATCCTGCGCGTCGCCGCGCTGCCGGTGGTGACGGTCCTCGCGGTGCAATTCGGCTATCTCCTCGGCGGCGCCGTCATCACGGAGGCGGTCTTCGGCTGGCCCGGGGTGGGCCGGCTCACGCTCGATGCCATTGGGAACCGGGACTACCTGATCGTGCAGGCGATGATGCTGTTCTTCGTCACCGTCTTCATCGTCGCCAACGTCGTCGCCGACCTCTGCTGCGCGATCCTCGATCCGCGGATTCGCCTCACCAGCTAGCGAGTGCAGACCCCGACCGAGCTCGGGCCGGAAGGACCGCGCCGCCCGGCTGTCGACAGCTCACCCGCCCGCGTCGCGCCCGGATCGCCGACGCGGCGTCCGGCCGCGCGCATCGTCCGCGAGATGCTGCGAGACGGGGGAGGCCGCTTCGGGCTCGCCGTGGTGGTGGCGCTGTCCGTCGTCGCCGTTCTGGCACCCCGGATCGCGCCATGGGATCCATTCGTGATCGGCGCTGACTCCCCCCTGGCCGCCCCCTCCATGGAGCACCCCTTCGGAACGGACGAACTGGGGCGCGACGTGATGTCGCGGACGATCTTCGGAGCGCGGATCTCGCTGAGCGTGGCCTTCGGCGCGGCCGCTGCCGCCCTCCTGGTGGCGGTGCCACTCGGGCTCGCGGCCGGATACCTGGGCGGTCGCGTCGACACCCTCATCTCGCGCTTCCTGGACACCGTCTTCGCCTTCCCGGCCGTGCTTCTCGGCATTGGCGTGGTGGCCCTTCTCGGCACCGGGATCGCGAACGTCGTCGTGGCGGTCGCGATCATCAGTGTCCCCACGCTCGGTCGTTTGACTCGCGTCGCCGTGCTGAGCCAGAAGAGCGAGCAGTACGTCGAGGCGGCGCGCGCGCTGGGCGCAGCCGACACGCGCGTGGTGGGTCGCCACATCCTGCCGAACGCCGTGCCGCCACTCCTCGTCCAGACCGCGCTGGTGATGGCGGACGCGGTGCTGCTCGAGGCTGCCTTCAGCTTCCTGGGCCTCGGCAGCCGGCCGCCCACGCCGTCCTGGGGCACCATGCTGAACAGCGGGCGGAACTTCCTCAGTCAGGCGCCCTGGCTCGGCGTGTTCCCGGGCCTCGCCGTGACGCTCACGATCCTCGGATTGAACGCGCTGGGAGACTCGCTTCGGGCGGCGCTCGGCCACCATCGGTAGGTTCCGGTTCCGCCCGTTCACCACAAGGAGGGCCGCGTGGTCAAGATCGCGAAGGTCGAGCCGCTCTTTCTCCGGTACCGGTACCCCGCCCACCTCTCCTACCGCTTCGCGGCGGGCGTGGTCGAGAATCTCGACGCCGGGCTCATCCGGGTGACGGCGGACAACGGCGAGTACGGGCTCGGCGAGGTGACCTTCGGAACGCACACTTACGAGCCGGTGCTCGGCATCGCCGCCCACTTCAACCGGGTTCTGGAAGGGTTCCCGGCGCGAGAGATCAATCGCGCCTGGGAGACGATGTACCAGGAGAGCCGGTTCTGGAACCGCTACGGAATCGGGATCGCGGTCATGGGCGGCATCAACATGGCGATGCACGACCTGCTCGGCAAGCTGCTCGACCTGCCCGTCTACCAGCTGCTGGGCGGCCTGGTCCGGTCCCGCATTCGCGTTTACGCGAGCAACGGACTGTACACGACCGCCGAGCCGCTCATCGCCGACGCCAAGCGGGCGCAAGCGCACGGCTTCGACGCCTACAAGCTGCGCGTGACCGATCCTCGGACAGTCGGTCCGCTCGTCCGCGCGCTGCGCGAGGCGCTGGGCCGGGACATGGACATCATGGTCGACGCGGGCGAGGCGGGCGGCGCCGTGCCGTGGTCCGTCTCGATCTCGCAGAAGATCGCCAAGGAACTGGAGCCGCTGGAGCCGCTCTGGCTCGAGGAACCGGTGCGGGTGGAGAACATCGAGGGCTACGTCGAGATGCGGCAGGCCACCACGGTCAACATCGCCGGCGCGGAGAGCCTGCCCACCGCCTACGCGTTCCTGCCATACCTCACGCGCGGCGCCTTCGATGTCGTCCAGTTCGACATCGCGACCTCGGGGTTTACGGAGGGCACGCGAATCGCCAGCCTGGCCGCGGTCCACGAGAAGCCTCTGGCCATCCACTCGTGGGGCACCTTGGTGACCATCATGGCCGGCATCCACTTCGGCCTCGTGACGCCCAACTGCGCGATCACGGAGTACAACTTCACTGAGCACCCGCTCAACGAGCTCCTGGCCGTCCAGGGTATCCGCCCGCGCGACGGGCACGTCACGGCGCCGGAGGCCCCTGGGCTCGGCGTCAAGCTCGACCCGACCCTGCTCGATCGCTTTCCGTACACCGCGGGCCGGAACACGATGATGTCGACCGCGGAGAAGGACCTCGCGCTCTGATCGGGGCCGGGCGCAGTACGGGCGCGTCCGGCGGCCGTGACCGGCGACCGCCTGGGCCTGCGACGTCCGGGGAAGCACGTCGGGTTCGACCCGATCGGGATCCGCATCCAGCCGGGCGACACCGTGCGGTGGATCCAGGACTCGCCGGGCAATCCGCACACGACCACGGCCTACCATCCGCGGAACGCCCGGCACTCGCTCCGCATCCCGCCGGACGCCAGGCCCTGGGACTCCGGCTTTCTCGTGAACCCCGGCGACCGCTTCGGGGGGCCCTTCGAGCCGGCCACGGGTCCCGCCACCGCGGGCCTGCCCCGCCGCGCAGCGTCGGTCGCGCCTGCCGACGACCTCAGCGTGATCACCCGCCCCGTCGCCGCGGCCGCCGGGACGCGGGCAACAGCGTTCCTTCGGCTCACGAAGGGGGCGCTGGTACACTCGCTCACGAACGCGCGCGCCCCCTGGCACCGGCGAAGACGCGGTGCGCCCGTGGCGCCGGCTCACGCCAGGCGTCCGCGCGGGAGGGTGATGCGAACAGGCGCGGTCCTGCTCCTGGTGGGGTGGAGCCTTCTGTCCCCGGCGGCGAGCCGGGCGGAGACTCCAGCGACCGTCATCCTCGAGGAGCTGACCTGGACCGAGGTCCGGGATCTGATCCGCGGCGGAGTCACCACGATCATCGTGCCCACGGGAGGAACGGAACAGAATGGGCCGCACATGGCGATAGGCAAGCACAACGTCCGCGTGAAGGCGCTCTCCGCGGCGATAGCTCGCGCGCTCGGCGGCACCCTGGTGGCTCCGGTGCTGGCCTACGTCCCGGAGGGCGGGCTCACGCCGCCGACGGGGCACATGCGCTACCCGGGCACGGTCACGGTTCCGGAGCCGGTCTTCGAGGGCGTCCTCGAGGCGGCGGCCCGGAGCTTCGCCGTTCAAGGGTTCCGGGACATCGTCTTTCTCGGTGACAGCGGCGGGAACCAGGCGGGCCAGGCCGCGGTCGCGCGGCGCCTCAATCGCGCGTGGGCCGGCGCGCCCACCCGCGCGCACGCCATCGACGCCTACTACCACGCGAGCACCGCGGGCGGCCGGGCGCTCCTGCGCAGCCGCGGCTACAGTGACGCGGAGATCGGTAACCACGCCGGCGCCCTGGATACCTCCTTGATGCTGGCCGTCGACCCGAGCCTCGTCCGTCAGGATCGCCTGCGGGCCGCACCGGATCCCGGCGCCTGGGAGGGCGCGGACGGCAACCCCAGCCGGGCGAGCGCGGAGCTCGGCCGCGCGGCGGTGGAGGACATCGTGACCCAGACCGTCGAGGCCATCCGCCGCTCGCTCGCGCGGCGCGCGGCGCTTCCCGCCGGGGGACATCCGTGACCGCCCGGCGCGTTCGCTCGCGTCTCTCCGCGACGTCGACCCGCGTCCGGATCGGCCTGCTTCTCGCGCTCCTGGGCGGCTTCTGGAGCGTCGGCGCGCTGTGGCACCGGTGGCACCTTCCGCTGAGCGCGCAGACGTCGAGCCCGGTCCCGCCCCCGGTGACCGCGGCGCCGCTATCGCCGCTCCAGCTGCTCCCGGGGATGCCTCCGGTGCCCGATCCCAAGAATCTCTACAGCGAGACGGCCGCGGGCCGGCTCAGTCCGGCGGTCGTCGGCGCGCTCCCGCGCGTCTACGTTCCCAACGTCAAGGCGAACACCGTCACCGTGATCGACGCCACCACGCTGACCGTGATCGAGACGTTCTCGGTCGGCATCAATCCGCAGCATGTCGTGCCGTCCTACGACCTCACGACCCTGTGGGTGGCGAACAACGCCGAGGGGCTGACCACGGGCAGCCTGACGCCGGTGGATCCCACGACCGGCAAGCCGGGAAAGCCGATCCCCGTCGACGACCCCTACAACCTCTACTTCACCCCGGACGGCCGCTCGGCCATGGTCGTCGCCGAGGCGCTCAAGCGGCTCGACTTCCGCGACCCCCGCACCATGGCCCTCCAGACGTCCATCGCGGTGCCGAACTGCGCGGGTGTGAACCACGTGGACTTCGCGATCGACGGCCGGTACTTCATCGCCACCTGCGAGTTCCAGAGCGGCCTGGTCAAGGTCGACATGGTCGACCGGAAGGTGCTGGGCTACCTCTCCCTGCCCCGCAACGGGATGCCGCAGGACATCCGCGCCTCGCCGGACGGCCAGACGTTCTTCGTCGCCGACATGATGGCGGGCGGCATCCATCTCATCGACGGCGCGCGCTTCGAGGTCATCGGCTTCCTGCCCACCGGGACCGGCACGCACGGGCTCTATCCGAGCCGCGACGGGAAGAAGCTCTACGCGGCGAACCGCGGCTCGCGCCAGATCCGGGGCCGGCCGAAGGGGCCTGGCTCGGTGTCCGTCATCGACTTCGCCACCCGGACCATCGAGGCGACGTGGACCGTGCCGGGCGGCGGGAGCCCGGACATGGGCAACGTGAGCGCGGACGGCACCCAGCTCTGGCTGAGCGGCCGCTTCGACGACGTGGTCTACGTCTTCGACACGCGGACCGGCGAGGTCAAGACCATCCCCGTCGGGCGAGAGCCACACGGGCTCACCGTGTGGCCCCAGCCCGGGCGGTACTCGCTCGGCCACACCGGCAACATGCGCTGATCGCGCGGCCGGCTCGCCGCCGCGTTCGGTAGAGTGGGGACATGGCGCGCGCGCGACCGCCCGGCCGGCGGCACGGGACGGCCCTCGCCGTCGCGGCCCTCGGGATCGTCTTCGGGGACATCGGGACGAGCCCCCTGTACGCGCTCCGGGAGTGCCTGCGCCCCGGCCACGGGCTCCCGGTCACCGAGGACACGGTCCTCGGCGTGCTCTCGCTCCTGATCTGGTCGCTACTCCTGATCGTGAGCGGGAAGTACGTCGCCTTCGTGATGCGCGCCGACAACCGGGGCGAGGGCGGCATCCTGGCCCTTCTCGCGCTGATCCCGCCGCCGGCGCGGCGTCCCCTCGTGGTGGCGCTCGGGCTCTTCGGCGCGGCGCTCCTCTACGGCGACGGCGTGATCACGCCGGCGATCTCCGTGCTGGCAGCCGTCGAGGGCCTCGAGATCGCGGCGCCGGGGCTGGCCCCCTGGGTCGTCCCGATCGCGGCCGTGCTGCTGCTGCTCCTGTTCGCCCTCCAGAAGCGCGGCACGGCCAGCGTGGGCCGGCTGTTCGGGCCGGTCATGGTCGCGTGGTTCGTGACCATCGCGCTCCTGGGCGCCGCGGAGGTCTGGCGGCGCCCGAGCATCCTCAGCGCCCTCGGCCCGTGGCACGGCATCCGGCTGCTCGTCGAGCACGGCCGCGCCGCATTCCTCATTCTGGGCGCCGTCGTCCTCGCCGTCACCGGCGCGGAGGCGCTCTACGCCGACATGGGACACTTCGGTCCCCGGCCCATCCGGCGCGCGTGGGTCGGGGCTCGTGCTGCCGTCCCTGCTCCTCAACTACCTCGGCCAGGCCGCCCTCGTCCTCCGTCTGCCCGACGCCATCCAGAGTCCCTTCTACCTCCTGGCGCCGCGCCCGCTGCTCTATCCCCTCCTCGGCCTCGCCACCCTCGCCACGATCATCGCCTCGCAGGCGCTGATCTCGGGGGCGTTCTCGCTCACGAGCCAGGCCGTCCGGCTCGGCTACTTCCCGCGCGTGACGATCGTCCACACCTCGTGGACGGAAGCCGGGCAGGTCTACCTGCCGGAGATCAACGCCGCCCTGATGGTCGGCTGTCTCCTGCTCGTCCTCGGGTTTCGCTCGTCGAGCTCCCTGGGAGCGGCCTACGGCATCGCGGTGACCGGCACGATGGCCGTCACGAGCGTGCTCTTCTACCTGGTGGCACGACACCGGTGGCGCTGGCCGGCGTGGCGGGCGGGCGGCCTCACCGCGCTCTTCCTCGCGCTCGACCTCGCGTTCCTGGGCGCCAACCTCGCGAAGGTCCGCGCGGGCGGCTGGGTCCCCCTCGTCATCGCGGCGGCGGTCTACATCCTTCTCTCGACCTGGAAGCGCGGCACCGAGCTGATGCGCGTGCTGCTCGCGCGGGCGTCGGTGCCCTTCGAGCCGTTCCTCGAGCGGCTCGCGCGCGTGCCGCCACCCCGCGTGGCCGGCACCGGCGTCTTCCTGAACGCGACGACGGAAGGGGTGCCGCCGGTGCTCCTGCACCACCTCGCGCACAACAAGGCCCTCCACGAGAACGTCATCATCCTCACGGTCCTGACCACGGACGAGCCCGAGGTGAACGACGCCGACCGTCTCGGCAGCGAGCTCCTGGCCCCGCGCTTCCACCGGGTCCGCGCCCGCTACGGCTTCATGGAGACGCCCGACGTGCCGGCGGTCGTCGACCACTGCTGCGGGCTCGGGATCGCGGGCGGGCTCGCCGACACCAGCTACTACGTCGGGCGGACGCGCGTGCTCCCGACCGGGGCGGCGCCGATGGCGAAATGGCGGAAGCTCCTCTTCGGCTTCCTGACGCGCAACGCCCGCTCGGCGATGGAGTACTTCAGGATCCCGCCCGACCGCGTGGTCGAGCTGGGGGCGCAGGTCGAGCTCTGACGCCCGTCAGGGCGTCCGGCGGTGGAACGCGGGCACGACCTCGTCGGCCAGCTGGGCGAGCTGGTCCAGCATCCGCTCGGGCGGGCACATCGGACGCAGGATGAACTTCGAGGCCCCGCCCGCGACGTACGCCTCCAGGTGCTCCCGCACCCGCGCGGGCGGGCCGAAGGCGGTGCAGCGCGCCAGCGTCGCGTCGTCGACGCGGCCCCGCGGGATGAACGGGTCGGCCAGCGCGCGGGCGGCCGCCGGGTCGGGATCCAGGCAGTAGTAGAAGAGGGCGCCGAAGTGGTCGACCTCGATGTCGCGGCCGGCCTCGGCGGCGAACGCCTGCGTCTTCTCGACGCCGACCCGGAATTGCTCCGGCGTGATGAACGACGGGATCCAGCCGTCCCCGAGCCGCCCGGCGCGCCGCATGGCCGGCTCGCTGTTCCCGCCGATCCAGAGCGGCATGGGCTGCTGGACCGGCTTCGGCCAGACGCTGATGCGGTCGAGCCGCCAGAACTCCCCGGCGTAGGTGACCTCGTCCTCGCTCCAGCATCGCCGCATGATCTGGATCGCCTCGTCGGTGCGCCGGCCGCGCTCGCGAAACGGCACCCCCGCCGCCTCGAACTCCCGCGGCTGGTCCACCCCGATCCCGAAGGCCGGCAGCATGCGGCCATTCGAGAGGTAGTCGACCATCGCGATCTCGCGGGCGGCCATCACCGGCGTCCGGAACGGCGCGACGAACACGCTGGGCCCGAACTTGAGCCGGGTCGTTCGCGCCGCGACGGCCGCCATCGCCGTCATCGGCTCCGGAACGGGGAGCGGCGACGAGAGGCGCTCGGAGAACCAGACCGAGTCGATCTCGCTCTTCTCGCAGAGCTCGACGAACTGCCAGAAGAAGTCCCGCCCGCCCGGGCCGGGCGGCCACGGGCCTGGCATCACGCCGATGCGGTACTTGATCCGCATGGTCGCGACTCTACCACGCTCCTGCGCAGGCGGCGGACGCGGGCGCCCAGATGGATCGCTCGAGCGTCAATCGTCGCGCGCCCATTGCTCGAGGTCGCCGACCGGCCGCGGGAGTCGGCCTGCCAGCCACTCGGCGACGGTGGCCGGCGCGAACCCCGGATCCGCGCGCTCGATGACCCACGAATGAACGCCCGCGGGCCCCCGTTGAGATAGGGCGGCGGCGAGACCGGCTCGAACGGGGTCGGAAACCGCTCCGTCGTCGAGAGGTAGTTCAGCACGTGGCCGAGCTCTCCTGGACGACGTGTCACGCGAGCCGGTGTCCGACGTCGATGGCGAACCTCACCCACCACCGGCGATCCGGCTCTTGCCCGTGGCCGAAGCGCGACGAGACTCCCGGGACCGAGGCCAGGTAGGTCTCCAGCGCGCCGAACGGAAGCTCACCGCTCACTGGATCACCTGATCCGCGCGGGCGCGCACCGACGGCGGGATGGCGAGGCCGAGCGCCTTCGCGGCCTTCAGTAGGGTCGAGGACTGGCGCAAAGCTCCGTAGGCTCCCCTTGGCTGTATCCGCCGTTTCCAGCTTCGTGCCCGTGTAGGTTCGCCGTAAGCCGTTTCCAGCCCCCGCCACCTCAAACCCGGCGTGCCGATTTCCGGCACCGGGCTTTCCTGGGCGCTTCGCGTCATGGGTTATGAGACCTATCGGCTGGGAGCGCTTTCAGGCACGGCTCAGATACCGCACTCGGTAATCTGCGAACAGCCCGAGCGTGGTCATAGAGCCACGCCGTACTCCACCTCTTCCAGCCGAAGCCCCGACGATTCCTCGCCCGCATCAGATGGCGCCGTACCTTCCGCTCGACCCACCGCCTGCACAATGGCAAAGCACCGGCTCGCGTGCCCGATCCGGAAGTAGTTGACCCAGCCCCGCAGCTTCGGGTTGATCTCGGCGATCAACGCCTCCACCGGCTGGGACCGGGAGCGCCGGAACACCTCCTTGAGCTCCTGCAGCAACGCCGTGCGCTTCTTCGGCTTCGGCGTGTACTGCGGCCGCCAGCGCCCCCGCAGTGACCGGACGCGCCGGAAGTCAAAGCCCAAGAATCCGAAGCTCTCCCCCCGACTCAGGTCCACGATCCGGCTCTTCTCCTCGTTCAGCCGCACATCGAGTTTCGCCAACTCCTCTCGGAGTCGTTGGTGCACCGCCTCCACCAGCCAGTCCTGCCGACGATCGTTGTTCACGAGGATCACCAGGTCATCGGCATAGCGCGCGTACTCGACGTACGTGTGCGTGCCGTTGGCCGTGACCGCCTTGGCCCGCTCCAGCATGGCATCCACCTCGGTGAGATAGATGTTGCTGAGGAGGGGGGAGATCACGCCGCCCTGAGGAACCCCGCGCTTCCCGGAGGCCTTCAGCATCAGCTTCAGCAAGTGCAAGATGTCTCGGTCGTTCACCCGGCGCGCTACCTTGGCGAGCAGCACGATCGTGCCGCACGCTGTCGAAGTACGCCGCTAAATCGACGTCAATCACCCGCGTCTTGTTTCGCACGATGGCTTCGGCCACCCGGTCGACCGCCTGCTGGGCTGTCCGCTTCGGTCGATACCCATACGACCCGTCGTGAAAGTCGGCTTCGAAGATCGGCTCCAGGATGTGTGTGAGCGCCCCTTGGACCACGCGGTCCCGAATCGGCGGAATGCCGAGGACGCGAACTTCGTCCGTCGCCCTTGGGTATCTCGACGCGCCGGTTCCGCAATGGCCGATAGGTGCGTGAGACCAGTTCGTCCCGCAGCTGGGCTAGAAACGGTTCCACCCCGGCGGCCTCGATGGCCTCGAACGTCACCCCGTCGATACCCGGAGCGCCGTCATTCTGCTTGGCCACCGCGTACGCCGCGCGGAGCGTCTCCAGCTTGCTCACGTGCACGTACAGGCCCCAGAACCGCCAGTCCTTCTCGGCCTTCGCCTTGACGTAGAGCCTCCGCTGCAGGTCTTGCAGACTGATGGGCGCCGCTGTCATCGCGCCCCTGCCTCCCGTGTGGGCGGAGACGCTGCACACCAGTAGGGCCCCTTCGCTCCACGGGCATTACCCCGCTTCGTCGCTACTGCGGACCCATCCGTCACCCTCTCGCCGTCCGCCCACTTCCCAGGGTCACTGGTTATAGCTTGGACATGGCTCCGCCGCTTTCGCGGTGGGGCGAGGAGGGCTTCTCCAGTCGCTCGACGTGTCCTCGTCACCGTGCCGTCGCTCTCACCCCGCCGGAGCGTCCCGCCGCATCAGCCAGGTGCGACGGGCCATGCTGCCTTCGCCTCTCAACCGTGAGGCTCGGCCTCCGGGGCTTAAGTATTTCGGGGCCACCTGTGCGTTCACTTCCGTTACGGCCCGGCGACTCACTCACCCTCCTTCCGAGGGCTTGGTCGGTGGGCTTCAGAGTCTTGGTTTCCCGCCACCCTGCCACCCGAGTTACGGGGCTCTGGCTCTTACCCCGGCGGGGCTGACTCCCGCTGAACACGTCAGCTTTCTCTGGACGCACGGTTGACCACCAGCTCGAGCGTGGTGGGCTGCTCGACCGGCAGATCCGCGGGCTTCGCGCCTCTCAGGATCTTGTCCACGAACGTGGCGGCCTGCCGGAAGCGACCGGGCAAGCTCGGCCCATAGGCCATCAGCCCGCCCGCCTCCGCGACCTCTCCGAACGCGTAGATGGCCGGGATGCGGTGCTGGGCGGCCAGGGCCACGATCGCCTGACGATGGAGGAGGGTGAAGGCATCGGCCGGAAAGATCAGGCCACCGGTCCCGTCCCGCGCCGCCCGCGCGAAGGCCGGGTCGAGCTCTCCGGCCTCGCGCACCAGGATCGTCGGCGACAGCCCAACCTTGAGCGTCCGCGCCGCGTCCTCCATCTCCTTGAGAAACGCCGGGCGGGGCGGCCGGCTCGCCAGTATCGCGACGCGAGCGAGCGACGGCACGGTTTCCTTGAGGAGCTCGACGTACTTGCCGCCCACGCCGGTCGCGCTGAAGGCGAGCCCCGTGAAGTTCCCTCCGGGCCGCGCCAGGCTCTGCGCGAAGCCCGCCTCGACGGGATCGTCGACCACGACCATCACGACGGGGATCGTCCTCGTCGCCTTGCCTACCGCCTGGTTTTCCCGAAGCCCCGTCGCGACGATCACGTCGACGCTCAGCTGCACGAGCTCCGTCGCAAGGCGGGATACCTGCTCGGTGTCACCGCCGGAGAAGCGGCGCTCGACCCGGACGTTCTGACCGTCCACCCACCCGAGGGCGCGCAGGCCGTCGAAGAAGGCCTGCCACTGGGGAGGGAGCGGGCGCGCGGGGTCCGTGCCGATCGAGAGCAGGCCGATGGCAGGGCGCCGCGCCGCGGGTTGCGCGTCGGCGATGCTCGCCGTCCAGGCGAGCAAGGCGACGGCGACCGCGACGGACATCGCGCCTCGCTGACGAGCCACGGCGCCTAGACGCCCTCCCTCCCCGGAGCGGTCCCGCGTCTGGTTGCCACTCCCAACCCTCAGCGGAACGGCTGGGAGCGGTCCACCGCCGCGCCGCGGAGGATCACCGCCGCGATGCCCCGCGTGTTCGTGATGTCGTCCAGGGGGTTGGCGTCGAGCACGATGAAGTCGGCGCTCTTGCCGGCCTCCAGGGTTCCGGTGTCGGCGAGCCGGAGGAACTCGGCCGAGTTGCGCGTGGCCGCCACGATGACCTGCATCGGGGTCATCCCGGCGAGCACCATGTCCTGCATCTCCTCGTGCGGCCCCCACGGCCGGTTGCCGTCGGTCCCGAGCGTCAGGCGGACGCCCGCGGCATTCATCTTCGCCAGGTTGCGCGCCTGGATCGCATGGGCGGCCTGCGCCGCCGGCTGGTCGGTGTTCGCCGCCTCGAGCTTGGCGAATTCCTCGGCGGGGAGGCCCGGCCGCAGCCAGCCGAGGTCCACCTTGACACCCCGGTCGGGGAGGTTCGGCGTGACGACGAGGTTCGGCCGCTGCTTGAGCATCGCCATCAACTCGTCGTCGACGTCCCGGTCCCGCACCCCGTGCGCGAACGCGTCGATCCCCGCGCGGATCAGCCCCTTCGCGTCCTCGAGCTCGAAGATGTGCGCGATGACCCGGAGCCCCCGCTTGTGCGCCTCGTCGATGATCGCCCCGTAGATCTCCGGCGTGAGCTTCTTGTACTTCCCATCCCGGGTGTCGACCCAGATCTTGACGATGTCGACCCTGTGCGCCGGCGAGCTCCTCCACGGCCTTCCGGCCTTCCGCCTCGCTCGTGACCCAGTAGGGCACCGTCGTGCGCCCCGGTTCGGGCATGGTGATCCCCCGCCCGGCGCTCAGGTACCGCGCGGCGCCGGGGATCGCCTGGCCGCGCAGCTCGAGCACCTCGTAGGTATCCGTGCCGAGGCTCAGCGCGGCGCCGACGCCGTAGTAGGCGCGCAGCTTCAGGTCCCGCACGATCCCGTCGCGCGTGGGGCTGAGGTGGACGTGCGTGTCGACCATCATCGGCATCACGGTCTTGCCGGCGAGGCTGACGCGCGCAGCGCCGGCCGGCACGCGCACGTCGGCGGCGGCACCCGCCTGGGCGATCTTCGCGCCGTCCACGACCACGGTCGCGTTCTCGATCACCCGCCCGTCGCCCACGATCAGCCGCGCGCCCTCGTACGCCGTGACGCTCTGGGCGGACGCGGGCATCGCGAGCCCGGCTAGGATACCGATGATCGCCACGGCGACGGCTGCGACTGCCTTCACTCGACGCATGGAAGCCTCCTCGTTGCCTCGTTCCTCGCAGCTCAGCGCGGGGTCCGCGCCACCAGGCTCATGTAGCCAATATGGCCGAAATACTCGCCGCTGGCGACCCGCCGGCGAACTCGGCCTTCAGCGCCGATCCCTCGTCCGCGTGGATCCGCCCCCCGGCGACCATCGCGTCCGCGCCCAGATCGACCCAGCTGGCGCGCGGTGACACCGGAGCGCGAGGGCAGCCCAGACGCCAACACGGAACGGGCTCGCACCGCGGCCGGCCGCCCGCGGGGGAGAGACTCCTCGGCTCAGCCCGCCTGGGTGGATGGGCGATGCGTGCTGACGTTGGCGCAGAGCGCGGGAAACGCATAGCCGTCGCCGGATCGGAACGGCTGTGTCGTCTCGACGATCCGGGCCCGGACCCGCGCCTGCGTTTCCGGATCGAGGCCCTGCAGGACGGGCGAGATGGCTCCGGCCATCTCCCTCAGGAACCACCAGTAGTCGTCGGCGCTGTGAAAGTGCCAGCTGAGGGGCATCTCCGTCATTTCCGGCGCGGCGAAGCCGGCCTGCGAGAGCAGCTCGCGGACGCGCTTCGGGTCACTCAGCGCAAAGATCCCCGGTGCAGTGGGCGCCGGCGGCGCCATGTGACCGCCGGCGACGAGGATCCGACCGACGACCGACGCCCAGGGGTTCCGCTCGGGAGGGCCGAAGACCGAGAAGGCCAGCCGGCCACCGGGTCGAAGGACGCGATACGTCTCACCGAATGCCGCGCCCGGATCGGGCATCAGCATGTAGCCCCAGCGGCACAGGACGCTGTCGACGCTCCGGGACGGGAGCGACATCCGCTCGGCATCCAGCTCGCGGAACTCCGCATTCGTGACGCCCAGCTCCACCGCGCGGCGCCGCGCGGCCGCCACCATCTCGGGTGCAAAGTCCGTCACGAGGACGCGGCCCGTCCCTGCGAGGCGGCGCGCCGCCAGCAGGCCGGTGTCCCCGACACCCGCCGCCAGGTCCAGGATCGTCTGGCCGGGGCGCGGATCGACTCGCTCGACCAGCCACTCGCTCGCCGGGTGGGAGAACCGCCAGAGGTCCTCGCGACGGGTTTCCCAGCCGGCGGCCATCGCGTCCCAGACCCGGCGACTGCGCTCACGGATGTCGTCGAGCTCGCGCGCCATGGTGCGCCTCCTCAACCTCGACCGCGCGTCTGCGAGACTCGGTCGGGCTATCTGCCCGCGGACTCCCGGGCGGCCGGCAGGCGCGCGGCGACACCGTCGGGCACGGGATAGCGGCGGGTCGCGGGACCGGCCTTGACGAGCTGGCCGGGCAGCACGCGACCCACGACTTCCTGCACGCGCCGCGACACGGCGAGCAGGCGGTCGAGGTCGATGCCGGTGTCGACGCCCATGGCGTGGAGGCCGTGGACCAGGTCCTCGGTGCAGACGTTGCCGGAGGCACCGGGCGCGAAGGGACAGCCGCCGAGCCCGCCGATCGAGCTGTCGAAGTGAGTCACGCCGCACGCCATCGCCGCCAGGATGTTCGGAATCGCCAGGGCGCGCGTGTCGTGCGTGTGGAGGGTCCACTCGACGCCGGGGAACCGCGGCACGAAGCGCTCGAGGATCTCCGTGACCTGGCGCGGGTTCGCCATCCCGGTCGTGTCGGCGAGCGCGATCCCCGGGGCGCCCATGTCGACGAGGGATCGCACCACCCATTCCAGGCGGTCGACCGGCACGTCGCCCTCGAACGGGCAGCCGAACGACGTCGAGATCGCGCAGTTCACCGCCACCTTCGCGCGCGCGGCGACCTCGAGGACGGCGCGAAGCTTCACGAGCGACTCCGCGACGGTCATGTTCACGTTCGCGAGGTTGTGGCTCTCGCTCGCGGAGACGACGGTGTGGATCGCGTCGACGCCGGCATCGACGGCGCGGACGGCGCCCTTGTCGTTCGGCACGAGCGCCACGTACCGCGTACCCGGACGCCGCCGGATCCGCGCCATGACCTCTTCGGCGTCCCGCATCTGGGGCACGACCTTCGGGTGGACGAAGGATGTCACCTCGATGCGCGGGAGGCCGGTCTCGGACAGGCGGTCGATGACCTCGATCTTGGTCTCGGTCGGGATCCATTCCGGCTCGATCTGGAAGCCGTCCCGGGGACCGACCTCGCAGATCGTGACGCTCTTCGGCAGCTTCATGGTTCGGGACCCCCCAGATCCATGGACGGCCTTCGGCCTGTGGCGGACGCCCTCCCACCCCGAGGGGGGAGGGGACAGAGCCATCTGTCGTGGCTTGAGCAATCATCGCGGTCTGTCTCCGATCGCGGCGGCCATGGCTCGCAGGTGCTCGGGCGCGCTGCCGCAGCAGCCGCCGACGATCCGCACGCCTGCCGCCGTCAGGCGGCGGGCGTAGTCGGCCATCTCCTCGGGGCTCCCGCGGTAGACGGCGCGGTCGCCCTCCAGCACGGGCAGGCCCGCGTTCGGCTTGGCGATCAGCACCGCGTCGGGCGCGGCCGCGCGCATCGCGATCATCGCGGGCAGGAGCTCTGCCGGGCCCAGGCCGCAGTTGCCGCCGACCGCGACCGCGCCCAGCGCGGTCAGCTCCTTCGCCGCCTGCTCGGGGCGCACGCCCATCATCGTGCAACCGTGGGTGTCGAAGCTCATCGTGACGACGATCGGCACCCCGGGCGCGGCCTGGCGGGCGCCCTCCACCGCGGCCTCGACCTCCTCGAGCGCGGACATCGTCTCGATCCAGAAGACGTCGACGCCGCCCGCGTGGAGGGCGGCCGCCTGCTCGGCGAAGCCCTTCACCGCGTCGGCGCGCTCGAGGTCCCCGAGGGGCGCCAGGATCGCCCCGCTCGGACCGATGTCGCCGGCGACGACCGCCTCGCAGCCCGGGGCGTGGGCGACCTCGCCGGCGAGGCGCGCCGCGGCCTCGTTCAGCTCCGCTACGCGCGTGTCGAGGCCGTGGAGGGCGAGGCGGAAGCGGTTCCCGCCGAACGTGTTGGTCAGGAGGATGCGCGAGCCGGCGTCGCGGTACGCGCGGTGGATGCCGCGGATCACGTCGGGCCGCTCGACGTTCCAGCGCTCGGGCGAGTCGCCGGACATGAGCCCCGCCTCGAAGAGCATCGTCCCCATGGCCCCGTCGGCCAGGACGGGGCCCGCGGACGCGAGGAGCGCCCGCCAGCGCGCGCCGTCAGGCAATCGGCGCTCCATTCTTCTCGGCCATGAGCCGCTTCGCCGTCGCCACGGCCTTGGCGGCGTCGCGGCAGTAGGCGTCGGCGCCGATCGACTTGGCGAAGTCGGCGTTGAGCGGCGCGCCGCCCACCAGCACGATCAGCTTCTCGCGCAGCCCGGCCTCCTTGAGGGCCTGGATGACGACGCGCATGTACGGCATCGTGGTCGTGAGGAGCGCGCTCATCCCCAGGATGTCGGCCGCGTGCTCCCGCACCGCGTGGAGGAACTTCTCGACGTCGGTGTTGATCCCGAGGTTGATGACCTGGAAGCCGGCGCCCTCCATCATCATCCCGACCAGGTTCTTCCCGATGTCGTGGATGTCGCCCTTGACCGTCCCGATGACGAGGGTGCCGATCCGCGGCGCGCCGGTCTCGGCGAGGAGCGGCCGCAGCACCTCCATCCCCGCCTTCATCGCCTTGGCGGCCATCAGGACCTGCGGCACGAAGAGCTTCCCGGTCCGGAAATCCTCGCCGACCACGTCCATGCCGGCGATGAGGCCCTGGGTCAGCGCGTCGTACGGCGTGAGCCCCCGGCGGAGGAGCTCGTGGACGCCGGCGACGACGGGCTCCGCGTTCCCCCCGTAGAGGTTGTCCTGGATCTGCTCGAGTAGCTCCTCGAGCGGGAGCTGCGTGAGGTCGCTGCTCACTGGACACCCCTGGTCTTGCGCGCGTTGACTGGACGGCCTTCGGCCTGTGGGCTCACCGGGCTATGCCTCTGCCTGCTGGGCGAGCCGGCGGCGCCGCCGCTCCGCCCGGTCGGAGAGCGCCTCGTCGGGAGCGCGGGTCCAGCCCTCGGGCGGGGCGAACTCGGCGGTGATCATGCCCGCGAACTCCGAGCGGAGGCGCGCGTCGACGTCCGGCGAGAAGAGGCTCGGTGCGTCGCGCGTGAGGATGTCGCGGACGCGCTGCATCGCGCGGCCCTGGGCGTCGATGCCACCCTTCTCCAGCCAGCCCTGCCGGGGCTCGCGGTCCGCGATCTCGGGGAGGAACCCCGTGGTCCGCATGCGCTCGAGCGTGTGGAGGTGGTCGGCGAACATGCCGCCCGGGCCGACCTCGCGGATCACGTCGAGGGCGAAGTTCTCCTCGGTGAGCTCGAGGCCCTTCTGGATGCGGCGGAGCATCGCCACGATCTCGTCGTCGATGACCGCCTTCGCGAAGTCGAACGACATGAGGGCGTCGAGGAGCCCCGCCATGTTGAAGAGGTGGTTGCCCGACAGGAGCGCGGCCACCCCGGACATGCCGGTCTCGAAGCCCGACTGGGCGTCGTTGACCTTCGCGTTCGAGAGCCCGATGTAGCCGCCGCACGGCACCCCGTAGAAGCGCGCGAGCTGGGCCACCCCCATGAACAGCATGCCGGTCTCGATCGCGCCCGGCGCGTAGGCGCCCGTCCGCATGTCGGCCACCGTCGGGAGGCTCGAGTAGATCGTCGCCTTGCCCGGCCGGACCATCTGCTCGAGGACGACAGCGGCCAGGAATTCCGCGTTCCCCTGGACCAGCGTGCCCGCCAGCGTCAGCGGCGACGTCAGCCCGGCGTTCGGCACGAGGGTGGGGTGGCCCGGCAAGCCGCGCTCGGCGTAGTAGATGAGAGTCTCGGTGGAGTCGAAGTCCATCGTGAGCGGCGAGACGCACGGGCAGTAGTGGTGCGTGATGAACGGCCGCGCCATGTAGGCGGCCTCGCCCCCGGCGATGATGTGCGCGAGCTTGAGAATGGAGTCGAGCTCCTCGGGTGGGCCGCTGATGCGGATCGGCTTCCGGCAGTACTTGAGCGCCGCGTAGAGCCGCGTGGTCGAGAAGAAGGCGGGCGGCGCGTCGTCGGCCAGCGTCGAGACCGAGAAGATGTCGTAGTTCGGCAGCTGGTCCACGAGCCAGGCGATCCGCGCGATGTCCGCGGCGAGCGCGCGCCGCGCGATGCCCGTCGCCGGGTCGACCATGTCCGGGGCCGAGCTGCCCGTGATCACCACGGGCGCGTCGTCGGGCACCGTGCGGTCGAACTGCGGGTCGCGCGCCCGGAACGTGAACTTCGGCGGGATGCCGGCGCGGTGCTGCTCCACCACCGCCCGCGGGAACCGGACGTTCTCCCCGCCCGCCTCCACCTTGCAGCCGTGCTTGGCGAAGATCTCGCGAGCGCGGGCGTTCCGGACGAGCATCCCGACGTCTTCCAGGATCTCGAGGGAGGCCTCGTGGACCCGGCGGACCTCGCCCTCGGTCAGGAACGCCGCGGGTGTGCGGATCATGGCTGGCTCCCTCTGGCGCGGCACCGGCCCCGCGCGTTGGCCATCCAGCGTACCAGAGGCCCGGAGGCTCCCCAAGCTGGGGTCAGACTTTGACTTCTAAACAGTTTCGGCGGGGCCGGGTGCCTCGGGGCGGAATTGTTTGGAAGTCAAAGTCTGACCCCGTCGAGCTCCGCCTGGAGGAACTCGCGCGCGCCCGGCGGGCCGGTCAGCTCGAGCCAGACGGGACCGCCGCCGGGCTCGACGGTGAGCTCGAACCGGAGGAAGGCGCAGCACCGGCGCTCGAGGTCGACGAACGTCGCCAGCATCGCGAGGGACTCCGGAGTGGCAGTGAAGCGGAGCCGGACACCGTCCGTCAGCCAGCGCGCCTCCTGGGCGCTCCGGCGCACGTCGGCGAGCACGCCCGCCCGGCGCTGGGCCAGCTCGGGCTCGGTCAGGCTGCAGGCGACGGGGAGGTCCGCCACCGATCCGCCTAGCCGCCGAAGGTGAACGTCGAGCCGGTGGAGCTCACCACCAGCTCCTTCCCCATCTGCTGGGCGAGCCGGACGAAGGCCTCCGCGCCCGTGCAGTGCTGGGGCACGAGGTAATCGACCTCGAAGCCGCGGAGGGCCGTGACGACGCGGTCGATCCGCTCTGCGTCGAGCCCGGAGAGGTGGAAGCCGCCGATCACGGCGTGGATCTTCGCGACGCCGCTGACCCGGGCCGCGTGGCGGCAGATGCCGACGATCCCGCGGTGGGAGCACGAGGTCACGACGACCAGCCCGCGGTCCCGGACGTGGGCGATCAGCGTCTGCTCGCCGATGAAGGTGTCCTGGACGAGGGCGCCGGCCTCCTCCATGCGGAGGGACGGCGGGATCGCCTCGTACGGCTCGGGCGTCCGCATCTCGCCGGACAGAAGAACACCCTCCGGCAAGGTCATGGGCTCGGGGACGTCGACCACGTCGAGGCTCCAGCGGGCGACGTCGTCGCGATCGAGGCGGCCAAGCGATACCCGGTCCCCTTCGCGCTCCATCCAGCGCGCCACGTAATGATTGGGATGCCCGTAGAACCGGAGGTCCGGATGGCATCCGGCGCCGGTACGCGGACAGGAACCCGAGCAGACCGCCGAAATGGTCCGAGTGGCCGTGGGAGAGCGCGAGCGCGTCGATCTTCCCCGCGTCGAGGCCGAGCTCGCGGAAGTTGTGGGTCATCGACGCCTCGGTGAGCCCGAAATCGAAGCCGATGGCGGCCGTCTCGCGGCCCCGGGTCACCTCCACGTAGTGGGCGAGCCCGTGCTCGGCGCGGAGGTCGGCGATCTTGCGCGCCCGCGGCACGCCCCAGCGGCGCGCGACCTTCTCGTCCGGCCGGAGGATGTCGACCGAGTTGTCGACGACGGTGGTGACGGCCAGGCGGTCGACCGGCGCGAGCGGCATCGGCTCAGTACGACCGCGGGAGGCCGAGGACGTGCTCGGCGATGTACGCCGTGACGAGGTTCTGGTTCACGGGCGCGGTCTTGTAGAGGCGCGCCTCGCGGAACTTCCGCTCGACGTCGTACTCCTCGGCGAAGCCGTAGCCCCCGTGGCAGTCGACGCAGGCGTTGGCGGCCTCCCACGCCGCCTCCGCCGCGAGGTACTTCGCCATGTTGGCCTCGGCCCCGCACGGCTGGCCGGCGTCGAAGAGCGCCGCCGCCTTGTTCCGCATGAGCTCGGCCGCCTCGACCGACATGTGCGCCTTGGCGATCGGGAACTGGACGCCCTGGTTCGCCCCGATCGGCCGCCCGAAGATCACCCGCTGGTTCGAGTACGCCACCGCCTTCTCCACGAACCACCGGCCATCGCCGAGCGAGTCGGACGCCACCAGGATCCGCTCCGCGTTCATGCCGTCGATGATGTAGGAGAAGCCCCGCCCCTCCTCCCCGATCAGGCTCTCGGCCGGGATCTCCATGTTGTCGAAGAAGAGGGCGTTCGTGGAGTGGTTCATCATCAGGCGGAGCGGCCGCACCTCGAGCCCCTGCGCCTGGCGGAGGTCGAAGAGGAACACGGACAGCCCGTCGGTCTTGCGCTTCACCTTGTCGACGGGCGTCGTGCGCGCCAGGAGCAGCATCAGGTCGGACTGGAGCACCCGCGAGATGAAGATCTTCTGGCCGTTCACGACGTAGCGGTCCGCGCGCCGGACGGCGGTGGTCTGGAGCTTCGTCGTGTCGGACCCGGAGTTCGGCTCCGTCACTGCGAAGGCCTGGAGGCGGAGCTCGCCGGTCGCGATCTTCGGGAGATAGCGCCGCTTCTGGTCCTCGGAGCCGTGCCGGAGCACCGTCCCCATGATGTACATCTGGGCGTGGCACGCGGCGCCGTTGCCGCCGCAGGCATTGATGGTCTCGAGGATCAGCCCGCCCTCGAGGATGCCGAGTCCGGCGCCCCCGTACTCCGGCGGGATCAGCGCCGCCAGGTAGCCCGCGCGGGTGAGCTCGGTGACGAACGCCTCGGGATAGGCCCGCTCCTGGTCGAGCTGCCGCCAGTACTCGCCCGGATAGCGCTTGCAGATCTCGGCCACGCCCGCCTTCAGGGCTCGCTGCTCGTCGGTCAGGGTCACGCGCATCGACGTCATGGCTGGATCCTCACCGTCCGCGAAACCGCGGCTTCCGGCGCTCGGTGAACGCGCGCACGCCCTCGAGGCGATCCTCGGTGACCACCGTCGCGTTGTAGGCCTCGATGGACAGCACCATGCCCGTCTCGAGGTCGGTCTCGCCGCCCCAGGCGATCGCCTTCTTCGCCTGCCGCACCGCGACCGGGCCGTTCTCGGCGATCGCCGCGGCCAGCTCGGCCGCCTTCGCCCGCGCCTGCCCCTTCGGCACGAGATGGTTCACGAGGCCGACCGCGCGCGCCTCGGGCGCCTCCACGCGCCGTCCCGTGAAGATGAGCTCCTTCGCGAGCGGCGCGCCCACGATCCGCGGGAGCAGCTGGGTGCCGCCGACTCCGGGGAAGATGCCGCGAGTCACCTCCGGCAGCGCGAACACCGCGCTCTCGCCGGCGACGATGAAGTCGGCGAGGAGCGCCATCTCCCACCCGCCGCCGAGCGCGAAGCCCTCGACCGCGGCGATGACGGGCGCGGGACAGCGCAGCACGGCCATCGCGGCCTGCTCGAAGATCGCGTGCTGAGCGCGCCAGGTCTCGTCCGACATGCCGTCGCGCTCCTTGAGATCCGCGCCGACGCAGAAGGCGCGGTCTCCCGCTCCGGTGAAGATCACCGCGCGCACGTCGGCCCCCGCCGCCGGGCCCCGGAAGCACGCGAGGAGCTCCTCGCCCATGGCCGTGTTCATGGCGTTCAGGACCTCGGGCCGGTGGAGCATCACGGTGAGGACATGCCCGTCGGCCGACCGCTCGAGCCGGAGCGTCCGGAAGGCGGGATCGGTCACGTTGATCTGTCCACGTGGGGGGGAGCGGGGGCGGGCCGTCCGACGGCCTTCGGCCGGTGGCCCCACAGCCCTCCACCGCACGGCTCAGACGCTTGGCGCCGAGATGATGGCTTCACAACTCATTCCGGGAGCGGCCAGTCGACCGCGCCCTGGGCGCGGAGCTCGCCCATCTCGACGGCGCCGAAGCCGAGCTCGCCGAGGATGTCGACCGTGTGCTCGCCCACGCGCGGCGGCGGCCGGCGGGGCGCCGGACGCTCGTCGCCGAACCGCACGGGCAGCGCGACCGTGGCGAGGTCGGGGATGTCAGGGCGCGGCGTCGGCACGAGCATCTCGCTCGCCTTGGTCTGCGGGTCGACCGCGATCTGGTCGACCGTCTGGACGGGCGCCGCGGTGACGCCGGCGCGGCGCAGACGGTCGAGCAGGACCAGGGTGGCGTGGGGCGCCGTGAGCGCCTCGAGCGCCGGCACCAGCGTCGCGCGGTTCCGGACGCGGTCAGGATTGGTGCGGTAGCGCGGGTCGGCCGCGAGCCCCGGCTGGCCCAGCGCCTCGCAGAGCCGCCCGAAGAGCGCGTCCGTCGGCGTGGTGATCATGAGCCAGCCGTCGGAGGTCGGGAAGGCCTGATAGGGCACGATCATCGCGGCGCCCGAGCCCTGCGGCTGGGGCACCTCGCCGGTCGCCAGGTAGCCCATCAGCTGGTACGGAATCCACGCGAGCGCCGTCTCGAAGAGCGCCGTCGTGACCTCCGACCCTTCGCCCGTACGATCCCGCTCGCGGAGGGCGGCCAGGACGGCGAGCGCCGCCCACATCCCGGTGCCCATGTCGACCATCGACGTGCCGGCGCGCGCCGGCGCCTGGCCCGGGTGCCCCGTCAGGCGCATGAAACCGGTGTAGCCCTGCATCATCGGGTCGTAGCCGGGCTGATCGCGGAGCGGCCCCCGCGTGCCGAAGGCGGTGACGGAGCAGTAGATCAGCTTCGGGTTCAGCGCCCGCGCCTGGCCGACGCCGAAGCCCAGCGCCTCGGCGTTGCCGGGCCGGAAGCTCTGGACGAGCACGTCCGACCGGCGGACGAGCCGCTCGATCACCGGCCGCGCGGCGGCGGCCTTCACGTCCAGGGCGAGGCTGCGCTTGTTCCGGTTGAAGGAGAGGAAGAGCGCCCCGTCGGGACCCCAGAGGGGCGGGGCCCACGCGCGGGTCTCGTCGCCGCGGCCCGGCCGCTCGACCTTGACCACGTCGGCCCCGAGATCGCCCAGGATCTGGGTGCAGTACGGGCCGGCCACGTTCTGCGTGAGGTCGAGCACGGTCAGACCCGCCAGCGGCAGCATGGCGACCAGTATAGCCTCGCGACCGATCCGTCGGGCGTCGCCCGGCGGCCGGCCGCGACCGGGGATTGACGCGCGGCCGGCCGCCAGCCAGAATGGGCCGTCCATAAATTGGTCGACCAACCAAATATGAGCCCACGACCGACGGTCCGAGTCGAGCGACGCGCGGCCATCGTCCGCGCGACGATCCGCTGCCTGGCGCGGGACGGCTACGCGCGCCTGACCATGAAGCGGGTGGCCGCCGAGGCGGGCATGACGCCCGGGATCCTTCACTACTACTTCCGCGACAAGCGCGCGATCCTCGGCCGGGCGGCCGCGACGGTCATGGCGGACCTGGACCGGCGCGTGGCGCTCGAGACCCGCGGCGTCCGCGACGCCCGGGGACAGCTCCGCGCGCTCCTCCGCGCCTGCCTCAAGGTGGCGACGGAGAGCCGGGACTTCTGGACCGTGTTCATCGAGCTCTGGGGCGAGGCGCTCCACGACCGGGAGCTCGCGCGCCTGAACCGCCGCACCTACGCGCGCGCCCGGCGCCTCCTCGCGGACACCGTCACCCGGGGCGTCGCCGCCGGCGCGTTTCGCCGGGCCGCGCCCGACGAGGCCGCGGCGGTGATCCTCGCCCTGATCGACGGGCTCTCGCTCCAGCTCACCTTCGACCCCGACCTGATGTCGCTCGGCCGCGCCGCACGCGTGGCGGAGGAGGCGCTCGGCGCCTACCTCGGCGCCGCGGACCGGCCTGACGACCGGGAGACCCGCCATGGCTGACGCCGCGCCGACCGAGCCCGCGCGCCTGCTCGAGTACATCCGGACCCGCGCCGCCGGGCTCGACGCCCCGCGGCTCCGGGCGCGCGTCCGGTCGGCGGCGGGCGAGCTCGAGGCCGCGCTGGCCGGTCTCGGCGAGGCGGACGCGCGCCGCCGGGTCCTGCCGGACGAGTGGACCGTCGCCCAGGTCGTGGACCACGTCGCGCAGTCCACCGTCCGCTCCGCGGAGGAGCTTCGCCACCTCGCCGCGGGCCGCCGGCCGCCGGGCCCGCCCGTCTACGAGGCGCTCCTGTCAGGGGCCGCCCATCGCGTGCCGTGGCCGGAGCTGGTCGAGGGGCTGCGGGAGGCCAATGCCGCCCTGGACGCGAGCCTCGGCGAGCCGCCCGCGCCCGGCGCGGCCCCGGCCGTCACCGCTCCCGCCATCCTGTTCGTCGCCGGGCCGGACGCCGCGAGCGCCCCGGTGATCTTCGCGGCCGAGCTGACGTGGGCGGAATACGCGCTGGTGCAGCGGCTCCACTTCCTGGACCACCGCGGGCAGGTCCGGGCCCTTCGGCGCCGTCCTCGCGACATCGGCCTGACGCGCTACCGCACCACGACCTCGCCCCGCATCGACGTGTGCCGGGCGCAGAAGTACGGGTACACGCCGGGGGCGGCGAAGGTCGCGCTGCCCGTCGTCCCCTTGCCGTCGAGCTGGACGTCGAAGCGCCCGTCCGGGCTTCCGGGCATCCCGGAGGTCACCGTGTGCGTGATGTCGTCCTGATTGGTCCAGGTGACCCGGGTGCCGGGCCGGACCTCGAGGAGCACCGGGCTGGAACTGGAACACGCGGATCGCCGCGCTCGCGGCGGCTCCGCCCTGAGGAAACGTCGACGCGGGAAGACCGAGCAACAGCGCGAGCGCCACGCCCGCGCCGATCCACCGTCGATGGCTCATGGGGGCCTTCTCCTCTCACGGCCGGCGCCCTGCTCTGGCGCGCCCGCTGTCACCTCCCTCCTACGACCCCGCCGGGCCGGCGGATTTCACGGCCATGCACGGATCGCAATTCGCGGGAACAGCGTTCCAAAGTTTGCGTCGTCGCAGGGGGTCTGATAGGATGCCCGCGGTCCCTAACTCCGCGTCACTTCGACTGTGGACTCGTCTTGAGAACGGGGCGGCGGGCCACTGCGTCGAGGGGGAGGTCCGTGCCCGCACTCCGTCTGGTCTGGCTCGTCGTGGTCCTGTGGCTCGCCCTCCTCCCCCGTCAGGGTCAGGCTCAGGAGCGCCAGCGCCTCTCCCTGGAAGCCGGGACCCCCGTCACCGTATACGCCGACCGCGTCGAGAACCTCGAGCGGGAGAAGCTCCTGGTCGCCGAGGGGAACGTCCAGATCGAGCAGGGGGACGTCCGCCTCGAAGCCGACCGAGTGGAGATCAACACCGAGACCAGCGAGGCCGTCGCCACCGGCCGGGTCGTGTTGTTCGACGGGCGCGACCGCCTCACCGGCGAGCGCATCGAGTACAACCTCCGGACGTCCACCGGCGTCGTCTTCAAGGCGGAGGCCGCCGCCGAGCCTCATTTCTTCTTCAGCGGGAACCGCATGGAGCGATTCGGGGACAAGTCCTACCGCATCGCCAGCGGCGTCTTCACGACGTGCGAGGACGAGACCCCGGCGTGGTCGGTGCGCCTCGGCTCGGCGACGGCCCACCTCGACGACTACATGTGGGGGACCAACGCGTCCTTCTGGGTCTGGAAGATCCCGCTGGTCCCGTTCATCCCCTTCTTCGCGACGAGCCTCCGCAAGGACCGCCACAGCGGGCTTCTCACGCCGACCTTCGGCAGCAGCGACGACAAGGGCTTCTTCGTCCGGCAGCCGATCTACTTCGTCCTGTCGGACAGCCAGGACCTCACGGTGGCTCCCGCGTACTTCCAGAAGCGCGGGCTCGGGATCGGGGCGACGTACCGCTACGTCCGGACCGAGGGCTCCCGGGGCGAGATGGACGGGTTCTACCTCCACGACGAGGAGGAATCGCCCGACTACAGCGCGGACCGCTGGGTCGTGAGCCTCCGCCACGAGGAGATCATCACGCCGCGGCTGGTCTTCAAGGCGGACGTCGCCCGCGTGAGCGACGACGAGTTCCTGAGTCAGTTCGGCAACACCCTCGACGAGCGGAGCCGGCAGCGCCTCGAGTCCAACGTGTCGCTCACCCAGCGCTGGGAGAAGTGGAACTTCTTCGGACGGCTCTTCTTTTACCAGGACCTCACGACCGACGAGTCGGTCGAGCTCCAGCGCCTCCCCAGCTGCGCCTGAACGCCTTCCAGCAGCCGCTGCCCTGGCTTCCCGGGCTCCTGTTCGAGATGGACAGCTCCTACAACAATTTCGTGCGGGAGATCGGGGCGGCCGGGCAGCGCCTCGACCTGACGCCGCACCTCTCCTACCCGGTGTCGCCCGGCGGCCTGTTCACCATCACCCCCCGGGTCGGCTTCCGCGAGACCATCTACGACACCCGGGTCGTCGGCACCAAGGAGGACCACGGCTTCGTGGTGGAGGACACGGTCAAGGAGCTGACCGTGCGCTCTCTCTTCGAGGCGGGCGTCGACCTCGACGCGCGCGCGCAGCGCGTGTTCGATCTCGACGGCGCCTACGGGATCCAGAAGCTCCAGCACCTGATCGAGCCGCGCGTCAACTACAACTTCCTCGACGGCGACGATTCTCGCGATCTGCCCCAGTATGACGGGATCGACACCATCTCGCCGGGCCACACCGTCACCTACTCGCTGACGAACCGGCTCAAGGCGCGGGCCGTCGGCCAGGACGACCAGCCGGGCCGCGTGTGGGAGGTCATCCGCTTCACGCTCAGCCAGACCTACCCGATCGATCCCGACGCGACGACGACGGTCGCCCGGTCCCGACCCGACGCCGACCACGACCACCGCCGCGGCCCGGCGCGCCGGCTGGCTCAGGAGACCGAGCCGACCCCACGACCAGCGGGACGCCCAAGCGGCTCTCGGACGTCGGGGCGGACCTCATCCTCGAGCCGCTCTGGGGCATTCGCTTCCGCGGCACGGCGACCTTCGATCCGTACGAGACCCGCGTCACCACGGCCACCACGGACCTCTCCTACGAGGCGGCGCGCTGGCGGGCCTCGTTCGGCACCCGCCACGGGGAAAACGGCCAGCTCGTCGTTCATCCAGGGGGCCGTCGAGGCCCGGATCGGCAGCCGCTGGACCGTTCGGTTCACAAGTGACTACAATATCGACACTGGCACCGTCATCGAGAACCGTCTCGAGGTCGATTTCCGCGAGCAGTGCTGGGGTATTACCGCAGCGTTCATCGATCGGGTCGACGAGGACGAGTTCCGGATCAGCATCAACCTGCTCGAGCTGGGACAGTACGGCTTCGGGCGAGGATTCGCCGGATTCCAATGAAGATCCCTCAGTTCGACCTGACGCGGCAGTACGAACAGATCGAGCCGGAGGTCCAGTCGGCGATCCGGCACGTCCTGCGGGGCGGCCAGTTCATCCTGGGCGCCGAAGGCGAGGCGTTCGAGGCCGAGTGCGCGGCCTACCTGGGTGTAAACCACGCGATCGGTCTCGGCTCGGGGTCGGACGCGATCAAGCTGGTTCTCCACGCGCTCGGCGTCGGCCCCGACACCGAGGTGGTGACCCCGGCGTTCTCGTTCGTCGCCTCCGCCACGGCTGCGCTCCAGCTCGGAGCCCGGCCCGTGTTCGTCGACATCGATCCGGCGACGTTCGGTCTGGACCCGGACCGCGTCTCGGCCGCCATCACGCCGCGCACGCGGGTGATCCTGGCCGTGCACCTCTACGGGCTGCCCGCCGCCATGGGTCCCCTCCGGGTGCTGTCGCAGGAGCACGGGGTCCACCTCGTGGAGGACGCCGCCCAGGCGTTCGGCGCGACCTTGGGCGGCCGCCCCGTCGGCGGGCACGGTCGCGCCGCGGCGTTCAGCTTCTACCCCACGAAGAACCTCGCGGCCTACGGCGACGCCGGGCTCGTGACGACCACGGACGCCGCGCTGGCCGCACACCTCCGCCTGGCGCGGAACCACGGACAGACGCAGAAGTATCGCCATGCCGAGCTCGGATGGACCGCGCGCCTGGACGAGCTCCAGGCGGCCATCCTCCGGGTGAAGCTCCAACACCTGCCGGCGTGGACCCTGGCGCGACAGGCAGTGGCCGCCCGCTACAACGACGCGCTCGCCGGGCTCCCCCTGGTCCTGCCCGCGGAGCGGCCCGGCGCCACGCACGTGTTCCACCAGTACACGATTCGCACGCACCGACGCGATGCGCTCGCCGCGCATCTGGCGGCCGCCGGCATCGGCACCGCCTGCCACTATCCGCTGCCCATCCCCGCCCAGCCGATGTTCCGCGATCTCGGCTACGACGCGAGCTCGTATCCGGCGGCATGGGCCGCCGCTCGGGAGGTGCTCTCGCTCCCCTGCTTCCCCGAGCTTCGGCCCGATGAGATCGACAGCGTCGTCGAGGCGGTCCGAAGCTTCTTCGACGGAGACTCCTGATGCGAGTTCTGATCACGGGATACACCGGATTCGTCGGGAGCCATCTGGCCGAGTATCTGCTGGCCCGCGGCGACGTCGAGGTCTTCGGCATGCACCGCTGGCGCAGCCGCCTCGAGAACGTCCAGCATCTCGGTGACCAGGTGCGGATGGTGGAGTGCGACCTCCGCGACTCCGCCGCCGTCCGGCGCGTGCTGCGCGACGTGCGTCCGGACCGCATCTTCCACCTCGCCGCCCAGAGCTACGTGCCCACGTCCTGGCTGACGCCGAGCGAGACCCTGAGCGTCAACGTGCTGGGTCAGGTCAACCTCTTCGAGGCGATGCGCGACCTCGACCTGCCCGCCCGCGTCCACATCGCGGGTTCGAGCGAGGAATACGGGCTGGTCCTGCCCGACGAGGTCCCGATCCGCGAGGACAGCCCGCTCCGCCCGCTCTCGCCCTATGCCGTCTCCAAGGTGACCCAGGACCTCCTCGCCTACCAGTACTGGCGGAGCTACCAACTCCACGTGGTGCGTACCCGGGGGTTCAACCACACCGGGCCCCGGCGCGGCGAGGTCTTCGTCACCTCCAACTTCTCCCGCCAGGTCGCCGAGATCGAGAAGGGGATCCGCGAGCCCGTGGTTCACGTGGGCAATCTGGAGTCGATCCGCGACTTCACGGACGTGCGCGACATGGTGCGGGCGTACTGGCTGGCCCTGGAGCGCGGGTCTGCCGGCGAGGTCTACAACGTCTGCTCGGGCCGGGGGTACTCGCCGCGCCAGGTGCTGGACATCCTCCTCGACCTGGCCCAGGTGAAGGTCGAGATCCTGCAAGATCCCGCGCGCATGCGGCCGTCGGATGTCACGCTCCTGCTGGGCGACTGCTCCAAGTTCCGGAGCGCCACGGGCTGGGAGCCCACGATCCCGTTCGAGGTGACGCTGAAGGATCTCCTCGAGCACTGGCGCAAGCGCGTCTAGGCGGGCGCCGTGAAGATCTTGATCACGGGCATCGCCGGCTTCGCCGGCAGCCATCTCGCGGAGTTTGCTCTCCGCGAGGGCGCGGAGGTGGTGGGCACCATCCTGCCGGGCACCCCGACCGACAACCTCGCCAGCGTGCAGAAGGACGTCGCGACGGTGGCCTGCGATCTGACCGAGCCCGGCGCCGCGGGACACGTGCTCCGGGCCACGCGGCCCGACCGTGTGTTCCACCTGGCCGGCGCGGCGGTGGTCGGCACCTCGTGGGCCCTCCGCGCAGACGTGCTCCGGACGAATCTCGAAGCGACGTACCAGCTCTGCGAGGGGCTGCGCCGGCATCCGGTGCCGTGCCTGATCGTCTCCTCGGGCGAGGTGTACGGCGTCGTGCCCGAGGACGAGCAGCCCATCTCCGAAGCCCGACGGTGGGCGCCGGGCTCGCCGTACGCCCTGTCGAAGGCCTCCCAGGAGCTCTACGCCGGGTACTACGCGCGCTCCGAGGGCGTGCCGCTGGTGATCGCCCGCGCGTTCAACCACGTCGGTCCCCGGCAGGGGCTCGGCTTCGTCTGGAGCGACGTCGCCCGGCAGATCGCACAAATCGAGAAGGGCGAGGTCCCTCCGGTCCTCGAGGTCGGCACGACGACGACTCGGCGCGACTTCACCGACGTGCGCGACATGGTGCAGGCGTACTGGCGCTTGCTGGGCCGGGGCGAGCCAGGGCGCACCTACAACGCCGCTTCGGGAAAGGCGACGTCGATCCAGGAAGTCATCGATGCGTTCCGCGCGCGGGCCCATCGTCCGATCGAGATGCGGCAGTCACCGGAGCGCATTCGCCCGGTCGACGTGCCGATGCTGGTCGGCGACGCGAGCCGGCTCCGGGCGCTGACCGGCTGGGCGCCCGCGATCTCCCTGACCCAGAGCATCGAGGACGTCCTGGAGGACTGGCGCCGTCGCAGCTGACGGGAGGCCCCCCGAACGGCAAAGGCGAACGTCATGGCGGGACACCTGGCTGATCTGTACCGATACCGCGCGCTGATCGGGACGCTGGTCCTGCGGGAGCTCCGGGCGCGGTACCGCGGCTCCTTCCTCGGGTTCCTGTGGTCGTTCCTGAATCCGCTGCTCCTGATGCTGGTGTACGCCCTCGTGTTCTCCATCTACCTCCGGGTGCCGATGGAGGGATACGCCGTCTTCCTCTTTTCCGGGCTCCTGCCGTGGCTCTGGTTCTCGTCCTCGCTCGCCCACGCCTCGGGCGTGATCGTCGCGTCGGGCGCCCTGGTGAAGCGGATCCTGTTTCCGGCGGAGGTGCTCCCGCTGGTGTCCGTCCTCGCGAACCTCATCAACATGCTGCTCTCGCTGCCGCTCCTCCTCGTGTTCCTCCTGGCCTTCGGCATCCAGCTCCACGCCGTCCTGCTGTTCCTGCCGCTGCTCGTCGTGCTCCAGCTCCTTCTCACCACCGGGCTCGCGCTGGCGCTGCCGCGCTCAACGTCCATCTCCGGGACGTCGAGCAGATCCTGACGAACGGGCTGACGCTGCTCTTCTTCCTGACGCCGATCCTCTATCCGGTGTCCACCGTGCCGACGACGCTCCGCCTCGGCGAGACTCATGGTCGTGCCGCTCCGGCCCCTCTACTTCCTCAACCCGATCGCGGGGCTCGTCCAGAGCTACCAGAACATCTTCTTCTTCGGCCGCGAGCCGCACTGGATTCACCTCGGCACCGTGACCGTCTGCGCGGCGATCGCGCTGGTCGGTGGCTGGTGGGTGTTCGACCGCCTTCGCGACAGCCTGGCCGAGGAGATCTGACGCGGTGGGCGGGTCGCTCGCGCCGACGCTGACATCGCGGTCTCGCTGCGGAGACGTCTCGAAGCGCTTCCGGCTGTACCGCGGGCGCCAGCGTGTCCACCGTCAAGGACCTCTTCGTTCGCCTCTTCGTCGGGCAGCGGCGGGACCGGGCTCTTCTCGGGCGAGGAGCTCTGGGCGCTCCAGGACGTGAGCCTCGACCTCGGCCGCGGGCGGATGGTCGGCATCGTCGGCTCGAACGGCTCCGGCAAGTCCACGCTGCTCAAGGTGCTCGGCGGCATCCTCAAGCCGACCGACCGGCCAGGTCTCCGTGCGCGGGCGGGTGTCCGCCCTGATCGAGCTCGGCGCCGGCTTCCACCCGGAGTTCACCGGGCGCGAGAACATCTACATCAACGGCGTGCTGCTGGGCCTCTCCCGCGCGGAGATCCGCGCGCGGTTCGACGAGATCGTCGCCTTCGCCGGGCTCGAGAGCTTCATCGACAGCCCCGTCAAGACCTACTCGTCGGGGATGTACATGCGGCTCGGCTTCGCCATCGCTGTCACGGTGGACCCGGACGTTCTCCTCATCGACGAGGTGCTGGCCGTCGGTGACGAGGCCTTCCAGCACCGGTGCGTGGGCAAGATCCAGGAGTTCAAGGCCCGCGGAAAGACGATCGTGCTCGTCTCGCACGACCTCGGCAGCATCGAGCGCCTCTGCGACGAGGCGGTGTGGCTCGAGCCGCGGGCGACTCCAGGTGCACGGGTGAGACCCGGGAGGTCGTGGGCCGCTATCTGGACCACGTCGCGCGCGAGGAAGCCCGGGCGCTCGGGGTCGAGCACGACGCAGGCCGAGGCGATCGCCCGGACAGGGACCGCGGCGCGATGGGGCAGCCGGGAGGTCGAGCTGACCCGCGTCCAGCTCACCGGCGGGGACGGGCGCGAGCGGTACCTCTTCGAGACGGGCGAGCCCTGCGCCGTCCAGCTCGCCTTCCGCGCGCATCGGCCGGTCGAGGATCCCGTGTTCGGCGTCGGTGTCTTCCGCAAGGACGGGGTCTGTTGTTACGGCACGAACACCGCGGTGGAGGGCCTCGCGTTCGGGAAACTCGACGGCGAGGGCGCGGTCACCATGCAGATCGAGCGGCTCGATCTGATCGAGGGGGAGTACCTCCTCGACGTCGCCGTCCATGCGCGCGACGGTCATCCGTACGACTACCACAGCCGCTTCTACGCCTTCGCCGTGCGGTCCCGGGTGCGCGATACGGGCGTGACCCGGCTCGCCCATCGCTGGCGGCTCCAGCAGGGCGCAACAGGAGACGGAGCGTGACTGACGGACGGCCGAGGGCCGGGGCGACGGACGTCGCCCGGCTGATGGAGGAGATCAAGGAGCGAGTCCGCGAGCGGAAAGCTTCCGGCTTCTACTCCGAGGAAGACGTCCGGCGCATCACCCAGATGGAGCTCGAGCTCACGGAGAGCGCGCCGACGTTCTCGGACGAGATCGAGCAGCACCTAGGGGTCCTGAACGACGGCTGGGACACGGCAGCCGACCCGGTCATCACCTCCCACCGGGCCGGGGTGGGGTACCTCATCGTCTCGGCGAAGCGCCTCCTGCGAAAACTGACCCGCCCGTACATCACGCTGATCCTCGCCCGCCAGGTCGAGTTCAACAGCACCTTGCTCCACCTCCTGAACAGCTTTGTCCTCCCGATCCGCGACGAGGTTCAGGGAGGGCTCAGCGCGCTGACTCGGCGAATCGAGGATCTGTCGTTGAGCTTCCACGAGCGCCTGGCCGTCGAGCACGGGGAGCGCCAACGCAGCCAGCGCGACCTGGTGGATCGGCTGGCCACTCTCACCGGGGGGATCGAGGCTCTCCGTGCCGAGGTCGAACGCTTGCGCACACCGGCCCCGGCGACCGGGCTCCCGCCCGCGCCCGCCGTGCCCGCGGACCTGGGCGCGCTACCCGCCGCGGCGTACGTGCGCTTCGAGGACCGGCACCGCGGGACGCGCGAGGACATCCTGCATCGCCAGCGCGCCTACCTCGACCTCTTTGCCCAGGGCTCGCCGGTGCTGGATATCGGATGCGGCCGTGGCGAGTTCCTGGAGCTGTGCCAGAAAACCGGGATCGAAGCGCGGGGCGTCGACCTCGACGCCGGGATGGTGGCATACTGCCGCGCGGCCGGGCTCGCGGCCGAGCACGCCGACGCCCTCGCCACGCTCGAGGCACTGCCCGACAACGCACTCGGGGGCATCTTCTGCGCACAGGTGATTGAGCACCTGGCGCCGGAGGCGATCATCGCCCTCGTGCGGCTCTCCCACCGGAAGCTCCGCCCAGGCGGCGTGCTCCTCTGCGAGACGCCAAACCCTGCCTGCCTGACCGTGTTCTCGGGCGCGTTCTACGTCGACCTCTCGCACATCAAGCCGATCCATCCCGAGGCGGCGCGCTTCGTCCTGGAGGCCGCGGGATTCCGGGCCGTCGAGATCCGGTACGTGAACCCGGTGCCGCCCGACGGGAAGCTTCAGCGGCTCGAGCCGTTCTGGTACATGCGTCGGTACGAAGAGGCCTTCCTCAGCCAGATCAACGACAACTTCGAGCGCCTGAACCAGCTCCTGTGGGGCGCCCAGGACTATGCCGTGATCGGGCGGCGGCCGTGAGGCGGCTCCTCGGGCGAGCGTGCCGGACGCCCGCGGAGCCCGACGCCGGGCGCGCGACGCCGGGCCGCGGGCCCCGGCTCGCATTTGTCGTGCCGCGCTACGGCGCGGACGTGGTGGGGGGCGCCGAGACGCTGGTCCGCGGGCTCGCCGAGCACCTCGCCGCCGCCGGCAGCGCCGTCGAGGTGCTGACGACCTGCGCGCGGGATCACCTCTCGTGGAAGAACGTGCTCCCCGCCGGCGCGAACCGCGAGACGGGCGTGATGGTCCGCCGATTCCCGGTGCGGCTCCGCGACACACGGCGGCACGCCTGGCTCCAGCAGCGCATCCTCCGGGGCTCACGGCTTCGCCCGAAGGAGGAAGCGCGCTGGGCGGAGGAATCGGTGGGGAGCACGGAGCTCTTCGACCATCTCACCCGCCGACAGGGCGACTACGACCTGGTGTGCTTCGCTCCGTACCTGTTCGGCACGACGCTCCGCGGCGTCCCGCTCGTCCCCGGGCGAGCCGTCCTGATCCCGTGTCTGCACGACGAGCCGTTCGCCCACCTCGGGGTCGTCCGGGAGGCGTTCCAGGCCTGCCGGGGCTTCATCTTCAACTCGCCGCCCGAGGCCGCGCTGGCCGAGAAGCTGTACGGGATCGGCGACCGGCCCGCCGGCGTCGTGGGGCTCGGCTTCGATCCGCCGCCGCCGGCCGATCCGGCGGCGCTCCGCCGGCGCCACGGCCTCGAGGGGCCGCTGCTCTTCTATCTCGGCCGGAAGGAAACGGGGAAGAACGTCCCGCTCCTCATCGAGTACGCTCTCCGCTACCGCGCCGTGCGGGGCTCCGACCTGACGCTCGTGCTCGCCGGCGACGGCCCGGTCACCGCGCCGCCGGGCACGCCGGGGGTGCGGGACCTGGGGTACCTCGACGCCGCCGGCAAGGCCGCGGCCTACGCGGCCGCCGCAGTGGTGTGCCAGCCGTCCGTCAACGAGTCCTTCTCGATCGTCCTGATGGAGGCCTGGCTCGCGGGGACGCCGGTCCTCGTCCACGCGCGGTGCGCGGTCACGACCCACCACGTCCTCAGTGCCGGTGGCGGGCTCGCCTTCGACGACTTCTACGAGTTCGCGGAGGCGCTCGACCTCCTCCTCGAGGACACCGAGCGGCGCCGCCGCCTCGGCGAGCAGGGCCGGGCCTACGTCGAGACCATGTACAGCTGGCCCGCGGTGACCGCGCGCCTTCACGAGACCCTGGAGCGCCTCGTTGCCTGACACCCTCGCCTTCGTCGCCCCCTGGTACGGGCCGGACATCCCGGGCGGCGCCGAGGCCGAGTGCCGCGCGACGGCGCGGGCGCTCCGTAACCGGGGCGTCCCCGTCGAGATCCTCACGACGTCTGCGCGCGACCATGCCTCGCCCTGGACCGATCATCACCCGGACGGCGTGACCGAGGAGGACGGCCTCGTCGTGCGCCGCTTCAAGGTCAGGCCGCGCGATCCCGAGCGGTACGCGCGGCTCCAGTGGCGCCTCACCCTCGGCGGGACGCTCACGTCGTTCGAGGAAGAGGACTTCGTCCGGGAATCGGTCAACTCCAACGACCTCTACGCGTACCTGGGCGCCGAGCGCGATCGGTACTGGTACGCGTTCATCCCCTACTGCTTCGGTACCACCTGGGAGGGCGCGCTGGTCGCGCCGGAGCGCTCGCTCCTGATCCCATGTCTCCACGACGAGCCGTTCGCCCAGCTGAAGTGGACGCGGCGCGTCCTGCGAGCGGTCCGCGCCGTCTGCTTCCACGTGCCCGCGGAGCGCGCGCTGGCGGAGAGCCTGGCCGATGCCGACGCGGAGCGCTTCCATCTGGTCGGCGAGGGGGTCGACGCGCCCCCCCGGGCGACGGCGCCCGGTTCCGGCGGACGCACCGGGTGCCCGACCCCTTCATCCTCTACGCCGGCCGGAAGGCGGCGGAGAAGAACACGCCGCTCCTGGTCGAGTACTTCGCCCGCTACAAGCTCACGCATCCCGGGAGCCGGCTCCGGCTCGTGCTCATCGGGTCCGGGGGCGTGCGCATCCCGCCGCGTCTGTCCGCCGACATCGTCGACCTCGGGTTCGTGCCCCCGCAGGACAAGGCGGACGCCTACGTGGCGGCCCTGGCGCTCTGCCAGCCGTCGCTCCTCGAGAGCTTCTCGCTGGTCATGATGGAGGCGTGGCTGGCCGGCACCCCGTCGCTCGTCCACGGGCGGTGTGCCGTGACGCGTGACCACTGTCTCGCATCCAACGGGGGGCTGTTCTTCGAGGACTACTTCGAGTTCGTCGAGGCGCTGGAGCTCCTGGCCCAGGACGAAGGGCTCCGCCGGCGGATGGGCGAGGCCGGGCGCGCGTACGTGCTCGCCAACTACACGTGGGACCGGGTCACCGACAACTACCTCGCCGTCCTCCGCCGGGTCGGCGCCCGGCTCCCATGACGCGCCCGCCCTTCCGGGCCGTCCACCAGCTCGTGTCGAACTTCGACGTGGGCGACGCCATCGGCAACCACGTCCGCGCGCTCCGAAAGCTCCTCCGGAGCTGGGGCTACGCCTCCGACGTGTACGCGCAGTACCGGCACATGAGCCTCCTCAAGGACTCCCACTTCTACACGACGTACCGGGCGGTGTCCTCGCCGGACACGGCGGTGCTCTTCCACTTCTCGATCGGCTCGGAGGTCACCAGCTTCTTCGCGAGCCTCCCGGACCGGCGCGCGATCGTCTACCACAACATCACGCCGCCCGAGTACTTCGTGGGCGTGAACGCGCGGGTCGCCGATCGCTGCCGGCGGGGGCGCTGGGAGCTCGCGCGGCTGCGGAACGTCGCCGAGCTTGCGCTCGGCGTCTCGGAGTTCAACCGGCAGGAGCTCGAGGGCGCGGGCTTTCGCCGCACCGGCGTGCTGCCGATCTTGGTGGACTGGGAGCAGTACGCGCACCCCCGAGTCCCCGCGCTGGAGGAGGCCTACGGCCGCGGGACGAACCTCCTGTTCGTGGGGCGGCTCGCCCCGAACAAGCGCGTCGAGGACCTGATCAAGGCGTACTACTTCTACCGGCGGCTCGATCCGGAGAGCCGGCTGATCATCGTCGGGTCGGCGGTGGACACCGAGGTCTATCTCGCGGGCTGCCAGAAGCTCTGCGCCGAGCTGGGTCTCCTCGACCACGTGGTGTTCGCGGGCGGCGTCTCGCAGGCGGAGCTCTGCACCTACTACCGCCTCGCGTCGGCGTACCTCTGTCTCTCCGAGCACGAGGGCTTCTGCGTGCCGCTCCTCGAGGCGATGCACTTCGAGGTGCCGGTGATCGCGTACGCCGCGGCCGGCGTGCCCGGCACGATGGGGCCGGCCGGGCTGCTGGTCGAGGAGAAGGACTTCCCGGCGATCGCCGAGCTCACCCACCGGGCCATCCACGATCCGGCGGTGCGCGCGGCCGTGGTCGCCGGTCAGCGCGCCCGGCTCCGGGCCTTCGACGCCGAGGCCATCGGCGCCATCCTCCGCGAGCACCTCGAGACCCTGGCCGGCGCGGAGTTGCTCCGGTGACCGCGCCCGCCCGGCTCCGGCTCGCCTTCGTGGTGCAGCGCTACGGTCCGGAGATCGACGGGGGGGCCGAGCACGAGTGCCGCCGCGTGGCGGAGGCCCTGGCGCCCCACCACGACGTCGAGGTGCTCACCACGTGCGCGCGCGACTACCTCACGTGGCGAAACGTCTATGCGCCGGGCGTCACGACGGTCAACGGCGTCCGCGTGCGCCGCTTCCCCGTGGACCGGCCGCGCCGCGTGCGCGCCTTCGGCCGCTACGCCGACTGGCTCTACGCGACGCCCCACACGTTCTTCGACGAGGCGGAGTGGGTCCGGCGACAGGGCCCCCTCACGCCGGAGCTGGTCGAGTGGATCCGCGCCCATGCCGACGACCACGACGGGTTCATCTTCTACACGTACCTGTATCTCCCGACCACGCTCGGGCTCCCCCTGGTCGCCGACAAGGCCGTCCTCGTGCCGACTGCCCACGACGAGCGGCCCATCTACCTCGACCTCTTCCGGAGCCTGTTCCGCATCCCGCGGGCGCTGATCTTTCAGGTCGAGGAGGAGCGGGCGTTCGTGGAGGAGCGCTTCCACACGGGGCACATCCCCTCCGCGGTCATCGGCGCGGGGATCGACCCGGTCACCGACGCCGACGGGGCACGCTTCCGGCGACAGCACGGGCTCGAGGGCTCCTACTTCCTCTACGTGGGCCGCGTGGACGTCGAGAAGGGCTGCCGCACCCTCGTCGACGCGTTCCTCTCCTGGCGCGAGCGGGCGGCCGAGCCCGCCACCCTGGTCCTGATGGGGACGGTCGCGCTCAAGCTGCCGCGCCATCCGGCCGTCCGCGCGCTCGGCTTTCGGCCCGAGGGCGAGAAGCACGACGCGATCGCCGGCGCGACGGCCCTCGTCATGCCGTCACCGCACGAGAGCTTCTCCTTCGTGATCCTCGAAGCGTGGTCGCAGGGCACGCCGGTGCTCGCGACCGCTCGCTCGCCCGTGCTCCGCGGGCACGTGGAGCGCTCCGGGGCCGGGCTCCTCTACGACCGGACGCCCGGCGACTTCGCGTCCGGCGCGGGCGCGCTCCTCGCCGACGAGGGGCTCCGGAAGGCCCTCGGCGAGCGCGGCCGCGCCTACGTCGAGGCGCGCTACCGCTGGCCGGGCATCACGCGCCAGTACCTCGCCTTCCTCGAGCAGGTCTTCGCGGGAGCCGCGGCGTGATCCGCCGAGCCGTCGAGCGCGGCGGGGGCTGAACCGGATCGCCGATGGAGACCCAGGTCTTCACCGAGCACTTCGACCTCGAGAACACGCACTGGTGGTTCCGGTCGAAGCGGACGATGGTGCTCTCGCTCCTGCGGCGCTACGGCGCCCTCCAGGGCCCGGGCCTCGACGTGGGGTGCGGCGCCGGAGGCACGCTGGAGGTCCTCGCCCGACAGGGCTCGTGGGTCGGCGTGGACGCCGATCCCACCGCGCTCGGATTCTCGCGGCGCCGCGGCCTCCCGCGCCTCGCGGGGGGCGGCGCCGAGGCGCTGCCGTTCCGCGAGGGCGCCTTCGCCGCGTGCCTCTGCCTCGACCTCCTCTACCACCGGAACATCGGGTCGGAGAGCGCCGCGCTCGGGGAGTGCCATCGGGTGCTGCGCCCGGGCGGCCTCCTCCTCGTGACCGACTCGGCGTTCAAGTGGCTCCGCTCGGCCCACGACGAGGCGGTGCACGGCGTCCGCCGCTACACCCGGGGCGAGCTCGTCGCGCACGCGCGGGCCGCGGGCTTCACGCCGGTGCTCGCCTCCTACGCCTACTGCCTCGTCTTCCCGGTCGTGGCCGCGGTACGGCTCGCCCGGCGCGGCTCGGCCGGCGGCTCCGATGTGTACCCGCTGCCGCGCCCGCTCAACAGCGCGCTCCTCGGCGTGCAGGCGGTCGAGCGGGCGCTCCTCCGCGTGGGACCGCTGCCCTTCGGCAGCTCGGTCGTGCTGGTGGCGCGGAAGGCGGCCGCATGACGGCCTCGGTCGTGCTCCCGACGTACAACGAGCGCGAGGTGATCGTCGGCGTGGTCGCCGAGATCCTCGACGCGGTCGGCGATGTCGAGGTGCTGGTCGTGGACGACGACTCGCCGGACCGGACCTGGGAGGCCGTGGCCGGCGCCTTCGCCGGGGACCCGCGGGCCCGCGTCCTTCGCCGGGTCGGGCGGCGCGGGCTGGCGTCGGCGATCGCCGAGGGCGTCACGGAGACGAAAGGCGACGTGGTCGTCTGGATGGACGCCGACGGCTCCATGCCGCCCGACGTCATCCCGCGCCTCGTGGCGGCGACGGTCGCCGCCGACGTCGCCGTCGCGTCGCGCTATGCGGCCGGGGGCCGCGATGCGCGCGACTCCGCCGCCCGGATCCTCGCGTCCCGGGCCATCAACGCCTTCGGCACGGTCTGCCTCGGCGGGCCCGTGCGCGACTGGACCTCGGGCTTCGTGGCAGCCCGGCGATCGGCGCTCGGGCGGGTGCCGATCCGCGCGGATCACGTCTACGGGGACTACTGCATCGACTTTCTCCACCGGGCGTGCTCGCCGGGGCCTGCGGGTCGTCGAGGTGCCCTACGCGTGCGTGGAGCGGCGCGCGGGCACGACCAAGACCAGCCCGAGCCCTCGTCGGTTCGCGACGCTCGGGCTGCGCTACGTCCAAACCATCTGGCGGCTCAGACGGGAGAGCCGCACCGAGGAGGATCGGCCGTGATCGACGAGACCCGCCTGCCCGACAACGTCATGGCTGAGCTCCTGCGGATCGTGCCAGGGCCCGAGCCGGCGCTGGAGGTCCGCCTCCCCCGGATCCCGGTCGTCGAGGAGGCCATCACCCGCCGGATCATCCCCGTCTCGGACCCGCGCCTGGACGGCAACGAGCTGCGCTATCTCACCCAGTGCATCCAGTCGAACTGGATCTCCTCGGCTGGCCGCTTCGTCCGGGAATTCGAGGACTCCTTCGCGCACCTGATGGGATGCCAGTACGGGGTCGCGTGCTCGAACGGGACGACGTCGCTCCATCTCGCCTTGGTCACCTTCGGCCTCGAGCCCGGGGACGAGGTCATCCTGCCCACGTTCACGATGATCGCGACCGCGAACGCGGTCCGCTACACGGGCGCCACGCCGGTGCTGGTCGACTCGGAGCGGGACACGTGGAACCCGGACACGACGCAGATCGAGAAGGCCATCACTCCCCGGACCAAGGGCATCGTCGTCGTCCACACCTACGGGCATCCCGTCGACATGGACCCGGTCATGGCCGCTGGCCGAGCGCCGGGGCCTGTGGGTGCTCGAGGACGCCGCGGAGGCCCACGGCGCCACCTACCGGGGCCGCCCGGTCGGGAGCATCGGCACGGCGGCCTCCTTCTCGTTCTATGCGAACAAGATCATCACCACCGGCGAGGGGGGGATGGTCACGACCAACGATCCGGAGATCGCGCGACTCGGGCGGCGGCTCCGCGACCACGCCTTCTCCGACGAGCGGCACTTCTGGCACAAGTACCTCGGCTTCAACTACCGGATGACCAACATGCAGGCCGCGGTGGGCCTCGCGCAGTGCGAGCGCCTGGAGGAGTTCGTGCAGATCCGCCGCGAGAACGCCGCCCGCTACTCGGCCCGGCTCAAGCGGATCCCCGGGCTCAGCCTGCCGGTCGAGCGGCCCTGGGCCAAGAACGTCTACTGGATGTACGGCGTCGTCGTCGAGGATGAGTTCGGCATCTCCCGGGACGAGCTGCGGCAGCGACTCGCCCGCCGGGGGATCGAGACGCGCACGTTCTTCATTCCCATCCACTTGCAGCCGATCTATTATGAGACGTTTCGCGGGCAGCGGTTCCCCGTGGCGGAGGAGCTCTGTCAGCGCGGGCTCTACCTGCCCTCGGGCGCGACCCTCACCGAGGCCGAGGTGGCATACGTGTGCCAGGCGGTGGCCGAGGTGCGAGAGGAGCACGGATGATTCCGGTTTTTGCCCCCTGGCTCTCCGAGAACGTTCGGCGCTACGTCCTCGACTGCGTCGACTCGGGCTGGATCTCCTCGCTGGGGCAGTACGTGGGACGCTTCGAGCGCGATTTCGCCACGTTCTGCGAGGCTCGCCACGCCGTGGCGACCTCCAACGGGACCACGGCGCTCCACCTGTGTCTGGCGACGCTCGAGATCGGCGCGGGGGACGAGGTGCTGGTCCCGGACCTGACGTTCGTCTCGACCGCCAACGTCGTCCGCTACACCGGCGCGACCCCCGTGCTGGTAGACTCAGAACCGCGCACGTGGGGCATGGATCCGGCCGACGCCCGCCGAAAGATCACGCCGCGCACCCGGGCCATCATCCCGGTGCATCTCTATGGGCACCCGGTGGACATGGATCCTCTCCTCGCGCTGGCGGCCGAGCACGGGCTGGACATCGTCGAGGACGCGGCCGAGGCCCACGGGGCGCGCTACAAGGGACACCGGGTCGGCGCGCTGGGACGGATCGGCGCCTTCTCCTTCTACGGGAACAAGATCATCACCACCGGCGAGGGCGGCATGGTGGTGACCAACGACGCGAAGCTGGCCGAGCGCGCGACCTTCCTGCGGGACCACGCGATGGACCCGCGCCGGCGCTACTACCATCCGGAGATCGGCTTCAACTACCGCATGACCAACATCCAGGCGGCGATCGGCTGCGCCCAGCTCGAGCAGGCGGACGCGATCCTCACCCGGCGGAAGGTGATCGCCGGCGCCTACGACACCGGTCTCGCCGGGATTCCCGGCCTCACGCGGCCGCCAGCCGAGCCGTGGGCGGAGAGCGTGCACTGGATGTACTCCGTGCTGGTCGAGCCGGAGTACCACGCGAGCCGGGACGCCGTCATCGCCGGGCTGCGGGCCCGCGGGATCGACTCCCGCCCCTTCTTCGTGCCGCTCCACGAACTGCCTCCCTACCGGCTGGATGCGCCGTTCCCGGTGGCCACCATTCTGGGCACGCGCGGGATCAATCTCCCGTCCGGCACGGGCCTCACTCTCGAGGAGATCGCCACGGTGTGCGCCGCGCTCCGCGCGCTGGGGCCGAGTTGAGGCGCCGTCGACCGGACGATGACGCGGTCGATGCGCGCCCCCGGAAGCTGAGGGCCATGGTTTCCGTCGTCCTGCCCACCTACAACGAGCGGGAGGGCATCGCCGAGCTCGTCACCGAGATCCTGGGGGTCGCCCGCGGGGCCGGGCTCGACGTGGAGGTCCTGGTCGTCGACGACGCGTCGCCCGACGGCACCGCCGCGCACGTGAAGGCCGTCTTCGAGGGAGATGCGGCCGTGCGGGTCCACATGCGCCAGGGCGAGCGCGGGCTGGCCAGCGCGCTCCACCGGGGGATCCAGCAAGCCCGCGGAGATGTCGTCGTGCTCGATGGACTCCGACGGGAACCACGACCCGCACCTCCTGCCGCTCATGGTGCGATGCGTCGAAGACTTCGACGTGGTAATCGGCTCACGGTACGTGCTCGGCGGCGGCATGCTCACGTCGCGCTTCCGGTACTGGGGGTCCTACGCCTTCAACATCGTGATCCGCGTCGTGCTCGGGCTGCGCATCCACGACAACCTTTCGGGGTACCTCGCCTTCCGGCCGACCCTCCTGCGCGGGATTTCACCCGAGGCCGTCTTCTACGGCTACGGCGACTACGCCATCCGGCTCCTCCACCACGTCGTCCGCGAGGGCGGCCGCGTGCTCGAGATCCCGACGGTCTACCGGTTCCGCAAGGGCGGCGAGTCCAAGACCCGCTTCCTCGCGTACCTCTGGACGTATCTCGCCTCGGTCTTCCGCCTCCGGTTCGCCCGGCGGTGAGCCCACAGGCCGCAGGCCGTCCAATCAGCTCCCGCGCGGCCACGGCCGCCCGGTGAGCCCGGCCGGGCCGGCGGCGGGCGGGGCCGCGCCCCGCCCCGCACGCGATTGGTGGCTCTGGACCCTCCTCGGGCTCCTCGGGCTGATGCTGGGGCTGTACCTCGCCTTCCCCCGCCTCGACGCCGATCAGGCGATCACGGGCCTGATGGGCGTGTACGTGCTGCGGGGCGAGTTCCCCACCTTCTTCTGGATGCAGGACCACGCCGGCGTTCCGGAGTCGTACGTCGCGGCGCCCCTCTTCTTTCTGTTCGGGATCTCGCGCCGGGTCCTCGACGTGGTGCCGGCGCTCAGCACGCTCGCGCTCGCCGTCGCGGTCTACCGCACCGGCGTGGTCCTCTTCGGCCGCGCGGCGGGGCTGCTCGGCATCCTCTTCACCACCATCGTGGCGGCGTACGTCGCGGCAAACTACACGCTGGCCCGGTCGTACTACATCGAACACCTGCTCCTCGGCCAGCTCGTGCTCCTCGGCGCCGCGCTCTGGCTCGCGCGGCCGCTCACGGAGCCGGCGCGCTGCCGGGTGGCGATCGCCATGGGGCTCGCCGGCGGGGTCGGCCTCTACTGCAACTTCCAGATCGTGGACGCGCTCGTGCCCGCGGTGGCGGCCCTCCTCCTGGTGGATCCGCGCCTGCCGTTCCGGCGCGCCGCCTGGCTCGGCGTCGGCGCGTTCCTCCTCGGGAGCCTGCCCTTCTGGGTCTACAACCTGACGCACGACTGGGCGACCGTGGCGACCGGCGCGCGCTTCCAGGGCCGCTTCTCGGGGGCCGACGCGGCGCGGATCCTCGCCTTCGATCTCCTGCCGGTCGTGCTGGGCGTCCGCGCCGGCGCGGACCGGCCGGCGCATCTGCCGGGCCCCTTGGCCTGGACGATTCCGGCCGTGGTGGGCGGCGCGGTCCTCCTGCTGCTGGTCCGGGTCCTCGTGGGAATCGGCCGCCTGCGTCGCGACCCGGGGCGCGCGGGCGAGGCGCTGCTCCTCATCGGAGTCGCGGTGACCCTCGGCGTCGTCTGGTACGGCGGCTACGTCCGGGTCCCTCGCTATCTCCTCCCCCTGGTGCCACTCCTCGCGCTGGTGCTCGCGCGCGCCGCCCAGTTGACGTGGCGCGTGACGCGGATCGGCACCGTCGTGTGGGTCGCGGCCTATCTCCTCGCCGTCGGGCTGGACCTGGCGCCCGACATCACGGCGTTGAACCCGGCGGCCCAGGCCCGCTACCGGCGGGGGCGCGAGGCCGACGCGCGCCTGTTCGCATCGCTCCGGGCGAAGGACCTCCGGAAAGCGTACGCGTTCGACTACTGGCTCGCCCCGCGCCTGACCTTCGACGCGCGGACGGAAATCATCGTGGCCGAGCCCTTCAACGACCGGCATCCCCCGCACACGCAGCTCGTCGACCGGTCGTCGCGGCCCGCGTACGTCGTGCAGGCGGGGGTCGAGACGTTCCGCGCCTGGCTCGAGGCGACCCGCATCACCTCGCGCGAGGAGGCCGTCGGCGAGTACCGAGTCTTCTACGACTTCTCCCCGCCGCCTGACGACCGGCCGCTCCCGCGCACGGGCTTCACGGTGCGCGCGAGCGCCGGACGCGGCGATCCTGCGAACCTGGTCGACGCCCGCCTCGAGACCGGCTGGTCCAGCATCCACGGCGCGAAGGGCTCCGCCTGGGTCGAGGTCGACCTCGGCGCCGAGCGTCTGGTGAGCGGGCTCACGCTCGTGAACGACCGCGCCGAGCGCCTGCCGGACGAGTTGCTCGTGACGGCCGAGATCGCGGGCGCCGCGCCACGGACCCTGGCCTCGCTCGCGCCGCAGGGCGTCGCGGCGCGCTGGGACAACGGGGCGATCCGGATCACGCCGAGCCGGACGCTCACCGTGCGCTTCAAGCCGGTGACCACGCGCCGCATGCGGCTCGTCGAGAACGGTCAGCCGGGACGGTGGAGCGTGGCGGAGCTCTTCTTCCTGAGCCCGGCGCCAACCGGCGCCGCGCCCGACGTGATCGCGGCCGCCGTCGAGGAGGGCCGGCGCCTCGAGGAGGCGGGCCAGATCGGGCCGGCGCTCCTCCGGTATCACGGGGTGATGCACCAGAGCCCGGACGATCCCCGCGGATACGACGCCTTCGCCCGCCTGACGACGCGCCTCCGCGCCAGTGTCCGGTCCCCGCTCGCCCTCGCCGCGCGTTTCGCGGAACTCGGGCTCGTCTCGGAAGCGCGCGGCCTCTACGCCGACGTGACCGGGGCGCTCGGGCCCGAGCGGGTGCACGTCGAGCTCTGGCGGCTTCGTGCGCGGCTGGCCGCGGCGGACGGCGACCTCGCCGAGGCGGCCCGGCTCTCGGCCGAGGCGGACGCCGCCGGCGCGCCCGGCCGGCCCGTCGGCGTCACCCTGGGAGGACAGGCCGAGCTCCTGGGCTACGAGATCACGCCGCAGCCGCTCCGGGCCGGCGAGCCCGCCGAGCTCACGACGCACTGGCGACTCCACCGGGCGCCCTGGGGGCGCCTGATGGCCTGGGTGCACCTGCGCGCGGAGGACCGCGCGGAAGGGCAGGGCACCCGCTTCGGCGACGACTACCCGCTGGCCGGCTTTCTGCCCGAGCTCGGCGCGCCGCAGCACCTGGCCGTCCGGCGGCACATCGTGGTGCCCGCCGACGCCACCGCCGGACGGTACCGGCTGGTGGGCGGCCTCTGGAACCCGGCGTCGGGGTGGCGACTCCATCGCTGGTGGCGCGGGATCCTGCCGACCTTGACGACCACGCTCGCGCTCGGCAGGGTCGAGGTGGTGCGCCCCGCGCCCTGACCGATCGCGCGAGCGGCCGGATCCCGCGGGCCTGTCTGCTATACTCGATCGGATGGATGCACGGAAGTTCCAGCACATGCGGCGCCTCGCCCGCATCTTCTGGGCGTATCGCACCGGCAAGGCAACGGTCCCGCAGCTCCCGGTGCGCCTCTGGATCGAGTCGACCAGCCGCTGCAACCTGAAGTGCGGCTACTGCCCGAACAAGGACGTGGCCAAGGAAGACCACGGGTTCATGGATTTCGGGCTGTTCACCTCGATCATCGACCAGGTCGCGGATCACGCCTACGACGTGAACCTGTTCCACCGCGGCGAGCCGCTGATGCACCCGCGGCTCGCGGACATGGTCGCGTACGCGCGGGGCAAGGGCCTCTATACGCGCGTCCACACCAACATCACGCTCCTCAACGAGAAGAAGGGCCGCGCGCTGATCGAGTCGGGCCTCGACTTCCTCTCGTGCTCGTTCGACGGGTACGAGAAGGACATGTACGAGAAGAACCGCGTCGGCGCCAAGTTCGAGTGGGCGCTCGGGCACCTGAAGTCGTTCCTGGAGCTCAAGCGCGATCTCGGGGCCAAGAACCCCTTGACCGTGCTGCAGGTCATGGAGATCGGCGCGCCCCCGAAGGCCGAGCTCAAGCGTCTGCGCCGCGCGTTCCTCGACAACTTCAAGGACCTGCCGCTCGACCGGGTGGTGCTGCGCACCCCCCACAACTGGGCCGGCGACGTGTTCGTGCCGGAGCTCTCCCGCGAGGCGCTGCTCGCCGACGGGCGCCGGTTCACGCCGTGCACGTTCCTCTGGTACTCCACGTCCGTCTACTGGGACGGCACGGTCGTCGCCTGCCCCCAGGACTTCTTCGGGAAGCTCGGCATGGGCGACCTCAAGCAGAAGCCGCTCCGCGAGATCTGGAACGACTCCCGGCTCGTCGACCTGCGCGCCAAGATGGCCAAGGGCGACATCCCGAAGGAGCTGCCCTGCTACACCTGCGACCGCATCTGGCGCCATCAGGTCATGAAGGTGCCGACCGACTACCTCAAGACCTTCCTGTCCGACCACCTGATGTCGTATGGGTGGCTGCGCCGCCTGGCGCGCGTCTGATCGCCCCCTCGGCCGTCAGGTCGGGGAAAAGCCGGACAGGACGGTGCCGTAAGTAGCCGTATACTCTACCGATCTCGCATCACGGGCGCACCGTTCTGCCGCTCGAGCGCGGGCGGCGGGCGGGCGACCACAGCAACGGTGGAGTGACGGATCCATGATCGACGGCGTCAAGGTGGTCGACCTGGTCACGCACGAGGACGACCGGGGGTATCTCACCGAGGTCGCGCGCCACGCAGGAAGCCCCGAGCCCCACGGCGTGGTCCATCAGTTCGGTCAAGTCTACCTGGTCGGCAATCCCGCCCGCGGCACGATCCGCGCGTTCCACAAGCACGCCGAGCTGTGGGACTGGTTCTTCATCAGCCACGGCAGCGCCAAGTTCGTCCTGAAGGACGACCGGGCCGAGAGCAAGACGTACGCGAAGTTGATGACCGTCATCGCCAGCGCGCGGAAGCCCCGGCTCATCGTCGTGCCGCCCGGCGTGTACCACGGGTGGATGTCGCTCGAGGACGACACGCAGATGGTGAGCACCGCGAGCCACGTCTACAATCACGCCAAGCCCGACGAGGTGCGGATCCCGCCGGACGCGTTCGGCGACGTCTGGACCGTCAAGGGGCGCTAGGAGTGCGACGCGTCCTCGTCGTCGGCGGCGCGGGGTACGTCGGCTCCGTCCTCACCGAAGAGCTGCTCCAGCGCGGCTACACCGTGCGCGTGCTCGACCGCCTCTACTTCGGCGACGCCGGCCTCCGGGCCGTGCGCGGGCGGGCCGAGCTGGTCGAGGCGGACATGCGCGGCGTGTCGCCCCGGGTGCTGGAGGGCGTGGACGCCGTCGTCAACGTGGGCGGTCTGTCCAACGACCCGACCGCGGAGTACAACCCGCGCGCCAACCACGAGATGAACACGCTCGCGACGGTGGCGCTCGCGCGGCTCTGCAAGGCGGAGGGCGTGCGCCGGTACGTGCTCGCCTCGTCCTGCTCCATCTACGACTGCGGCGTCCTGGACGAAGGGGCCGACGTCCTCCAGGACGAGAGAAGCCCCGTGGCGCCGCGCGCGCCCTACTCCCTGTCGAAGTACGAGGCCGAGCGCGGCATCCTCCCCATGGCCGACGCGGGATTCTGCCCGGTCGCCTTGCGGAAGGGCACCATCTACGGCTACTCGCCCCGGATGCGCTACGACCTCGTGGTCAACACCTTCGTCCGGGACGCCCTCATCCACCGCCGGCTCACGCTCCATCACGGCGGGGAGATGTGGCGACCGCTCGTGGACGTCCGGGACGCCGCCCAGGCGTACATCGCCCTGGTCGAGGCCGAGGACACGGCGGTGCGGGGCGAGGTCTTCAACCTCTGCTACCGGAACCTGCGCATCTCCGAGCTCGCGCTCCGGGTGCAGGAGTCGCTCCGCCGGCTGGGGATCGACGTAGACGTGCGGCCCGACTACCAGCACGGGAGCGTGCGCAACTACCGCGTCTCGGGCGACAAGATCGCGCGCGTCCTGAACTTCCGCCCCAAGGTCTCCATCGAGGAGTCGGTCACCGACATGGTGCAGCGCATCCGTGCGGACGGCCGGATGGACCTCGTCGAGAACCCGCGCTACTACAACATCCGCTGGCTCCAGCTGCTCGAGGACAAGCACCGCGCCGCCGGCGCGCCCGGCTCGGTCCTCGACGCGTCGACCGCCCCGCTTCCGCAGTAGCATGGAGTCGTGGAGCCGATCCTCCTCATAGGCGCGGGCGGCCAGCTCGGCAGCGATCTCCAGCAAGGCCCTGCCCGCCGCGTCGCTGATCCCGCTGAAGCGCGCCGATCTCGACGTCACCGATCCCGCCGCCGTCGATCGCGCCCTCGCGACCCACGCCCCCGCGTGGGTGATCAACACCGCGGCGTTCCACCGCGTCGACGACATCGAGAAGGACGAGCATGGCGAGGCGCAGCGCGCCTTCGCCGTGAACGCGGTGGCGGCCTGGCGGCTCGCGACGGCCTGCGCGCGCCGGGGCGCGCGGCTCCTCCACCTCAGCACCGACTATGTGTTCGGCGGCGGCCCGCCCGGTCCGTACGCCGAGGATGCCCCGCCGGCGCCGCTCAGCGTCTACGGCGCGTCCAAGCTGGCGGGCGAGCACCTCGTCCGCCAGGCGAGCCCGCGGCACGTCGTGGTCCGGTCGTCGGGGCTCTACGGCGTCGCGGGATCCGCCGGCAAGGGCGGGAACTTCGTCGAGACGATGCTGCGCGTCGCGGGCGAGGGCAAGCCCCTCCGGGTCGTCGAGGACCAGGTGTCGACGCCCACCTACACCCTGGACCTCGCGGAGGCGATCGCGCGGCTGGTGGCGGCGGACCCGCCGGGCGGCGTGTATCACCTCACCAACGCGGGCGAATGCTCGTGGTTCGAGTTCGCGCGGCGCATCTTCACGCTCTGCAGCCGCGCGGCCCAGCTCTCCCCGACGACGAGCGCCGAGTACAAGGCGCCCGCGGCGCGCCCGCCGCACTCCGTGCTGCGAAACGCCCGCGCGGCCGCGCTCGGACTGTCGCCGCTCCGGCCGTGGCCCCAAGCGCTGGAGGCGTACCTCCGCGCGAAGGGGCATCTCGGCCGCTGACCCGCCGCGGCGCCGGCCGCGCGACGGCCCTCTGCTACAATGAGGCGCCAATGCGCGTGCTGATGGTCGCACCGACGCCGTTCTTCGGGGACCGCGGGTGCCACATCCGGATCCTCGAGGAGGTTCGGGCGCTCCGCGGCCTCGGCGTCGAGACCCTCGTGGCGACCTACGCGGTCGGCCGCGACCATCCCGAGGTCCGGACGGTCCGCACGCCGCGCGTGCCGTGGGTGAAGACGCTGCCCGTCGGCTTCTCGCCCCATCGGCCCTATCTGGATGGACTCCTCCTCGGCACGACGCTCCGGGCGGCCCGGCGCTTCCGCCCGGACATCCTGCACGGCCATCTCCACGAGGGCGCGGCGATCGCCGCGGTCGTGGGGCGGCTGGTGCGAAGGCCCGCGGTGGCGGATCTCCAGGGCAGCGTGGCGGGCGAGATGATCGCCCACGGTCACCTGCCGGCGGGCGGGCCCATCCCGGCCGCCCTGCGGCGCGTCGAGCGATGCGGTCCTCCACTGGCCCGCCCGGCTGCTCCCGTCCTCCGCCAATTTCGCGCGCGACCTCGTCGACGTCTGGGGGCTCCCGCCGGAGCGCGTCGTGCTGCTCGCGGACGGGATCGATCCCGAGTTCCTGCGGCCAGGCCCGGCGCCGGATGCGCTGCGTGAGCAGCTGGGGCTCGTCGGGAAGCGCGTGGTGGTCTTCCTCGGTGTGCTCACCGAGTACCAGGGGATCGACGATCTCCTCACCGCCTGGCCCCAGGTCATGGCCGCGGTCCCCGACGCGCACCTCCTCCTCATGGGGCACCCGAATGTCGAGCGGTACCGCGCCCGGGCGGCCGAGCTGACGCCGCCGGGCTCCGTCACCCTCACGGGGCGGATCGCGTACGGGGAGACGCCTCGCTACCTCGCCCTCGGCGAGGTCGCGGTGAGCCCGAAGCACGTCAGCACGGAGGCGAACGGCAAGCTACTGAACTACATGGCGATGGGCCTTCCCTCGGTCGCCTATGACGGCCCGGTCTCCCGCGAGCTTCTCGGGGAGGCCGGCGTCTACGCGCCGATGCGGGACATCTCGGCGCTCGCGTCGGCCCTCATCGGGCTCCTGCGCGATCCGCACGAGCAGAAGCTCCGCGGTCAGGCCCTCCGCGAGCGCGTCGTCGCCCACTTCGGGTGGCCGGCGCTGGGCAGGCGGCTCGTCGATGTCTACCGAACCTGCCTCGAGGAGCGCTAGCCTCCCGCGCTTCGGGCGCGGCGCCGCGATCGGCCTCTTCCTGCTGTACCTGCTCCTGGGCGTCGTCTTCACGGCGCCCCTGGTGCGCCACCTCCGCCACGCGCTGCCCTACGCCGCGGTGCCCGCGCCCGGTCGCGAGCTGGTCTACGGCGTCCAGGGCGATTACCTCCAGTTCTACTACTACCTCTGGCTCGTCGAGGAGCGCCTCCTGTCGGGCGCGTCCTTCCTCACGGATCCCTATCCAGTTCGCGATCGACGGGCCACGGCCGAACCTCCCGAACATCTTCCTGCCCGCCGCGCTCCTCTTCGTCCCGCTCTCCGCCTTCGGCCATCGGTTCGCGTACAACGCGCTGGTCCTCCTCTCCTTCCCGTTCGCCGGCATGGCGGCCGCGCTCCTCGCCCGCCGCTACGGCGTCTCCCGCTTCGGCGCGTTCGTCGCCGGCGTCGTGTTCGCGTGCGCGCCGTACCGGGTGGGCGCGCTGCTCGGCGGGCATCCCGCCGGCCTCGCGTATCCGCTGGTCCCGCTCGTCCTGTGGGGCGTCGAGGGCGCGCTGGCCGGATCGATCGGGAGCGGGCTCGCCGCCGGCGGGGCCCTTCTCGGGCTCGCGCTCATGGAGCCTCACTTCGCGTACTTCGCCGCGCTCGGGCTGCCGCTCTATGTGCTGGCGCGGGTCGGACTGCCCGCGTGGCGCCGGGAGCTCCTCGCCGTCGGGCCCGGCGCCTGGCTGGCGGCCGCGGCGGTCGCGGGCGCCGTCGCCTACGGCGCGCTCGGCGCCCTCGCGCGCCAGGGCTGGCAGGACCCGCTCTCCGTGCGCCTCGCGGTCGGCGCGGTCGTCGCGCTCCTGACCCTCGCGATCTGGCAAGCGTTCGCGGCCTGGCTCCTGGCCGGCGGGCTGGCGCCGGACGGCCGCGCGGCCGCGCGCCGGAGTCTCGTGGCCTGCCTGCCGTGGCTCGTCGCGGCTGCCGCCGCTGCTGTCGCGGTGGGGCGGGGACGCGTGGTCGCGGCCGTGCTCGTCCTCCCCCTTCTCGTCCACGCGGTCTGGCTTCTCGCGGGTTGGCGGCGCTGGTGGTCCCCACGGCTCCCGGTCGTCCCGGTGGCGCTCGCCGTGGCCGGCGGGACTGGCCGCCGGCGGCTTCTTGCTCCTCCTGCAGCGCCTCCTCCTGCGCCGCTCCGTGACGGGCGCCGGGCGGACCCTCCACGAGGTGCTGCTCTTCTCGCCCACGCCCGAGGACCTCTTCACCCGGGTCAACCTCGCCTCCGGCCGGACCGTGTACCCCGGCGTCGTGGCGCTGGTGCTGGCGGTCGTCGCCGTCGTGGCGCTCGCGCGGCAGCGGCCCGCCGGGATGCGCCGGATGCTCTGGATCTTCGCGCTCCTGGTGGTCGCGGGGATCATCGTGTCGCTCGGCCCCCGGCTGGAGGCGCTGCCGCTGTTCGAGGTCGCGTTCCGCCTGGTGCCCTCGTGGAACTTCATCCGCCAGCCGGCGAAGGCGCAGGTCCTCGTCGCGGTCGGGCTCGCCGTCCTGGCCGGGGTCGGGACGGACGCCCTCGCGCGACGGGGCGGCCGCGCGGTCCGGGGCGCGGTGGCGCTCGCGCTCGCGCTCCTGATCGCCGCGGACTACCATCCCTGGCGGCCGACCGGGATCAGCGGGCTCGCCGACGGCGGGCCGGAGTTCGCGACGATGAAGGCCGAGGGGCCGCGCGCGCTGTGGGTCCCGTTCTGGCCCGGCGACAGCGCTTACTCGGGGCTCTACCTCTACGCGACGACGCTCACGCGCGTGCCGATGCTGAACGGCTACTCCGCGTGGCTCGACCGCTCGTACCTGACCGATGTCTACCGCCCACTCGAAATCGTCAATCTCGGGCTGGTGGGCGAGGCCGAGGCCGAGACGCTGCGCCGGTACCGCGTCCGCCAGCTGATCCTCGACCGGGACGCGTTCCCGCTGAAGGTGAGCGCCTTTCGGACCCGCGCTGACCCTGGCCAACCTGCGCGCCTCGCCCTACCTCGATCCCGTCCCGACCGAGACCAGTGACCGGACGCTCCACGTGTTCCGTGTACGGGAAACGCCACGCGAGGTACCGTCCGCGCCGCCGCTCACCAGTCCTCTCGGCATCTTCTGGGAGGCGGAGTCGCTCGCGCACGACGCGGGCCGCGTCGTCGAGGATCCCGACGCGTCGAACGGACGGGTGAGCATCGGCCGGAGCGGCGAGGACCGAGCGGGCTACCTCATGTTCGGCCCGTACCGGCTCCTGCCGCCGGGCGAGTACCGCGCCTGGTTCCGGGTGAAGGGCGTGGGCAGCCGGGTCGACCTCGAGGTGGTGACGCGGGGCGGACGCGCGGTCCACGGGCACATCGGCATCTACCTGGCTGACGGCGCATTCATCGAGGTGCCGACCTCGTTCTCGCTGAAGGCGCCCACGCAGATCGAGTACCGGGCCCGCTGGGACGGGCAGGGCTGGGCCGCGATCGACTCGGTCGCCGCGGCGTTCGCGGCCGAGTCGGATCCGGGCTCGCTCTTCGAGGTCGAGAGCCTCGGCCACGAGCTGCAGGAACGGCTCGACCCGAACGCCTCCGGCGGCGTGGCCGGCTACGCGACACCGGAGCGCACCGTCCGCGACGCGGTCTGGAGCGGCCCGCTCCGTCGCTATCCGCCGGGCCGCTACCGGCTCCTGGTGCGCCTGAAGCTGGATCGGCCGGTGGCGGGCGCGTTCGCACGGTGCGGCGTCGAGCTCGCCTCGCGCGGCGGCGAGCTGGCCGGGCGCGAGCTGGTGGGCGCCGAGGTCCCGGAGGCTGGACGATACGTGGAGCTGGCCGTGGCCTTCACGGTGACGCGACCCGCGGTGCTGGAGTTCCCGTGCGCGTACCGGGGCGGCGTGGGCGTCTGGTTCGATCGTCTGCGCGTCGAGCGGCTGGAGGGCGCCGGGTGAGGGCCCGGGCCGCCTGGACGGTCGCGACCCTCTCCCTCGCGGCCGGGCTGATCGTCGCGCGGCCGTTGCCCAGCGAGCTCACGCAGGGGCTTCCGGTCGGGGCCCGCCAGCCCGTCGACGTGCCGGTTCTCTCGCGGATGCCGAGCGACACGCTCCAGCTCTACTACCAGCTGTGGCTCGTGCGGGATGGTCTGCTCGGCCCGACTCCGGCGTTCACCGACCCGTATCAGTTTCGGATCAACGGGCCCCGTGGGAATCTCACCCAGACGTTCCTGCCGCTGGCGCTGCCGTTCACCGTCCTCTCGGTGTTCGGCCTTCATGCGGCCTACAACCTGCTCGTCCTGCTCTCCTTCCCGGCGACCGCCCTCGCCGCCTACGGACTCGCCCGCCAGCTCACCGGCACGCCGATCGCCGCGCTCGTCGGGGGCGTCGGCTTCGCGCTGCTTCCCGCGCGGCTCGACCCCCTGTTCGGCGGCCATCCGGCCGGCTTCGCGCTTGCCCTCGTGCCGGCTGCGCTCTGGGGTCTCGACGTGGCGCTCACGCGAGGACGGCTCGCCGGTGGCGTCGCCGGGGGGCTGGCGGTTCTTGCGCTCGCCATGCTGGAGCCCCAGTACACGTACATCACGCTGGGGATCCTCGTCGCGCACGTCGCGACGCGCGCCTGGGTCGGGCGAACGGGCTCGTGGGCGTGGATGCCGCTCACCGCGTTCGTGCTCTTCCTAGCGGCCGCTATCGGCTGGGTCTTCATGCTGCGTCAGGCGTTCGTCACAGGCTCGATCGCCGACGTCGGGCGCGGAATCAAAGAAGTCCAGGTCTTCTCCCCGGGACCCCGCATACTGGCGCAGCTCGCCACCTATGGCGGGCCCGCGCTCGCCTTGCTCACCCTGATCGGCCTCACGGCGCGTGGGCGCGCCGGCGACGGAGGTCTTCGGCTCCTCTACGGGGCGGTGCTCGCGTCGGGCCTAGTGCTGATCCCGGGCCCGACGCTCCCGAGGCTCCCGTTCTACGAGGCGCTCCACCGATGGCTCCCGTTCTTCGCGATGATCCGCAACCCGAGAAAGCTGGAGCTCCTCGTCGCCGTGGGCACTCTCGTCCTGGCGGCCCTTGGCGCCCGCACCGTCCTGAGTCGCCTGGCGGCCGGCAGCCCGAGACGCCACCAGCGCCGTGTGATGGTCGCTGGCGCTCTCACGGGCCTCGTCCTCGTCACGACCCCCCCCTGGCACGGGGTCGCCGTCGCCCGGTTCGGTGACAGCCCGGTCTACGAAGCACTCCGACGAAGCGCGACACGGGTCCTCTATCTCCCCATCTGGCCCGGCGACAGCGCGTATTCCTCCCTCTACCTCTACGCCATCACCCGGACTCGGGTGCCGGCCGTGAATGGCTACTCGCCATTCGTACCGCGTCACTATCTCAAGGACGTGTTCGAATCGCTGGAGCCCCTCAACGTCGGAGACCTGGACCCGGCGGAAGCGTCAGCGCTCCGCAGGCTGGGCGTGTCCCACGTCGTCGTCGATCGGGCGGTCTTCCCGCCGCAGGTTTCCGGGTACCCGTCAGCCTTCACGATCGGGCACCTCCGCCGCTCTCCGGCCCTGGCGCTCGAGCTCGGCGCAGACCCCCTCTGGCTCTTCCGGGTGACTGGTCAGGGCGCGTCCGAGGGACCTGGGCCGACCTCTCCCGTCGGGCTCTTCTACGAAGCCGAGTGGCAGAGCCACGAGTCGGGGGCAGTGGTCAACACGCCCGAGGCGTCCGGCGGCGGCATGATGGCCGCCCGCCCGGGGCTCGACTCGCCGGGGTTTCTCACGTTCGGCCCTTACCGCCCGCTTCCCGCTGGCAAGTATGCGGCCCGGTTCCGCGTGCGCGGCGCGGGCCTCCGCGTCGACGTCGCCGCCGACCGAGGCCGACGCATCATCGCCGAGCGCACGGTCGACGTCGGACCGGAGTGGACGACCATCGTCCTTCCCTTCGTCGTCGAGCGCGGTCAGCCGCTCGAGTTCCGGGCCGCCTGGGACGGACGGGCGCCGGCGGCGATCGACTGGGTGCTCGTCGTCGCGGCGGACCGGCCAGACCCGGAGTGGACCTACGAGGTGGAGGCACTCCCGCACAAGCTCGGGGAGCGGCCGGACCCGCAGGCTTCGGGCGGCTGGGCAGGATACGCCGACCCCGGCGAAAGCCAGCGGACTGCGCTGGTCACCGGCCCCGTTCGCCTCTTTCCGGCGGGCCGCTACCGCCTGGCCGTCCGGCTGCGCGTCGGGGCGGCTGGCCTAGGCCCGCTCGTGCGCCTCGCGGTGACGGAACCGATGGGACCGACGCTGGCAACGCGCGAGGTGGAGGCGGGAGAGGTTCAGCCGGGCGCTTACCGCGAGGTGACGCTCGACTTCGCGCTCGACCGGCCCAGGGTGCTCGAGTTTCCCGTCGTCTTGCTCGGCCACGTGGGCGTGTTCTTCGACAGTCTTTCCGTCACCCCGCGATAGGACACGCCTGGGTCAGCGGGCGCGCGCCACGGGCTCGAGCGAGAACTCCCTCAGCTCCAGGCCGAATCCCGCGTCGGGCTCGCCCACCCGGATCTCGACGGCGCGCGGGCCCAGTGCCTCGAGGGCCGAGCCCGGCGGAGCACCCTTCACACCGATGAAGGCGTGAGACTCCCGGTAGTGGCCCCGAAGGTCTCCCCGGACTCCGAGGGAAGCCAGGGCCGTGACCGCATCGGCGCCAAGCTGCGCGGACACCTCATCTTTGACGGCGCCGAGAACGATCGCGCCCGGGGGCAGGGCCTCTACCCACCTCGCCAGCGCCCCACTCGCGGCGGGATCGCCGCAGGTGTCGAAGGTGGCGCGGTCCTGGATCCCGCCCCACGGCTCGAGGGCGACCAGGTTGTAGCCGCGGCGGTTGGGCGCGAGCTCACCGATCCCGACGCGGATGGACGCCTTGTCACCGTAAGGCTGCCCGCTGCTCTGCACGACCACGTCGACCGGCACCGTCACGCCGGTCGAGCCCAGCTTGTGGGTCGGCCCGAGCGCCGACCCGCTTCGCCGATAGTCGAGGGCAAACGCGATCACGTTCGGCTCGGACTGCTGAAAGGGCTCACTCAGGGTGACCGACAGGGTGGTCGTCCCGTCCAGCGGCTCCCGAGCGATGCCGCCCCCGTTGAGGGTGAGATTCACCCACTGTTGCACTCCGGCCTGCATCCGGACCGGCCGGAGCACCGCCCGAAGGCGGGGGCGCCTCGCGAGGAGGTCGTAGGCGACCATCCGCTCCAGCACGATGCCCCGCTCCGGCAGGGGGGCGATCTCGTAGAGGTCGTCGTCCCCGTAGGCGCCGCGGAATCGGAGGAATCCTCCCGAGAGAGCGGCCAGGTCTCGCCCCGTCGGGCGTCCCTCTTGCTGCATCGCGTCCCGGACCACGAGGTAGCGCAGCGGATAGATGCGCGACAGGGCCGCGCGGACGTCCGGCGAGGCGAACGGCGGCGTGGCGGTCGCCAGGAGCCCGGAGAGCTCCTGCTGGAAGTCGGGGACGAACCCGGCGAAGCCGTTGACGACCCGATGGCCGTGGCCGACGGTCCGGAGCTTGGCGTCGACGTCGACGCCCGGGCTGTTCAGCGGCCACTCGAGGATCGCCACGTCGTCGGCGTCGGCCCGGAGAACCGCATCGACGGGTCGGGCGTATGAGGCGATCCACTGGTACTTGGGCGCCGGGGCGACGTAGTCGAGCATCAGCGCGGCGAGGAGCCCGACGGTCACCAGCCCCTGCACCCGTCGGGACCCGGAGCGCAGGAGCCACGCCGTGCCGAGCCCCGCCAGCAGCGCCACCACCATCAGCACGAGCAGCCCGAACCGGGTCGTCCCGCGGATCGCCCGCAGCGGCAGGACGTATGGATGGAGCCACAGGTAGAGACCCGGGCCCATCGACCGCTCGCCGATCTGGACGACCGGGCCGAGCGACAGCAGGAACGCGGCCAGGCCCATCGTGCTCAGGACCCGCACCCACTCGCCGCGAGTCAGGCCCCGGTCGCGCATCCCCGCCCGCCAGCGCCGCCAGCCGGCGAGCGCGTCCTGCAGGAGGAGGCAGCCGAGCAGCGCGACGCCGAGGACCGTGACGGACGGCAAGCGAGTCCACGCGTCGCCGATGCTCACCCGGCCGCCCCCCGTCACCGTCAGCACCGCGAGGACGAGAGAGGCCACCATCGCAGTCGAGACGAGCCGCTCGGGCCACCCGCGCGGCGGGCCGGCGGCCCGGTCCGCACGGACCCAGGCGATCGCCACGATGGCGAGTCCCAGGGCGAGCAGGCCGGGGAAGAGCGTCGTCTCCGAGACGACGCGGATCGGGACGATGTCCGTCAGCCAGGTCGCGCTCGTCGTCAGGTACGTCAGCACGTTGGCGGAACGGTCCAGCGCATCCGCGGGGGCCCGCTCGAGCCCCAGCTCCCGGCGCGTCACGAAGAACGGCCAGGCGACCGGCGCCAGCGCCGCGGCCAGGACCACGCCGCCGACGCCGGCCGCCAGCAGCGCCGTCGGGCGCCAGCCTGACCACCGCCGCAGCGCGTAGCTCAGGGTCAGGACGACGAGGCCCATGCCGAGGATCACCGCGAAGTACCAGACGGCGATGGCCTGAAGCCAGAAGACGACGAGGAACGCCGCGAGGTGCCGGAGCCGCTGCGTCTCGAGGAAGCGCACCACCGCGTACACGGCGAGCGGCAGCCCGAACATGATCTCCATCTGGAACTCGACCGCGTACTCGATCCGGGGCGGCGCCAGCGTGAAGACCAGCATCGCGACCGCCGCCGCCGCATGCCGGCGGGTGATCCAGTACGTCACGGCGTACATCGCCCATCCCGACGCGGCCCAGAAAAGGAGGAGCGTGACGTTGTACGCGAGGTACGGATTGCCCGTCCACCAGAAGAGGGGGCCCACGACCATCGCCGGCGTCACGAGCGGCTCCGCGAAGGTGAGGCTCAGCCCGTACGGATAGAAGCCGCTGCCGTGGAGCAGGAAGGCCGGGCGCGCGAAGAGGTTCCGGAACACCGAGATCATCACCCAGCTGAAGAGCCGGGGATCCGTGTTGTCCGGGACGAGGTGCGAGGGATCGCCGGCCAGCGGCCAGGTCCAGAGCGCGATCAGGGCGAGACAGGCGAGGTAGGCGCCGAGGTGGGCGCGGAGCTTCACGCCGCCGCGCCGTTCAGCGCAAGGCCAGCTCGACCAGGAGCGCGAAGGTCGCGATGGACACCAGCAGGAAGACGGGCCGCCGGTACAGGTGCTCCGGGTCGATGAGCGGGCTCTCGGGCTCGAAGGTCATCTTGAACGCCCAGGCCAGGAGCCCCGCCACGAGGGGGAGTGCGGGCAGGACCTCGGGGCGCTGCATCATCACGAGCCGGGCCAGCGCGCCGAACCCGACGAGCGCGTAGGCCAGCTGGACCACGCACAGGCCGGCGATGGAGTACGCCCGGAACGTCGGGCGGTAGCGCGCGGCGAGGTCCCCGAGCAGCCGCAGCTCGGCCAGCCGCTTCCCGGTCATCAGGAACGCGCCGAACGCCCAGACGGTGACCAGCAGGAGGAACGGCGGCGCGTCCGACGCCACGGCGTGCCAGCCGATCGCGATCCGGATGGGATTCGTGAGGGACTCGGTGACCGCGTCGAGGTACGGCCAATCCTTGAACCGGAGCGGCGGCAGGTTGTACACGAGCCCCGCGACGAACAGGGCGCCCGCCCCCACGAGCGCGGCGGGCGGCAAGAGCCACCACGACAGCCCGAACGCGAGCAGCGCCACGCCCGCGGTCAGCCCGAGGAGCGGCGCCACGCGGACCCGTCCGGACGGGATGGGGCGATCGCGCTTCGTCGGATGCCGCGCGTCGAACGGCGCATCCAGCACCTCGTTCACGGCGTAGTTCACCGACGACACCAGGCCGGACACGATGAACGCGAGGAGGATCGCGGTCAGGGCCTCGCCATCGGGATAGGAGTGCTGGGCCGCCAGGGCCAGGAGGCTCCCGACCGGGACGACGAGATTCTTGATCCAGTGGTCGAAGCGGAGGGGACGGAGATAGTCGAGCCAGGTGGATGCGGCGGACGATGCCCGCGGCCGGCCGCCGCCGACCTCCGGATCCGTCGCCGCGCCTCCCGTGACCTCGGTGCCGCGCATCACGCGACGCGGACTGCAACCGCGGACATCACCATCACACGTGGATTCTATCCCACCTCGCGCCGGTCGCGCTCCGAAACGACGCCGACCGAGGCGCCCGAGCGTCAGGCCTGGGCCGGTCCCGATCCCGCGTCGGCCGGGCGCCGGGGCCGCGTCGCCATGATCCACACCAGCGCGAGCAGCCCGAGCCCGTAGTCGTGAATCTGGGACAGGCCATGGAACGCGGTCACCGCGAGCGTCGCGAGCTCTTTCGGAAGGCCGAGCCAGAAGGCGAAGCCTGCCGCGCCGGCCGCCTCGTACGGGCCGACGCTCATGACCGTCGGCAGCGGCAGGGACGCGGCCATCTCCGCCCCCGCCACCGACAGGAAAACCTGCAGGAAGCCGAGCGTCAGCCCCGGCTGATCCTGGGAGGCCAGGAGGGCGGTGAGGAGACAGTAGTACGCGCCGTACTTCGTGAGCCGGAGGAGCAGCGACAGGCCGAGCGCCGGGAGCAGCGTCCGGGCGCGCTCGCGGCGCGCGACCTCGTCGGCCGCGGCCTCGAGGAGTGGCGCCAGCCGGCCGACCGCCCCCGGCAGCCGCTGCGCGATCCGGGCGCCCAGGCGGAGCAGCGGCGCCAGCACCCACAGCGCGGCCACCGAGGCGAGCAGGATCACGAGGCTCCCGCCGACGAGAACGGCCGGCGGCATCGGGGCGCTGCCCACCACCAGCAGCGCGAAGACGAGCAGCGGGGCGACGGCGAGCGTGTCGAGGATGAACGACAGCGCGAAGGAGGCCACCCCCGCCTCGAGCGGGAGCCCGAGGCGCGCGGTGATCAGGTAGAGGTAGCTCGCGGCGGCGCCGGCCCGGGCCGGCACGAGATCGACGGCCATGTTGCGGACGGCGGTCACGAGCACGAGCGGCCAGAGCGGCACCGGACGCCCGAGGAGGAGGCGATAGCGCAGCGCCCGCAGGAGCAGGCCCACGGCCGACACGGCGACGTACGCGAGCAGCCCCGGGATCGAGATCGCCCGCACGAGCGGCACGAGGGCCCGCGGATCGGCGCCCTGCGTCTCGAACAGGTAGACGAGGATGGCGCCCGAGATCAGGAGCCCGACGCTCAGGCGCAGCAGCCCGCGCGGTAGTCGGCGCGCGGCCCGGGACCCGTCGGCGGCCGCGGGCCGGACGGCGGGCGGCGAGCCCGTCGCCGGGGCGCTCATGCGGGCTGGCGCCGGTCCCTGACCACGCGGGCCGGCGCGCCCGCGACGATCGCGAAGGCGGGGACGTCCTGGGTCACGACCGCGTGCGCCCCCACGATGGCGCTCGGGCCGACCGTCACGCCGTCGAGGACGATCGCGCCGGCCCCCAGCCAGCCGCCCGGGCCGACGACGATGCCCTGGGACGGGCGCGCCTGCTGGACGACGGGCAGGTCCGGCCGGTCGAAATCGTGCCCGCCGCCCACCACGTAGCAGTAGGCCGCCAGCAAGGTCTCGCGCCCGATCCGGACCGACGACGCGGAGAAGACCGTGCAGTTGTAGGAGATGTTGACGCCGTCCTCGAGCGCGATGTCGCCGTCCTTGCAGACAAGCAGGCTGTGCCGGCCGAGGAACACCCGCGAGCCGATGTCGATGCCGCGATTGCCCGATCCCTTGGCGTCGAGCACGCATCCGTCGTCGATGGCCACGTCGTCGCCGATCCGGATCTTCCCCGGATGCCGGAGCACCACGTTCGTCCCGAAGGTGACGTTCCGGCCGCACGCACCGAGGAGCCACGGATAAAGCCATCCGCGGAGGACGAGCCCGAGGGCGCCCGGCACCCAGGAGGCCAGCAGCATGACGAGCTCGTAGCGCAGGAGCGCCCCCCATCCGCGCTCGCCGACGACGAGGTCCGCGTAGCGCTCGACCTTCGAGCGTCGCGCGTCGAACAGCGCGCCCGGCACGTCGGAGAGCCGGGCGTCCGGGGCGCGCCCGTCGGCCTCGGGCGGGGTCAGGGCACCCGCTCCCGGGGCGTGGGCCGGAGAGGCGCCGGGGCCGGAATGAGGTAGAGGATGGCGCCGGGAATCAGGGCCACCATGTACAGCGCGGTCGCGAGCCCGGTGATGGCGAAGGCGTCCGTCCAGCCGACCCCGAGCAGACCCGCCAGGGACACGAACGACAGCTCCAGGAACCCGAGGCCGCCAAGGCTCACCGGCAGCCGCGCCACCAGGTAGACGAGCGGCACGGTGGCGATGTAGAAGCTCCAGCCCGGGTCGAGGCCGAGCGAGCGCCCCGCCACGTCGTGGATCGCAATCGGGAACCCGCCCTCGAGGAGCGTCAGCGCGAAGAACGCGCAGAGGAGGCCTCTCGACGCCCCGTAGCCGGCGTACTGCTCGGCCAGTGCGCGCAGCGCCTTCCGCCAACCGCCGCCCGGCCCGAGGCGCGCCGCGACCCACCGCGCCATCGGAAAGGTGAACGGGAACGCCGCGAAGGCCAGCACGACCAGCGCACCGAGGGCCCAGCGCTCGGCCGGGCCCACGCGCGCCCCCAGGCCCAGCGTCACCAGGGTCCCCACCGACAGGACGGCCAGCACCGCCTGGGCGAGCGCGCCGATCAGCCGCTCGAGCACCACTGACGCCACGAGCACGGCCGTGCGGCTCGTGCCGGCCAGCGCCCCGATCCTGACGGCATCGGCGCCCACCGTCATGGGGAGGAAGTAACCGGCGAAGGACGCCAGGTAGTAGGCGCGCACGGCCGCCCAGAGCCCGAGGCTCGCGTCCCGGCTCCGCACGAGGAGCCACCACTTCCAGGCCATGAGGAGCCGGTCCAGCGTCGCCAGCGCCACGACGGCCAGCATGAGCACGGGATCCGCGGCGGCGAGGCGGGCGCCGAGGCGGCGCCAGTCGACGAAGAGAGCGAGGAGAAGGAGAAGGGCGAAGCTGACCGCGATGCGAAGGCGAAGGCCGCGGCGGCCGCCCTCCTGACGCCCGCGCTCAGGCTCCCTCAATGAACCGACGGTGCCACAGGGTCAGGTTGATGAGGGCCCAGAGCGTGTGGTTGTGGTTCGCGCGCCGGGCGAGGTGCTCGGCGATCAGCGCCTCCACTCCCGCGGGGTCGAGGTACTGGCGCACCACCTCGGAGCCCCGGAGCAGCTGCACGGTGTAGTCGCGGAGCTCGTTCCGGAGCCACTGCTTGAGCGGCAGGCTGTAGCCCTGCTTGCCCCGGTGCAGGATCTTCGGCGGCAGCACCCCTTCGAGCGCCCGGCGATAGATCGCGCGCGTCTTGAAGCCCGGGAACTTGAGGCGCGGCGGGATCGTCGCGGCCAGCTCGATCAGGTGATGGTCGAGCAGCGGCACCCGGATCTCGAGCGCGTGCGCCATCGACATCTTGTCGACCTTCATCAGCACCGAGTCGGGCATCGTGAACCGGGTGTCCACGAAGACCTCGCGGTCGAGCTGCCGGTCCGAGTTGCACCGGGCGGACGCCTGGCGGATCGGCGCGAAGCGGTCCCGGTCTACCGACCGGAGCACGGTATCCCGGAAGAGGCGTCGGTCGAGCGCATCGGACCCGAAATACTGCCAGCGCATGTGAAGCGCGCCGGGGTCGAGACGGGCGCCCTCGATGAACCGGCGCAGGACGACGACCGGCCCCTTCTTCTGCTCCTGATCGGGCAGCCGGGTGACCAGGGGCTCGATGACGCCGCGCCGGAGGGCGCGCGGCAGCATCCGGTAGAGGCGGTCCGCCTTCGACGCGATGAACCGGTCGTAGCCGATGAAGACCTCGTCCCCGCCCTCCCCGGACATGCAGACGGTGACGTCGCGGCGCGCCTCCCGGCACAGGAGGAAGAGCGGCACCGCCGACAGATCGGTCATCGGCTCGTCGAGGTGCCAGACGGTCTGCTCGATCACGTCGGGCGTGACGGGGGGCACCCGGATCTCGCGGTGCTCGGTCCCGTAGTAGCGCGCGGCCTCGCGCGCGTACTCCCACTCGCTGAACGTGGGATCGTCGTAGCCGAGCGTGAACGTCGGGAGCGGGCCGGTCGTGGCCTCCCGCGTGAAGGCCAGGACCGCCGTGGAGTCGAGCCCGCCGGAGAGGAACACGCCCTCCGGGACGTCCGACATCATCCACGCGTGCACGGAGTCCCGGAGCGTCTCGCGCACGCGGCGGGCCAGGGCGGCCGCGTCGTCGGGCGCGTCCGCGAACCGGAGCTCCCAGTAGGGCTCGATCTCGAGCTGCCCGCCGCGGACCCGCGCGATGGTCCCGGGCGGCAGCTTCCGGATCCCCTGGAACATCGTGGCCGGCCCCGGCACGAACTCGTAGCCGAGGTAGTGGTACATGGACTGGACGTCCATCGCCCGCGGGACGTCGGGGTGCTCGAGGATCGCCTTGATCTCGGAGCCGAAGACCAGGCGGTCCTCCGACCACGCGTAGTAGACGGGCTTGATCCCGATCCGGTCGCGGGCCAGCAGGAGCTCGCCGCGGACGCTGTCCCACAGCGCGAAGGCGAAGAATCCGCGGAAGCGCTCGACGCAGCGCGGACCCCACGCCTCGTAGGCGTGCACCACCATTTCGGAGTCGCAACGGCCCCGGAAGCGGTGGCCGAGCGCCTGGAGCTCCTTCCGGAGGGGCTCGTGATTGAAGATCTCGCCGTTGTAGACGAGCTGGATCGTGCCGTCCTCGTTCGGGACGGGCTGGGAGCCCGCGGGTGACAGGTCGATGATCTTGAGCCGCCGCGCGACGAGCCCGATGGGCCCGTCCTGGAAGATGGCGCCCTGGTCGGGCCCGCGGTGCTCGATCATCTTCCCCATCGACTCGAGGACCTGGGGCGGCGTGGTCCGGCCCGGACGGAACTCGAAGACGCCCGCGATGCCGCACATGGCTAGCGGAGGTACCCGTGCTCGCGATACCAGACCGCCGTGCGGCGGAGGCCTTCCGCGAGCGGCACGCGGGCCACGAAGCCGAGCTCCCGCACCGCCTTGTCGATGGTGAACGCGCGCGTCTGGCGGAACCAGTCGGCGCGCCGCCGGAACAGGGGCGGCTCGATGCCGAGCGGCATCAGCACCGCCTCGCAGAGGGCGGAGGCGGCCCACAGGGGCGCGAACGGCAGGTGGACGATCTTCGCGGGCTTGCCGAGGCTCTCCCCCACCCCGCGCACCAGCTCGTTGAGCGACACGTACCGGTCATCGCCGATCAGGTACGTCTCGCCCACGGCCTTCGGGTGCTCGGCGGCCAGCTCGAACGAGTCGACGAGATTGTCGATGTAGCAGGGGTGGTAGAAGGTCTTCCCGTCTCCGAACATGAGGAACCGGCCGCGCTGGACCGCGCGGTAGAGCATGAGGAAGCGGCCCGGATCGCCAGGGCCATAGATCCCCATCGGGCGGATGACGCTCGCCTCGAGCCCGCCGCGTGCCACTTCCCAGAGCGCCTGCTCGCCCTCGTACTTCGTCTGCTGGTAGTAGTCCTCGGGCGCGATCGGCGAGCTCTCGTCGCCGGGCGGGTGGGCGACGTGGCCATGCACGCCCTGCGTCGAGCAGTACACGAGGCGCCGCACCTGGTGCTTGAGGCACGACTCGGCCACGTAGCGCGTGCCCTGGCAGTTAACCTCCCAGTACTCGCGCTTCGGCAGGTTGATCTTCCGGAAGGCGGCCGCGAGGTGGAAGACGACGTCGGCGCCGGCGACCATCCGGTCGACCAGCGCCCGGTCCGTCACGCTGCCGAGCGTGATCTCCGTTCCGAGGCGCCGGAGCTCGTCATGGAACAACCCGGGCGCGGCGTCGAGGACGCGCACCTGGTCGCCCCGGGCGAGCAGGCGCCGGACGAGGTGGCTGCCGGTAAACCCGGTGCCGCCGGTGACGAGCGTGCGCATGCGCCGAGTATATCAGGGGGTCGCCGGAAGCCGCCACGACGCCGGCTCCGGTCTGCGCGGCGGGCGGCGGCTCGTAACCCTCATCCAGGGCCGCCGTGCGCGCCGACAGCCCGGCAGGCGCCGCGTCACTCGCCGTAGACGGCGAGCTCGTTGATCGACCAGTCGAACTGCGGGTCGCCCGCGGGCAGCACGAGGCGCAGCGCCTTCACGTTCGCCGGCGGGAAGTCGAGCGCGAGCGCGACGACGCCGTCGTCGAGGATGCCGACGCCGGCCCATCGATACTGGCGCTCCGGCCGGAGCGTCGCCGGCAGGAGCTCCCAGCGCTCGCCGTCGAGCGAGCTTTCCACGATGACGGCCGGCGGTTGGTCGGCCGGGTTGGCTGCCGCGAACCGGAGGCCGCGAAGCGGCCGGGACACGGGAAGGTCGATGCGAAACCAGTCCCCCGGCACGCGCGGGCCGGCCGTGCCCCAGCGCGTCGCCGGATCCCCGTCCACCGCCAGCCCCGCCGCCTTCGGGTTCCGGGAGGCGGTCACCCGGATCTCGCCCGCCGGGACCCGCGTACCCGGTGAGGGTGGCGGGGCATGGACGAACAGCGCGAGGCCGTCGACGGCGCGCCGGGAGAACGGGAGGCCGCCGGCCCGCGCCGCGTCGGCGAAGCTCTCGGCATCGGTGGACTCGAGCAGGACGCCGGTGCCCGGTTCCCACCGGAAGGGCGGGAGCAGCATGCTGGCCGACCCCTTCCACCCGTAGTCGTCCAGCTGGAGGTTGGCGGGGCGCACGCGGATGGCCGGATCAGCCAGGGCGACGCGGCTGGCCCAGCCGTGGTCGGCGTAGAGTCGCTCGATCCCGGCGCTCCGCACCGCGCGCGCTAGGGTGGCACCATCCGGATCGGGCTGGGTCGCGGGCTCGCCTCCGGTCGCGGCGTAGACGTAGAGCTCCCGGATCGTCCACGCCCAGACTCCGCCGCCTGCCGTCTGCGTGATGCGGAGATACCGCGTCGGCGCCGGCGGCACGCGGAGCTCGACCCGGCCGCTGCGCACGCGCAGGAGCGGCCGGCCCGCCGACCAGTAGAGCGGCCCGCCGTACTCCGGCAGGTCCACGAGCGTGCGCCACGCGGAGCCATCCACGGAGCTTTCCAGGCGGAGACCGCGGGGCACCTCCTGGTACGTGCCTGGCAGCCACCGCACGAGCGCGACCGGCGCGACCGCGCCCAGATCCACCTGCACCCACTCGCCGCCCCGTTGCGGCCGTCCCGTGCTCCAGAGGGTAGCGCCGTTGCGGTCCGTCATGCGCCGGGTCGCGTCCCCGCCGTCGCTGGCGGTGACCCGCAACGTCGCGGGCCCGAGCTCGCGGACGGGCGGCGCGACCAGCGCGAAGTCCTCGTAGGCGCCGCCGAGCCGGCTCACGCGGTGGAACGTGACGCGCGCGCCCAAGGCCTGGAAGTGCGCCTCGAGTCCCGGCGCGCGCCGGCGCGTCCACCAGGCGGCGGCCGCGGCGCCGTCGACCGCGCGCGCGAAGCCCGGTCGAATCTCCTCGTAGGGATTCGACACGATCGTGCGACCGCCCGACAGCACCGTGAAGACTCGCCCCGTGGCGTCGGAGTCGTAGACCCGGCGAATGCCGGCGCGCTCGAGGCCCTCCACGGTCGCGCGCTGCGCGTCGAGCTCGGCGCGCTCGGCCGCCGCGATGGCCGGATGGAGATTGGCGAAGCTCCCGCCGAGGGCGCCGAGCGCGTGGACCGAGAGGACGGCCGCCGCCAGGAGGCGCGCGCGCCGGCGATCCGCGAGCCCGGCCAGGAACCCCCCGAGCAGCGGCGGGAGCGCGGAGTAGAGCGGGAGCAAGTAGTGCGGGTCGTTGTCGTCGAGGCCACGCCCGTACTGCGTCGCGATGGCGACGCCCACGTTCGTGCACGCGAGGACGACGAGGGCCAGGGCCGCGGCCCCCGCAGGGGCGGGCCCCCGCCGGATAGCGCGGAGGGCGGCGAGGGCCGCGATCAGGTAGAGCGCGCCCAGCGCGACCGCGAGCGCGGCGCCCAGCGGCGCGTCTCGGACGGCCCGCGGCACGCCGGCCACGATCGGCCACGCCGTCCGGCCGAAATAGCCGACGTGGGCCAGCACGGTCTCGAGCCCCACGGGCCGGCCCGGCGGCGGCATGGCCGTCCCGTGCGGCACGCCGTAGAGCCAGTGCGGCAGGCTGCCGAGCGCGAACGCGGGCAGCGCCGCGAGAAGCCGCGGCACCAGCGGGCGGAGGCCGCGGCGCAGGAGAAGGAGCGCGATGGCCGGGAAGTAGACGAGCGAGAGGAAGTTGGTCCAGAACGCGAGCCCGAGGCACGCGCCGAGCAGCGCGAACAGGAGCGACGCGCGCCCGCCTTGCGCGGCGGGCGCGCGAAGCGCGAGGACGAGCGCGAGGGTTCCGAGGAGCAGCGTCAGCGGGTAGTGATTGCGCGCCTCGTGGGCCCAGAACAGGAGGAAGTCCGGGGGCAGCGCCAGGAGTGCCGCGGTGAACAGCGCGGCCCGGGGCCCGAACGCGTCGTGGGCCAGGCGCACGGTGAGCCCGACAGTGGCCAGCGCGAGGAGCACGGGCAAGAGCTCGAGCGTCCGCGCCGACGGACCGAGGAGCCAGAAGAGCGGCGCGGCGAGGTAGCCGTCCAGCGCGCCCATGAACGGCTGGCCGAAGAAGTAGATGGGCAGCTCACCCCGCAGCACCGACAGGCCCAGCAGGCCCGACGTCGCCTCGTCGTACCAGAGCCGTGCAGCCGGAGCAGCAGGATGCGGATGGCCAGCGCGACGGCGAGCGCGAGGGCTAGGCCGCCGACCGGGCCCGGGCGGCGGGGGCGATCCGAGAGGGGACGTCGCCCGGGCAGTCCGAGCGACTCACGGCCCTACCGCGAGGGGGGCGCCGGGCGCGGCCGCCTCACAGCGTAGCGGCCCGTCCAGCCGTGGATCGTGGGGATTGCGACATTGGCCGCGTCCCAGTGCGCCCAGGAGATGACGCCCCAGATGCGAAGCGCCCGGACCAGCGCGGCGAGGGCCAGCACCGCGGCGACGGCCGTCCACTCGAGAGTCCGGGCCTCCGTCCGCAGGGCGCCGGCTCGACCAGGACTCGCGGCCACGCCGCCACTATAGGACCCTCGGCCGCCGCGTCAACGCGACGCGCGCCGGCCGCGGACGCGGCACGGACGGCGATCGTCGACGCGAGGGCCCGGGTCCGCCTTGCTATAATGCGCGTGGTGGGACCGAACCCCTCCCCACGGCTCTCGGTCGTCATCCCCGTCTACAACGAGCGGCTCACACTCCCCGAGATTCTCGAGCGCGTTCAGGCGGCCCCGATCCCGAAGGAGATCGTCATCGTCGACGATTGCTCCAAGGACGGCACTCGAGACTACCTCCGCCGGCTCGAGGCCGAGCTCGCCGAGGCGCGGCGACTCGGGACGGCGGACGAGAAGAACGAGATCCGGGTCTTCTACCAGGAGCCCAACCAGGGCAAGGGCGCCGCGCTCCGGCGCGGCTTCGCCGAGGCGACCGGAGACATCGTGCTGGTCCAGGACGCGGACCTCGAGTACGACCCGCGCGACTACCCGAAGCTCCTGGCCCCGATCCTCGAGGGCAAGGCCGACGTCGTGTACGGCTCGCGCTTCACCGGCACGCCGCGCCGCGTCCTCTATTTCTGGCATCACGTCGCGAACAAGCTCCTGACCCTTTTCTCGAACATGGTCACGAACCTGAACCTCACCGACATGGAGACCGGCTACAAGGTCTTCCGCGCGGACATCATCAAGAGCATCCCGATCCGGTCGAGCCGATTCGGCGTGGAGCCCGAGCTCACCGCGAAGCTGGCGAAGGTGCACGCGCGCATTTACGAGGTGCCGATCTCCTACGCCGGCCGGGCGTACTGGGAAGGCAAGAAGATCCGCTGGACGGACGGCGTCGTCGCCCTCTGGACGATCCTGCGCTACGCGTTCGTCGACGACCAGGAGAACGCCGACCCCGGCTACAAGACGCTCCTCCGGCTCTCGCGGGCCGAGCGGTACAACCGCTGGATCCTCGAGCAGCTGGCCCCCTGGCTGGGGCAGCGGATCCTCGAGATCGGCTCCGGGATCGGGAGCTTCACCCGCTACCTGGTCGGCCGCGAGCTCATCGTGGCGACCGACGTCAATCCGCGCTATCTCCGCATCCTCCACAACACCTTCGAGCGGCACACGCGAGTGGAGGTGGAGCCGCTCGATCTCACGGCCTTCGATCCCGAGCCGTTCGCCGGACGGGGGGTCGACACCATCCTCTGTCTCAACGTCCTCGAGCACGTCGAGGACGATCGGGGCGCCCTCCGCCGGCTTCATGCCACCCTGGCTCCGGGGGGGCGGCTCCTGCTCCTGGTCCCCTCCCACCAGCGGCTCTACGGCGCGATCGATCGGGCCATCGACCACTACCGCCGCTACGACCCGGCCGGGCTCGCGGCGAAGCTCGAGGAAGCCGGCTTTCGGGTCGAGCACACGCAATTCTTCAACCGCCTGGGTGTCCTGGGCTGGTACGTCAACAGCGTGCTCCTGCGGCGCACCAAGGTCCCGGGCCTCCAGCTCCGCCTCCAGAACGCGCTGGTGCCCTTTCTCCGGGCCGAGGCCGCCCTCCCGCTGCCGTTCGGGTTGTCGCTGATCGCGGTGGCCCGCCGGGCCTGACCAAACCCGCCCCGGCAGGGCGCGGGGCCCAGGATCCCGGTTGGTTGCCGGGGTCTGCGCGGGCGGTATACTCCCACGGCTGATGACGCGCCCGGAAAACCGGGCACTTGGGTGCCGCCCCGGCCCCGCCCGGCAGGTCTCCGGGGACCCAGGCGACCCCGCGTCCAGCGCGGTGGGGGATGCAGACGAAGATCTGGCTCGGCGTGGCAGTGAGCGCGGTGCTCCTGTGGGTGGCCGTCCGGGGGGTCAATCTGGACGAGGTCCTCCAGCAGCTCCGACAGGTCCACCTGGTGTGGCTGATCCCCGTCCTGGCCTCCATCCTCATCCGGTTCTGGCTGACCGCCGTGCGCTGGCAGCTCCTCCTGCGCCCCGCCAAGCGCATCGGTGTCCATCGCCTGTTCGCCATCACGCTGATCGGCTTCATGGCGAACAACGTCCTGCCCGCCCGCCTCGGGGAGTTCGTCCGCGCCTACGCCCTGGGCCGATCGGAGGCCCTGCCCGCCTCGCTGCCCTTCGCGACGATCGTGATCGAGCGGATCTTCGACGGCTTCACGCTCCTCGTGTTCCTGGTTGGGAGGGCTCTCGTTCCTGCGGCCCACCCGGACCCTCCTCTGGGCCGCCGGCCTCACGTGCGGGCTCTACCTGGTCGTTCTCGCGAGCTTGCTCGCCATCCGGACCGGGCACGGGCTGGGTCTCCTGACCGCGGCGCTCGATCGCCTCCCCGAGCGCGTCGGCACGCCGGCGCGGCGGCTCCTCGAGTCGTTCCGGGCGGGGCTCGACGTCTTCGGAGACCCGTCGGCCGTCGTCGGGACCGCGCTGCTCTCGATCGTCATCTGGGGCGTGAACGCGCTGGGCGTCGAGGCCATGTTCCGCGCCTTCTCGCTCGACCTGCCGGTCTACGCATGCTTCCTCCTGCTCGGGGTGATCGCCGTCGCGGTCGCCCTGCCGTCGGCGCCCGGGTACGTCGGCCCCTTCCAGGCGGGCACGGTCCAGGGCCTCGCGCTGCTCGGCGTCGCGCGCGAGACCGCGCTGTCCCTGTCGATCGTCTACCACCTCTGCAACTACATCCCGATCACGATCGCGGGACTGGCCTACCTGAGCGCCCTCAATCTCACCCTGGGGGAGCTCCGCGCGGCCGGCAGCAAGAGCGCATGACCAACCCGACCTTCTCCGTCGTCATCCCCGTCTACAACGAGGAAGACAACGTGCGCCCGCTGCTCCTGAGCCTCCAGAGCGTGATGGAGAGCCTGGGGCAGCCGTACGAGGTGATCGTCGTCGACGACGGTTCGACGGACGCGACGCGCGCGCGCCTCCGCGACCTCACCGGCGAGCTGCCGCTGCTCCGCGTCGTCCAGCTCCGCACGAACTACGGCCAGACCGCGGCGCTGGCCGCCGGCTTCGACCTGGCGCGCGGTGCGCTGATCATCACCCTCGACGGCGACGGGCAGAACGATCCCGCGGACATCCCGCGGCTGCTCGACAAGCTCAAGGAGGGGTATGACGTCGTGAGCGGCTGGCGCCACGACCGGCAGGATTCGTTTTGGTCGCGCCGGCTCCCCTCCCAGGCCGCAAACGCCCTGATCTCATGGATCACCGGCGTGCGGCTCCACGACTACGGGTGCGCGCTGAAGGTCTATCGCCGCGAGATCCTCCAGGACGTTGCGCTCTACGGGGAGATGCACCGCTTCCTGCCGGCGCTGTGCCGCTGGGTCGGCGCCACCGTCGGCGAGCTCCCGGTCAGCCACTGGCCGCGCCGGCGCGGGGTCTCGAAATACGGACTGGGCCGTCTGGTACGGGTCTTGCTTGACCTTCTCACGGTCAAATTCCTGATGAGCTATTGGACGCGTCCCATCCAGATCTTCGGCCTCCTGGGGCTGGTCCTGGGGGGCCTCGGGATCGGGCTGGGTGCCCTGTTGTCATATCAGAAGCTCTTCCACGAGATGGCGCTGGCCAACCGGCCGCTCCTTCTACTGGCCGTACTCCTTGTGCTTGTCGGCTTCCAGTTCGTGTCGATTGGGCTCCTGGGCGAGATGCTCGTTCGGACCTATCACGAGTCACAGCGGAAGCCTGTCTACACTGTCCGCGAAATCACCCCTGGAGGCATGTCATGATCGGCCGCTCCCGTCTCGTCCGTGATGTCTGCCTTGGCCTCGCCCTCCTCATCACCGCCGCCGGTTGCGGGGGGGGAGCAAGAGCAGCTCGACCGCTTCGTCCCAGGCATCGGCCGACTTCGACTTCGGGGCCAACAGCTCCCGGAAGGCGACGGCGTTCGGGGACAGCGTCACGTTCGGCTTCCTCGACCAGAAGCGCCGGGACTTTCGCCTCACCACCAGCAACAATTACCCGAACATCCTCCAGGGCCAGCTCCGGTCCCTCGATCCCGCCTGGCGCGTGGTCAACCGCGGCGTGGGCGGCGAGCACTCCGGGGAGGGCGCCGCGCGGTTCGGCTCCATCCTGCGCATCGATCAGCCCGGCTTCGTTCTCATCATGGAAGGCACCAACGATGCGACCCAGTGCATCGATTCGAGGGCTGTCATCAACAATCTCGCTAGCATGGTCCGCACCGCCCAGGCCAACAAGACGATCCCGATCCTCGGGACCATTCCGCCGAGCTTCCGGAACGACCCCTGCGCGGACGACATCATCGCCGAGACCAACGCCAGCATCCACTCCCTCGCCGCGTCCAGCAACGTCGTCGTGGCGGAGATCTTCGACGGCATGAACCAGCGCGACCTCTTCGGCATCAGCCCCGATCGGGATCCCATCCACCCGAACGAGCAGGGCTACCGGGTGATGGCCAACATCTGGTTCCAGGCCATGATGCAGGCGGCGCCCGGCGGGCTGACCGCCGCCCTTCGCAAGCGCTGACGTCCGGACGAACCCGGTGCTCGAGCGGGTCACCCTGGCCGAGATCCAGGCGGTCTTCGCCGTCACCGACGCGCTCGGCATCTCCCGCGAGGCGCTGGTCATCCCGCTCGCACCCGGGCGGCCGGGGCGAGTCCGGCGGCTGCCGAACGGCAAGCTCGAGATCGTCCTCGACAAGGACGCTCCTCTCGCCGAGTGGCTCGAAGGCCTGCCAAAGCTCATCTCCGCCGCGGGGGCGTGATACGCTGCCAGCGGCCACACGACTCAGCGCGGCGCTGACCTCCGGGAGGCGACCATGACTCGGTCCCTGATCCAGTCGAGTGTGCTCTACCGCGACCTCGGCCGCGCCTACCCCACGATCGTACGGGGTGAGGGCGTCTATCTCTGGGACACCGAGGGTCGGCGGTACATCGACGGCTCGGGCGGCTCCTCCGCGGTCACCTCCATCGGCCACGGCGTCCAGGAGATCGCGGATGCCATGGCGGCGCAGGCGCGCAAGGTCGCGTTCGTGCCGATGCACCTGTTCACCAGCGAGCCGCTGGAGGCCCTGGCCGAGGCCATCGGCAAGTTCGCGCCGGCGGACCTCAACCGCGTGTGGTTCGTGTCGGGGGGCTCCGAGGCCACCGAGAACGCCGCCAAGCTCGCCCGTCAGTACTGGCTCGAGCGCGGCCAGCCCTCGAAGTCCATCGTGATCGGCCGGTGGCAGTCGTTTCACGGGAACACCATGGGATCGATGGCCTTCGGCGGGCACACGATCCGCCGCCGCAAGTATGTGCCGATGTTCAACGAGGCGAGCCACCTGCCCCCGATGTACTGCTACCGCTGTCACTTCAAGCAGACGTATCCCTCGTGCGACACGTACTGCGCCGACTATCTCGAGCGCCTGGTGCGGATGCAGGGGCCGGAGAACGTGGCCGCCTTCATCGCGGAGCCCGTGGTGGGCGCCACACTCGGCGCCGTTCCGCCGGTCCCCGAGTACTTCCCGAAGATCCGGGAGATCTGCGATCGCAACGAGATCCTCTTCATCGCCGACGAGGTGATGACGGGCTTCGGCCGGACGGGGGCGAACTTCGCGGTCGATCACTGGGGCGTGGTCCCGGACCTGATCGCCACCGCGAAGGGGGTGTCCGGCGGCTACATCCCGCTGGGAGCCGTCATCGTCCGCGACGAGATCATCCAGGCGTTCGAGAAGAACGGCTCGAACTTCGTCGGCGGCCACACCTACTCCGGTCATCCCGTCGCCGCCGCGGTCGGCCTGGCCGTCCTCCGGTACATCCAGGAGCACGACCTCGTGCGCAATGCGCGGGAGGTCGGCGCGCATCTCCTGGCGGGCTTGCGCGAGTTGCAGGCGCGCCACCCCATCATCGGCGACGTGCGCGGGCTCGGCATGATGGTCGGGCTCGAGTTCGTGGCGGATCGGGCCACGCGCGCCCCGTTCCCCGCCGAGCGCGAGGTGGCGCGCGCGATCGCGCTGGAGGCACTGCCGCGCGGGCTCGTGACATACCCGGGCACGGGCTCCGTGGATGGCGTCCTCGGGGATCACACCAAGCTCACCCCGCCGCTCATCCTCACGCGCGCGCAGGCCGACGAGATCGTGGCCATCCTGGACGCCGCGATCGGTGCCGTCGAGGCGCGTCTCTAGCGGCGCGGGAGGGCCCGGCCATGACCTGTCCGAAGTGCCGGACGGCGGTGCCGGACCAGAGCGTCTTCTGCATGGCCTGCGGCGCCCGGGTCGCGCCGAGCCTGCTCCCGAACGGCAATGGCGCCGCCAAGCCCGCGCTCGCGGCGGTGCTCGCGCCCGTGGGGGCCCCGGCGGCTCCGGCGCCGCCGCCGGGCACCAAGCAGGCCTACTCGCTGTCGTTCAGCCCGCTGGTCGACGAGCGGCTCCGCTACAAGGTCGCCAAGTGGGTCGTCGAGCGCGCACCCGCCCACGCGCTGACCGAGGTCCAGGAGGATCTCGCTCACGGAACCTTCATGACCTTCCTGGCGCTCACCACGGACGAGGCCGAGGTCGCCCGCCAGGGCATCCACGGGCTCGGCGTCGCGCCCCCGTTGCTCCGACTCGCGCCCGCGTCGACGGCCGAGATGCTCATCCCCCGCGGGCGGCCGAAGAAGCCCGAGCGGCGCAGCGGGCTGGGTGACTGGCGGACGCTGGTCGCCGCCGCCGTGGGACTGCTCGTCTTCGGCCTGGTGGTGGTGCGCATGATCGGCGGCCGGGGCTTCTGACAGGCTCCGGCCGGCGCGCCCGCCGGCCATCCGCGAAGGAGGACGACATGGATATCGGGACCGAGGGCCGCCCGGTCGACTCCCCTGCCACGGACGCGGCCACGCAAACCGACGTCTCCCGCCGACTCTTCCTCGGCGGCATCGCCACGGCGGCCGCGGCGAGCGTCGCGGGCGAGGCACGCGCCCAGGCCCCGGAGCTCGTGAACGTCGAGGCGTTCATCAGCGGGGTCCGCGCGGCGCGGGTCTTCGATCTCGGGTTCACCTGGGATCAGTCGTCTCCCGTGCTGTCGCTCAACCCGCCGTACGCGTTCGCGCTGAACGCCACGCACCGGCAGACCCACGAGATCTTCGGCACGGCTCCGGGCAGCCAGGTCTCGTGGGCGTCCGAGATCCTCTACATGTCCGGCCAGCACGGCGCGCCCACGATCGACGCCATCGGGCACATCGGCCGCAACCTGAAGCTCCACGGTGGCGTGGACGCGGTCCAGGCGACCAGCCGGCCCGATGGCATCGGCAACGACCTCGGAATCGACGCCTTCCCCCGCGACCTCCTGCTCTCGAGGGGCATCCTGCTCGACGTGGCCCGCGTGGTCGCGAACGGCGCCGCCGATCCCCTGCCCCCGGGCTTCGAGATCACCGGCAAGCACCTCGAGGACGCCGCGCAGGCGCACGGCGTGCGCGTGGGCCGCGGGGACTCCGTCCTCATCCGCACCGGCTGGGGCCAGTACTTCGCCAAGGACAACGCGCGCTACCTCGGCGAGAAGTCGCCCGGCCCGGGCGTGGACGCGGGCCGGTGGCTGGTGGCCCAGGGCGTGCGGCTCACCGGCACGGACACCGCCACCTACGAGGTCCGGCCCGCGGTGAGCGGCAAGGAGCTCTTCCCCGTCCACATGCTGATGATCGCGGACAACGGCATCTACCTGGTGGAGAACGCGAACCTCGAGGACCTCGGGACGGGGCGCGTCCACCTCTTCTGCCTCGTGGTGCCGCCGCTCCGCATCCGCGGAGCCTCGGGGTCGCCGCTCCGGATGCTCGCGCTGACGCCGCGCCAGAGCTGATGGGCGGCCGCCGCCGCGGGGCCCGGCGACCCGCGTGCGCGCGGCGGGCGCGACCGGCTACAATGGCGTCATGACGGACGCCTACCGCGAGTTCGAGGCGGAGACCCTGTTCTGCGGCACCTGTCGCCGCGCCGGCCCGGTGCGGAAGAAGCTCCTCCTGGTCCTGCCCACCGGCAACAAGTACGACTACGTGTGCCAGCAGTGCGGCACGCCGGTCGGCGGCAAGGTGGACCGCGATCCCACCGCCTTTCGTGAGACGTCCCGCGCGGCGGCGGCTGCGGCTACGCCGCGTCCGCCCGGCCCGGAGAGGGCGCCGCGCCCGCGACGCCGCGGGTGAGCCCCGGGGCGCCGGCAGGCCGGGCCGAGAGCCCGGGCGACGCGCGCGCCTATCACGACGAGACGAAGCACTCCCGGGCGAGCGTCCGGACCGACCGGCACACGCTCGACTGGGCGAACAAGCCCTTCCTCTTCAAGGTGTACCCCGATGCGCCGGCCGTGCCGCTGCCCCGCGAGGTGGCGCCGCCGACGCTGCCCGCGCTCGAGGCGGTCGCGCGCGGCGTCGCGGTTCCCGGCGAGGGTCGGGTCGACCTGACCGCGCTGGCCCAGCTCCTCTTCTTCTCGGCCGGGCTCACGAAGCGGAAGGTCTACCCGGGCGGCGAGGCGATGCACTTCCGCGCCGCGGCGTCGACGGGCGCCCTCTATCAGACCGAGGTCTACGTCGTCGCGGGCGCCGTCGACGGCCTCGAGCCGGGCGTCTACCATTTCTGTCCGGGCGACTTCACCCTGCGCCGGCTCCGCGCGGGTGATCACCGGGCGGCCCTCGCGGAGGCGACCGGCCGGGGCGATCTCGTCGCGGACGCGCCGGCCACCGCCATCCTGACGGCCATCCACTGGCGGAACACCTGGAAGTACCGGGCCCGCGCGTTCCGGCACTTCTTCTGGGACGCGGGGACGCTGCTGGCGAATCTCCTGGCGACCGCGGTGGCCCTCGACGTGTCGGCCCGGGTGCTCCTCGGGTACGCCGATTCGCCGGTGAACAGTCTCCTTGGCATCGACGCGGCCCGAGAGGGCGCGCTCGCCCTGGTGCCGCTCGGCCGCGGCGCCGGCCCCGCCCCCGCATCACCCCCCGCGCCTCGGCTCAGTCTGCCCTCGGTGCCCCTGTCCCCGCGGGAAGTGGAGTATCCGCTCGTCCACGAAGCCTACGCGGCCTCGGCGCTGGCCGACGGCGGCGCGGCGCGTGCGTGGCTCGCCGGCGCCGGGGACCCCGCCGCCGTGGCCGCTCGCTCTCCCGCGCGAGCCGTCGCGGCCTCTCGGGGAGTCGATCCTCCGCCGCGGATCCACCCGCGAGTTCGGCCGAGATCCGATCCCGGCCGCGAAGCTCGCCGCGATCCTGGAGGCCGCGCTGCGACCGCTGCCCCTCGATCTCGGCGAGCGCGAGGCGCTGGTCGAGACGTACCTCCTCGTCCACGCCGCCAACGGGCTCACCGCGGGCGCCTACGTGTGGGACCGGGCGACGCGCGGGCTGCGCCTCCTGAAGGCGGGCGAGTTCCGCGAGGTCGGCGGATATCTCTGCCTCGAGCAGCCGCTCGGGGCCGACGCCAGCGCGGTCGCGTTCTTCCTGTCCGACCTCGCCCCGGTGCTGGCGCGCTGGGGGAGCCGCGGCTATCGGGCCGTGAACCTGGCCGCGGGGCTTCTTGGCGGACGGCTCTACCTCGGCGCGTACAGCCTCGGCCTGGGCGCGACGGGGCTCACTTTCTACGATGACGAGGTCGTGCAGTTCTTCGAGCCGCACGCGGCCGGGACGGACGCGATCTTCGTCACCGCGCTCGGCGCCGCCACGCGCCGGCCGGCGGGGCGAGGGCTGCCGGTGGCCCCGGCCTCGCTCGAGCCGCTGCGCCCGGGCGACGCCTGAGACGCGGGAGGAGGAGGAGCGCGTGACGGTACGCAACCGGGTGCCGCCGGGACAGACCGTGACCGCGAAGTGGCCGGTCCTCACGTACGGCGACACCCCGCGGATCGACACGTCCCGATGGCGCTTCCGCATCTTCGGCGCCGTCGAGAACAGACGCGAGTGGACCTGGGCCGAGCTCTCGGCGCGCCCCGCGGTGGAGATCCAGTCGGACGTGCACTGCGTGACCCGCTGGAGCCGGCTCGACAACCGGTGGCGGGGGATCCGGCCCCGCGACCTCCTGGCCGAGGCGCGCCCCCGCCCGGAAGCCCGGTACGTCACGGTCCACGCCGAGCCCGACTACACGACCAACCTCCCGCTCGAGGCCCTCCTCGACGACGACGTCGTGCTCGCCACGCACCACGACGGGCGCCCCTTGCCCGCCGACCACGGCGGCCCGATGCGCCTGGTCGTCCCGCGCCTCTACTTCTGGAAGAGCGCGAAGTGGGTCACGGACTTCGAGCTGATGGAGGAGGATCGCCCCGGATTCTGGGAAGGCTACGGCTACCACATGCGCGGCGACCCGTGGCTCGAGGAGCGTCTCGGGGGCCGCCCGCGCGAGACCATGCAGGCCGCCCGCGCCCGGAAGGCCCGCGAGTAGCGGGCCCGGCTCAGCGCCCGAGCGCCTGCGCCAGCTCCCCGAGGTTCCGCACCTCGAGATCCGGGGTCACGCCCAGCTCGTCGAGCGGCGCCTGCTGGCGGTTGACCCACACGACCTGGAAGCCGAACGCCTTGGCCCCGGCCACGTCCCACGCGTTCGACGAGGCGAACGCGATCGCGCCACGGGGGAGCCCGAGCCGCGCGGGGCCGAGCGCGTACACGGCCGGGTGCGGCTTGAACGTGCGCACCTCGTCGACGCTGATGACCGCGCGAAAGTGCTCGCCGAGGTCGTTGTGCGTCACGACCGCGTCGAGCATGGCCGGCGCGCCGTTCGAGAGGATGGCGCAGGGCAGATCCCGCAGGCGGGCGAGCGCGCCCCGCGCCTCCGGAAACGCCTCGAGCCGGAGGTAGGCGTCCATCAGACGCCGGCGGTCGGCCGCGCTCGGCTGGAGGCCGAGGCGCCGGCAGGCGAAGACCAGCGCCGATTCCGTCACGGCCCAGAAGTCCTCGTAGCGGCCCATGAGGCTGCGGAGCCACGTGTACTCGAGCTGCTTCTGGCGCCAGAGCACGGACAGCCCCTCGGGGTCGCTCGTGACCGCGCGTGCCGCCTCCACGACCGAGTGGACATCGAACAGCGTGCCGTAGGCGTCGAACACGAGCCCCTGCGCCTGCATGCGCCTCCCCCTGCGCCTCGCTCGGCGGCGGCGAGCCGAACGATCACCGCGCGCGTCCGAACCTTGCCGCCGTGCGACCCGAGCCCGTACAATGGAGCGCCATGTCGCGAATTGTCGCGGTCCTCGTCGCGCTGAGCCTCGGGCTCGGCGCGTGCGCCCAGCTGGCCCCGCTCCGCCAGCCGCCGCTCAATCCGGGGGACGACCTCACCCTGGTGAACACGCGCGAGGAGGCGGTGCAGCAGTTCGGGCCGCCCCACGAGGTCCGGTCGTCGGACGTCGGTCCAGTGCTCGTGTATCGGCGGGCGGTCGTCGTCGACGTCAACCCGAACCGGTACTACGGCGAGGATAGAGGCGACCGCTTGAACCAGTACGAGCTGGTGCTCCTCTACCTGGACGGACAGGGCCGCATCGTCCGCCGCGCCATCGAGCCCGAGTAGGCCCCGCGGCGGCAAGGCCGGCCGCGCTAGTGGGGGACGGCGCGGCCGCGCACCCGCCAGTGCCGGCCGCTGCGGCTCGAGCTGCCGAGCGGCTCGCCGAAGCCGAACTTGAGGAGCCGGCCGGCGTCGAGGAACGAGAGGCCGCGCGTCTCCGCGCCCAGCACCACGCAGAGCAGCCGCTGGCCGGCGCGCCCCGCCGCCACGGCGATGTTGTATCCCGCCTCGAGCGTGAATCCGGTCTTGAGGGCCGTCACGCCGCCCGGGTCCCGGAACAGCGGGATGCGGCGCCGGAAGACGCGCCCGCGCCAGGGGAAGTCCGTGTCTCCCAGGAGGACGCGGCTCTCGGGGAAGTCCCGCAGGAGGTGCTCCGCCAGCGCCGCCATGTCCCGCGCGGTCGTGCGCTGCCGGGGGTCGGGAAGCCCGTGCGGATTGGCGAACACCGTGTGGGTGAGCCCGAGCCGCTCGGCCTCGACGTTCATGCGCTCGACGAACTTCTGCTCGTTCTCCGCGAGACGCTCGGCGACCGCGGTCGCCGCGTCGTTCGCCGACGCGATCGCGACGGCCGCGAGCAGCGTCTCGAACGGGACGACCTGCCTCGTCATGAGCCCGATCCGGAAGCGCGGCGTCCGTATCGCGTTGGGCCCGATCGTCACCGGCTCGTTCCGTGTCACGTTTCCGGCGCGGAGCTCCTCGTAGGCGATGTAGAGGGTCATCATCTTCACGAGGCTGGCCGGCGCCCGGTCCTCCTCGGCGTTCTTCTGGTAGAGCACCTTCCCGGTCTCGAGGTCGATGAGCACCACCGCCTCGGCGGACACCGGCACGCTGGCCGCCGGCGCGCCGGGCGCCGCGCCCTGGGTGGCCGCCGTCGCCGGCGACAGCGCCGCCAGAGCGAAGGCGAGCGCCACTACGAGCCCCGCGCCGAGAACCCTTCGGGAAGCCATACGAGGCGCCATTGTAGCAGCCGGACCCCCAACGCCCGCACGAAATGGGAAAGCCCGGGAGGCCGCCCGGGTCCGTGATAGGGTAGCGAGCGGAGCGCATGCCATGCTCGTCAGCTCCGCCGACCGCCGGATTCGGCCGCGTGCCTTCGGGCGGTCCCCGATCCGGGGCGCGCTCGCGCTTCTGGGCATCGCGCTGCTCCTCGTCGCGCCGCGCGGGGTCGGCGCCGAGGCGCCCGAGCCTCCTGCCGATCCGCGGGTGCCCATGGTGACCCTGGACGCGCTGCCGCTCGGCGTCCCGCTGACGCGCCTCGGCGACGAGGCGCGAAGCCGGGCGGAGACGGTGCTCGAGGGGAGCCTCTTCTCGCATCGCGTGAGCGGGCTCCGCAGCCGGAGCCGCGAGCCGATCTTCACGTTCCTGCTCGACCATCCCGACTTCGCCGCCGCCGTCGCTCGCGCGCTCCGGCTCGGCAAGTACCAGGTGGAGGCGCGGGACGGCGGTTACTGGGGCGACGACACGCGCGGGGCTCGCGGCCTGATGCGGGTGCTCTACGCGGACGCCGGCCGACGCCTCATGCACCTCGACGGGATGTACGAGGGCCGCGGACTGCCGACGATCCGGGGGCAGATGCTCCTGCTGGTCGAGTTCGACCACCAGGACGATCCGAACGGCGGGACGCGCGTGGAGGTGAGCATCACCGGCCACGTCCGCCTCGACACGCCCCTGGTCGGGCCGGTCGCGCTGCTGGCCACGACGCTGGCGCGCCCGGCCGTCGAGCGTGCGGTCGATCGGAAGGTGCGCCGGTTCTTCGACACCGTCGCCCGAGTCTCACGGTGGGCGCACGATCAGCCGCAGGAGTTCTGGGCCGCGCTGGACGGGCATCCGGAGATCCGCCAGGACGGGACGCTGGTCGCGTTCCGCGACATCCTCCTGGATGGCCAGCCCCCCGTCTGGGCGGGCGAGGCGTACTACGTGCTCCCTGCGGCGGCCCTGGAGATCGAGCCCGCGGAGGACGAGCCTACATTCCCATGAAGTCGCGGGCCTGGTCCATGACCTCGTCGGTGACGGTGGCGTAGCCGCGCTCCTGGGCGAACCGCTCGATCGCCTGCCGGGCCATCGGGCGGATGAAGGCCGGGATGCGCTCCAGGCGGCCCGCGGCGTCGCCGGTCCAGGCCACGGGCGCCATCGCGCTCGTGGCGGTCCCGCCGATCATCGCCGCGAACGGACACCCCGGCCCGTCCGTGGCGGGCGCGGCGGTGGCCGCGGGCGACGCGGCGTGCGCGGGCATCGCCGGGGCGGAGCCGGTGTCGCGCTGGTGCGCGAGGCTCGCCCGAACGGCCGCGAACGGCGCGGGCGCCTCGGCCGGCGCGCCTCCGACCTTCACGCCCAGCGTGCGCACCATCTGCGTCTCCCAGGGATTCGTCAGCATGGCCACCCGGTGCCCGCAGGACGGGCACGCGAAGGTGACCGTCAGCGAGCCCTCGTCCGGGCCGGCTGTTCCCGAGAGCCGCATCGCCTGGTCGCACGCGATACACAAGAACTTCATGGTGCTGGTCTCCTTGCGCTCGTCACGTGGCGGCGGCGCCGTGCCCGCTGTCGCCCTCGTGCGGAAGCCGGGGCGGCGCCGCGGTTCCCGCCGAGAGGATGATGCGGATGCCGTCCTCGACGGACAACCCCGTCGAAATGATGGCGTCCTGGGGCACGAGCACGATGTCGCCCAGATAGAGATGGTTCGTCGGCACGTACACCGACTGCAGCACGTCGGGCTTCGCGCCCTCGATGCGGAGGTCGCCGGTCAGGAAGCCGTATGAGTACGCGCCGTCACGCGGATGCTCGACGATGACGAACTCCCGGAAGCCGGATCGCCGGTTCGGCGAGAACGCGTCGACGAAGTCCTTGACGGTCGGGTAGACGCGGCGGACGAGCGGGATGTAGCGGATGACGCGCTCGCCCCACATGAGGATCCGCCGCCCGACGACGTTCGTCGCGAAGACGCCCACGCTGAAGATGATCAGGACCGCGGTGACGAACCCGAGGCCGGGGAGATGCTGCCCGAGCAGGTGCTGGTAGAGCGGCGCCATGAAGTCGTCGACCGACGAGTAGAAGAGCCAGAACAGCCACGCGGTGAGGATGACGGGCAGCGTGACGAACACGCCCGTGAAGAACCGGACCTTGAACCACGACTGGACTCGCCCTTGCACGCCCCCTCCGTCGAGTCCTCGCATTATACCTGGCGGGTTCGGAGGCCGCCGGTCCCCGTGCCCGGGGGCCGCGCGCGCCCGCGCGAGCCACGGCCGCGGGTTCCGGGAGGCCAGGACGGCCGCCCGCGGGAAGCCCCGGATCGGCGGGACCCGGACTCGGCTCACCGGGCCCAGCGGTCCCGGGCCAGGGGTGGGCGGACGTCGGTGCCGGTGAAGCTGATGACGAGGACGAGCTCCACCGAGGAGTTGAGGGCCAGGCCGTGGCAGCCGATGGCCGCGCGGGTGGGCTTGCCCCGGTCGCCGTAGAGCTCGACGAGGAGATCGGTCGCCCCGTTGATGACGCGCGGCTGGTTCGAGAAACCCGGGGCCGAGTTCACGTAGCCGGTCAGGTGGATCGCGGTATCGAACCGGTCCAGGTCGCCGAGCGCGTACTTCACCGCCGAGAGCGCCTGCACCAGAGCCCAGCGCGCCGCCTCGTACCCCTGCTCGATGGTGAGGTCGGCCCCCACGAGGCCGGGAAGATAGGCCTCCTCGTCGCGGATCGGCACGGTGCCCGAGAGATAGAGGAGCGAGCCTACCGCCCGGTGCGACATGAACCGCGCGCCCGATCGGTTCTTCCGGTAGTCGGCCTCGAGGTCGGGCAGAGAGAGCCCCAGGCGGGCGAGCTTGTCTTCGACGATCATGCGAACCTCCGCGGCACGAAGGGAGAGGCTCGCCGGCGGCATGCCGGCGCCTCCCTTCTGTACCGCGGTCGCCGCCGGGCGTCCACCGGGGCCCGTGACTCGAGCGGGGATGCCCGGACGGCGCGCCGGGTTGTCCGTCCCCGCCGTCTCCCCTATCCTGCGGCCCAAATGACGGCGTCGGTGCGGGACCGATGGCGGGAAGGCGCGTGACCGGCGGCGGGAGCGCGATGCGGTCGCCCCTCGCGAGCTGGTTTCCGAGCGGCCGCGCGCGCGAGGTGTTTCGCCGGCGCGCTCTCGGGCGCCAGTCCATCGTCCTGCCGCCACGCGATCCCGCATGGCGCGGGATCGCGCCCGACTTCGCGGGCTCGGTCCAGATGGCGGGCACCGGGCTCCCCTTCCAGATCGTCGCCGCGCGAGAGGTCGACCGCTCGGGCGACCCGCGGCGCCTGGCGGCCGCGCTCGCGGCGGGCCAGACGACGTACCTCCCGCAAGTGCACCAGGTCCTGCCGCGCCTGACACGGCTCATGGTCGGCCTGCGCAGCGCCTTCTTCGGCCCGGCCGCGGGGGTCGCGCGCGAGGAGTGCTCGTTCCTGTTCATCGTCGAGGGAGCGGGACGCGCAGGCATGGGGCTCCATCACGACGGGGAGGTCGATGCGTTCTGGCTCCAGCTGGAGGGCCGGCGGACGGTGACCATCGGGCCTCGAGTGCGACCGGGCACGCCCGAGGAGCTGGACGAGGGGCTCGCGCGCGACCGACGCGCGGGGTGGCGCACCTTCGACCTCGAGCCCGGCACGCTGTTCCACCTCCCTGCCCGCACGCCACACGCCGTCGTCTGCCGCGGCCGGTCGCTGGCCGTCACGCTCACGTGGGCGCGCGGGACGCGCCGCGGCAGAGGCGCGAGAGGCCGCCGGCCGGCGCCGACGGCGTCCCTCGCCTGGGATGTGGTGTCGGGCTTCGCCGAGCCGATCCCGCCGGTCCACTCCCGCACGCTCTGGGCACAGGTGCCGCTCGTCGCTCGCCGCCGCGGCCGCGCGCCCGAGCTGCGCGTGTGGACACCGGATGGCGAGGGGCCGCGGCTGCCCGCCCGCGCCGCGGCGTGGATCCGCGAGCTTCCCGCAATGCCGTGGCTCTCGCGCGGACTCGCGGCCCGGGCCGGCCTCGAGCCGCTGATCTCGGCCGGGCTCCTGGCCCCGCACGACCTCCCGCTCCGCATCCGCCCCGCGAACCCCGGCGCGCTCGACGGCTGGCGCTTCGCCTGACGCGGACGCCGCGTGGCGCGCGCGCCGAACCCGCCGCGGGCGCCCATGCTAGAGTGACGCCCGCACACTCTGGACTCGGAGGCATCGATGTCGCGACCCTGGACCTATCTCCCCTCGACCCCCAGCGGCCCCCTCGTGGTGGACCGGCCCTTCTACGACCGCGTCGCGCGCGAGACGACGACCCGGACGCTGGTCGACCGGTTCGTGGTGCCCATCCGATCCGGCCGCGCGTGGCCGGTCCGCGCCGGTCAGCTCTGCCGGATCGTCACCGTCGAGGGCCCCCAGGTCGCCGACTTCAACGCCTGGCACCTCCACAACCCGCGCGAGCGCTTCTGGGCCTCGCGGACCAAGCAGCTGCATCGGGCGCACGTCACGACGCACGATCGCCTCTGGTCGACGCTCCCCTACCTCCGCCCGATGGCGACGATCACGAACGACACGCTCGACTACGGGATCGACGCGGACGGGGGCCGGTGTCACGACCTGCTCGGGACCCGCTGCGATCCCTACGTCACCAAGCTCCTGACGGGCCAGGACTTCGACCTCTGCTGCCACTCGAACCTCGTCCGCGCCATCGCGCCGTGGCGGCTCAACGAGCTCGACGTCCACGACGTGCTCAACATCTTCCAGGTGACCGGGCTCCAGGACGACCGCTACTTCATGAAGGCGAGCCCCGCGAAGAAGGGCGACTTCTTCGAGTTCTTCGCCGAGATCGACCTCCTCTGTGCGATCTCGACCTGCCCGGGAGGCGACCTCTCCATTCCGCTCTGGGGACCCGGCGCGCGCGACCCGATCGAGGTCTGCCGGCCGCTCGGGGTCGAGGTGTGGCAGCCCGAGGCCGGGCTCCTCGTGGGCTGGCGCTCGCCGGAGCCGGCCGGCTACCGGGGCGACCACGGCATGGCGCTCCTGACCACGGCTGCGCCCGCGACGCGATGAGCACGGACGCAGTCCCCCCGACCCTCGCGGAGATCCGCGCCGCCCGTCAGCGGCTCGGGGACCTGGTCGTCGAGACGCCGATCTGGCGCTGGCGCGGGCGCGAGATCACGGACCACCTGGACGGCGACACTCAGGTCGTCCTCAAGCTCGAGCTCTTCCAGCACACCGGCACGTTCAAGCCCCGGGGCGCGCTGACGGTCATGATGGCCCTCGACCCCGCCACGCTCGCTCGCGGGGTCACCGCGGTGAGCGCCGGCAACCACGCGATCGCCGTGGGGTACGCGGCGCGCGTCCTCGGCACGACCGCCAAGGTCGTGATGCCGCGCACGGCGAACCCGGCGCGCGTGGCCGCGTGCCGGTGGTGGGGTGCCGAGGTCGACCTGGTCGACGACGTCCACCGCGCGTTCGAGCGCGTCCGCGAGATCGAGGCCGCCGAGGGCCGCACCTTCGTCCACCCATTCGAGGGGCCCCGCACGGCCCTCGGCACCGCCACCCTCGGGCTCGAGCTCGCCACGCAGGCCCCGGACCTCGACGCCGTGATCGTGCCGATCGGCGGGGGCGGGCTCTGCGCCGGCGTCGCGACGGCGATCAAGCTCGCGCTGCCCCGCTGCCAGGTCTTCGGGGTGGAGCCGGAAGGCGCTGACTCCATGCACCGGAGCCTCGCGGCTGGCAAGCCTCAGTCGATCGAGGCCGTGCGCACGATCGCCGACAGCCTGGGCGCGCCGCACGCGGCGCCCTACAGCTTCGAGCTGTGCCGCCGCGCGCTCGACGATCTCGTGCTGGTGAGCGATGACGACCTCCGGCGCGCGATGGGGCTCCTCTTCCGCGGCGTCAAGCTCGCGGTCGAGCCGGCCGGCGCCGCCGCCACCGCCGCCCTCCTCGGCCCGCTGCGCGAGCGCCTCCGCGGCCGCCGGGTCGGCGCGATCGTCTGCGGGACCAACATCGATCCGGCGACCTTCGCGCGTCTGGTCAGCGTCGAGCCGTAGGAGCCGGTCCACGGAAACGACCCTCCCGCCCGGCGACTCGGCGGCGCCGGGTGACCGTTTGCGGGGCCCGGTCGCCGTCCTGCTCACGGCCGTCGTGGCGATCGGCTCGCTCTCGATCGACATGGCGCTGCCGTCCCTCCCGGCCACCGCCCAGGCGCTCGAGACGTCGCCCGCGACCGTGCAGCTGACGGTGACCTTGTTCCTCGCGGGGTTCGCGGTGGCCCAGCTTGTCCATGGTCCGCTCTCCGATCGCGTCGGGCGGCGCCGGGTGCTGCTGGGCGGCCTCCTCGTGTACGTGGTGGGCGGGCTGGCCTGCTGGGCGGCGCCCTCGGCCCGGCTGCTCGTCGCGGGCCGTGTCCTCCAGGCGCTCGGGGCCGGAAGCGGCCCGGTCGTGGGCCGCGCGGTGATCCGCGACCTCTACGAGCCGGCGCGGGCCGCACGCGTCCTCGGCTACATGGGCACCGCGATGGCGCTGACGCCGATCCTGGCGCCGATCGTGGGCGGCGTGGTCCACGTGGCCTTCGGCTGGCGCGCCGTCTATCTCACGCTCGCGACGTTCGGCGCGGCGTTTCTCGGCTTGGCCACACTGCTCGTGCCGGAAACCAACCGCCGGCGCGATCCGGATGCGCTCCGGCCCGGCCACCTCGCCACGAACGCCGCCGACCTCGTCCGCGATCCCGCGTTCCTCGGGTACACGCTCGTCGTCGCGCTCATGTTCGGAGGGCAGTTCGCTTTCATCTCGGGCTCGGCATTCGTCCTGATCGAGGTCCTGCGCGTTCCGCCCGACGTCTACGGGCTCTGCTTCGGCCTGGTCGCGTTCGGCATCATGACCGGCAGCTTCCTGGCCGCGCGTCTCACCGCGCGGGCGGGCATCGACCGGATGATCGCCGCCGCCACCGGGCTCGGCGCGGCCGCGGGCTGCCTCATGGCCGCCCTGGCGTGGACCGGGATGTGGACCGTGCCGGCGGTGATCGGGCCGATGTACGGCTTTGCGGTCGGGGTGGGCATCGTGCTCCCGACGGCCATCGCCGGCGCCATCGGACCCTTCCCTCGCACCGCCGGCCTGGCGTCCGCGGTCCTCGGGTTCCTCCAGCTGTCGGCGGCCTCGACGTACGGCATCGTGGTCGGCCGCCTCTACGACGGCACGCCGGTGCCGATGGCCGTCGCGATCGCAGGCGCGGGGCTCGCCGCCGCCGGCGCACACGCGTGGCTCCGCCACCGGCGCACGGCCTAGCCGGGAGCGGCCAGGGGCGCGGCGCACGCATTCGCGAGCCCGGCTCCGAGCCGCCAAGAACCGCCAGGGCCGATTGACGCTCTTCGCTCGGCGGTGCTAGCGTCACCCTCGCTGCCGGTCGGACCACTGGACCCGCAAGATCCCGGCCGGCAACGGCACCGCGTGAGATGAATCGAGGTCTCGGGAGCTACATCGCGAAGCGGCTCGGGTTCGCCGGGCTGATGCTCGCCGGCGTCTCCGTCATCCTCTTCGCGCTGATGCGCCTCGCCCCCGGCGGGCCAGAGGCCGTGCTGATCGGCGGGGAGTTCTCACAGGAGGTCGCGGCGCAGGTGCGCCAGCGACTGGGCCTGGATCGCCCGCTCCCCGCCCAGTACGCGAGCTGGGTGCTGGCCGCGCTCCAGGGTGACCTCGGGCGCTCCTTCAAGACGGGCGATCCCGTCCTCACCCTGATTCTCGACCGGCTCGGCCCGACCCTCCAGCTGACGGGCGGGGCGCTGCTCCTGGCGCTCGCCGTCGCCGTGCCGCTCGGCGTCCTCGCCGCGGTCCGGCGGGACAGCGTCTGGGACACGCTCGCCTCGGGCGTGTCGCTCTTCGGCGTCTCGTTCCCGAGCTTCTGGCTCGGCATCATGCTCATCCTGCTCTTCTCGGAAGCGTTTCACCTCCTCCCGCCGTCGGGCTTGAGCGAGTACGGCCGCGAGGGCGATCTCGGCGCACGGCTGCGCCACGCCATGCTGCCGACCCTGACGCTCGGGCTGATCCAGATGGCGTCGTTCATGCGCTTCACCCGCTCGAGCCTCCTCGAGGCGCTGCGCCAGGACTACGTGCGCACCGCGCGGGCCAAGGGAGTCCCGGCGGGCCGGGTGGTCTGGCGGCATGCCCTGCGCAACGCGCTGATCCCCGTGGTCACCGTCGTCGGGCTCTCCCTGCCGGCGCTCGTCGGGGGCGCCGTGCTCACGGAGACCGTCTTCGCCTGGCCAGGCATCGGGCGGCTGGCGGTCGGGGCGGTATTCGAGCGCGACTATCCCGTGATCATGGGGGTGAACCTCCTGGTGGCGACGGTCGTCATCACCGCGAATCTCCTCACCGACCTCGCCTACTGCGTCATCGACCCCCGGATCTCCTACTCGTGAGCGGCCTCTCGCGCGTGGTCCGCAACCGGCGGGGCCTCCTGGGCGGGATCGTGGTCGCCGCGATGCTGGCCGCCGGGCTTCTGGCGCCGGTCGTCGCCCCCTACAGCTACTCGACCCAGTCGCTCCTCCAGCGCCTGAAACCGCCGACGGCCGCGCACTGGCTCGGCACCGACGGATTCGGGCGGGACATCCTGACGCGCGTGATCTGGGGCGCCCGCGTCTCGCTGGAGATCGGCTTCCTGGCCACCGGGCTCGCGATCGCGGTCGGCACCGCGGTGGGCGGCGCCGCCGGGTACTTCGGCGGCGCGGTCGACACGGGGATCATGCGCGTGGCCGACGTGTTCATGTCCGTCCCGGCGCTGTTCCTCATCCTCGTCGTGGTGGCGCTCTTCGGGGCGAGCCTCCTCAATACGGCGATGGTCGTCGGCCTGGTGACCTGGGCGCCGGTCGCCCGCATCGTGCGGGGCGAGTGCCTGACCCTCCGCGCCCGGGACTTCGTCGAGGCCGCCCGGGCGCTCGGGGCGAGCCATGGCCGGATCCTCGGGCGACACGTGCTCGTGAACGCCGTCCCGGCCATCATCGTCCAGGGCACGCTGCTCCTCGGTCAGACGATCCTCATCGAATCCGGTCTCTCGTACCTCGGCCTCGGGGTCCAGCCGCCGACCCCGAGCTGGGGCAACATGGTCGTCGAGGGCCGGCAGTTCCTCGGCTCGGCCTGGTGGGTCTCGACCTTCCCGGGCCTGGCAATCTTCGCCACCGTCCTCGGCTTCAACCTCTTCGGCGACGGGTTGCGCGACGCGCTCGACCCGGCGCTCCGCTCGGGCTCCCGATAGAGAGGAGACTTCCATGCGCCATCGGATCGCCGTTTCCTTCCTCGTGTCTCTCGCGCTCGTCGTCGGACTGGCCGTCGGCGCGCCGCCCGCGGCGGAGGCCGCCGGCAAGGACTTCGTGATCGGCTTCCTGGGCGACGCGACCAGCCTCAATCCCGTGATCGCGACGGACGGGCAGTCCTACATCGCGGAATGGCCGATCTACGACAGCCTGGTCGAGCTCGACGAGAAGCTCGGCGTGAAGCCGCTGCTCGCCGAGTCGTGGGAGGTCTCGCGGGACGGGCTCACGTACACCTTCAAGCTCAAGAAGGGCGTGAAGTGGCACGATGGCAAGCCCTTCACCGCCAGGGACGTGGCGTTCACCTTCTACTCCGTGCTGGACCCCAAGGTCACGACGCCCCACCGCGGCTACTTCGATGCGCTGGTCGGGTTCCCCGAGCTCACCAACAAGGACAATCCCAAGAAGCCCGAGGAGCTGGCGCAGAAGCCGATCGAGGTCCTCGACGACTACACGATCCGCTTCCGGCTGCGCTATCCCTACGGCGCGTTCCTCGCGGTCCTCGTGAACCCGCGCGCCGGCATCGTGCCCGAGCACATCCTGAAGGGCCAGGACCTGAACACGACCGAGTTCAACCGGAAGCCGATCGGGACCGGCCCGTTCAAGTTCGTCGAGTGGAAGCGGGGGGAGCGGATCGTCCTCGAGGCCAACCCTGACTACCACGGCGGCCGGCCGGCGCTCGACCGCCTGATCTACCGGGTGATCCCGGACAACGTCGTGCTGCTCCAGGAGCTGCGGGCCGGCGGCGTCGACTTCATCGAGCGGCCGCCGCTCACCGAGGTGGTGCGCCTCAAGCAGACGCCTGGGCTCAAGGTCCTCGCCACCGACAACACCTCGTACACGTACTTCGGCTTCCGCCAGGATCTCGCGCCGTTCGACGATGTGCGCGTCCGCCGCGCCCTCTACCACGCCATCGACGTCCCGGCGATCGTTCGCGAGGTGCTCCAGGGCTATGGCGCCATCTCGAACGGGCAGTTCCCGCCGGGCAGCTGGGCGTTCGATCCCTCGGTCAAGCCCTACGCCTACGATCCGAACCGCGCCAAGGCGCTCCTCGCCGAGGCCGGCTGGAAGCCGGGGCCGGACGGCATCCTCGTCAAGGACGGCAAGCGCCTGGCCTTCTCCCTCCGGCACGACCAGGCGGATCAGACCGTCAAGGACACGACGATCATCATCCAGGAATTCCTGAAGAAGGTCGGCGTCGAGGCCACGGTCGAGCCGCTCGACTGGCCGACCTTCGTCAAGAAGCTCTTCGCCTCGGAGTTCGAGGGCATCGTCGTCGGCTGGACCAACTTCCACGACCCCGACCCCTTCGCCTACTCGATCTGGCATTCGGGCCAGTGGAAGGCGCGGAACTTCGCCCACTACAAGAGCCCGCGGGCCGACGCCGCGCTGGAAGCGGCGCGCCAGGCGCGCGATCAGGCCGAGCGCAAGAAGCACTACGCCGAGTTCTCGAAGATCCTCATGGAGGACGCGCCGTACGTCTTCCTCTATTTCCCGCAGCAGGTCTACGTCACGCGCCAGAGCTACGACGGCTTCGTCCCCATCCCCGCGTACGGCGGGATCTACCAGTCCATGAAGGCCGTGAAGCTGACCGGGCGCTAGGGCCGGGCATGGAGCTTTCGGTCAACGGGACGACCCTCCACGCGGAGGTCGTGGGGGACGGGGCGCCGTGCCTCGTCCCCCACGGCGGGCCCGGCACGGATTCGGGCGGCCTGGTCCGCTCGCTGGGGCCGCTCGCGGGCACGCTCGGCCGGCGCATGGTGTTCTGGGATCACCGCGGGCACGGGCGCTCCGAGTGGGTGCCTGTCGAGCAGTGCACGCAGGACCAGCTGGTGGCGGACATGGAGGGCGTGCGGCTCGCGCTGGGCCTCGACCCAATCGATGTGCTCGGCATCAGCTGGGGCGGGTTCCTCGCCCTCATGTACGCCGCGCGGCACCCGGGCTCGATCCGCCGGCTCGCCGTCGTCGGGGCGGCGGCGAGCCACGCGTTCATGCCCCGCGCGGAGACCAACGCGCGGCAGCAGGCCACACCGGAGCAGTGGGCCGCCTACCGGTCGCTCTGGGACGGCTCGCTCCCCGACGACGCGAGCTTCCGGCGGGCCTTCGAGACGATCCGGCCGCTCTACTTCCACGACAAGGCCCTGGCGGCCGCGGCGAACGCCGCCCGCGCCGATACGCGCTACCGGATCGCCGTCCGCCAGTTCGTCATCGACCACGAGTACCGCACGTACGACTGTCGCGCCGAGCTGGCGGCGATCCGTTGCCCGACCCTCGTCATGGTGGGGCGCCACGACTGGATCTGCCCGGTCGACCAGGCCGAGGAGATCCACCGGCTGATCCCGCACTCGGAGCTCGCGATCTTCGAGCGGAGCGGGCACTCGCCGCAGGTCGAGGAGCGGGAGGCGTTCACCGAGCGGCTCCGGAGCTTCCTCGCCCGGTAGGGCCGCCCGGCGCCGGGCGCGCGGCGCGAGGGTCAGTGCGCCGCGGGCTGGAAGAGCTCGATCGGATTACCCGAGGGGTCGTCGATGAGGACCTGCGACCCGCCGGGCCCCTTGACGATGTCGTTTCGGAACGGCACCCCGGCGGCCCGCAGCCGCGCCACCTCGGCCTCGATGTCGTCCACGATCAGATGGATGCGATTCCATCCCCCCGGCACCGGCTGGCGGCCGTCGGGCATGGGGCGCCCCGCCGAGCTCGTGCGCGCGCTGAGGAGAAGCCGCAGATCCCCTCGCTTGACGTCCGCGAAGGCGGGCGCCTGCCGGCTCAGCAGCTGGAAGCCCAGATGCGCCGTGTAGAACGCGATCGCCGCGTCGATGTCGTGGACCATGTAGCGGACGTTGACCGTGCTCATGACTTGCTCCCCGCGACAGGAGTGCTCATCACACGCGCTCCAGCAGGACCGCGATGCCCTGGCCGACGCCGATGCACATGGTGCAGACGGCGTAGCGTCCGCCCCGATTCTGGAGCTCGTAGGTCGCCGTCGTGGCGAGCCGGGCGCCGCTCATCCCGAGCGGATGCCCGAGGGCGATGGCGCCGCCGTTCGGGTTCACGTGCTCCGCGTCGTCGGGGAGCCCGAGGTCGCGAAGAACGGCCAGGGCCTGTGCCGCGAAGGCCTCGTTGAGCTCCACGACGTCGATCCGGCCGATGTCGAGACCGGCGCGAGCCAGGAGCTTCCGGGTCGCCGGCACGGGCCCGATCCCCATGACGCGGGGCGGAACGCCGGCGGTGGCGCCCGCCAGAACCCGCGCGCGGGGCGTGAGCCCGTAGGCCGCGGCCGCCCGCTCGGAGGCGAGCAGGAGCCCGCACGCGCCGTCGTTCACGCCGGACGCGTTGCCCGCCGTCACGGTGCCGCCCGCCCGGAAGGCCGGCTTCAACCGGGCGAGCGCCTCCAGCGTCGTCTCCCGCGGATGCTCGTCCTGGACGACCTCCACGGTTTCCTTGCCGCGGGACACCGGGACCGGGACGATCTCCTGCGCGAGACGCCCGCTCTTCTGCGCGGTCCGCGCGCGGAGCTGGCTCCGCAGAGCGAAGGCGTCCTGGTCGGTCCGCTCGATCTTCCACTCCTCGGCTACGTTCTCCGCGGTCTCCCCCATCGCATCCGTACCGAAGACCTCGTGCAGTCGCGGGTTGACGAAGCGCCATCCGATCGTGGTGTCGTAGAGGCGCGCGTCGCGGGCGAACGGGGCGTCGGCCTTGCCCATGACGAAGGGCGCCCGTGACATGCTCTCGACGCCTCCGGCGATGACCAGGTCCGCCTCGCCCCCGCGGATCAGGCGCGCGGCCGTGGCGACCGCGTCGAGGCCGGACCCGCACAGGCGGTTGACCGTCGCTCCGGAGACCTCGACGGGCAGACCCGCGAGGAGCGTCGCCATGCGCGCCACGTTCCGGTTGTCCTCGCCCGCCTGATTGGCGCAGCCGAGGATGACGTCGTCGACGCGCGCCCAGTCCACCTTCGGGTGGCGCCCGACCAGCGCCCGGATCGGGAGGGCGGCGAGGTCATCGGGCCGGATGAGCGCGAGGGCGCCCCCGTAGCGTCCAATGGGGGTGCGAGCGGCGTCGCAGATGAAGGCGTCCGGCATGGTCGAGTCCTCCCAGCGGCCATTATAAAAGGTCGCGCGCGCCGCCGCCCGACGGGCCCGGCCGTCCGTCGGGCCTGCCGGCGGTACACTGGCGCGGGCCATGGCGCTTCCACGCGGGCTTCGCGCGCTCAACCACCGGCGGTTCCGCGTCTTCTTCTTCGCGCAGTTCGTCGCGTCCGTGGGCGCCTGGATGCAGACCGTCTCCCAGGCCTGGCTGGTCCTCCAGTTGACGAACTCGCCGTTCAAGCTGGGGCTCCTTGGAGCGCTCCAGTTCGGGCCGATCCTCCTGCTCGCGCCCTTCGCGGGGGTGATCGCCGATCGCTGGCCGACGCGGCGGCTGCTGATCGCCACCCAGGCGGTCCTCGCGTGCCAGGCGTGGGCGCTGGCGCTCCTCGTCCTGACCGGGCGCACCCAGTACTGGCAGATCGCGCTCCTCGGGCTCGTCACCGGGCTCGCCACCACGCTCGACGCGCCGGTCCGACAGTCCTTCGTGATGAGCCTGGTCGGGCGCCACGATCTCGTGAACGCCGTCGCGCTGAACTCCGCCTCCTTCAACACGGCGCGGATCGTGGGTCCGGCCGTCGCGGGCGTCTTGATCGGCCGGCTCGGCGTGGCGCCGTCCTTCGTCCTCAACGGGCTGGGGTTCGCCGTGGTGATGCTCACGCTGCTGCGCCTGCCCCAGGCGGGCGCCGCGCGTCCCGCCGGCGGCGGCTCGATCCGCCGGGACATCGCGGAAGGGATCCGTCACTTGACCCGAACGCCGCGGATGCGCGCCATTCTCGTCATCCTCTTCGTGGTGAGTCTCTTCGTCTTCAACTTCACGACGTACGTCCCGCTCCTCGCGCGCACGGTGCTTCACCTGGGGCCCGAGGGCTTCGGGTTCTTGATGACCGCGCTCGGCGTCGGCGCCGTCTCGGGCGCGCTTGCCCTCGGCACGCGGGCCAACCCCGAGCCCGGCGTGGGGCTGCTGCTCGCGACCGCGATGGTGGCCTGCACCGGTCTGGTGGGGCTCTCCACGGTCCGCCACGCGTGGGCGGCGGTGCCGATGCTCTTCGTGACGGGCTTCGCGGGCATCATCACGGTGACGGGCACCAACACGTCGGTCCAGCTGAGCTCACCGGACGAGATGCGGGGGCGCGCCATGGGCCTCTACACGTGGATCTACGGCGGGGTCTTCCCGTTCGGCTCCTTGATGGTCGGGGCGATCTCGGAGCGCCACGGGGTCTCGACGGCGTTCCTGGTCAACGGCAGCCTCGGGCTGGGTCTCTTGCTCCTTTTAGCCGCGACCCGGCCCTGGCGGGCGGCGGCGGGAGTGCCGGCCCCAGAGGGCTGAGGCCGCGCGCAGGGATCGATAGAGTCGCGGCGACCGCTACCGGCCAGTGGTGAACGCGGGACGGGCGGGCGCCGCCGAGGCCTGCGCTTCGCGGAGCATGGACTTGGCCCGGTCGATCGGCACCGCGAACCCCCGCGAGCTTCCGTCCATGAAGTGGGCGTCGGCCGACGCGATGCCGACGACCTGACCGCGCGCGTTGATCAGGGGACCGCCGAGGTTCTCCGTCTGGATCGGAGCGTCGAGCGCAAGATTGCCACCCGTTGCCGCACCGGTGGCGCGGATGGTCGCGCTGACCGGCGGGGACACGGATGCGGCCGGCCATCCGACCACGGCTGCCGGGTCTCCGACGTGGAGCGCGTTCGAGTCGCCGAGGGGAAGAGCCGGCAAGTCGCGTCCGTCGATCCGCAGGACGGCGACGCCGGCAAGCGGGTCGCGCCACACCTGCTTGACGGTGAAGATCCGGCCGTCCGTCAGCACCGCCTCGAGTCCTTGGCCGTCACGGATCACGTCCGAGTGCGTGAGCACGTAGCCGCGCTCATCGACCAGGAATCCAAGGCCCCGCCCCGCCGAAGGCTGCCCGGCCTTGGGCGGCGCCGGGCGACCCGCCTCGCCTGTGGTAGCGCGAATCCGGACCATCGCGGGCGCGGCCTCCGCTCGACGCCCCGGTCTCGACGCGGCCGAGGCCTGGCCTACGCCCGTGCCGGCGGCGGGCTGAGGAGGCGGCCCTCCCGGGGTCTGCGCGGACGCCAGCATGGCGAACGGTCCCCCTGGCGACCCGGGTGGGGGTGCCCCACGGACGCCAAGCGGCGGCTTCTCCGTCGACGGCTCGCGCGAGGGCGCGGAACGGGGCACCTCGGCGACGCTCGTTTCGCCTGGCGGTTTCTCTCCCGCGGGTCGGCTCGGGGACGATGGAGAGGCCCGCCCGTCGGCTGGCGGAGCGACGGCTACACTGTCGCTCGGTGGAGGCGCGGCCATGCTAGGGGCCGTGGCCGCCGGACCTCGGTCAGCCGAGGACGGGGATCGCGGCGCCGGTTCCACCGGGCGGCTGGGCGTGGGCTGGGGGACCGGTGAGGCAGGAGCGCTCGAGGCCGCCGCGGGCGGCGGCGGAGCGGGTGGCGATGCCGGGGGAGGTGCCGCCGCGATGACCGGTCCCGATGGCGGTGGCGATGCCGGTGGCGGTGCCGGGGCAGGTCGCCGCGATGGTCGGTCCCGATGGCGATGCCGGTGGCGGGCTGGGGCAGGTGCCGCGATGACCGGTCCCGACGCCGGTGCCGGTGGCGACGGGAGAGCCAGTGGGCGATCCTCGACTCCCGGGACCGGGCGCGCAATGGCGGACCCCGAGGGCGAGGCTGGGGACGGGGGTCTAGCGGGCGGCGCAGTAGTCACTCCGCTCGATGCCGTCCCTGGAGACCCGCCCGGGGGCCTTCGCTGGCTCTCCGTGAGCTTCGAGTCAGGCGGCGGCGACCGGCGCGGCAGCTCCGGCTTCGATGGCGGCCTCGGCACTTCCGCGGGTGGTGACGCGATCCGCTCCTGGTGAGCCGGCGGCGGTGATGAGGCAGCCGAGCGCTCGAGAGGTCCGGCGGGTGTTGCCGGCGATGCCTCGGTGTCGACCCGCGCAGTCTGCAGACCCGGCCTCCGGCACACGGTCGAGCGGCGAAGGCTGCGGTTGATCCGAGCCACTCTCGGATGGGGGCGCCGCCGCTTCCTGGTCACGCGGCTTGACAGGCGGGAGCGTCGGCGCCCCGGACGACGATCCGGATTCGGTGGCCGTGCGGTCGTCGGTGGAAGGCGACCTGTCGCGGCCCAGATCGACGGACTCTCGGAGATTCGAGAGAATTCGCGCCATGCGGTCCGAAGGCCGCGGGTTCGCACTGAGCCACCACAGGGCCGGGAGGAGCGCCAGACCCGCGATCGCCGCCGCCAGCGCGCGACCACCGATCCGCGGCGAGCGAGCGCGACGACGAGCCCGCGCCGGGCGAGAGGGGACCACTGGGTCAGAGGGCACCGCGGGGCGAGAGGACCACTGGGTCAGAGGCACCACGGGGCGAGAGGGCACCGCGGGGCCAGAGGGCACCGCGGGGCGAGAGGGCACCGCGGGGCGAGAGGGCACCGCGGGTCAGAGGGCACCGCGGGGCGAGAGGGCACCGCGGGGCGGAGGACGCGCGCACCGCGGGGCGAGAGGGCACCGCGGCTCAGCGGGCACCGCGGGGCGAGGGCACCACTGGCTCAGCGGGCACCGCGGGGCGAGAGGGCACCGCGGGGCGCAGCGGGCACCGCGGGGCGAGGGGCACTGGCCAGCGGGCACCGCGGGGCGAGAGGGCACCGCGGGGCGAGAGGGCACCGCGGGGCGAGAGGGCACCGCGGGGCGAGAGGGCGCCATCGGACGAGAGGCCGTCACATCACACACCGGGCACTCAATGAGGTCGGTGATCGTTGCGATCGCACGGGTCTCGTCGTGACGAGATACATGGCCACACCGGCGACACTTATGTACGTGGCTCCGGGCCCTTCCTGTCGTCCCGGAGGACGCCGCGCGACCCGACGGAGGTGTGGGAGTGGCCGCGGCCGGCCCGGCCACGTTGCCTGCGGGCGACGCGGGCTCCACGTCGACCGACGTCGGCGGGGGCGCCACGGTGGGGACGGCCACACGCTCGACCGATGGCGGCACTGGCTCGACGGGCCCGGGCGCGGTCTGGACGGACTCGGATGCCGCCGCGACCGGCTGGACGGGCGTGGTCTTCGCGTCGACAGGGGAGATGGCCTCCAGGTCGATCGGTTCGCGCGTCCCCGCACTCTCCCCTGCCCGCGAACTCGGCGCAGATTCAGCGGCGAGCGCGACGTCCTTGGCCATGCGCTCGGCGTGGGGCGGGGTGCCCGCCGCGGCGGCCGGTCCGATTGGGGATATCGCCTCGCGCGACTCGGTCGCCGCTGGCATTGGAACGGGGGCGCTGCGGGCGGCCGCACCGACGCCGCGTCGGAGACGGACACGGCCCCGGCCGGTGAGGTCGCCGCTGCGACCGGCGACGCGGCACGGCGAACCTGCCTGCCCGCCGGGTGCCGGGCGGCCCTCGCCGGCGAGACCTCACCCTGTGACGTGTCCGCGACCGAAAGCACGAAGCCGCTCCGCAGCCACTCGCTGTCCACGGTTCGACTACGGCGTTGGTGCCGCCGTTGCTCAACGTGTCCGGAGCCCTGTTGGAGGCGCCGATCGCCCATCCAGCGCCGATCGAAGGTCACGCCCACGAAGATCCGGCCGCGGCGACGCCACCTCGCGAAGGGCGTTGAAGGTCAGGGGCTTGCCCGCCTTCACGACGAACACGTAGCGCGGACTGTGGGCCGCCGATGATTCGGGCGGGTGCCCGCTGGGATCCTCCCTGAGGGCGGCCGCCATCAGCTCACTCTGGATGTCCCGAGGGAGCTTGGCGATGGCAACCCGCTTGATCCGTCGCGCGAGCGCGGTACTATCCTGCCACATGCCAAACCCGATCATCGGTAACGGAGGAGGGGAAGGAGTTGGGAAGGCCTAGCTCCATCGAGCCCATGACCGGGCACATTCGCCGTCGGGAGCGCATCGCGCTCGAATGTACAATCCGTGTGCCAGTGACGGTACGTCGCACCGATGATCCGACGAGGACGACTCTGACCGCATTGGCGCGTCGGATCTGGTCAGAGTGGCCGCCTTCTTGTCGTGAATACGACGAGTCGTCATCGGGACGCAGGTCCGCGACGGCTCCCTTGGGGGCCTTGATTTTCGCAGCGCTATGTAAGACTTTCAACCCTCGGACTCTCCCCCGGCACACTCCGGCGCAGTTTACGTCGTGGTATTGAGGTTGCACAATGGCGTCCAAAATGCGCGGCATCTGCGAGCGGGCCCTCATTTCCCTCATCTCGCTGGGCAAACACCCACCGAGCGTGGGCAAGAGACCATGGCGTGCGCGGCAGGCGCTCTAGCGCCTGCGTCCGATGGCGATGGTTCTCGGCCTTCGCGCTGACGTTCGCCCTCGTTCTCACGACTGAGTCTGTCCGCTGGTCGACGCTCCTGCCCGATCCCCACCACGCGTTCGCCAAGGATGGAAAGGGCGGCGGGGGCAACGATGGGGGCGGCGGCGACAGGGGCGGTGGCGGCGGAGGCAAGGGCGGTGGCGGCGGGGACAAGGGCGGTGGCGGCGGGGACAAGGGCGGTGGCGGCGGGGACAAGGGCGGTGGCGGCGGGGACAAGGGCGGTGGCGGCGGGGACAAGGGCGGTGGCGGCGGGGACAAGGGCGGTGGCGGCGGGGACAAGGGCGGTGGCGGCGGGGACAAGGGCGGTGGCGGCGGACAAGGGCGGTGGCGGCGACAAGGGCGGTGGCGGCGGGGACAAGGGCGGTGGCGGGGACAAGGGCGGTGGCGGCGGCGACAAGGGCGGTGGCGGGGGCAAGGGCGGTGGCGGCGAAGCGGGCGTCGGCGGGGCCGCAATCTCCGGGTCGGGCAGTACAGGCCGCGGATCGGTGGACGCCTCCGTCGGAGTCGGCGCGACGAGCGGCCCCGGTGACAACGGCAAGGGTGGCAGCAAAGGTGAGGGTGGAAAGGCCGAGGGCGGAAAAGGGGGCAGCGGACTCGGTGCCGGCGGCAGCCTCGGGGTGTCTGGCCTGGACGGTCGCACGGGAAGCCCCGGACAAGCCTCCACCGGCGGGCGCGGCCCCGCTCCGACCTCGGGAACTGCCGGGAGCACGTCGAGCGGTACCGCGAGCTCTTTCGGGTTAGGGCTGGCCCCCAGCGGAGACCGGGCCGCCACCAATGGCTCGCTGGACGCGGGGCGGGCGGAGCCGTCGCAGTCGAGCGACCGGGGCGCCGGGGCATCCCCCGGGGGCCGGGAGAGCGCGGAGGCGGCCGCGGCGGCCTCGCGCGCGGCGGCCGCGGCGGCAGGGGCTGCACGGACCGCGGCGGCGCAGCTCGACCAGGTGGCCGCGCGGGCGCAGGGAACTGTCGCCACCGCGATCGCCGAGGCGGCGAAAGGCGCCGTGCGGATCGCCACCGACTCGGCGCAACGCGCCGCCGAGGCAGCCCGGGAGGCCCAGAGCGCGGGCGCGGCTCAGCCGGACGCGGCCGCTCGCGCGGCGAGGCGCGCTCAGCTGGCGGCGGCGCGCGCGCAGGAGGCCGCGGACGAGGCCGGTGACGATCTCCGGCAGGTCTCGGCCGCGGGCCCCGAGGAGCCCCGGCCCAACTGGTTCGGGCGCATGAAGCAGAAGCTGGAGGCGCGAGCGGCCTTCGCGCGCGGCAAGGAGCTCTACGAGGCGCGGAACCTCCCGGGAGCGCGACCGTTCCTGGAGCAGGCCGTCCGGCTCGATCCCGAGTACGACGAAGCCCGAGCGCTGCTCGGATGGCTCGACTACTTCGGCGGGCAGCCGCGAGCCGCGATCGTGATGTTCAAGACGGCCCTGCAGCGACAGCCTACCTGGGAAGGGCTCTACAACGGCCTCGGGTGGAGTCGGCTGCGGGTCGGCCGGTCACAGCTGGCCCGCGACGCCTTCCGCGCCGCGCTCGACACGAACCCGCGCTATGCGGACGCTCTGGCGGGTCTCGGCCTGGCGCTCTACAACCTGGAGGACTACGCGCCCGCGGTCGCGGCCCTCGACCCCGCGGTGGCGAGCCTCGAGGGCGTGCTGGGACGCGACTCGCGTGGAACTGGCGGAGCCGCGCGAGGCGCTGGCGCGCAGCCTCTACGAGATCGGGCGCTACGGGGAGGCGGCCGTGGAGTTCGAGCGGGCGGTCCAGGCGCGGCCGGATCGGGCGGGGCTCCAGACGGCGCTGGGCTGGGCGTATCTCAAGGGCGGGCGGCGCGGCGATGCGAGGGCGGCGTTCCAGCGCGCGCTCGCTCTGGCCCCCGGCTCGACCGACGCCGCCCGCGGTCTCGCGCTCGCCTCCAGGTAGCCGGCGCGACCGCGCCGGCTCAGCAGGCCGGGCGCCGGAGAACGACGGGATCGATCCGGCGCGGGACCAGCTGACCGTCCCCCGGCTGACCGAGGAGCCGCCCGCGGTCGGCGATCACCTGCCCGCGGAGCAGCGTGGTGACCGGCCAGCCGGATACCGTCCAGCCCTCCCACGGACTGTAGTCGCTCACGTGGAAGTCGTCGCGCGTGAGCGTCTTGTGGATGGCGGGATCGATCAGGACGAGGTCGGCGTCGCTCCCCGGCGCGATGACCCCCTTCCGCGGATGGAGCCCGAAGATCCGCGCGGCGTTCGTCGCGGTGACGGCGGCGAAGCGCTCGAGCGACATCCCGCGCTTGACGACGCCTTCCGTGAACGCGATCCCCAGGCGCGCCTCGGCGCCGAGGTTGCCGCCCGTCACGTCCTCGATCGTCCGGCCCCGCAGCTTCATCGCGAGGCTGGTGGGATACTCGTCCGTGGCCAGCGTCGAGACGCCGCCGTCCACGAGCCCGCGCCAGAGCGCCTCGCGGTCCTCGGGCAGCTTGAGCGACGGGTACGTGTGGGCGCAGAACCCGCGCGGCGTCTTGTAGTGCTCCGCGTCGAAACAGGCGTACTGGTGAAGCGTCTCGGCATAGACCGAGCCGCCCGCCGCCCGCGCCGCCTCGACCGCCTCGACGCCCTCGCGGGCGGAGGTGTGGACGAAGTACACGCCGGCGCCCGTCGCTCGCCCGAGACCGATCGTCCGCCCGAACGCGAGCTGCTCCGAGAGCTTCGTGTGGACGAGGTGCATGTTCGTCCCGTCCAGCCGCCCCTCGGCGCGGAAGCGCTCGTAGGCGGTCTGCACGAGCTCGTCGTCCTCCGCGTGGACCACCATCAAGCCCCCGTGCCGGGCCGCCTGGCTCATGGCCATCTCGATGCGCCCGAAGTCGAGGCGGAACGACGGACGCTGGGGATGCGGCGGAAGAACGTCGGTCGTGAACACCTTGAAGCTCGGGAAGCCGGCCTCGATCGCCTCGCGCATCTCGTCGAAGACCCCGAGCGGCAGCGCCCCGCACAGCGTCACGTGGAAGCTGTAGTCGACATGGGACCGGCCGGCCCAGCGCTCCGTGCGCTGGGCGAGCGCGGCGGCGATCCCGGTTCCTGGCCGGACGAAGCAGAAATCGATGTGAGTCGTGGTGCCGCCGCACGCCATCCCGCGGGTGTCGTCCTCCGGGCCGAGGGTCAGGCTGGGCTCGTCGGGGCGCGTCCGGATCGGATGCGCGAGGTGCGTGTGTGGCTCGACGCCTCCCGGCGCGACGATGCGTCCCGTCGCGTCGACGACGCGCGCGCCCTCCGTGGGCAGCGTGCCTGGAAGCGCCAGCACCGCGATGCGCTCGCCGACCACGCCCACGTCCCACGGGCCGACGCCCTGGGGTGTGATGACCGTGCCGCCACGGAGGACGAGGTCGAGCGCCATTGGGGGAGCCTAGCCCGACCATGGGGATGCGGTCAACGCGGGCGCGTTCGCTCACCCGTCCCGTGATGGAGGCTGGGTCGGAAACACCATGAGAGACGCCCAGATGATACGCCAGGTCGCCGAGCGCTTCGGCCAGCCCATCGCGCCACCGCTCGGCCGCGGAGGGTCGCCTCGTTAGCGCTCCGGCGACCTTGCCGATCGCGTGGACAAGGCGAGACCGATCTCGAGCAGGAGAGGCTCCGCCGACAGGCCCGTTGACCGGCTCACGTCGGTGCTCGCCGCCCACATCGCGTACTGGTCGAGCGTCACGTCGAGTGCGCCGATCGGTCGCCGCGCCGGCCTAGGGCGGGACGATCCGGCCGCCGCCCATCGTGCGCAGGAAATCGCCGAGCCCCATCTGGAGGAACGGGTTCTCGCGCTTCTCGTCGCCGATGGTGGACTCGGGCCCGCCGTAGTTGTGCCCGGGCAGGAGGACCGTGTCGTCGGGCAGCCGCCCGAGCCGCTGCGTGAGGCTCCGGTGCATCTCGGTGGGATCGCCGCCCGGCAGATCCGTCCGGCCGCACGCCCGGATGAAGAGCGTGTCGCCCGACACCAGCCGCCCGTCGACCAGGAAGCACTGCGAGCCGGGCGTGTGGCCGGGAGTGTGGATGAACGTGATCGTGAACCGCCCCACGGCGAGGTCCGTGGCGCTCTCCACCTGGACGAGGTCGGACCCGAAGCCGCGGAGGAACTCGCGCTCGGCGCGGTGGACGTAGACCTTGGCCCGGACTCGTTCGAGCAGCTCCTCGACGCCGGGGATGCGGCCCGGCATGCCCCAGTCGGCCAGGCTCCCGCCCACGTGATCCTGGTGGGTGTGCGTGATCAGCGCGCCGGTGATGCTGACGCCGTCGGCCTCGGCCGTGCGCACGATGGTGTCGATCTCCCAGGCAGGGTCCACGACGACGCACTCGCCCGCCTCGCGGTCCCCCACGAGGTAGACGAAGTTCTGCATGGGACCGAGCTCCATCTGCCGGAGGTAGAGCTCCCCGGGCGGCCTGCTCCCCGCCCCCGGCGCCGTCATCGGCCCTCGAAGCGCGGGGCGCGGCGCTCCCGCGCGGCGGCCAGCCCTTCCTGGAGGTCCGCGCTTCCGAAGGTGATCGCCTGGCAGAAGGCCTCGTACTCGACCGCCGCGGCGACGGCGCTCTCGAGCCCCTGGTAGACGGCGCGCTTCAGCATCCGCACGACGAGCGGGGCGCCGGCGGCGATCGCGCGAGCGGTCTCGAGGGCCGTGGACAGGAGCTCGTCCCGCGGGACCGCGCGGTTCACGAGACCCAGCGCCTCGGCCTCGCGGCCGGAGACGACCCGCCCGGTGTAGAAGAGCTCGAGCGCCCGCGCCGCGCCGATCGCCCGCGGCAGCGTGAGAGTCGACGCCATTCCGGGGTGGAGGCCCAGCCGGGCGAAGTTGACGCTGAGCCGCGCATCCTCCGCCGCGTACCGGAGGTCGCAGGTCAGCGCGAGCGCCAGCCCGCCGCCGACCGCATGGCCGTGGACCGCCGCGATCGTTGGGATCGGCAGCCGCAGGAGCGAGAGGTAGCGGTCGTAGTAGGCGCGCATGACCTGACGGCGCGCCTCGACCTCCCGGCGCGTGTTCGCCTCGATCAGGGCCATGTCGCCGCCGGCGCAGAACGACTCCCCCGCGCCGCGGAGGACGAGGACCCGCACGTCCTCACGGCACTCGATCCCGTCGAGCGTCTCGGCGAGCTCCTGGCCCATCTGTTCGCTCATGGGATTCCGGCGGGCCGGCTGGTTCAGGGTGAGGACGGCGATCCCGTCGGTCACCTCGAGGAGGAGCGTCTCCGCCATCGCTCGTCCGCTCCGCGGCCCGCCAGGCCGGGGCCCGGCGGGAGCCGCCCTAGAGGAGCAGCTCCTCCGGCGTGCCGGGGAGGTCGCCGAGCGTCTTCGAGTCGATCGCGTAGAGCGCCGGCTGGCCGGGGATCCGGATGTAGGTGACGCCCGCCTCCTGCTTGCCGAGGGCGAGCGCGGCGATGGTCCGGCCGTCCTTGCCGGCGAGCGTCACGGTCGTGGCGCCGGCGTCCAGGCCGTACCGAGCCGGGTCCCAGCCCTGCTCCGCCACGAGATCCTTCCACTTGAGGTTGCGGAGCGTCCAGAGGAGCTCGCTCACGCGGCCGCCGCGGGTCTTCCCCTTCTTCGGAGCGGCCAGCTGCCAGTCCTCCTCCCCCGTGCCCGTCCGGTCGAGCGTCAGCGTCACGCTCGGGCGCTGGATGGTGACGCGCGTGACGTCCTTCGTGTCGAAGGGCTCGGCGAGGGACCGGTCACGGAGATCCGTCACGCCGCGCGCGAGATCCTGGAGCGCCGTCGCGTCGACCGCGGTCACGCCCGCGCTCGCCGACCCGAGCGTCGTCGCGTAGGCGCGGTCCTTCTCGCGGGCGGGCGCGAGGAGCAGGGTCTTCGGCTCCTTGGCGCCCTTCTCCCAGACGGAGAGCCGGATCTGCGGCTTGTCGAGGCCGTAGGCGGCGAGCCGCTTCGCGTCCTCGGCCACGAAGTCGCGCGCGCGGAGATCGCGGGCCTTGAACAGCACCTGGCTCATGGCGCTCTCGTCGGCCCGGAGCGCGACGGGCGCGGTGATGCGCCACTTGCCGTCCTGGAGGGCGAGGGTCACCGTGCCCTTGGGGCTCTCGAGCTCCACACGCTCGACCGTCCCGCGGTCGTACGCGAACACGGTCTTGTCCCGGAACGCCACCGCCGACGTGGGAATCGCCTTCCAGAGCTCGTCGTCGACGAGGAGGATCCCCGTCTCACCCTCGCGCTGAACGTAGACCGCCTTCTTGTCCGGCATCGCCTTTCCGAACCGGAGCGTCCGCGTCGTCCGCGACGCCTCCTCCCCCACCCCGAGCGTGATCCGCGTGGGCCGATCCAGGCCGTACTCGGCCAGGCTCTTGGGCGTGTCGGTCACGAACTCCTTGATCTTCGCGGCGCGCAGCTTCTCGAGCAGCGTGCTGACCGCGTCGCGATCGGCGGCGCTCGCCAGCGGGGCGGTCAGCTGCCACTCATCGGCGCCCTTGAGACCGGCCGCCGCCACCACCTGTCCGGCCGGGCTCCTCACCTCCACGGTCTTGACGTCCTTCCGCTCGAAGGCGAGCAGCGTCTTGTCGCGGTAGTCGCTCGGCGCCTTCTGGGCGTCGCTCAGGATGCCCTCGGGGACGAGAATGACGGCGGGCTTCGCTCCCTCCTGGGCGTAGGCCCAGACCCCGCTCGGGCTCTTCGCTCCGAGCTTGACCGTGCGGTCCTGGCCCTTGGCCTTGAAGGTCACCTCGGCCGCGGGAGGCGCGAGACCGAAGTCCGCCGGCTTCTGGGGATTCGCCTCGATCTCCCGCTCGACGCGCAGGGTGGCGAGGGAGGTCGCCAGCCCATCGGCCGCGCCCCGGTCGGCCGTCGCCGCCACGGGCGCGATGAGGCTCCAGACGTCCCCGTTCCGCTTCAGGTGGAGCGACTCGACGCCGCCCCGCCGGACCACGATCTCCTCGACGTCTTTGCCCTCGAGCTCCTTCCAGAGGCGGTCCTTGGCGGTGGCGGCCTTCTCGCGCTCGGGCGCCTGCCGGATCTCGTAGACGTAGTAGAAGGTGCCGAGACCGACCAGAAGGACGGCCAGGACGGTCGTCGAGAGCCAGCGCATCGGGCGGCTCCCGCGCCTACCGGCCGCGCCGGCGGGCGACCGCCACGACGCCGGCGAAGATCAGGGTCAGCGGAATGAGCACGACAGGCACCAGGAAGACCACCTGGTTCTGGGCGGCCGTCAGGAACACCGGCGCCGACCGCGACTCCTTCGGCCGCACCGCGATCAGGTTCTCCTCCTCGGCGAGCCACGAGAGCGTGTTGAGGAAGAAGTCGCGGTTGCCGGAGAGGTTCACGAACTCGTTCGCCGCGAAGTCCGAGTCGCCGACCAGCACGATCCGCGCCTTCGCGTCCTTCCGGTCGGCGGGCGCGTCCTTGGCGGTGACCGTCGCCACCGCGGCGAGGGTGAGCGGCCCTCGGGCCTCGCCGGGATCGGGCTTCACCTGGCCCGTGCGGATCTGCTCCTGGCTCGTCTCCGCCCAGCTCTCACCCGACGTCCGGGCGAGCGCCTGCGCGGTCACGCCCTCGGGCGGCTTGTCCTTCACCGACACCGTGCGCGCCACCGGGAAGAACGTCGCGAACCGGAAGTCCCGGGTGATCGGGTGGGAGAGATAGTCGACGACGACCGGAATCTCCGGCCCCGCGCCGGCCCGCCGCCCCGTCGGGCTGATGTCGATGATCACGTCGTTCCCGAGCCCGAGCCCCCACCGCTCGAACGTGGGGGCGAGCCCGGTGTTCTGGAACGGATCGACCATGAAGAAGACCTTGCCGGCCCGGTTCACGAAGCCCACGAGGGCGTCGATCTCGTTCGGCAGGAGCTCGCGCTGCGGCCCGGCCACCACCACGATGGTGGCGTCGTCCGGCACCTTGGTCTCCCGCGCCAGCACGAGGTCCTTGACCTCGTAGTTCAGCTTCTCGACGGCGGATTTCATCTGGCCGTAGCCGGTCCGTTCGCTCGAGGCCGGGTCCTTCTCGCCGTGGCCCTTCAGGAAGTAGACGACGCGCTTGCCGGGCCGCGTGACCCGGATGAGGGCGTTCGTCAGCTTCTCCTCGTCGAGGTCCTGGATCTTCTCCTGCTTCTTCTCGCCGTCCTTCAGCGTCGACTCGAGCGCGACCGTCCCGTAGCTCTCGAAGCCGTACTGCCGGGCCACCAGCGGGTTCCGGTCGGCGTCGACGACCTCCCACGTGAACTTCCCGTCCGAGCGGTTCGCGTACTGCTTCAGGAGATCCTCGGCCGTGCGCTTCCCCGGCTGGTCGGGCCGGAAGAAGGCCACCGCCTTCACCGGCACGGGGAGCTCGGCGGCCACCTTCACCGTCTGCGGGGACAGGCTCCAGCGCTTGTTCTCGGTCAGGTCGATCCGGTAGCTGTGCCGGTAGGAGACCGCCTCCACCAGGACGATGACCCCGAGGATCAGCACGACGAGGATCGCCGCGTTGAGGCCGTAGCGGGTCGCGCGGCCCGCGAGGGCCCGGCGCACGTTGGTCGCGAAGCTCGCGTACAGCCCGAACAGGAGCACCAGACCGCCGATGATGAGGAGGGCCGGCCACACCATGGTCCACGACGGCCGGTAGTTCCGCACGAGGACGCCGGCCACGAGGCCGGCGAGGCCGACGAGCATTCCGGGGGTCGCGAATCGCTCCATGGCGCTCAGCCTCTCCAGCGCTTCGAGTCCAGCGAGCGCAGGGTGAGGAACAAGGCGAGGATGGTGAGGTCCAGGTAGTAGATCAGGTCCTTGGTGTCGATCACGCCCTTCGAGAAGGAGTCGAAGTGCTCGGTGAGCGACACGTGCGACAGGATGCGCCCCAGGTTGCCGCCGGCGGAGTCCGACGCCCAGGCGATCACCCAGAAGATCAGGAGGGTGCCGAACGTCGCGACCGCCGCCACGATCTGGTTCTCGGTCAGCGAGGAGATCAGGATCCCGATGGCGATGAACGCCGCCCCCTGCAGGAGGAGCCCGAGGTACCCGGTGGCGAGCGGGCCCAGCTCGAGCGGCGTGACCCACGCCATGATGAGCGGGTAGGCGAACGTGAGCGCCAGCATGGCCGCGAAGACGGCCAGCGCGGCCAGGTACTTCCCGAGGAGGACCTCCCCGTCGCGCACGGGGTAGGTCAGCAGCAGCTCGATCGTCCCGCTCTTCTTCTCCTCCGAGAACAGGCGCATGGTGAGGATCGGCATCATCAGCAGCAGGATGACGCTCATGTTCTGGAAGAGGGGCCGGAGCACGCCCTCGATCACCGACATGTCGCGGGCCATCATCGGGTTCATGGCCGCCTGCATGCTCGCCAGCACGTAGAAGGCGAAGACGTTGTAGAAGAACCAGCCGCTGATCAGCGCGAAGATCGTCAGGACCGCGTAGGCGATCGGCGAGCTGAAGTAGACCCGCAGCTCCTTCTTGAAGATCGCCCAGGCCCTCACGAGGCCACCTCCTCGGCGGATGCCGCCACGTCGTCGGTCATCGCCTCTTCGTGTTCCTCACCCGCCACGATGCGAATGAAGACGTCCTCCAGCGACAGGTCCAGCGCCTTCAGCTCGAGGAGCCCCCAGCGCTGCTGCGCCACCAGCTGGGCGACCTCCCGCCGGATGTCGCGCACCCGCTCGGCCTCGAGGACGAACGTGCTGACGCCGTCCACGACGCCCCGCGCCTCCACGCGCTGGACGCCGGGAAGGGCCCGCAGGGACTGGGCGACCAGCTCGGCCGGTCCCTCGACCTGGATCTGGAGCCGCGCCGTGGGCGAGAGCTCCTGCATGAGGCGGTCGAGCGGGCCGGAGGCGACGATGCGGCCCCGGTTGATGATGATCACGCCCTCGCAGACCATCGACACCTCGGGCAGGATGTGGGTCGAGAGGATCACGGTGTGGGCCCCGGCCAGTGACTTGATGAGCTGCCGGATGCCGACGATCTGCTTGGGATCGAGGCCGATCGTCGGCTCGTCGAGGATCAGCACGTCGGGATCCGCGATGAGCGCCTGGGCGAGGCCCACGCGCTGCCGATAGCCCTTCGACAGCCGGCCGATGAGCCGCCCCCGCACGTCGGGGATCTGGCACCGCTCGAGCACTTCCCCGACGCGGCGCCGGCGCTCGCTGCGCCCGAGCCCCTTGATGTTGGCGACGAAGTCGAGGTAGGCGTCGACCGTCATGTCCGCGTAGAGCGGCACGTTCTCGGGCAGGTAGCCGATCCGGCGCCGGACCTCCAGGGACTGCTCGAACACGTCGTAGCCGGCGACCCGGGCGGTCCCGCCCGAGGCGGGCATGAAGCAGGAGAGGATCCGCATCGTGGTCGTCTTGCCCGCGCCGTTCGGGCCCAGGAACCCGACGATCTGGCCCTTCTCGACGGTGAAGGAGACGTCCTGGATGGCCGGAACCGGCCCGTAACGCTTGGTGAGGCGATCAACCTCGATCATCGCTCATCGCTCCGCTTCCGTGGAGATGCACGCTGGGTCATCGACCGGAGATCTCCGCGCTGTCGCGGCTCCCTGCAGGACTACGGGGCTGCGATCCAGTCGTGGAGTATAGCATGCCGGCGTCGCCGGCCCGGGCGGAGCGCGTGGTCACCGAGCCCGCACGGCGGGCCCGCTCAGACGAGCCCCGTGATCCGCCCATCGGCGTCCACGTCGATCCGCTCCGCGCTCGGAACCCGGGGCAGGCCGGGCATCGTCAGGATGTCCCCGGTGATCGGCACCAGGAAGCCCGCCCCGGCGGAGATCCGCACCTCACCCACCGTGACCGTGAAGTCCCGCGGGCGGCCGAGGAGGGAGGGATCGTCGGACAGCGAGCGCTGGGTCTTCGCCATGCAGATCGGGAGCCCGCCGTATCCGAGCGCCTCCGCCTGGGCGATCTGCCCTTCCGCGCGCTTCGTGTAGGCCACGCGCTCCGCCCCGTACATCCGCGTGGCGATCGTGTGGATCTTCGCCTTCACCGGCGCCGCCCAGTCGTAGAGCGGGCGGAACTGGGAGGGCTGCCGGGCCAGGAGGTCGACGAGCGCCGCCGCCAGGCGCTCCCCGCCCGCGCCGCCTTCGCCGAAGACGTTCGCCGGCACGGCCGGGATGCCGAGCTCCGCGCAGTGCTCGACGATCGCGGCCAGCTCCACGTCGGTGTCCGAGGGGAACCGGTTGAGCGCCACGACCACCGGGACGCCGAACAGGTGGATATCCTCGACGTGCTTCTCGAGATTCGCCATCCCGCGCTTGATGGCGGGCAGGTCCTCGTGGTCCACCGCGCTCATCGGCACGGCGCCGTGGTACTTCAGCGCCCGCGCCGTCGCCACCAGCACGACCGCGTCCGGCCGGAGACCCGCGTAGCCGCACTTGATGTCGAAGAACTTCTCGGCGCCGAGGTCGAACCCGAATCCCGCCTCGGTGACGCAGATCTCGCCGAGCTTCTGGGCCAGCTTGGTCGCGATCACGGAGTTGCAGCCGTGGGCGATGTTGGCAAACGGCCCGCCGTGGACGAGGGCCGGTGTGCCCTCGAGGGTCTGGACCAGGTTGGGGTGGATGGCGTCGCGGAGGAGCGCCGCCATCGCGCCGGTGACTTTGAGGTCCTCCGCCAGCACCGGCCGGCTGTCGAACGTGAACCCCAGGAGGATCCGGCCCAGGCGGCTCTTGAGATCCATGAGGTCCTCGGCGAGGCACAGCAGCGCCATCACCTCGGACGCCGCCGTGATGAGGAACCCCTCCTCGCGCGGATAACCCTGGAGGCGCCCGCCCAGGCCGAGCACGATCTCGCGCAAGGCCCGATCGTTCATGTCCATGGCCCGGCGGAAGAGCACCTGCCGCGGGTCGATGCGGAGCGTGTTGTCGTGAAAGAGGTGGTTGTCCAGGCACGCCGCGAGGAGGTTGTGGGCGGTCTCCACCGCGTGGATGTCGCCCGTGAAGTGGAGGTTGATCGAGTCGGCGGGCTGGACCTGCGAGCGTCCGCCTCCCGTCCCGCCGCCCTTCATGCCGAGGCACGGCCCGATCGACGGCTCGCGGAGCGCCACGACCGCGCGGCGGCCGATGCGCCAGAGCGCCTGCCCGAGGCCGATGGTGACCGTCGTCTTCCCGTCGCCCGGTGGCGTCGGCGTGATGGACGAGACGACCACGAGCTTCCCGGACGCGGCGGCGCGCCGGGCGGCGAGGGCCTGGACGGGGACCTTCGCCATGTGGCGCCCGTAGGGGATCAGCTCTTCCTCGCCGAGACCGACGCTGGCGGCAACCTCCGTGATGGGACGCGGGCGACCAGCAATCACGTTGGACACGGGAACCTCCTCCGAGGCGCGAGCGCCCGGCGCGGCAGTCGGACGCCAGGATGGCGCCCTGGCTGGGAGCCCTCAACCGCCAGCGGCGAGCTCCGGCTCGAGCAGCGGCTCGAGCCAGTCCGGGATGGCGATCATCCGCTGGGTCTCGGGGTTCCAGCAGGCGTGCCGGGTCTCCCCCGTCGCGATGGGATCGCCCGTCTCGGCGTGGCGGATGTCGTAGCGGAAGACGAACGACGCGCGCTTCCGGTCGCTGATCCAGCATCGCACCCGGAGCAGGTCGTCGAGGCGCGCGGGCTTGACGTACCGCACGGACGCCTCCACGACCGGCATGTGGACCTTCCGGTTCACGGCCGACATCGGGAAGCCGTGCTGGCGCAGGAACTCCACCCGGCCGACCTCGAAGTACGTGAGGTAATTGCCGTAGTACACGACGCCCATGGTGTCCGTCTCGGCGTACCGGACCCGGATCGTCGTCTCGAAGACCATACGCCGCCCGCTAGACCTGCGCCGCCGCGCGCGCGGCCATCGAAGCGCGGCCGAGCGGCATCAGAGGTACTGGCCGTAGCGGATCTTGACGACCACGTCGCGCACGCGGCGCGACTCGTCCACCGCCGTGAGGAGATCCGCGGTCCGGACGAGGCCGGCATCCTCGCCCGCCCCGGACAGGTGCACCTTCTCCTCGAGCGCGCGCCGAATCACCTCCGCGACCTCGCCGCCGCTCATCCCAGAGAGCCGCGCGACGATGGCGTCCGCGTCGATCGGCTCGAACAGCGGCCGCTCGGCGAGGGCCTCCGCGCGCTTGCGCTGGATCTCCAGGATCTCCCGCAGGGCGGGCTCGTCAGGCAGCGGCACCTCGATGAGGTGGTCCAGGCGGCCCGGGGCGATCAGGAGCGAGCCGATCCCGTCGGGGCGGCTGGTCGAGGCGACGACGAGGAGCGACGGGAAGCTGCGCAGCCCGTCGAGCAGCTCGCAGATGCCGATGAGCAGCGGGGCGGCCGCTTCCCGCGCGCGCTCGGGCGGCAGGATGTGCTCGAACGACAACGCCTCGGCATCCTCGAAGAACAGGACGCCCTTGCCCTCGGAGCTCGCGAGCTGGAAGACCTCCTTGATCACCTCGACCGCCAGCGGACCGACCTTCGAGGTGAGGGTCGCCAGCCGGAAGTGGTAGAAGAGCGCCTCGGAGAGGGTCGCGAGCGCCTTCGCGAGCAGCGTCTTGCCGTTGCCGGGGGGCCCGTAGAGCAACCCGCCCCGCGGGGGCGTGATGCCCCAGCGCCGGTAGAGATCCGGCGTGCGCAGCGCGTGCGAGAGCCCGCTGATCGCCGCCTTCGCCGGCTCCGCGCCGCCGATCATCGCGAAGGTCACCCCCGGACGCGGGATGACCTCCACGCGCCCCCGGAGGTCGCCGAACTTCGGCTCGAGCTTCCCGACCAGGTCGTCCAGCCGGCGCTGGACGGCCCACTCCGCGGCGGGCGTGGCGCGACCGGATCCGGGCTCGTCGCGCACGTCGGTCAGAGCGTCGGGGCGCTCCCACCCTTCGGCGGGATCCGCTCGGCCTTCTCGAAGACGCGGTCCTCGACCAGGATGGGCACGCGGGCCCGGAGCGCGAGCGCGATGGCGTCCGAGGGCCGGGCGTCGATCGTGCGCGGCGTTCCTCCGGCCTCCAGGTGGAGCTGCGCGTAGAAGATGTCGTCGCGCAGATCCGTGACCACGATGCGCTTCAGCGAGGCGCGGAGGTCGCCCAGCACGTTCAGGAACAGGTCATGCGTGAGGGGACGCGGCGGCGTCACGCCCTGGAGCGCGATGGCGATCCCGTTCGCCTCGAACGGGCCGATCGCCAGCGCGAGCGGCCGGCGGTCGCGCTTCCCCTGAAGGAGCACGATGGGCTGCCGAGTGTTCGGGTCCAGCACGACGCCCGTCACCTCGGCTTCCTGGGGGCTCGCTCCCGGAGCGCCGGCCGGTGGCGGCGCCGTCGCGCCCAGGCTCGCGAGTCCCGTCAACATCGCCATGGCCAGCGCCCACGCCCGCCCTCTTCGCATGGCCCGCTCCTCCCCACGAGGCGCTCTGGCGGCGCCGTGCGGCAGTATACCCCCCGGTCCGTCACCGCTCCAGCCGGAAGGCGAGCGCGCAGGCTCCGGCGAGCACGAGGCTCAGGATCGCGAACATCGGGCCGTAGCCGACCCAGTGGGCGAGGTGACCGAAGCCCGCCGCGCCGCCGGCCTGGCCGAGCAGGATGAACGCCATGAACACCCCGACCACGCGGCCGCGCCGCTCGGGCGGCGTCACGTCGACCACGAGCGCCGTCAGCGCCGGATACAGGAGGCCGTGCGCCGCGCCCGCGAGCAGGCCGGCGAACGCCAGGTACGGCCCGGCGGGAAGGCTGAGGCCGTGCGCGAGCGGCACCAGGCCGGCGAGCAGCACCGTCGCCGCCGCCTGGATCGCCAGGGCCGGAATGATCACCGCCCGGCGCCCGATGCTGTCCGCGAGGCCACCCGCGGCGGCGCGCACGCCGAGGGCGGCGACGGAATAGGTGACCGCGAAGAGCCCCACCCATCGCACGCCCAGGTCGAGCGCGTAGGTCGGGAAGAAGGTGAACATCACCCCTTGCCCGAGCCCGAAGGCGGCGCCGAGTGTCATGGGAAGACGGGGCGCGAGGACGAGGCTCCGGAGCAGCCCCGCCAGTCCCTCGCCGGCCTCGGTCCGGCGGGGCCCCGGCGGCAGTCGCAAACGCGCCGAGATCACGGCGGCCAGGAGCGGCAGCGCAGCCGCGGCGAGGAACAGCTGGCGGAACCCCGCCGCCCGGACGAGGAACTCCCCCAGCGCGGGACCCACGGCGCCGGAGACGATCCCGGAGATCCCGAAGATCCCGAGGGCCTGACCGCGCCGGTCCGGCGGCACCAGGTCCACGACGATGGTGAAGTTCGCGATGAAGAAGATGGAGAAGGCGACTCCCTGGAGCGCGCGAAGCAAGGGGAACAAGCCGAGCGTGTTGGGCACCGCCGCGAAGAGCAGCGCGACCCCCGAGGTGAGCACGGCGCCGATCACGAGAAATGCGCGGCGGTCGCTCCGGTCGACCCAGGCGCCCACGACCGGCTGCACGACGATCGCCGTCGCGCTGTAGCACGCCATGATCAGGCCGAGCTGGCCGTCCGTGGCGCCGAGCTGTCGCAGATGGAGCGGCAGGAGCACGAAGCCGGCCAGTCCCGTGAAGAAGAGGAAGTTCGCGACCGACGCGGTCACGAAGGCGGGGGTGAGAATGGTCGCGTGGGGCATCGCGGGCGCGGCGAGCGTCCGCTCGCTCAGCGGAGGACCGGCGCGCGCGCGGGGCCCGGGGCGGCGCAGCGCCCCCGCGCGAGCATCCGCCGCGCGGGGCGGGGCGCGGGCTCCGTCACGCGGCGTCGCCGGGCGGCGTGACCAGGAGCGACCAGCCCCGCCGGGCCGCCCAGGTGCGGAGAAACTCGGCGTACGGCAGGACGTGATAGGCGGTGGCGCCCGAGTGGAGCACGACGACCTCGCTCCGGTCGTCGTACCCGAGCAGCACGGCGAAGTGCGGGATCGACACCGGGCCGCGCCCGAGATTCTGGAAGACGATGACCGGGCGGCCGCGGCGGAGCTCCGCTTTGGCCCGCTCGAGCGTGCCCTCGAAGGCCTGGGTCCGGAAGCCGCGCCGGCGGGCCTCGAACTCGAGCTCGAGGTTCAGGACGCCCTGGGCGGACGGGAGATACAGGCTCCGCCCGATCTCCTCCGCGTCCGCGGCGGCGCCCCAGTAGCGGAGCACCATGGCGAGCGCGGCGGGGCCGCACTGGTACGCGTCCTGGGCGATGAAGGGCACGGTGGCGATCAGGTGCCCCTGCCCCGCGGCGACGTCGGCCCGCACGGTGTCGAGCGTGACGCGCGCGCAGCCGGTCCCGAGAAGGCCCGCCAGGAGGAGGAGGGCCGCAGACCCTCCGAAAGGTTGTAGCGGGCGGGACATCGCGCTTACTATAACCCGGACATGGCCCAGGACACGGTCATCCACAGCTGCTGGGTGTGCGGCGCGATCATGCGCGAGATCAAGTGCAAGATCGTCTGCCCGCACTGCGGATACACGCGCGACTGCTCCGACCCCTGAGCGCCCCGCGGTCGTCGTGACGATCGACGAGGCGCTCCGGCAGGCAGCCGCCGAGGCGGCGCGCGGCGTCGTCACGTTTCCGGCGGATCTGCACGGCTTCCCCGGCACCGCGCACGGTGGCGCGGTCGCCGCGGTCTTCCACCGCCTCACGCTGCCGCGTCCGCCCGTCGCGCTCCGCGTCGAGCTGATTCGTGGCGTGCCGACGGCGACGGCGCTCGGGCTCCGGACCGGCAGCGCCGGCGCCACCGCCCGCCTGGCGTTGACGCAAGGACAGCGCTCGCTGGCCGAGGCGACGCTCCACCGGGACGGGCTCGAGCCGCCGGACATCGCGCCCCTGCGGGACCGGTGGCGCCGCGACCACGACGCCGCCGAGGAGGTGCCCGGGACGACGACCTGCCTCGCGTGCGGCTCGGCCAATCCCCTCGGGCTCGGCATCCGCTTCCTCGCGAACGAGCGCTTCCTCTGGCGCGAGTGCACGCCGCTCCCCACCTATCGCACCCGGGACGGCGCGCACCCCGCCCTGGCGCTCATCCTGCTGGACGAGCTCGGCTGGTGGCTCGGCGCGCTCGCCCAGCGGGAGTGCGGCGTGACGACCGACGTCCAGATCACGCTCTTCGAGGCGATTCCCGACGCGCCGCTCCTCGTGATCGGGGATCGCACCGCTGTCCGGGACGACGGCGACCCTCGAGGACGCTACTCCCGGGTGAGCGGCGCCCTCCTGGGGCCGGACGGAGAGCTCCTCGCCACCGCCGATGTCCGGTTCGCGGGCAGCCGGGCCTACACGCGCCGCTTGGTCGAGCCGTTCCTGGGGACGACTCCGATCGACGCCCTGGCCCGATGGTTCCCGAGCAGCCGGGAGCTCGCCCCGACAGACTCGGCCGACTAGGCCCGCCCGCTCGATTTCCGCTTGCAAACTCCCGCATTCGTGGCGAAAATGCTGTACGGAACTCGTGACACATGAAGAATATCATCGTGTACAGTCGTGAGGTAAAGGCTCAGAATCTCTATCCAAAACGCATAATCTCCCCTCCGGCCCCCAACAAGTGCTGCCCCGGTCGGATGGAGGTCCTCGGTCGGCCCCGGCTCGATGAGCAGGGCCGGCGATTTTCCTACAAGCGATGCAAGGTTTGCGGCTTTGCGCTTCGTCATTTCCTGGACCCCGTCGGCACGATCCTGACCCCGGTCACCCACGACCCGAAGGCCCGCAAGTCTTTGCCGGGTAAGGAGAATCAGCCTGTCGGTCCCGTGACTTCTCCGGACCGAGGGCTTCAGCTCGCGACGGCGCGCAAGTCGATCCCGACCCGCCACGTGCCTCGCGCGGTTCCACCCCGGCGGTCCCACCCGGTCGAGGTCGGTCGGAAGAGCGCGGGGCGGCGGCGGCGCTAGGAGCCGCGGCCCTGAGTCGGCCAACCTGTCCCCCTCTCCTCCGGCAGCCCGCCGGGGGCGATTCCATCGGCCATTTAATCCTTCAGGCTCATCCGGGAGTGATCCCGCATGGATAAATCTGTCGAGTGGTCACTGTGGTCTACCGAGCAAATAGCCGAGGCCCTGCCCGGTCTCGTGGCCGTCGTCGAGATCCATCTCCACGATCTCCCTCCTGAGCACCTCGAGAAGAACCGCGCGGCGATCGAAGTCCTGAAAGGCGCCGTCCTCGACAGCGCGCAGGTCCGGGACGGCTCGTGGGGCCGTGACCTCACTACCCTGGGCTTCGCGCTCGACGTGCTGGGCCGCCGCGCGGCCCGCAACGGCGCGCTCGACGAGGCGCTCCGGCTGTTCCAGGCGGCCCACGAGCTGTTCCGCCGGGCCAACCCCCTGATGCACGCGACGCGGCCGATGCGGCAAGCTCTCGGGAACGCGGTGCGGGCGCTCGTCACCGACCAGGTCGGGCGTTGCCGGCACGGGAGCGCCGACGTTCGCGGCGTCCGGACCGCCCTGGCGGCCTTCGTCAGCTCGGCCTGGGGCACGATGCCAACTCAGGTGGCCCTGGCGATCGACGAGATGATCCTGCTGGAGCTCGAGCGCGCGCGGCTCGGCGCCGAAGCGGATCCCGCGGCGCGCGACCGGCTGATCCAGGAGAACATCGAGGCCGTCCTGGAGCTGGAGGTCCCGACCCGGCTCGAGCGCATCCGTCGGGACTGGGCGGACATCGGGGAGCGGATCGCCCCTGCGGCGGTGCGGCGGGCGCAGCGCGCCGCGCCGCGCCCGGAGCCGCTGTCGACCCTCGTGCCGCCCGTCATCTGGGGCGAGATCCGCCTCGCGGTGGAGCGGGGGGACATCGAGGCGCTCGGGCAGGCCCTGACCGACGTACGGGACGAGCTCGAGAGCAACCTCCGGCTCCGCCTCGATGCCAAGCCCGGGCACCGGGAGCCCGTCTCGGAGCTCCGGGTCGTGGGCGCCCCTGACCCGACCTTCCACCAGGCGCGTGAGCTCCTCCTCCGGCGCGATCCCCGGGCCCTCGACGAGTTCGCCGACCTCCACTACCGGCGCAGCACCAACACCATCGCCAAGGAGTGGTACGCCTACGCGCTGACCCTGTTCGGGCAGGCGACGGACATCCACGACATCATCGAGCTCCTGGAGGCGGCCATCGCCTCCGACCGATTCCACGAGCATCGGGGGTGGACCGCGCGCTGGAACCTCGCCTGCGCGCTCCGGCGTCTGCCGTCCCGGGCCGATGAGGCGCTGGACGTGCTGCTGCCGGTGCTGGACCTCGATGCGCATCCCGCCGAGGCTTTCGAGCTCTGCCTGCTCTGGGCCGTCGAGCAGGGCCGCAACGACGCGCTCGGAGCGCTCTGCCTGCGCGCGCGGCACTACGAGGCCCACATGCTCGCGGCGCTCCTGGACGCGGAGGCCCTCGGCAGCACCGGCGGCGGGGCGCGGTTCCGCGATCACTTCCGCCGGATCAACCGGATCCTGCGGGACCCGGACCGGATCTTCCCCGACCCGCGGGAGCGGCTGCTCTTCGAGGAGCTGGATCAGCTGACGCGCGAGTTCATCGAGACCTCGCTCGTCGCGGCGGGCGTCGAGTGGTTCCGGCAGCGCGTCGCGGCCGGCCCCGAGGCCGGCGTCTTCAAGAACTGGGACTGCGCCGCGGTGCTGAACGAGGAAGCCGGCGATCTTGCCGCCAGCTGGCGGTGCCGGCTGCACAGCTGGCGGGTCACCCAGCACCGCCGCAACGTCGATCCGCGGAAGAAGGCGCAGCTCCTGCGAACCCTCCTCGGCTGGGCCCAGCGCCATGGCTTCCGCGAGGACGGGCTCCGAGTCCTCCGGCAGACCTGGCGGGAGACCAGCTTCTCCGAAGCCGATGCGAGCCTGTGGGCCGAGCGACTCGGCGGCGCGGTGGGCGACGTCGGGAGCGGGCCGACGCCGGCGGAGCGGTCAGGTGTCGGCGGCAGCGAGCCGGTCGACGCCGCGATGCCTCGGCGCGACGCGCCCGACAGCGGTCCGCCCGGAGCCGCCGAGGTCACCGGGCGCCGCGCCGCGCTCGCGCTGATGCTCGACTGGGAGAACGTCAAGGTGAGCCTCGCCCGCCACCTCGAGGATCTCCCGGAGCCTCACGCGCAGGCGGGACGCGCGAGGTTGGACGGCGTGGAGCTCGCGACGCGGCTCCTCGACGCGGCCTCCCGCCACGGGCTCCCCCGCCAGCGATGGGCCGTCGCCGACTGGGACCGGGACTTCTTCGAGGGCGATCAGAAGGCGGTGCGGAACGCGCGCTTCTCCACCGACATCGCCGGCCGCGACAAGGCCAACGCGTCCGACCACCTGCTGCGGGAGAAGATCCACTTCGTCCTGCGTGAGCATCCCGAGATCCCGGTGTACGTGATCGGGACGGGAGACGGCGACTTCCACGAGGTCGTCAAGACGCTGCAAGCCCAGGGCAAGCAGGTGATCCTCTGGACGACGCGCCGAGCGGTCAGCGAGAGCTACGGCGGAAGCCTGCGGGGTCCCGATCGGATCCGCATCGAGTGGCTGGAGGACCTGGTCTTCGGCGATGCGGCCGGCACCGGCGCGCGGTGACCGGCTGACGGCGCGGACGGGCGTCTCAGACCGAAGCGCGGAACCGGCGCAGGATCGCCTCGAGCTCCTCACCCGCGCGATGGCGCTCGCGCATCACCGCCTCGTGGCGCTCCTGCATGTCGCCGAGCTCGCGCTCGAGACGTTGGCGCTCCCGGAGGAGCGTCTCGTGAGCGGCTCGCAGCGTCACCAGAGCGCGCTGCGATTCCTCGCGCTCCTGAACCAGGCGGGCATGCTCGCGCGACAGCGCGTCGTGGCTGGCCTGTAGCGAGGCCCGCCCGGCCCGCGTCTCCTCGTGCTCCTGGCCGAGTCGCTCGTGGGCGGCGCGGATCTCACCGAGCTCCCACGCCAGGCGATCGGCGGTCTGACGGTACTCGTCGTGCTCGCGAGCCATGGCCTCGACGTTCGAGACGAAGCCATCCCAGTCCAGCACGATCTGCCGGACCGCTTCCACGACCGATCGCAGCTCCCCGAACTTGACCTCGGCCATCGTTCACGTCCTCCCTGCCCCGGAGCCCAAACGGGGCGCATCACCATAGCCCAAGGGCCGCGCGGACCGCAAGCCTCTGGCGTCCAAACACCTGGAGAGGTGGCCGGGGAAGGCGCCGCCGCCCTGCCCGGACCTGACAATCTCTTGACGCCGCTCGGCAAGCCGCCTACCGTCTGCCTACCTTGTTACGAACGGAGGACGCGTTACGAATGGAGGACGCTCGGATGACGGCGGATGGATAGCGGGGGCCGGTCGCTCATCGGCTCGGTCTCACGGGTCACGCTGGGGCTTGCCCTGTGTCTCTGGGCGACCTGGGCCGCGGGCGCGGGGCAGACCTTCCAAGGACAGGGCCGGGTCACAGCCGTCGATACCGGGCGCAATACCGTGACGATCGCGCATGACGCCATTTCCGGACTCCTCCCCGCCAGCCAATCGGAGTTCCTGGTCCAGAGGTCGGACGCGATCTCGGACGTCCGGCCCGGGGATCGCATCCGCTTCACGCTCAGCGCCGCCGAGGACTCTCACGGCCTCCTCACGATCGTGAGCCTCGTCCCCGAGCGGGCGGCCGAGGCTGGGTGGCCCGACGGACTCCTGCTCGCCGCCACGCTCCTGGCCTTCTTGTCGCTGGTCGCGGTGGCGGCGGTGGGCATCCTGCTCTGGCGAGAGATCCGGAGCCTCCAGTCCCGGGTGATCGCCCTGGATCACGATACCGGCCGGCTGCGGGGCCTGGTGACCGACACGCAGGACGGGGTCGGCCAGATTGCGCGCGCGCTCGAGGAGGCGGCGACCACCTTCCGCGTGGGCTACGTGCAGGAGCTCCGGCGGCGGCTGGCTCCGGGGGCCGGGCGCGGCGCGACGGACGCGATCGCGGTCGGCAGCGCCGGTGACACGCCCGGCGCGATCGTCGTCGTTCAGCGGGGACGCGGCGATCTGTACCGCGCCGTCGAGCGCGGGGTGGCCGGCCCGGGGCTCGCCGTGATCTGGGACCGCCGGCGCAACGAGCGGCGGCGGGGCGCTCGGCGCCCCGTGGGGCACGAGCGACGCCATCTCGAGCGCCGCGGCTCGCCTTCCGAGACGTGGACGCGGCTCGGGTTTCAGCTGGTGTCGACCAGCGCCGTCCAGAGTCCGCCCGCGCCGCGCGTCCTGCGCACCGCGGGCGGCGAGCGCGGCACGCCCCGCTGACGCGGCCGGGCCGGCCCGCCCGGGCTCGGCCCCATAACCGTCAGCCGCGCGATCTCCCGGTCGGCCAGAGCGCGGCGAGCGCGCCCAGCCCCGCGATCGCCGCGGCCGTCCCCCACGTGGCCGCGTAGCCCAGCGTGGTGGCGCACAGGCCGAGCAGCATCGAGCCACCGGAGATCCCCAGCTCCCACGCGGTGTAGAGCGTGCCCATCGCGCGGCCACGCTCCCCGGGCGCCGCGCGATCGGCCGTCATCGCGAGAAGCACGGGCTGCGCCGCGCCGAAGCCCACGCCGTAGAGCGCCGCCGCGCCGAGGAAGGCGCGCTGCGACCCGGCAAGGGCGAGCACCGCCAGGCTCGCGGCCGAGATCCCAAGCGCAGGGGCAACCACCACTCGCCGACCGAGGCGGTCCGATAGCCAACCCGCGGGCGATCTCACCGCCAGGCTCACCAGCGCGTAGACCGTGTAGAACAGCCCCGGGTTCCCCAGCTGGCGCCGCTCCGCGAAGAGCGGCAGGAGCGCGGCGAGGCCGCCGTACGAGACGTAGAGCGACAGCACGAGCGCCGAGGGGTACACCGCCGCGGTGCTGAACCAACGCCGCCAGAACCGCGCGAGCGCGCCGCCGGGCGCGCCAGCCGGCGGCGCCAATGAGGCGCGTGCAAGACCGGTCGCCGGTCGGGTCTCCGGCAGCGTCCACGCGAGCGCGAGCGCGACGGCCTCGATCGCGGTCGCCACGAGGAACGTCGGCCCGAAGCCGAGGCGCCGCACGAACTCCCCTCCGGCGTACGGCCCGACCGCGAGCGCCACCGCCGACGCCAGGCCGTAGAGGCCCATCGCCGCGCCCCGCTTGGCGAGCGGCGTCAGATCCGTGGCGATCACGGTGGCGGCGGTCGGCCCGAAGCCCATGCCGGTTCCGTGAAACAGCCGCACGATGAGCAGGGCTGGGATGGACCCGACGAGCGCGTAGCCCACGGGCGCCAGCATGAAGATGGCGGTCCCGAGAAGGACGAGCGGCCGCCGGCCGATCCGATCGGCCAGGTCCCCCGCGATGGGGCGCGGGACCATCGCCGCCAGCGCGAAGCTCCCCATGATGAAGCCCACGTGGACCTCGCGCGCCCCGAGGGCCGCCGCATAGAGCGGCACGACCGGCAGCAGCAGCTGGAAGCCCAGATAGAAGAGGAGCGTCGAGCACCAGAGAACGAGGAACGGGCGGGTCACGCCGGGCGGGCGAGGATCAGCGGCCCAGGAGGGCGCGGGCGCGGGCCACGACGTGGTCCAGCGTGAACCCGAGTTCCTTCATGACCGTGTCTCCGGGCGCGGAGGCGCCGTACCGGTCGATCCCCACGACCGCGCCGGCCGACCCTACCCAGCGCTCCCAGCCGAACGTCGCGCCGGCCTCCACCGCCAGGCGGCGCGAGGCGGCCCGCGGAAGCACGGTCTCCCGATAGTCGGCCGGCTCGGCCTCGAACAGCTCCCACGACGGCATGCTGACGGCGCGCGCGCGCACGCCCTCCTTCGCGAGGGCCGCCTGCGCGGCCACCACGAGCTGCACCTCGGAGCCGGTGCCGATCAGCACCAGGTCCGGCGCGCCGCCCGGCGTGTCCGCCAGCACGTACGCCCCGCGCCGGAGCCCGTCGGCCGGGGGGTAGATGGCGCGGTCGAGCACCGGGACCTTCTGCCGCGTGAGGACCAGCGCGGTCGGGCCGTGCCGGCGCGCGAGGGCAACCTGCCACGCCACCACGGTCTCGGCGGCGTCGGCGGGTCTGATGACCACCAGATTCGGCATCGCGCGGAGGGCGGCCAGATGCTCGACCGGCTCGTGGGTCGGCCCGTCCTCCCCGACGGCCGATGGAGTCGTGCGTCCAGACGTAGATGACCGGCAGCTCCGAGAGCGCGGCGAGCCGCACCGCGGGACGCATGTAGTCCGAGAAGACGAAGAAGGTGCCGCAGAAGATGTGGAGGCCCCCGTGATACGTGATGCCGTTGGCGATCGATCCCATCGCGTGCTCGCGCACGCCGAAGTGGAGGTGGCGGCCCTCGGGCGTGGCGCGCTGGAACGAGCCGGCGGTCTTGACGAGCGTCTTCGTGGACGGGGCGAGGTCGGCGTCGCCGCCGATCAGGTGCGGCACGCGCGGCGAAACGGCGGCGAGCACCGCCCCGCCCGCGTCGCGCGTCGCCGTCGGAGTGTCCGCCGGGAAGCGCGGGAGGTCCTGGTCCCACCCCGGCGGCAGCGTCCGATCCTGCCCGTGTCGCCACTCGGTCGCGAGGTCCGGGAACGCGCGCCGCCAGGCGTCGAACCGCGCCTGCCAGTCGGCCTGCGCGCGCGCGCCGGTCGTGAGCGCGGCCCGGAAGCGCGCGAGGGCGGGCTCCGGCAGGAGGAACGCGGGCTCGAGCGGCCAGCCGAGCGCCTGCTTCGCCCCGCGGAGCTCGGCGTCCCCCAGCGGCTCGCCGTGGGCCTCGTGGGTCCCGGCCTTCTTCGGCGCGCCGTAGCCGATGATGGTCCGCACGGCGATGAGGGAGGGGCGGGCCGTCTCCGCCTGAGCGGCCCGGATCGCGGCGTCGATCGCGTCCAGGTCGTTCCCGTCGTGGACGGTCTGCGTGTGCCAGCCGAGCCCGTCGAACCGCCGCGGCACGTCCTCGGAGAAGGAGAGCGACGCTTTCCCCGCGAGCGACACCTGGTTGTCGTCGTAGAGCGCGATCAGCTTGCCGAGCCCGAGATGCCCGGCGAGCGACGCCGCCTCCGCGGCGACGCCTTCCATGAGATCGCCGTCCGAGCACAGCACGTAGGTGTGGTGATCCACCACCTGGTGGCTCGGGCGGTTGAACCGCGCGGCGAGGTGGCGCTCGGCGATGGCCATGCCCACGGCGTTCGCGACCCCCTGGCCGAGCGGGCCCGTCGTCGCCTCGACGCCGGGGGTGAGCCCGAACTCCGGGTGCCCGGGAGTCTTCGATCCCCACTGGCGGAAGCGCTTGATCTCCTCGAGTGAGAGCGGGTAGCCCGTGAGGTGGAGGAGCGCGTAGAGCAGCATCGAGCCGTGGCCGGCCGACAGGACGAACCGATCACGATCGGGCCAGGCGGGATCGCCCGGGTGGTGACGCAGGAAGCGCGTCCACAGCACGTAGGCCATCGGCGCCGCGCCCATCGGCAGACCGGGATGCCCGGATTTCGCCTGCTGCACGGCGTCGGCGGCGAGGAACCGGATCGTGTCGACGCAGAGCCGGTCGAGATCTCGCTCCGTCATGGGCCCGGTCTCCTCTCCGCGGTCATGTGCGGCACCAGGAGGTCGTACAGGGAACGATGCCGCGCCAGCGCGGCTCGGTATCGGGCGTGTCGCGCGGGATCGGCTGGAATCGCGGGCCGCACGCCGGCCGGCGCCGCCTCGAGGGACGGAATGAGCCCGAGCGCCTCGCTGGCGAGCAGGACCGCGCCCCGGGCCGACCCCTCGGCCTCCGCCGACGGCGTGATGCCGGTCCCGAGCGCATCGGCCATGATGCCGCTCCAGGCCGGCGACGCCAGGAGCGCGCCGCCGGTCCCCACGATCTCCCGGAGGCCGGGGCATGCCTCGCGAAGCCGCTCGTGGATCATGCTGAAACGGTACGCCACGGTCTCGAGCGCCGCGCGGACGATGTCGACCGGCTGGGTCGCCAGCGAGAGGCCGACGATGGCCGCGCGCGCCGCCGCCGCCCACCCCAGGCTGCGCTCCCCGGCCAGGAACGGCAGCATCGTGAGCCCGTGCGCGTCGGGCTCCATGGCCTGCAGCATCTCCTCCAGGCGCTCGCGCGAGGGCAAGGCGAGGGTCTCCGTGAGCCACGCGTAGAGGCTCCCCCCGTTCGACAGGGAGCCACCCAGGAGGAGCCGGCGGCCGTCCACGCGATAGCACCAGAGGCCGTCGGGAACCGCCACCGACTCCGCCTCGAAGCAGATCCGCATCGCGCCCGACGTCCCGACCATCAGCGCCGCCCGCTCCACCGTCGTGCACCCGGCGCCGACGTTGGAGCACGCGCCGTCGCCCAGCGCGGGCAGCCAGGGCGCCGTCGCCAGCGCGGGCCAGCGCGCGCGGAACTCCGGTCGGAGCCCGCGGAACGGCTGGCCGAGATCGACCACGGGGCCGAGGTGCTCGACGCCGAGCCCGAGGACCTCGAGGATGCCCGGGTCCCACCGCTGCGCCCACTGGTCGAAGAGACCGGTCCCCGACGCCATCGAGACGCTCGTGCCGAGCTCGCCGAACAGGCGGAGCCCGAGGTACTCCCCGAACGACACCCAGCGCCGGGTCCGGCGGAACGCCGCCGGGTCGCGCTCCCGGAGCCACCAGAGTCGCGCGGGCAGATAGGACGTGTGGAGCCGACAGCCGACCCGCGCGTGGTACGCCTTCTCGTCGACCCGCGCCCGCAGCTCGTCCACGGCGCCGGCGCTCCGCGTGTCCGCCCAGGAGTAGAGCGGCGTCGACGGGCGATCGTCCGACCCGAGGCCGAGCACGGTGTGCCAGAAGGTGCTGGTCGCGACGCCCGCGAGCCGATCGACGCGGGCGCCGAGCGCGGCGAGGAGGCCGTCCAGCGTCTCCGCGGTCAGCTCGACGAGCCGGTCGGCGTCGATCTCGACGCCGCCGTCGGGCGTCGTGGTGGGCTCGTACGGCCGCTGGACGCCGACGTCGAGCGCTCCCCCCTTGCGATCGAAGGCGAGCGCACGAACCGATGACGAGCCCACGTCCAGCGCGACGAGGATCGGATCGGCCGGCAACGGCGCGGCGGGCACGCATTCATGTTAACAGGGGCCTCGGCCGCGTAGAATGACCGTCGAGTCCGTGGAGTTCCTGGAGATCCCCGCGGGATGGTTCGGGATGGGCTGGGACGACGGCCTGCCCGACGCGCGCCCGCGGCATCCGGTGTGGATCGACGCCTTCGAGCTCGGCCGCACGCCCGTGACGAATGCCGAGTTCGGCGGGTTCCTCGACGACACGCGCGCCGAGCCGCCGCCCTTCTGGACCGATCCGCGATTCTCGGATCCCGAGCAGCCGGTCGTGGGCGTGACCTGGACGGAAGCCGTCGCGTTCTGCGACTGGCTATCGCAGACGGTGCGCCGCCCGCACCGGCTCCCCAGCGAGGCGGAGTGGGAGCGCGCGGCCCGAGGCGGCCTCGACGCCGCGCGCTACCCCTGGGGCGACGACCCGCCGGCCCGCTGGTTCGGGGACCGGCGCGGCCCGCTGCCCGCGCCGCCCCGCGTGGGGCGGGAGCCCGTCAACGGGTTCGGCCTGACCGACCTCGCCGGCGTCGTCCACGAGTGGTGTCTCGACTGGTACGCGGCCGACGCGTACCGGCCGGAGCCCGTTCGCGCGCCGGCGGGACCTCTCGACGGCGCGCGCCGCGTGTCGCGGGGCGGCGCCTGGCGGCACCAGGCGCCGTGGAGCCCGGTGGCGCACCGCTCGAGCCTGCCGCCGCTCCTCCGCTACTCGGACTACGGGTTCCGCGTCGCGCGCGAGCGGCTCGCCGTCTAGGGCAGCCGCCCGATCGCCTTGTCGAGGAGCGTCCGCACCCGGTCCATCGAGGCCCGCGTGGGGCCGTTGTGGCCGACCGAGAGGCCCATGCCCTTCGCCTCGGCGAAGCAGCCCGTGGAGACGGGCAGCCCCTTCGCGGCCGGCGGCGTCATGAGAACGCACCGGCCGTTCGCGAAGTCCTTCCGCTCCTCGCTCCAGCCCTGAGCCTTGAGCACGTCGAAGACCTGCGCCATCTTCGCGAGCGCCGCCTCGCGGGAGGGGCCAGAGGCCGCGCGGGTGATGGCGACCGAGACGCTGCTCTGGCCACCATCGGTGGGCCACGTGCACATGCCCATCGCGTCGCCCTTCGATGGCCCGTCGGGCACGACGAACTCGCTCTCCTGGGGCTGCCCCGCCGCGCCGCCCACCGCGGCCGTGACCTCGGCGGCGGTCAGCAGCGAGCACGCGTGGAGCTTCGTGTCGGCGCCGCGGGCGTCACGAGTCCCGACACCAAGCAGGATCACGAGGCCGATCGCCGTCGCCACATGCCTCATCCACTCACCCTCCCGCCCCTCGCCCGCTCCACGTTTGGCCTGCGATGCGCCCGAGCGTCGGCCGAAAGCGACGTGACGTCAAGGGCCGAGGAGGGATACCCGGGAAGCTCGACCCGCACGGGCCGTCACCTTGAGGCGGGACGCGCGGTCGACTATCCTCGAACCGTGCGGCTCACGGCGGCCCAGCTGGCGGACTTCGACGCGCAGGGGTTCCTCGTCCTGCCCGCGCTCTTCTCGCGGGCGGAGGTCGAGGTCCTGCGCGCCGAGGTGCCCGTGCTCTTCGCGGAGGACACGCCCGCGAACATCCGCGAGAAGGTGAGCGGCGAGGTCCGGACCGCCATGGGGCTCCACCTTCGGAGCGACGTCTACGCCCGCCTCTGCCGCCATCCGCGCTTCGTCGAGCCCGCGCGCCAGATCCTCGGCACCGACCAGCTGTACATCCAGCAGGCCAAGATCAACGCCAAGGTGGCGTTCTCCGGCGAGGCCTGGCAGTGGCACTACGACTTCGCGACCCACCACGCGGAGGACGGCGTGCCCGAGCCGCTCGCCCTGAACCTCCACGTGTTCCTCGACGACGTCACCGAGCACAACGGGCCCCTGGTGTTCATCCGCGGCTCGCACCTGGGCGGGCCCGTCCGGACCGCCCTCGACACCGAGACCACGAGCTACGCGCTCTGGACAGTGGACAACGAGACGGTGGCCCGGCTCGCGCGCGCCGGCGGACTCCAGACGGCCACGGGCGTGGCGGGCACCGCGCTGATCTTCGGCGACTGCCTCGTCCACGGGTCGCCGCCCAACATGTCGCCCTGGGACCGCTCCATCTTCTCGGTCATCCTCAATCCGATCGCCAACGCCCAGACGCGCTTCGCGCGGCCGGACTACAAGCACCACCGCGATTTCCGCCCGGTGGCTCCGCTCGACGACGGCTGCCTGCTGACCGCCCGCGCGGGCGCGGCGTCCTGACGCTGCCGGCGACGAGACCGACCCGCATGGGCCCGCCCGAGCCGTCGGCCCCTGCCGCGCCGCTGCGCGCGGTCGTCTCGCTGGCCGCTCTGCGCCGGAACCTCGGCGTGGTGCGGCAGCGGCTCGCGCCGGGTACCGAGCTGATCGCCTGCGTCAAGGCGAACGCCTACGGTCACGGGGTCCTCCCGGTCTCCGCCTGTCTCGAGGCGGCGGGCGTGCGCTGGCTGTCCCTCGGCAGCCCCGCCGACGCGCTCGCGCTCCGCGCCGGGGGCATCACGTGCGACGTGCTGCTCTTCCCGACGGGCGAGGACGGCGATCCCGGTCCGTTGACGGAAGCCGGCATCACCGTCGGGATCCAGTCGCTCGACGAGGTGGCGGCGCTCGCCCGCGCCGCGGGGACGCGGCCGCCGGCGATCTTCCTGAAGATCGACAGCGGGCTCGGCCGCGTGGGCGTCCCCCTCGAGGGCGCCGCGCGCGTGGCGGCCCGCATCCGCTCGACGTTCCCGGGTGTCCGCCTGGCGGGCGTGTTCACGCATCTCCCGTTCCGGGGCGAGGAGGCGAGTGGCCTGGGTCGAGGAGCGGCTCGCGGCGTTCGGACAGGTCGTGGCGGAGATCCGGCGCGAGACCCCGGGCCCGCTGCTGGCGCAGGCCCTCGCGAGCGAGGGCATCGCGCGCGGCCTGAAGGCGCCCGAGGCCAACGCCGTCTGTCCGGGAGCGCTCCTGTACGGCCTCGAGCCGGCGGGGCTCCCCGAGTCGATCGGGACGCGCCCCGTTCTGACGGAAGTCTCGACCGCCCTCGGCGCGCTCCGTGAGATCGCGCCGGGCACGCGCTACGGCTACGGCGGGAGCCGCGTCGCCGCGCGGCCGACCCGGCTCGGCGCGCTGCCGATCGGCTACTCGAACTCCATCCTCCTTCCCAAGACGGGACAGAAGGTCCGCGTGGGCGGGCGGGAGGCGCCGGTGCTCTCGGTCTCGCTGGAGCACGCCGTCGTGGACGTCACCGACGTGGACGGGGCGCGCGCGGGGGCGCGGGTGTGTCTCCTCGCGGGCGCGGCCGCGACGGGCCCGACGGTCGCGGAGGTGGCGGCGGCGCAAGGGCGCTCGGCGCTCGAGGTCCTGGTCTCGCTGACCGGCCGCGCGGCGTACGAGTACGCCGGAGACGGAGCGGCACAGCCGGTGACCGATGCCGTCGTGAGCGAGACCCTCGGCGCCGGCTGATCGCGCGCTGGGACCTTCACGACCGATTCCGCGGAGCCCGTAGGCGGCGCCGTTGCGGGTGCGGAACCACGGGGTGCGTTTCCGCGAGGAGGGCCCCCGGCCGGGTCTCGGCGCGGCCTCGGTTCGACGGGCGGGGTAGCTTCCTGGAGGTGGCCGACCATCCGGCGCTTCACTGGGGGGCGCACGGGTTCACGATCGCGGGCTGGGTCCACACGGACGCCGAGGACGGCGACGTGGTCGGCGACCTGTTCGGAAAGTTCGATCCCGACACGCGGAGCGGGATTCATCTCGGCATCCTGACCAGCACCGGGATGACGAGCACGGCACAGCCGAACTACCGGAACCTCCACTTCGGCATCGACGGCGGATCCGCCCCGCGATGGGACGACTGCGGGCGGCCGGGCCAGGCCGTCCTGGTCGCCGCCCTCAAGGTCGCCGACGGCGCGCTCTACGCGAGCACGCTCGAGACGGGGGCGACCGAGCGCGGCCGGCTCTGGCGCTACGAGGGCGACCAGCGGTGGGTCGACCTCGGCAACCCCGTCGGGTGCAACGTGGTCCACTCGGTGGCCCAGTTCGACGGGGCGCTCTACTGCGGCCTCGGTCGCTTCATGGGCGAGGGGTCCGCGCTCGGGCCCGCTGCCGAACCGGACACCCGGCGGTCAGGTCTACCGGATGACGCCCGACGGGCGCTGGACCTACTGCGGCCACCCGGGGGCGGAGGACGCGACGCCGGAGGACGTGCCGACGGTCGGCTATGCGTCCGGGAAGGCCGACGACGCGTTCGCCCTCACCGTCTACCGGGGCCGGCTCTACGGAGTGAGCAATCACCGTCGCGGCGTCTTCGTGTACGAGGGCGGCGAGCACTGGACCTACGTGGGCCCGGACCTCCGGATCCTCTCCCTCGCCATCCATCGGGGCGACCTGTACGCGCTGATCAACGGCGGCCCCGTGTACCGCTACGAGGGCGGGTCCGACTGGGCGTTCTGCGGCTGCCCGTCCGGGTCGGCCCAGACCTACGGGCGGTCACCAGCGAGGGACGCCTCTACGTAGGCACGTGGCCCGAGGGCGACGTGCACCGCTACGAGGGCGGCGAGGCGTGGACCGCGCTCGAGCGGGTCGGCTACGAGCGCGAGATCATGGCGATGGCTCTCTACAACGGCAAGGTCTACGTGGGCTCGCTCCCGATGGCCAACGTGTGGCGCATGGACGCGGAGCGCTTCCGATTCCTGGCCACGCTCGATCCGGCCCCCGCGCCCTTGCGGCGCGTGTGGGCGATGGCGGTCTACCAGGGCCGGCTCTTCGCAGGGACGCTGCCCTCGGGGCGCGTGTGCGCGATGGAAGCTGGGACGAGTCGCCACGTGGGACCACGCCTTCCCCGCGGGCTGGCGCCACGTGGCTGCGGTGCGCGACGCGGGAGGCCCTACGGCTCTACGTGGACGGCGTGGCCGTCGCCGCGTCGCGTCCGTCCGGCGCGCCGGAGCCCGACGTGACCACCGGCCGCCCGCTCACCATCGGCTTCGGCGCCAACGACTTCTTCCGAGGGCGCCTCGGCGACCTGCGCCTCTACGACCGCCCCCTCGGCGCGCCGGAGATCGCGGCGCTGGCCGCGCGCTAGACGCGGCGCCCTGCGGCGACGAGGCGCTGGAGCTCCCGCTCCATAAAGCGCGGCGTCGATCGGGAGCTCGACGGCCTGGCCGAGGAGCCCCGACAGAAGCATCGCGTTGCCGAGCTCGAGCGACCGGATCGCCTCCTCCGCGGGGGCGAGGATCGGCACGCCCTCCCGGATCGCGTCGCGGAAGTTCTCCAGGATGACGACGTGGCTCTCGCGGTCGGCCTCGGCCGCGGAGGGCACGTCGACCTTCGCGAACGGGGGCCGCTCGAATCGCTCCTTGGTCGTCCGGCTGAACTCGGCGGCCGAAACCTCGTTCCGGAAGAAGGTGAGCGTCCAGGTCTCGGTGTCGAGCTCGAGCTTGCCGCGGTCCCCGGCGATCTCCACCCGGTTCGTGCCCGGCGTCTCGCCGGTCGTCACGGCAAACAGCCCCGTCGCGCCGCCGGGATACTCGAGCAGCGCGCTGACGTCATCCTCGACCTCGATCGGATGGTACTTCCCGAGGCCGATCGTCGCCGTGACCCGGATCGGGAGCCCCGCGAACCACTGGAGGAGGTCGAGGTCGTGGGAGGCCTGGTTGATGATGACGCCGCCGCCCTCGCCCGCCCAGGTCGCCCGCCAGCCGCCGCTCGTGTAGTAGGCGTGCGAGCGAAAGGTGCCCGTGGCGAGCCAGATGACGCGGCGGAGCTGCCCGAGGTCGCCGGACTGGATCATCGCGCGGATCTTCGCGGTCACCGGGCGCGTACGCTCGTTGAAGATGACGCCGAACCGGCGCGTCTTGTCCGTGTGGGCCGCAAGCATCCGGCGGCCGTCTGCCACGTGGACGGCGAGCGGCTTGTCGGTGAGAACGTGCAGCCCCGCGCGGAGCGCGTCGATCGCCACCGTCGGGTGGCTCCAGTGCGGCGTGGCGATCACCACCGCGTCCACGCGGCCCGATGCGATCATCGTCCGGTGGTCCGCGAACTTCTCGCCGGGCAGATCCTTGATCCGGTCGAGCGTCCGCGTGCACAGCGCGGCCAGCTCGAGCCCCTCGATGGCGCCAATCGCGCTCGGCGTACGTCCGCCCCATGTTGCCCACGCCGACGACGCCGACCCTCACGCGATCCATGGTCCCTCCTCGGTCCCTTTCGGCCCTGCCCGCAGGCGACGCGCACGCCAGCCCGCCGAGTAGTCTCGCACGGCATCACCCTCTTGACATTCGCGGACCGGGCTCCGAGAATTCGCCGCGTAGGCGCACTCTGATCTCGTCCGCTCGATCCACAGGCTCGAGAGGAGGTCCCCCGTGAAGAGGCGCAGTGTCCTCAAGCTCTCGCTCACGGCCCCGCTCCTGGCTTCGCGTCGCGCGTGGAGTCAGTCCAAGACCATCACGCTCTGGTATCCCGCCGGGGACATCACGGCCGGGGCCGCGCACTTCTCGGACAAGAGCTTCTTCGCGCCGTACGAGGCGAAGACCGGCGTCAAGGTAGAGGCGGTCGGCCTCGACTACGACACGATGCAGCAGAAGATCTTCGCCGCCGCCGCGGCCAAGAACGCCGGGGACATCCTGTTCATCGACGGGTCCTGGATCCCGGGATTCCTGAAGGAAGAGATGCTCGATGCGGTGCCCGACGCTCGAGCCAAGGCCTGGCTCGATGCGGTCTCGCCGGAGATTCGCACGCTGTCCGACTACGGCAAGGGACGGATGTGGGGCTATCCGCAATACGGTATCGACATCTACGGCCTGACGTGGAACAAGGACCACTTCAAGGAGGCCGGCCTCGATCCCGAGAAGCCGCCGCGCACGTGGGACGAGTTCCGCGACTATGCGAAGAAGCTGACCAAGAGGGATGCCCAAGGCAACATCACGCGGGTCGGCTACGCCATCCGGCACGTCGGGCATCCGCACGGCATCGTGCACAAGCACTTCTGGGCGATCTATGGGGCCGGCGCTTCTCTGGTCGACGACCCGCTCGCACTGCGCGGTGGCAAGGCCAACTTCAACAACGACGGGGGTCGGGCCGCCCTCAAGCTCGTGCTGGACATGCTGGACGTCGACAAGTCCACGAGCCTGAACTTCCCGGACCCGCGAGCCGCCCTACTGAAGGGCCTCGCCTCCATGCAGATCAGCGAGACCGTGTCGATCCACGAGCGCGCCCCCAAGGAAGCGCCGGATCTCAAGTGGGGCCTCTCCGCGCCCCCGGTCCGAAAGGCGGGCGACAAGCCGATCACGCTCCTCGGGAGCTGGATGTATGCCGTGCCGAAGATCGCGAAGAATCGCGAGGCGGCGTGGCAGCTCCTGGAGTGGATCAACACGCCCGAGCAGGACTTCGAGATGTGCAAGAAGTACGGGGCGACGCCGCGGTACAAGGTCAACTGGGACAAGGAGCCGTTCAAGTCCAACCCCTACGACCAGGCCCTCAAGCAGATCTATCCCAACGGCAAGCCGCTCCCGGTGAACCTCGGCCTGAACGGGGTGATGGACGCCATGGGTGGGGCCATCCAGAAGACGTGGCACCACGAGGCCAAGCTGGAGGAGGCTCTCGCCGACGCCGAACGCGCGGCCAACAAGGCGATCGCCGACGCGGCCAAGTAGCCCAGTCGCAGGCCCGGGGTCGAGCCCTCGGCCTCGTGCCTGCACGCTCTCCGTCGTGCCTCCCGGTCGCGCATAGTGCCCGCGATCCGCCGTCTGGTCCTCCGGCTCCATGCCCGGCACGTCTGGCACGCCTATCTCTTCGTCGCGCCGATCATCATCCTGTTCGGCGCGTTCCGCGTCGCGCCGTCGATCCAGACGCTCCTCTACAGCGTCTACCGCGTCGAGCTCCTGCGCGGGCGCTTCACCTTCATCGGGCTCGACAATTTCCAGGAGCTCCTGGTCGATCGGGCGTTCCAGCAGGCGGCGTGGAACACGCTGGTCTACGTCCTCGTCATCGTGCCCGTCTCCGCCGCGCTCGGCTTGCTGCTCGCCGTGCTCTTCGACACCAGGTTCCCCCTCCGCGAGCTCTTCAAGGCTCTCTACTTCGCACCGATGGTCACGAGCACAGTGGCCGCCGCGGTGGTCTGGTGGTGGCTCTACAACCCCCAGTTCGGCCTCTTCAACGTGCTCCTACGCCTGGTCGGCCTTCCCATCCAGCCATGGCTCATGTCGAGCCGCACCGCGCTCCTCTCCATCATCTTGTTCAGCGTGTGGAAGAGCGTCGGCTACAACATGGTCGTCTACCTGGCGGGGCTCCAGGCGATTCCGGACAGCTTCATCGAGGCCGCACGCATCGACGGGGCCGGGCCATTCCAGCGGTTCCGACGCATCACCCTGCCCTTGCTCGCGCCGACGACCGCCTTCCTGCTGATCTACAACTCGATCCAAGCGTTCCAGGTGTTCGACCAAGTCTTCGTGCTAACGAGTGGCGGCCCCGCGGGCTCGACCAACGTCGTCGTCCTCGACCTGTACCGCCAGGCGTTCGAGCGCTACAACTTCGGCTATGCGGCGGCGGAGGCGACGCTTCTCTTTCTGCTGACCCTCGGCGTGACCGTCGTCCAGTACGTCGTACAGCAAGCGCTTCGAGGTCAGCTACTGATCATGTGGGCTTCGCCGCTCCGCGCGCTCGGGACACTCGGGATCCTGGTCGTCATCGCAGGCGGCGCTGTCCTCATGATCCTGCCGTTCTACTGGATGCTGGTCACGGCACTGAGCCCCGCCACGGATGTCATGGCGTTCCCACCGAAGTGGATGCCTAGCCGGGTGACGCTCGAGCACGTATGGTACGCGCTCCAGAAGGCGCCGTGGCACCTCTACTACTGGAACAGCCTGGTCGTGGCCGTCGTCTCGGTAGGATGCTCCCTCCTCTTCGGGCTCTTCGCCGGCTATGCGTTCGCCGTCTACCGTTTCCCGCTCCAGAACGTGCTGTTCCTCCTGATCTTGAGCACGCTGATGGTGCCGGTGCAGGTGACCTCGGTGGCACTGTACATCCTGCTGTCGCGCATCGGCTGGGTGGACACGTACGCCGGGATCCTCGCGCCCAACTTCGCGAGCGCCTTCGGCGTGTTTCTGTTGCGGCAGGCCATTCGACAGATCCCTCACGAGCTGATCGAGGCGGCACGGATCGACGGCGCCGGCGAGGTCCGCATCGTCCTGACGCTCATCTCGCCGCTCGTCCGTACCATGCTCGCGACCGTCGCCATGATCCTTTTCCTCGGATCCTGGAACGACTTCCTGTGGCCGGTGATCGTCATCAACTCCGCGGATCTTCGGACGCTCCCCGTGGGCATGGCGCTCTTCAAGGATCCGTACGGGAACATCAACTATGGGCCGCTGATGGCCGCTGCCGTGATCTCGACGGGGCCGATGCTCCTCGCCTACGCCGTCTCCCAGAAGTTCATGATCCGCGGGATCGCGATGACCGGCCTGAAGGGCTGACGCGGACCTGTGGCCAGGATATGATCCGATGCTGGCGTCGGCGGGCCTCACTCATTCGCGCTCGGGCGGGTGTGGCACCCTCGAACTCGCCACACGAGAAGGAGCGCCTGATGGCAGGTCCGGGCTGGAGCGAGCCGCGCGTGGCGCTCGTCACGGGCGCGGCGGCGGGCATCGGGCGGGCCGAGGCGGTCGCGCTCGCCGAGGCCGGCGCCGACGTGGCGATCCTGGCCCACTCGGATCTCGCCGGCGCCGAGGAGACGGCGCGACGGTGCCGGGCCGCCGGGCGGCGGACGCTCGTCGTGCGGGCGGACGTCCGGCAGTCGGACGAGGTGCGCCACGCGGTGGACGAGGTGGTCCGGGCGCTGGGCCGGCTCGACATCCTGGTCAACAACGCCGGCGCGCTGGGCTCCCAGCTGAACGTGCCGCTCCTCGAGCTCGACGAGAGCACCTGGCACCTCATGATGGACTCCCACCTGACCGGCACGTTCCTCTGCCTGAAGCACGCCGCGCCCCACATGGTGCGGCGCGGTTGGGGCCGGATCGTCAACACCTCGTCCGTCCACGGCCGCATCGGCGGCCGGCCGACCCTCGGCCACTACGGGGCCGCCAAGGCGGGCGTCATCGCGCTCACGCGCACCGCCGCGCGGGAGCTCGGGCCGCACGGCGTCACGGTCAACGTCGTCTCGCCGGGATACGTGGACACCGAGCGCCTCGGGAGCACGCTGCCCCGGGAGCGGCTCGAGGTGCTCGCGAAGCAGATCCCCGTCGGCCGCATCGGGAAGCCCGCGGAGATCGCCGCGGCCGTGGTCTTCCTCGCCTCCGACGGCGCCGCCTTCGTGAACGGCGCCGTCCTCGACGTTCACGGCGGCCGGATGGAATACGTGTGAGGGCTCAGGCCGTGGTCTTCCATCTCCAGGTCTGATCCAGAAAAAGGAGCCTCTCGTGCAGCAGCAGGGATCGTTCACCCCCGAGCAGATCGCGGAGCTCCAGCGCCACGTGGGCTACGGCGCCACCTGGCTCGGCCCGGTGCTCGTGGCCGGCAAGGGCTCGCGGGTCACCGACATCGACGGGAAGTCGTACATCGACTGCACCGCCCAGGCCTGGACGCTCGCCCTCGGCTACAACCACCCCGAGGTGACCGAGGCCGCGCTCGCCCAGATGCAGGCCCTGCCCCACGTGCGGGCGGGCTTCCCCACCCTGCCCCGGCTCCTGCTCGCGAAGCGGCTGGCGGAGATCTGCCCCGGCCGCCTCAACATCGTGACCTACGCGCCGACCGGATCGCTCGGGATCGAGTCGGCGATGAAGCTCGCCATGATCAACCGGCCCGCCGCGCACCGGTTCGTGACCTTCTACCACGCGTACCACGGCAACACGCTGGCGACGATGGCCGCCTCGTGGAGCCCGACGAAGACCGCGGGCCACTACGGCCCCGGCGTGAAGTTCATGCCGTTCATGCAGAACTTCGTCCGGGTGCCGAACCCGTACTCCTACCGCTGCGGGCGGCGCGCCCAGCACGGCCCGGACGGCCAGTGCGACGCCGGCTGCGCGGCGCCGATCCGCGACACGCTCCAGCGCGGCGTCGACGGCCCGGTGGCCGCGATCATGATGGAGCCCATCCAGGGCAACGGCGGCGGCGTGGTCTTCCCGGCGGCGTTCGTGCGCGAGGTGCGCCGCATCGCGGACGAGTTCGGCGCGCTTCTGATCTTCGACGAGATCCAGACCGGGTTCGGCCGGACCGGGCGGATGTTCGCCGCCGACGGGCTCGGCGTGACCCCGGACATCATGGTGCTGTCGAAGGCGATCGGGGGCGGCTTTCCCCTGGCGGCCGTGGTGGCCGACGACCGCCTGAAGCAGTTCGAGGCGACGGGCGAGGACGTCTACACGTTCGGCTCGAATCCCATCGCCCAGGCGGCGGCCCTCAAGGTGATCGAGATCCTCGAGCGGGACCGCATTCCCGAGCACGCGGCGAAGATGGGCGCGCTCTTCACCCGCGGCCTCAAGGCCCTCCAGGCCGAGTATCCCCAGATCGGCGACATCCGCGGCCCCGGGCTCTTCCTGGGCGTCGAGCTGGTCACCGATCCGGAGACGCGGGAGCCCGCGCCGGCCGAGGCCAAGCGGCTGGTCGCCGAGGCCTGGAAGCGCGGGGTCATCCTCGCGACGGCATCCGCGCTCCCGAACGTGATCAAGATCAAGCCCCCGCTGGTCATCGACGAGGGCGAGGTCGAGACCGTCCTGGGCGTGCTGGCGGACTGCCTGAAGGTCGTCTTCCCCTAGGGGCCAGGCTTTGACTTCGATCCCCCGGGGTCAGGCCTTGGCTTCGATACAAGCCGCCGCGGGGAGGTGTGTCGAAGTCAAGGTCAAGGCCTGACCCCATGCAGGTCATCCGTGGCGGGCGGCTGCTCGATCCGCCCCGGCACCGGGGCGAGCTCGGCGACCTGCTCGTCGACGGCGACACGATCCGCGAGGTCGGACCGCCCGGGCTCGCCGTGCCGGCCGGCGCGCAGGAGGTCGACGCGCGCGACCGTCTGCTGATGCCCGGGCTCGTCAACGCCCACACGCACGCGCACGGCGCGCTGGGCAAGGGACTGATCGGCGACCGCTGGCCGCTCGAGCTCCTGCTCAACGTCAGTCCCGCGACCAACGCGGAGCGCACGCTCGAGGACAAGCGGCTCAGCGCCACGCTCTCCGCGGTCGAGATGGTGCGCAAGGGCGCCACCGCGTGCTTCGACCTCTGCGTGGAGTTCCCTGGGCCGTCGGTCGAGGGCATCCTGGCCGTGGCGGACGCCTACCGTGAGGTCGGGATGCGTGCCGTCGTCGCGCCCATGGTGAGCGACCGCACGCTCTACGAGGCGCTCCCGGGGCTGATCGAGGCCGTGCCGGAGCCGCTCCGGGCGCGGGCCATGGCGATGCGCGCCGCCCCCGCGCGGACCATCCTCGACGTGAGCCGCGAGATCGCGCGCCGCTGGCCCTACGACCGCACGCGGCTCCGGCCCGCGCTGGGGCCCACGATCCCGCTCCACTGCAGCGACGAGCTCCTCCGGGGCTGCCGTGACCTGGGGCGCGAGTGGGATCTGCCGCTCCAGACCCATCTCGCCGAGTCGCGGATCCAGGCCGTCCTGGGCATGCAACGGTACGGGCGGAGCCTGACCGCGCATCTCGGCTCGCTCGGCGTGCTGGGCCCGACGATGAGCGCGGCCCATGCGATCTGGATCGACGAGGACGACATGCGACGCCTGGCTGACGCCGGCGCCGTCGCGGTCCACAACCCGCTCAGCAACCTGCGGCTTGGCTCCGGAGTGGCACCCGTCGCGCGCCTGCGCGCCCATGGCGTGCGAGTCGCCCTCGGCACGGACGCGGCCAACACGTCCGATTCCCAGAGCCTGTTCGAGAATATCCGCCTGGCCGCCTACCTCTCGCGCGTGCGCGATCCGGATCCCGACGGCTGGCTCTCGGTCGACGATGCGCTGGGCATGGCGACCGCGGGCGGCGGGGCGGCGCTCGGCGTCGGCGACGCGATCGGGCGGATCGCCCCGGGCGCCCGCGCGGACCTCGTCGTCCTGGATCTTCGGCACGTCAACTACGTCCCGCTCCACGACGCGGCACTCCAGGTGGTGAACGGCGAGAGTGGCCAGGCGATCGAGAGCGTGATGATCGCCGGGCGGTGGGTCCTGAGGAACGGGACGATGCAGACCGTCGACGAGGCGCGTCTCCGGGAGCAGGTCGCCGAGGCCACGCTGCGCCTGGGCGCGGTCACCACCGATCGGCGCGACTTCGCGCGCCGTCTGGAGCCGTGGCTCGCGGGGTTCTGCCGAGGCCTCGCTCACGCGCCCGGCGCGGTCGCACGCCCGTGGCGCGTGGGCGCAGATTCGCCATGACGCGCCGATCGCGCGCGATGCGGGCCCAGTCGATCATGCTAGCCTGTACCCCCGTGCCGCCACCGACTCGCCTGAGAAGGAGAACTTGCCGGTGATGCCGAGAACGAGCCCTGTCCCGACCGGCCGCCCGAGCTTCCTCGCCGCGCCGCGCTGCGCGGATCTCGATCTCCTGAACGCCGACGTCGCCGTGCTCGGCGTGCCGTACACGACGCCGTGCGACCTCCTCGCGTCGCGGAGTCCGTCGAGCGAGGCGCCGGGTGCGGTGCGCGAGCAGTCGCTGTCCCTGGCGGGCCGGTTGACACACTACGACTTCGATTTCGGCGGCGACCTCTTTGCCGGCCGCCATGTGCGGATCGTGGACTGCGGGGACGCCGGCGCCGTCGCCGGGCGGTACGACGAGAACGCGCGTAACGTGACCGCGGCCGTCCGGACCGTGCTCGAGCGGAGCCAGCTGGCGATTGTCATCGGGGGCGACCATGCCGCCACACTCCCCGCCATGCGTGCCGTCGCGGAGCTGGTATCCACGTGCGTGGTCCACCTCGGGGCAGAGCTCGACTGGCGGGATGAGGTGAACGGCGTGCGCGAGGGGGCGCCGAGCGCGATGCGCCGCGTCGCCGAGCTGCGGGGGGTGAGCGCGATGATGCACGTCGGCCTGCGAGGGAGCGGCGCGGCCCACCCGAGCGACGTGCAGGACGCCCACGCGTTCGGGAGCGTGCTCGTTCGGGCCGAGGAGGTCCACGAGCTCGGCGTGCCCGCGATTCTCCGGCGGCTGCCAGCGGCGGCGCGCTACTACGTGAGCCTCGACGCCGCCGCCCTCGACCCGGCGATCGCGCCGGGCACCGAGACGCCCTCCTTCGGCGGCTTAACCTACTACGAGGCGACGAACCTTCTGAAGGGCATCGCGGCCCGAGGGCCGGTGATCGGCATGGACCTGGTCGGGATCACGCCGGCGAGGGATCTCCACGACCACACGAGTCTCCTCGGTGCGCGCCTGATCCTGAATCTGGTCGGCGCCCTCGCGCATGCGGGGCGAATCGGCGAGGGCCCGGATGCGGCCGAGGCCCGGTGCGGCGCCGCTCCCGCCGTGGCCAGGGCCGGCGGGCCGGCCCTGGTCGGAGGGCGGTCGTGAGCGACCGCGTACCGCCCAGGACGGTGCCGGTGCCCCTCGGGCGCCCGAGCTTCCTGGACGTGCCGCGCTGCGAGAACCTGGAGACCCTCGACGCGGACATCGCCATCGTGGCCTTTCCCTACACGGTCCCTTACACCATCGACTGGTCGCGCCAGCCCTCGAGCTGGGCGCCCGGGGCCATCCGGGAAGCGTCGCTCCGCTATCCGAGCTTCCTCACCCACTACGACATGGACTTCGGGGCCGAGATCTTTGCGGGGCGAAGAGTCCGCATCGTGGACTGCGGCGACGTCTTCGAGGTCGCGGGCCAGTACGAGGAGAACGGCCGGACGGCCACCGCCGTGCTGCAGGCGATCCTCGCCCGGGGCGCGGTGCCCGTCGTCCTGGGCGGCGACCACGCGACGACCGTCCCGATGATGCGCGCGTATGACGGCCGGGGCCCGATCTGCGTCGTGCACATCGACGCCCATCTCGACTGGCGGGACGAGGTCAACGGCATCCACGACGGGCTCAGCAGCCCGATGCGGCGGGCGTCGGAGCTGCCCTGGGTCACCTCGATGTTCCAGGTCGGGCTCCGCGCCGTGGGCAGCGCCCGCCAGCGAGAGGTGGACGATGCCGCCGCGTTCGGCAGCATCCGGGTGCGGGCGGAGGAGGTCCACGAGGTCGGCGTGCGTGAGATTCTCCGGCGCGTGCCGGACGCGCCGGCGTACTACATCAGCCTCGACACCGACGCCATCGATCCCGCAATCGCGCCGGGCATCAACGCGCTCGAGTTCGGCGGCCTCACGTACTTCGAAGTCAGCAACCTGCTGCGCGGGATCGCTGCCAAGGGGAAGATCGTCGGGTTCGACGTGGTGGAGATCGCCCCGGGCAAGGACCACCAGAACATCACGAGCCTCCTTGCCGCCCGCCTGACGCTCAACCTGCTGGGCGCCATGTCCCACGGCGGGCAGATCGGCAGCGACACGACGCGCTGGACGTAGGGTCGAAGGGGCAGCCGCGGCAGCGATGCGCGCGGTCCTCGTAGAGCACCCGGGCGGGCTGAACGCGCTCCGGCTCGTCGAGGTCCCTGATCCCGTGCCCGCCACCGGCGAGGCCCTGATCGACGTCGCCTTCGCCGGCTGCAACTGGAGCGACGTCCAGAAGCGGCAGGGCGTCTACCCGGACCCGATCAGCTATCCGGCCATCATCGGCCTCGAGGTCTCCGGCCACGTCCGGGCGGTGGGGCCTGGCGTCCGGGGTCTCGCGGCCGGGGACCGGGTGGCCGCGCTGACCGGCCCTCGGATGCTGGGCGGGTACGCCGAGCGAGTGGCGGTCCCGGCCTCCTACGTCATGCGGCTGCCGGCCACGTTGCCGCTCGACGTCGGGGCGGCGTTCCCGGTGGTCGCCCTCACGGCCTACCACCTCCTCCGATCAGCGTACCGCGTGCGCCGGGGCGAGGTCGTGCTCGTCCACTCGATCGGCGGCGCGGTCGGCCTGCTCGTGACCCAGATCGCGACCGCGTTCGGGGCGACCGTCATCGGGACCGTGGGCACCGCCGGGAAAGGGGACCGGGCGCGGGCCTACGGCGCGCGGCTCGTGATCGACCGCTCACGGGACGACTTCGTGGCGGCGGCCCTCACGTTCACCCATGGCCGCGGCGTCGACCTGGTCATCGATTCCCTCGGCGCCGACGTGCTGCCGCGCAGCTTCGACGCGCTGCGCACCTTCGGGCGGGTCATCAACATCGGGGAAGCCGCCGGATACCCGGACTTCCCGATCCGCCCGAAGCTCTACGAGCGCTCCACGGCGCTGGCCGGATTCGAGTTGCTCCATGCCGGCCCTGGCTCGGCGCGGTGGCGGCAGGGCGTGCGCTTCGTGCTGGACGCCCTGGCCGCCGGCCGCCTGGAGGTCCCGATCGACGCCCGCTATCCGCTGGCCGAGGTGGCCGAGATGCACCGGCGCCTCGAGACGCGCGGCGTCAGCGGGAAGCTCCTGCTCGAGCTGACCCGCAGCGGCTGATTCAGGCGCGCGGCCTTCGGCGCGTCCGCGCGGGCGCGCTGACGGTCCGGCGGCCGGTCGCCCGCGTGCCGCCGAGGCCGAACGCAGTCTCGAGCGACCGCACCACGAGCTCCACGCTTTCCTCGGTCAGGAGCCGGCCGATCTCGGCCGTGGCGTTCTTCGCCGGTGACAGGACCCCGGTGGGCGGGATCCAGCTCGTGTCCGTCGGATAGACGTCGTAGGACGGCGGCGCCGCCGGCGGATCGTTCGGGACCTGGCCCATGTCCACGCGGTCCGGAAAGAGATAGAGCATCAGCGCGGTCTCGAGGACGCCGGCGTGCTCGAGATCGAGGCCGGGGAACCCGTGGGGATAGATCCGGGCCAGGGTCTCGGGGCGGATCGTCTCGCAGTACCGCATCTTGAGGACGCGGAGGTCCTCCAAGCCCGCCACCCGCGCGTCGCGGATCGCGAGATCGATCCCTTCCGTCAGGAACATCTGGTTCTCGTAGTGCCCGTCGACGAAGGCGATCCGCCGAGCGCCGTGACGGGCGAACTCGCGGATGAGGTCGCGGACGGTCGACGACAAGGTCTCGCCGTCCAGGCTGGTGGTGCCGCAGAAGTGGTTGCCGCCGCCGGTGCGGGGCTGGGACTTGTAGCCGTACGTGAGCGCGGGGGCGACCACGGCGTCGACCCGCTCGGCGACCCGGCGCGACATCTCCGTGGCCAGGATCGCGTCGGTGCCGAGCGGCAGGTGCGGGCCGTGCTGCTCGAGCGCGCCCGCGGGCACGAGCACCACCGCGCCCTCCGTCACGACCCGCTCCCGGTACTCCATCCACGACATCTCCGCCATGAAGACCGTCCGGCGCATCGGCCCTCCCCTCCCGATCGATTCGTATCGCCCGCGGTGCGGCCCCTCGTATTGCACGGCCGAGCCGCGGCGCTGTCAAGCCGACGGGTCCCGACCGGGTCCCGCGCCGACTGCAGGTTGACACTCCCGTCCACGCCCTCCTAGCATGAGTCGTCACCCCACATCCTGATCCACGTTCAGCGCGGGAGGCGCGGATGTCCCAGGGGCCGGCACACCATCACCACGGCGCGGGGCGGCTCAACATGCCGTTCGTCGGCATCCCGTCGTTCCTGCGGGCGGCGATCTGCACCAATCTGGGCGCGCTCGACGCGGACGTCGCCGTCATGGGCGTGCCCACCGACGAGGGCTCGCCGTTCATGCCCGGCTCGCGCTTCGGCCCGCGCGCGATCCGTGAGCACTCCTTGCGCTTCGTCAGCGGCGAGCCGGGTTACTACGACCCCGAGGCGCGGCGCCACTATCTCGCGCACGAGATGCAGGAGGGGCTGATCGTCGACGTCGGCGACGCCGATGTCCTGCCGACCAACGTCGTCGATACCTTCCACAACATCACCGGCATGGCCGGCCAGGTCCTCGGACGGGGGGCGATGCCGGTCGTCATCGGCGGCGACCACGCGATCAGCTTCCCGATCGTCCGGGCCTTCAGCCAGCCGCTTCACGTCGTGCACTTCGACGCGCACCTCGACTACGCCCCGTTCATCCACGGGCTCGAGTACACGAACTCCCACGCGTTCCGGCACATCACGCGCATGCCCCACGTGAAGAGCCTGACCCAGGTCGGGATCCGCAGCCTGCGCAACACGCAGACGATGATGGAGGACTCCCTGCAGGACGGGAACCGCGTCGTGACGATGGAGGAATTCCGGGACGTGTCCTACCGGGGGTTCCTGGACCGGATCCCCCGCGACGCCCGCGTCTACGTGAGCCTCGACATCGACGTGCTCGACCTGCCGCTCGTGCCCGGCTGCGTCTCGGCCGAGCCGAATGGCCTCCTGTACGCCGAGCTCCGCAAGACCCTCTTCGCCCTGGCGGAGCACGCCGAGATCGTGGGATTCGACCTGGTCGAGGTGAACCCGATGCTCGACGTCGGCACCGGCATCACTTCCTACCTGGCCGCCCACACGATCGTCGAGTTCCTCGGGCGCATCTGCGACCAGCCGCGCTGGATCGCCGGCCGCGACGCCCGGGCCGCCCGGCGGGAGGAGGCTGCCCGCCGACGGCGGGACGGGGACCCCGGGGCCTGACAGGGCGCGAGGGAGCCACCGATGGCCGGTCCGATCGTCGTCGACGCCCACATGCACGTCTACGAGACCAAGGCGGAGGGTGAGCGGCAGAAGGCGGGCTACGAGATCTGGGAGTACGGCGCGAAGCCCGGCGTGCCGTTCAGCCGGTACGGCGGCGACGTCGAGGACGCGCTGGTCGCCATGCGCCAGGCCGGTTACGCGCATGCCGTCACGGTCAACCTGTTCGCGGCCGACCTGGCCCGCGAGGAGGCCCTGGCGACGCTCCCGCCGGGCGCCGACCGTGCGCGGGTGCTCGCCGAGGTCGACGCCACCATGGGCGACCGGCTGCGCGCCTTCAACCGGTGGGCCTGCACCGTCGCGAGGACGCACCGGGAGATCACCCCGTTCGTGGCGGTGGATCCGGCGGTCCTGAGCGTCGAGGCGAACGTGGCCCACCTCCGCGAGGTCGCCGCGCTCGGCGCGCGGGGCGTCAAGCTCCACCCGGTGGTCCAGCGATTCTCGCCCGACGACCCCCGCATGCTGCCGATCTATCGCGCCTGCGTCGAGCTCGGACTGACCGTGCTCTCCCACTCCGGCACCGCCAAGGGCGCCACCCAGTACGCGGAGCCCCGGGCATTCGCCGAGGTCCTCCGGACGTTTCCCGATCTCACGGTCGTCCTCGCCCATCTAGGCGGCGGGTCGTGGCGCCAGACCGCCGAGCTGGCCCAGCGCTTCCCGCACGTCGCCTTCGACTGCTGCGAGATCGTCGAGTGGACCGGGGCCCCGAACGCCCCCAGCGACGAGGCGCTGGCCCGCCTGATCCGCGACATCGGCCCGCACCGGGTCATGCTCGGCACCGACTTCCCGTGGTACGACCTCGATCACACCGTCGAGCGCGTGATGGCGCTGCCCCTCCTCTCTCGAGAGGAGAAGGAGGGGATGCTGGGGGCGAACGCCGTCCGCATCCTGCGCCTCCGGCTCTGAGCCGCCGGTCGCCGCGCCGGGAGGACCATGAAGATCGCAGAGAGACTGGACGTCGTGCTCGAGCATCACCTGCCGGCGCGCACCGGGATCGCGTTCCGCGTCGACGCCGGCAACCACATCCGGATCGTTGACCTCGAAGGCGAGCAGGCGGCGGACTTTTGGGCGTTCCACGAGAACGACCTGAACGAGTACCTGTCGGCGCCGCACACGCGGATCGGCCTGATGCGGCTCCTGCCGCGTCCGGGCGAGTGCTTCCTGACCAATCAGCGCCGGCCGATCATCCGCGTCGTCGAGGATCCCGTCGGAGTCCACGACTTCCTCTCGGCCGCCTGCGATCGCTGGCGCTACGAGGAGCTCGGCTACAAGGGCTGGCACGCCTCGTGTCAGGAGAACCTCGAGCTCGCCATGAAGCGGGCCGGCTACGGCCAGGTCGTCACGGCCCAGCCGTTCAACATCTGGACCAACTTCCATCTGCACCCGGACGGGACCTTCGAGATCCGCCGCCCCGAGAGCAAGGCGGGCGACCACATCCTGCTGCGCGCCGAGATGCCGGCGGTCATCGGCATCTCGGCCTGCCCCCAGGACATCACGCTCACCTGCGGCCAGCGCCCGACCGACCTTCAGATCCAGGTGCTCCGATGAGCGCGCCCGCCGGCCCCACGACCCTGTTCACGAACGCGCACGTCGTCACCATGGACGATGCCGGCACCGAGCATGCGGGCGGCTGGCTGCTGGTCGGCCAGGGGCGGATCCAGGGCGTCGGGGGCGGCCGACCGCCGGCGGCCAGCGAGACGGTGGACCTCGGGGGCGCCGTGGTCACGCCGGGGCTCGTGAACGCGCACCACCACATCTATCAGAACCTCACGCGGACCCGGGCCCAGGAGGGCAACCTCCTCGAGTGGATCAAGGTCCTGCTGCCGGTGTGGGCCGGACTCGACGCCGAGGCCGAGTACGCCGCCGCCCGGGCCGGGCTCGCCGAGCTCGCGCTGTCGGGCTGCACGACCGTCTTCGACCATCACTACGTGTTCCCGCACGGCCGCACGGGCCTGGTCGAGGCCGAGGTGCAGGCCGCGCGTGAGCTGGGCGTTCGCATCGTGGCCGCCCGCGGCTCGATGGACATGGGGGAGTCCCAGGGCGCGCTCCCGCCCGACTCGATCGTGGAGACCGTCGATCGGATCCTCGCCGACACCGAGCGCGTGGCGCGCCTCCACGACCCGAGCCCCGGCGCGTGGGTGCAGGTCGTCGTCGCGCCCTGCACGCCGTTCACCGCGACGCAGGCGCTCATGCGCGAGTCCGCGCGGCTCGCGCGACGGCTCGGGCTCCGCCTCCACACGCACCTCGCCGAGACGGTGGAGGACGAAGCCCTGTGCGTGGAGCTGTACGGCTACAAGCCGATCGACTACCTGGCGGAGGTCGAGTGGCTGGCACCGGACGTCTGGTGCGCGCACTCCATCCACCTCGGAGTCACCGACGTGGAGCGGCTGGCCCAGACGCGGACGGGCGTCGCCCACTGTCCCACGTCCAACCTCCGGCTGGGCGCCGGGGTTGCGCCGATCCGGGCCATGCTCGACGCGGGCGTTCCGGTCGGGCTCGGGGTCGACGGCCCGGCGTCGAACGAGCGGAGCGACATGCTGGCCGAGGCGCGCCAGGCGCTGCTGGTCGCCCGCGGCCGTGGCGGTCCCGCCGCCATGACCGTCCGCCAGGCCCTCCGGCTGGCGACGCGGGGCGGCGCGACCGTGCTCGGGCGCACGGACATCGGCGCCCTCGAGACCGGCAAGTGCGCGGATTTCGCCGTCTGGCGGACCGACGACCTGGTCTTCGGCGGCGCTGACGATCCGGTGGCGGCGCTCGTCCTGGCCGCCCCCCACCGGGTCGACCGGCTGTACGTCGGGGGCGTGCCGGTCGTGGCCGGCGGCGCCCTCACGCGTGCCGACGAGCGGGAGATCGCCCGGCAGCACCGCCGGCAGGCGCGCCGCTTCGGCGCGCTCTAGCTCTCTTCCTTCCGGTAGGGGATGCCCGCGGCCGCCGGGGCCGGCGAGCGCCCGACCAGCCCGCACATGGCCAGGAGCGCGAGGACGTAGGGCAGCATGACCGGGATCTGGTAGGGGATCCCGAGGTCGTAGGTCTGGATCCGGAGCTGGAGCGCGTCGGCCGCGCCGAAGATGAGGCAGGCCGCGAACGCGCCGACCGGGTGCCACTTCCCGAAGATGATCGCCGTCAGCGCGATGAAGCCCCGGCCCGCGCTCATGTTCTCCGTGAACATGTTGACGTGCGAGATCGACAGGAACGCGCCGCCGATCCCGGCCATGATCCCGCTGATGATGACGCAGGTGTAGCGGATGCCGGCGACGCTCAGCCCCGCGGTGTCGGCCGCCCGCGGGTACTCGCCCACGGCGCGCACCGCCAGACCCCACGGCGTCTTCAGCAGGACCACGGTGGCGATGGGCAGCAGCACGGCGAGGAGATAGACGAGCGGGGTCTGGCGGAACAGGATTGGGCCGAGCACCGGGAGGTCGGCGAGGCCGGGAATCGGGAGGATCTCGAAGGCCCGCACGCGCTCGACGTTGGCGCCGCGCAGGAGGGCGCGGCTCAGATACGTCGTGCCGCCGAGGGCGAGCAGGTTGAGGGAGACGCCCGTCACCACCTGGTTCGCCCCGAACGAGACGCAGGCGACCGCGTGCACGAGCGCCAGGGCCCCGCCCACGAGCGCCGCCAGCAGGACGGCGAGCCACAGGTTCCCGGTCAGGTGGCTCCCCACGACCGCGCCGAACGCCCCCCCGAGCATCATGCCTTCGAGCGCGATGTTGAACACCCCGGAGCGCTCCGAGAAGACCCCGCCGACCGCCGCGAATCCGAGCGGCGTCGCCATCCGGACGGTGGCGGCGAGGAAGTCGATCAGGACCTGGAGGCTAAGAAAGCTCGACATTCCTCGACTCGACGGCGGACGGCGGCGTCGGGCGCGGGTCGCCGCCGCGGAGGAAGCGCCGGGCCGGCTCCCAGTGATGGAGCACGAGCCCCAGGGTCAGGAGGAAGATCGACAGGCCCTGGATGATGATGACGATGGCGACCGGCGTGCCCACCGCCCGCTGCATCAGGCTGCCCCCGCTGCGGAGCGCGCCGAAGAACAGGGACGTGGCGATGACGAGCAGGGGCTCGCTGCCGGCGAGGAAGGCAGCGGCGATCGCGTCGAAGCCGTAGCCGGGCGAGAACCGGTCGAAGAGCCGATACTTCAGGCCCATCACCTCACCGGCCCCCGCGAGCCCCGCGAGGGCGCCGGACGCGAACATGACGCCCAGCATCGTCCGCCGGACCGACATGCCCCCGTAGGCCGCCGCCGACGGGTTGAAGCCGACCGCGCGGATCCGGTAGCCGAGGGCGGCCCGGTGGAGCACCCAGTGCAGCACGACCGCGGCCCCGAGCCCGAGCAGGATCCCGGCGTGGGCGTCGGCCTCGGGCAGGATGAGCGGCAGGTGCGCCGACTCGCGCAGGACCGGCGAGAAGGGGTACGGCGCCCCGGGCTCCATCATGGGACCGTTCACCACGTAGCCGACCGCGTAGATCGCGATGTAGTTCATCAGCAGCGTGGTGATGACCTCGTTCACGCCCCGGACGACCCGCAGGTAGGCAGGCAGGAGCGCCCACAGCCCGCCAGCGACGCCGCTGGCCAGGAGCGCGAGCGGGATGTGGACCAGGGCCGGCAGCCCCGGCACGTAGAGGCCCACCCACGCCGCGCCGAGGCCGCCCAGGTAGATCTGCCCCTCGGCGCCGATGTTGAACAGGCCGACACGCGCCGCCAGGGCGACGCCGAGGCCGGCGAGGAGGATCGGCGCCATCTTGGTGAGCGTGGCGCCGAAGCCGAAGACGTCGCCGAAGGCGCCGTACGCGACTGCCCAGTAGGCGGCCCAGGGGTTCCCGCCGGCAAGGCTGATGAAGACGGCGCCGATCCCGAGCGCCACGCAGAGCGCCCACACCGGGATCAGCCGGAAGACGAACCGGCGCCAGCGGCCCGTCACGCTCGCCCGCCGGTCATCAGCATCCCCACTTGATGCCGGGTCGCGGTGGCCGCGTCCACGATGTCCACGATCTCGCCCTGGGCGAGCACGGCGATCCGGTCGCTCAGCCCGAGCACCTCCTCGAGCTCCGTCGAGACGTAGAGGATCGCCGCGCCCCGCTCGCGCTGCGCGAGGAGGCTCCGCTGCACGTACTCCGTCGCGCCGACGTCCAGGCCGCGCGTCGGCTGCATCGCCACCAGGACCGCCGGGTCCTCCGACACCTCCCGCGCCAGCACGACCTTCTGCTGGTTGCCGCCGGAGAGCGTGCGGACCCGCGACCGGACCGACGGGGCGCGGACGTCGAACTGCTTGACCAGGTCCACGGCGTGACGCTCGACGGCCACGAAATTCATGACGCCCCGGCGGGAGAACGGTGGCCGGTCGTGCCGCCTGAGGATCAGGTTCTGTCCGATGTCGAAGTCGAGGACCAGACCCGTGCGCTGGCGATCACCCGGGATGAATCCGACGCCGGCGTCGATGATCGCCCGCGGTGAGAGCCCGCTGATATCGCGTTTCCCGAGCAGCACCCGGCCGGCCGTCGGAGGGCGCAGCCCGCAGATGCACTCGGCCAGCTCGCTCTGCCCGTTCCCGTCCACGCCGGCGATCCCCAGGATCTCTCGCCGGTGCAGCACGAACGAGAGGCCTCGGAGTGCCGGCAGCCCGCGGTCGTTCAGCGCCGCGAGGCCCTCGACCCGCAGGACGGGCTCGCCCGGCCCCTCGCGCGCGTGCCCCACCCGGAACGCGACGTCCCGGCCCACCATCGCCCGGGCCAGCGCCGCCGGGCTCGTGTCCGCCCGGGCGACGGTCTCCACGACGTGGCCGCCGCGGAGGACGGTGATCATGTCGCTGATCGCCATGACCTCGTCGAGCTTGTGCGAGATGAAGATCACCGTGTGGCCGTCGGCGCGCAGTCGACGGACGATCGTGAACAGCGCGTCCGTCTCGGCCGGCGTCAGGACCGACGTGGGCTCGTCCAGGATCAAGAGGTCGGCCTTGCGGTAGAGCGCCTTGAGGATCTCGACGCGCTGCTGCTGACCAACGGGCAGCTGCCACACGGGCGCCCGCGGGTCCACGTCGAGGCCGTACGCGGTCGACAGGCCGTGCACGTCCTTCTCCACGCGGCGCAGGTTCAGCCAGGGCCGGGTCAGGGGATCGTAGCCCAGGACGATGTTCTCGCTGACGCTGAGCGGCGGCACCAGCATGAAGTGCTGGTGGATCATCCCGATGCCCGCGCGGATCGCGTCCCGCGGGGAGTGGAAGGTGACCGGGCGGCCGCGCAGGACGATGCGGCCGGCGTCCGGACGGTACAAGCCGTAGAGCACGTTCATGAGGGTGCTCTTGCCGGCCCCGTTCTCGCCCAGGAGGGCGTGCACGGTCCCGCGCTCGACACTGAAGCTGATGCGGTCGTTGGCGGTGAGGGAGCCGAAGGTCTTGGTGATGCCGTCGATCTCGAGCATTCGCCCAGACCCGGTGGGGAGGGCCGGTCCTCGCGTGGAATCGCGGGGACCGGCCTCGCCGGTCGCCTACTGTTGCTTGAGTTTGCCTTCCAGCATGAGCTTCTTGGCCTCGGCCACCTTGTCCTTGACCTTCTGGGGCACCGGGTCGCCGAACTTGCCGTATCCGGCGGCCTTCTCGTTCTCCACGCCGATCACGTACGACTTGCCCTGGAGCTTGCCCGCCTGCGCCTGCTTCGCGACCTCGAGCATGCCGATGTGGATGTTCTCGATCGCGCTCGTCAGGACCGTCTTCGGCGCCACCGAGTACTGGTCGCCCACGAAGCCGATCGCGAAGACGCCCTTCTCCTTGGCCGCGTCGATGCCACCCTGCTGCGCGAGATCGAGGTTCGGGGCGATGACGTCGACCCCCTTGGCGATGTGGGCCAGGGCGGCCTCCTTCGCCTTGCCGACGTCGTCCCAGTCGCCGGTGTAGGACATCGTGGCCTCGACCTTCGGGTTGACCCACTTCGCTCCCGCGACGAACCCCGCGTAGGCGTCATCCATGGCCTTGAACTTCTGGGCCGTGATCAGGGCCAGCTTGTTCGACTTCGTCATCATGCCCGCCGCGACGCCGCCCAGGAAGGCGACCTGCCAGTGGTTGATCTGCATGGACGCGATGTTGGAGCCGGAGACGTTGCCGTTCGTCACCACGAACCACGTCTTGGGGAACTTCGCCGCGACCTGCTTGGCGGCGGCGTCGAACTCGCCCCCGTGCCCGAAGACCACGTCGAACCCACGCCGGGCGAAGTCGCCCATGGCCTCCGCCTGGTCGGGCTGAGCGACCTTCTCGACAAACGCGACCTCGGCCCCCAGCTCCTTCTCGATCGCCTTGATGCCATTGTGCCCCAGCTCGTTCCAGGCCTTGTCGGTGATGACGCCGGGCAGCACGATGGCGACCTTGAGCTTCTTGGCCTGGGCTGCGCTGTCGGTGGCGGTGCCCAGCAAGAGCATGGCGAGTCCGGCCAGCACCACTGTCCATGTTCGCTTCATTACTCCTCCTTTTTTGGCGCCCTCGTCGGATCCCGCACGATCGGTGATGGTGCGACGTCGTCGCCTACGCACGACCGGGCCCGCGACGCCTCGAGGGCCGCGCGCGACGCGTGGTCCACGAAGCAAGCGCTGCGGAGCGCCACGACACGTCTCCTTGCGCGAACGGTCCTGAAGACGCGCGGTACCCGGGAGCGTGAGGCGGACTGGGGCTGAGGCTACTTGGGCGCTCTGCTTAGTGTCAAGGGCCCGTGGCCGATCAGTGCGGATCCGGCCGAGGCCGAGCGGCTGGTCGCCGAGGCCTGGAAGCGCGGGGTCATCCTCGCGACGGCATCCGCGCTCCCGAACGTGATCAAGATCAAGCCCCCGAGGGCGAGGTCGAGACCGTCCTGGGCGTGCTGGCGACTGCTGAAGGTGGTCTTTCCCTAGAGGGTCAGGCCTCCATCCCCGAAACCAAATCGGGGTCAGGCCCGGGCTTTGAGTTCTGACCGGGAAGTCAAACTCAGGGCCTGACCCCAAAGTTTGACGAAGGCGGGGCCTGACCTGACCCGCCGCGAGGCCTGGCCGCCGACGTCAACGCGGGTCGGCGCCGGCCGCCGGGCCGAGGAAGAACGCGGCGAGCAACCGCGCGACGGTCGTCGGCGCCTCGATCAGGATGGCGTGCCGGAGCCCGGGCAGGATCTCGAGCCGCGATCCGGGGATCCGCGCGTGGAGGAGCCGGGCCATGCGCGGGTTCGAGCCGATGTCGCCCTCGCCCGTCACGACGAGCGTCGGGACGCGGATCCGCGCCGCCTCGTCCGCCAGGTCCGTCGTCGCGAGGACGCGATAGGCCGCCGCATAGGCGCGCGGGTCGTTCTCCATGTTGCGCGCCGCGTAGCGCTCGAGCAGCGCCGCGTTGGCGCGCCGGAACTCGTCCGAGAACCACCGGGGAAGCGAGCGGCGGAAATGCTCCCCGGGTATGCCGTGCTCGACGATCGCGAGGCGCTCCATCACGCGCTGCCGCTCCTCTTCGGTGCGGCCGGCCGCGGCGCTGAGGAGCGCGAGCCGCTCGACGCGGTCGGGCGCGTCGAGGGCCAGACGAAGGGCCACCGTGGCGCCCAGCGAGTGGCCCGCGACGTGGCACCGGCCGATGCCGAGATGGTCGAGTAGTGCCCGCGCGTCCTCGGCGAAGAGCGCCGCCGAGTACGGGCCCGGTGGTTTCGAGGACTCGCCGTGGCCGCGGAGGTCGAGCCGGATCGTGGTGAAGCGGCCGCCGAGGGCCGTCACGACCCCGTCCCAGGCGTCCAGCCGCGCCCCCACGCCATGGATCAGGAGGAGCGGCGGCCCCGCGCCCTCGACGGCGTAGGCCGTGATCACCCCCGCGCGCTCGAGCCTCGTCATCGCTTCGGGGTCAGGCCTTGACTTCCATACAGTTGCCTCGCGCACGCGGGGCGAGATGTATGGAAGTCAAGGCCTGACCCCCTCGTAGCCCGGGCAGGCGAGGCGGGGGAGGCGCGGGTACCGCGGGTACGCGGGATCGGTCTCGGCGCGGCGGCAGAGGAAGAACACCGAGCCGCGCGCGCTCGGGATGCGGCGGACCCAGCGACAGTCGGCGCAGAGTCCGGCGCGCGCCCGGTCCTCCGGAGACGGGGCCGACGACGGCGGCGGCTGGCGAGACGCCGTCGTCAGCGCTCCGAGGAGCCCGGCTTCCCCAGCCAGGGATCGAGCGCGTCGTAGCCACTCGGCTCGCGGGGCGGCGGCCCCCAGGGATACGGGACGTACCGGTACCGCGCGCCCGAGGGCACGTCCGGCGGGCGCACGCCGGGCGGCGTGCCCGGCCGGGCGACCTCCAGGAGGGCGCCGGCGTACGTCCCCCCCGCGCTCCGGCAGGCCCACCGGCCGTCGGCCAGCTGGCTCGGCCGGCTGTCGCAGAGGTACACGATCCCGACCTCGTCCTGAACCGCGGGCCAGGCGCGCGCGACGCCGGGGATGACGACGGCGAAGCTCCCGAGAAGCAGCAGGATCACGCGGCGGGTGAATCGCGCGCGCGATGAAGGCCGGGACATCACGCTCGGGTCGGTCAGGTGGACGGCGGGAGCGTGTCCGGGCGCCGTTCTCACCACGGACCGGCGCTCCCCCCACGGACCGTCAGGCCGTGCCGAGATAGGCCTTCTGGATGAGCGGATTCTCGAGCAGCTCCTTGGCGGTGCCCGCCAGCACGACCTCGCCCATCTGGAGCACGTAGCCGCGGTTCGCGATGGACAGCGCCATGTTGACGTTCTGCTCGACCACGAAAACCGTGGTCCCCTGCTGGTTGATCGTCTTGATGATGTCGAACACCATCTCCACGTAGCCCGGGGAGAGCCCCATGGACGGCTCGTCCATGCAGAGGAGCTTCGGATTCGTCATGAGCGCCCGGCCGATCGCGAGCATCTGCTGCTCGCCGCCCGACATCGTGCCGGCGAGCTGGCCCCGGCGCTCCTTGAGGATGGGGAACAGGCCGAAGACCCGGTCGAGCTCCGTCTCCCAGCCCGGCTCGCGGCGGCGCGTGTAGCGCCCCATCTCGAGGTTCTCCAGCACGGTCATCCGCGGGAACACGCGCCGGGCCTCGGGCACCGGGGCGATGCCGCGCTTGACGATCTCGCTCGTGCGGAGCGTGTGAATCGCCTCACCGCGGAAGGTCACCGTCCCCGGGTTGGGGCGCACGAGGCCGAGGACGGTCTTCATCGTCGTCGACTTGCCGGAGGCGTTCCCGCCGAGGAGCGAGACGATCTCGCCCTCGAAGATCTCGTAGGTCACGCCCTTCAGGACGTGGAGCGGCCCGTAGTACGTGTGCACGTCCGAGAATCGGAGGATGGGCTCGCCGGCCACGGTGCTCACCTCACCTGCCCCGGTGGGACGGTCATGCTGCCCGCCGCCGGCGCCCGAGATAGGCCTCGATCACCTTCTCGTCGTTCCGGACCAGCGTGGGCTTGCCCTCGGCGATCTTGACGCCGTGGTCGAGTACGACTATGCGGTCCGAGACGTCCATGACGACATCCAGCTTGTGCTCGATGAGGATGACGGTGATCCCCAGTGCGCGCAGGGCCTTCACGAGGTCCATCAGCTCGAGCGTCTCGGCCGGATTCATGCCCGCCGCCGGCTCGTCGAGCAGGAGGAGCTTCGGGCGCGTCATGATGGCGCGCGAGATCTCCGTCCGCCGCCGGTTCGCGTAGGAGAGTCCGTACACCGGGTGGTCCAGCCGGGGAATCAGCCGGTTTCCGAACAGGCCCAGCACCTCGAGCGCGCTCTCCACCGCCCGCCGCTCCTCCTCGCGCACCCGCGGCGGCCGGAAGATCGCGCCGAGGGCGCCGGCCTGGAGCCGCGTGTGCTCGCCCACCAGGAGGTTCTCCAGCACGCTCAGGTTGTTGAAGAGCCGGATGTTCTGGAAGGTGCGCGCGACGCCCCGCTGGACGATCTCGTGGGACGGCAGCCCGCTGATCTCCTGCCCCTCGAGGCGGATCGTGCCGCTGTCCCGCTCGGTGAGCCCGGTGATCAGATTGAAGAGCGTGGTCTTTCCGGACCCGTTCGGCCCGATGACGCTCACGAGCTCGCCGGCGTTCACGGTGACCGTGATGCCGTCGGCCGCGGCCACGCCGCCGAACCGCTTGGTGAGCCCCTCGATCTCGAGCAGGGGGCGCCCGGCCGTGCCGGCCGCTTTCGGCGTCGCCCACGAGAGCTCGACCTTGCCCTCGCGGCTCGGCAGCGCCGTCTGCTGCTCCCGCGTGAGCGCCGCCACCCGTCGCGTGGCCGGCCAGAGCCCCTCCCGGCGGAAGAGCATCATCAGAACCAGGATCAGGCCGAAGATCAGCTCGAGCGCGGTGATGAGCTGGATCCTCTGGAGGTACACGCTGCCGACGGCCCGCCCGAAGGCGTTCACCCAGAGCGTGAGCTCCTGGAGGATGATCGACTGGAGGAACGCCAGGAGGAGCGCGGCCAGCACGACCCCGCGCACCGAGCCCATGCCGCCCAGCACCACCATGACGAGCACCATCACGGACACCGGGAACTGGAACATCTCCGGCGTGGCGGTGGTCAGCTTGGCGACGTAGAAGGTCCCCGCCAGGCCGGCGATCCCTGCGCCCATCGCGAACGCGAGGAGCTTGAAGTGGACGTGGTTCACGCCCATGGCGCCCGCGGCCATCTCGTCCTCGCGGATCGCCATCCACGCCCGCCCGACCCGCGACTCCTGGAGGCGGAAGGAAACGAACACCGCGAGCGCCACCAGGCCGAGGCCCAGGAAGTAGTACGGGAACGGCTGGAACCCGAAATCGAACCCGAAGAGCTTGGGGGTGCGGATCCCGCCCATGCCCTGGGCGCCGTTCGTGAACCAGTCCCAGTTGCGCGCCACCACCGGCACGATCTCGCCGAAGCCGAGCGTCACGATCGCGAGGTAGTCGCCGCGGAGGCGGAGGGTCGGCGCGCCGAACAGCAGGCCGAACAGGGCGCACACGAGGGCACCCACGCCCAGCATCACCCAGAACGAGAACTGCATCTGGACCAGGTCGGCCCCCCCCTCGACCGGCACGCGCTGGACCTGGCCGAGGTAGAGGAACGGCGTCCAGAACGCGGACCACGGGATCTTGAGGTGCCCGGACGCGGCGGCGCCGTACGTGTAGGCGCCGATCGCGAAGAACGCCGCGTAGCCGAGGTCGAGCAGCCCCGCGAAGCCGACGACGATGTTGAGCCCGAGCGCCAGCAGCACGTACGTGTACGCGTTCGCCGCGGCATCGATGTAGCCGCCGCTGGTGAAGACGAACGGGTACGCGAGCCCGAGCGCCCAGCAGGACGACCGCCCAGACCTGGCGGCGCCGCGCCGCCGGCACCGCGTGCCAGCGCGTCATCATCGGAGTCCCGGCCCACCAGGTCGCGAGAGAGCTCATGGTCGGATCACGCCTTCTGCGGGATGCGCGTGCCGAACAGGCCGGAGGGCCGGAAGACCATCACGACGATCAGGATCGAGAAGATGATGACGTCCGTCCACTTGACGCCGAGGACCTGACCGCCGAGAGCCTGGATCAGCCCGATGGCGAGGGCGCCAACCACCGCGCCCGGGATGTTGCCGATGCCGCCGAGGACCGCGGAGGTGAACGCGCGGAGCCCGGTCTGGTAGCCGATGTAGAACGCGGTGAAGCCGTAGTAGAACCCGAAGAAGAGACTCCCGGCCCCCGCGAGCGCCGAGCCCAGGAAGAACGTGAGGACGATGACCCGGTCGATGTCGACGCCCATCATCTTCGCGGCGTCCATGTCCTGCGCGGTGGCACGCATCGCCTTGCCGAGCGCGGTCTTCTTCACGAGGTAGTTCAGCACCAGCATGAGGACGAGGCCGGTCACCGCCAGGAGGATCTGAGCCAGGGATATCTCGGCCTGCCCGATCGTCAACCGCCGGTCGGGGATGATCCGCGGGAAGGGCTTCGACTGGGGCCCCCAGATCATCAGGACCAGGTTGATCATGATGAACGCCACGCCGATGGTCGTGATCATGGGCGCCGTCCCGGAGATCCCGCGGACCGGACGGAGACAGATCCGCTCGACCAGGACGCCGAGGGTCCCCGTGAGCAGCATGGTCACGGGAAAGACAACGAGCAGCGTTCCCACCAGCGACAGACCGGTCAAGGACGGCGACGAGCCGGTGAAGCCGAGCAGGTGCAGCACCGTGAGCCCGAGGAACGTCCCGGTCATGAAGACGCTGAAGTGGGCGAAGTTGATCAGCTCGATGATGCCGTAGACCATCGTGAAGCCGAGGGCCAGGAGCGCGTACATCATGCCCAGGGCCAGGCCGTTGACGACCTGCTGCAGCAGGATATCGGTGATGTGCATTCGAAGGTGGGGAGGAAAGGCCGGGCGGGGATGGCCCCGCCCGGCCCGGCTTCCGCCCGCTTACTTCTCGGGCGCGACGCCCTTGTAGACGAACTTGCCGTCCTTGTCGACCTGATAGAGCGAGACCACCTTGCTCAGGATGTCGCCGTTCGGATCGAAGGCGATGTCGCCCTGGAGGGTGCCCTTCAGGCTGGCGGCCTGGATGGCATCACGGACGTTGGAGCGGTTGACCGGCTTGTTGGCCTTGACCGTCCGGTCGATCGCGTCCGCGATGACGAGCACGCCGTTGTACGCGGTGATCGAGTAGTTCGTGGGCTCTCTCTTGAACTTCGCCTTGTAGGAGTTGATCCACTCGGCCGCCTTCTTGTCGGAGAGCATGTCGGGCGAGGCGTTCGAGGCCCACCAGCCCTCGGCCGCTTCCTTGCTCGACTGCTCGGGGAAGGCCAGGTCGTAGATGCCGTCCGAGCCGAGCTTGTGAATCTTCGGCATGACCTCGTGCAGCTGGCGGGCGAGCTTCACGGCCGCCTGCTGGACGCCGCCGTAGTAGATGGCGTCGGGGTTCAGGCCCTTGATCTTCGTCAGGACGGTCTTGTAGTCGGCTTCCTTCGGGTCGAGGCGGTCACGGCCGACGACCTCGATCTTGAGCTCCTTGGCGCGGCGCTCGAAGCTGTCCGCGATCCCCACGCCGAAGGCCCCGCTGTCGTCCAGGATGTAGACCTTCTTGACCTTCAGGTTGTGGAAGGCGTGGTTGGCCATGTTCGGGCCCTGGTACGCGTCGGTCGTCACCGTCCGGAAGTAGATGGCCTTCCCCTTCGGGCGGTACTGGGCCTGGAACTTCGGGTCGGTGATGTCGGGGTTCGTCGAGCTGGGCGTGATCGTGGGCAGGTCGGCCTCGGAGAGGATCGGCGACGTCGCCTTGCCCTCGCCGCTCATCTGCGGTCCGATGAGCGCCACGACCGCGTTGTCGGCGATGAACTTCCGGACGTTCGTCGCCGCCTGGGCCGGATCGTACTGGCCGGCCGCCGGGGTCGCGCTGTCGAAGATGATGGACTCGAGCTTGTAGCCGGCCACGCCGCCCTTGGCGTTGATCTCTTCGATCGCCAGCTGGGCGCCCTTGGTGATGGAGTCGGCCGAGTCGGCGTCCGCGCCGGTGAGCGGGAAGGACATGCCGATCTTGGCCACCTTCTGCTGCGCCAACCCGCCGCCCGGCAGGACCACGAGCAGTCCCACCGCCAGCAGCACCGCCAGCGCTCCGATAAATCCACGTCGGATCATCATGTGACCTCCAGGTAAGGGAATCAGGGTTCGGATGGGTACGCGGAACCTGCCGCCAGGCCCTCGCGTTCGAGGGCCCTCCCTCACCTCCCTTGGTAGCTCGTCTGCGTGACGACCCGGATGCGCGACAGCGCGTCCGGGCGCATGGTGCCGGCTATTTTCGGCATGACGCGACGCAAAATCAAGGGGTCGGCCCCCGACCGGCCGCCCGGACGTCCCTACAGGCTCCGCCCGATGGCATCCAGGATCCCGGTCTCGACGGTCTGGTCGGTCGCCGGGACGGGCTTCCGCTCCGCCATCCACAGGACGCGCTCCTCCGTGTAGAGCTCCCGCTCGACCGTGACGGTCGTCCGGCTCTCCCCGGCGGTCTTGAGCGAGATCCGGAGCTTGTGTCGCAACCCCTTGCCGTACACGGCGTAATCCTTGAACTCTACCCCCCGGGAGTCCGTCAGGATCCAGCCGACCGCCCGGTCGTACGTGTCGATCTCCCAGCCGAGGCTCTTCAGGATCGACTCGGTCACCGTCCAGACCCGGTCGAGCGGGGCATCGAACGTCCGGTTGGGGACGTCCGCCGCCCCGAGGGGACCCGGGGCGCCGGCCAGCAGGAGCCCGAGTGCCAGCAGCAGAGCAGCCCGTCGACGCATCGTGCTCATCCTCCTCCCCGTCCCTCGAGGCCCGAGCTCAGGCGCTCGGCGGCGGCCTCGCCCGAGCGCACGCAGTCGGCGATCCCGACGCCCCGGTACGCGCCGCCCGCCAGGGCCAGGCCCGGCAAGGCCTCGAGCCGGGCCTCGATGGCCGCGACCCGGTCGAGGTGCCCGACGTCGTACTGGGGCATGGTGCCGGGGTGCCGCCACACGCGAGACAGGACCGGCTCACCGGTGATCCCGAGGAGCGCCGCGACGTCCCGGTGCGCCAGCTGGAGAAGGCCCCGGTCGTCCTCCGCGAGGAGGTCGGCCTGCATCGCCCCGCCGACGAACACGCGGAGAAGGGCGATCCCGTCCGGCGCCCGCTCCGGATACTTCACGCTCGAGAACGTGCAGGCGAGAACGGCTCGGCGCTCCACCCGCGGGACGACGAAGCCGAAGCCGTCGAGCGGATGGCGGATCGCGGCGCGCGGATAGGCGAGGGCGATCGTCGCCGACGAGGCGTACGCGATCCCCTCGAGGAGCCCGGCCAGTGAGGGGTCCACGTCCCGGATCACCGGCGCCATCCGCGGGGCGGGCCCGGCCAGAACGACGCCGTCCGCCTCGAGCGGCGGGCCGTCCGGCAGGTCGATCCGCCATCCGCGTCCCGTCGGCGCGACGGCGGCCACGGGGGTGGCGAGCCGGACCGCGCCCGCCGGCAGGCGCGTCGCGAGGGCCGTGACCAGCTCCTCCATCCCGCCGGCCAAGCGTCACGAAGAGGCTCCAGCGCGCGCCGCTGGCGCCGACGGCCTCGCGGCGGGCCGTCCGGCGCAGGCCGACGATCAGGCTCCGGTGCTCTCGCTCGAGCGCGAGGAAGCGCGGCATGGTCGCCGCGAGCGACAGCCGGTCCGGATCGGCCGTATAGATCCCGCCCACCAGCGGCTGGGCGACCCGTTCCAGGGCTTCCTTCCCCAGCCGGCGGCGGACGAAGCTCCCGAGGCTCTCGTCCCCGTCGGCGCGCCGCCGCGGCAGGGCCAGGTCCAGGCCGAGCCGGAGCTTCCCCCGCCAGGAGAAGACGCGCGACGCCAGCACCGGCCACGCGCGGGTCGGCGCCAGCAGGAGGAACCCGTCGGGCAGTGGCCGGAGGCGCCCGCCGCGCACGACGTAGGTCCGCCGGAATCGGTCGTCCGTCCGCCGGAGCCGGGGAGCGAGACCGATGCGCTCGGCGAGGGCGAGCGCCCAGGGCTTCTCGGAGATGAACGAGTCCGCCCCGGCCTCGAGGAGAAAGCCGTCGGCGCGCTCGGTCCGGATCGTCCCGCCCAGCCGCGTCGACGCCTCCAGGAGGACGACCTCGAGCGGGCAGGCCTGATCCCGCCCGAGCTCCACGAGGCGATGGGCGGCCGCGAGGCCGGCGATCCCGCCCCCGACGACCACGATCCGGGAGGTGCGCCGGTCCTGCGCGCCCCTAGCGCTGGGAGAGCTCATGGACGGCGTCGACCAGCGCGCGGACGTGGTCGACCGGGGTTCCGGGCAGGACCCCGTGGCCGAGGTTGAAGATGTGACCGGGCCGGCCCTCGGCGCGCGCGAGAATCGCGGCGGCCCGGCGCCGGATCTCGGCGGGCGAGGCGAAGAGCGCGGCCGGGTCGAGGTTCCCCTGGACGCCGACGTCGGGGCCGAGCCGCCGCCAGCCCTCCCCGAGATCGATCCGCCAGTCGAGCCCGACGACGTCCCCGCCCGCCTCGCGCAGCGTCTCGAGGAGCCCCGCGGTCCCGGTCCCGAAGTGGATCACGGGCACGCCCGGCGTGAGCGACTGGACGATGGCGCGCGTGTAGGGCAGGACGAAGGCCCGGTAGTCGTCCGGGCCGAGGGCGCCCACCCACGAGTCGAAGAGCTGGACGGCCTGCGCCCCGGCGGCGATCTGCCCGTTCAGGTAGCGCGCCGTGGTGCGCGCGAGAAGCGTGAGGAGGGCCTGCCACGCGCCGGGGTTTCCATACATGAACCGCTTCGTCTCGAGGTAGTCGCGCGAGGCGCCGCCTTCCACCAGGTAGGAGGCGACGGTGAAGGGCGCGCCGGCGAACCCGATCAACGGCACGCGCTCGCCGAGGGCGGTCCGCGCCCGGCGCACGGTCTCGAAGACGAAGGGCACCGTCTCCGCGGGGTCGCGCTCCACGAGGCGCTCGACGTCGGCGGGCAAGCGCACCGGCCGGCGGATCACCGGACCCTCGCCCCGCGAGAACTCGAGCCCGACGCCCAGGGGCTCGACCAGGAGCAGGATGTCAGCGAAGAGGATCGCCGCGTCCACGCCGAGCTTCTCCACCGGGAGCACCGTCACCTCGGCGGCCACGTCCGGCGTGCGGCAGAGCTCGAGGAAGCCGAGCCGCTCCCGGATCGCCCGGTACTCGGGCAGGAAGCGCCCCGCCTGGCGCATGAGCCAGACGGGCGTGTAGGCCGTCGGGCGGCGACGGCAGGCGGCGAGAAACGCGTGCACGGCTGGGATCGGCCTCCCCCCGGTCGGCCTGGCGGCGCGCCGACTCGGGAACGCGGTGGGCATCGGGCGGCGTCGCCATGATAGCATCGCGCCGTCGACCATGCCCTCGCCCTCCCGATCCCTGAGGCGCTCCCGTTGACGACCGACGCGGACCGCGCGCGCCAGGGCGCGCTCGCGGATCTGGTGGCTCCGATCGAGCGCGCGGCGGCCGACCTGAGCCTCGCCGAAGAGCCCGCGGGGTTCGTGGCGGTCCTGGAGGCCGGCGCGCCCGCGGGCGAGGCTGCCCCGGGGCCGAACCAGCCCGGCCGTGGCTGACGAGACCCTCGCCTCCCTCGCCGCCAAGATCCGGGCGCGCGAGATCTCCCCCGTCGAGGCGACCGAGGCGTGCCTCGCGCGCATCGAGTCGCTGGGGCCCAAGCTCCACGCCTTCCTCCAGCTCGACGCCGACGCCGCGATCCGGACGGCGCGGATCCGCGAGGCCGAGGTCAAGGCGGGCCGCTCCCGCGGGCCGCTCCACGGCGTGCCACTCGCGCACAAGGATCTCTTCGTCTGGGGGGGCCGGGCCGCCTCGTGCGGCACCGTGGTGCCCGAGTACTTCCGCGTCGCGGAGGACGCGACCGCCGTCGCCCGCCTCGAGGCGGCCGGCGCCATCACGCTCGGCCGGCTGAACATGTCGGAGCTGGCCATCGGGCCCTTCGGGGACAACGCCCATCACGGCGACGTCGAGACGCCGTGGCGGGCCGGCCACTGCGCCGGCGGGTCGTCGAGCGGATCGGGCGCGGCGGTGGCCGCGGGGCTCGCCTATGGCGCGCTCGGCACCGACACCGGCGGCTCGATCCGCCTGCCCGCGGCCTGCTGCGGCGTCGTGGGGCTCAAGGCCACCTATGGGCGCGTGAGCCGCGCCGGCGGGATGGCGCTCTCCTGGTCAATGGACCACGTGGGCCCCCTCACCCGGACGGTGCGCGACGCGGCGATCCTGCTCGGCGTGATCGCCGGCGCCGACCCGCGAGACGCGACGGCGAGCGCGCGGCCCGTGCCCGACTACGTGGCCGGCCTCGACCGGCCGATCGCCGGGCTGCGGGTCGGCGTGCCCGACCGCTACTACGGGGACGGCCTCGACGACGCGGTGCGGGCCGCCGTCACGCGCGCGGTCGAGACGCTTCGCGCGCTCGGCGCCGAGGTCGTGGAGTGCGCGATCCCGGACCCCGCGATCCAGAACGATCTCGCGGGCGTGATCACCCGCTCCGAGAGCGCCGCGATCCACGCGCGCATCGTCCGCGAGTCGCCGCATGCGCTCCAGCCGGCGGTCCGGGCGCGCCTCGAGGTGGGCTTCCAGGTCTCGGCCCACGACTACCTCCAGGCGATGCGGCTGCGGGCACGCGTCGCGCGGGTGTTCGTCGAGGAGGTGTTCGCCCAGGTCGACGTGCTGGCGACGCCCACGATCCCCGAGCCGGCGCCGGCCCTGGCGGCGGCGAAGGCCGGCGCCGCCGAGGAGATCGTCCGCCGGATGAACCGGTTCTCGCGCCTGACCCGGCCCTTCAACGCGCTCGGGCTGCCGGCGCTCAGCCTGCCCTGCGGCTTCTCGGGCGACGGCCGGCCGATCGGTCTCCAGCTGGTCGGGCGCCCCTTCGACGAGGCGACGGTGCTCCGGGCCGGCCACGCCTACGAGCAGGCGGCGGGCTGGTGGCGGCAGCGCCCGCCGCTCACGTAGCGGCCCGCGCGCCGCGGGTCGCGGGCCCTACCCCGAGGCGGCGAGGGCGGCCCAGCCCGATCGGACCCGCTCCGCGAGTCGGGCCCGCGCGGCGCCGTCGAGGAACGTCGCCTGCGCCGCGTGCTCGGCCAGGCCGGCGAGCTCGCGCGGCGTGAAGCCGAAGGCCGTCATGCAGAGCCAGAGCTCGTCGGTCAGGCTCGCCCCGAAGAACGTCGGGTCGTCCGAGTTGACGGTCACGCGCACGCCGGCCTCGTGAAGCCGCCGGAGCGGGTGCTGGGCGAGGCTCGGCACGGCGCCCGTCCGCACGTTGGAGGTCGGGCAGACCGCGAGGGGCACGCCGTCGCGCGCGAGACGCGCCACCAGGGCCGGATCCTCGAAGGTCCGGAAGGCCAGGCGCTGGCCGAGCGCCTCCAGCGTGGCCACGCCGGCCGCGGGCCGCCGGCGGACGCGCTCGAGGAGCCACGGGTGCGACATCGCCCCGTCGAGGTGGAGGTGGAGCTCCACCTTCGGCGCCCGCCGCAGCGCCGCCAGCAAGGCGGGGTCAGATTTCGCCTTCCGGACAATCCGCGGCGGGCGTCGGGCCGGCTCCCCGGTCGCTCGATCCCGCCTCGGAGGACGGGCCGATAGTCCGGAAGGCAAAGTCTGACCCCGTCAGTCGACGATGGGCAGGAGGATGTGGCTCGGGTGCTGGGCGTCGTGGTAGACGGTCTGGGTCGCGCGGGCCAGGTCCGTGTCCTCCCCGAACGGCCGGCCGGTGTTCGGGTTCCGGTCGAACTGGGGAAAGTTCGATGACGCGATCTCGACCCGGATCCGGTGGCCCCGCCGGAACAGGTTCGACGACGACCAGCAATCGATCTCGAAGCGGTAGGGCCGGCCGGGCTCGAGGGGGCTCGGCCGCTCGAACGAGTCGCGGTACCGCGCGCGCAGGATCCCCTGCGCGACGTTCATCACGTACCCCGACGGGAAGACGTCGACGAGCTTCGCCGTGAAGTCCGTGTCCGGCGCCGACGACGCCGCCCACAGCACGACCCTGATCGGTCCGGTCACCTCGACGTCGGCCTCGAGCGGCGGCGTCGAGTACACGAGGACGTCGGGGCGCCACTCGGCGGTTCGCTGGTCGCGCGGGCCCATCGAGATAGGCGTGATGTCCTCGCCGCAGCAGGTGCTCCCGCCGAGCGTCGGCACGGGGTCGGCCGGGTCGTAGACGTATCGGTCGGGCGGCTCCGCGGCGGGCGCCTGCCGGTCGAGGGCGCCGTCGCCCCAGAGCGTGTTCGCCTGGCCGCCGGAGTGGAAGTAGTGGGGGACGAAGCGCGTCCCCGGGATGGGCCAGTCCGCCGCGGTCCGCCACGCGTTGGCGCCCATGACGAACACCTTGACTGGCGGCTCGCTCATGATCCCGTCGTCGACGCCGCGGAGCCAGTAGTCGAACCAGCGGAGCTCCTCCCGCCGGAGATCGATCAGGCTCGCCGCTCCGAAATCGACGTCGCCCGTCCGGCTCTGCGTCCCCCGCTCGCCGAGCGAGTGGATCCAGGGACCGATCAGGACCTTCTGGCGCCGCGCGCGCTCGGTCCGGCCCTTGGCCCGCACGCCCATGAAGTTGTTGAGGGTGCCCTGCAGGAACACGTCGTACCAGCCGCCGAACCCGTAGGCCGGGACGTCGATCTCGGCGTAGTCCTTCTCCACGTTCCCGAGTCGCTCCCAGTACGGGCCGTAGTCCGGGTGCCGGATCCACTCCCGGTAGAACTCGTTGACGCGCCCGGCGCGCTCGTCGCCCGTGCGAAGCGGCAGGTGCCAGAACAGCGTCGAGTAGTGCTGCTCCGGCGGCATCCAGAGATGCTGGAGCCGGTTCGTCCGCGTGTGCATCTGCACCGCGCCCCACCGGAGGTTGAACCCGAGCTGGAAGGCGCCGCCGGTGTAGACCCAGTTGTGATAGAGGTTCGAGAACCCGACGCGGGGCGCCATGGCCGCGAGGTGCCGGTTGCGGAGCGGCGCCGCCAGCCACTGGGTGAGCGCGAGGTAGGACGCCCCGCTCGTGCCGACCTTCCCGGTGGACCACGGTTGGGTCCCGCACCACTCCTGCGCGTCGTAGCCGTCCTGGGCCTCGTGGACGAAGGGCGACCAGGCGCCCTCGGAGTCGAAGCGCCCGCGCACGTCCTGGATCGCCACCGCGTAGCCGCGCTGGGCGAAGTACACCGCGTCCTCGACGCCGGCCGCGACGTTGTTGCAGTAGGGCGTGCGGATCAGGATGACCGGAAACGGCCCCGGCGCATCCGGCTGGTAGAGGTCGGTCGAGAGCTTCACCCCGTCGCGCATCGGCACGCCGATGCCCAGCTGGGTGCGCACACCGTGGAGCGAGCGGGGGGACGCGGGCGCTGATGCCATGAGCTCTCCCGGGTTGGCGACCGGACACGCGCGTGACCGGGCGGTCACGACCGCGGCGACTCTAGCACGCGCCGCGGAAACCGAACAAGGCGCCGCGGCGCCGGACGGAGGAGCCCGGCGCCGCGGCGAGTGACGCTGGCGGCCGATCTCGGACCGGCGGACTAGCCGGTGCCGATCACCACGTAGCGCTGCGAGCCTTCCCGCTCGACGCGGAGCAGGACCTGGGCGGGGTCCGACCCGCGCGCCAGGCCGCGCTCGACGTCCTGGAGGCCTTCGACGGCCATCCGGTTCACCTCGCGGATCACGTCGCCCGGCGCGAGCCCGGCCTGCGCGGCCGGCGAGTCGGGCTTCACCTCGGTCACCACGACACCCTTGTCGCCCTGCACGCCGAGCTGCTTGGCGAGCTCGGGCGTGAGCTCCTGGAGCGCGAGCCCCAGCTTCGCGGTCGCGCGGCTCTCGGGGGGCTTCTCCCCCGTCATCGCGCGCGCCTCTCGCGACTCGGCGAGGCTCCCCACCGTGACGCTGACGGTCTGCCGCTTGCCGTCACGCACCACCACGACGGGGACCGGGCGTCCCACCTCCGTGTTGGCGACCATCGTCGGCAGCACGCGGGGGCTCTCCACCGTCTTGCCGTCGAAGGTGATGATGACGTCGCCCGGCTTGAAGCCGGCGCGGGCCGCGGGGGAATCGTCGCTGACCGAGGCCACCAGCGCCCCCTGCGTCCCGGTGAGGCCGAACGACTTGGCGAGCTCCTGGGTGAGCGGCTGGATCGCGACGCCCAGCCACCCGCGGGTGACCTTGCCGCTGGCCCGGAGCTGGCCGAGGATCGGCTTCGCCAGGTCCACCGGGATCGCGAACCCGATCCCCTGGAAGCCGCCCGAGCTGCTCCGGATCGCCGAGTTGATGCCGACGGCCTCCCCTCGCGTGTTGATCAGGGGGCCCCCGGAGTTGCCGGGGTTGATGGCCGCGTCGGTCTGGATGAAATCATCGAACCGGCCCTGGCCGATGAAGCGCCCCGTCCCGCTCACGATGCCCACCGTCACGGTGTGATCGAACCCGAAGGGGTTCCCGATCGCCATGACGGGCTCGGCCACCCTGAGGGCGCTGGAGCTCCCGAGCGGGATCATCGGCAGCCCCGTCGCGTCGATCTTCAGGAGGGCGATGTCGGTCTCCGGGTCGCTCCCGATGACCTTGGGCTGGAAGGTCCGGCCGTCCGAGAGCTGGACCTCGATCGACTTCGAGCCGTCCACGACGTGATGGTTGGTCACGATGTAGCCGTCGGCGTCGATGATGAAGCCGGACCCCACGCCGCGCGGGCGCTGCTCACGCTCGCCGCCGCCTTCCGGCGGCTGCGGGAAGAACCGGCGGAACGGCTCGGGGACGTTCGGGGTGCGGGACCGCCGCACCTCGCCCGCCGTGCGCACGTTGACGACCGCGGGCGTGAGCGCCTCCGCCAGCCGCATCCACGGATAGGACTCCGGGAGCGCGCCCGTGAGCGCGGGTTCCGCCGCGCGCGGCGTCGATTGCGCCACGGTCGGCTGGGCGGCGGCGCCGCCACCGGCCGCGCCGGCCGGCCCCGCCGAAGCGATCAGAAGTGTCAGAAGCCCGAGACTCACCGCCCGGGGCCATCGCGCGTTGCCAGTCATTGTTCCACTACCTCCTGCATCGTTCTCTTGGTCTCAGAAGTTGGCCGGGAAGAAGTGAATCGTCCAGCCCGGGGCGCGCGGATCGACCGTCAGCGTCCGATCGAACGTGCCGACCAGGCGCCGGCCGAGCTGCGTATCCACATACGCCTGCGCCACGACCCGATGCTGGCCGACATCCAGCACCACCGGTGCCTGCATACCCGGGGTCAGCACGAGAGGGCTCGGGGACCCCGGGGGATTGTCGATGTAGACCTGGATCTCCCACTGCGTGCCGTTGGTGATCACGCCCATCGTCGGATCCGGGGGCCGCGCCGGGTTTCCGGCCGGCGGCGGCCCCACCGGGGGCGGCGGCGTGGGGGCGGTCACCACCGACCACTGCCCCGAGGGGGGTGGAGGGGGAGGCGGAGGCGGCGACCCGGCGGCGGGGGCCGAGGGCGGAGGCATCGGTGGGGCCGGCGCGGCCGAGGCGGTGCGCTGCTGGACCACCTCGCCGGCGAGCGCACCGACCAGGCCGCCGATGAGGGCGCCCAGGCCCAGGTTGCGCCCGGTGTCGTGCCCGCCGGAGGCCGCGGCGCCGATGAGGCCGCCGCCGGTAGCCCCAACAATGCCGCCCTTTAGCGCCCCCTCCCCGGGGGGACTCTGACCGCTCTGCGTGGCACACCCGACGAGCGGGAGGGCCAGCAGCCCCGCGGCGACCACTCGGTGAGCGATCCGGATCCGCACGCGCGCACCTCCCTGGGACGCGCCGAGGGCGGCGCTCCCCGTCAGTCTACTGCCCGGGTGAGGGGCTGTCCACGAACGCGCCCACGACCCCCGGCGCCCCGGTCGGAGCTCCGCCCTCTCCGGCACACGGGCTTTGACCCGCCGGGGCACCCGGCTGTTCACGACGGGAGGTAATCCTTGACCGAACAGGGCCCGCTGGCCTAGATTTCAAGCCTACTTGGGCCCGCGAGGGGCCCCGCAGAACGCCCGCAGAGGGAGAGCGTGACGACCGAGCACCCTGGCCCGCCTAGACGCACCCGCGCGTTCCCGGTCAGCCCGCTCGTGTCGGCGCCGGTGCGGGTGAAGGGCCGCTTCGTCTCGCTCCAGACCAAGTTCCTCGTTGGCACGCTCCTCGTCGTCGCCTCGGTCATGAGCGCGCTGGTCGTCATCGTCGAGCAGCGCCAGCGCGAGGCGATCATCCGGGAGGTCCAGCGCCGCGGCGAGGCCTTGGCGCGGGACCTGGCGGCCGTCTCGACCGGGCCGCTGGTCCTTTACAACTACACGCAGCTCGAGCAGAACGTCGTGCGCGTGGCCGCCGAGACCGACGTGGCCTACGCGATGATCCTCGACCGCGACGGGCGCGTCGCCGCCCACGACCACCGGCCCGAGATGACGGGCACCGTCGTCGGGAGCGGCGCCCTCGACCGCATCCTCTCGTCCGACGCGACGGTCGTCCAGGAGATCGACGGGCCGAACGGCGAGGCGCTCTACGACTTCACGGTGCCGATCCAGGTGGACGCCCAGCCGTGGGGGACGGCCCGGGTCGGGCTCTCACGCCGGCGGATGGACGTGGAGATCGCCGCCACGCGGCGCCAGCTGGTGCTCCTGGCCATCCTGGTCCTGGGCGGAGCAGGCCTCGCTTCGGCGCTCGTCGCGCGCCGGATCGCCCGGCCGGTCCGACAGCTCGCGGCGGGCGCGGCGGGCATCTCGCGGGGCGAGCTGGTCCAGCGCGTCGAGCCGACGACCTGGGACGAGATCGGGCAGCTCGCCACCGCGTTCAACGAGATGGCGCGCCAGCTCCACGAGCAGCGCTCGGCGCTCCTCGAGGGGCGGACGGCGCTCGAGGCCGCCCACGCGGAGCTTCGCCGGCGCTTCGGCGAGCTCTCCGACCTCAAGAGCTACACCGATCACATCCTCGACTCCCTGGCCAACGGGATCGTCACGCTCGATCTGGACGGCCGCGTGGTCACGCTGAACGGCGCCGCCGAGACGCTCCTCGGCTGCCCGGCCGCGGCCGCCGTCCGCGGGCGCCCCGTCACCGAGGTCCTCGGCCATGCCCCCGAGCTGGTGGCGCTCCTCCAGGCCGCCATCCAGTGGCGCATGGGGCGCACGGCCACCGTGACGCTTCCCGGCCGCCAAGGCAGCGTCGTGCCGGTCGAGGCCACGACGGCAACCCTCAAGGGCGGAGAGGAGCAGGACCTCGGCGTCATGCTCATCGTGCGCGATCTCACCGCCGTCCGGGCGCTGGAGGCTCAGCTCCGCCAGGCCCAGAAGATGGAAGCGGTGGGGCGGCTCGCCGGAGGCGTCGCGCACGACTTCAACAATCTCCTGACCGTGATCACCGGCCGGAGCCAGCTCCTGCTCCTGAAGCTCCCGCCCGAGAGCCCGCTCCGGCGGGATGTCGAGCTCGTCGAGGAAACCGCGCACCGCGCGTCCGCCCTGACCCGCCAGCTCCTCGCCTTCAGCCGGAAGCAGATGGTGCAGCCGCGGGTCATCGATCTCAACGAGGTGGTCCGCGGCATGGAGACCATGCTGAGCCGGCTCATCGGCGAGGACGTCGTGCTGGCCACGCGGCTCGATGCCGCGGCGGGCTGCGTCCGCGCCGACCCCGCGCAGCTCGAGCAGATGATCGTCAACCTGGCGGTCAACGCGCGCGACGCCATGCCGCTCGGAGGCCGGCTCGGCCTCGAGACCAGCTACGTGCGGGTCGACGAGGACTCCGCCCGCCGGCACGTCGGGCTCCGTCCGGGCCCCCACGTCCGCCTGGTCGTGCGGGACACCGGGATCGGCATGGATGGGCTCATCAAGGCGCATCTGTTCGAGCCCTTCTTCACGACGAAGGGTCCGGGCAAGGGGACCGGCCTCGGCCTCGCCACGGTCTACGGGATCGTGACGCAGAGCGGGGGCGCGATCCGCGTCGACAGCGAGCCCGGTCAGGGCGCCGTGTTCACCATCGATCTGCCACGCGTCGACGCCCCGGCCGATCTCCGGGGGGACCCCGGCATCCCGGAGGCCGCACCTCACGGCTCGGAGACGGTGCTCCTCGTGGAGGACGAGCCCGAGGTCCGCGGGCTCGCGCGGGACATCCTGCACCAGCAGGGCTACACGGTGCTGGAGGCAGCCGACGGGGACGATGCCCTCCGGATCGGCCGGGAGCACGGCGGTCCCATCCATCTCCTGGTCACCGACGTGGTGATGCCCCAGATGGGCGGGCGCGAGCTGGCCGACCACCTGAAGGCCGGACGGCGGGAGACGAAGGTGCTCTACGTGTCGGGCTACACCGACGACGCCATCCTCCACAAGGGCGTCTCGGAGACCGGCACCGCCTTCCTGCCGAAGCCGTTCACGGCTGCGGAGCTCGCCCACAAGGTGCGCGAGGTCCTCGACGCCGCGCCCGCGAGCGGCGGCCGCTAGCCCAGGGTCGCCCAGTCCCGGCCGCGGCGCGCGGCGTGTCTCCGCGCGCCCGACCGCGCCCTCTCAGTCGCCCAGCGCGGCGATTGCCGACTCGAACGCCTGGATCGTCTCCTTCACGTCCCGCTCGTCGTGGACGATGGAGAGGTAGAACTTCGACGCGCCGCGGAAGACCCCGCGCTCGCGGAGAAGCGCCATGAAGCGGGTGAGCCGCGCCTTGTCCGCCTTGAGCGTCGAGCGGTAGTCGGTGATGTCCTCGTCGGTGAAGTAGATCTCGAAGAGCACGCCTTCGCCCACGACGCGGGCCGGGACGCCCGCGGCGTCGCAGATCGACTGGAGCGCCTGCTTGAGCTGCCGGCCGAGCGCGTGCATCCGCTCGTAGGTCCCGGGCCGCTTCAGGATCCGCACGGTGGCGAGCCCTGCGGCCGTGGCGATCGGGTTGCCGCTCAAGGTGCCGACCTGCGGGATGAACCGCTCCCGGCCCACGCGGCTCTGGTCGAAGTGCGCCATGAGCTCCTCGCGCCCCGCGACGGCCGTCAGCGGGAAGCCGCCGCCCACTGCCTTGCCGAGCGCGCAGAGGTCCGGCGTCACGCCGTAGAATTCCTGCGCGCCGCCGTAGGCGAACCGGAACGAGGTCACGACCTCGTCGAAGATGAGCGGGATGCCGTGCCGGGCGGTCAGCTCGCGCAGCCCCGCCAGGAAACCGGGGCGCGGCGCCAGCACGCGCTGGAACGGCTCGACAATGACCCCCGCCAGCTCGTCGCGGTGCCGGTCGACGATGGCGCTCGTCGTCTCGAGGTCGTTGAACGGCGCGACGAGCATCGTCGACGCGACGGCCTGGGGGATGCCCGCCGAGTCCGGCACCGCCGCCGGGAACTGGGCCGGCGACCGGCGGGCTCATGCCCATCACCGCGTAGTCGTGCATGCCGTGGAAGCCGCCCTCGAACTTCAGGATGCGGTCCCGGCGGCGGAACGCCCGCGCGACGCGCATCGCGTAGAGCGTGGCCTCGGTGCCGGAGCTGCAGAACCGGATCTTCTCCGCGCACGGCATCGCCTTGGAGATCTCCTCGGCGAGGAGGATGGCGCGCTCGTTGTTCGCGAAGAACGTCGAGCCGAGCTCGAGCTGCTCGTGGACGGCGGCGACCACCTCCGGGTGCGCGTGGCCCACCAGCATCGGCCCCGACCCGAGCAGGTAGTCGATGTACTCGTGGCCGCTCACGTCCCACACCCGGCTGCCCCGCCCCCGCGCGAGGATCACGTCCTCGACCAGGTTCCCCAGCGTGCCGCCGGCCAGGTACTGACCCGCCTTCGCCACCAGCTCCAGCTCGTGGGCGCTCCGCGTCCGCGCTGTCATCCCGTCTCCTCCTGTGGCCCGCCGCTCGGGCGGGCCCTGTCCGCATGGTGGGCGATCCCCGCGGAGGCGTCAACCAGTGCTAGAATTCGCGAGCAACCACCTCACAACGCCGGGAGACGATCGTGGTCCAGATCAACGAGCACTACCTGACGCTGAAGCCGACCTATCTCTTCTCCGAGATCGCGCGGCGCGTGAAGACGTTCGCGGCCGCCCACCCCGACGCGCGGCTCATCCGGCTCGGCATCGGCGACGTCACGCTGCCGCTGGCGCCGACGGTCGTGCGCGCCATGCACGAGGCGGTCGACGAGATGGCGCGCGCCGACACCTTCCGGGGCTACGGTCCGGAGACGGGCTACGAGTTCCTGACGGAGCTCATCGCGGCCCACGACTACGGCGCGCGGGGCGTCCGCGTGGCGACCGACGAGATCTTCGTGAGCGACGGAGCGAAGAGCGACACCGGGAACATCCAGGAGATCTTCTCGGCCGACGCCCGGGTCGCGCTGGTCGACCCGGTGTACCCGGCCTACGTGGACACGAACGCGATGGCCGGCCGCGCGGGCACGATCGGCGCCGACGGGCGCTACGCCCGGCTCCTCTATCTCCCGGCCACCGCCGAGAACGGCTTCCGCCCGGCCCTCCCGGATCGGCCGGTCGACCTCCTCTATCTCTGCTACCCGAACAACCCGACCGGGGCGACTCTGCCCCGGGACGTGCTCCGCACGTGGGTCGACTGGGCGCGCCGGCACCAGGCGGTCATCCTCTACGACGCGGCGTACGAGGCGTACATCCGCGACCCCGACGTGCCGCACTCGATCTTCGAGATCGAGGGGGCGCGGGAGTGCGCCATCGAGTTCCGGAGCTTCTCGAAGACCGCGGGGTTCACCGGGACGCGCTGCGCGTTCACCGTCGTCCCGAAGGAGCTCCAGGGGCGGACCGCCCAGGGCGAGCCCTCGAGCCTCCACGCGCTCTGGTTCCGGCGCCAGTCGACGAAGTTCAACGGCGTGCCCTACGTCGTCCAGCGGGGCGCGGCGGCCAGCTACACCGACGCGGGGCGGAAGGAAGTGCGGACCGCCGTCGACTTTTACATGGAGAACGCGCGGATCATCCGCGACGGCCTCCGCGCGGCGGGCTTCCAGGTCTACGGCGGCGAGAACGCGCCGTACATCTGGGTCAAGACGCCGCCGGGGCTCGACTCGTGGGCGCTCTTCGATCGCCTGCTCACCGAGGCCCACGTCGTCGGGACCCCGGGGGTCGGGTTCGGGCCGAGCGGCGAGGGCTACTTCCGCTTCACCGCCTTCGGCCGGCGGGACCAGACCGAGGAAGCGGTCGAGCGGATCCGCACGCGGCTCCGGCGCTGAAATCAAACTCCGGGGTCAGGCCTTAACTTTGATATTCGCCGGTGGCGGTGGGAATCGCCAAAGTTAAGGCCTGACCCCGGAGTTTGGCTTTTGACCGGTAGGCGATGACGGTCCAGGCGCTGCTCTTCGACACGTACGGGACCGTCGTCGACTGGCGGGACAGCGTCCTCGCCGAGCTCGTCGCCTTCGGAGCCGCCCGGGGGCTCGACGTCGACTGGACGCGCTTCCTCACCGAGTGGAAGGCGGGCTACCGGCCGGGCATGGACCGGGTGAACTCCGGGGAGTGGCCCTGGACGACGGTCGAGACGATCTACCGCCGGCGCCTCGACGAGATCCTGCCGCAGCACGGCATCGAGGGACTCGGCGAGGCCGACCTCGCGCATCTCACCCGGGCGTGGTGGCGGCTCCACCCCTGGCCGGACGCGGTGCCGGGCCTCCGGCGGCTCCGGACGCGGTTCATCCTCTCGCCGCTCTCGAACGGGAGCTTCGCCGGGATGGTGCACCTGGCGCGCTTCGCCGGGCTTCCATGGGACTGCATCCTCACCGCCGAGAACGCGCGCTGCTACAAGCCGCGGCCCGAGACCTACCAGACGGCGGTCGCGCTCCTCGGCCTCCGGCCGGCCGAGGTGATGATGGTCGCCGCCCACAACTACGACCTCGCCGCGGCGCGGCGCTGCGGGCTCCGGACGGCGTTCGTCCCGCGTCCCACCGAGTACGGCCCCGGGCAGACGTCGGACCTCGCGCCCACGGCCGACTGGGACGTGATCGGCGCCGACTTCCTCGACCTCGCCCGCCAGCTCGAGACCTGACCGCCGCTGGCGCCCGCGGCGCCGCTCTGCTAGCGTGACGGCCATGCCCGACCTCACCTCCGCCGCCGCGTACGGCGGGGACGCCTGGTCGCCCCGCACAGCGCCGCTTCGCGACGAGATCGGCCGCCTCTGGGCCCCGTGCGGCCTCCGCGACGAGTGGAGCCCGCTCCGCGCCGTCCTCCTCCACCGCCCCGGCGCGGAGCTGGCCGTGCCGGATCCGGACGCGGCGCAGCTTCTCGAGCCCGTCGATCCGGAGCGCGCCGCGGCGGAGCACGAGGCGATGGCCCAGGCCTACCGGGAGGAGGGCGTCCTCGTCCGCGCGGTGGAGCCAGCCGCGGCGCCATCGCCGAACCTCATGTTCTGCGCCGATCTGTTTCTCATGACGCCGGAAGGGGCGATTCTCGGCCGGCCGGCCTCCACGGTCCGGGCGGGCGAGGAGCGCTGGATCGCGCGGCGGCTCGCGGACCTGGGAATCCCGATCGTCCGCATGGTGCGGGGCCGGGGCACCTTCGAGGGGGCCGACGCGATGTGGCTGGACGCGACGACGGTCCTCATCGGCCTCGGGCTCCGGACGAACGCGGAGGGCGCGGCGCAGGTGGCGGCCGCGCTCGGCGAGATGGGCGTCGCGGCGATCCAGGTCGATCTCCCGTGGGGCGCGATGCACCTCATGGGCATGCTGCGGATCGCGGACCGCGACCTCGCGATCGCGTGGCCCGGGCGCCTGGCCATCCGCGGCGTCGAGGCGCTCCGCAGCCGGGGCTACCGCGTGCTCTTCCTGCCCGATGGGTCCGGGGCCGAGCAGACCACCGCGCTCAACTTCGTGACGCTCGGGCCGGGCCGCATCCTCATGGCGGAGGGCTACCCGGTCTTCGAGCGCTTCTTCGAGAAGGCCGGTCTCGCCTGCCGCACCACGCCGGTCGCCGAGCTCCGGAAGGCGGCGGGCGGCATCGGCTGCCTCACCGGAATCCTCGAGCGCGCGCGAGGCGCCTGACGGCGCGGCGGCGGGCCCGGTGACGCCGCGGCGGCTCCTCCTCGCGATCGGGCTCGGCGTCGGGCTCGCCATCGCGTCGATCGCCGGCGCCCAGCCGGCGGCGTCGATCCCCCGCGTCGGCTTCCTCGCGGTCTCCGAGCCGTCGCCGGTCGGCGAGGCGTTCCGGCGCGGCCTCCGCGAGCTCGGCCTCGTCGAGGATCGCAACATCGCCATCTACTTCAAGTGGGCGGACGGACGCTACGACCGGCTGCCGGAGCTGGCGGCGGAGCTGGTCAGCCTGAACTCGGACCTCGTGGTCGCCGTGGGAACGCAGGCCGCCCTCGCCGCCAAGCAGGCGCTCGGAACGACGCCCATCGTCATGGTCGGCGTGGACGATCCCGTCGGCGCCGGGCTCGTCGAGACCCTCGCGCGACCCGGCCGGAACATCACCGGCACCTCCTCGGTGTCCGGCGAGACGATCGGCCGGGCGCTCCAGCTCCTCATGGAGGTCGCGCCCCGGATCACGCGGGTCGCGGCTCTGTGGAATCCGACGAGCCTGGCCTTCCAGACGCAGCTCCGGCGCGAGGCGGAGGCCGCGGCGCCGGGCCTCGGCGTGCAGCTCCAGTGGGTCGAGGTGCGGAATCCCAACGACCTCGACCGGGCCTTCGCGACCATGGTGCGGCAGCGCGCCGGCGCGCTCCTCGTCCTGCCCGATCCTCTGCTCACGTTTCACCGCCAGCGCATCGTCGATCTGGCTGCCAAGCACCGCCTCCCCGCGATGTACGGCCAGCGCGAGTGGGTCGAGGCGGGCGGGCTCGCGGCCTACGCCGCGGACCCGACGGAGCTCGCCCGGCAGGCCGCGGCGATCGTCGACCGGGTCCTCAAGGGCGCCGCTCCCGGGGACCTGCCCGTGGAACCGCCGGGGAAGTTCGACTTCATCGTGAACCTGAAGACGGCGAAGACGCTCAGCCTCAAGCCCCACGAGTCCGTGCTCCAGCGCGCGGACGAGCTCGTGGAGTGACGGCGCGAGTCACTCGCGCCGGGGGAGATTCTCCTGGTTCCTGAGGACGTCCTGCGGGCGCAGCTCCGGAAGACCCTGGACCACATCGACCTCCGCGAGCTCGGCGAGCACTACCACGGCAAGGTGCGCGAGAGCTACAGCCGGGGCGGCCAGCGGATCCTGGTGGTATCGGACCGGCTGAGCGCCTTCGACGTGGTGCTGGGCACGATCCCGTTCAAGGGCCAGGTGCTGAACCAGCTCGCCGCCTACTGGTTCGAGGAGACTCGGTCCCTCGCCCCCAACCACCTGATCGACGTCCCGGACCCGAACGTGACGCGCGCCGTTCAGTGCCGCCCGCTGCCGGTCGAGATGGTGGTGCGCGCCTACCTCACGGGCGTCACGACGACGTCGATCTGGAAGCACTACGAGGCGGGCGCGCGGCGCTTCGCGGGGCACGCGCTCCCGGACGGGATGCGGAAGAACCAGCCGCTCCCCGAGCCCCTGGTGACGCCGTCGACGAAGGCGGAGAAGGGCGCCCACGACGAGACCGTCTCGCGGGCCGACCTGATCGAGCGCGGGCTGGTCGACGGCGCGACCTTCGACGAGCTCGCGGCGCTGTGCCTCCGCATGTTCGCCTTCGGCCAGGCGCGGGCACGCGCGCGGGGCCTGGTCCTGGTCGACACGAAGTACGAGCTCGGCCGTGCGCCGGACGGGCGGATCCTGTTCATCGACGAGATCCACACGCCCGACTCCTCGCGCTACTGGTACGCGTCGGACTACGCGGAGCGGGTCCAGCAGGGCGAGGAGCCGCGCTCCCTCGACAAGGAGTACGTGCGGCGCCATTACGCCGCCATCGGCTACACGGGCGAGGGCACACCCCCGCCGATCCCCGACGACGTGCGGGTCGAGGCGGCGCGGCGCTACATCGAGGCCTACGAGACGGTCACCGGCCGCGCCTTCGTCCCCGACACCGAGGACCCGCTCCCGCGGATCCGCCGGAACCTCGGGCTCGCCTGACCGCCGCGGGCGCGGCCCGCGGGCGTCACGCGTCGGCGAGCGCGCGGGCGAAGACGGCCGGGTCCACGTTGCCGCCGCTGATCACGACGCCGACGACGCGCCCCCTCGCCGGAAGCTTGCCCGCCAGCACCGCCGCCAGGGCGACCGCGCCGCCCGGTTCGGCCACCAGCTTCAGGTGCTCGAAGGCGAAGCGCATCGCCCGGAAGATCTCGGCCTCCGTGACGACCAGCCCGCCGGCCAGCCGAGGCTGGTTGAGCGCGAACGTGAGCTCGCCCGGCAGCATCGACAGCAGCGCGTCGCAGAGGCCGGACCCGGCGCCGTCGTTGGACACACGGCTCCCCGCCTCGAGAGATCGCCGCGTGTCGTCCCAGCCTTCGGGCTCGACCGCCCACACCTCGGCGCCCGGGGCCTCCGCCTCCATGGCCAGCGCGCAGCCGCCGATCAGCCCGCCTCCCCCGGCGGCGACGGCGAGCGCGTCCAGCGTCAGCCCGGCCGCTCTGGCGTCCTCGACCAGCTCGAGCGCGACGGTGCCCTGGCCGGCGATCACGTGCGGATGGTCGAATGGCGGGATCACGGTCGCGCCGCGCTCGGCAGCCAGCCGGGCGGCCAGCGCGTTCCGGTCGGTGCTCTGGCGGTCGAAGAACGTGATCTCGGCGCCCCAGCGCCGGGTGCTCTCCACCTTGATGGCGGGCGCGTCGCTCGGCATCGCGACGAGCGCCGGCATCCCCAGCGCGTGCGCCGCCGCCGCGGTCGCCTGCCCGTGGTTGCCCGACGAGAACGACACGATTCCGCCTCGCCCCGCCGCGGGATCCATCAGCAGCACCGCGTTCATCGCGCCGCGGAGCTTGAAGCTCCCCGTGCGCTGGAGCGGCTCGGGCTTCACCAGCACCCGGCCTCCGGTGAGCGCGTCGAGCAGGGGATTCCGCAGCACCGGCGTGCGCACCACGTGCGCGCGCAGCCGCGCAGCGGCCGCCTGGACGTCGGCAAAGCTCGGCAACGCGTCCCGGATCGACCCCATACCCTACCCGCTGGCTCGCGGGCCGAGCCCGCCCAGCTCCGTGACCGCATCGCGCGTCGCCTGGATCCCCCACTCGAGGGTCGACACCGTGATGAGCTGGCAACCGCGCTCGATCTGGCGCCGGAGGTCGGCGCGGTCCCGCGGCACGGTCCCGAATGGCATCCGGTGGCGCCGGCATGTCTGGAGCACGCGCTCGACGACCGCCTGGACATCGTCGCGCCACGGCTGGCCCGGATGGCCCATCGAGGCCGCGAGGTCGTAGGCGCCGACGGCCACGCCGTCGAGGCCCGGAACCTGGCAGATGGCGTCGACCGCGTCCACGCCTGCCACGTCCTCGAAGAGGGCGTAGACGACCGTCTCCTCGTTCGAGCGCCGGACGTACTCCGCCGGGCTGAGCCCGAGGAGCTCGGCGCCGCGGCCCGGGGCGAAGCTCCGCGTCCCCTCGGGCGGGTACTTCACGGCCGCCACCACCCGCTCGGCGTCGGCGCGCGTCGTGACGTGGGGCGCCATGATCGCCGAGGTCCCGATGTCGAGGTACCGGAGGATCACGTGCGGCTCGTTCGTGGGCACGCGGATCGCGACCGGCACGTCGTAGAGGTCCGCCGCCCGGACCATCTCCTCGCACTCCGCCTCGGTGATCGGCCCGTGCTCCGCGTCGAGGAAGATCTGGTCGGCGCCGCTCCGCGCCAGCATCTCGACGAGCCGCGGAGCGTGAAACTTGAGGCCGGTGGTGAACACGGGCCGGCCGGCCCGGAGCTTGTCCTTGATCCGCTTGCCGCGCATGACGAGTCTCCTTGGAACGAGGGAGCGACGGAGTCACCCGCGAACGAGTCTAGCGCACGGGACACCCTCCGACGCGGGGCGATAAAGCGGACGGCGCGCGACGGCGCGGGCGAGACCGGGGAGATCGACCGCCTCGCCTGGAACTCCGCCTCGACCGCCCCGAACCTTCCGCGACGAGACGTTCGCCCTTCCGCCGCCGCGGCGGTCACGGCCGGACGTGGTCGAGCGCGGCCGTGCCAGCCCCGGGAAAGGCACCCGCCGTCGGCTAGCGCTCGACCGGACCCGGGATACGGCGGACCCCGGACCGGCTGTCCAGCGGGCGACGACCGGCCGGTCGCGCTACCCCTGAATGAGGAGGAGGTCCGAGCGATCGTACTCCTGGTCGGCCCCCGCCGGCCGCACGGCATCGCCCGCCTTCGCGGGCTCCCCGACCGCGGCCCCGCCTGGCGAGCTCGCGCCGCCAGTCACTCGCTGGACGGCCCAGCCGGCCCCCAGCACCACGAGAATCACGAGAGCGCCGAGAACGATCGTCCGCCAGGTTCCGCTCATCATCGTCCGGTCCTCCTGCTGCAGATCGAGAGTTCCCCGGCGCGCCCCTCGACGCGCGACGCGCGCTCGGCGATGCCGGAGACCGAGCAAGCGGGATACCAGCGGCGTGGGCCACGCCAGGCTCAGCGGTCAAGTCAGCGGAAAGACGCGGAGAGCGGCCGGTCGGCGGTCGGTCGCCCGAGCCGCTCGGGAACGCGCCACGAGTCGCGCTTCTGCGACGCAGACGTCGCGGAACCGCTTCGCCCGGCGCCGCGATCCTGGAGGCGGACGTCGCGAGATCTACGGAGTCGCCGGATCTAATCGGGACACTGCTGCAGGGGACGACGTCTCACCGCCCCTCAGAAAGGCGGGTCGGTGCCGCCGTCGAGGACGACCCGGCCAGCGCCGTCAGCCGCCGTGCCCGTCGGGGCTCGAGTAGGTCAGGCCGGCGATCAGGTGGCGCTGCATCATGAAGAAGACGAGGACCGGGGGATCGCCGCCACCCCGCGCCCTGACGGTCGGACGCGGGCGGCTCGCGTGCCGCACCGCAGGGGCCGACGGCCGGCCTCCGGCTGACGCGTCGGACACGCCACCTGGCAGTCCGGGCTAGTAGCCGCGGGGCGCGATCGTCACCACCGCGACCTCGACCACGTTCTGATCGGGTCGCGAGGGGACAGCCCGATGTACCTCGAGGGCGTGGTCCCGCGCGAGAGCCGCCAATGGAACCACCGGACGCCCATCGGCGCGAAAGACGCGCTGGCCGCGAACGGTGCCCTCCAGCAGGAGCTCCAGCCCCAGCGGCTCGTGGACGCCGGAGAACAGATCGGCGGCGTCCTGGTACGCTCCCGTCCGCCCGCACAGGCCGCATTCGTCGATGTACGGGTGGAGTGGATGCTCGTCCTCCACCTCGTAGTGGACGCTGGCCGCGAACCGGTAGTATTCGGCGCGAGACCCGGAGGCAACCAGCTCCACGCGGTCCTGGCGTTGCTGCCGGAGCGCCACGTGGTAGTAGCGGATGTGGAGGTCGTGGGCGTGGGACAAAGCCGGGTCCGCGGCGTCGGTCCACGGCTGGAGGTGGGCAAGGCGGGCCTGGCCGTCCGAGGCCTCGGGGGGCTTGTAGCGGCCGAAGTCGTCGACCAGGCCCACGCGCTCGGCGAGCCAGCCGATCAGCCACGCCACGGCCTCCTTCTGCGAGGCTGCCAGCCGCTCGTGGACGTGGAACCAGACGTTCGGGTACTGCGGCGGCTCGAAGACGGCGCGGAGCGGCAGCTCGATCACGACGTCCGGAGACGCTGCAGGAGCTCGGGGCGATTCCCGCACACCCCGTCCACGGCCAGACCCCGGAGCCGTTCGATGACGGCCGGGCGCTCCTCATGCCAGAGGATCACGCCGAGGCCGGCGGCGCGGCAACTGGCGAGCAGCGCCGGCGTCACGTCGTCGGCCGGATTCGGCGACCGCTTCTCCCAGCACAGGTGCACGTACGCGGCGCCGGCCGCGAGCGTGTCGCCCACCGGGTCCGTGACGGCGGCACGCACCAGCAGCGACGTGGGGATGTCGGACGCTGCCGCGCGGGCGGCCTCGACCAGCTCCGGGCGAAACGACCCGACGATGACCGATTCCTGGACGCGATGTCGCCGGATCGCGGCCATCACCGGGCCCGCGGTGCCCGGACCCTTCAGCTCGACGTAGAGGCCGCACCGCCCGCCCGCCGCCGCGACGAACTCGTCGAACGTGGGAATGCGCTCTCCCCGCCCCGCGTCGAGTCGCCGGAGCTCGGCAAGCGTGAGCGCGGAGACCTCGCCGGCCCCGTCGGTCGTCGCGTCGACCCGGAAGTCGTGGATGACGACCGGGTGGCCGTCCCGGCTGAGATGCACGTCCAGCTCCACCATGTCCGCCCCGAGCTCGATCGCCCGGCGGAGCGCCCGGAGCGTGTTCTCGGGCTCCTCCTCGGAGGCGCCACGGTGGGCGATGATCCACGGCCGGGGTCGCGCCCGCGTCCACGGAGCGGCCGCGCGCCCGATCACGTCTTGATGGCCCCGCCGGTGAGCCCGCTGACCAGCGCGCGCTGGAAGACGACGAACAGCACCAGCAGCGGGATCACCGAGGCCACAGCGACCGCCGACACCAGATGCCACTGGACCTCGCCGTACTCGCCCACGAAGCCGTAGACAGCGACCGTGTAGGGCTTGAGCGCCTGCTGGCCGGTCAGGATGAGCGGGAAGGTGAAGGCGTTCCACGCGTCGACGAAGGCGATCACCGCGAGGGCGGCCAGCCCGGGCGCGGCCAGCGGCACCGTGACACGGGCGAACGCGCCCAGGCGACTACACCCGTCGACCAGCGCCGATTCCTCCAGCTCGCGGGGCACGCGGTCGAAGTACCCCTTCATCATCCAGGTGCCCAGCGGGAGGACACCGAGCGTGAAGAGGAGCACCAGCCCGACTCGCGTGTCGTAGAGCCGGGACGCCGAGTACATGAGGAAGAGCGGCACCAGCTTGGCCACTCCGGGCATCAGGTTGGCGAGGACCAGGGCGAGAAAGATCACGCGGTCGCCTCGAAACCGGAACCGCGAGAACGCGTAGCCCGCCAGCGAGGCGACGAGGAGTCCCAGGATGACGGTCCCGAGCGCGTAGACCACGCTGTTCGCGAAGGGGCGGATCCCGAAGGCCGGCGAGGTGAACGCCACCCGGAAGTTGTCCAGGTGGAGCGTGGACGGCAGGAGCGTGGGCGGGATCCGCTGAGCCTCGGCGGGAGTCTTGATCGCCGCCGTCAGGACCCACAGGAGCGGCGCCAGCGAGAACGCCGTGTAGAGTCCGAGCACGCCATAGGTGAACGCCCGCCAGGCCCGGGGCGCCTCAGAACGCTTCGCGCTCATGAAGGAGCCGCACGTAGCCGAACGTGAGCAGCACGCCGACGGCGTAGACGACCACCGAGACGGCCGCGGCATCGCCGAGGAAGCCCCACTGGAAGGCCTGGTGGTACATGTAGAGCGCCACGGTCTCGGTGCGGTACAGCGGGCCACCCCGGGTCAGCGCGAGCACGAGGTCGAAGGTATTGAGGGCCTCGACCGTCGTGGTGATGAGGTTGATGAGCAGGAACGGCTTGATCAGCGGCAGCACGACGTGGCCCAGGAGTCGCCAGCCGGTGGCCCCGTCGATGCGGGCAGCCTCGTACACCTCGTCGGGGATCGACTGGAGCCCGCCCATCTGGAGGACGAGGCTATAGCCGGCATTCCGCCAGGTCGCGGCGATCAGGAGCGCGCCCATCGCCAGCGGGCCGCTGACGAGCCAAGGCCGGGGCGCGAACCCCATGGCGCCCAGTAGCGCGTTCAGAAGGCCGACGGTCGGATCGAAGATGAACCGCCACGAGTAGCCCACGACGATCCCGGCGATCACCCACGGGAAGAGGTAGAGGCTCCGGAAGAGCTGGCGGCCGCGCACCCACCGCTGCTGGAGCAGGAGGGCGAGCCCCAGCCCGATCCCCACCTGCAGCACGACCGATCCCACGACCCACACCGTGGTGACCACGGCCACCGGCCGCAAGAGGTTGGGAAACGGGCCGGCCAGCACGTGGCCGAAGTTCCGGAAGCCGGCGAACGGCATCTGGTGCAGGCGGGCCAGGTGGACGTCGTGGAACGCGTACCAGATCCCGGCCAGCGTCGGGTAGACCTGCAGACCGGCCACCAGGAGGACGGCGGGGAGGACGAGCAGGTAGGGCAGCCACCGCCCGCCGCGGAATCCGCTACCTCCGGAGGATGGCGTTGGTCTGGGTGGCGGCCTCGTCGAGGGCCGCCTTCGGCGCCGTCTCGCCCGACAGCGTGCGCTGCACCGCGGTGATCATGAACGGCAGGAAGCTCGGATACTGGGGCACCTGCGGCGCCAAGCGGGCGAACGGAACCGACTCGGCGATCTGGTCGAAGTACGGCATGACCTGGCTGTACGACGCGACGTTCTCGAACGCGGCCTTCCGGGTCGGCACCCGCTGCTGCTTCTGCCAGAAGTCACGGGCCGCCGGCTCGCCGGTCACGATCGTCATGTACTCCCAGGCGAGGTCGGCGTTCTGGCTGGATCGCCCGATCGTCAGGATCCAGCCGCCCATGACCGTGGCCTTGTGGCCGCCCGCCGCCACGGGCAGCACCGCGGCGCCCCGCACCTTGGCGAACTCCTCCGGCGTCTTGTAGTCGCTGGTGCCACCCGGCCGGAAGCCGGTGCCGACGACGATCCCCATCGCGAACCGATCGCTCGTCACCAGGACGTTCACCAGCTCGTCCTGGTTCGACCCCAGGATCTCCTTCGGCGTCACCTTGTGCTTGTTGACCAGGTCGGCCAGGAACTGGAGCGATCGGACTCCGGCCTCGCTGTTGAAGACCGCCTGGGTGTTCTCGGCATTGAGGACCGAGCCGTCGAGCTGGTACAGGAAGGCGAGCCAGCGATCCACCGTCTCCTCGGCCTGTCCGCCGGGGAAGACGTAGCCCCACTGGTTGGGCGGGACCGTGCACTTGCCGGCCATCGCGGCCAGCTCGTCCCACGTGCGAGGGGGCCGCGCGGGATCCAGGCCGGCCTTCTGGAAGAGCTTCTTGTTCCAGTGGAGGAGCCGCACGTCGGCATTCAGCCAGAGGCCGTAGACCTTCTCCCTCCACGTCGCCGTCCGGACGAACACCGGCGGCACGTCCCCCTTGTCGCTCCACGCGTTGAACCGTGCGGTGACGTCCTGGACGATGCCGCCCTCGGCGAACTCGCCGAGCCAGATGTTGTCCATCTGGATGATGTCGGCCCCCTGCCCGGCCTGCGTCGAGATGAGCGCCTTCCGGCGCTGGTCGTTGTACGGGGAGCCCTCGAGCTCGAGGTTGATGTCCAGCTCCGGGTGGCGGCGCTTGAGCTCCGCGCCCGCGGTTCGCCACGGAGAATCGAGGCGGAGCGTGTAGTCCCGCGCCAGGACCTTCAGCGTGACGGCCTTCTTCTGAGCGCGAGCCGGGCGGACGGACAGCCCGACCGTGCCGGCAACGGCGCCGGTCGCCGTCGTCTTCAGGAAGCCACGGCGTGTGACGCGTCCGTGCTCGTCGCTCATGGACCGTCCTCCTCAGTCGCTGCGCGGGTTTGGCCGGACGCTAGCATCGACCCCAGAACGCGTCAAGCTGGCAGCCCTCCCCGCGCGGGCTCGGGCCCGGCGTCGAGACGTGGCCGGCGTCGCGCACCGGCTGGATGATGTGGCCACGTCTCAGTCCGGGTTGTGTCGCTGCGCCGCGCGCCGCGCGAGTCTGACCTGGATCCGTGGGTCACGCGGACCGAGCGGCCGGTCGCGGCCCTGACGGGGTGGAGGCTCTCGTCGGGTCACACCCTCGCCCGCGACCGGTACCAGAGAGCGTCGCGCCACGTGAAGCCGATCCACCCGGTCACGACCAGCCCGAGCAAGGCGGACAGGGTATTCGTCCATGGGAATCCCAGGCGGTCGATCAGCACACCCGCGAGGAGCAGACCGACCGGGAGCCCGTAGATCGCGAGCGTCCGCACGCCCATGACCCGGCCGCGAAGGCGCGGCTCCGCGTTCGCCAGGAGCGTCGCCGCCACCCCGATCATCGACACGTTCTGCGCAAAGCCCGCGACGAGGAGCGCGACGACGCCCGCGCTCATCGTCTCCACGTGTCCGAAGACCAGCAATGCCGCGTGCCAGGCGGCCGCGGCCACGAGGGTCGCGCGCTCCGGATGACGGGCGCCGGCCGTGAGCACCGTGCCGATCGAGGCCACGAGACCGCCGCCCGCGAAGCTCGCCACCAGCCAGCCGAGCCCCGTGGCGTCGACGTGGTAGATGCGCTGGGCGACGTACGGCAGGAGCCCGTTCGTGGCCGGATAGGCGGTCAGGTTGACGAGAAACGCCAGCAGGACCATGGCGAGGAGGGTTGGTGTCCGCGCGACGTACGCGAGGCCTTCCCGGAGATCCCGCCCCGTGCCGGCCAGTGACGAAGGCGGCCGCGCCGCGCCCGTCGGCTCGGTCCGGACCCGGGACACGTTGAGGGTCAGCCCGAGGCTCGCGAGATAGAAGGCGGTGACGAAGAGGTACGTGTGCCCGAGGCTCATCGTCGACGACAACGTGGCGCCGGCCAGCGCGCCGACCACGCGCGCGGAGTCGGCCGTCGCGCGGGAGAGCCCGAGCGCGCCCATCAGGTGGCTCGCGGGAATGGTGGCGCCGATGAGCGTGTTCCGCATCGCGAGGTCGTTCGGCCGCGCGACGCCGGCGAGGGCGGCGACGACGAGCACCCATCCCGGCGTCAGCGCCCCGGCGAGGGCGAGGACGGTCAGCAGGGCGGCCAGCGCCGCATAGATCGCGCGCATCCCGCAGAGCATCGCCCGGCCACCGTGCCGGTCGCTCAGCACGCCGAACATCGGCGCGGCGAGCGTCCCCACGTACTGGAGCGAGCCGAAGATCGTGAGGAGCAGGACCGAGCCGGTGTGGGTCACGACGTACCAGCCGAGGACGACCGTCTCCATCTCGAACGCCCAGGACGTCAGGAGATCGGCGGACCACTGGAAGCGGAAGCTCCGGACGCGGAACGCGGGGAGAATCACCGGGTCACGGCGCGGCGGGGGGCATCGCGCAACCGGGACCGGGGCGGAGGCGGGGGGCGGCCGTCCTGGCATCCTCGGTCGCTCCATCGAGATCGCCGCGACCGATCGCGAATGCGGACTGGGAGCCGGAGTGCGGCATCATCGAGCCGCCGAAACGCCAGGGAGGCGGATGCGGCCTCGCGTCAACGGTCGACTGGGGCGGCGCGGGCCATCCCGTTCACGCGACGCGCCCGACTGCGCGAGGGAGGGGGCGGGTCGACGGGACTTGAACCTCCCGGCCTACCGCTCGACAGGCGACACGCGATCGAGACACGGACCAACAGTAGCGGAAATCAGCGGTCACACAAGGCAGCCGGCGAGCTTCGATTCCCCGCTCGGCGCGGGCGGTGAAACGCCTCAGCGCTCGAGGGCACCCACCAGCATGTCGGTCAGCTCGCCGACCCGACGCCGATCGAGGTCACGGAGGGTCGCGTACTCGCTGACCTCGACCAGCCGGACCCGCGGGTCCGCGAGGATGGTCTTCAGGAGCGCCGCGCCTTCGGGGAGCGTCAAGCCGTCCGCGTGCGGGAAGTAGGCCGCCGGCAGAGCGGCGGCGGCGAACACATCGATGTCGAGATGCAGCAGGAGCGCGGCATCGGGCGGCAGGGCGTCCAGGACGCCCTGCACGGCCGCAGCCGGACCGACCCGGCGCAGATCGGCCAGAGACACCGAGGGCACCGCGACGTCCCGCGACTGCGAGGGACGGCTCCAGCCGATGACCGTGATCTGCGAGGATCCGAGCGGCGTGCCGGTCCAGAACGGCGAGGGCCGGCTCAGCAGCCACACCGCCATGGCGGCGGCGCTCTGGCACCGCGCGGGATCGGGCGCGCCGTCGTCGAAGTCGCCGTCGACGTAGAGGACGTGCACGTCGCCGGGCGCCGCGCGTTCCAGGGCCTGGGACGTGCCGACGACGACACTGCAGTCGCACCCCACCAGGAACGGCACGTGTCCCGGCTGCGCGAGCCAGGGACCGATCCGCGTCGCCAGGAGATCCCAGACGATGCGCGGCCCGGGCCAGCTCCGTATCGGCGGGACCGTGTGATGGGGCAGGTAGCTCGGGATCGCCAGGTCGCCCTCGTCGATCGCCCGCAGGCCCGCACGCCCGAGCCGCGGGATCAACCCCGCGTCTCGATACGCCGTCGCGTCGTTCTCGCTCCCGGGCTGGAGCGAGCCCGTGCGAAGGGGCACCCCCAGTACGTGGTACGTCCGCTCCGGAGCCGATCGTAACGCCGACATCCGCCTGCCTTCTCTTACTTACTAGACACCCGGCGCCGTTCCGCGTGAAGCACTCCCCGCTAAGGAACGCAGCTTCTGCGTGGCGGGGGCGGGGGGGGCCGGCGGGCGCAGCGCAGAGAGCCATTGGCGCGGACGAAGACGCGGAGGCCGGTGGCCGGCGATATGGAGGATTCGCAGACAACGCCGAGGGGCGGTAAGGCGCCGCCCCTCGGCGTTGTACGTCAGATATGGCGGGGTCGACGGGACTTGAACCCGCGGCCTCTGGCTTGACAGGCCAGTGTGCTAACCAGGCTGCACCACGACCCCGATGCGGTTTTCCGAGTACTTAGCGTCGCCCCTTCGCGCGTCCCCGCCCGACTATGCCCGAAACTATGCCCGTGAGCCGCCGCGCCGCCTCCTGCAGGTCCGCCGGGCTCACGATGTGGTACCGGTCAAACACCGAGCGGGTCTTGTGGCCCGTTACCTCCATGGCCACGCGCTCCGAGACACCCGAGTCTACCAAATTCCGGACCGCCGTGCGCCGGAAGTCGTGCCGGAGCATCGGCCCGACCTTGGCGCGCCGGCAGGCCCCCTGCCACGCGCGGCGGAAATCCTTGATCCGCTCCCCCCGGTGCCGCCCCCGGAGGTGCGGGAAGAGATGCGGGATGATCCGCCCGAGCTTCCGCTCGAGGGCCCGCACCTGCTTGACCTGGGCCGCGACGAGTACCTTGAGGTCGGCCGGCAGGTAGACCACCCGGCCTTCCTCGTTCTTCGCCTGGCCCGGGTCGAGGCGAATGGTTCCGGATTGAAGGTCCACTTGCCGGAGCGCGAGGGGCAACACCTCGCTCTGCATCCGCCAGCCGAGGGCATAGGCGAGCGCCACGGCGACCCGGAGGTCGGGCCGGAGCTCCCGCCGCACGGCCTCGAAGGCGGCCGGCTCGAAGAATCCCTGACGCGGAGGCGCCTCCTTGATCTTTCGGATCACGGGCAGGCGAAGGAGCTTCCTCCCCTCGTACGCAAGGCCGAGCATCCGGACGAGCACACCGACCTCGCGGTTGATGGTCCCATTGGCCGCACCCGCGGCTTGCCGACGCAGGACGTACTGCCGCACCGCGCCCTGATCGATCGCCACCAGGCGCCAGCCGCCGAAGAACCGCTCGAGGTGGGCGAGACGAAAGTTCGCCTCCTTGAGATCCCGGCTTCCCGTGGCCTGGTAGTGAGCGCGCAGGTCCGCGGCGGCCTCGTCGTACCGGATCCGATCCGCCCGAGGCAAGATCGGCTGGCCGCCGGCTGTCTGTCGCCGCCTTCGAGTGGAAGACAATGACGTCAAGTGCCCGTCAGTTGTCCCAACGGGATGCATCCACCTCCAAAGCATACCGCCCGGATTGGACAGTCGAAGGACGGACCATTCCAGCGTGGGCGTCGGTGACGCGGACCAGTTCGTTCACGTCTTCGGAATGACTCCCGCTGCGACGTCCCGAAGCACGGCCTGCGCGGCGTTGTAGCCGGGCGCGCCACTGACGTCCCCACCCGGATGGGTCCCCGCTCCCCACAGATAGAGTCCGGGCACGGGCGTCCCGTGTCCGCTGATGCCGGGGAGCGGTCGGCCCCACAGGACCTGACCGGGCATCAGGTCGCCGTGGAAGATCTGTCCACCGGTCATCCCGTATACCCGTTCGAAATCCGAGGGCAGAAAGACCTCGCACCCGAGAACGGACGCCCGGAAGTTCGGGGCGTACTCGGTCATGAGGTCGATCATCCGCTCGCGCAGCCGGTCGCGCTCGACGTCGATGTCGCCCGCGCTCAGCTGGTAGGGGAAGCTGGTGGCCCCACATCGACAGCGTGCGCCCGGCCCGCCGGCGCGAGCGTCGGATCGGTGGCGGACTGGAAGAACATCTGGGTAAACGGCCGGCTCGACGGCCGTCCGTACTTCGCGTCGTCCCAGGCGCGCTCCATATAGTCGATCGACGGCGCGATCATGACCCCGCCTGTGTGCTGAGGCCCCACGGACTTGCCCGGCAGGGCCACGAAATCGGAAAGCTCGCTCAGTGCGAAGTTGATCTTGAAGCCGCTTCCGTCCGTCCGAATCCGACGCACCCGCTCCCGGAGCTCGGGCGTCAACGCCTCCTTCGGGACCAGACTGAGCAGAGTCCGCTTCGGCTCGGCGTTCGACAGGACCACCGCGCTTTGGTACTCGCTGCCGTCCTCGAGGACGACGCCCGTCGCGCGACCGTCCCGGTAGCGGACCGCGGCCACGGTCTTGCCGCACACGATCTCACCGCCGTGCTGCCGGAGCGCCGCCCCGAGAGCCTCGGTGACGCTGCCCATGCCGCCTCTGACCAACGCCCACGTCCCGAGCGCTGCGCTGAGGCCAGTCGCGGAATGATAGAACTTGCTGAACGCCGTCCCCGGGGTGCGCGGCCCTGCTGCCGACCCGGACAGGCCCCCGTACGCGAACGGACCCTTCACGTAGTCGGACTCGAAGAAACGGGACAGATACTCGTCGACGCTCGCGAACAGCGCGCACTGCAGCATGTCCATTGCGTCAGGGCCGGTGAACGCGCCGGCGAACTCCTCAAGGGTGGGCGCCGGCGACAGCATGAAGCGGCCGATGACGCGGGCGATCTCGGTGGTGTACGCGTCGTACCGCGGATACGCCTCCGCATCGCGCTCCGATAGTCGCGCGATGCTCGCCATGGTCCGCTCGGCGTCGGCATACAGGAACAGGTGCCGGCCGTCGGGAAACGGGATGAAGACTTCGGGGTCGCGGAGCCGATACGTCAAGCCGTGACGCTCCAGCTCGAGGTCCCGGATGACCTCCGCCCGGAACATCCCGAGCACCTGTGCCGCGCCGGAGACCCTGAAGCCCTTGACGATCTCGTTCGTCACGCACGCGCCGCCGATCCGGTCGCTCCGCTCGAACACGACCACCGACAGGCCCCGTTGCGCCAGGTAGCTTGCAGCCACCAAACCGTTGTGGCCGCCGCCGATCACGATCGCGTCGTATTGGGTCCTCATCGTCGCGCCCTCGAGTGTGTCTTCAAGGTGGGCCGGCGGCACGCGGCTAGGGCGGGCCGGTGGTCTCGGGCCAGCCGCGTGCCGCCGCGAATGTCGTGTACCCAGTGCTACTTCATCAAGAAGGCCGGGTTAGCCATGTTGTACTTCCCCATGATCTTCTCGATCGTCCCGTCCTTCTTCATGGCGGCGATCTGCTCGTTCATCGCCTTGACAAGCCCGGGGTTGTCCAGGCGCGAGCTGAAGACCGTGTACGCCTTGTTCACGGTGTCGGGCATGTACTCGTTCGCCTGGATCGGCTCGTACTTCAGGTTCCACTCCGGGTGCTGCGTCGCGAGCCAGGCGCTGGTTGGGGCGCCGAGCAGGAGCGCATGCACGCGCTTGGCCATCAGGTCCTGGATGGCGGCGTCGATCGTGTTGTAGAGCTTGAGGTTGCTCTCGCCGATCCATGGGATCTTCTTCAGGTTGGGGATGTAGAAGTATCCCTGGATGGTGCCGACCGTCTTCCCCTTCAAGTCCTCGATCGACTTGATGTTCGAGTCCTTGAGCTGCGTGAACTCCGAGACCTGATAGTAGGCGCCGTCTGAGAGGTTGACGGTCTTCGCCCGCTCGGCCGTGAACGCCATCCCGCAGATGTCGGTGTCGGCACGGCCCGACTGCACGGCCTGGATCTCGGCTGCCCATTCCATGACTGCAGGCTCGACCTTCAGGCCGAGCTTCGTGGCAACGGCGGTGATGATCTCCCCATCGATGCCGATGATCTTGCCGCCTTCTTCCTTGCAGTACGGCATGTCGTTGTCGATCGCGACCGTCAGCACACCCGGCTTCACCGTCTTAATCTGAGCATGCGCCGGGACAACCAGGCCCAAACAGAGCGCGGACACCAGGCCGATAGCTCGAAGCCTCATCCCGTTCCTCCTTGGTTGGGATTGCACTACGATGCCGTGGCGCGCTGCCGCCATCCCACGGATCCCGAAGCCCTCGCCGCCGGCACGTCGCTCCGCTTCACGCCCCGCTCCAGGCGGCGGACGACCTGCGCCAAAGGCAGGCACATCGCCATGTACATGATTGCCACCAGCAGATAAATGTGCATCGGCCGCCAGGTCTGACCCACAAGGTCGTATGCCCGTGACATGAGATCGGGAGTGGCGATCGCGCTTGCGAGCGACGTGTCCTTCAGCACGGCGATCCCGAGGTTAGCCGCGGGCGGCAGCACCACACGCCACGCCTGAGGCAGCACGATGAATCGCATCGACTGCGCCGGCGTCATTCCCAGCGACAGGGCCGCCTCGCGCTGGCCTCCATGGACCGACTCGATGCCCGCCCGGTAGATCTCGGCCATGTACGCGGCGGCGTTCAGTCCGAGCGCCACGACCGTCGCGGTCATGTTGTCGAGCGTCAGACCCATACTCGCCAGGCCGAAATACGCGATGTAGAGCTGGGCAAGCGCGGGCGTCCCGCGGGTCACCTCGATGTAGAAGCTGGCCGCGCGCCGGAGCAGCGGGCTCCCGCCCATTTTGAGCAGGGCGAGGAGGAGGCCCACCACCGCGCCGACGGCGATCGACAGGGCCGCCAGGACGAGGGTCACCCGCGCCGCCCGCATCAGCGGCGGAAGCCACAGCGTCACGTTGTCGCCGTACGTCGCGAGGAAGCCGCCCATCGCTAGACTCCCCGGCTCAGGCGCAGCTCGAGGTGGCGCGCGGCACGCGCCAGCGGCCAGCTCATCACGAGGTAGATGCTCGCGGTCAGGAGGTACACTTGCATGGGCAGGATCGTCTGAGAGACGAGCGACTTGGCCGCGAACAGGAGCTCGGGCGCTGCCACCGTCGAGACGATCGCCGTGTCCTTGAGGAGGCCGATCGTGTAGTTCGCCGTCGGCGCCACGATCACCCGGAGCGCCTGCGGCAGGATGATGAACCGCATCGCCTGCGAGGGCGTCATGCCGAGAGAGACCGCCGCCTCGCGCTGGCCCTGATGCACGGCCTCGATACCCGCCCGGATGATCTCGGCCATGTAGGAGGCGCCCAGCATGCCGAGCCCGATTACGGCCGCCACGAACGAGGGCAACTGGATGCCGAGGTACGCCAAACCGAAGTAGATAACGAACAGCGTCGTCAGCACCGGGACGGACCTCATGACCTCGATGTATGTCCACGCCACGGTCCCGACCAGGGGCAGCCGGGTCCGCTGCATCAGCGCTAGTGCGAGCCCGGCCACCGCCGCCACGACCAGGGTCGCGCCGGTAATCTCGAGCGTGACCAGAGCGCCCTTCAGCAGATACGGGAGGAATACCGGGAGCTTGGCGATCAAGATCTCCCAGAACCGGAGGAACCCGGTCACCGCGCTTCGCTCATCGCTGGAGCACGGCGCGCAGGAACGCGCGCGTCCGCTCGTGGCGGGGGGCTTTGAAGATCACGTGCGGCTCGCCTTCCTCGACGATCACGCCGTGGTCCATGAACAGCACGCGGTCCGCGACATCCTCGGCGAACTGCATCTCGTGCGTTACGATCAGCATCGTCATGCCCTCGCCGGCGAGCGTCCGGATGACCTGCAGAACCTCGCCGATGAGCTCCGGGTCCAGGGCCGAGGTCGCCTCGTCGAACAGCATCACCTTCGGGCGCATCGCAAGGGCCCGCGCGATCGCGACCCGCTGCTGCTGTCCGCCCGAGAGCTTCTCGGGAAAGGCGCGAGCCTTGTCCGACAGGCCGACCTTCTCCAGGAGTTCGCGGGCCCGGGCGTCGGCCTCGCCGTTCGACAGGCCGAGGACGCGACAGGGGCTGATCGCGACGTTCTGGAGCGCGGTCAAGTGAGGAAAGAGGTTGAAGCGCTGGAACACCATCCCCATCTTGGCCCGCGTCGGCGCCAGGTCTCGCTCGCTGATGGGCGTGTAGCTCCCATGCTCCTCGCGCTCCCCCACGAGCGCGCCCTCCAGATAGATGTGCCCGCGCTGGGGGCGCTCGAGGTAGTTGATGCATCGGAGCAAGGTGCTCTTGCCGGCGCCGCTCGGCCCGATGATGGCGATCTTCTCACCCATCGCGACGTCGACGCTGACCCCGCGCAGGACCTCATGATCGCCGTACTGCTTGTGCACGTCGGCGACGCGCACCATCGGCGGTGCCGAGCGGCTGTTCGCTGAGGTCATCGAGCCTCCATCCGGCGCAGCCTTACACGAGCCTGGCCGCGCGGTGGCCCTCGTACGTGGCGTTCTCGATGTCGCGCGGTGCCACGCAGTCGCCGACCGCTCGGACGTCCAGACCCGCCTCCTTCAGGGGCGCCAAGAGGTCGTCGTTCGGGACTGGCGAAGTGACCACCACGACCTGGTCGAGGCCCACAACGCGGCGCTCCCGCTGGTTGTAGTAGTTGAACAGCGTGACGCCCTCCTCGTCGACCTCTCGGAGGTCGTGATGCGCCGTGAGCTCCACGCCCTTCCGGAAGAGCCGGCGATAAAGCGACACCGTGTTGGTGAGACCGCAGTCGACGGCGGGGTGGAACTGGCGGCTCACCACCTCGGCTCGGCCGCCGCGGTCGGCGACGAGCTCCGCGACGGCGCAGCCTGCCTGCTGCCCCGTGTGGTCGACCACGAGCACGTTGCGGCCGGCCTCCACGTCTCCGCTGAGGACGGCCGACGCGCTGACGACCGGCACAGTTCCCGGGCGCACGGGGGGCTCGACCGGCCGCGCGCCGGTGGCGAGGATGACGACATCCGGGCGCTCCGCCCGGACACGCTCGAGCGTCGCCTCCGTCGCCAGCCGGACATCCACGCCCAGGGCTCGCACTTGGTCGCCCAGCCAGCGGGCGATCCGGATCAGCTCCTCGCGGCCAGGCTGTCGGGCCGTCACGCGCGCCGCGCCCCCGAGCTCGTCCGCGCGTTCGAACAGCGTGACGCGGTGGCCACGCAGCGCCGCCACCCGCGCCGCCTCCAGACCGGCCGGGCCGCCGCCGATCACGAGCACGCGCCGCGGGACGGCCGCCCGATCGATGGTCGCCCACTCGCGCTCGCGGCCGATCGCCGGATTGTAAATGCATCGCATCGGCTCGCCCTCGATAATGCGGTCGATGCAGCCTGTGCTATCGCCGACACACGGGCGGATGTCCCAGGCCCGCCCGGACGCGAGCTTGCTCGGCAGGTCGGGATCTCGATGTTCGCGCGGACCATAGCCACCATGTCGCAGACGCCGTCGGCGATTAGCCGCTCGGCGATAGCCGGGCTGACGATTCGCGCGAGCGCCGCCACCGGACGGGACGTGACCGACCTGATGCCCTGGGCGAGATTCGCGTGGAGGGCCTGCGGAGCGGGCGTTGGGGGCCAGTGATCGACGCGCGCGAACTTCTCCATGTTGTTGCCGCTGGCGATGACGTAGAAGTCGATCATCCGATCGGCGTCGAGCTCGCGCACGATCTCCTGCATCTCAGGGAGATGGAGCCCGCCATCGACGAGCTCGTCGCCGGCGATCTTCATGGCGAGGGCCCGGTCCGGGCCGAGCGCTTCCCGGCACACGCGCATCATCTCCCGGGTGAACCGGAGCCGGTTCTTGAGCGAACCGCCCCACTGGTCCGTGCGCTTGTTGGTGTAGGGCGACATGAACTGCACGGCGAGGGAGGCGGCGAACGCCTGGAGCTCGATGCCGTCCAGCCCCGCCGCCCGGATCCGCTTCGCGGCTTTGTGGAACGCGTCAAGCAGCGTCTCGATCTCCGCCGTCGTCATCACGTGGGGCAGCTCCGCGCGAACTCACCCATAACCTGGGACGGCGCCCAAGTGGGATGCCCCGTGTGGTGCGACGCGAAACCTGACGCGAGGTGGGTCAGCTGGATGAGCATCCGTGCGCCGTGTGCACGCATTGCCTCGGCCAGCTTCCGGTAGCCGGGCAGCACCGAGTCGTCGAAGTTGACGAGCAGGTGCATCTGCGGGGCGCCGCCCGAGGGATGGACGGTCGTCGATCCCGTGACGCTCAGCGCGATGCCGCCCTGCGCCTTCCGGACGTGGTACGCGATCTCCTGGTCGCCGATGAGCCCGTCCGGGTTGTAGGCGGTGGTGTGCCCGGTGCTCACGATCCGGTTCCGGAGCGTGAACGGGCCGACGTCGATCGGACTCATCAGGTGGACGAACTCGTCGCTCACGAGGTCACTCCCTAATCGGGGACATCCCGGAGGTGAGGGCTAGGCAGCACCAGATCCCGCGCGCCAATCCTCGCTGCCTCGAGGTGCGCAACGCATTCAGGGTCCTGTCTCATTTCACTTCGTCCCGTCCCGGTAGACATATCACTCGCAGCGCCGAGCCGCGTCAAGGGTACGAATATGCGAATAGAAGTTTCCGGCACCAGACCGGCGACCAGGAGATGCGGGCCACCTTCCCACCCGAGCCCCTCGAGCAGGTGGCGGCGGTGATCCGGGCCGAGCGGTGGGGTGGGAGTGGGCGTGGGCGTCCCGGGAATCTGGTCCTAGACACCGGACAAACGGGTTGTTCCTTCGCCAAAACCCGGCCGGCGAGCAAGTGGTTGATCTGTCGGCTCTGATCCGGCCACTATCTCAGCTCGATGATCACGCTCCTGCTCCACCTGTTTCGGGTACTGCCCTTCCTCTTCGGCGGCCACCGCCAGCTCGCCCTCGAGAACCTGGCCTTGCAGCAGCAGCTCGCCGTCTACAAGCGAACGTTGATCCGGCCCCCACTACGCCGAACTGATCGGCTTTTCTGGGTCACGCTGGCCAGAGTCTGGGCCGACTGGCGGCGGCCTCTCGTGATCGTCACTCCCGACACCGTCCTGCGGTGGCAGCGGCGTCGCTTCCGCCAGTACTGGACCAAGCTCTCGGCCCGGCCCGCTGGCGGCCGCCCGCCTGTCAACGCCGAGATCAAAGCCCTGGTCAGGCGAATGGCCACGGCGAAATCCGCTCTGGGGTGCGTCACCGTATTCATGCCCAAGCTCCTCAAGCTCGGCATCAACGTGTCCGAGCGAACCGTGTCTCGGCTGATGCCGAAGCGGCGCACTCCGCCATCCCAGACCTGGCGGACGTTCCTCGACAATCATGTCCGAGATCTCGTCTCCCTCGACTTCTTCACGGTTCCTACCATAGGCCTACGCGTCCTCTTCGTTCTCGTCGTGCTCGCTCATCATCGCCGACGGGTCGTTCATTTCAACGTGACCGAGCATCCCACCGCCCACTGGACCGCCCAGCAGATCGTGAACGCCTTCCCGGACGACTCCGCACCATCCTATCTCCTCCACGACCAAGTCGGCGGTCTACATCATCGCTACGTCCGCCGGGCAGCATAACCCGGCATCGACCGGCCCGCGCCCCGCTACCAACGTGCTCCCTCGACGACTATTCGTCGTCTCGGCCGTCATCGGTCCTGCGCGGACAATCACATCGTTCTGTGCCGGACCCGATCGCCGAAGCATGCCGACTGCCGTGCGGCGGGCAGTCCGCCCTGGCGTCAGGCGTGCTGCGCCCGCCGGTAGCCCACAGATCCTCGCCAGGCGAGTCGGACGTGGTTTTGGCGAAGCACAGGTTCTATCTCGCTCGCCTGCTTGACAGGCCAGTGTGCTAACCAGGCTGCACCACGACCCCGATGCGTTCTCCCGAGGGCTGCCCTCGAGAGCCCCGAGTTTACCAAATTTCGGGGTGTCGTGCGCTGGAAGTCACGCTGCTGCCTCGGTCCGACCCCTACTCGGCGAACCAAAGCGGCCAGCCCATCAGGCCGGGCCGGTCGTCGTCGATCGACAGGAGGCGTCTCGTGGCGCAGCTGCTCGACATCGGTCAGCGGCGACCGGCTACGCAGGTGGTCGCGCTGCACACCCGGGAAGACCTCGCCCTGCC